>CAWJXP010000034.1:0-49551 GCA_963846725.1 uncultured delta proteobacterium | reverse complement strand
TTGATACGCGGAGTCCGAGTCATGAGGAACTCATGCTAATTCCGTCGCAAAGGTCTTCAAATCAAGTTAGCTGTTGAGTCGGACTTATTGTTTGTTACGCCGTATAAAATTATATGATCGTCCTACGACACTTTTAATCATTGCGATTTTTTCAGGATACATTCCTTTCAAGAAAAACAGAAGAGTGAAATAAGCTGTTGTTGAAATCAGAACATCAAAAACGGCATCATAGATTCATTGAATATCTTTTCCCTTTTCAGTAACCTTCAACTGTAAATAGTTAATCATCGGAAGTCAGCTTTTAAAAAGCAGGGCTTTTTCAGTGGACAGCCCGCCTAATCTTTCATAAACGTAAAAGATTATGATTGAAAGGATTCCATATGGCTGAGAAATTCGTCAGTATCAGGAATTTACGATTCTTGCTCCACGAAGTTTTCCACACTGAGCGCCTAACCGAATTTGAATATTATTCGGACCATTCGAGGGAGACTTTTGATCTCACGTTGGATACAGCGTTCAGGATATCGAAGGATCTTCTTCATCCTCGACTCCAGGAGATGGACAAAAATCCGCCTGAATTCAAAAACGGCGTAGTGCGCGTTCACCCGTTGGTTAAGGAATTTATAAAAGAATCCGGGGCGGGGGGATGGATAGCCGCAAATGCCTCATACGAACTTGATGGCCAACAATTACCATTTACGGTAACGTCGGCCTGCCATTTTATATTTGGAGCGGCAAATTATTCAGCTTCGGTGTATCCTTTACTCATGTTTGGAGCGGCTCATTTGATCGATTCTTTTGGGTCGGAGGATCTTAAACGGGAATTCATCCCTCGAATGCTATCGGGGAAGTGGCAGGGCACAATGGCCCTTACCGAACCGCAGGCCGGAAGTTCGCTGGGAGATCTGCAGACACAGGCATTCATTACCGATCAAGATTATTACCTAATACGAGGCCAAAAAATCTTTATCTCAGCGGGAGATCACGATGCGGTTGAAAACGTGGTCCATCTGATGTTGGCCCGGATTAAAGGCTCTCCTCCAGGGGTTAAAGGAGTGTCCCTTTTTGTGGTCCCGAAAAGACGTTTCAACTCCGTAGGAACCCTGGTTTCCAACGACGTCAATGTTTCAGCCCTTTACCACAAATTGGGTTATCGTGGCGCCCCAATAGTTCAACTCAGTCTAGGTGAAAACGACGACTGCCGTGGATATCTGGTAGGCGCCGCTAACAAGGGTCTTTCTTACATGTTTCAAATGATGAACGAGGCCAGGTTAGAGGTGGGTCTTGGCGCAGCCTCAATCGCTTCAGCGGCGTATCAGGCGTCACTTGAGTACGCCAAAGAACGACGACAGGGTAGAAAAGTATCGGAGAAGAATCCTGAATCTGAGCCTGTAAGGATCATCGAGCACAGTGATGTGCGTAGAATGTTACTTTTCCAGAAGGCTGTAGTGGAAGGATCTCTGTCCCTTGTTCTCCAGTGTTGTTTGTACTCCGATTTGGCGCATGTGAGAACCGGCGACTTGAAGGAACGTTACAGCCTGCTTTTGGATTTACTCACCCCAGCGGCCAAGACATATCCGTCGGAAATGGGAGTGCTGTCGGTCAGTCAGGGATTACAAGTCCTTGGAGGCTATGGTTTCTGTGACGAATTCCCTCTGGAGCAGTTTTATAGAGACATCAGGATACATCCTATTCATGAGGGTTCGACAGGAATCCAGGGTATGGATCTGCTTGGCCGGAAAATCGTAATGAACGGCGGGAAGGCTTTTTCACTCTTTCTTGAAGAAGTTGGGGCAACCATAAAATCAGCCAAAAACAGGGACTCTCTCAAACCTTACGCCGAAAAGCTCGATGACGCTCTCAATTCGTTGAGAAATACTACCTTTGGGCTGACAAAAATAGGTTCTTCCGGCCGGATCGAGAATTTTCTGGCGGACGCCACCTTATACCTGGAGTTGTTCTCGATAGTCGCCATCGCATGGCAATGGTTAAAACAGGGTATTGTCGCTACCAGGAGTATTGAAGCTTCTTCTGGGGAGTCGGATAAGGCCTTTTATAGTGGTAAACTGGTTACCATGAAATATTTCTTCCACTATGAGCTTCCCAAAACAAAAGGATTGCTAGAACGTCTTTCCGAAAATGACGGCCTCACTGTGAACTTTGATGAAAACTGGCTTGAGGACTGATTAGGCGTCAAGCGTTTTGTAAACAGGGCCATCTGGTCCGGGACAAGGGTGAGTTTAATGGAAAAAAAAGTGGTCGGAGTGGCTCGATATGAGACTCCGTTTGATTCTGTTCGAGATGTGGTGGAACTGGCCGGTGGCCTTAGCCGAATTTCGAAATCAGACAAGGTGTTTATAAAGCCCAATATTGTTTTTTGGAGCAAGTCGGCGCCTTTCCCAAAATGGGGAGTAGTTACAACCTCCAGAGTTGTAATGGATGTCGTAAAACTTTTAAAGGATCACGGAGTAGACGACATCACCATAGGAGAAGGATCGGTGGTGCTTGACCCAAAAGACAGAGAAACTCAGGCGCATGCTTACAATTATTTGGGCTACACTTACCTGCAAAAAGAATACGGAGTAAGACTCATCAATGTCTTTGATCGACCGTTTGAAAAAGTCGATGTTGGGAAAGGTGTTAGCCTTAATTTCAATACGGATATCCTGCACAGTGATGTTGTAATCAACCTCCCCGTCTTAAAAACCCACGCGCAGGCGGTTGTCAGTCTGGGCGTCAAGAATCTCAAGGGCACTATAGACATAAATTCTCGCAAGAAATGCCACACTGTCACTGAAGATAGGGATCTTAACTTCTATGTGTCAACGTTGATGAGAAGTTTTCCGAGAATGCTAACCATTATAGATGGGGTCTATTCTAATGAAAGAGGACCAGGTTTTGATGGAAAAGCCAGAAGGACGAACCTTCTTGTTTCGTCTTGGGACGTTTCTTTCAGCGGATTTCGTGGGGGCTCAGATTTTGGGTTACCAACCGGATCAGGTTCCTCATCTGAAGCAGGCGGCGGAGTTCAGTTCAAGACCCACTGACATGTCCGATATTGAGGTCCAGGGCCTGAACATAGAGTCCGTAGCAAGCTTCCATGATTACACTTTTCCCTACACGGTGGATAACACACTTCCCTTACCGATGGCGAAAATGGGCGTCTCCGGCATCTCATACCCAAAATATGATTCAAGTCTTTGCACATATTGCTCTTTACTGACCGGAGCCGTATTAACTTCTGTCGCTATGTCCTGGAAAGGGGTCCCGTGGCCTGATGTGGAAGTTTTGACCGGCAAACTCATGAAACCTACACCAGGAAAGAAATCGATATTGATTGGAAAATGTCTTTTCGAGGCTAATAAAAACAACTCCGACTTGAAAGACGCAATATTTGTGAAAACTTGTCCGCCTGATCCCGAAAAGATCGTCGAAGCTTTCGTCAGGAGTGGAGTTGAAATAAACCCATATATCCTTAGAAACCTAGACAAATTTCCAGCTTCGTTCATGAAAAAATACGAAAATAACCCTGATTTTGACGAAAGCTTTTACCAGCTTGAATTTCGTTGACAAGGGGATCAATCTTATTAGACTAATAACTTTATGTTTATTCGATCTGTTTTTCGGCTTATTCCGGCCACACCGAAATAAAGACTATCCGAAAAAGACGAAATTTCCGATTCTACAACAAATTTAAGGAGTCTCATAATGGACAAGAAGCCCAGGCTGATTCAACGGACACCTAGCGCGTATTCCTACCCCCTGTTGATAAAGAATCTTCTGATTACGCCTATTCTTTATGCTCCAGATCAGGAAATAGTGTACCGGGACAAACTGAGAATGACGTACACAGATCTGTACCAGCGCATAAACAGGTTAGCTTCGGCTCTAACCGATTTGGGTGTCGGGCCTGACGACACTATTGGTGTGATGGATTGGGATTCGCATCGTTATCTGGAGTGCTTTTTCGCTATTCCGATGATGGGTTCGGTGCTTCACACGGTTAATGTCAGGCTTTCCGCGGAACAGATCATTTATACTGTCAACCATGCGGAAGACACAGTTCTACTCGTCAATGAAGAGTTTGCGCCTCTGGTTGAGAGCATTAAGGATCAGCTCAAGACAGTCAAAACAATCATTCTGATGAAAGATTCCGACGAAGGCCCAAAATCGAGCCTGAATTTCGCCGGGGAATATGAGGAATTGCTCGCTAAGGCTTCTCCCGATTTTGAATTTCCGGATTTTGATGAAAATACTATGGCTACCCTTTTCTATACAACGGGCACAACAGGGGATCCCAAGGGTGTGTACTATAGTCATAGACAACTTGTGCTTCACACGTTCGACATGTCTATGGCCCTTTCCGGTTTTTCGTCCATTGTAAGGTTCCAGTCCGCCGACGTGTACATGCCGATAACCCCTATGTTCCATGTGCATGCATGGGGTATTCCTTACCTGGCCACTCTCTTGGGTTGCAAACAGGTATACCCGGGAAGATATGAACCAGCGCTTTTGCTCAAGCTTCTTCTATCGGAAAAGGTCACCTTTTCACACTGTGTACCGACCATTCTTCACATGCTTGTCTCTAGCCCTGTAGCTAAACAGGTAGATTTGAGCAATTGGAAAGTCGTAATAGGAGGTTCCGCGTTGCCCAAAGGGCTAGCAAAGGCAGCTATGGATTTGGGCATCGAAATCATTGCGGCATACGGTATGTCGGAAACCTGCCCACTCCTTACAGCGGCTAATTTGAAGCCAAAGATGGCTGCTTGGAGTCTCGACGACAAGATCGATATTATTACCAAGACAGGCTTGCCGACACCTTTGGTGAACCTCAAGGTTGTTGATTCACAGGGAAAAGAAGTTCCACATGACGGGATAACAACCGGCGAAATAGTTGTGAGAACTCCGTGGCTCACCCAGGGCTATTTCAAGTCCCCGGAGAAGTCTGAGGAGCTATGGAAAGATGGATGGCTTCACACTGGCGACGTGGCCAATATAGACCCTGAAGGCTATGTGAAGATCACAGATCGGTTCAAGGACGTAATAAAGACCGGCGGTGAATGGATATCATCGCTCGAGTTGGAAAGTCTGATAAGTCAACACCCTTCAATTTCTGAAGTCGCTGTCATAGGCGTTCCTGATGACAAGTGGGGGGAAAGACCTGTAGCCCTGGTCGTGCAGAAGACTGACCACACTTTCTCCGAGGATGTTTTACGAGCCTATATGCAGGGGATTGCGGACAAAGGCGCAATATCGAAGTGGGCGATACCTGACAGGTTCTTTCTGGTTCAGGAAATACCCAAAACCAGCGTGGGTAAATTAAACAAGAAAGTTATTCGCCAACAGGTTGGTGAAGGGGTTTACAAGTAACCAACAATTTGTTCTCGACAAAAAAGCAGGGACGGTTTGAAGGCCGTTCCTGCTTTTTTTTAAGCGTTATCAAATAAGCCAGAATCAACTGTCAATTACTCTGCCAATCTCTCCGAGTGGCTCTCGAGCTTTGTATGGTTTATCTTTAAAAATCATGGCCGAATACCTTGGATTACAATTGAGACAATGATTCTGTAAAATTCACAGCTATCACAATCGTGATAATGGCGGCTTGCCTATTCTGTGTACCGTAAATCCTATTTTAAACATTTTCTCGTGATCGAGCAGATTTCTGCCGTCAAAAATAAAGGCGGGCTTTTCCATGTTTTCATAAATTCTATGGTAATCAAGGCTTGTGAATTCGGCCCAATCAGTTGTTATCACAATAGCGTGCGCTCCAAAAGCGGCATCATAAGGATCTGACTCTAGGGTAAATTCTCCCTGGTAATCTTTCAGATCTTGCCTGGCTCCTTCACAAGCTTTAGGGTCATGAATTGCGAGATCAGCTTTTTCCTCCAGAAGTGCCCTACATACCTGTATTGCCGGTGATTCTCTCGTGTCACCAGTGTCGGCCTTAAATGCAAAACCGAAAATGGCTATTTTCTTGCCCACAACGGTATTAAACATGTTCGTGATTATCAGGTTAGCGAATCTTCGCTGCTGATAAGAGTTAATTTGTATGACCTGTTCCCAATATCGGGCAATTTCAAACAACCCATAGTTTTCAGCAATGTAAGTCAGGTTTAAAATATCCTTCTTGAAACATGAACCACCAAAACCAACTCCCGCTTTGAGAAACTTGGGGCCGATTCTGGAATCCATTCCTACCGCCCTAGCGACTTCTTCTATGTCTGCGTTGGTCTTTTCACAAAGAGCCGAAATCGTGTTGATCGATGACACTCTTTGAGCAAGAAATGCGTTAGCCACCAATTTTGATAGTTCACTGGACCACACATTAGAAGTAACTATTTTTTCATCTGGGACCCAATGTCTATAAATATTGACTATTTCCTGAAGGGCCGCTTGACCGGATTCGGTCTGCCGGGCCCCAATTAGGACCCTGTCCGGATTTTCCAGATCCCTGATGGCCGTTCCTTCTGCGAGGAATTCCGGATTGGAGACAACCTCGAAGTGGATCCCTTTTTCGTTTGAATCAAGTATTCGTCCTATCGCCGCCGCTGTTCTGACGGGAAGAGTGCTTTTCTCGACAACTATTTTCTCTCGTGAGCTATTTTTCAGAATTTGTCTGGCGGTTTTCTCCCAGAATTGTAGATCCGCCGCTTTGCCTGCTCCCAGTCCAAATGTTTTGGTGGGGGTGTTTACACTCACAAAGATTATGTCTGCCTCTTCAATGTGATTATCAACCTCAGTGCTGAAAAAAAGGTTTTTCCCTCGAACTTGCGATACTATCTGGTCGAGGCCCGGCTCGAAAATCGGCAACTGAGATGAGTTCCATTGGGCAATGCGTTCCTGGTTGAGATCAACAACTACGATTCTATATTCGGGGCAATGGCGAGCTATCACCGCCATGGTAGGGCCGCCCACGTACCCTGCGCCAATACAGAGAATATTTTTTTCGAACATGAACTTCCTCCAACAAAACC
This sequence comes from uncultured delta proteobacterium, assembly GCA_963846725.1. Classification (GTDB taxonomy): domain Bacteria; phylum Desulfobacterota; class Desulfomonilia; order Desulfomonilales; family Desulfomonilaceae; genus CAJBEZ01. The sequence continues at coordinate 42,577 of CAWJXP010000034.1, read as the reverse complement.
ATCAAAAGAACAATGTCACCGAATTACAACGAGCTTAGAATCGTGCTTTTTGTTTTCAAGAACTTGTAGAAATTGAATAAGGCAGGAACTACTTGTTTTTGATACTTGCCAGAAGTTGCTTGGCCTCTTCATCCAGCCCCAGTTTGGAATATTGATCAAGCACCCGTTGGGCAGCCAACCGAGCAGCCTTATAGTTTCCTAGACTGATGTAAGAGCGAGCCTTGTACAACTCCTTGTCAGCGAGTTTCCTCTGACACTCGCGGCTTTTTTCTTCAGCCTTTTTGCCCCATTCTCCCGCATCCGGGGCTTCTGAGACTGCTTTGAACGACCTTATGGCCTGTTTGACGACCGAGTTGTCAAGGTCCGTTCCTTTAATCTGGTTGAAATACGACATCCCTATTTGATAGCGAGCCTTGGAGGCGTCCTTGTCAGCCGGGTAAAGTTCCAGAAACTGTAAATATCGTGCTATAGCCCTGTCGTATGAACCTTCATCGTAAAAAGCGTCGGCTATTGATAGATAGACTTGGGGCATTTGCTTGAATTCGGGGTAAGCTGATTTCAGTCGTTCCAAAGAACTTATCGCGTCAGCATAGCTCTTTTGTTTTAGTTTGTCCTTCGCCTGGCTGAATAGCTCTTCTGGAGGAACACTTTTGTCTTTGACATCGGAGGCCCACCAGGAAGGACAACCCGACATCAGAACGGCAAGTAAAGTCACAAATAGAAAACGGACAACCAAAATCACTCTAAAAAGTCCTCAAAAAACAAAAATATAATTCGCTGTTTACCAATCCGGCGCTCTTATGTCAAGAAATGGCTCAGTAGGTTCTGTGCAATATTTTATCGGAAAGCTTTATCAGAGCCCTTTTCTCCTCAGAATCAGGGAATATGGCCAGGGACTCAACTGCTGTGTTGAGATAATCTCTGCTGCGAGACAATGTCTCTGTTAGTCCACCCCTGCGATCTAGAAATTCGCGCACCCATGCAAGATCTTCATTCGTCACAGTCTTCCCAAGAATCATCGTCTTGACCGCAGCCTTTTCCTCAGCGTTCGCTCGCTTCAGAGACGCGATCAAGGGGAGAGTCAATTTTCCTTCTTCCAAATCTTTGCCTGGATTCTTTCCCATCGTTTCCTTTTCGGACCTGTAATCGATGACATCGTCCGTCATCTGGAAAGCAATACCGAGGTTAAAACCAAACCTGGCTAGGGCTTCCTCTTTCTCCGAATCAAGGCCACCCAGAATTGATCCTCCTCTGCAGGCAGCCTCCATAAGGACTGCTGTCTTATCCGTGATGACTTGCAGGTAATCTTTTTCGCTAAAATCCATATTGCCGATGTTCATCATTTGGAAAAGCTCACCTTCGCTGAGTCGTTCTGTAGTTCGCGACACAATTTCCAGTATTCTCAGGTTTTGAATTGAGGTGAGGGCCGTAAACGCCTTAGCGAGTATGAAATCCCCGCCCAGTACACACATTTCGTTCGACCAGAGGGTATTTGCCGCCGGTCTGCCTCGACGCGTGTCTGCTGAATCCACAACATCGTCATGTAAAAGTGTGGCCGTATGTATACACTCTATTGCCCCAGATAGCGTTACGGCGTGCATACCTGTGTAGCCACCCATTCTAGCTGCTATCACCGTTAATTGGGGCCTGATTCTCTTGCCCCCGCTATTCATAATGTGAGCCCCTATTTCAAAAGCGACTGGAACTCGACTCCGCAACTGTTGTATGAGTTGATCTTCTAATTGGTCCATTGTGGACTGTATTGATTCTAAGAGATCCAAAATTATACTCCGGAAACGTTCATGTCACCTGACACTGTAAAAGAAGGCATTGACTGCCTTGACCATCAAGCCGGAAACAACTATCGCAACCAAGGCGTGAGGAGCCAAGCCTAGAAGTTTCCTGGACCATGGTTGGTCGCTCCATTGAGCAAGCTTGAGATCGGTGATCAGAGTCCAAACTAGTCCGACCAGGATTGTCACATACTGAATGTGCCTGGTTGTGTCCGGCTCAACCGTTATGATTAAGCTTCTCAAAATTGCTATGTCAAAATACTTACTTATCAGGATAGGTATCTGGACTCCAAGATTAATCAGATAATATACATGAAAGGCCAGAAAACAGGTTAGCGTAACTGGCAGTAGAGCCAACCCGAAACGGGCGAAATTTTGTCTCAACGTATCGTGAAAAATTCGGCGGGATAACTGCGCTGATGCCAGAGTCATCAGATTGAGGCTGATGATAATCGTAAAAAAGACCATGGTAAAGAATACTACCGGAGAAAAAGGTGTCTGCGCGGCGAGCGCTTTATACTCCGGCATTGTGCTCACCATTTCGCTAAACAACCCCCCTATCATTCCAAGCACCAAAAAAGCTGTACCCGCATGTCTCTGGCTGAGTTGCCATATTTCTTCACCAGGCGGCCGCAAATTAAGGGTTATCGCTGAATGGGGGCAGTTCTTGACACACTGACCGCACAATCTACAAACCCGGTTGCTTCTTAACCTAGGCCCCGCATGCCCGAACTGGCATCCAACATTCTCGCTGGTCCCCAGGTAACATTCATTTGAGGAACATTGTGATATACAAATAGCGCTATTGGCGCGGAGTTCCAAAAAAGAAGTTTTTGAAAGCACTCCTACCATTCCACCCAGACCACAAAGGTAGAGACACCACGATTGACGCTCGTATACGATCGACACAAGTATTGCGGACAGTAGCATGGTAAGAAGAAGCAAACCTAGCTTGGCGGGCGAATTCCTAATATTTGTGGCTGTCTCGAACCAGATAACGAAAAGGACCGCTCCCGCAATAAGAAAATCAGAATGCCTTTTCAAGAAAGCAGGGAATGGCTTTTCAAAAGAAACCAGACGCTTGGCAAGATTAGATATTACACCTATCGGACACAGTGAGCACCAGAATCTTGCCCATATAAGTGAACCTCCAATCAGAATCGGCCATCCAAGCGCCCAACTAATAAGAGCCGCGGGGTTATTTAGAGGATCGGAAGGACCTAAAAACAGGAACAAAAGTATTAGGAAAAAGAATGGAGTTACAGCGCTTTGGAGCGAAGCCGGATACAGGGGACTGAGAAACGCCTTTTTGATGGACGCAAACTTGAAAAGATTGAACTTCCATTTGCCTTGAACATGCTGAAGGTCAAAGTATATGTCCTGGGGCCTTAAAACTCCTCCTTCGCAAACAAGTATGGCTCGTTTCAACGTGATTGAAAGCTCCAAATCGTTACCAGGCCAACTGTAGTTGAGAAGTGTTTTAAGTGTCTCTTTAGGTAGATCACTCAGTTCCCGCCCTAATTCTTCCTGATACTTTTTCAAATAATGGCGGATAAGCCCAGGTATTTCACGACGTCTCTGTCGAAGTGGGGGTATAATTACCGATCTCTGAAGTAGTCCGAAAATTAAAGGATGATTTTCCAGCGTAATTTGGGATTTGGATAGCCTGGTAGAGGCCAGCAAACGGACCTTTGATCGCAGTTGAGCAAGACCTCCCCGGCGCCGAAATGTGTCTGTGACTATTGCCTCCATAAGCTTCATCTGGCACACGGGCGTTAGTTTCTCAATTCCACGGATGAGAAGCGTTCCATCATCGCTCAATTCAAAATAACCGGGAGTTTCTTTAATTAATCCGTCCCTGCCCGCTTCTTCATACCCAAAAATCAGCCTTAACTGTTTTTCCGTAATTTCGGGTTCATTTTCCTTGCCGGAACCTTCGAGTGATCCGGCTAACCAATTGTCAGAAGCGCGATGTAAATCCAGCACCAGGAACACTTCTTTGGCATATCTGCTCATTTGGTACATCTGTTGAGCAATTAACTCTTTGCCTACCCCACTCTCACCTATGACCAGCGCTGGTCCATCCGATTCAGCTAACCTTTGGATCTTTGGGGCCAGACTTTTTCGGATGCTTTCCCCAATTACATAATCCGGAAATATTTCGTATTCCTGACTTATTAGCGAATGGAGCGCCCTTCGCTTCTGTTTGCTCTTTAGCATCAGCCTGTCGAGAGACATTATTTTTCGAACAAGGTTCTTGGTCAGATTGACCGTGAAATCCGGATTGAGCCGAATCAGATTTTCAAAGTCATCAGACGAAATGACTAGCGCAATGACAAACTCATCCGCAATTAGTTCCGTGTCCGAATTCCATGGCACACCTGTAAAAAACTCAACTCCGCCAAAGATGTCGCCGGGACCGCAGACATCCACGGCCATCCTTTCGTCATCCTCATTTTTTAAGACGACACCGGCTGATCCGGTTACCACATAAGCGACATGGTTGGCTGAGGTTTCTTTGTCAAGAATCAGAGCGCCCTGCTCAAACTCGTGAATAATGTCTTTTTCATCAGCAAGACGCCTAAGCGGACCGGGAAGATGGTCTCTTATGTTTTTGGAAGAAATATCTAACGCATAGTTCGGCATAAGACTACAGCCACGCTGCCAGCCATGATTGGGTGTTATGGAACCCTGACTGACCAGCAAATGAAATCTAGCTTCTACTTCCGGAGGCCTGAAAATAAAATTTGATTATGAAACAAAGCGCTCAGGAAAACAATTCTTAATAGTACTCCAAAAATTGATAAAATATCTTCTCATTATCTCCTGATATACGCCCTTGCCAGAACACTGTCGCCGAAGTTCTCGACTCGCGCTTCAATTTGATTCAAACCGTTGTCACGCACAAACTTGCCGGCCTCATTCTGAAATTCGAGTCTAGCTTTACCAGTTTTGTCAATCCCAACTACAAGGACATCCTTCAAATCGTATCTCAACCCTACTCCCAGAGCCTTTAGCCCCGCTTCTTTGAGGCTCCACATACGCGTCAATTGTCTGGCATGATCAGAGGACGAGTCCGCAAGTTCGAGTTCAGAATCACTAAAATAGTCCTTTCCCCATGTAGCGCTCCTCTTTTCCACTTTTTCAATATCCGCTCCAACTCCCTGAAATGCTGCGGATAAAGTGGCTGAAGCCATTGCAAGTCCATTTGAATGGGTCACAGTGACCTGGGCGAATTCCGAATTGGGGTCGCTAGAAGAATAAACAACAGGTTTGCCCAAAGAGTTTGATCCTATTTGGAGTTTTAGGCCTTTCTTGGACCCGTTGCCATTATTCGACATCAATCGATCGAGGGCTCTCCCCAAAAGCATGCGGCCGGCAATCCACTCTTTTCGACGTTTAGGAGTAGCGTTTTTAAGAATAACCTCAACGTCATCCAGCAGGCGGATCTTTCCCAAATCCAGCTTCTGGTCTGATTTGACGCCAAGTTCATCGATGGGAGAAATTTCTTCAAAAATCCGGTTTGGGAAGGAATTTGCCCTTTGTAACTCTACCATCTCAAAACCTTTCAAGAAGATCACAGGAGTCCCGTCGGCTTCGCTAAGAATGCCGTCAAACCGAATCTTAATACGAGCGTCTGTCCCAGGTTTTGAAATTATATTGGTCGGAAATACAACTCCGTGAGTCGGGGCGCCATTTGGCTTTAGAATCACAATCTTTTCTACCCCCACGGGTAGAGGTATTACTCCATAAGATTCCAGTCCGAACGCTGCGCCAGCCTGAAAAGCTGTTTCAATCGCCGCTGGAATAATATCCGGAAACATATCCGGCCTTTGTTCAGTGTCTTTGAATCGGAATCGGACTCCGTTACCTCTTGCTTCAACTGAAATGTAATCGAGAAACCGAAAGGCGGGACCGTGAAAAAATACCGAGTAAATCTCTTGTTCCGGAACAAAGATGGTCTGTTTCCAATTGTGATCCGGCACATCCATATGGGCGGGTTCGTCTGAACCGAGAAACAGCTCGTGATGGAATCTTGTGCTCCCCGAAAGGTCGGCCTTCTTTATCCAGAAGACTGCTGGATATATGGGCCTTAAATTTGATCATAGGATCGGAAACTCGAAAAACATCAACTTCAGCCACAAACTTCTCGTTTTTGAATATCTTCAACGGCTGCATGAACCGAACATTTTGAATCACCATTTCGGACGTGGAAGGATCAAGAATCTCCGCAGCTTTTCTCATAATTTCTATGCCGCCCGCTCCAGGGAACACGGCCGCTCGATCGATTCTATGATCATTAAGCAGCGGGTGAGACGGGTCGAGTTCGATCTTCATCTTTAGATGTTCGCCCGGGATCAAAGACTCAATAGTTGCCTTTTGCCCCGCCAAGAAAAAGATTTGCTCTGATTGTTCACCACGGGTGACGAATGCGTCATCTTCAAAAGGCCCAATTTTTCCGGCCACCAGAATTTCAGGTGATGACGACGATCTAGCTAACTCCTGCATAAAGGCTGACACACCTTTTTCCGGAGGAATGAAATCTATACCTGCGCCTTCAAGGCTTTGTTGAACGCTTCCTCTAGTAGCCATACCTATTTGGGCCCAAGGGGCCCAATCTATGACCGTCGAGTGGATATCGTTGTGCCTTGCCAGCCATCGCAATAAATGGGCAAGGCCGTCATTAGCGGCAGAATAATCGATCTGCGCTATATTGCCAAACCGGCCTGCAACGCTTCCAAAGCCTACTATCCTCCTGGGAGGCAATTCGTGTCTGTCAAGAGCCGCCATAATATTTCTTGCTCCTTCGACCTTGACGTTGAAAACCAGCTTTATTTGATCCATCGTTTTTGAGCGAAGGGCCCGACTTATATCGATGCCAGCCCCGTGAACAAAAACGTCCACACGACCACAAAGTCGACCTATCTCGGCGATTACGTTATCCACAGCCTCCGAATCTACGATATCAACTGCCCTATAAATGACCTCGGACCCAAGATTTCTGAGTTTTTTGACATTTTGAAAAACTTCGACCTCATTTTTTAGCCTTAGAAACTCTTTTTCCACCAAGACCGGGGTAGGGGGCTTTCCTTCACGTTTGTAACGCTCTATTATCCTGATTTTTTCCTGGTTCCATTCGTCGGCCCCAAATGTAGACAAGGTCTCGGCCCGACTAGACAATACAGTGCGCCCCAGTATGACAAAGGTAACGGGAACCTGCTCTGCAATCCCTGTTAAACAGGCCGCTGTTATGCCGCGAGCGCCACCGGTTGCCAGTATAACCTCGCCTTGATTGACGGACCCGGATTCACGCTGGGTGATCGGTGCGGGAGCGAATCTAATGCGCCGAAATTCAAGGTTGTCCGCCACTGCGGTTTCGAGAGGAAAATCTTCAATAAGACTTTGAATGGCCAGCTTAGGGCCGTGAGTTTCCAGGATATTGGGAGAAACGTCGAGACATCGGCACACGGTCTTGGGATACTCCCTGGAAAATGATTTGGCTGCCCCAGTTATTGCGCCGCTGATGTATCCTGTCTGTTGAGGATTTTCAAATCCCCAGGCTCCGTCTTCGGAGACGATGTTTACTAAGAAGGCCGGCCCATCCTCAAAACTCGCCGCCAGGGCTCGAAACAGTTCGAATGAACTATACAGAGCGGTCTGCATGTTAATTGGAGTTGAGACATTAATGACCCCGACGCGATTGTTTTTTCGAGACGCAATTTCCATAGGCCCGTCCAACCGGGTGATAGCTATAGACGGTACTAGTTTCTTTATCTCTGATAAAAACGATTCATCTGCGCCGAGAATAACTATTTCATCCACATCCGGAAGCTCCGATGTTACTTGAGTCTCAATGTTAACTAGTCGGGCTTCGTAAGTATGGATATTTCCGGAAACCATTTCGACCGGAACCGACCCGGTCGTCTCTTGTTCTACTGTTACAGCGACTACCGGAGTTTTCTTCTCGAGCACAAAACCAATTATGTGCTCAATCGTGGGAAATTCGGCTATTTTGAGTCCCTCAATCCTGGGGATATTAAATTTATCCCGCACATCAGAAATAAATTCAGCCTGCTTAACGGTATCGATGCCGAGGTCGGCCTCCAGATCGAGTCCAGTGTCGAGCATATCGGGTGGGTAACCTGTCTTGGCTGAAAGCAATTCAAGTATTTTTGTTCGAACTTCAAGCTCGTCCGTTGAAGCTTTTTCCAGAGGAACAGATATCTGTCTTTGAATCGGCTCTTTTGGCGGTTGGAGCGGTGTTGCGGTGTGTTCGGCTACGAAACCAATTATGTGCTCAATCGTGGGAAATTCGGCTATTTTGAGTCCCTCAATCCTGGGGATATTAAATTTATCCCGCACATCAGAAATAAATTCAGCTTGCTTAACGGTATCGATGCCGAGGTCGGCCTCCAGATCGAGTCCAGTGTCGAGCATATCGGGTGGGTAACCTGTCTTGGCCGACAGCAGCGACAGTATGATCTGCTTGATTTGCTCCGTTCCTGTCTCAGAACCGGAATCTGGGATCCTTTTTTCGACCTGAATTTTGTCCGAAACCGCTACTTTTTCCGAAGAGTCCTCTCGTATATGCTTTTCCGCTATATCACGCTCTGAAACCTTTAGGGTTCTGTTTTCAATTGAAACCACGGGATCATCGTACCCGGAGATTTGTTTTAGCCACGCTCGATTCGCCCCATAATCAGTGACGCGATTTTCCTCATGGGAAGCTACTTTGTAGAGAGACATTACTATCTGTGAGCCAAAGCCGGCGGCTAAGCGTAAAGCATATCGAGCGTCACAGGGACCACCGGTGCTAAGGTTCATGTCCTGAAATTCCGGATCTGGCGCCTTAAGATTGGGGATTGGCGGCAAAGTGCGTTTTTGAAGGCATCTCAATGCGACTACATCTTCAACACCAACGCCCATCGTGTGACCGGTAAACCCCTTTGTATTGGCGATGGGGATAATCCCTGCGTTTTCCCCGAAAGTCGAACGTAGCGCCTTAATCTCAGCGGAAGAACTTCCGCCCCGTTTGGGGGAATAGGTTTCGTGTGACATGAAAAACATTTTCTTTGCGAGTTCACTCCGAGAAACTCCGGACTGCTCGCTCCCATTTTGAAATCATCTTCTCCATTACGGTAGAAATATGATCGACATCCAGGCGTGTTCCGTGAAAGCCGCTGTTTGCGATTACTCCAGCTTCAATGGAGGCGATTGGGTCCATGCCTCTCTTTTTGACCAAATCTTCACTCTCCAGGACTATCGCCGCCGCCGCAGACCCTAGTATCAGACCGTGTCTGCGGTCGTCAAAGGGTAACGCCGCTTCATTTACATTCGCATTAGTGGTTGCCGCCCCCATTGCCAGGAACCCGGAACCGATCCACGGGAAAAGTTGCCTGCCTGCGACGTCGTCAGCCGCGACCACAAGCACTCTCTTGGCCTGCCCCGTCCTGATCCAATCTCTACCTAGCAGAATCGCCTGGGTTGTTCCTGCGCACGCTGCGTCAACATGAGTATTGGGACCCTGGGCCTTGATGAGCTGCGCCAACTGGCCGTGTCCCATGCTCATTACTCTCAGGAGGAAATTCCGATTAAATTTGTACAACTCTCCGGAACCCGATCCAGTCAGCCCGTCAAACTCTTGGGTGAACCATCGAGTAATGGACTCCTTTTCGTCATCGTCTTTTATCCGCTGGACAATTCCAGTGTAGAAATCTATGAGTCTCTTTTTGGCCCCGGCTCCGAAACGAGCGCTTGCTTCTCTGGTGACTTCATCGACCAGTGATGCCATGCCCGGGAACGCCGAGGCAAAAATTATCCCTGTTTCTGCCCTTAAAGCCTGAGGCAACGCCCATGCCTGGGGTAATTCGATCCCCGCGCTGGTTGTTCTGGTTTGTTGGACCAGTGGGATCCCTGCTTCCCTGAGAGCTTCCAACCCGGTAGCCACGGCCATCCTGGTCGTAACATCCATTGCTTCAATGAGACGTCTTTCCAGACCAAATCCCTCAGCTAGAGAATCGTCGTTTTCAAAAAAACCTGCCAGCTTTATGACTTCGGATACGTCGTGAACGATCTGTAATTCAGCTTCCCCGGACGGGCCTTTGAAAAGCCTTTCCACGTTCTTTTCGAGCATTTCCCTACGGGTTTTTTCCGAAACCTTCTTGATGAAATTCTTCCCAAGGATAAGGTCATCGAGATTTGCCTTGTCAAAGGGAAATCGAACGTCGCTTGGTAGACCTGCCGCCATGCCCGAAATGACAACCGGTTTAAAATTAATTTCCTCAGTTTTCACCATTGTAACCGTTTTTTGGAGAGGCAAAATGTTATCTACATAAGTGCTGAAGCTCGATTTTATAAGACTCCTGATGGGGTTTCCCTGAAGCTCTACAAACCTTGTGAACTCGGGTTTGGATGCAATATCCTCCAATTCAGCGTCGAGAAGCGCATCCAATGGAGAAGTCGCTTTCTCAGTGATGGTAACCGTGACATCCTGTGGACGGCCCTGTTCGATACCGGTAGGGACAACTGCCAGATTCGTTCGCTGTCGCAATCGCTCCGTATGTGGGGTTTGATGGGGAATCTCCGCGGCGTGAATATCCAACTCAAAGCCTTCTACAATTAAGGCTGCGAGCGATTCTAACAATTGCAGGACTCCACCCTTCTTGGGATGATTGGTAGGTAAAGCGAGTACTTCCTTGGACAAAGTGTCAATCGTCAGATTTGTCATGACACGCTTTGGGCCGCATTCCACAAAGACGCGAATCCCGTCCCCATGCAATCTTCTGAGAGTTTTTACCCATTCGACCGGCGCAGCGAACTGCTTGCCCAGGAGGTCTCTAATGTGTGCAGGAGCGGCCGGTCCAACCGGATAGTAATCGCCTGTGACATTCGAGATTATTGCTATCGCCGGCGATGATACCGAGAGCTTTTCGAGTGTTTTCATAAACGGTTCCCTGGCAGGGGCGACGACACCTGAATGAAAAGCGGCGGAAACCGGAATGAGCATGCCCTCCAAGCCTCTCTCTCTGAAAAGCTCTCCAGCTCTCTTAACAGCGGCAGTTTCACCGGAGATGACAGTTTGTTTTGGGGAGTTCTTGTTCGCTGCTACTACATATCCATCCACCTGCGCGATAACTTCTTCGACTAATCTGGCGTCCGCAGGAATGCTCATCATTAAACCAGGGTCAGCTATGCTAACTCTCGCCATCTCCCGGCCACGAACGGCCACTGCTTCCAATGCGTCCGGAAAAGTGAAAACACCTGAAGCGACACATGCGGCGTACTCCCCTAATGAATGTCCCGCGCACGCCACAGGGCGCAACCCCATTTGCTTCAACAGCCGGAATATGGCTGTGTCCGCCGTCAATATCATAGGTTGTAAATTCTGGGTGTCCTTCAGGACGTCATTTGCGCCAGGTTCCTCAAGTACAGCAGGATCCGGAAATACGAGGGAACTTATCTCCTTGAGTCCAAGCCCCTTCATTATACTATCAGCTTCGTTAAAGGTTTCCGCTACAACAGGGAACCTGTCGCACAAGTCCCTGAGCATGTATGGGTACTGGGACCCTTGACCTGGGAAGAGGAACGCTGCGCCGGACAAATGCTTTGAGGGTTTACCCTCTGCAAAATGGACCCCTCTTGCAGTCAGGAAGCCTCTCTTTGCCGGGTCTTGTAAGGCTTCAAGTATTGACACAAGTTTTTTTGAGGCAGTTTCAATATCCGCTGAGGCGAAACCGAATCTCAACTGGAAACTCTGGCATTCGTTACGATGCGACGAGGCCAGTGTCTTGTAAGTTGATGGATTGATTGTTTCGAGAACCTTCTCAATTTTTCCAATCAGTTCTTCTGTGTTATTACCTCCGATAGCCCAAATCTCACCACTGACATTCAAATTGTCAGGCTTGGGCCAGTTGGGTCTGGTAAATTCGATGGAAGGAAGTGTCGCCGGTCTGTTGGAAGACACAAGTTGTAATCCCGGTGAGTATTCCTGGAGGACAACATGGAAGTTTGTGCCCCCAAATCCGAAAGCGCTTACCCCGGCTCGCCTCGGAACCCCCTTGGTAGACTTCCACGGGCGTGATGACGTAACCAGGGAAAGAGGTGACGATTCCCAGTCTATGCACGGGTTAGGATTAGTAACGTTTATGGTTGGCGGCAGTGATCGATGATAAAGGCTGAGAATCGCCTTTATCATGCCTGCTGAACCGGCTGCCGCCTTCAAGTGTCCAAGCTGCGATTTTACGGATCCGATTCCTACTGAGCCTGACGGAGATCCGGCATTCCTGAAGAATTTGTCGAGAATCATTAGTTCCGTTTTGTCGCCAACGGCCGTAGAGGTTCCATGAGCCTCAATGAGTCCGATTGTGACTGGATCCACACCCGAATTTTCAAGACACGCTCGGATTGCGCGTTCCTGGCCCGCAGCGTTTGGCGCTGTTATGCCCTTGCCTCGTCCATCAGAAGACGACCCCACATCGAGAATTAGCGCATAAATTCTATCTCCACTGGACAATGCGTCGGAAAGTCGTTTCAGAACCATGACACCGGCGCCCTCGCCCATGACAAAACCGTTAGCCGCAGCGTCAAAGGGCCTGCTTCCATCCGGTGAAAGGGCCCCGACTTTGCAAAATTTCACGAATATTGATGGTTGCATCGACGTGTCAACACCACCGGCAATAGCGCAATCCATTGCTCTCGATCGTAGACCAGAGACAGCGTTCATTATTGCTGCCATAGATGATGCGCATGCAGCGTCTACCGTGAAATTAGGACCTTCGAGGTTAAACACATTGGCAATTCTGCCGGAAATCACATTGGCCAACTCACCGGGCAAGGAATCCTCCGTAATTTCTGGAAGTCCGGCAAGGAAACGGCCTCGAAAATCGTCAAGAATTTTCTCGCTAATCGATGAATCAACATTTGCCGAGTCCATCGCTTCACGCATCCGCAGCAGAGTTCGAGGTAATCCTACCCGTTCTGCATACAAATCAGTGATTTCGCCCCCCATGCTATTTCCGATAACAGTTCCTACCCGCTGTCCCTTGAGAGCTTCAGGAGAAAGCCCTGCATCTGTCAACGCGTCAGCCACGCAAGCGACGGCCATTTTCTGAGTCCGGTCCATTTTTTGTGCGACAGTCGGAGGAATCCGGTATTTGAGAGGATCAAAGTTGAAATCAGAAATAAAGCCACCTATCTTTGAATAGGTTTTGTCCGGAACCCGCGGGTCCGAATCGTAGTAAAGATCTACCGAGCCCCACCTTTCATCAGGTGTTGGGCCTATGCCACTCTTTTTTTCAACTATCTGACGCCAAAACTTTTCCGGTGAATCGGATCCCGGAAGACGCAACCCGATTCCAATTACTGCTATTGGCTCATTGTCAGAATTCAGTTCCACTATTTGTGTTGGTTCGGAATTCTCGCCGAGTTCATTAGAATTCATAGCGTTAACTCCTGTTTGAATGGCTTCAACTTGTTTGAAAGGATTTAATTGCGTTGATGGCTCGGTGTGAGCTGGTTCAAAAAATTCGAGCTTATTAGCTGGTTTCCTATAGATTTCTTGTCCTTTGAAAATGAGGTTCTCATGGACATGAGCAATGGTAGTGGGTTCGTTTAACAAGCAGGCTACCTGTCCCATCAGGTATAGGCCTCTTTCTGCTTGCTCCTGAGGGCTTAACTCATAAAATTGAGGGCAATCGGATTGTGAAGTCGCAGGATCAATGGCGCATCCCTTTGAAGCCAGACGAAGGCCGCCAAGGTTATCCTGTTCGTAAAGTTCCTTACGGTCCCGTAGCGGCATCCCGGCCCGGAGACGTTCAAGCTCTCGTTCAACCAGCTCATTGGCCATCCGCGAACACGCGACTCTTGTCATAGTGTTTACTGTCCGGCCTACTACTACAGTGTCACTAGATTCGAGAGTCAACCTCCGGTAGGAATCAGTGATGGCCTTAGCATTAACTGCTTCCTCGGTCGTAAGGTAAGCCGTTCCAAGCTGAAGTCCAACCTTGAGCCCCTTTTCGGTAAGATGATCCGTCATGCCCGCTATAAATGCCGACCCTTGAGGTGAACCAATTCCACCGGCAAGCAAAACACTTACTTCATTCAAATCCAGCCCGTTTTTATGAGCTTCTTCCAATTGGTTCAGATTTGCGTTCCACAAGTTGAGACTGCTAAGGTTTCCGATGTGCCCGCCGGATTCGCCACCCTCGAAGACGAATCGTCTGAGCCCTGCCTTCAAAGCCTCCGATAAGATTCCGGGTGAAGGACAATGCAGGTAGCAACAAGTGCCAATACCTTCAATGGTTAAGGCGAGTTCGGGACCGCCGGCAGCTAGGATCGCAAATTTTGGAGGATTGGAGCGCATTATTTCCAGATGCGCTTCATACCGGCTACGATTGATCTCGAGTCCTATCAAGCCTACTCCAAATCTTGATCCGTTTTTTTCACGTGCCTGCTCAAGGGCCTGCTGAGCTATCGGTCCGGGCATATTGCCCAAAGCCAGGAATGGCAATCCGCCCCCATCATTTACCGCTTTCAGAAAATCCGCGTTGTCGCTTACATGAGCCATCGGACCCTGCACAACCGGAAACCTGACACCGTGCTCAAGGCTCAGCGGCGATCCCTCTTTAAACGGCCAAGCGCCGGAGCAGAGTTTCATAGCGCTATCAAATGCAGCGATAACTTCGGAAACCGAGTGACATTTCTGAAGCAATATCCTGTTGATTATCAGGTCTTCAGAAAACGGGAAGATCGAATCGTCGCCGTCTGGTCTAGCGGTAGGGTAGCCAATCTGTGAAGAAATGAGTTTCTGATATTGTGTGCGATTCATCTACAGCCAGAGACTCTTCTATTTTCTTGAGTTCACGGATTTTCTTTGTGCCTATTCGAGAGTAGGATCGGAAGGGATGTCCTGAGATCTCATTCAATATTGTGGAGCCCGGTAAATTGAGAGAGCTTAAAAAAGCTTTTCAGTTCGGAATCTATGGCAGATTCATCTGTTAACAACAGATGATAATCTAGAACTATTCCTGAAGCCCCTGCTCCAATGGCTCCGGCGGAAGTTTAAGGGCCGATACCTCCCTGATGGAATAACGGGAAGTTTTGTTATCTGGATTATCTGCTGGAGTAACACAAAACCGTGAGTTGGGCTTACCCAACCAGGCCCTTCAGAACCTCTAACAATGAGGCCGGCAGCTCCTATTCTTTGAGCATTGGCAACGTCTGAGACGCATCCAACTTCCACGAAAACCGGAATTGACAGTTTTGAAAAAAAACTGTCCTCAAGCGATACCAGGCGATCATTGTCTTCCAGAGGAATAATTCCCAATTTTATTCGTTTATTCGAACCCTCTAGCAAAGGATCATCGATATGGACCCTGTATCCCATAAGATGTTGAGTCATCGGGCTCAAAGCGAGCAGGACCGGCAGTTACGTGGTCGATTACTCCAATCCCACCTGCCTGATTAACATTGGCAATTAACGTGAAGTCTCGTTGAAATACGGATTAACAAAGATTATGGGCTTACCGATGATTAAGTTCGGAAATCGTTTTCATGAGATCACCTTAAGCGGATTTGTGTTGAAAGCTTGGCTGGGAGGAATAGCGAAGCCATAAAACAGCACTTCCCTTACCGTATCGACTTCATCGAGGAGCGACCCCTCCGCTCCTTCTCGTAGCCACTTTTGGATCACTCCATTTAGAAAGCCGATTATTCCGTAGAACACGGTAAAGTAATTCATCTGCTTTAGGCGACCAGAGCGAGAAGCTTTCCAGCATCGACGTTTAAGTCCAGGCAGCGCCAGGATCAGTTCCTGGATAAACTTTTCAGAAAACTCTCTACCAAAATCCTTGTGTTCCTGAATTATTACTTTAAAAAAAGCAGAATTCTGTTCAAAAAAAGTGAGATATATTTTAATTACGCTTTCGATTATTGTAAGCACATCATCCTGAACACTCAGGTCTTTTCGAGCCAATTCTACGAATTCGGACATTGTGTCCTCTTTGAGGGCAGTGAAAATGCTCTCTTTTCGTCTTGAAGTAGCGGTAAACTGTGCCCTTCGCTATATCGGCCCGATCAGCAATGGAATCAATTGTCGAAGTGTGGAAGCCTTTGTCGGAAAACTCTGTCAGCGCTGCCTGTAATATTCTGTGCCTGACATCTTTCTGCTTTTTCCTTTTGGATGTCTCTCCTTCGACCGACCGTCTCAGGCTCTGGAAAAGTAAGTCTTCGAGAATAAGTTCTCTGGGAACCCCGTCAGCTTCGGCGGAATCGATAGCGCTTCGGTAGAACTCCCGTATGAGAGTGTCCGAATAAATCGGGGATGCCATGAGGGCTTTGGCTGCAACATCGACTATTGAACGGGTCGCGTCAGACCTGACTGCGTCATCGTTAGGCAGCTTACGGAGTTCATTTTTCAGGATTTTGATCAATTCGGGAATGGCGAAAGTATCGCGGTGGGCTCTGGTGTTGTTGACTACACTGTTAATTGCGGTTTCCAGAGAGATATCCATGATTGTCTCCAACTATAAGAATCTAAGAGTATAGCCCTAAAACATAATGACTGACCAGTAGGTCATAAACTGCTTGTAACGAACAAGAGCGGCCTTTGTCAAGTGTTGATATCTAAATAGCTAGTATTTCTTGACAAAAGCTTCAGGAAGATATCTGGATAGACAGGCCTGAACAATTGAATGGAGGATTGATGATGAAATTTTAAGCGTAAGGCTGGAGCTGAGAATTGGGGAATTCTGATCTCTTGCTAATGAATTTTGAGTCTACGGAACAGCTTCTCTCGATTGAATGTCACTCTGCCGGAACCGTTTCACAATTTTTAAACGTGAAACAAAACCGGCATCCATGACCAATTCCCTGTGATTCCACCCAAATACGACCATGGTCGGCTTCAAGGATTCGCTTGAGCATTGCCAATCCGATGCCCGTTCCCTCTGAATTCTCGTCCAGCTTTACAAACAAGCCGAAGATCTTGGACAGATTTTGAGGGTCCAGCCCGATCCCGTTATCTTCAACAAAGAAAACAACATCTTCGCGATCATTTCTGGACCCTATTTTTATCCTCGGTTCAGTCTGGGGTCCCATATATTTTACTGCATTCTCTATTAGATTCTGGAGAACAGTAAGTAGTTTGTTCCTGCAAGCGCACATTTTGGGCAAATCATTCTGGATATCTATCTTCACATTGCTCTCAGTTATTTTGCCAGCCAGGAGTTCCAATGCTTCCCAAACAATTTCTTCAAAGCTCAGTTCCTGCAATTCGTCCTGCAAGTTTGCAACCCTTGAAAGTTTTAACAGGTCGGTGATAAGGCTCTCCATGCGGTCTGCGGAACGGAAAACGGTGGACATATTTTCTTGAAGTCTTTTCAGGTTTGAATTTATTGCGTCACGTTCTATCCACTTGAGAAGCCCCTTGATCGTTAATAGAGGCCCTCTGAGATCATGCGAAACTGCGTAACTGAATACCTCCAGATCCGCATTCTTAGTTTCCAGTTGGGCTATTAATTTTTCTCTTTCGATCTCGACATTTTTCTTGTCGGTCACATCCTGAATCATGGCCATCTTCGCAATTGATCCATCCGGGTAATAAATTGGTGTATTAATGACGTAGTAGTAATGATTGTCTTTGGGGCTCTTAATCTCCCAACGGACTGTTTCACCCTTCAGGACCCTGTCATTCACACACCAGTCGCAAACATGGTCCAATCCGTGCAATGCGTTGAAACATTTTTGTCCTATGGGATTGTAGCCGGTACGTTCAATAAGTTTGTCGTTCACGTACTCCACCTGGTAATTCGAAGAGCACACATAGATAAAACCATCAAAAGCTCTGATAATCGCTTCGAGCTTTGCGGAATTTTCAAAGCAAACTCGAGCTTCAGTTCGCAACTGTTTTTGAAGGGAACGAAGGTGGTCAAGCTCTTGACGCATAAAAGCGATTTGCCAGTTCAAACTCTCCAGGCTTGTATCAACAAAACTCATTAGCAACTCCAATCAAGAAAATCGGCCAACCGTAAAACATGCGGACCTGCGTCAATTGACCACTATTTTCTACTGGTCCCTGTTAATCTATTCTCCTTTTAAATAACGCGGAGGCCCATGTGATGTAAATAACCGCCATTATAAAAATTGGAATTACCTGGGGCCAAAGCGTCTCCCAGCCAGTTCCTTTCAGGAATACGCCTCTCAGAATTGTTATGAAATATCTGACAGGGTTTAAATAGGTAATGTACTGAATCACAGAAGGCATATTTTCAATTGGGAAAGCGTACCCTGACAGCAAGATTGAAGGCTGAAGAAACATGAATGATGTAAGAACTGCCTGTTGTTGAGTCTTGCAAAACGCGGATATCGTCATACCAATTGCTGACGCGGTGATCAGAAACAAGAAAAACGACCCAAAAAAGAACCAGATTGATCCCCTAAACGGAATATCATAAATGATCAACGCAAGAGGTGTCACAATGAGTAACGTGACCAGTTCAATAAAAAAACAGGGTGAGGTTTTTCCGAGAATAAGCTCCAGCCTTGAGATAGGAGCGACCATAAGCTGTTCTATCGTACCGATTTCTCTCTCTCTTACTATTACGGATGACGTTAATATTATAGCCAGAGTCAAGAGTATCAAGGCCACCACTCCAGGGACAAAAAAATCCTTGGAATTAAGATTAGGGTTAAACCAGGCTCGAGATGCGTTCGAGAATTCAGGGATGATGAGCCGCGGCGTTGTGGAGTCGTAAAGCAGCCCTTGCATGCTGTTAATTCGCGACGCCAATATATCATCCGAGAATCTCTGAATTATGGACTGAGCGTAACCTGAAACGGTGCCAGCCGTTATCGTATCGACACCATCAACAAGAACCCCCACCTCAGCTTTGCGTCTACCCTGCACACGCCTCTCGAAATCCGGAGGGATAAGAATAGCCAGTGAAGCCTGGTTTCTCTCGAAGAACCGATCTGCTGAGTCATAACTGTTCAAATATTTGACAATTTTAAAATACCCTGACTTGGCGAACCCTTCCACAAGGTCACGACTCATGGCGGAATGGTCCAGATCTACTACGACAGTAGCGACGTTATTGACATCCAGTCTACTCGCTGACCCAAAAATGACCAACTGAATGACCGGCGCAAGCAGCAACATCATAAGATTCTGTCTGTTACGGACAATTTGAATGAATTCCTTCCAGATCAGCCATCGAATCCTTTGAAGGCTCTCTGAGACTTTTCGTTTCAGTGAGTCCTGTCTGGGAGCGATACCGGTAGGAATATCTCCATTATTTGGGACGCTCCCAGGAGTCGGTCCTGAGCGATCATGTAATTTAGGGGTTCCGTCGATCATAGGGAATATTTGCCAAGTTTTCTTGCGACTAATGTTGTGACAAACATGGCAAAGACCACTAGAGCAAGGGTGGGCCAGATTATGGCGTCCCAACCCACTCCCTTCAAATAAACAGCCCTGAGCACGGTTATGTAGTGCCTGGCAGGAATAATGTAGGTAAAATATTGGAGCGCTTCTGGCATATTAGAGATTGGGAAAACAAACCCGGACAGTAAAAAAGTAGGAAGGACAGTTCCCAGTAGAGCCAACTGAGTAGCGAAAAACTGATTGGAAGCTACGGCCGAAACCAGGAAGCCGATAGACATGGCGCCTATAAGGAAAACACTGGAAACTCCAAACATGATGAGTAAACTCCCACGGAACGGCACCTGAAAAACGTATCTGCCCATGACGTAAACCAGCAGCAGGTCTACATAGCCAAGTGTAAAATATGGAATCAACTTACCCACAACCAACTCGCCAGGTTTAAGCGGCGTTGACATGAGTTGTTCCATTGTTCCAGTCTCGCGCTCTCTGACTATGGTGAGCGATGTCAAAAGAGCGGAGATGATCATCATTATGACCGGGATCAAGCCGGGAATTATGTTATTGCGGCTTCGGAGTTCCGGGTTGTAAACAATGCGAATTCTGGGGTCGATAGGCGTTCTGACCCTGCTTTGAACCGCCTGTTTTGTCAGCGATTCCATTTTCAGATCACCTTCGAAAGTAGCGCTTATCGTGTCAAGGTAAACAATCGCCAGGTTCGCCCTGGTGGAGTCGGATCCGTCCACAATCGCCTGAATCTGGGTGGAAGAACCATTTTTCAGGTTATGACTGAAATCAAATGGTATTATAACCCCAATACTAATCATGTTCCGATCAAGATCCTTAATTATTTCCCGGTAGTTGTCCGTTTGGACAACCAGTCTGAAATAGCCGGAACTGGTCATTCTATCTATGAAATCACGAGATTCCGGACTTCGGTTTTGATCCCAGACGGCAATCGGAATGTCGTCAACATCCAGTGATAGGGCATAACCGAAAAGGATCATGAGCATGACAGGTATGCCGAGCGCCAGGTAAAGAGAACGGCTATCCCGAATGATTTGGCGGGCTTCTTTCTTTGCTACAGCCAGAGTCCGAACTATATTCATTTGTTACAAAAGTCCTGGTTACAGACTTGGTCTGATAAATGAATTTGTCGCCCCCAGCGCCTAAAAATCATTATTTTGTAACCGGTGTTGTCAAGGTTACAAATACGTCTTCCAGGCTGGGAGTGACTTTCTCCAATCTGAAGACTTCAATGCCGTTGTCAGACATGATTCTTCTCGTTATTTCTTCGGCCCCAGTTGGGTCTCCCGTGACCAGGTGAAGGGAACTTCCAAAAATTGCCGCTTCGGAAAAGATCTTCTCTTTCTTTAGCAATTCGGAGGCTCTCATTGGTTGATCACATTCAAGGTCGATTACAGATTCAGACATCCAGTTTTTTTTAAGATCAGAAGGAGTTCCCAGAGCTACGATTTTCCCTGCGCTCATCAAAGCGAGCCTGTTACAGTACTCAGCCTCCTCCATGTAATGTGTGGTCACAAAAATCGTCACCCCTTGGGACGCCAGGTCGTTAATCAACTCCCAGAAATTCCTTCGGGACAGAGGATCAACTCCGGAAGTCGGCTCATCGAGAAATAACACCGGGGGTTCATGAAGAATGGCGCAACCCAGGGCAAGCCGTCTGTTTCCATCCTAAAGGCAAAGACCTTGTGAGAATATCCAATTTGTCTTGAAGCCCTGCCATCTGGAGTACCCATTCCCCACGTTTCCTCTTGGTCTCTTCATCCAGTCCGTAGACACCCCCGAAGAAATCCAGATTTTCTGAGACCGTCAAGTCCTCATAGAGAGAAAATTTCTGTGACATGTATCCGATATGTTTCTTGATTTCTTCACTTTCAGTAGAAACATCATATCCAGTGACCATTCCCTGACCGGAAGATGGAGTGAGAAGTCCGCACAGTATCTTTATGGTAGTTGTCTTTCCCGCCCCGTTAGGCCCCAGGAAACCAAATATTTCACCCGGTCGGACCTCGAATGTAACGTGATCGACTGCTACAAAACTGCCGAAGACCCGGGTCAGGTCCTTGGCGAAGACGGCTATTTCGTTCATCTTTTAACCAGAAAACGCTCAAGAAGGTCCGCAAATAATATCACGCTCGATTTCCCTTCCCGGTCAAAACCGACAAAAACACATCTTCCATGGCTGGAGCGATCCGCCGAAAGGACTTGATTTCGATTCCCACTTTTTCGAGAGCTTCTTTAGCATGCGCTTCATCTGAAACATCAGAGAGTCTCACATGAAGACTGTCCCCGAACAAACTTACATCCAAAATTCTCGGATCTGCCTTCAAGACTTCTCGAGCGGCACGGGAATCCGAAGGAATGATTTCTATCATGTGGCCCTCGACCGTTTGCTTCAGTTCCTTGGGGGTCCCCAACTCCATTATTGAGCCTTCGCGCATAAAAGCCGTTCTTGTCGTCCGTTCAGCTTCATCCAAATAAGCGGTTGAAACAAGAATCGTTATCCCTTCCTGCAAAAGGTCATAAAGGATCTTCCAAAAATCTCTCCTGGAGACTGGGTCGACTCCATTAGTCGGCTCAT
The DNA here is from genome assembly GCA_963846725.1 of uncultured delta proteobacterium. Classification (GTDB taxonomy): domain Bacteria; phylum Desulfobacterota; class Desulfomonilia; order Desulfomonilales; family Desulfomonilaceae; genus CAJBEZ01. Next base: position 20,802 of record CAWJXP010000034.1, on the reverse strand, counting down.
CCAGGAGAAGAACACACGCGGAGAATGGATAAGAGCGCATGCCAGCCCCAACTTTTGTTTCATTCCTCCAGACAGAGCGCCCGCCAATCTGCCGGAAAACGGAGCCAATCGGCTGAAACTGAAAAGCGTTTCTATTCTTCCCGGTCGATCCTTTTTAGGGACTCCAAATAAGTCAGCGTAAAACAGCAAGTTTTCCAAAACTGTTAGATCCTGGTAAAGACCAAATCTCTGAGGCATGTAGGCGAGATGTTCTTTCACCTTGTCGGGATTGTCCCTGACGGAAATTCCGTCAATGTAGGCTGAGCCGGATGTCGGAGCGAGAATACCTGCAAGCATGCGGATAGTAGTGGTTTTGCCTGCTCCGTCGGGTCCTATCAAGCCGAAAAGTTCACCCTTGTTGACCCGCAAGTTCATGTTCTGAACAGCTTTTACAGGCCCAAAACTCTTACACAGACCTTCTGTAAGTATAATCGGAGTTTCTGATTCTTCTTGTTGGGATCCAGGCAATACCACTTAGTTCTTCTCATTATCACGAACGGCGTCTACCAGAATGTATCCTTCAGCAGGCATGCCGATTTTTAGTTCCTGTTCGGGATTGGGTATCGTTATTTTTACACGATACACCTGTTTGACCCGTTCCTCCCTGGTCTGGACATTTTTTGGCGTAAATTCGAGCACGCGACGATATGAAAGTCACGGCGCCTACATAAATTTTACCTGGAAACGAATCAGTAGTTATATTGGCTTTTTGTCCCAGTTTTACCAACCCTAGATCTTTTTCTCCGATATATCCCTTCAACCAGACTGTATCGATTTCGGCTATAGTCGCTACGGTAGCGCCCGGCAGAACTACTTCTCCCAGTTCGTTAGCCTTAACTAAAACAGCTCCGGACACCGGCGCCTTTAATGTGGAGTGCTCGATGTCCAATTCAATTCTTTTCAGATCGAATTTTGCTTTTTCCAAACGGCCTCGGGCCGCAACGATTTCCTGTTCGCGAGGTCCCTTCTCAAGCTCCGCAAGCCGTTGGGCCGCATTATTGAATTCCTCCTGAGCCACATTGAAAGCTGTCTGTTTTGTATCGAACATGGAGGCCGATACGGCGCCTTCTCTAAACAGAGGGTAATAACGCTCATACTCGTCTCTGGAATTTTTCAGCCTGCTATCCGCCGCTTTGGAGACAGCCCGGGCAGCCTCAATATCTTCCTTCCTCGAACCTTCCTCCAATTGATCCAGGACGGCCGTTAAAGCCGCGACATCACCCTTTGCTGAGCCTCGCATTGCTTCAAGTGTGTCTGTGTCCAGAGTCGAAATCACCTGTTCCTTTTTGACTCGATCTCCTTCTTCAATTGGAAGGGTTTTTATTTGACCGGCAAGCCGAAATGAAACGTCAACCTCTGTAGCCTCAATATTGCCGCTGACAAATACGGTCCCTGCCGGCGCCGTTCGGTTTTTCAGGTAATGGATCACATAAGTAGCTGTGGCCCCGATTACGCAAACTATTATTGCTGGAATCCCTATTTTTTTTATCAAAACGCCTCAAACACCGAGATACATACTCATAAGATCATAGTTTTGTTTTAAATCCTGAACGCTTCCATCATAAACTATCGTCCCCTTGTCGATCACATACACTCTTTCACTCAGGTCAAGAGCAAAGAGCGCATTCTGTTCCGTCAAAAGGATCGTCAAATTTTCGGACTTTAGTGTCTTAATAACGTCTCTGAGCAAGTTTACCACAATCGGGGCCAGTCCCATTGTAAGTTCATCAAGCAACAGAAGTTCCGGTTCCCCCATAAGAGTACGGGCGATTGTGAGCATTTGCTGTTCACCCCCACTCAGCGTTCCCCCGATTCTATGTGTAAGTTCCTTGAGTCTGGGGAACAGGTGAAATATTTTGTCGAGCGTTGCGGCAACGTGTTTTGAAGTCTTTTTACGACAACCTAGTTCAAGATTGTCTTTAACGGTAAGATCGCTGAAGATCAGGCGGTTTTCCGGGACATAACCGATCCCCATTCTGCGCTATCTCATGTGTTTTCTTTCCTTTTAGCTCGGCGCCTTTGAACTTGATGTTGCCGGACCTTGGTTTATTCAGTCCCACAATACTGCTCAGAGTGGTAGTTTTTCCCGCTCCGTTTCTTCCCAGGAGGCAAACAACCTCACCTTTTTCAATTTTGATGGAAACATCAAAAATGGCGTGGAAAATACCATAAAATGTGTTGATATTGTCGACTTCCAGAAACATCAGCCCTCGCCTAGATATACATCGCGAACCCTTTTGTCGTTCCGGATCTCCTCCGGAGAACCGGAAGCGATTACACGCCCGAAATTCATTACGGTAATGTGAGAAGACACAGCGAAAACCATATCCATTTTGTGCTCGGTAAATAGGACAGTGACGTTAGTGTCGCGATTAATTTTTCTAATCAGCTCGAATGTGCCGCTGGTTTCGTTTGTAGACATTCCGCAAGTGGGTTCGTCCAGAAGTATCAGTTCAGGTCTAGTCGCCAAAACTATTCCCACTTCGAGACGCTTCATATCGCCGGCCGATAAAGTTCCAGCGAGTTCGTCGGCTTTATCAAGAAGATCAACCTGGCATAGAACGGCTTGTGTTTCGGTCCGGGCAAGTTCGGTGGCTAGAGAAAACAGGTTGAGTCCCTTACCTTGCTGTAAAAGTGTCGTAGCTTGAATGTTTTCGTAGACCGTGAGCTTAGGGAATATTTTTGTAACCTGAAAAGATCGGGCCATACCGAGCCTGACCAACTGGTCAGGATGTAGACCGGTTACGTCCTTGCCTTTGAAAAGGACTTGTCCACCGTCACAGTGATCGAATCCCGTTACTAAGATTAAAAAGAGTGGTTTTTCCAGCCCCGTTAGGACCGATGATACTGAAAATGCGGCCCTGTTCAACGCTCAAGTCGACCCCTGCCTACAGCGGCGACCCCACCAAAAGATTTTCGGATACCTTTAACTTCAAGAATTGTCATCTATGCTTTTCCCTTCCAAAGGGAGACAAGAGCTTTTCCTGAATCAGCCCGCCGACACCTTGAGGAAAGAACAGTACGATCAAGATTAGAGTAACTCCCAAGAACATGCCCCAGTATTGAGTGTAAGAACTCAGAAAACTGTTCAGAAGAACTATGATCGCTGCGCCGAGCGCAGGGCCTAGAAATAAATGCATTCCGCCTAGTAAACCCATAAGAATGACGTCTCCGGAAGCTGTCCAGAAAAAAAGATCCGGTGATAATGACGTCTCAAAGAGAGTAAATAAAGCTCCCGCAACACCCGAGAAAAAAGCGGAAATTACGAACGCTATGAGCTTGTATTTGTTTACATTTACTCCAATAAACTCAGATCGTTCCGAATTTTCACGGATTGTGCGCAACATTAGCCCGAAAGGAGATCTGGTGATGCGCCACAAGATGTATATACATGGCAGTATGACTATCAAAGCGAAGAAATAGTAATTTACATAGGTATCAAGAGTTGAAATCAAATCTGGAACCTTAATTCCCTGGATCCCATCATCGCCAAAAGTGAAACTGCGCCACTTGTAGACGAGTATATAAAGAAGCTGCGAGAAGGATAGTGTCAGTGTAGCAAAATAAAACACCCCCTGTATTCGGACACTAAAATACCCCATTAGAAGACCAATTATCGCCGCTGCGAAGGGAGCGGCCAAGAAAGCGACGGCTGTAGGGCAATGGGTCTTAACAAGAAGCAGTCCGCAGGTGTAAGCTCCAACTCCGAAAAAAGCGGCGTGACCAAAGGACACCATGCCGCCATAACCCAGAACCAAATTGAAACTTATGGCAAAAAGAGCCCAGATCATAACCTTGATAATCATGTACAGATAAAATTGGGAGATATTTGCCGCTACAAATGGAACGGCGACAAGGAACAGAATCACAGTCGATATCAAGGATGTTTTCCAAGCGTTGTTCACCCTCATAAATACTTCCTTACCTACCTGCCCGATTTACCCAAAAGGCCCGACGGTCTAAAAATTATTATCAGAGCAGCCAAAGCAAAAAGAAAAGCCATGGCGTATTTTTCCAGAACCAATATCCCGAAAGAATATGTTTGGCCGGTTATCAGCGCAGCTAAAAGGGCTCCCCAGACATTTCCCAGGCCACCTATTATTACGACAAGAAAACATTCAATAATGATCAGAATGTCCATGCCAAGCGCAAGCCTTATCGTAGGCGCCATGACCACCCCTGCTAGCCCTGCTAACGCTGTGGCCACCATGAAGACTACGGTAAACAGGGTGGACACGTTGTAACCCAGCAAGCCAACCATATCGCCCTGTTCCGCAGCAGCCCTGAGAAGCTTCCCACTTTGGTGTATTTCAGAATTAGCCACATTGCCAAAGCCACAATAAGCCCCGTTATTATTATGAAAAAATAATAAACCGGGAATTCCTGCCCCAAAAACAACACAGATCCCGTAAGCTGCGGCGGCATTGTAACAATCCTCATGTCCGTTCCCCATATTAATTTTACGGAATCGTTGAAAACAAAAACCAATGCGTAAGTAAGAAGGATCTGTAGCAGATGTTCCTTTTCATAAATTCTTCGTCAACAGAAGCCATTCTACAATTCCACCGACAACGCTGACGATGACTGGAACAGTAATAAGAGCAATCCAGAAACCGTAGGGTCCCGCCATGAAAAACTGCGTCACGGAATAAGCTAAATAAGCGGACAGCATATAAAACGAGCCGTGAGCGAAATTGATTACCCGCATGACCCCAAAAACGAGCGTAAGGCCCGAGGCCATCAGGAACAGGATCATGCCATGACACAAGCCGCTAATGAACTGAGCAGCGAACATTGACGCATCTAAATGCATAACCTACCTGCGTTAAACAACGTGCCCGAATCGAATTAACGCCGCTCTTTATGAGCGGCCACTGTTCGAGAAAACATTAATTGGAATTAGCGCCCAACAGAAGATGACATTCCAGCGGTCCTGAGTCCACTGCGACCGCCGGAATGTTCCTATGACTATCTACAAAGAGTACTTACTTTCACCTTTTTTCTTTCTTTCTCGATCTCTTCGCAGGAAGGCATGGTTTTCTCCGGTGATGTAGCTACTACATCCTTGATCACCGGGAATGGAAAACCTTCAACCTGTTCGACTTTTCCCCAGAAAGCGGGTGTAGCGGCCTGATGATCGCACGCCCTCATCACGATTTTGCCCGATAGGTGTGTCAATAGACAAACCTTCCATCGCTGAAACCACCTTTTCAGTGTCGGTAGTCCCTGCCTTGAGGATTGCGTCGGTAAGGAACTTTGCGCAACAGTAACCGGCGAATACTCCCACACCTGACGGGTACTTGTCAGGAGAGCCAGTTTGGTGGTATACTCGAGGTATTTTGCGACGAAACTCTTATTCTCGGGAGTGTTCGGGATAATACCACAAATAATTGGAACCGCCGAAAATTCCCGTAGGCATATCGCTTTTTAGTATCATCGGGATGATGGAATCGGCAAAAGCAAAAGCAAACAGCGGGAATTTCTCGGTCAGTCCAAAAAGCTTCGCTTGCTTGCTAAAAGGGAGTAGACCCGAAGCCCCAAAGGCCACATATACGGCGTCAGGTTTTGCCCCCGCTAAAGCGGTCATGTAGGGGCTATAATCTGTTTCACCGACTTTAGGCCATGCCTCACCTATCTTTTCCACGTCGGGTCTGTTCTTTTTAAGACCTTTCCAGAAATTGTCCGCTATGGAATGACCATATTCGTAATCCTCACCGATGATATACCATTTCTTGAAAGGCATGGTGGCCGCATATTCCCCTCCTGCCAGCCCTTCAATGTCGGCGCTCGGACACCCTCGAAATACGTATCTATGACCTTTTTCTCCAGTTATTCGATCAGAGCGGGAAATATGAATAATAAAAAGTTTTTTCTTCTGTTTAGCATATTCAGACACCGCAAGGGCGGAGGCGCTGTTGGTGGTCCCAGCCAGAAAATCTACGTCATCTTTCAAAACCAATTCTCTGGCGTAAGAAAGCGCTTCATCCGGCTTAAACTTATCATCCCTGATGATCAGCTCAATCTTTCGTCCATTTAGTCCACCTTTTGCGTTGAATTCATCAATCACCATTTTCCATGCGGTAAGGGCAGGTTTTGTAAAAGCTGCGGCTCCTCCGGTATAGCAGTCGATCATACCAATTTTGATTGGTTTTTCCGCGAGTGAAGGCGAAGCCGTCATGGCGAAAAGTATAACAGCCGCCAGACCCAAAACGAGCATGACTGATCCGAACCTTTTTTTGAACAGCATCTTTCTCCTCCTTGTATGTGAGTTTCACTCGAAAAACGGTTGCTTCAAAAGATAACCCTATAAAGCGCCTGCAGCGTTAAAGACCCGTAAAGTTCTTTCAGTCAAAATTATTGGTTCGTCATGAACCTGGAGACAAGCTGGACCGTGTGCAAGACATCTACCCTCTCGGCTGCGGACATATTGCCGGTCAATGTTAGCCGACACCCTGGACAACCTGTCGCTACAATATGAGCCCCGGTAGCTCTTATATTGTTGGTTTTTCTGGATGTGATAGCTGACGAGATATCGACGTTTTCGAACTGATACGATCCAGCGCCACCACAGCACTCATTTGAGCCTTCCATCTCGACAAACTTGATTCCATCGATACCGCGCAATATCGTCCTTGGTTCCACCGCCACTCCCATTCCTCTGACGAGGTGGCAGGGATCGTGGTAGGTTACTACTAATTGCTGATCAGTGCTATTACGGATAATCGGTAATTTATCAATGTGTTCAGATATAATCTGAGAAATATCCTTAACTTTATTTGCGACTCTTTTTGCTTTTTCCGTATCCAAGCCTAAATCTTCCAGCAGTTCCGGTATTCCCTTTTTTAAAGCTGCCCCGCAAGTAGCGCAATCCACAACGATAGCATCAGCGTCAACTCCATCAAGAATGTCCAGGTTTTTAAAAATGTTAGGCAGTGACGATTCCACTGCGCCGCCGAGGAACAATGGAGCGGAACAACAGACTAGACCCTTGGGAATAATGACCTCAAACCCCAGTTGGGACAAAACTCGAAGGACCGCATACCCAACGTCATGGTAAACCAGGTCTGTCGCGCAACCAGTAAAGTATATGACGCGTCCCGACCTCTTCCTTGCAGGTGGGTTTTTCCCCTGATTTTTTTCCCTGAACGTTTCTTTTGCTATTCTCGGAAACCTTGCAAGGGGCATGGCGCCGATTTTGGCGTGTGTTCGACACACATCAACAAGAAGCCTTTGTCCTATTCGAGATAATGCAGCGGCTTTACGCAATCTATCCCCGTTTTTAAGGATAGAGATCAGAAGCTTCTTGCCCAGTGTTTTTGGGGCACGGTGGTCCATTTCCACACGCATAAGCCTGAACAGTCGGTCTATCCGAACTCCGCTTGGACAGAGCGCAGCGCATGCGTCACAAAGCATGCAGCTCATAATCAGCCGACTTAATTCAGGGGTTAAATCGAGGTCTCCTTCGAGGTAATGTTTGATTATTTGAACTCGTCCCCTTGGGGTATAATATTCCCGGCGCATAACCTTGAAGGTTGGGCACACCTGCTGGCACATGCCGCATTTGAAGCAGTGGTCCAGGTCGTCTTTAAGGTTCTGCGGAAACAAAGATCTCCTGCCTTTTACATTCTGGGACGCCGGGTTTTTTGTGAGAGCAAAATGAATGTTGGCCTCTTGATCATAATTTAGTCCGACATGGCAATGTTCGATCTATGCTCCGAATTCAAACAAACTTGCCTGGATTCAGTATCCCCTTAGGATCAAAACAGTTCTTTATGCCCTGTGTAATCTGAAGAGCGACTGGATCCAACTCCATGCGCAAAAAGGGCGCTTTGGCGATTCCTATGCCGTGCTCTCCCGACAGCGTGCCACCCAAGGCAAGCGCTTCAGGAATCAATTCTTCGCAGACCTTCTGAACTCGCTCATACTCGTCTTTGTCCCGTTTATCGAAAACAATGCATGGATGAAGGTTTCCATCACCCGCATGAGCCAAAATTCCGACTTGAATCCCGTGACGTTCCCCAATCTCCATCACTTTCCTGATCATTGCCGTGAGGTGGGAAACAGGCACGGTCACGTCTTCGGTTATGATGTTAGGCCTCATCCGCATGACAGCCGGTCCGGCGGCTCGGCGGGCCAACCACAATCTCTCCGTTTCGGCTGAATCTTTAGCGATAATTATATTCTTTGCGTTCTTATCAATCAGGACGTTTTCAACCTGTCTCACTTCCCTGTCCAGCGTTTCAGGCGCTCCGTCCAACTGGATGAGCAGTATTCCCTCTACATCAGTAGGAAGTCCAAGCTTGAAGGACTTTTCTACCGCTTTCACCACGAATTGGTCCATCAACTCCAATGATGCAGGAACAGACCCACCGGCCATGATTGCCGCAACAGCGTCAGAGCAATCTTCGAGGCGTTTGAAATCGGCTCGTATTGTTCGGCTTGCCGGTGATTTGGGAATCAGCCTCACCACGATTTCTGTAATAATGCCAAGCGTGCCTTCAGAACCACAAATCAGGGTTGTAAGATTGTAGCCCGTCACATTCTTGAGTGTACGCCCCCCAGTTCTAAGAATGTTACCGTCAGCAAGCACTACAGTGAGTCCAAGCAAATAGTCCTTGGTGACACCATATTTCAATGTCCTGGGGCCGCCGGCGTTTGTAGCGACAGTGCCTCCCATAGTTGCTACGGCCCATGAAGCGGGGTCTGGCGGATACATCATTCCCCGTTTTTCAGCTTCACGCTGAAGATCGAGATTAATTACCCCGGGCTCGACAGTAGCGGTTAGACTCTCGGCGTCAATTGAAAGTATCCTGTCCATCTTTGTCAGGCATACGACAATTCCTCCATGGATTGGCACGCTTTCACCAGCGAGGTTTGTTCCCGCTCCACGCGGGGTGACTGGTATAGCCTCCCGATGAGCGACTTTCAAAATAGCCGCAACTTCCTGTGTGGTAACCGGGAAGAGCACAATGTCCGGGCGTCGCTCTTCTGTATAGGCGTCATATGAATAAGTGACGAGATGCTCAGGCAGGTCGGTGGCCGCGTCAGGACCAACTATCCGTACAAGTTCCTTTTTGATTTCATCCCGCATTGATTGACTCATTCACAGTTGGTCATTTCTTTGCCTATGGTGAAAGCTTTGAGATTAATGTCGACCCGGTCTTCAGAGATGTTTTCTCTGACAGCTTTTTCCAGTTCCTTCTCGGTAATTGAAAGAATACCGGCTCCAGAGACAGCTCCGATCATTATAATGTTGGCGAGCACCGGATTGCCCAATTCAATTGCTTTCTCCGTGGCTTCCAGAAAAAAGGCATTTTGGGATAGGGATCTTATTTTTGCCTTGAGGGCTTCCTTTTCAGGGTACGGCAAATTTCCGCATGTGACGTCAACCGGGAAAATTGGTCTGGTGTTGACAACTGCGATAGTGTTCTTGCTGCCGAACTGGGCCAGGACTCGCACCGCTTCGGTTGGCTCGAGAGCTATGACAAGGTCGGCGCATCGCGGTGGAATCAATGGGCCGTATTGGTCTGTCATGGAAACCCTCATGTGGCTCATAACCGACCCCCCTCGTTGAGAAGCGCCGTAAGTTTCACCGATGGTAACTTTGTATCCCTGATCAACCAGTACCGCTCCCAACAACTGGGTGCCAAGCACATTGCCTTGCCCCCCTACGCCGGCAACCACAACATTGTAAGGATCTTTTTCCATTTAGACGCTCTCCTTCACTATGGCATGAGAGGGACAAATGTCAGCGCAAACCCCGCAACCAGTACATATCACGTCGTCAATACGGGCCTTTTTCGCGGAACGGTCCCATATAAGTCCGGGACACTTGAAAACGCGTGTACAAAGCCTGTCGCATCCGCATTCCTCTCCTATGCACTTTTGAGGATCAATTCGAACCTTGTATTTCAGAGTCCCTTTTCTGCCACTTACAAGAGCGCATTCACGTCTCAACACGAGGGCCTTTGGTTTTGTTTGGTCCTTTATCATTTCACAGACGGTTGAAATTGTTCCCTTCAGGTCGAACGGGTCCATTACCCGGGTTTCGAGCCCAAGAGATACGCAAAGATCTTCTATCACAATTGGATTAGTTGCATTTCCCATAGCGTCTATCGGGCTTCCCGGATGAGGCTGAAACCCGGTCATGGCAGTTGCGTTGTTGTCCAGTACGACTAGCAGGAATTTGGAATTCTGATGCACGGCATTTACAAGGACCGGAATGACAGCATGGAAAAAAGTGGAATCTCCACAGACGGCAAGACTTGGCTGATTAACTCCAAACTGGCGCAATGAGCCGAAACCGCAGGCCATTCCAGCCCCTGAACCCATAGCGTGGACGGTCTTCAGTTGGGAGAATCCAGTGGGAAATATCCCTAAAGCATAGCAACCGATGTCTCCAAAGAGAACGCCATCCCTACCATCGAGAGCCAGAGCCTGCTTGATGGCCCACAGGGAGGCTCTGTGAGGACAGCCTGCGCAGAATGCCATGGCTCGTTGGGGAGCGTAATTTTCTATGGCGTCTTTCGCCAGGTTTGCGTAATTTTCGTCAATTTTTAGGACAACCCCCGTTACTTTCCCAAGAACCCCCAATACCAGGTCCGGGGATAACTCTCCTGTCCTGGGCACGACGCCCGAGTTTTTGCCCACGAACTCTATTCGTGGAAGATCAAGATTGTGCTGGGCATAAAGCTCGGTGACATTATTCTCCAAAACAGGGTCGACTTCTTCAAAGAAAATTACCTTTTTTGTCTTCTGCAAATGATTGATGAGAAAAGCTCTCGGCAAGGGCCACGTGGTGCCAACCTTGAGGACTCCTACACGAGGGCGGAGACCCAAAATGTCGACCGCCTCCTTGGAAAAAAACCAGCCTGATCCGCAAGTTATAATGAGGGTCTCTGGTATTTCGGGTCCCCAATACTCGTTGAATTCCGAATCCGCCAGGATTTCTTCCGCCGCTTGAAGTCTTTTGTGGAGGGCGGGATGAGTAACGGATGTTGGTAAAGGGCACAAAGGTCTGGACGTATCGAAATATGGAGAAGGAAAATCTCTAGGCAGCTTCCCGAGAATCACATTGCCGCGAGCATGAGATATCCTCGTGACGCTGCGAATCATCACAAAATTGCCGGTCATTCTGGAAAGTTCAAAGGCGTGGCGCACCATCTCTTTGGCCTCTTGAAATCCGCTTGGTTCCAAAAGGGGTATGTCCGCCAGTTTGGCAAATGATCGGGAGTCCTGTTCGTTAGAACTGGAAATTCCTGACGGATCATCAGCCACGATTACAACCAAACCGCCTCGGATTCCCGTAAGGTTTAAGTTGAGCAAGAAATCGCACGCCACATTGAGACCGTTCTGTTTCATCGCGACCAGGGCGTTCATGTTTGATACGGCTGCAGCCGCTGCAACCTCGGCGGCGACTTTCTCATTCACGGACCACTCAACATAGATGCCCATTTTCTCGGCAACCTGGGCAAGGTTACCGATTATTTCAGACGACGGATTGCCCGGGTAAGCGGCCGCCACGCGCACCCCAGCTTCCAGCGCTCCCCGTGCGATAGCTTCATTACCCATAAACAGAATCTCTTTGCCGGGCTCATCCAGAATCAATCGTGACATGCTTGAGAACCCCCCGTTTCTGTTTTTGCAAGAGACACACGTTCTTTCTTGTTTATAGAAGCTTGCCTCAAGTGAGCCAGATTCTCTTCCGGGAACCGCTCGGTTTCGATCACTCCCGCATGTGTCGCAGTCTCGATCAAATCAAGCCCCGTTTTGCTCCTGATCATCAACGTATTCCAGCCTGGTCGACCTTCATACATGCCTACTGAAATGTCCGCAAATTCGGAAGTCATGTCGGGACACTCCCGACAAGCCCCTTGAATCAGAGGTTTCAGTTCCTCGAGCGCTATGCTTTCGGCGCCATCATCAGTTTCAACGATGAGCTTCTTCGAAGGTGGAGGCGGCACGTCGAACTTCCGAATGTTTCTTATTGCCGATTCGCTTGGTGATAAAAGACTGGAATTCGTCCGCAGAGAAACTCCAATTGCAGAAAAGACCTACCACAAGGCGGATTCGGTCCTTTAGATGTTGGTCCTTCATGTTGTACAATTGCATCTTGCGCAGGGACCGAACTTGGCAGGGAAGTCCTACAATTCCAATTCTCGAAAAACCACGGTCGAGAGCTTCTTTCAGAGCGTCAAGGGTATGAGCGCCTACAAATTTTGATCCAGCGGACTCTTGAACAGCTCGAGCGGTCGTTGCGATCACACCTACTGGGAAACCCGTCGGAACCTTTAGCCGAGGTAACAATCGCAGCGTCCAGAATGTCGGTTTCAAGCGCCATGCTCATCAACGACGTTACCGTTCCGCCTCCTTGGGCCATGGTCAATATTTCGTTCGAAGTGGACCTCGAAGCTCTTGCTTCAGTAAATGAGCCCAGTCCCGTCGTATCATAGGGTTGAGAAAAAATTGCCTGCGAGATGGATTCCGGATCGAAGTTTGCGGAGGGCAGTAGACATAGCACCTTCCCTCCGCCCTGGAGCATGAATCCAACTTCACCGTACGGCCCCTAAATTTCACGAGGTATGGACAGTTACCCACGCAGGCGCCGCAAGCAGCGCACAAACGTGGCAGAATAACCTCTTTGTACAATTGTTCAAGAGCGCTTACTGGGGACACTCCGGCTCCTTCTATCTCAAACGCAATATTGGTTTTGGAAAGTGGATTGATCGTCGGTACACGAGCATACATAGGCTTAGGTCCTCAGTCAATCATAATCCCCCGCTAAAAACCTACAAAAAGGTAATCTTACGATATGATATATAATTTCGCGAGTAATAAAATATAGAGTCACTATATTAAACTCAATAATTAATAATTAATCATTATATACTTATTAAATTGGCTTTATTTCCTACATAAAAAATATATTTTTTTGTTGACAAGCCTAATTCATTGTGATATCCACGGCCCGTCGACCTTAGGTTGACCATCTGAGCGCCGGAGATTTAAGTGTTCGGAAAAATAATTGATTTCCAAAAGAAGGCTTCTGAGTCAAATCGACGAAGCGAACTCCCCTCAGAGATAACTACCCAATTTAATTCCAGAAGTTCTTGATACGGGCCTTAAACTGGCGCATTCCTCGCGAATTACACACATAAATTTTGGAAGAGAGGCTTATTTCGCTGTAGTATCTGATCAGTATGGTAAATTATTTAATGTTCACATCATGCTTGACCCTGAGACAAAAGTCCTGTCCAAAGCCTCTTGCGGCTGTTTTCGCTCCTCTACCAGGACCTACTGTCAACACATTGTCTCTTTGGTTCGTTATGTTTTGAGGCCAGACCAGCAGACAGGAAAGCTTCGTTCTCTTGGCGACGATTTTCAGGACAGTTTTTGGAACGAAATTAGTTGGTTGGGTTTCAAGAATTTTGGGGATTCCTCATTGGGCTTCAAAGCTCAAGTAAACCACGGTGGCGAGGGGCTACGAATAAATTTTTGTGACAGGAATCAACGGGAAATCTTGGCGTTCATGCCTGGTGAACGCCTGGTTGAAGAGTTTTTGCATGAATTCTATGACATTATAAGACGTGATATAGACGGCGCTGTTTTCCGTCGTATGTACGGCAGAAAACTCAAAGATCCGAATGTTCCCTCTTTGAGGAGAAGACCGTGGAGATATTCGGATGATGAACTTGAGATAAATCGAAAGGGATTGAAGTCAGTCCGGCAGCATCTTGAAGACAGTATGTGGCATACGATAGCCAAAGTTGGTTTTCTGGTTTCGGGTAGAGACGGTGGACATTTTAATTTCAGGTTTCTCGAGTTCAAAGAGGAGTTGATTGTTGAGGGGGTGGATGAAGAAGACACGCCTGTAATGAGGTTCGTTCCTCCAAGGTCAATGATTGGGGAAGTGATTGGAAAAGCCGAGAAGAAGGGCGTAATTGGAAATGACCTCTACATAAATTCTGAACCCTTGAAAACCGGTTACAGAATTGAAGTGGCCGACTCGTCCGAGCTAATGGTTATTCCTGTGGTTGAGAACCCGGAAGAGGATTCGTCCACCGAGCAACCATTCCTGGACAGAACAGAACTTGAGCGTCAACTCTTTGGGGCTTTTTATCTATTTCCCGAGCTTGGGTTTTACAGAATCTCCGCTGCCCCTACCGGACTTCCTCATGAATATTTTTCCCCCCAAAAGAAAATCACCATCCCACCGGACCGCATAACGGATTTCCTACAGGCATACGGTGAGATTCTGAGATCAGAACCGGCAATAATTGTGGATGAAAGCCTGCTCGATCGAGAAACGCTCGTGTCATATGAGGCCATGGCGGTAAATCACGAGTCTCTATCATCCGAAAATGTCACAATAGAGATCGATTACAAGTATGAAAACTTCTCAATTTCCATGGAAGAAATACTTGAAGCCAAAGCGCTGAATCGACGATTCATAGTCCGGGGAAACAAATGGGTTGACATTGCGCGACCAGAGTTCGCGTGGCTTGACGGACTGGACAAACGAGAAATCAAGGCCGGAAGGGTAAATTTGTCCCGTTCGGAATACTTGAGATTTCTTGCCTTAAACGACCGTATTGAGAAAAAATACTCTTCTCAGAGAATTCGGGAATTGGTTGAAAACCTGGAGGCCCTCAAACCCCCGTCCAAAGCCCCATCAATCTCATCCATGAAAGGGAAATTAAGATCATATCAGAAGAACGGATATGGATGGCTGTGGTTTTTGTATCAAAATAGATTTTCGGGGCTGTTATGCGACGACATGGGTCTTGGAAAGACTCACCAGGTCATGGGGCTAATGACAGGAATCCTGTCCAAATTTTCCGGTTCTACGGACGACGTCAGGTTCCTTGTAGTCTGTCCCACAACTGTGCTTAACCACTGGTTCGACAAGGTCATGGAATATACTCCTTTCCTTAAACCATACATTTACCACGGTACGGATCGTCTCTTCGAGGACGCTTTCAATGACCACAATCTAATTATAACCTCTTACGGTATCGCTCTGAGAGACAGGGAGATGCTTTCCCAGTACCGGTTTGAACTCCTGGTTCTCGATGAGATTCAATCTGTAAAAAACAAATCTACCAAGACTTACGCCGCTATAAAATCACTAGAAGCGGAGTGTATTATTGGACTCACCGGCACTCCGATCGAAAACAGCGTCACTGAGTTGAAGTCCCTTTTTGACATAACCTTGCCTGGTTACCTTCTCTCGGATTCATCTTTTGAGACCCATTTCCGCGTTCCCATAGAAGAATACTCAAACCGGGAGGCAAAAGATAAACTGGCCAAGTTGATTAGGCCGTTTACCCTGAGACGAAAAAAAGATCAGGTTCTCAAGGAGTTGCCACCTAAAATTGAAGATATCAGAAGCTGCGAACTCAGTGAGATTCAAACTCGATTTTATAAGGATGTTGTAGAGAATCAGGGGCGGGATCTGGTCCAGCAGTTGAAGGACCCCGATCAAAAAGTCCCATATATGCATATCTTTGCGGTGTTGAACTACCTCAAGCAGATTTGCGACCATCCTATACTCTTGGAAAAACAGGGAAAGGATTACACGAAATATCCTTCTGGGAAATGGGACCTTTTTGTAGAGTTGCTGGACGAAAGTTTGGGCTCAGGACAGAAGGTAGTCGTTTTCAGTCAATACGTCAGAATGCTGGAACTGATCGAAGTTTACCTGAGGGACATAAACGTCGAGTTTGCGACTATAAAGGGCCACACTCGCCACAGAGCGGAAGCCGTCAAACGATTCAACACAGATCCCAACTGCATGGTATTCTCTGGCTCTCTACGCGCGTTCAGGTTTGGGAATTGATCTGACTGGAGCGTCAGTGGTCATACATTATGACAGGTGGTGGAATGCCGCTCGAGAAGAACAGGCGACAGATCGTGTGCACCGGATCGGACAGACTCGAGGGGTTCAAGTGTTCAAACTCTTGACCAGAAATACGCTAGAAGAAAAAATCGATCAGATTATTTCTCGCAAAAAGCGTCTCATGGAGACTGTCGTAAGACAGGACGACAAATCCATCCTTAAGCATTTTTCCCGCGAAGATCTTATTGAACTCATTTCTTTCTAATCCCATCGCGGCAAACTTGACCCATATTGCGGCTAACGTTTGAAAATGTTATACAGCGACGTGTAAGAGATACCGAATCTCGTAAATGTATGCATACAGATGTCTATTCCTGTGTAAGTGGCCCCGTAGCTCAAAGTTGACCGAGGACTTGTCAAATGGAAAAAATGGTAATCAAAGGAGGCTGTGCGCTTCGAGGAACGGTGGATGTAAGCGGAGCGAAGAATGCTGCGCTTCCCTTGATGGCGGCGGCCATTCTCACTACTGATGAGATGACGTATCATCGTGTGCCGGCTCTCAGGGATATTAGAACGACCAAACAGCTTCTCCTCCAATTGGGAGTCCAACTGGACGATTTCACGTCCGGCGCTCTCAGGATCAAAGCCCGTGAAATCACCGAGCATACGGCCCCTTATGAGCTAGTAAAGACCATGAGGGCGTCAGTCCTTGTTCTGGGCCCGCTCATGGCGAGGGAAGGTCGGGCTGACGTAAGTTTACCTGGTGGTTGCGCAATAGGAGCACGCCCTATAGACCAGCATCTGAAGGGACTGGAAGCCATGGGCGCTTCCATTGAGCTTGAGAGCGGATATATCCGCGCCAGATCTCAGGGCCTGAAAGGGGCTGATTTCACGTTTGATCTGAATACGGTTACGGGGACTGAAAACCTCATTATGGCCGCGACACTCGCAAAAGGGACTACCATCTTGAGGAATTGCGCTATCGAGCCGGAAATTACGGAACTAGCGCATGCGCTGAGCCGCATGGGGGCAAAAATACAGGGCGCTGGCACAGATGTCATCGTAATTGAGGGTGTGGATAGACTCAACGGAATAGTTCATGAAATAATGCCGGATCGTATCGAGGCCGGAACCTTTCTGATAGCCGGCGCAATAACCAAGGGTGATGTTACTGTTCAAGGCTGTAAACATGAGCACATTACTTCATTGCTTGAAAAACTTGATGAAGCCGGATTGAAGATTGAAACTGACCCCGAATACGTGAGAGTTTGGTCGAATGGCGGGATTAGGAGTAGGGATGTAGAAACTAACCCATACCCGGGATTCGCCACCGATTTCCAGGCTCAGTACATGGCCTTGATGTCCATGGGTGACTCGACTTGTTCAATTTCCGAACAAGTTTTTGAGAACCGCTTCATGCATGTGCAGGAGCTTGTTCGCATGGGAGCGAACATCAGAGTCTCGGGTCGCTCGGCTCATGTCAGGGGTGTAGGTAAATTGTCTGGGGCTCATGTTCAGGCTACTGACCTACGGGCCAGCGCTTCTTTAATAATCGCCGGACTAGCGGCGGAAGGTGTTACCGAAGTGCATAGAGTCTATCACCTTGATCGGGGCTACGACAAAATAGAAGAAAAATTGGCCTCCCTAGGCGCAGACATCAACCGAGTCAAAGACGACATGGTTTGAAAGGCCTCCCAAATGAGAATTGCCGAAATTGCCAGAAAGACCTCCGAAACCGACATCCTGATCAAACTCAACATTGATGGCGCCGGGGAGAGCGCGATAGAGACCGGCATAGGGTTTTTCGATCATATGTTGAATTTGTTTACAGCGCATGGCCTTTTTAATCTTGAACTCAAGGCGACAGGGGATCTGCACGTTGATTTTCATCACACTGTTGAGGATGTGGGCCTGTGTTTGGGAGTCGCATTCAAGGAGGCTGTCGGAGACAAGCGCAGCATAAAAAGATACGGCTTCATATCATTACCAATGGACGAGACATTGGCGAACGTATCCCTGGACATATCTGGACGTCCCCACCTGACACTTGTAAATCCCCTTGAGGACAGGATGGCTGGAGATTTTCCTCTTGACCTGCTAAGGGTTTTTTTTCAGGCTTTTACAGACCGTGGAGGGGTTACTGCCCACGCCACCGTATTTACCGGTTCAAACCCCCATCATGCAGCAGAGGCTCTATTCAAGGGTTTTGCGCGGGCGCTACGTGAAGCTGTATCAAAAGACCCGCGAGTTCAGGACGTGCCTTCAACAAAAGGCTCACTCGATTGAATGATTTTGTAAGAGGCTCGCATGATTGTAATAGTTGATTATGGAATGGGCAACCTCCGAAGCGTTCAAAAAGGTTTTGAAAGGGTCGGAGCCCAGGCTCTGGTATCAAGAAAAATCCAGGATATCGATTCTGCTGACAAGTTGGTTTTGCCTGGCGTAGGGGCTTTTCCCGAATGCATGAAAAACCTTGTCGCTTTTGGGTTGGTAGATTCTATCCTGGACTTTCTGAAATCCGGAAAACCATTTCTAGGAATATGTTTGGGGCTCCAACTATTGTTTGAAGAGTCGGAGGAATTTGGATTGCACGAAGGGTTAAAGGTTATACCCGGAAGAGTAAAGGCTTTTAGTCGAGACATGGGGTTAAAAATCCCTCACATGGGATGGAACCAGGTAACGTTTAAAAAGGATGTTCCTATCTTTCACGGTATTGACAACGGCTCATTCTTTTACTTTGTTCATTCATATTTTGTTGAGCCTGCGCTGGCTGCGGACATCGCGACGGAGACGGACTATGGTGTGACTTTTACGAGTTCAATAGCTCGTGACAATATCTTCGTGCTCCAGTTCCACCCCGAAAAAAGCCAGGAAAATGGACTTAAGATATTAGAAAATTTTTCTAGAATTTAAGTGTCAAGTTGATTTTACATGTCAAACAAAACAGCCTCTCGTATTTACGTAACGGTATCCATAATATTCTTTAATGTTTTTCTTCTGTTGGCGCTCATCAATTTGGGTTTCTCCGGTCTCGCCGATCTCAAAGAATACCTCCGAAAAAGCAGATTGCCGCCAAGTTTGTCATTTAGTTTTAAGGCCGACAACCCAGAGCTTGGTAGAGTATATCAGGGTTTAAGCAAACCTGAACTCAACGAGCTAATAAAAGAAAACCGTTCAGTCACTCAAGGTTACGCTCCGTATGTTCAGTTCAAGGAACTTCCATTTCATGGGAGGTTTGTAAACGTCGACCCTAGAGGATTTCGCCTCATAGATGGAAGAGAAAAATGGCCGATAGATAGAAATTGTTTCAATATTTTTGTTTTTGGCGGTTCCACAGCTTTCGGCGCCGGGGTGGCGGATGATCAGACAATTGCGGGTTGTCTAAAGCAAATTATTGTAGACGACGGTAACCCTATTATTAATGTGTATAATTTTGGCCGCTCTAGTTATATATCAATACAAGAGGGAGTTTTACTTCAACGACTGATCCTAAGCGGGAACGTGCCCAAATTGGCGATATTCGTAGATGGGTTGAATGATTTTGCTCACCACGACGGTCTTCCTGGCTTTACTAAAGATTTGACAAAATTTATGGGTGAAGGTCACAAGCCAGCATGGAGAAAAATTTTAGAGGAATTGCCGGTAACGAAATTTTTCACCAAATCCAGAGAAGCGATTTCAGAAAAAGAAAATCCGCCTGCGCAGGTAATTGCAGAAGTAATTTCTCGGTACAAAGCCAACAAAGATATTATAGAAGGCATCTGCGAAAAATTTGGCATTAAAACTGTGTTTGTGTGGCAGCCCGTACCAGTTTACAAATATGACCAACATTACAACATCTTTAATAAATTCGACTATAATAGTTTTCTGCCGTATCTGAAATTGGGATATGAGGCCATGGCCACAGCCTATCATGAGAGAATTTGGGAATAATTTTATATGGTTGGCTGACATGCAGGAAAATCTTAAAGAGCCACCGTATGTAGATGCTGTTCACTACAGCGCTGAAATGAATAAGTTGATCGCGGAACGAATCTCAAGCTTCCTGTCGGAAAAAAGATCTTACCTTAGGAAATCTTCTATATTAAATTAGACCCTTTCATGACATAGGGTGACTCAAAAACCCAAGGAGAATTATCCGTTGCAACTGGATTTCCTCTTAGTAGTCCCGATCGGAAAATCACATTACGTGGTTCCACCGGTAGGGCTTGGTTATCTAGCCACGGCGTTGCGCCAGAGTGGTTTTGATAACGTGGCAATCCTGGATTCGATCAAAGAAACATTGGATTTTAAGAAATTCAAGGAACGAATCAAAATCCTTGCCCCCACAATTGTAGGTTTTCAGGTATTCTCATCCGACTTCTCTTCAGTGAAAACATGTTCTCGAATTGTTAAAGAAGTCCTACCCGGTTGCTTGGTCATGGTTGGTGGACCTCACGTTTCAGCTAGGGGCGTAGATAGCCTGAGAGATTTTCCGGACGCGGATTATGGTTTCCAGGGAGAAGCTGAAATCGGGCTTCCTCTGTTTGTACGTCGTATCCTCAAGTCTGAGGATATTTCATTCGAACAGATCCCGGGACTGATTTATCGTGACGGGCCTGAACTAAGAGCCACTGAAAGGGTTTTTGTAGAAGACCTTGACTCCCTTGGTTTCCCGGCTTGGGACCTGATGCCTCCGGAATCATATCCAGACGCCCCGCAAGGCGCCTTTTACAAGAAATTTCCCATAGCTCCAATAGCTTCATCGCGTGGATGCCCATATACCTGTGCTTTCTGTGGGTCACCTGTAAACATGGGAAGTAAACTTCGGTTCCGGAGTCTTGAGAGTGTGTTTGCTGAGATGGAGCTTCTTTATGAACAATACGGCGTTCGAGAATTTCATTTTATAGATGATATGTTTAACGCTTCGAAAAAGAGAGTGATTG
>CAWJXP010000033.1:0-12521 GCA_963846725.1 uncultured delta proteobacterium | reverse complement strand
CAGCAATTCAAGTATTTTTGTTCGAACTTCAAGCTCGTCCGTTGAAGCTTTTTCCAGAGGAACGGATATCTGTCTTTGAATCGGCTCTTTTGGCGGTTGGAGCGGTGTTGCGGTGTGTTCGGCTACGAAACCAATTATGTGCTCAATGGTGGGAAATTCGGCTATTTTGAGTCCCTCAATCCTGGGGATATTAAATTTATCTCGCACATCAGAAATAAATTCAGCTTGCTTAACGGTATCGATGCCGAGGTCGGCCTCCAGATCGAGTCCAGTGTCGAGCATATCAGGTGGGTAACCTGTCTTGGCCGACAGCAGCGACAGTATGATCTGCTTGATTTGCTCCGTTCCTGTCTCAGAACCGAAATCTGGGATCCTTCTTCGACCTGAATTTTGTCCGAAACCGCTACTTTTTCCGAAGAGTCCTCTCGTATATGCTTTTCCGCTATATCACGCTCTGAAACCTTTAGGGTTTCTGTTTTCAATTGAAACCACGGGATCATCGTACCCGGAGATTTGTTTTAGCCACGCTCGATTCGCCCCATAATCAAGTGACGCGATTTTCCTCATGGGAAGCTACTTTGTAGAGAGACATTACTATCTGTGAGCCAAAGCCGGCGGCTAAGCGTAAAGCATATCGAGCATCACAGGGACCACCGGTGCTAAGGTTCATGTCATGAAATTCCGGATCTGGCGCCTTAAGATTGGGGATTGGCGGCAAAGTGCGTTTTTGAAGGCATCTCAATGCGACTACATCTTCAACACCAACGCCCATCGTGTGACCGGTAAACCCCTTTGTATTGGCGATGGGGATAATCCCTGCGTTTTCCCCGAAAGTCGAACGTAGCGCCTTAATCTCAGCGGAAGAACTTCCGCCCCGTTTGGGGGAATAGGTTTCGTGTGACATGAAAAACATTTTCTTTGCGAGTTCACTCCGAGAAACTCCGGACTGCCGCTCCCATTTTGAAATCATCTTCTCCATTACGGTAGAAATATGATCGACATCCAGGCGTGTTCCGTGAAAGCCGCTGTTTGCGATTACTCCAGCTTCAATGGAGGCGATTGGGTCCATGCCTCTCTTTTTGACCAAATCTTCACTCTCCAGAACTATCGCCGCCGCCGCAGACCCTAGTATCAGACCGTGTCTGCGGTCGTCAAAGGGTAACGCCGCTTCATTTACATTCGCATTAGTGGTTGCCGCCCCCATTGCCAGGAACCCGGAACCAATCCACGGGAAAAGTTGCCTGCCCGCTACGTCGTCAGCCGCGACCACAAGCACTCTCTTGGCCTGCCCCGTCCTGATCCAATCTCTACCTAGCAGAATCGCCTGGGTTGTTCCCACGCACGCCGCGTCAACATGAGTATTGGGACCCTGGGCCTTGATGAGCTGCGCCAACTGACCGTGTCCCATGCTCATTACTCGCAGGAGGAAATTCCGATTAAATTTGTACAACTTCTCCGGAACCCGATCCAGTCAGCCCGTCAAACTCTTGGGTGAACCATCGAGTAATGGACTCCTTTTCGTCATCGTCTTTTATCCGCTGGACAATTCCAGTGTAGAAATCTATGAGTCTCTTTTTGGCCCCGGCTCCGAAACGAGCGCTTGCTTCTCTGGTGACTTCATCGACCAGTGATGCCATGCCCGGGAACGCCGAGGCAAAAATTATCCCTGTTTCTGCCCTTAAAGCCTGAGGCAACGCCCATGCCTGGGGTAATTCGATCCCCACGCTGGTTGTCCTGGTTTGTTGGACCAGTGGGATCCCTGCTTCCCTGAGAGCTTCCAACCCGGTAGCCACGGCCATCCTGGTCGTAACGTCCATTGCTTCAATGAGACGTCTTTCCAGACCAAATCCCTCAGCTAGCGAATCGTCGTTTTCAAAAAAACCTGCCAGCTTTATGACTTCGGATACGTCGTGAACGATCTGTAATTCAGCTTCCCCGGACGGGCCTTTGAAAAGCCTTTCCACGTTCTTTTCGAGCATTTCCCTACGGGTTTTTTCCGAAACCTTCTTGATGAAATTCTTCCCAAGGATAAGGTCATCGAGATTTGCCTTGTCAAAGGGAAATCGAACGTCGCTTGGTAGACCTGCCGCCATGCCCGAAATGACAACCGGTTTAAAATTAATTTCCTCAGTTTTCACCATTGTAACCGTTTTTTGTAGAGGCAAAATGTTATCTACATAAGTGCTGAAGCTCGATTTTATAAGACTCCTGATGGGGTTTCCCTGAAGCTCTACAAACCTTGTAAACTCGGGTTTGGACGCAATATCCTCCAATTCAGCGTCGAGAAGCGCATCCAATGGAGAAGCCGCTTTCTCAGTGATGGTAACCGTGGCATCCTGTGGACGGCCCTGTTCGATACCGTCAGGGACAACTGCCAGATTCGTTCGCTGTCGCAATCGCTCTGTATGTGTGGTTTGATGGGGAATCTCCGCGGCGTGAATATCCAACTCAAAGCCTTCTACAATTAAGGCTGCGAGCGATTCTAACAATTGCAGGACTCCACCCTTCTTGGGATGATTGGAAGGTAAAGCGAGTATTTCCTTGGACAAAGTGTCAATCGTCAGATTTGTCATGACACGCTTTGGGCCGCATTCCACAAAGACGCGAATCCCGTCCCCATGCAATCTTCTAAGAGTTTTTACCCATTCGACCGGCGCAGCGAACTGCTTGCCCAGGAGGTCTCTAATGTGTGCAGGAGCGGCCGGTCCAACCGGATAGTAATCGCCTGTGACATTCGAGATTATTGCTATCGCGGGCGATGATACCGAGAGCTTTTCGAGTGTTTTCATAAACGGTTCCCTGGCAGGGGCGACGACACCTGAATGAAAAGCGGCTGAAACCGGAATGAGCATGCCCTCTAAGCCTCTCTCCCTGAAAAGCTCTCCAGCTCTCTTAACAGCGGCAGTTTCACCAGAGATGACAGTTTGTTTTGGGGAGTTCTTGTTCGCTGCTACTACATATCCATCCACCTGTGCGATCACTTCTTCGACCAATCTGGCGTCTGCAGGAATGCTCATCATTAAACCAGGGTCAGCTATGCTAACTCTCGCCATCTCACGGCCACGAACGGCCACTGCTTCCAATGCGTCCGGAAAAGTGAAAACACCTGAAGCGACACATGCGGCGTACTCCCCTAATGAATGTCCCGCGCACGCCACAGGGCGCAACCCCATTTGCTTCAACAGCCGGAATATGGCTGTGTCCGCCGTCAATATCATAGGTTGTAAATTCTGGGTGTCCTTCAGGACGTCATTTGCGCCAGGTTCCTCAAGTACAGCAGGATCCGGAAATACGAGGGAACTTATCTCCTTGAGTCCAAGCCCCTTCATTATACTATCAGCTTCGTTAAAGGTTTCCGCTACAACAGGGAACCTGTCGCACAAGTCCCTGAGCATGTAGGGGTACTGGGACCCTTGACCTGGGAAGAGGAACGCTGCGCCGGACAAATGCTTTGAGGGTTTACCCTCTGCAAAATGGACCCCCCTTGCAGTCAGGAAGCCTCTCTTTGCCGGGTCTTGTAAGGCTTCAAGTATTGACACAAGTTTCTTTGAGGCAGTTTCAATATCCGCTGAGGCGAAACCGAATCTCAGATGGAAACTCTGGCATTCGTTACTATGCGACGAGGCCAGTGTCTTGTAAGTTGATGGATTGATTGTTTCGAGAACCTTCTCAATTTTTCCAATCAGTTCTTCTGTGTTATTGCCTCCGATAGCCCAAATCTCACCACTGACATTCAAATTCTCAGGCTTGGGCCAGTTGGGTCTGGCAAACTCGATGGAAGGAAGTGTCGCCGGTCTGTTGGAAGACACAAGTTGTAATCCCGGTGAGTATTCCTGGAGGACAACATGGAAGTTTGTGCCCCCAAATCCGAAAGCGCTTACCCCGGCTCGCCTCGGAACCCCCTTGGTAGATTTCCACGGGCGTGATGACGTAACCAGGGAAAGAGGTGACGATTCCCAGTCTATGCACGGGTTAGGGTTAGTAACGTTTATGGTTGGCGGCAGTGATCGATGATAAAGGCTGAGAATGGCCTTTATCATGCCTGCTGAACCGGCTGCCGCCTTCAAGTGTCCAAGCTGCGATTTTACGGATCCGATTCCTACTGACCCCGACGGAGATCCTGCATTCCTGAAGAATTTGTCGAGAATCATTAGTTCCGTTTTGTCGCCAACGGCCGTAGAGGTTCCATGAGCCTCAATGAGTCCGATTGTGACTGGGTCCACACCCGAATTTTCAAGACACGCTCGGATTGCGCGTTCCTGGCCCGCCGCGTTTGGCGCTGTTATGCCCTTGCCTCGTCCATCAGAAGACGACCCCACATCTAGAATTAGCGCATAAATTCTATCTCCACTGGACAAGGCGTCGGAAAGTCGTTTAAGAACCATGACACCGGCGCCCTCGCCCATGACAAAACCATTAGCGGCAGCGTCAAAGGGTCTGCTCCCATCCGGTGAAAGGGCCCCGACTTTGCAAAATTTCACGAATATTGAGGGTTGCATCGAGGTGTCAACACCACCGGCAATAGCACAATCCATTGCTCTTGATCGCAGACCAGAGACAGCGTTCATTATTGCCGCCATAGATGATGCGCACGCAGCGTCCACCGTGAAGTTAGGACCTTCGAGGTTAAACACATTGGCAATTCTGCCTGAAATCACATTGGCCAATTCACCGGGCAAGGAATCCTCGGTAATTTCTGGAAGTCCTGCAAGGTAACGTCCTCGAAAATCGTCAAGAATTTTCTCGCTAATCGATGAATCAACATTTGCCGAGTCCATCGCTTCACGCATCCGCAGCAGAGTTCTAGGTAATCCTACCCGTTCCGCGTACAAATCAGTGATTTCTCCCCCCATGCTATTTCCGATAACAGTTCCTACCCGCTGTCCCTTGAGAGCTTCAGGAGAAAGCCCTGCATCTGACAACGCGTCAGCCACGCAAGCGACGGCCATTTTCTGAGTCCGATCCATTTTTTGTGCGACAGTCGGAGGAATCCGGTATTTGAGAGGATCAAAGTTGAAATCAGAAACAAAGCCACCTATCTTTGAATAGGTTTTGTCCGGAACCCGCGGGTCCGAATCGTAGTAAAGATCTACCGAGCCCCACCTTTCATCAGGTGTTGGGCCTATGCCACTCTTTTTCTCAACTATCTGACGCCAAAACTTTTCCGGTGAATCGGATCCCGGAAGACGCAACCCGATTCCAATTACTGCTATTGGCTCATTGTCAGAATTCAGTTCCACTATTTGTGTTGGTTCGGAATTCTCGCCGAGTTCATTAGAATTCATAGCGTTAACTCCTGTTTGAATGGCTTCAACTTGTTTGAAAGGATTTAATTGCGTTGGTGGCTCGGTGTGAGCTGGTTCAAAAAATTCGAGCTTATTAGCTGGTTTCCTATAGATTTCTTGTCCTTTGAAAATGAGGTTCTCATGGACATGAGCAATGGTAGTGGGTTCGTTTAACAAGCAGGCTACCTGTCCCATCAGATATAACCCTCTTTCTACCTGTTCCTGAGGGCTTAACTCATAAAATTGGGGGCAATCGGATTGTGAAGTCGCAGGATCAATGGCGCATCCCTTTGAAGCCAGACGAAGGCCGCCAAGGTTATCCTGTTCGTAAAGTTCCTTACGGTCCCGTAGCGGCATCCCGGCCTGGAGACGTTCGAGCTCTCGTTCAACCAGCTCATTGGCCATCCGCGAACACGCGACTCTTGTCATAGTGTTTACTGTTCGGCCTACTACTACAGTGTCACGAGATTCGAGAGTCAACCTCCGGTAAGAATCAGTGATTGCTTTGGCATTGACAGCTTCCTCGGTCGTAAGGTAAGCCGTTCCAAGCTGAAGTCCAACTTTGAGCCCCTTTTCAGTAAGATGATCTGTCATGCCCGCTATAAATGCCGACCCTTGAGGTGAACCAATTCCACCGGCAAGCAAAACACTTACTTCATTCAAATCCAGTCCGTTTTTATGAGCTTCTTCCAATTGATTCAGATTTGCGTTCCACAAGTTGAGACTGCTAAGGTTTCCGATGTGCCCGCCGGATTCGCCACCCTCGAAGACGAATCGTCTGAGCCCTGCCTTCAAAGCCTCCGATAAGATTCCGGGTGAGGGACAATGCAGGTAGCAACAAGTGCCAATACCTTCAATTGTCAAGGCGAGTTCTGGACCGCCAGCGGCTAGGATCGCAAATTTTGGAGGATTGGAGCGCATTATCTCCAGATGCGCTTCATACCGGCTACGATTGATCTCGAGCCCTATCAAGCCTACCCCAAATCTTGATCCGTTTTTTTCACGCGCCTGCTCAATCGCCTGTTTAGCTATCGGTCCGGGCATATTGCCCAAAGCCAGGAATGGCAATCCGCCCCCATCATTTACCGCCTTCAGAAAATCCGCGTTGTCACTTACATGAGCCATCGGACCCTGCACAACTGGAAACCTGACACCATGCTCAACGCTCAGTGGCGAGCCCTCTTTAAATGGCCAGGCGCCGGAGCAGAGTTTCATAGCGCTATCAAATGCAGCGATAACTTCGGAAACCGAGTGACATTTCTGAAGCAGCATCCTGTTGATTATCAGGTCTTCAGAAAACGGGAAGATTGAATCGTCGCCGTCGGGTTTAGAGGAAGGGTCGCCAATCTGTGAAGAAATTAGTTTCTGGTATTGCCTGGAATCGTCTACGGGAAGAGAGTCTTCCATTTTTTTGAGTTCACGAATTTTTTTTGTGCCTATTCGAGAGTAGGATCGGAAAGGATGTCCTGAAATCTCATTCAGTATTGTGGAGCCCGGCAAATTGATCGAGCCTAAAAAACTTTTCAGTTCGGAATCTATGGCGGATTCATCTGTTAACAACAGATGATAATCCAGAACTATTCCTGAAGCCCCTGCTCCAATGGCTCCGGCGGAAGTGTAAGGGCCGATACCTCCCTGATGGAACACGGGAAGTTTTGTCATCTGGATTATTTGCTGGAGTAACACAAAACCGTGAGTTGGGCTTACCCAACCAGGCCCTTCAGAACCTCTAACGATGAGGCCGGCAGCCGCTATCCTTTGAGCATTGGCAACGTCCGAGACGCTCCCCACTTCCACGAAAACCGGAATTGACAGTTTTGAAAACCAACCGTCCTCAAGCAAGAGCAGGCGATCATTGTCTTCCAGAGGAATGATGCCCAATTTTATTCGTTTATTCGAACCCTCTAGTAAAGGATCATCCACATGGACCCTTATCCCATAAGGCGTTAAGTCATCGGGCTCAAAGCGAGCGGGACCCGCTGTTACGTGGTCGATTACTCCGATCCCACCTGCCTGATTAACCTTGGCAATTAACGTGAAGTCCTTGTTGAAATACGGATTAACAAAAATTATGGGCTTACCGATGCTAAGTTCGGAAATCGTTTTCATGAGATCACCTTAAGCGGATTTGTGTTGAAAGCTTGGCTGGGAGGAATAGCGAAGCCATAAAACAGCACTTCCCTCACAGTATCGACTTCATCGAGGAGCGACCCCTCCGCTCCTTCTCGTAGCCACTTTTGGATCACTCCATTTAGAAAGCCGATTATTCCGTAGAACACGGTAAAGTAATTCATCTGCTTTAAGCGACCAGAGCGAGAAGCTTTCCAGCATCGACGTTTAAGTCCAGGCAGGGCCAGGATCAGTTCCTGGATAAACTTTTCAGAAAACTCTCTGCCAAAATCCTTGTGTTCTGAATTATAACTTTAAAAAAAGCAGAATTCTGTTCAAAAAACGTGAGATATATTTTGATTACGCTTTCAATTATTGTAAGGACATCGTCCTGAACACTCAGGTCTTTTCGAGCCAATTCCACAAATTCGGACATGGTGTCCTCTTTGAGGGCCGTGAAAATACTCTCTTTCGTCTTGAAGTAACGGTAAACTGTACCCTTCGCTATATCGGCCCGATCAGCTATGGAATCAATTGTAGAAGTGTGGAAGCCTTTGTCGGAAAACTCTGTCAGCGCTGCCTGTAGTATTCTGTGCCTGACGTCTTTCTGCTTTTTCCTTTTGGATGTTTCACCTTCGACCGACCGTCTCAGGCTCTGGAAAAGCAGGTCTTCGAGAATAAGTTCTCTCGGGTACCCCATTAGCTTCGGCGGAATCGATCGCGCTTCTGTAGAACTCCCGTATGAGCGTGTCCGAATAAATCGGCGAGGCCATGAGCGCCTTGGCTGCCACGTCGACTATTGAACGGGTTGCGTCAGACCTGACGGCGTCATCGTTAGGCAACTTAAGGAGTTCATTTTTGAGGATTTTAATCAATTCGGGAATGGCGAAAGTGTCGCGGTGGGCTCTGGTGTTGTTGACTACACTGTTAATTGCGGTTTCCAGAGAGATGTCCATGATTATCTCCAACTATAAGAATCGAATAGTATAGCCCTAAAATATAGTGACTGACGAGTACGTCATAATCTGCTTGTAACGAACAAGAGCGGACTTTGTCAAGTGTTGATATGTAACTAGCTAGTATTTTATGGAAATAGCTTCAGGTAGATATGTGGATAGACAGGCCTAATCCATTGAATGGGAGATTGATGATGAGATTTTTAGCGTAAAGCTGGAGCTGGGAATTGGGGAATCCTGATCTTTTGCTAATGAATCTCGACTCTACGGAATAGTTTCTTTGGGTCGAATGTTACACTGGAGCAGGCGTTTCACAATTTTTAAACGTGAAACAGAACCGACATCCATAACCGATTCCCTGTGATTCAACCCAAATGCGACCATGGTCGGCTTCGAGGATCCGCTTGAGCATTGCCAATCCAATGCCCGTGCCCTCTGAATTCTCATCCAACTTCACAAACAAGCCGAAGATCTTGGACAGATTTTTAGGGTCCAGCCCGATCCCGTTATCTTCAACAAAGAAAACAACTTCTTCGCCATCGTTTCTGGACCCTATTTTTATTCTCGGTTCAGTCTGGGGTCCCATATATTTTACTGCATTCTCTATTAGATTCTGGAGAACAGTAAGTAGTTTGTTCCTGCAAGCGCACACTTTGGGCAAATCATTCTGGATATCTATCTTCACATTGCTCTGGGTTATTTTGCCGGACAGGAGTTCCAATGCTTCCCAAACAATTTCTTCGAACCTCATTTCCTGCACTTCGTCCTGCAAGTTTGCAACCCTTGAAAGTTTTAACAGATCGGTTATGAGCCTCTCCATGCGGTCTGCGGAACGGAAAATAGTGGACATATTCTCTTGAAGTCTTTTCAGGTTTGAATTTATTGCGTCACGTTCTATCCACTTGAGAAGCCCCCTGATCGTGAGTAGAGGCCCCCTGAGATCATGAGAAACTGCGTAACTGAATACCTCCAGATCCGCATTTTTAGTTTCCAGTTGGGCTATTAATTTCTCTCTTTCGATTTCGACATTTTTCTTGTCGGTCACATCCTGAATCATGGCCATTTTCGCAATTGACCCATCCGGGTAATATATCGGTGTATTGATGACGTAGTAGTAATGATTGTCTTTGGGGCTCCTAATCTCCCAACGGACTGTTTCACCCTTCAGAACCCTGTCATTCACACACCAGTCGCAAACATGGTCTAATCCGTGCAACACGTTGAAACATTTTTGTCCTATTGGATTGTAGCCGGTGCGTTCAATAAGTTTGTCGTTCATGTACTCCACCTGGTAATTCGAAGAGCACACATAGATAAAACCGTCAAAAGCTCTGATAATCGCTTCCAGT
The DNA here is from genome assembly GCA_963846725.1 of uncultured delta proteobacterium. Classification (GTDB taxonomy): domain Bacteria; phylum Desulfobacterota; class Desulfomonilia; order Desulfomonilales; family Desulfomonilaceae; genus CAJBEZ01. The sequence goes on along the minus strand of CAWJXP010000033.1, from coordinate 2,822 downwards.
TTTGCGGAATTTTCAAAGCAAACTCGAGCCTCAGTTCGTAACTGTTTTTGAAGGGAACGCAGGTGGTCAAGCTCTTGACGCATAAAAGCGATTTGCCAGTTCAAACTCTCCAGGCTTGTGTCAACAAAACTCATTAGAAACTCCAATCAAGAAAATCAGCCAACCGCAAAACATGCGGACCTGCGTCAATGGACCACTATTTTCTACGGATCCCAGTTAATCTATTCTCCTTTTAAATAACGCGGAGGCCCATGCGATGTAAATAACCGCCATAATAAAAATTGGAATTACTTGGGGCCAAAGGGTCTCCCAGCCTGTTCCTTTCAGGAATACGCCTCTCAGAATCGTTATGAAATATCTGACAGGGTTTAAATAAGTAATGTACTGAATCACAGAAGGCATATTTTCAATGGGGAAAGCGTACCCTGAAAGCAAGATTGAAGGCTGAAGAAACATGAATGATGTAAGAACTGCCTGTTGTTGGGTCTTGCAAAACGCGGATATCGTCATACCAATTGCTGACGCGGTGATCAGAAACAAGAAAAACGCCCCAAAGAAGAACCAGATTGATCCCCTAAACGGAATATCATAAATGATCAACGCAAGAGGTGTCACAATGAGTAACGTGACCAGTTCAATAAAAAAACAGGGCGAGGTCTTCCCGAGAATAAGCTCCAGCCTTGAGATAGGAGCGACCATAAGCTGTTTCTATTGTACCGATTTCTCTCTCTCTTACAATTACAGATGACGTTAATATTATAGCCAGAGTCAAGAGTATCAAGGCCACCACCCCAGGGACAAAAAAATCCTTGGAATTAAGATTTGGGTTAAACCAGGCTCGAGATGCGTTAGAGAATTCAGGGATGATGAGCCTCGGCGTTGTGGAGTCATAAAGCAGCCCTTGCATACTGTTAATTCGTGACGCCAACATATCATCCGAGAATCTCTGAATTATGGACTGAGCGTAACCTGAGACGGTGCCGGCCGTTATCGTATCGACACCATCAACAAGAATCCCGACCTCAGCTTTGCGTCTTCCCTGCACACGCTTCTCGAAATCCGGAGGGATGAGAATAGCCAGTGAAGCCTGGTTTCTCTCGAAGAACCGATCTGCTGAGTCATAACTGTTCAAATATTTGACAATTTTAAAATACCCTGATTTGGCGAACCCTTCCACAAGGTCACGACTCATTGCGGAATGGTCCAGATCTACTACGACAGTAGCGACGTTATTCACATCCAGTCTACTCGCTGACCCAAAAATGACCAACTGGATGACCGGCGCAATTAGCAACATCATAAGATTCTGTCTGTTACGGACAATTTGAATGAATTCCTTCCAGATCAGCCATCTGATCCTTTGAAGGCTCTCTGAGACTTTTCGTTTCAGTGAGTCCTGCCTGGGAGTGATACCGGTGGGAATATCCCGATTATTTGGGACGCTCCCAGTAGTCGGTCCCGAGCGATCCGCTAATTTTGGGGCTTTGTCCATCATAGGGAATATTTGCCAAGTTTTCTTGCTACTAATGTTGTAACAAACAGGGCAAAGACCACTAGAGCAAAGGTGGGCAAGATTATGGCGTCCCAACCCACTCCCTTCAAATAAACAGCCCTGAGCACGGTTATGTAGTGCCTGGCAGGAATAATGTAGGTAAAATATTGGAGCGATTCAGGCATATTAGAAATTGGGAAAACAAACCCGGACAGTAAAAAAGTGGGAAGGACAGTTCCCAGTAGAGCCAACTGAGTAGCAAAAAACTGATTGGAAGCTACGGCCGAAACCAGGAAACCGATAGACATAGCGCCTATAAGGAAAACGCTGGAAACCCCAAACATGATGAGCAAACTCCCACGGAACGGAACTTGAAAAACGTATCTGCCCATGATGTAAACCAGCATCAGGTCTACATAGCCAAGTGTAAAATATGGAATCAACTTACCCACAACCAACTCGCCGGGTTTAAGCGGCGTTGACATGAGTTGTTCCATTGTTCCAGTCTCCCGTTCTCTGACTATGGTGAGCGATGTCAAGAGAGCGGAGATGATCATCATTATAACTGGGATCAAGCCGGGAATTATGTTATTGCGGCTTCGGAGTTCCGGGTTGTAGACAATGCGAATTCTGGGGTCGATAGGCGCGCTGACCCTGCTTTGAACCGCCTGTTTTGTCAGCGATTCCATTTTCAGATCACCTTCGAAAGTAGCGCTTATCGTGTCCAGGTAAACAATCGCCAGGTTCGCCCTGGTGGAGTCGGAACCGTCTACAATCGCCTGAATCTGGGTGGAAGAACCATTTTTTAGGTTGTGGCTGAAATCAAATGGTATTATAACCCCCACGCTAATCATGTTCCGATCAAGATCCCTAATTATTTCCGGGTAGTTGTCCGTTTGGGCAACCAATCTAAAATAGCCGGAACTGGTCATTCTATCTATAAAATCACGAGATTCCGGGCTTCGGTTTTGATCCCAGACAGCAATCGGAATGTCGTCAACATCCAGTGACAGGGCATAACCGAAAAGGATCATGAGCATGACGGGTATGCCGAGCGCCAGGTAAAGAGAACGGCTATCCCGCATAATCTGCCGGGTTTCTTTCTTTGCTACAGCCAGAAGTCCGAACTATATTCATTTGTTACAAAAGTCCTGGTTACAGACTTGGTCTGATAAATGAATTTGTCGCCTCCAGCGCCTGGACACCATTATTTTGTAACCGGTGTTGTCAAGGTTACAAATACGTCTTCCAGGCTAGGAGTGACTTTCTCCAATCTGACGACCTCAATGCCGTTGTCAGACATGATTCTTCTCGTTATTTCTTCAGCCCC
>CAWJXP010000032.1:0-12940 GCA_963846725.1 uncultured delta proteobacterium | reverse complement strand
CGGCCGTTTTATAGGAGATATTTTTGTTCCACTTCACCTCAGATGGTCAGACACCTTTTTTGGTCAGGGCCACGTCGAATTTCAGGACTTTTGGCAGGTTCCCGGTTCTTTTCCTCAACACAGAGTTGATCTATCCTTTGGTGGAGGATACCGGGAATTGCTGAATCCGGACATAATGGTCGGATTTAACGGCTTTTATGATTCGACACGAATATTGGGCGAGTGGTGGTCGGCGGCTGGAGTGGGAGCCGAAATGGCGGCTTCGTTGCCAAACAAGGACGTTTCCTAGACCTGAACTTCAATCACGATGGTAACCTCTTCAGAGGACCACATTATATTGATGGGGAGCTGATTAGCGGACCACCTAACATGGATTTCGAGGCGGGGTACACAACATCTCTGTTCGACAAGTCCCACGATTTGCGCTTCAAGCTCAACATTTACAATTATGACGTACATTACAGTGTCTATGGAGTCCGGGGCGGCGTTGATTTTAAACCCTGGAACGGGGCATTGATCCTTAGATATGAGGTCGGGCGGGACCAGATCTATGGGTCCTATGAAACAGTCGGAGGCTTTGTTAATATTCCTTTGAACCTGGATGGATTTCTGACCGGAAAGCTTCCGTTTGTCCAGGCCGGCGGTCCTGTCGACGACAGACCCGTTGGTAACGGATTCCATGCTCTTCCGACTCCCGATGGAATATACCCTATCCCTCTCCATGCTGAGCCCAATCCACCTAAAAAATCTCATGGATCGAGCCGGTCCACAGACAATCGCTTCTCACGCAGTCTCAACAGAGTCCGCTGATGGGTCTGAGGCCGACTCCAACCACATTCGTGGCTCTCGGGGACGCGGAGGTTATCTTTACACTGTATCCGAAATATTCGGCCGCCCTGCTTAACAACATCAAACCATCCACAATACAGGTTTCAGCGACTGTAACATCTCGCGGAAAGGTAGACATAACGTCCATGAGGCTGTACATAAAGGACGCGGGCATAGTTTGGTCATTGCCCATGCCGGACTGGACCATAGCAATGGGGAACAATTACTCTTACAATTTAAGTCTGTCTGAAATAGACAACCTTTGGACAGCGCTGTCTCAGAGCCCTGACCGGACAATATCCGAGGTGAGATTCAATCAATTAAACGGATCAAATCTTCAAAACCTGAACATCTCACTTACAATCACTCAGAGCGTCATCTCAAGAAAATCATCAGAAAACCCATAACTTCTCGGTGGGCCTGAGCCTCTTGATGCGAATCGCTCCATGTCGATTCCAAATTTTCCCTGGTTTTAGTCCTCCCCTTTTTTATGAATCCACCTTCCCTCATTCGAATATCCGACAGAAACTTCTCTCAAGATCGCCTTCTTTTCTTTAAACTTGTCCTTCATCCCCATAAGCCACGAGCGATGAGCTACTCTTGACTTTAAGTCGCCAAGGATATTGTGTGAATCGGGCGTAATCTCTAAATGCGGGGTCCCGTTGAGAAATTTTATTTTGCCACGATTATGACAGGAGAGGCATTCAATCTTATCATCTGCATGAAATTTGAAGGTGTTTCCAGAGCAGAGGTTACATTCGTGATCATTTGGTTTTCTAACATAATCCGGATCGAGAAGGACCTTGCCTAAGTGAGCGGCTATGACTTTATTTTTTTCACTCAAAAGCGCTTCTCCTGGAAGCGCAGCATAAACCAACCCTTGATCCTTAACATCAAACCCCATACAAAAAGCCGCTGAGGCAAGCGCCATCGAGCTGTAACCTTCTCCCCCCGATATGCCTGCCAAAGCGACTGTTACCGCTGGTTTACCGTAAAATTCTTCAATCCTCGCCAAAAACATGAGAGCACGGTCTGTAAATACCTTTACGATTCCATAAGGGCCCAGGAAGTAGGTCGGCGCCGCCAGAATCAGACCATTCGCATCGATTAACTCATCGAGCACTGCAGACATATTGTCGTTCAAGGAGCATCGTCCTTGCTTGAACAGACATTGATAACAACCTGTACAAGGCTTCAGGTCCATCTTGGTGAGATGCGCCAATACCAATTCATGTTCTTCGGGGACATTGCGGCTTATCTCCTTAACGATCAGTTCGCTGTTCCCCAATTTCCTGGGCGACCCGATCAGACCGACAATTTTCTTCATTGAGACTATCCTCTCCTCACAAAGCCAAGAATTATTCCCACCAGAGTGTAATTGATCTTCACTAAAGACTGAATACAACTAATTTCAGAAAACTGTCACCAAATACTTGTTGCAGGATTTCGGTCAGGGACGGCGCGGCAAAAGCTTGCGCCGCCGCCCAAACCATTTGAGACTATGAATTATACAAGTTTCGGTATTGCTGTTTCACGATATTTTTGGTCCCTGGTCCAACATCAGAATCAGGCGACCAGTTATCAACCAATAAAGATGTCATTGACTTCTGGCGCCTAACACATTGAAAATAGAACTGGTTGGTAATTAGACTCACAGGGCTCGATCCAGTATTTCCGGCTCCCACAATTAGATGATCATCCTCGCAATGTAGTTGTCTTAAAAACCGGGATATATTCCAGCGCCTGTTGATTTTTCTCCCAACTTAAATACTAATGGATTTGTTGACGAATCTCGGCTTTCAAACCAAAATTATAACTTAACGAGGTTTGTGATGGTTCTCCCGATAAAGACGACTCATCTCAAGCGATACAAGGACATTGCCTTGTTACTTGTGAGATACGGCTTCTACGACATCGCAAGAAAAACCGGTCTCGACAAGATGCTCGAAAAAAGCCAACGCGAGGCATCTAGAGTAACATTGGAAGGGGAAGAACTCGCCAGAGACCTTGAGACCCTGGGGCCAACTTTCGTAAAGCTGGGACAATTCCTTTCTACCAGACCCGATATACTTCCTCGAGAATACGTTGACGCTCTAGGGCGTCTTCAAAGCGAAGTTAAAGGTTTCTCCTTCGAGCAGGCTCAGGAGACTATAAAGGCCGAGTTGGGAATAGAAGTTTCAGAGGCGTTCACGGAGTTTGACCCGGAGCCCATCGCAGCCGCTTCCATCGGTCAGGTTCATCGTGCCCTGACCCTTGACGGCAGAACCGTGGTCGTCAAGGTGCAAAGGCCAAACATCCGGGAAACCGTTATGACTGACCTGGAAGTAATTGGGGCTATCGCCGGGTTTGTCCAAAAAAATACCGAGATCGGTGAGTTGTATGGTGTCGATGACATGTTTCAGGAATTCAATAGCAGTATGTTACGTGAACTCGACTACCTGCAGGAAATGCGAAATTTGATCACCCTCAGGAAGAACCTTCAGGAATTTAACAACATCGTGGTTCCCATTCCAATTGAGACGCTTACTACTCAACGAATTCTCACAATGGGTTTCATAGAGGGCACAAAGATTACGCTCTTGTCCGATTCCGTCAAACCCGACATTGACAGGGCTCTGTTACTGGAAGACACCTTTAGGGCATATTTGAAACAAATCCTGGTTGACGGATTTTTTCACGCCGATCCCCATCCTGGGAACCTTGTGCTTACGAAGGATGGCCGAATCGGGATACTGGATCTGGGAATGGTGGCTCGAATTACTCCCGGGATGAGGGAAAAGCTGATACGATTTCTGGTTGCCATGAGCAACGGTGAACCTGAAGATGCGGCTCACATCGCCGCTTCAATCGGCGAGAAGATGGACAACTTCGACGCATCCAAGTACGATCGTCGGACGGTTGAACTCATTTTCCGTTACGGCAATACAACTCTGGGACAAATTCAGATGGGGAAGTTGATTCTTGAGTTCACGAGTGTCGCCAGGGAATGCGGAATAAGGGTCCCAAAGGATCTGGCTATGCTCGGCAAGACAATTCTGCAACTGGACCAGGTCGCCGCAGCCCTGGACCCCAACTTCGACCCCAATTCCAGCTTACGTACATATGCTGGAAAGATTATGCTTCAGTATCTGGCCGGCCGTGTCACTGTCGGCAATGTCATTTCCGGAATTTGGGAATTTAAGGATTCGATCAGCAACCTGCCCAGGTCTTTAAGCTCCGTGCTGGAGCAAATGGCCATTAACAGGTTCCAGGTAAAAGTTGACCTGCTTGATGAAAACAGATTTGTAGGAGGCATGCAAAAAATTGCCAACAGAATCACTTTAGGATTGTTGTTGGCGTCCGTAATCATCGGAGCTGGGTTAATGGCGCGGATACCTACCACGTTTCAGATTCTGGGCTACCCTGCCATAGCAATTATATTTTTTCTTATAGCGTCAGCGGGAGCCGTCATCCTGATACTACACATTTTACTTTACGACGAAAAACCCAGAAGACCGAAAAAGAAATGACCGGTTTGACAATATAGCCAATAAGCGTTTATTGATAAGAAACACTTCGCCATGGAGTTTGTCCATAAGGCGGAATCATTTGCTACGCTGATATCGCGAATTGCGCTATTGCAAAACTCTCTATTACCTGGCGTCTACTGTACCAAGACCAGTGTCCCTCAAATTCATCCTCTGATGGAGGCCTCTTGAACCAGAGCCCCAACAATAAAACTGTCCATGTCCGAGAGTTGGGGCGCCGAAAAGTGTGGCTGGCATGGGGCATCCTGGCGGCTTCCATGATTTTCACCACATTAGCCGCCTATTATGTGAAATCCGACGCAGATGTTCTGGCCAAGCAGGAATTCGTTTTCGCGTGCAACGAAATCAGGGGCAAGATCGCTGACAGGCTTGAAGCTCACGAACAAATCCTTCTCTGTGGGGCTGCTTTTTTCGACGCTTCGGATAAGGTCACTCGTGATGAATGGCGGATCCTCACTCAACGCCTGAACCTGGAATCCAATTTTCCCGGCATCCAGGGCATCGGCTTTGCTGCCCGGATTCCGCCTGGTCGTTTGGCGCAACACATCCTGGAGATACGAAGCGAAGGCTTCCCGAATTACAAATTGTGGCCGGAAGGCGATAGAGACCTCTACTCCTCAATCATCTATCTCGAGCCTTTTGTAGGCCGGAACCTACGCGCATTTGGCTATGACATGTTTTCCGAACCCGTGCGCCGGGCGGCTATGGAACGGGCGCGGGACCAGAATACCGCAGCGCTATCCGGAAAAGTCCACCTGGTGCAGGAAACAGAGTCTGACGTTCAAGCGGGTACCCTGATGTACGTTCCCGTTTACAGCAAAGGGATGCCCATAAGGACGGTTGAACAGCGACGCAAAGCTCTTGTTGGATGGGTTTACAGCCCCTACCGGATGACGAATCTAATGAGCGGCATTCTTGGTGGTTGGGATTCGCAGGAAAGCTTGCGGATTAGATTACAGGTCTACGACGGCACGTTGTTATCAAATGATTCGATCCTCTACGACAGTCAGGCCGTCGAAGGCAAGGACATAGATCTACCGCCGAAGTTTACGGAAGAATTACAGGTCGATTTCAACGGTCGCCCCTGGACTCTCAGATTCACACAACCGGGCATCCATGCGTCTGTAGCGGGTTACGCAAAAGCTTGGCTCACTTTTGCCAGTGGAACAATAATCAGTCTCCTACTGTTCGGGCTTACTCTCACCCTGCTCAACAACCGTTTAAACGCCTTGCAAATGGCAGATCGACTGACTGAGGAACTGCGGGCCAGCAACAACTTGTTAAATACCCTTACCATCGCTCAAAATCGTTATTTTTTGGACCCCAACCCTCGTGAACTTTTTGAAGGGGTTTTAAACGCCCTTTTGGAACTTACTCAAGGTGAGTATGGCTTCATCGCTGAGATCATGAGAGACGAGGATAATCAACCTTATATTAAGACCTTCGCCATTACAAATATTGCGTGGAATGACGCTACACGCGCTTTTTACGAAAAATATTCAAACGAGGGCCTTGAATTTCACAACTTGAATACTCTCTTTGGCAGCGCAATCACCACAGAGAAGCCGGTAATTTCGAACGATCCCAAGAACGATCCACGAAGCGGCGGCCTTCCAGAGGGGCACCCTGATTTGCGTTCCTTCCTGGGGCTACCATTCCATGCGGCTGATGTATTTGTCGGAATGATAGGGATCGCCAACAGGCCAGGCGGTTTTGACCAGGGTGTAGTGGATTTCCTGGAACCTTTCCTGGCAACATGCGCCGGTATTGTTCAAGCATACAAGAATGAGAGACTTCGAAAAACCGCTGAAGAACAACTAGTTCGAAGTGAGCAGAGAATCAGAGCAATTGTTGAGAACGTTATTGACGCTATCATAACTATCAATAGTCGGGGAATAGTCCAGACTTTCAACCCCGCGGCAGAGAGGATTTTTGGATATACGGCCAGTGAAGTGATTGGAAAAAACATCAATACTATAATACCGGAGCCACATAGAGGCCTCCATGATGGATACGTTCAAAAATACCTGGAAACTGGAGAAAACGAGATAATTGGAAAGACCAGAGAAATTGAAGGAGAGAGAAAAGACAAAACCATCTTTCCATTGGAGATTTCTGTCAGCGAAATGAGAATAGGTAACGAAATTGGGTTCATAGGTATCGTCCGGGATATCTCTGAAAGAAAACTCATAGAGTCGGAATTGGTCACTGCTCGCGAAGAATCAGAAAAAGCAAATCGCGCCAAGAGTGATTTCCTGGCGGTAATGAGTCATGAAATCAGGACACCGATGAATGGCATACTTGGTATGACTCACGTTGTTCTCGATAGCGAACTGACTCAGGAACAGCGCGAGAATTTAAACCTGGTTAATTATTCGGCCAAATCATTGCTCTCCCTGATCAATGATATTCTCGATTTTTCCAAAATAGAAGCTGGAAAGCTGGACCTTGATTACAGCGATTTCCGGATCGGAGATCGTCTTGACGAAATCATGCAATCTTTAGCTATCAAAGCTCACGAAAAAAATTTGAATCTTGTCTGTAACGTTGATGACAAAGTGCCGGAAGTAGTGACGGGTGACTTGGGACGTCTCCGGCAGATCATAGTCAATTTGGTGGGAAACGCTATCAAATTTACGGAAGCAGGCGTAATCTCATTGAATGTCTGTGTCGTATCCCAAACATCAGACGAGGTAGAGCTTAAATTTGAAGTTTGCGATACTGGAGTTGGCATACCGCGAGAAAACCAGGAAATGATATTTAACCCGTTCACCCAGGCGGATTCGTCCACAACACGTAAATATGGGGGTACGGGCCTGGGGCTAGCGATTACCAGCCAACTTGTCGAGATGATGAACGGCAAAATCTGGGTCGAGAGTGAACCTGGAAAAGGCAGCGTCTTTCATTTCACGTGCAGACTTGGAGTTAGACATGGCCTTTCAGATGAGGACCGGGCCAAAGATCTAGCCGTTGTCCGGGACAAAATAATTCTAGTCGTTGATGACAATGAAGTTAACCGAAAAATTCTGAAAAAAACCATTGAATCATGGGGCATGAAACCGGTAATGGCTGAATCCGCCGGAGAAGCGCTCGAAATCATAAAGTCTTACGGCCAAACCGGAGACTCTATCGCAATAGCGTTGATAGACGTCATGATGCCGGAAATTGACGGCTTCAAATTGACCGAAATGATTCGTAATGATCCCAAGCTCTTAAATTTGAAGATAATAATCATGTCTTCCGCTGATCCGATAGGTGGCTGCGAGAGATGCGCCGAATTAGGAGTTGACGGGTATTTGTGTAAGCCTCTTAACTACAAAGACCTTTTACATACTATAGCCGTCACATTGTCTCCTGTGGATTCGAGAACCAAACCCGCAAGCCATCCTCCTGTAAGAAAAGAACTTCCACAGCTAAAACCCTTGAGGATCCTGTTGGTCGAAGATAATCTGGTCAATCAAAAAATGGCCACGCTAATACTGGAGAAAAAAGGGCACTCGGTTGTGGTCGCTAATAACGGCTTGGATGGTGTCGAAAAACATAGGACCGGAGATTTTGATCTAATACTGATGGATGTACAAATGCCGGAGATGGATGGTCTGGAAGCTACCAGAGCTATCAGAGAATCTGAGAAGGGAACCGGTAAACAAATCCCCATCATCGCCATGACCGCTCACGCTTTTAAGAAAGACGAAGAAGCCTGTCTCGAAGCCGGCATGAACGCCTATGTTTCCAAACCGATATCCAAATCACTTCTTTTTGAAACCATGCAGGACCTGTTTCAAACCGCAAAGTGAATCTGTTCTTGCCTTGATCAAGACTCGCCTCAAAGCAATCCCCTGATTGTGTTCGTTCAAGCTAATGCGCCTGTTACCCCCGGGATATGTACCGTTAGCCTGATTATACCGCCGCTAACCATGACTCTCGTTGATTATCACCCTTTTACATGTCAAGTGTCAAAATCATAGAAATTTAAAAGCGTCAGGCCAGCCCAAGTTTTCACGGTTGGCGCCACCAGGGCGGGAATGTTCGCTTTTGCAATCACTCTCCTGCTCCGTTCGAGACCCGGCGCCAGGGTGGAGTTGTTTATATGCACAAGTCAATCGGTCAACAAAATGTCAAATTTTTGGGATTACGATGCGCATCTGACATAGGAGAAAACTTATGAACGCTCTTACTTTAGTATTTGTCGCTTCATTGGTGTTTGCGCTCGCATATCGATATTATGGCCTTTTCATAGCCCAAAAAGTCCTGGGCCTGGACTCTTCGAGACCAACCCCGGCTGTGACTATGGACGATGGCCATGACTATCATGCGACCAACAAATACGTGCTATTCGGTCACCATTTTGCAGCCATAGCTGCCGCAGGCCCCCTGTTGGGCCCTGTGCTCGCCGCTCAGTTCGGCTATCTGCCGGGAGCGTTGTGGATCATCATCGGAGCCGTGGTCGCAGGCGCAGTGCACGACATGGTTGTGCTGTTCGCTTCCGTAAGGCACAAGGGACAGAGTCTGTCCTCAATAGCCGCCACTGAAATTGGACAGAGGGCAGGTTTGGTGGCCTCTTTCGCCATCCTTTTCATACTTATCCTGACACTTGCGGGGCTTTCCATAGCAGTGGTCAACGCAATGTTTCAAAGCCCGTGGGGAACCTGGACAGTTCTTTGCACGATTCCCATAGCGTTACTCATGGGTGTCCACATGGAGCTTATTCGACCGGGCGATGTACGGGGGGCGAGCATCATGGGAGTGGCGCTGCTTTTCTTGTGCGTCATAACGGGCCCATATGTAGCGGAGAGCCCGACTCTTTCTTCCTGGCTGAACCTTTCGAAACCCCAGTTGTCCATAATGATACCCATCTACGGATTCATAGCTTCCGCTCTCCCTGTATGGTTGCTCCTGTGCCCTCGTGACTACCTGTCAACATACCTCAAGATCGGAACCATATCGCTGCTGGCTATTGGAATTGCGGTTGTTCACCCTGAGTTGCAGATGACCTCAATCACGAAGTATGTCCACGGCGGGGGACCGATAGTTCCTGGCTCGGTATACCCGTTTCTGTTCATCACGATAGCGTGTGGCGCGTTGTCCGGATTTCACGCTATTATCGGGACCGGAACCACACCAAAGATGGTTGGCAACGAGAAAGATATTCTCTTTATTGGATACGGCGCAATGCTCGTTGAGGGCTTCGTGGCGATTATGGCTCTAATCGCAGCCTGCGTGCTGGTACCGGCGGATTATTTCGCCATCAATACGCCGGGGCCTGTTTTTGAGAAACTTGGTATGGCGCCTGTTCATCTTTCCGAATTGTCCAGACAAGTTGGTGAACAGTTGCAGGGCAGACCTGGCGGAGCTGTTTCACTTGCCGTAGGTATGGCGTACATTTTCGGTTCTGTGCCAATTTTCAAGGGCTTGATGGCGTATTGGTACCATTTTGCGATCATGTTCGAGGCTGTGTTTATTCTCACGGCTGTTGACACCGGCACACGTGTGGGACGGTATCTACTTCAGGAAATGATTGGAAGAGTCATTCCCAAGTTTAGCGAGAAAAAATGGACACCAGGGATAATCATAACGAGTTTTCTTTTTACTTTCTCGTGGGGATACCTCGTCTACACTGGAGATATATCGACGATCTGGCCTCTATTTGGAATGAGCAACCAGCTTCTGGCGACATGCGCTCTGATCGTGGGGACGGCCATGATAATGAGAATGGGGAAAAAGCGATATGCGTGGGTTACCGCGGTTCCCGGCCTCTTTATGATCCCGGTCGTAATGTCTGCTGGTTACTTGAATATTGTTAACAACTATCTTCCAAAAGGCTTGTATCTCCTCGTCGTTCTATCCGTAATTTTGATGCTACTCATGACGGAAGTGTTCGTTGAAGCTTTCAGAAGATGGTATCAACTTTATCATGAGCCGGTCGTAGACATCTCCGATGCAAAGAAAGAATACGAGGCTGTAGGCCCGTAAATATTGACGCATAGGACAAGAATCGCTCTTGCCATCCGGTCTCTGTCAAATATCGAGGTCAACAATCGAGTTTGATGGAGGCCGGTTTTTGGTATTTATGACATTGATTAGAATAAACTATAGTAAGATTGGTTTCGGCCCATCGAGATTGGGGTAGTATAGCGGCGCGAGCAGGAGTATGCCATGAGTCTTTTCCTTCAGCTTTTTCAGACCATGGCCGTTTTTCTGGTAGTAGGTTATGTTTATTGCAAATCACCATGGTTTCGGCCACTTACTAACCAGAGTCTTGATCTGAAAGACAAGATCTACCTATATTTCTTCTTTTCAGCTCTGTCGATCATGGGGACATATCTGGGGCACCCTATTCAGGATGCCCTGGCTAATACTCGATCCATAGGACCAGTTTTGGCGGGGATAATTGGAGGCCCGGTACTCGGGACTTCTGTGGGCTTCACGGGCGGTCTGCACCGGTATTTCCAAGGTGGCTTCACTGCATTTTCGTGCGGGTTGTCGACCACTGCTGAAGGTTTTATTGGCGGCATGATCCATCTCTATCTTGCCAGAAGGGGCAAACTCCAGGACATGTTTCGGCCGGAAATCGCTTTCGTTACAACCTTTTTTGCCGAAGCTGTCCAGATGATCATAATACTTGCTGTTTCTAGGCCTTTCTCCGAAGCGCTGGCTCTCGTAAAGGTTATCGCGTTACCCATGATCTTGACCAGTTCCGGCGGTTGCGCTCTTTTCATGAGCATCATACGGGACCAACGGGACATGCATGACAGAGCTGCCGCTGCTTTTTCAGCCAGGACTCTGAAAATTGCAGAGAGAACGTTGAGTCTGCTCACAACTGGCTTCAACAGACAGACTGCCGATGAGATGGCCAAAATCATTCGTGAAGAGACAGGAGTTAGCGCCGTTGCTATCACGGACACAGAAAGAGTGCTTTCTTTTGTTGGCGTTGGATCCGAGCACCATTTTCCTGATCAGCCAATTGAATCCCCACTATGCAAACAGGCTATTGACGAGAACAAAGTAGTCTTTGCCGACGGAATTCATCACAGATTTAACTGTTCCATATCCGAGCGCTGCCCGCTCAGTTCCGCTTTGGTAGTCCCTCTTACGATGGATGACTCTGTGGTGGGGACCATAAAACTTTATGAGGCGGGTAATAAGAGATTCCTCAATATGAACAAGTCCCTGGGCGAAGGGATTGCCCGACTTTTGTCGAGTCAGCTTTTGTTGTCCAGATATGAACAGCAAAAAAACCTTCTAGTCACTACAGAACTCAAACTACTCGAGGCCCAGGTTAACCCACACTTTCTATTTAACGCCTTGAACACCATTATAGCGATCTTGCGTAAGGATGCGGATCGAGCCAGAGAGTTGCTGATTCAACTCGGGGCCTTTCTCCGCAAGAATTTAAAAAGAGACAGCGAATTGTCGACACTCGAAGAAGAACTCGCCCATGTAAGATCTTACCTGACCATTGAGAAAGCCAGGTTTGAAGACCGTCTCACCGTCGAAACAGACGTGGACCCAAGTTTACTTAACCTTAGACTGCCCGCCTTTACCTTGCAGCCACTGATAGAAAACGCCATAAAGCACGGAATATCCAATATGCTGGAACCAGGAATAGCGAAGATTAGCGCATTTAGGAATGGCGAAATAGCGGTAATCGAAATCGAGGACAATGCTGGTTCTTTTTGTGAAAACGAAAACGAGAAAGGTTTAGGAATAAGGATTGTTGACAGAAGATTGAAGCTTTACATGGGAATGAATTATGGGGCGACGGTTTCCTGCGTTCCCAACGAGTTTACAAAGGTTACCGTTCGTGTTCCTCTGGAATCAATAGGGCCAAACGCATGATACGCGCATTGGTTGTGGATGACGAAATTCATTCTCGAGACGAACTTGAGGCTCTTCTTGAAGAAACCGGATCGTTCGCAGTGGTCGGGAAATGCGAGAACGCAATCGGCGCTCTCAAAGCCATTAAAAGAGAAAAGCCGGATGTTATATTCCTGGACATTCAAATGCCGGGAATTTCAGGTATCGAGTTACTGAGTATGATTGATGAAGAAATCATGCCCATCGTAGTATTTGTAACCGCCTATGACACTTACGCCATAAAGGCATTCGAAGAAAACGCTTTTGATTACCTTCTGAAGCCGGTAGAAAAACACAGGCTCGAGAAGACACTTCAGAAAATCCAGAGGAGGCTGAGCGCAAAATCGGTCAATGCGTTTACGGGGATAGAGATAAAGAGAATTCCGTGCGTAGGATCGAATCGCATTAAATTAATCAATACTTCGGATGTGGAGTTCGTCAGATCTGACGCAGCGGGTATTTACCTTGTTTGTTTTCAGGGGGAGTTCTATACGGAACTAACCCTAAGGATTCTGGAAGCCAGGACCAACTTGGTTCGTTGCCACAAGCAGTTCCTTGTTAATATTGATCAGGCCGATGAAATTATACTTCAGGAAAATCAGTCAGCCATTATACACACTCGTTCAGGAAAGAATGTTCACGTCAGCAGACGATATCTCAAAAAAATCAAGGGAAAGCTTGGATTGTAGGAGTCTGGTCTTTGTGGCGCTAGAAAAGGCTGCCAACGA
>CAWJXP010000031.1:0-28284 GCA_963846725.1 uncultured delta proteobacterium | reverse complement strand
AGGAATATTTACGTCATGGTCTATGATTGCTTTTTTGATCCTGGCGTCCTTTCCAATCCGGCATTTGTCAAGAAGCACTGAGTCTTCAATCACGCTACCTTCACCCACAACAACTCCGTGAGAAAGCACTGATTGGACGATTCGTGCCCCGGAAACCAAGCATCCACCGGAAATTATGCAATTTACGGTTTCCACTCCAGCAGGCCTGGATGGCTCGGAAAAGTGTGAGGCCATAATCTTTGCCGGTGGGACTTGTTCCTGGTAGGTCCTGATCGGCCACTCCTGATCATAAAGGTTGAACGATGGAGTTGCTGAACACAGGTCAATATTGGCCTGCCAATAAGCGTCCAAAGTTCCGATATCTCTCCAGTAAGCGCTTGATTCGTTGTTAACTTCTTGGAAACTATGAACATAAACTTTATTCGTTTCTATCATTTTTCGCACGATGTCTTTACCAAAATCGTGGGAGGAGTTCGAGTTTTCGGCGTCATCTATAACGTTTTTGACCAGGGCTTTCGTGTCAAAGATATAGACCCCCATGGACACAAATGATTTATCGGGTTTTCCCGGAACATGCTTGGGATCTGAAGGCTTTTCTTCCCAATCAACGATCCGATAGTCATCGTCACAGCCTATGACACCGAACGCTTTGGCTTCTTCTCTCGGCGCCTCGACACCGGCTACGGTAAGATCAGCCCCTTTTTCGATATGGAACGATAACATGTCGTTATAGTTCATTTTGTAAACATGATCTCCGGACAAAATCAAAACTCTCTTGGGCCGCTCTCTTTGCAGGATGTGAATGTTTTGGTAGAGGCTGTCAGCGGTTCCGCGGTACCAACGGTCCACATTTCTTTGCTGCGGCGGCACACACTCGATAAATTCTCCCAACTCGTGATTGAAAATGTTCCACCCCAGCCTGATGTGGCGATCCAGCGAAACCGATCGATACTGCGTCAACACATAAATCCTTCGTATATCTGAATTGAGGCAGTTAGAAAGAGTAAAATCAACGATTCTGTAAATGCCGCCGAATCTAACCGAAGGTTTGGCTCTGGCCTTGGTCAAAGGATAGAGGCGTTCGCCTTTTCCACCAGCCATGAGTATGCATAAAGTGCTTTTCATCTCGTTTCTCAGGTTCATGCTCCGAGTAACCTTTTTATTTCTTTTTTGAGTCTGGACGTATCAGACGATTTCACAACATACGCGTCCGCTCCCCAAGTGGTGAAATCGTCCTTGTAATGACTGTAAGCGGTGTTGAGGATGACCGGAATCCCTTTGTCCATGCCGAGAAGCTTTTCCAACGTTTCAATCCCATCCATCCCTGGCATTTGTATATCCAAAACGATCAGATCAGGCGGATTGCGATCCACCTCCTCCAGGGCGTCATTACCCGAATGAACAAGTGAAACAGCGTAACCTTCTTCCTCCAGTTCCATCCTATACAATTCACAAATGTGTCTTTCGTCGTCAACGACAAGAATGCGTTTCATTTTGCGCCTCACGCTATAACTTAAGAACCCATTTTTTAAATAACATCTACTAAAGCGCCAAGCAATTACAGGTTGTCAAAACTTTACGAAATTATGGAACCCACGTCTAAAATTTTTCTGATAGTCAGTTTTTATTTATCAGGATCTTTCCTACATCATTTCTAATTTTTTCGGATAAATCCATCGATGCTTTGTCCAGCGCCTTCACTATGGACTCAGGCTTGGTATCCACACTCGGAACTTCTATAATGTAGAGTTTCTTAATTAATTCACTATTGCCCGCCGATTGGTGTTCAAAATCTATTAGCCTGACTTCAGCCTGAATCAATCCGGCGCCTTTCCCATTGTTGATCACTCCTTCAAATTTCTTCAATTGACCCTCCAGCCCATATCTATATGGAAGATTGCTGGTCTGATCAATGGCCTTTTCGAATAATCCGGAGGATTCCAGATCCCGGGTTACCAATTCGGTAAGCATCTCGGAAGGATCCTGAACCCAGGCGTAACCGCTCACACTCCTGGCCTTGCCCTTTAGATTCGAAATTGCGAGATAATGGCTATCGACCTTTGAATCCATTAGAAGACGGTAAACCATTATTGTTTCCGGAATCCGGTGTTCTCTGTTAGCCTTGGGGGCTGGATAATTTATCGCGTGGAAAACCACAGCGTCCGTGTTCCACAAAGCGCATCCGGATATCACTACAATTGAGGCTGCCAACAGCAGGCTTCGTAAGTCTTTCCGAGCTGTTAAATATAATGAATATGTTTGCAGACTATCCCTGAGTTCTGATCTATTCTGAACCATGATTTACGAGCCGGCCAAGCTGGAATAAAAAGAAGCGCCCAAACAGGATACTATTATCTTCCTTCTCCCGCTTTCTCACCAGGCCCGAAGATTATGCTCGATGGTTTGTTCTTTATCATCCTTGTAAAGTCGATCAAATTATCGGCGCTTCGGTCTAATTTTTGTGTCAGCAAACTGATGTTGTTGTCTGTTCTTCGTATCATCCTGTCTGTGTTTCTTGCCGTTTCCGTACTCACCTGAAGGAATTCATTGGCTTTCTCCATCACTTTGGACAGCGATTTTCCAAGTTGAGCTTTTGACAAATCATCATTGATTTTCTTGGCGGCTTCTTTTATCTCGCGAATGGCGTCCGAGGCGTCGCTTCCAATTGTATCAACTTTGGAGTCGGAAAGTATTTTGTCCAGCTTGGCCGAAACTTTCAGCAAATGATTAGAAATTCTTTCAATATCAAGAGCCTTGAGTTTCTGGAACACATTTTCGAGGGCGGCCCCGATTTCTTTAATGTCTGAAGCGTAAGTTGGTATAACTCTGTAACGCGGTTTAAAATCCAGCTCTATGGGTTCCTTGTATTGATCGTGTTTGAACGAATCCATCTCCAAATACTTCAAACCGGTCAAACCCAGGAGGTTAATTTTAACCCCAAGATCATCCGTAACCTTGAAATTTGGGTCAAGTCCCATTACGACTTCTACCAACCTACCATCGGGCGCCATCTTAATCTTTTTCACTCTACCGACAGAAACCCCTCTGAACTTCACAGGACTATCGGATTCCAGCCCCTGAACGCTCTCTGAAAAATACGCCACAACCGTTTGCGAATTTTCAAAATACCTTGAAGCGCCCAGCCAGATCAAGATTCCCACAGTCAACAACAAACTCCCAATTAGGAAAAGACCGATTTTGAATTTCGTTGACTGCTTGTTCATGCTCTTCTCCCAGAAATCAAGACAGATCCGTTATTCGGAAAGAAAGTCAATTCGTTTGGCTCAATGGCTAATTAGCACACAATCAGTTCAGTTTCAGCATCATTGATGTGAAGTGTTATTGAAAGCCATTACTCGGTCGCTCTCCCGAAAATTTTAATCATTGGCGCCCCTCTTACGTGACATTTTGTCTTGAGAGACACGTCCCTGGAAAAAATCCCTAATTCTAGGATCTGACGAGTTGTTTCTAAGTTCCTCCGGAGACCCTTCCCCAATAACCGTTTTTTCTATCGGGTCTAGAAGTATGGCTCGATCAGCCACGGCAAACGCGCTTCTAAGTTCGTGAGTCACAAGCACAATTGTCGTGCCCATTGATGAACTTATACTGAGTATGGTTTCGTCAAGTTCGGCGCTTGTCAAAGGGTCCAACCCTGCGGAAGGCTCATCAAAAAAAAGAATTTCCGGATCCAGCGCCATGGCCCTGGCAAGGGCCGCCCTCTTTTGCATTCCTCCACTAAGTTCCGATGGTGTTTTTGCGGCTGAATTCAGCAAACCTACCAGATCCAGTTTGAGACGCACTATTTCTTCAATAACGTTTTTGGAAAGAGATGTGAATTGACGAAGAGGCATCGCTACATTCTCAGCCACTGTCATTGAACTGAAAAGAGCCCCGGACTGAAACAGGACACCAAGTTTTCGCAATATTCCCGGATGGGTCTGTTCATCTATAGGATCCATCTTCTGATCACCGTAATATATTTCTCCGCTGATCGGTTTGAGCAAACCCACCATCGCTCGAAACAAGGTTGTTTTTCCACATCCGGACCGGCCCATGACAGCAAAAACTTCTCCCCTGGCAATTTCCAGAGAGACATCTCGAATTACGATTTCCCCGAAGTAGCCTGCAGAAACATTTCGAACTGAGATTGCTGAAATACTGTCTTGGGTCAATTCCACCCCTTTTGGAGTTTGCCGCAATACCTGTATGAGACCTATCTCGACCCTAAAGCATTGTGAACAACCATTAAAGAACCCAGATACGAGGAAAATAGTAAAACAACACTGCAAAGATGGCGTTGGTTACAGTCAGCACAAATATGCACGTTACGACGGCTGAAGTCGTGGAAGATCCCACACCTTCAGCGCCTCCTCTGACCTGAAATCCCCTCAAACAGCCTATCCCCGCTATCTCTATCCCAAAGACGCAGCTCTTGACCAGTCCCTTCATCACATCACTGATTTCCAGGACTTTTTTAACCTGGCTAAAATAGGTCGCTGGAGTGACATCCAGGGAAAACCCCGCTACCAAACAACCACCAATTATCCCGATTATATCGGCCAGAATCGTCAGGCATGGGGCCGCAAGAGCTACAGCCAGAATTCTTGGGGCAACCAGATAAAAAATCGGATCTATCCCAAGAACCCGTAGAGCGTCTATCTCTTCAGAAACTTGCATGGACCCTATATGAGCGGCATATCCGGCGCCGGAACGTCCCGATATGATAAGACCGGTCATCAAAGGCCCCATTTCAAGACAAATTGATAAGCTCACCAGATCAGCCACGAAAATGTTGGCCCCGAATTTCCGGAGCTGAATGGCCGCTTGAAAAGCCAGGATAGCCCCCATCAGAAAGCTGAGAGTGACCACAATCGGCACTGCGTCAACCCCGGCCTTTTCGAAGAGTTTCGTCAATCCGTCCCACCTTCTGGGCAAGGGTCTCCTCAACCCCGACCAGAAGGCTTCAACTATGCTTCCTACGAAACTGACGATATCGTAAGCGTTGCTCCTCAGTTGGATCATCCCTTGCCCTAACTGGCTCACCAGGTCAGACCCTTCTATTTCTCTCAGGATATCTCCATCATTCTCACTTGCCGATGGATTGACTTCCAGATATCGCCTGGCCGCGGATGGAACATTTGAAAAGCTGACCGTGTTCCGAAGTTTCGTGCAATGGCGGACAAAATTTCTCATTACCGCTATGCCGGCGCCATCCAGGTAATCCACTCCTGCGAGATCCAGCCTTATGTTTTTGAGAGGTTGTGACTCCAATATCGTCGAAAGCTCTTTATCAACGGCCGCAGCGTCATCTACCGAGATATCCCCTGTAATCTCGATGAACAGTTGATCAAAAGACTCTTGCTTGAACCGTATTTCAAACATGGACATCACATTGGTCAAATTTACGGATTTGGAGCGCCTTGGCGCTTTTACCGAGGCGTCTTCGAACTTTTTTTACCACTCTTTTCAAAGAAGGCTTTCACAGCTTTTAACGACCGAGTCAAGGGACTTTTGTGGAGGCTTTCAAAAAAGATCTTTCCATAGCTCTTTGAGAGGATTCTGGTGTCCATTACACACAGTGCCCCGTGATCGTTCCGGGTTCTAATAAGTCTTCCCAGACCCTGTTTCAAGGAGATCGCGGCCATGGGGACCTGCAAAAGGAAAAAGGCGTTTTTCCCCGCTGATTTCAGCAACTCAACTCTCGTAGCGAGAATAGGATCATCGGGAGGCGCAAAAGGTAATCGATCAATGATGACGCATGACAGGGCTTCTCCCTGGACGTCAACGCCTTCCCAGAAGGATGCCGTCCCAAAAAGAACCGCCCCTTCGCTTGCCCTGAATTCTTCAAGTAGTTTCGTTTTGGGTTTTGTGCCCTGAAGCAGAAGAGGAAAAGGCAGCTTGCCTTTCAGATCCTGAAAGACCTTTTCCATATTCCTGTTAGATGTGAATAGGGCAAAGGCCCGCCCTCTCGAAATCGAAAGAATTTCGCCAATAGCCTTGGACAATGCAGTAGCGAACTGATCCGAATTAGGCTCCGGAATCGATTCTGGAACGTAAAACAAAGTCTGTTTTGAATAATCGAACGGGCAATCCAAGATTCGTTCTTTCGGGGACAAATCGCCGTTCAAACCAACGCTGGATTTGAAATAGGAGAATGATCCACTGGTTGCGAGTGTAGCCGAAGTGAACACAACACCAGGAATCTTCTCGTAAAGCCTGACTTGAAGGGCTCGCCCTATTTCAATTGGACATGCGTGGGCCATAACGGTTCTATCTCTTTTTTCCGCCCATGTCGCGAAATCCCCGCTGGAAAGAGAACCAAAGATCGTTTCCAACTCAGTCCGTAAATCCTGGGTTCTCTGGGCAAGATTCTTCATTTCTTCGTTGGACTTCAAAAGTCCGGATATCATTGAGAAGAGGCTGTTAAGGGTTTGGCTCACCTGGGTTAGAGATTCTACCACTCGATGATCAGTTGGGTCTATCCTGATCTTCTGGCCGGGGATTTCGTCAAAAATACCGAATAAATTTTTTGCCTGGTCTTCCAGTCTTCGAAGTTCTTTCTCAAATTTTTCCTCGGTTACGCTGCTTTGGGCTAGCTGGAATCTGAAATCTCTGGCGTATTTTCTAATTTTATAAAATCCGGAATGAAAGCCAAAGTGTTGCGTTACGGCTTCTTCGAAACCATGAGCCTCATCGACTATGAGGGCGTCAAAACGAGGTATCACTTCTCCGCGGCCAGTCGCCCGGACAGCCAGGTCTGAAGCGAGGAGGCTATGATTGACAACCAGCAGGTCCACCTCCGCTGCTTTAGATCGCATTTTCTGAACAAAACATCGCTCAAAATCAAAACAGTTTCTTCCCAAACAGGTTTCTGTGGTCGAACATATTTCAGACCAAAGCTGGCTGTCATCCGGCAGGTTTTCCAGCTCAGCTCGATCTCCGTCTCCTTTGGAACAAGTCACCTGATACCATTCAATAATTTTTTCGAGAAGTTTCTCTTCCCATTGTTCGTAAAAGCTAGGCTGTCGAAGAAAGTTCTTGAATCGTTGATGACAGATGAAATTCCCGCGCCCCTTGAGAAGAGCAGACTGAAGCCCCGGAAAGACACGCTCTTTGACAAAGGGGATGTCTTTGAAAAAAAGCTGCTCCTGGAGATTCTTTGTCCCGGTTGATACAGCTACTCTTTTGCCGCTCAACCCTATCGCCACAAGGTAAGCCAGGGTTTTCCCCGTCCCTGTTGGAGCTTCCACAACCAGGGTATCTTCTGCCATCAGGGCCGAAAGCACCTCCTCAGCCATGGCGACCTGTTGCTCCCGGTATTCATATCCCTGGATCGCCTCGGCCAGCACGCCTTCCGGTCCTAAAACAGCTTCGATCCTGTCTCTGAAATGCTCTTGAGATTTGTTCAAAATAGTTGTTTCCAATCAGTGAAATCGTGCAACACGAGGCTTTTTATTGTCCGTTTTTCTTTCCCATCCGAGCCTGGTGATAACTGGACGCCAGTTTCAGAATGCTCCTCGCCCACTCCGGCGCTCCCAACGCATGCAGATGCAGGTAGGTGCCTAATGCGTTGTTCTTGAAAATGCCGTCCAACGCCCCCGTGATTCCATGGCCCCTCGTGACCTTGAAAGCGTAGGAGTTGGCGTCAGGATTTTCGGAACAGATGTATGAATAGTGAAACTCGTGTCCGCTCAGGACCGTTCCGAGAGGAAAAAATGGATTGGGAGCGATTACCTGAACAGTCATGTACCCATGGCCCTGTGGTTTTCGTTCCAGGACAGTCGCAACGTCAAAAACTCCCACCATCGGATAAGCCGAATTGTCAATTATGAGTTCTTTGGCGAGGTACATTAAGCCGCCACATTCTGCGTATACAGGCAAACCGGAATTCACGGCATTGTACAACGATTCCTTGAAAACCGTGTTCTGGGCCAGTCGCTCCGCGTGCGTCTCAGGAAACCCTCCTCCAATGTAAAGAGCGTCCAAATCAGGAATTGGTTGGGCTTCCAGGGCCGTTATCTCCTGCAATTGGGCTCCTGTCGCTTCCAAAGCTTCCAGATTTTCCGGATAATAAAACTGGAAGGCGGAATCCCTAAGCACTCCAATCCTGAGATTGACATGGTCCGGGTCAATTTCCCGCTCAGGGTTAATCAACCCTGCGCATGGCAAGGGGGCAGCCGAATTCGCCAATGCCAACAGGGCGTCCAGGTTTATATGAGACTCTGCGACATTAGCGGCTTCTTCAATCAGGGTGTTAGCGCCCGAATGTTCAAAAAGAGGCAGCAAGCCCAAATGTCGCTGCGGGAAATTGTCCATCGACATCTTGTTAACAGCCCCAATGACAGGGATTGAACAATAATTTTCGATAGAATCCCGGAGAGTTTTTTCGTGTCGGGATCCAGCGACCCTATTAAGGATTACCGCCGTTAATGAACAATCAGGGTCAAGCAACTTGCACCCAAGCACAAGAGCGGCGGCTGTTCTGGTCATCTTGGAGGCGTCAATGATCAAGACCACAGGAATCGCTAACAGTTTGGCCAGTTCAGCCGAACTGTATTCCCCGGAAGCGCTGACCCCGTCGAATAACCCCCTGTTGCCCTCGATCATGGCGATGTCATGGCCTGTAGCCCTTGAAACAAATGAAGCCGTCAGAGTTTCCTTGGCAATCAGGTATGAATCAAGATTGTAACATTCTGATTGGGCCGCTTTTCCCAACCAACCCGCGTCAATATAATCCGGCCCCTTCTTGAAGGCTGCTACGGATAAACCTCTCCTGCGCAACGCAGCGGTTATTCCGATTGTTAATAAGGTCTTTCCTGCTCCGCCTCGCAAAGCGGCTACCATAAGCCTGGGAATTTTCTGCATGTCTTATGTGTTAGTCTCCTGGGCCGTATGGAACTCCCGTGCTTTTCGAACCAGTGCGTCAGCCCACGAAGGTTCGCCCAGGGCATGAACGTGAGCGTAAATTCCGAGAGCGTTCCTGACTTGCAGTCCGTCGTGAGCGCCATCTACACCATGTCCTCTCAGGACGTCGAAAGGCCAGGATTCTTGATCATTATGGTCCAGTATCATTGTTGAATAATGAAATTCATGTCCTCGGATCAATTGACCCTCACGAAAAAAAACATTTGACGCCCGTGCTCTGAGTTCAACATACCCCAAGCCCTGGGGCCTTTTGTTCAAGACAGAGCTTGCCGGGAAGATTCCTGCCATTGGAAACTCTTTGTTGTCAACCACCAAGGTTTTGGCCAGGTACATGAGTCCCCCACATTCCGCGTAAACAGGTCCTCCATGCTCTACAAAAAGTCTGACTGAATCCTTGAACACCAGGTTGTCAGCGAGTCTTTGCGCATTGGTCTCCGGAAACCCGCCTCCTATGTACAAGGCGTCGACAGTTGGAAGAGGTTTTGATTCGAGGGCGCTTATTTCTATAATATCCGCGCCTCGGGAAGTTAAAGCTTCTATGTTTTCCGGATAGTAAAACTGGAAGGCCGAATCTCTAAAAACACCTATTCGGACACGGGAATACAAAGAAATATTTTCTTTATCTTTTTGATGGAATGGCGGTTTATAAAGGTTATCCGCTAGTTGAGCCATTCCTAGAATCTGGTCTAAATTAAGGGTTTTCTCAGCTATACTAGCTGCTTCCTCCACAAAGTCTTTTGCCGCCGGATGTTCTTGAATGGGCAATAGGCCCAAATGTCTTTGCGGAAAATTCTTCAGTGTCATCGCTGGAACAACTCCAACGACCGGAATAGCGCTAACCCGCTGTATAGATTCTCTAACGACTTTTTCGTGTCTGGTTCCCCTGATTCGGTTTAGAATTATTCCTTCAACGCGTAATTCGGGGTCAAATTCCTGACAGCCCTTTACAAGGGCTGCGGTTGTCCCTGTCATTTTCATGCAATCAATAATGATCACCGTTGGGCTTCGCAGTAGTTTGGCCAATTCTGCGCTACTGGACGAGCCCTGGCTGTCCGTGCCGTCAAATAATCCTCTATTTCCTTCAATTATCGCGATGTCTGAATTCCCGGATCTTGTTGTGAAAGAATTTAACACAACGTCCGAAGAGAACAGATATTGGTCCAGATTATAACAAGGGCGACCGGCCGCCATGCTGAGCCACCCGGCGTCAATGTAATCAGGTCCTTTCTTGAACACACTTGTAGAAAGGCCCCTTTTGCGCAACGCGGCCGTCAGCCCCACGGTTATCAACGTTTTGCCTGAACCCCCTTTAAGGGCGGCCAGGAGAATACGGGGAATATTCATTTTGCAACAATAAAGGTCCAACTCCTGGGGAATTTAGTTGTCTGTCAAGAGGCCTTGGCAATTTTGATACACATCAAAGATATGATCAACCAGATTGCTCTCGACGATCGTAAAATCAGAGGCCTTCTGATTGTACGATTCCAGGGTCTCAGCAAAAATGCCTGCCCATTCCTGGACTGTCAGGCGCCGCATGGTTTCGATAAATTCATTTACGAACGAATCTCCTGTGTCTTCCTTTAGCTTTTTTGTCGCCAAAGCCTTGAGAAATCCGTTCATGACAGGCTTCACGAATTGCCTCGAAAGCCAGACCAGCTCGCCTGTGCCGTCAATCCGGTCAAGCCTTGATCTGACGCTCAGGTTAGCGAAGAAAAATATCAGAGCCTGATTAACGCTTTTATCTGAATCCTCGCTGAAGGCAATCCTGCTTTGATATTGTCTGACTGTGATGAGTTTTACATCCGGCTCCGGACGCAACCTTGCGATAAAATCGCCGGCCGCCAGATGCCACGGATAGATTTCCCGAAAGTTTTCGAAATCAAAAAAACAGCTTAGGATATAAGAGACCTTTTCAATAAGCAACAATGCCACAGGAAGTTTAAATTTTTCATAACCGTTATCCGTGTCCCATAGAGTAAAAACATCCGTGGAGGCGGATTTGGGTCCGGACACATGGAATTCATGATATCCCCGAAACCACTCTGCCAGAAAGATCGAATTGGGAATCTCAATCCCACTTGATTCGGAATCATGGGCCTGACTCATGAAGAAAACTTCCGGCAAAAAACTGGATTCATCTATAGGACCCAATTCTTTCAACAGAAAAAAGTCCTTTGCAATCCTTGACAGGCCTCTTTCCGTCAACGCTACGTTGGCCACAAACCAGTGCTCTTCGTTTTTGACGTGAACCCTAACAGAAGCAGGGAAATAATCCGCTCCACGCTTTTCGGCTACCAGATCTATCGAAGAAATTTTGTCACTACGCCCGCTTTTACATGAAACCAGTTTCTGAATTTCACTCAAATTCTTGAGAACAAAGGTTTGTATTACCTCCATATAGGCTCTGTATGTGACTTCATTTGTTTTTTTAAAGGGCAGGAGTTCATCGTTGGTCAAGGGGATGGTTTGTTGCAGCTCCGACGAATCGAAGACCCGATCTTTTCCATCGGGGGCTGAATACATTAAACAAAAATCTGGTGAGGATAGTGACATTTCATTCGCCTGTTCGCATTGACACAACGGGTTGGATATGATTTCCTGAGACTCCTGGCTCGTCACATCAGAGCGCATAAGACTTTGCTTGTCAACTCCGATCGATCCCCACAAAATGTAAAAGGCACGAGGCTTGCGATCTTGTTATTTACTAAAACTGTTGGGATTTTTTTCTTGACTTGATCTTATCATTTGCATTAGATTTTTAAGAATCTTCAATTCGGTGGCCTTTTTCATTCATGCTTAATAAATTCGCCGGTTTGACCAAATTTTAATGAGCTTCATGAGCTTGAGCAGTCGGGTTTGCCGACGTTTTTTATTTGTGGCTACCAGAATAGATCAAGATTACTCGAACCGCAGAAGACCCAAGTAGAGAGGAGGAACCTTTAATGGGAAAACGCAATACCCCTATGCTTGATGAGTTGGAAAAGGGGCCGTGGCCTAGCTTTGTATCTGATATCAAGCAGCAGGCGGAAAAAGGAAAACACATTCTCAAAGAAGCCCCCGCAGATTTGTTAGGGGTTATGGAATTGTCCTACGTGGATAAGGTTACCCATTGGAAGCATGGTGGTATCGTAGGCGTATTTGGATATGGCGGTGGCATCATTGGTCGTTACTGTGACCAACCACAGCAGTTTCCTGGTGTGGCTCACTTCCACACGGTCCGCGTTAATCAACCATCCAGCAAATTTTACACCACAAAATTTCTCAGAAGCCTTTGCGAGCTTTGGGAAAAACATGGTAGTGGCCTGACCAATATGCACGGGTCCACGGGCGACATCGTTTTCTTGGGCACGACTACGGATCATCTCGAGCCCTTGTTTTTCGAAATGACCCACGAACTGAATCAGGATCTAGGTGGTTCAGGATCAAACCTAAGAACCCCTGAGTGCTGTTTGGGCCAGTCAAGATGCGAATTCGCGTGCTATGACACTCAGGAAGCCTGCGATAACATGACTCATGAATATCAGGATGAACTTCATCGTCCTGCGTTTCCTTACAAGTTTAAATTCAAGTTTGATGGCTGCCCTAATGGTTGCGTGGCCTCCATCGCCAGATCTGACATGTCTGTTATCGGAACCTGGAGAGACGACATTCGTATAGATCAGGCCGCCGTGAAAGCGTATGTTGGTGGCGAATTCGCTCCTAACGCGGGCGCATATTCCGGTAGAGATTGGGGCAAATTTGATATTCAAAAAGAAGTAATAGACCTTTGCCCAACGAATTGCATGAGCTGGGACGGGTCAAAGCTCGAAATTAATAACAGGGAATGTGTCCGTTGCATGCATTGCCTCAACGTCATGCCCAGAGCATTGAGAAAAGGTCTGGAAACCGGCGCGTCAGGTACCGTTCGGCGCCAAAGCCCCGATCCTGGAAGGCGCTCAGATGTCTACTCTGACCGTCCCCTTCCTGCCAATGGAACCGCCCTTCTCTGAACTGAAAGAACTTGTGGAGAAAGTCTGGGATTGGTGGATGGAAGAAGGCAAAAACCGTGAACGTCTCGGCGAGTTGATTCAAAGGAAAACCTTCCAGGAATTCCTGAGAGTTACAGAACTCGACCCGGATCCGAGAATGGTTGATGAGCCAAGATCCAATCCGTACATTTTCTGGAAAGAAGAAGAGGTCGAGGGTGGATGGACCCGAGATATCGATGCTTTCCGAGCGAAACACCAGAGGTAAAGGGAGGTCAACAAGATGCCTTACGATCCCAAAGAACCGTTGAAAGATAGAATTACTGATATTGGCCCCAGACATTATGGGGAGTTTTTGCCGCCTGTCATTAAGAATAACAAAGGCAAGTGGCTGTACCATGAGATTACACAACCTGGTGTGCTCGTTCACGTAGCCGAATCCGGAGAAAAGATCTTCTCGGTCCGCGTAGGCGGCTGCCGGTTGATGAGCGTTGAGCACCTCAAAGAGATCTGCGACATAGCCGACAAGTATTGCGACGGCTACCTGAGATTCACCACGAGAAACAACATCGAGTTCCTCGTGCAGGATGAATCAAAGCTTAAACCGTTGATCGACGATCTCAAAAGCCGTAAGTTTGAGGGTGGTTCAAACAAATTCCCGATTGGTGGAACTGGAGCCGGCGTTACCAATATAGTTCACACTCAGGGTTGGGCTCACTGCCATACACCAGCCATCGACGCTTCCGGTGTAGTGAAAGCCGTCATGGACGGAATTTATGACGAGTTCGGCAGCATGAAACTTCCGGCGCCTGTGCGAGTCTCTCTGGCTTGCTGCCTCAATATGTGCGGCGCAGTCCATTGCTCAGACATCGCTATCTTGGGAATTCACAGAAAACCACCTATGGTGGACAGTGAGTGGATTGACAAACTTTGTGAATTGCCTCTTGCTATCGCCGCATGTCCTACTGGCGCCATTAAGCCAGCGAAGACAGCGGAAGGGAAGAAGTCCCTCGAAGTTAACGCTGAACGATGCATGTTCTGTGGAAACTGCTATACTATGTGCGCGGCCATGCCGTTGGCGGACGAAGATGGAAGCGGAATCGCGATACTGGTGGGTGGCAAATTGTCCAACAGTATCAGCAAACCTAAATTCTCCAAGGTTGTCATTCCTTTTATTCCAAACGAGCCCCCAAGATGGCCTTCAACCGTCGCGGCGGTTAAGAACATTCTCGATGTCTACTCTAAAGACGCTCGCAAATATGAGCGACTCGGTGACTGGGCGGAAAGAATTGGTTGGGAAAGATTCTTTGAAAAAACCAATATCCCCTTTACCCATCACCTGATTGATGATTATCGTTTCGCGTACACCACGTGGCGGCAATCGACCCAGTTTAAGTTTTAGTCGGCCGAAAGGAGCTTTCCATGACCGAGGAAGAAGCGAAAAAGGCTATAATGGATTCGTTGCACGGAAAATCCGCTGCCAAGTCAAAATTCTACCTGAAAGACTTTTACTCGATGTGCCCTGACATGAAACCCAGGGAAGTTAAAAACATCGTGAATAGGTTGGTAGGAGAAGGACTGCTTGAATATTGGTCCAGCGGAAGCACGACCCTTATTGGCCTCAAGGGAATGGGTAAGCAACATACTGAAGAAGACTAAGCCTACCCGGCCTTAAACTATTGCTATAGGAAAATATAGCCTTACGTAAACGGAGACCATTAATAATGGTCTCCGTTTACTTTCACTCTGTCTCATCACTACGTTTCAAAAATCAAACCATTCCAGTCATTAAGGCTAGCAGTCTCCCTGATTTTGCTCCCCTGAAGCAAAAATTCGTTCCTTACAAGATCAAACATGGAATCCGGTATGCCTGAAAGAATCAAACAAGATCCCGCGTGCGCGACCAGTTCCTCTTTCAGTCGAAGTAGAACGGGCGCAGCCAGGTTGGCTATCACGATGTCGAATTTCCCTCTGACCGCTTCTATCGGCCCTACATAAAAACAGATTTCATTTGGCGAGAAATCGGAGTGATCTTGCTGATTAAGACTGACATTCCTGCGGGCCAGATATATGGCCGAAGGATCAACATCGCATCCTACCGAAAGGTTACAGCCCAAGACCTTTGCAGCTATCGTCAAGACCCCAGTCCCGGTTCCCACATCCAGCAATGAAAAGGCGCCTTGCGTCCCCTCTAAATGAGCTATCGTTTTTTCAAGCAACTCTAGAGCTATTATTGTAGTTGGGTGGTTTCCTGACCCGAATGAGGCTCCCGGGTCAATTATCAAATTGTATCGATCTGCCCCGGATTTCCAGCTTTCCCAGTATGGCGTTATCCGTAAGTTACGACCGACATCGACGGAAGCTATGCCGGCCGTCCACCATTTTTCGCTGGACGTGGATCTGCTCCGTTTTTTCACAGATTGTCCTTTGGAAGGTTGAGCGGGCGACAATCGAAGAAAATTCCAGTCGTACCTTCAAGAGTTTGCGATCTCATACTGCTCTTGATGCAGATTCGGGTCGGGATTGAGCTGCACTGTGGCCCTGTGTTTTTTCTGTATTTCCGCCAGCTTTTCACTCTCTTGCTCGAATAACAATTTAACAACTTCCGGATGAGCCGTAACCTTGATATTCAATGAACACCCGTCGGCAATTTGTCGCGAAATGCCCCGGAGAATCTCGTAACATACCGTCGTTTGAGACTTTAGAAAGCCTTTGCCTTCGCAATATGGGCAGTGTTCACACAGTGTCCTGGTTAAGCTCTCCCTGGTTCTTTTCCGGGTCATTTGAACCAGTCCAAGCTCCGAGATTTTCAGGATGTTAGTTTTCTGCTTGTCCTTTTTCAAAGCTTCCTGCAGGGCGTTCGTAACCTTTTCCCTGTCAGCGGGCCGATCCATATCGATGAAGTCCACGATGATGATTCCACCGATGTTTCTCAGACGGAGTTGATAGGCTATTTCTTTGGCGGCTTCGAGATTGGTTTTAAGTATCGTCTCCTGAAGGTTGCGTTTCCCTACAAACCTGCCGGTGTTGACGTCAATGGCGACCAGGGCTTCGGTGAAATCTATGTTGATATATCCTCCGGACTTCAGCCACACCTTTCTGCCAAGCGCCTTGTTCAGCTCCATCTCAAGGCCGAAATAATCAAAAATCGGTTCTTCTCCGTCGTAAAGCTCCACGCACGGTTTCAGTGAAGGCATGAACGTATCCATAAAATCGAGGATTCTCTGGAACTGCTCTGAAGAATCCACGACCAGCCGCGTGACATTTTCGGTGAAGAGATCGCGTACACCTCTCAGACACAGGTCAATGTCTTCATATATCAGAGAAGGGGCAGGGGCCTGTTTCTCCTTTTCTACAATCCTCTGCCAGCTACCCTCCAGGAACGTAAGATCAGCCCGTAATTTTTCTTCATCTTCATGCTCGCTGACCGTTCTTACGATGAGTCCGCAAACCGGTGGTTTGATTTTCTGGATAATATCTTTGAGTCTTTGCCTTTCAACTTCGTTTTCTATCCGACGGGAAATCCCTATGTGATCTACGGTCGGCATGAATACCAGGTGTCTGCCTGGAATTGAAATATGTGAAGTCACCCGGGCCCCTTTGCTCCCGAGAGGTTCCTTTGAAATCTGAACGAGAATATCCTCCCCCTCTGTTATCAATTCTTCAATTGGGGTAGTAAATTCAGGCGCGTCTTCAATTCCTTCCTGGAGTGAAAGGGCTTCTTGCTTTTCAGATTCGTCTTCAGTTTCTTCATGCGCAACCAGACCGAGGTCCGGAGAGTGGTGGTGAACATCCCCCACATACAAAAACGCGGCCCGTGGTAACCCTATATCCACAAAAGCCGCTTGCATGCCGGGAAGCACCTTGATGACCCGGCCCTTGTAGATGTTGCCTACTATTCCTCTCTCACCTCGGCGCTCTAGATGGATCTCCGCTACCTGGCCATCTTCGAGAAGCGCCAGACGAGTCTCCCTGTCTGTGACATTCATAACTATTTCGTTACCCATAACGGTTTCCTTCACCTACAATGGATCACGATTCAAATTCGATCATTGTCTTTGTTATTCTTAATGATCTCGCCTGTTCATCCGATAAGTCCATAATTGACCCGATGGCTTCATAGGGATTGACTGAGCCAGAAGGAGCCATTCTAATTTTCATAGTGAGAAGTTGTCCTGAGAGAAAAATTGAGGAGATGTACTGCTTGAGGTCCCGAACTTTCGGTTTCCGTTCCGGACCAGACGATATTATCAGACTCTCCTGTTCAGAGAATCGGAAGAGTCTTTCCCTCACACGATCAATGGCTAAGTCATCACTTAAATGTATTTCGTAGACTACTATCTGAATTCTAGCAGACAAAGGCTCTTCATTCAATGAAGTTTCACTTATCTCCACTGGTTTAATTCCCTTGGGTAGCGCGTCTGCAAGTTTTTCAAGGATTTCATTGAGGGGAGATCCTGTGTCTTTCAGGTCAAAATCGAGATATTCCGCTTCGCTCTCTATGCCAAGCGCCGTTGGAGCTGAAAATCTCAGCTTAGGGTGAGGATGGAATCCATGAGAATAATCCAGCTCAAGCTTCGCCCTGCGAAACGCCCGTTCGAAACACCTTACAACATCATGATGCCCCAACAATTTCATCGGGCCCGATTTGGAATATTTAATTCGGAATTTCCTGATTTCACGCTCTTCGGCCGATTCCTCACGGAGTGTCGGATCAAGTGTTCCTTCATCTTCAGAAGCCTTATGGAGGACAGGCGCTATTTCCTTAAAATCACACACCCCACATCCTGAACAGTTCCCGGACCGACAATCGGAAGTCAGTTCTTCCGTTAGGGATAATCCCAGTTCATCGACAAGAAATTGGGTTGTTACTCCCTTCTGTATGAATTCCCAGGGCAAAGGTTCATTAATTGATCTTTCTTTTAGATAATGTTCCGGATCAATCCCGAACTCCTCAAAGCAATTCATCCACAATTCAAAATTCAGTTTTTCATCCCAACCGTCAAATCTGGCGCCTTTTCTGTAAGCGCATTCGATTACCTTTCCGAGTTCCCTGGAGCCCCTTGCAAAAACTCCTTCAAGAAAGCTGACTTTGGGGCTGTGGAATTTGAGAATCGTGGATTTTCTCCTCATTAGACTTTTTATGTACGATTGACGTCTGTACGTTTCATCGATTGATATTTGCCCAGCCCACTGAAAAGGAGTGTGCGATTTTGGGACAAAAGTGGAAATAGAGGCCCTGATCTGTCCGGCCCTACCCCATCGCACAGACTTGAAAATCAAATCCACTATTCCCGCAAGATCTTCTTCAGTTTCTGTAGGCAACCCTATCATGAAATATAGCTTGACCGCTTTCCAGCCTTCCTGGAAAGCCGAGACCACGGCGTTTCTCAAATCTTCTTCAGTATTGCCTTTGTTGATAACCCTCCTCAGCCGTTCGGTACCGGCCTCGGGGGCTAGAGTGAAACCCGTCTTCCTGACTTTTCTGATCTCTGCCGCTATTTCTGAATCAAAGGTGTCGGTCCTGAGAGATGGAAGAGAAATGGCTACCTTTTTCGAAGCAAACTCTCGTGAAAGGTTTCTGATCAACGGCCCTATGGACGAATAATCACCGGATGACAGCGATAACAAACCAATGTCATCCCAACCTGTGGATTCAAGGAGCTTTCTGGTCAAATTCAGCAGATCACCAGGTTTCCTTTCCCGGACAGGTCTATAAATCATTCCAGCCTGGCAGAAGCGACACCCACGCGTGCATCCCCGCGCAATCTCCAATCCTACCCTGTCATGTGTAATGTCGCAGAAAGGCACAACGAGACTTTGAGGAAAATCGGCCAAACCCAGATTGGGCAATATTCTTTTACTGACGGTCTCTCCCGCTTTAAACAGAGACGGAACAAAAACCCCCTCAACCTTTTTCAACTCCCTTAGAAGACTATCCCGATCCCCTCCCCGAAGTTTCCATGACTTGCAAATCTCAACGATCTCGACAATCGCTTGTTTCTCCATCCCCGATCAGGAACAAGTCAAAAAAATCAGACATCGGATTCGGATTAAAACATAAAGGGCCGCCCGCAATTATCAGGGGATCCTGGGCTCCTCTTTCGCTGGACAGGAGAGGTATTCGGGATAATTCGAGCATTTGCAGAACAGTTGTAGCGCAAAGTTCATATTGAAGAGAAAATCCTACTATGTCCATTTTTCGGACTTCTTGGTGTGTTTCGAGCGTCAGTAGGGGGATATCCCTGTCACGCATTTGCTGTTCCATGTCGGACCACGGCGCAAAAACCCGTTCAGCTAGCACATCTTCACGCGAATTCAGGATATGATAAAGAATCTTCAGCCCCAGATGAGACATTCCAACTTCGTAAACATCGGGAAACGCGAGGGCTACCCGAATTTTGACCATAGCCGGGTCTTTGAAAGCAGCGTTTATTTCTCCACCTATATAGCGCGCAGGCTTCTTAACCCTTGAGAGCGCATCGTAATTGATTTTAAAGTCAACCATACTATCCTGCTTAATATCCTGTAATTATTAATTAAAAATAACGACATTGGTGTCGTGGGCAAGCAAAACATGTTACTTTCCGATAAAAAAATGTTAACATAACACGTATGAGAAGTAATCTACCGGTTCCTATGATTCTTGGCGGGTTAGTGGCAGCCGCTTCATTTGTGGCGTTCATGTCAAGTTTGGTTTCCGAGAATTTCCTTGAGAACGGATATCAGATTGTCTGGTTTTCGATAGCCCTCGGACCAACCGCAATGATCTCGAGCATGCTTGGTTTTTCGGTCTGGTGGTTGGCCAAATTTCTGACAGCTCTCTTCTCCCCGGTAGACCCCACAAAACCAGAACGAGACGACTGATTCTCACGGGAGTGATAAATCTCAAGACAGTTAGAATGAACGATCCGAAGTTAGGACCGGAAAAATTGTGATTTTTCCAAGGAGCAATTGATGAGTGATTTCGAAGAAACACCCCTTGTACAGAATAATGCATCCGAGAAATATAGCCTTTTGGGGAGCGTCCAGCAATTCCATGTCGATGGGTAGTATTCAACTTGCCAATCTTCTTTCGATGGGATTTGAAGGGACTGTTTATCCCATCCATCCAAAAGAACAAGAAATACGCGGGTTAAAGGCCTATTCAAAGATAGGCGCCGTTCCGGAAACTGTGGATCTAGCCATATTCGTCCTCCCAACGAAGGTCGTCCCAGGAGTTCTTGAGGAATGCGGACAGGCCGGAGTAAAGCGGGCGATTATTGTTTCCGCAGGCTTCTCTGAAAAGGAAGGTCCTGAAGGCAAGGAAATGCAGGATCAACTTGTGCGTACAGCCAAAAAATACGGAATCACGTTTATTGGCCCAAATTGTATTGGCGCTGTGAATCCTAGTATAAATCTTAATACGACATTTTTCCCCTATGAAGCCACACCGGGATTCATAGGAATGGCTTCAGAAAGCGGCAGCTTTATAACCCAAATGTTTGTGCACCTTGCTAAATTCGGCATTGGTTTCAGTCAGGGTTTCAGTCTTGGTAACGAAGCTATGATCGACCTTGCCGACTGCCTGGAGTATCTGGCCCAATGTCCCACAACAAAGGTGATAGCATTATACGTGGAGGGGATCAGAAGAGGCAGACATTTTGTCGAAGTGGCAAGGAGAGTCTCCAAGATAAAGCCGATTGTAGCCTTTTATGTTGGAGGCTCTGAAGCCGGCCGTCGCGCCGGGCAGTCTCACACCGGGGCCATGGCGGGCCCTGACCGGCTTTACGATGGGATCTTTCGGCAGTGTGGAATTGTTCGCGCTCGATCCATTGAGGAACTGTTTGATTTTTGTTACGTGCTGGGATCGCAACCATTGCCTCGCGGAAACAAACTCGGAATATTGACTCACTCCGGCGGACCTGGGGCAGCGGCCGCAGACAGCGCTGAAAGAGCCGGCCTGAAATTGGCCGAACTGACTCCAGAAACCCAGGAGGCCTTAGCCAAGTTGGTACCGGGGACGGCCAGCGTAAAAAACCCGGTTGATCTCACATTTTCAAAGAACCACAGCGATTATATGGAAATCCTGCCTAAGGTGCTCCTGAAGGATGAGCAGGTAGACCTGCTTTTTATTTACTGTCTGATGCCTCAGCATCGTGTCATGACGGTAGTCCTGGGATCGGGCATGGCTTCAATCAGCGCCTCGGAGTTCGCTGAAAACTACATCAGAGATCAGAGCGTGGCAGCAGCGTCTGCGGCCCGGGATTCCGGGAAACCAGTCGCTGGAGGCTCATTTTGCGAACGTTCCGAGTTGTTCGTGAAGGAGTTGCAGGACCACGGCCTACCGGTTTTGCCAAGTCCTGAACGAGCGGTCACAGCCCTCGGAGCCCTTTACAGATACGCAAACTGGCGAAAAATCTTTTCATAGCGGATACGTCAATAAATCGATCCACCTGCCGCATCGCCTGTCCCCGTTTAATCCCGGGGAAGGCCATACCCATCCGGGCAACCTCTAAAATGCCAGGCGCATAGGGCCCGCCAGACCTGAAATTTTTGACGAACGCTTTTTGCCTGGAAGAGCGTTATAACATTGAACAAACCGTAGATAAACACATTCAATGTCACGTTGACCATTATGATCGACTTGAGAAAATTCTTGGCCACCTTGCCGTAAAGCTTTTCAAAAAAAATATAGCGGGACCGATAGAACTCTATTCTGGCCGGCGCAGGATTGGACTTTGCTGAACCTCCCTGTAGGTGAACAGCTTTTGCTCGAGGCTCATGAACCACTCGCCAACCTGCCCTGCGCAACCTGACCGCCAGGTCTGTTTCCTCGAAAAAGAAAAAATAGCCTGGATCAAACCGGCCGACTTCATCGAAAGCTTTTCGTCTCACAAGCATCACTGCGCCGATAAGGGTCTCGACATCCTTGGGTTTGACAAGGTTTTCACTTTTACCAGGGTATCGTTTAGGGAAAAGCCGTTTCAGTAGGCTTCTGTTGGTGGTTTCCGTCAACAGGGTAGGAGTAGCCTCGAAAGAAGTCTGTTTCGACCCGTCGCTATTCAGCAGTTGAGGTCCAACAAGCGCTATTTGATCATCCGATCTGGCCAGGGCCAACATTTTGGAAACACAATCCTTTTCAACCATTGCGTCTGTGTTCAGTAACAGGACGAACTCACCGGCGCTCATGGAAAAGCCCAGATTGTTGGCGGCGGCGAACCCCAAATTTCTTCCCGCTTCTATCAATGTTACATTCGGAAAGTCCGTCCTTGTCATCTTGATCGAATCATCCACCGAGCCATTATCAATGACTATGATCTGCGAGGGAATTTCAGGATCCGATCGCAGAAATTTCGTGAGGCAGTCACGTAGCAGTGATGATGTGTTTCTGTTAACGATTATTACGGAAAGATTTAGAGGCTGAATGTTTCTGAGGCATTCGGGGTTATTTTGAAAAACCTTGTCAAGCGGGACTTAACCGCCTATTGAATTCATACCGACATTCATATTCTCAACATTGGAGAATCGACCGACCGGCTTTGCAAAAACGGCCCGCCTTATAAAGTCTTCGATTTCATAATCCTCCGGAGACGTTCTCAACAATGATTTCATATCAATTTCGGCCGGACTCAAAAGACACGGTCTCAATGCCCCTCGCGCCGTCAGTCTCAAACGATTGCATGTGCCACAGAAGTGCCCGGTAACTGGATCTATAACGCCTATTCTCCCTAAGGCTCCCTGAACCTTATACATTCTGGCCGGGCCATCCAGTTCCGATCTATCAATAGGCTCAAGTTTGCCGAAAGTCCTCTCAATTGTCCTCAAGGCTTCCGAGGCGCTGAAAGAATCAGGCGAACCGGGAGGCGCCACTTCGGCTCCAAACGGCATCCTTTCGATGAATCTCACGTCAATGGGTCTATCTATCGCTAACTGGACGAAATCAGGAATATCAATTTCATTGACCCCCTTGAGCAGGACTACGTTAACCTTGATCGGCTGAAATCCTATTTCAAGAAGCTTATCAATACCTCGCAGAACATTTTCCAGCTCATCAGCCCCGGTAATCGTGTGGAAACAGTCCCTTCTTAGCGTGTCAAGACTGACATTCACGCGTTTGAGTCCAGCCTGATGAAGACCCTCGGCCATCTCCAACAGTCTTGAGCCGTTTGTTGTCAAGGCTACGTCTTCAAATCCGAGTTCAGATGTTAACTGTGAGATGAAGCCCAGTACTCCTCGCCTAACCAGTGGTTCTCCACCGGTAACTCTGACCTTTCGAATACCAAGATTTCTAGCTGCAGAAACAATTCTGAGAATTTCTTCGTATCGAAGGATATCTTCGTGGGCTACAAGTTTGACCCCTTGAGGAGGTCGGCAGTAAATACACCTGAAATTGCACAGATCGGTAATTGATATTCGTAAATAATCTATTGTTCGACCGTGAAAATCTACTAGCTTGTCTGGCATATATTGGTCCGCGCGCCTAAGAAGTTTGCTGCTGATGGTTTCATAATCCGTCCATAATTATCTTAAGGCTTTTTTGTCTCCCCGGCAATTGCCCCGAAGGAAATATTAGAAAGCTCACAGTCTTGCGACTAAATCAACTATAGAAGATGGATCCTTTGCGAATAACCTTATCAAAGGCACCTTGCCTAATGCTCCTCTGTCAAAGATAGCGTCCGGAACCCTTCCAAGCTCCTCCATGACGTCCTGCACACCCCATGCGAGAGTGCTTCCTTCCTCCTGCTGTAAATCCAGTGGGGTTCTCTTTCTATCAAATTCGGCCACTTCAAATCCAAGGGACCGGATGCGCTTTACCAGCGATTCTGAATACGTGACAGTCATCGCGGAACGGCGATGATGATCATATTCCATGGCCGCAAGCAACAGGTGATGAATTTGACGGGACGCCCCGAACCTGGCGCTCTTGAGAGTGTCAATCGTGTTCACTAGCCTCACTATTCTGCCTGGGAAAGAAGCCACATCGTTGACGGTTTCAGCGTAAGGTATCGCATAGGCCAGGTTTGATTGCACCTCGGAGATCAAGTGTCCTATGTTGAGGCGCTTCAACCTCTCGAGCGCTTTATCAAGTTCCTCTATGACTTGCGTTCTGGCTATTTCCCTGGCTATAGACGCGTAATGGTTTAAGGGTCCTATTCCTTTACCAATGCCTAATGAAAACCGTAAAGCCCGATATAACATTCTCTTTGCCTGATCGATACATTCCATTACCGGCATCCCACGGGCTATCAGTGTCGCAATCGCAGCGGATAACGTGCATCCAGTCCCATGAGTGTGACGCTGTCCGCACACGTAAGGTTTGGAATTCGTAATCCTGGACGCCGTCGTGGAGAACATCGACAGGAGCGTCTTTTAGGTGTCCCCCTTTTACGAGCACATATTTCGGGCCCATTTTCTGCAATTTCTTGGCGGCTTTTTTCATATCCGAAACGTTTTCTATCTTAAGGTTGAGGAAGAGTTCCGCCTCGGGAATATTAGGCGTCAGCAAGTAGCAAATTGGAAAGAGCTTTTCTACCATGGCCTGTCGCCCGGTTTCATCGAGAAGCGTCGATCCAGACTTTGAGACCATGACAGGATCCACTATCAGGTTTTCAACTTTGTGTTTTAGAAGTTGATCCACAACCACTTCTACAATGTCCCCATTGCCAAGCATACCGGTTTTCACACTATCGGCGCCTATATCAGTAAGCACTACATCTATCTGTTTTGCTACAAAATCAGGATCAACAAGCTGGATTGCATGCGCGCCCAGAGTGTTCTGAGCCGTTAAGGCCGTAATAACGCTCATACCATAAGCGCCGAGGGACAATATGGTCTTGAGGTCGGCCTGTATTCCCGCTCCACCTCCGGAATCAGAACCGGCTATTGAAAGAACCTTTTTCATACACTTCCCCGAAAATCTGTAAACTTACCTATTTTTGGACTCGACTTTCTCGACCATTGTAGCAACTGACTGTACATTTTCCAAACATTACAATTCTGAAATTTAGGTTCCGGCTTGGAAATTTCCATTGAAACAATTATTGTAAGATGCTTTGATTCTTAAAAAGGGCATCCGCGGAGGCTGATGAATTGAACGAGAATTTGATTAGCAGAATGAAGCCGGCGTCTGGTACTTGTAGCCGGTGACGTGATGGTCGACGAATATGTAATAGGTGATGTGGAGAGGATTTCGCCTGAATCTCCGGTTCCTGTGCTATTGGCCAAAGATAGGCACAGAAGACTCGGCGGCGCGGGGAACGTTGTCAGGAACGTGGTCTCCATGGGCGGCAATGTAGCCCTTTTTGCTACTGTGGGAGCCGACGCGGCAGGTGAATGGTTCCGGAAACATTGCGCTGAAATAGGGGTAGACACTTTTTGGCTGAAATTCGAGCGATCCAGACCTACTACCATCAAGACAAGAGTTGTGGCGCGAAACCAGCAGATTGTCAGGATTGACGAGGAATATGTTGGAAGCATGCCCTTCGAAATCGAAAAGAGTGTCATGGCCAACCTCAAGTCAGTGACGCCACAGGTGAAGGCTGTAATAGTTTCGGATTATGGCAAAGGATTCCTGTCTGATTCGATCCTGAGAAGCTTGTTCGATACCGCTCGTTCCGAGGGCGTTCCTTCTCTCGTCGATCCCAAAGGGCTGGACTTCAGCCGGTACAGAGGAGCCACTTATGTTACCCCGAATGTTCGAGAGGCCTCCGTCGCTTCCGGTATCGAAATAAAAGATAGTCAGACTCTTGAAAAAGCCGGCAAAATCCTGCTTGAACAAACTCAGGCTGAAGGATTGGTCGTCACTCGGGGAAAAGATGGCATCACGTTGATAACGCCGACCAAAATCCAGGATTTTCCTGTGAAACCGGTTGAAATCGTTGATGTGACAGGGGCTGGCGACACGGTAATAGCCACTCTCGCCCTGGCCATGGCCAGTGGGCTTTCTGTTGAAGAGGCCGCTCAGATGGCTAATCTTGCGGCTTCACTGGTTGTGGCCCGTTTTGGAGCGGCGTCCGTAACTTTGGAGGAAATGCTCAATTCTTTAAGGAATTGGCCTCAGGGTAGAAAGATAATCCCCAGAGACGAACTGGAAAGAGTCGTTAGAAACCATCGACTTCAAGGACAATCACTAGTATTCACAAATGGCTGCTTTGACCTCTTTCATGTTGGCCATCTTGAACTTCTACGCAAGGCTTCAACCTTTGGAGATATTTTGATAGTCGCTGTGAATTCCGACAAATCAGTCCACAGTATCAAGGGAGCCGCAGAGACCGATAGTGAAGTGAACAGGAACGATTGGAGCTGGTATCAGCTTTGAACTTCGTAAATTATGTCACCACATTCGATGAAGACACCCCCTACAATCTGATAAAGGAAATCAAGCCTGATATTTTGGTCAAGGGAAGAGACTGGGAAGGGAAAACGGTGGTCGGAGAAGACGTCGTTAAACAACGGGGAGGCAAGGTCCAGTTTATAGACCTTGTAAGCGGTGTCTCGACCAGTTCAATAATAGACAGGATAGTGACTAAAGTCACAAAGTAGTAGCTGAAAATAAGACTCTTAGTTTCGACACAATTGCCATACCCGGTTGTGTATGTAGAGGATAGACCTAGTCTTTTTCCAGTTTATTCATATCCTTGTCCCATTCCTTCCAGAACTTTTTTTCACAGTCACTTATGCACATTTGGTAGAGGCGCCCGTCACCTCCGCCTCCTCCCCAAAACATGTCCACTCCAAATTTATCTTTACAATCCTGGATACACAGGGTTCGCTCCTGTTCCACGCTCTCAGAGGAGTTTACAGGCGCGGCAAAGAACCCAGGTTGGTCAATATAATGGCTCCCAGCATTACCGCTACAACCGATGCAAAATTAATTGGTGTCATGGCTGTAACTCCTTTCCCTGAATTTGGTTCGCATGTCTCAATTCAGTAGACGCAAACCATTACAGAAGGTTCCAGTTCGCGTTACGACCGGTTTGCTTCAATTGGCGCCAAATACGATGATATCCTTAAAGAGATAACCGACGGCTGACGTATCCTGATATTTATTATCCGCTATTGGGTATCAGCAGGAGTAATTCTCTTTTTTCCCCTCGAGTGGGCAACGCATTACGTTTTTATTGATATTTCTCAAGTTTAACGTTTAGTTTTGTCTCCTCCGTTTCAGTTGCAATTGAGAGGACTATCTAAATGACGGATTATAATGAACTTCCAAGACAAATAATCATTACGCCAACCAAGAGCGTTGGAATATCCATTATATTGACGGTTATTTTCGGGCCTCTGGGTATGTTCTATTCGACTATACCGGGAGCGATCATCATGCTCATAGTTTCCGGTATAGTGGGTCTCGTAACATTAGGATACGGTCTCATTGTCACGCATCCTATTTGTGTAATATGGGGAGCCCTTGCGGCGCATTCCTACAACAAGAAACTCCTTGGAGGCTTCAGACTGTCTCTTTGATGGTGCGATTCCAAAACGGATGACTGTTGTTTCCGGAAGATCGGAAACATCATATAAGCGCCAGAATATGAATAAAACTATTTGCGACAAATTTCAGTATTATATTGCCAGCCTATACTCTCTACGATAGATTTAAACCAACTCATTTTTTCACTCACACGGTTCAATATCAAAAATCAATCTGGCGCAAGGTCTCAAACATGAGCCCTGAACCCGAACAGGAAGCGATATTTTAGTAATGATTGAAATTGATTAAGTTTTCTTTGGAATTGTTTGCAAATCACAGATGATAATGGGGATTAAACCCTGGATATACACCAAATGGAGGGTGCAGATATCTCGCCCATCATCCTGGACCCGATTATTCTAGTTATGGTTGGGAGGATACGCCTGAAAGAGATTCTCCGGGTAAACCCGAACGCAAAGGTTATCATAGCCAGTGGCAATTCTGGGGGACGCCGGCTAATAGCGTAATAGAATTTGGAGCGAAAGGTTCGCTGACAAGCCGTAAAAACATGAGGCAACTCTTGACTACTGTTCGCGGGGTTATGGGCAGCAATTTATAGGACGAACGAGATGCAAGACCAAGACAAAACCAGGGAAGAGCTTATCGATGAATTGAATGAGATGCGGCGCAAAGTGGCTGATATTGGTACCAAGCTGGAAAGGCGCAGGGGATTGCCTGCTTAATTGATGACATTACACATTCCAAGTTGGTGGAACAAAAATTACGGGAGAGTGAACAACGCCTGCAATTGGCCCTGGAAGGAGGGGCGCTCGGGTTGTGGGACTGGAACCTGAAGACTGGCCGGGCTGTTTGGAGTGAGTGGGCTATACGAATGTTGGGGTATGAGTTAGATGAACTGGAACCGCACGTTCGCACATGGAAAAGAGCGGTCCACTCGGACGATTGGGAAAGGGTTTCAGAAGTTTTGAATGGGCATCT
>CAWJXP010000030.1:0-3462 GCA_963846725.1 uncultured delta proteobacterium | reverse complement strand
TCACGGAGAGATTTTTGTATTCGACATGTTTCATATTCATAACTCGACGACAAAAGCCAAAAGACTGAGATCGATAACCAATTGGATCTATTTAACTAAACGTTGGGACACTAGTGATACAATAAGTGTAATAGGGAACCGATAAGAATTTTTGGGTCTTAGCCATAACCGACGTAATCTTCACAACCTGACAGACTAGACACTTCGGAAAAGAGATCGAAATGACACCGTCATTTATGCAACGACTAAGGGACTCAATAATG
The DNA here is from genome assembly GCA_963846725.1 of uncultured delta proteobacterium. GTDB lineage: Bacteria > Desulfobacterota > Desulfomonilia > Desulfomonilales > Desulfomonilaceae > CAJBEZ01. The sequence continues at coordinate 3,199 of CAWJXP010000030.1, read as the reverse complement.
CCGTTACATGATGAAGCCGAAAAACTCCGTCCGCTGCACAAGATTCCAGAAAAGCGTGTCACGCTGAAAGAATATAAGGAAATTCTTGAACGTCTATACGGTTTTGTGTCAGTCACCGAAGATGTCATTCGAACGAAAATCAATGAACAATGTGTTAGCCTCGATTATGAGAGTAGAAAGAGAATCGGGCATATGGAAAAAGACCTGCTATTCTTGGGGAGTTCTCAAGAGTCTATTGAACAAATCCCTCGTTGCAAAGACATTAGCCATGTCGGGACACTGCCTGATGCGCTTGGTTGCCTGTACTTATTTGAGGGGTCTCGATTGGGCGGACTGGTCCTGTCGAAATCTCTTCGTGAGAAATTCGGCTTCAAAGATTATCGAGGGTACGCCTATTTTGGCTCCAATGGTTCGGAAGTTACATCCATGTGGTCGTCATTCAAGGATTTTACGGAAACTTATGTTGAAAAGCATGGCGGAGGCGATAAAATCATTCTTTCAGCGCAAAAAGGTTTTGCGTCACCTAACAAATGGCTTGCTGGAATGTAAAAAAGGACTCTGAATAATTGCTGTTGTAAGAAAAATCCTGAACTTGAAAACCAATTAAAACTGCTTCAAATCATCTTGACGATTAGTGACATGGCAAAATGTCTCGGAAATTGTTTTTTTTAAGTGAGACAAGGACATCGGTAAACAGACTAATTTCTCTTTCTAAATCCTTAAAAGCCCGTTCTGCGTCCTTTAACGTTCCCTCTCGGCCCATTGTTTCTAACTTCAGCGCCGCTTCAAACGCCCTATCAGCGGCAAAATTACCGACAGTTCCTTTTATGGTATGCGCAGCCCGTTCAATGGCTTCAGCATTCCCCCGACTTACGGATTGTTCCACGTGAGACAGCATCTGTCCACCAGTATCCAGGAATAGGTCCACTAATTCTCCTAGGAGATCCATATCACCTCCAACTCTTGCTAACAATTGCGCTTTGTCGACAATATCACCGCCTTTTCCTGCCGCAGAAGGCGCCTCGGAATCTGCTTCACGTTTACCAACCAAGCCCCTCGATATTTTCTACGAGTTCTTGTGTGTTAATCGGTTTCGAGACATAACCATCCATTCCTGCCGCCAAACACTTTTCCCTGTCTCCTGACATCGCGTGGGCCGTCATGGCCACTATTGGGATGTGACCGCCGGTGATTATTTCCTTTTCCCTGATAGACCTGGTAGCCTCAAAACCATCCATTTCAGGCATCTGAACATCCATCAGGATAATATCAAAACGTGCTATTCTCAAGAATCTGCAGCGCTTCTCTTCCGTTTTCCGCAATCGTTACGGTATGCCCCATTTTCTGTAGAATTCTCGTTGCCAGCTTTTGATTGATGGCATTATCTTCAGCTAGAAGGACACTAAGACATCTTTTGCCCTCCCGGACTGAATGTCGAGTAACTAGAGCGGGTCTTTTTTCACCTTCCGATGACTTGTTTAGAGCCGTAGAAATGATTTCGAAAAGCTCTGACTGTTTGATGGGTTTTAGGCAATAGGCCGTAATCCCCAAATTCACACATCGGCGGGCGTCTCCTCGTTGTCCGGCGGAAGTGAGCATGATCATGGTTGAGCCAGATAAACTATGGTCCTGATTGATCCGCTCGGCTAATTCAAAGCCGTCCATATCGGGCATGAGGTAATCAAGTATAACCAACGAGAATGGCTGCCCGACCTCCTGAGCATTTTTCATAGTATTCAGAGCCTCTATGGCGCTTTCTACCGCAACTGGCTTCATACCCCAGTACGCCAGTATTTCTTTAAGCACAAATCTGTTCATGGCGTTGTCATCTACTATCAAAACCGGCAAATCCCTGAACTCGGAAAAGTCCACTGGAACTCTTTGCGGCAAGGGCCCCTGACTGAGTCCAAGTTTTGTGGTGAAATGAAATGTGCTCCCTGTTCCTACTTTGCTTTCCACCCAAATTTGTCCACCCATCATCTGAACCAATTGCGTGGAAACGGCAAGACCCAGCCCGGTACCTCCATACTTCCTGGTTGTAGACCCATCCGCCTGTTCAAAAGCATTAAATATCTTTTCTCGCTTCTCCTGCGGTATTCCTATGCCAGTGTCCCTGATCGAAAAGTGCAGGTGAATCTCGTTTTCTGACTCTGATTCTAATTCAACGTCGACGGCGACCTCTCCTTTGTGGGTAAACTTGATGGCGTTCCCCAACAAATTTATGAGAATTTGATTCAAGCGCCCAGGATCACCGACTACAATATCCGGTATTTGAGGAGGAATATGATAGACCAGTTCAAGATCTTTGGAGTGGGCTTGCAGGGAAACGGCCATCATGGCCTGAGCAATTGAATCTCTCAAACTGAAATCCATGTCCACTAATTCGAACTTTCCGGCCTCTATTTTGGAGAAATCCAGAATATCGTTTATTAGCCTTAAAAGGGATTCCGCAGAAATTTTCACGGCTTCCAAATATTCTCGCTGTTCTGAAGAAAGGTCGGTATTTAAGGCTAGTTCAGTCATGCCAATAATGCCGTTCATCGGGGTACGAATTTCATGACTCATGTTGGCCAAAAATGAACTCTTGGCCCTACTAGCCTGTTCGGCCGTTTCACGTGCTGAGATCAATTCCTTTTCCGCTATCTTGAGTTCCGTTATATCTTCAGATATTCCGACTACGTGAGTGGCTCTACCTTTCTCATCTATTATTGGAACCTTTTTTGAACGCAAGATCCTGACGCCCTTGTTGCGAGTGGCGACTTCCTGTTCCTGGATTTCCATGAGTCGTCCGCTAGTCAAGACTTCCCGATCCTGGGCCTCAAACCTGTCGGCTTCCGATTCAGAGAATATCTCCCTGGCTGTCTTTCCAAGCATTTTATCGGCCGTATGACCGTAGAGGTCCTCGCAAGTCTTGTTCCATATACTAAAACTCAACCGTTCGGCGTCTTTAACAAAAACTCCGGTAGGGAGATGTTGTATTATGGAATCCAATAAGGCCTTTGTTCTTAAAGTCTCTTCCTCCGCAAGCCGGCGATCGGTCAAATTGGTGAAGAAAACCATGTTACGCCGTCCAATAGAGGAGAATCTGACTTTTATATGCCTGATGGAGCCATCTTTACATTGTACAATTGTCTCGACAGGCTCAATCTGGGACTGACTTTTTATGGCAGCGTCAACTTTCTGATTCCAGCCTTCAGCC
>CAWJXP010000029.1:0-25797 GCA_963846725.1 uncultured delta proteobacterium | reverse complement strand
GCGGTCTAGCGTTTCCTTGAGATACAGAGCGGCGTGTACGCCCAGCGGATTCCTCAATGCGGGCGGCTCCTTTGTAAGGTCCAGGCATCTAATGGCACGAAATACATGAGCGATCACCTGGTCTCTGTGCCCTGCATTGTAGGCTTCTACCGCCATATTCATGTCATCAAGGAAGGTCTTGAGGGTTGCTCTTGGACTTGACCTGTCTGGAGGCGCAGCGGATGCGTCTGTTGGTCAGCGTTGAGGTCTCCTCCAACTGCACAGAGAAAAAAGACCGCTAAAACTGATATTGCGCAAATCCTCACGATCCTAATAGCCTCCTCCACCAGGGACTCAAGACACCAGCCTTTATTTTCCGTCGGCCGCCTTCGCTTCAGCTTCCTTCAACTTCTTCACGTCATCGGGGGTAAGCTTTGGGCTGTCAATTGTTATGGTTAGCTTGTCGATCTTGCCAGTAAATTTGAATGGTACCTGGTAGTCCCGGTCGTCGACGGGAGTGCCCGTATCCGATCCGATGTCAAAAGTTTCGTCCCACTGCAAGGTCAAGGGAACTGTGTGATCCATCTGCTGGGTAGCGATTGTCTTCCCGTCCACCTTGAAGGTTCCCGTTCCAGGCCTCCCGAGTCCGCTGACGCTGTTGAATGCCAGCGTCCCGAAACCGAGCCCGTCATACTTGAAATCGAATTCGAGCGTGTGCCTGCCGGGCGAGAGAGCTTCCGCCCCCTCCCAGCGCACCCGCTTCAGGTCAAGCAGATTCCACAGGAACACCGGCTTACCCTTCACCAGATACAGTCCGTAGCCACCGAACCGGCCGCCGTCAGTCACGATCATGCCTTCGGCGCCACCTTGTGGCACGTCAACTTCTGCGGTTATTGTGTACGATGTGTTCAGAACACTAGGCGCTGTGCCCCGTGGTATGCCGGTCACCGGCTTGCCCGAATACGTGAACACTGACCGTCCCGCTGAAAGCGACGGCCGCGGGGTGACCATACGGGTCGCCACCGAAGCGTCGAGCGGCAATACCTGGTATTTCCCGAATTCGGCGAACATCAGATCTCGCATTTCGCCCATCTTGCCCGGATTTGCGGCAGAGACGTCGGTGAACTGAGTCCAGTCGTTTCGGACGTCGTAAAGCTCGAACTTGAAGGCGCTGGCTGGATCCTGCGTGGCGGAGCCGAGCAGTTGCCACGGCGGACGAATGGGAACAGCGCTCAGCATCCAGCCGTCATTGTAAAGGCCTTGCACGCCCATCATCTCGAAATACTGGGTGCGGTGGGTGGACGGAGCGTTGGCGTTGGCCTTGTCGAAAGTATAGGCCATGCTCACGCCTTCGATTGGCTTCTGGGCGACGCCGTCAACCATTACCGGCGCTGTGATGCCCGTGACTTGAAGAAGCGTCGGCACGACGTCGATAACGTGGTGAAACTGATTGCGGATACCACCGGTGTCCTTGATCACCCTGGGCCATGAGATCGCCATGCCCTGTCGCGTTCCGCCGAAAAAAGACGGAACCTGCTTAGTCCATTTGAATGGAGTATCAAAAGCCCAGGTCCAAGCTACCGCCATGTGGTTATAGGTCTGATCGGAACCCCAGACGTCGTACCACTTCATCTGCTCGGAGACCGGCAACTCTATCCCGTTGAACTGCAGCACCTCGCTGGGGGTGCCGTTTGGTGAGCCTTCGGCGCTTGAACCGTTGTCACCGCTAATATAAATGATCAAAGTGTTGTTGAGTTTGCCCATGTCTTCAACTGCCTGGATCACACGGCCGATCTCGTGATCGGTATAAGCAAGATAGGCGGCGTAAACGTCGGCCTGGCGGATGAAGAGCTTCTTCTCTTCGGCTGTCAGCGAGTCCCATTGTTTAAGCAGCTTATCCGGCCAGGGCGTCAGCTTGGCGTCCTGGGGGATCACACCGAGCTTTTTCTGGTTGGCGAAGATTTGATCTCGCAGGGCGTTCCAGCCTTTGTCGAACAGATGCATGTCGCTGATCTTCTTGATCCACTCGGGCGTCGCGTGATGCGGGGCGTGGGTACCACCGGGGACATAGTGCAGAAAGAATGGCATCGATGGATCGATGTCGTTGAGTTCATTCATCCACCGGATCGCGTCATCGGCCATGGCTGTGGTCAGGTTCCATTTCGGATTGCCGATGTACGGATATATCGCAGTGGTGTTTCGGAAGAGGTTAGGCTGCCACTGACTCGTGTCACCCCCAACAAATCCATAGAAGTATTCGAAGCCCATGCCGGTAGGCCACTGGTCGAATGGTCCGGCCTGACTCGCCTTCCACTCCGGAGTGTTGTGGTCCTTTCCGAACCAGGATGTTCGATAGCCGTTGTCCAATAGAATGCGCCCAATCGTTGCGTTTTCCTTGCCGATTAGGCTGTTGTACCCGGGAAAACCACTTGCCGCCTCGGAGATGACACCGAATCCCACCGAGTGGTGGTTGCGCCCCGTGATAAGCGCCGCTCGTGTAGGCGAGCACAGCGATGTGGAATGGAAATTGGTGTACCGCAGCCCGGAATTAGCTATTCGGTCTAACGCCGGCGTGGGGATCACGCCACCGAAAGTGGATGGGGCAGCGAAACCCACATCGTCGGTCATGATCAGCAGGATATTCGGCGCTCCTTCGGTGGCGCTACACGTGGAGGCCACCAAGGCCTGGATTGAGAGGCGTTCAGATTGATCTCTCCGCCGAATTTTGGTGGGGGGTTTGGAAGATACCTGCCGTCGATCGTCGTGGTTGCGTCGGGAGACCCCGGCGTCCCTGTGGTTTGTTGAGCCATGACAGGCCAGGAAAGCGAAACAGCGATAATAATTCCCAGGATTGATCTAAAAAGCGCCATTCTCTTCATCTGTTTTTCTCCCCTCTATTGAGTAATTGTTATCGTGGGCCCGGCAATGATCGGTAGACTCGGACCACCGGAGACGTCACAATTTCGACAATAACATCTAACATTCTCAGAAGTTTGCGCTTAAGGACAGACCCCCTTGTATGAGATTCTCCGTCATCACTACTGTTACGTCCTTCTGTCTCGACACTGGGACAGTCGTATTCACGAATTCCAGACTTGCGTCACTGGTGAGGCTTGTCCATATGTAATTGCACCAGAGTCCGAAGGAAATAACGTCCACTAGGGTCGTGTTGTATTGAAGACTTGCTGAAAGAAAATTCCCAGGTTTGTTCCATGTATATTGAAGTTCAGAGTTAGTTCGGTTTCTAAGCGCCAGCGTCGCATTGCAATACGACAAAGGACTGTAAAGGATTGTCGCCAGCGCATTGTAGGCGGGAATAGCAACCCCTATGTAAGGGCAGAAAGTAGTCGTTGCCATGTAACCTCGAAGTGTCTGATTTGCAAGAGGAGTTGAACCGAGACTCGGATCGCCAATATTCATCGTAAAATCGGTCCATAACAGCCCACCGAGAATCGGTCCTAAACCCAGTCCTGTCTGTACGTACCAGCTCTCAACCTGGGAACTGATGAAATTCACGTTCGCCGAAGTGTCGGTCCCATTAACACTAACAGGAACCAGGGAAGACACTCCAAATTGACGAGGAAGAATCCCTCCGGCGGAAAAGAACAAGCTGTAAATTTCTGACGCCGTGAGAGTCATTCCCACTGCGCCGGTCCAGAAGTTCGCGTCCTGCAAAGACAAATCAACCGTGCCGATCTCGAGGCTCCCGGCGGTAGGATCAACCAGTTGCGCTGCGATGGGGAGGTTGATGTTTGCGCTGAGATGCTGGTATCCCATCTGCGCAAAAGTGTTTACCTTCACCTTTTCCGACAGAACGCTTAAGCCGGGTAGAGGAAGCCCTGAGAGGTCCTGGGCGAGCGCAGTAGAGGCGAATAGGGCGCCCAGCATAGTCAACAATAAAATCTTTCTCATTAGGAACACCTCTTGGAAAATCAATTTGTTGCCTAACCTGGAAATGCAGGAAAACGATCAATAAGGATAATCTGGATTATTTCTACATCCATGTTTATGCATAAATCGTCTGCAAATCAACTCTTTAATGTCCGAGAATCGAGCGACCGTTGTATAATTTTGTATATGAAGTTATCCTATAATAGTTGGACTACCGAATAAGGAGGACCGCTGTGGTGGGCAGAGTAGCGTTGGCCTTGATAATCGGTTCAATTTTAATGGTTTCTGGAGTGAGCGCCGAAAACACCGGCTTAACCCCGGATGAAATCGCCATTCGAAAAGCCATTGAATCCTATGAGGACACTTATAACCACGGGGACGCCTCGGCTGCGGCTGAGCATTGGAGCCTGGACGGCACGTACATAGGCCAGGATGGAAAACTCGCCAAGGGGCCGAACGAAATACGACCCGCTTTGGAAAAGCTTTTTGCCGAACACAAGGGCATCCAGGTGAAGGCGGCGCTTTTCGACGTTGAACTTCAATCGCCTGACCTCGCTATATCCAAAGGTCTTGCCGTATTCCATAGTCCCGGCGAAGAGAAAGAGGAGGTTCTTTTCACCGCTACCCTCGTAAAAGAAAACGGGACATGGAAGCTTTCTAAAGTGGAAGAAAATGATTCCCCGGTTCCTATAGCCACAATCGCAAAGCTTGGCGAACTCGAATGGCTGATTGGCGACTGGGTGGACCAGGACGAAAACGCCAGCGTAGAAACAACATATCGTTGGACCAAGGACTATGCGTTCATTAACAGTAATTTTCGTGTAGTTGTGGGAGATCGCGTGGATCTCGAGGGTACACAGGTCATTGGTTGGGATCCCGTGGCAAAAAAGATTCGCTCCTGGATATTCGACACCAAAGCAGGTTTTGGGGAAGGTGAATGGTCCAGGGCGGGCAATAGATGGACAGTGAAGGTGAAAAGCATCCTTGGTACCGGTCAGAAAGCATCATCCATGAACATTTATACATATGTGGATCCGAACACATTCACCTGGCAGTCCGTTAGCCGCGAAGTGGGAGGAGAACTTCTTCCGGACATCGATGAGGTGACCGTAGTAAGGAAGATCGCCCAAAAAGCTCAACCAGAATCCGGGAAATGACGGAGGAGTTCATGAAAAGACCAGCTGTATTCGCTCTGCCTATACTGTTTGTATTTTTCCTCTTTTTAAACGCTGACGACGCTTTCTCACGAGGAGGCGGCGGTTTCGGAGGAGGGGGCCGAGGCGGAGGCTACGGAGGTGGAGGCGCGGCCTATCGAGGAGGGGGCGCCGCTTCCCGCAGTCCTTCCATGAGTTCCCATTCCCCCTCGCGCTCGTCAGCTTCGCAGTCAAAGCCGAGACAATCCAGCAATGTCTCATCTCAGCCACAGCGTTCTTCTTCTCCCAGCAAGGCTGCAGCTAACCGCCCCAGTCATTCCGGCCAAAAACCTTCCCCGGCTGCCGGCTCAAAAGTTCAGACCAAACTTCCCGGCGCAGGGGGATCGAAACCGAGTCGGGGTGATGTGCAGCAATTCTTGAATCTGCCCCAACAGGGCGGACAGGGTTTGTCGGATCTGGGGAAGGTTGGCGTTGGCGCAGCCGCGGGAGCGCTCGGATTTGCAGGGGCGCAGCAATTGCTGGGGTCCCAGAAACCAGGAGGGGAAAGGCCCGGTATTGCGGACAGGGGCGAGTCTGGCGGAAGACCTGGACTCGGAGATCGTCCCCAGGCGGGTACACTCCCTGCTGAAAGACCAGGAGCAGGGGGGCGTCCAGACCTTGGGGCGGCTAGACCGGGCACAGCGGAACGTCCTTCGCAATTGCCTTCACGGGCAAACGCCGGTCAAATCCGAGACAACATGCAGGGCAGATACGACAATCTTTTTACGCCCCAATGGTGGAAAGACCATCCAAACATGGCCCAGGCTTATTGGCAGAACATGGGGAAATACCAATACGCTCGTAATCATTGGTGGAGGCCCGCTACCTGGGCAGCGTTGGGCGGTTGGGTGGCGGGAAGCGCCTGGGACTCTCCGGCCTATTATGATTATGGTGAAGGTGTATATTACGAGGACGAACAAGTCTACGTGAACGGTAAAACGGGTCGCAAGCGCAGACGAATATTATCAGCAGGCGAGTGATCTCGCTTCCAGCGCTCCCTCAACCCAGGAGCCTGAAACAGAATGGCTGCCGCTTGGGGTTTTCGCTATCTCGCGAGACCAGGCCACCGATTCAAATGCGCTATTGCAGCTTGCAGTCGACAAAGACGGGGTTATAGCCGGGACCTATTACAACACCGCTACCGACATCTCTCGCCCTGTCAAAGGCAAGGTCGACAAAAAGACCCAGCGAGCGGCATGGACTTTCGGTGACGGTAAGAACACCGATATAATCATGGAGACGGGCCTTTTCAATCTTACACAAGATCAAACCGAAGCGCTTGTGCATTTCGGCAATGAGAAGACAGAGCAATGGTTGCTGGTTCGGCTTGATCAGCCGAAAAACGACGAAAGCGCCAAAGAAAGCAAAAAACAGTAGCGCATGCCGCCTGTCAAATAGGCTCAAGGGTTTGACAGGCGGTCTGTTTCAAATTGTTCGTAGTGGAGCATGCTGGTTCATTCCTCGGTTTGTTCAATACGTCTCAATTTGTCTCTAAATGATTCCAGTGGTTGGGCTCCGACGATTCTGTGGACCTTGTTGATGATAAAGGTCGGGACCGCAGTGATCCCATATTGAGCCGCTTCCTTCAAGCCTTCTTCTATCCTGGTCCGATAAAGCCCATCATCCAGAGAACGCTTCAGTTCCTCAGGGTCAAGGCCCACCTCCTGCGCCAACCTGAACAAAATCGTTGTATCGCCAATGTCGAGTACATCGGTGAAATACGCCTGGAAGACTTTCTCATGGAATGAATCGAATTTTCCATGGTCGCGGGCGTATTCACTGGCCTCGAGAGCAGGCCGGGAGTTGGACAGAACGGAGCGCTCACCGAATCGGAGCCCAAAAGGCTCCCCCGCCTTATTGAAACCAGCGTAACGCTCTTTGATGTCCACGCCTGGGAAGAGAACCGCAGAAGGGAACTCCTTCCGGTGGAGTTGCGGGTCGTAACTGAAATGGAACCCAGGTTTCTTCGATTGGAAAATTCTTTTTCAATTCTTCGACAAGACCCTTGCCGATATAGCAGTACGGTCAGACATAATCTGAAAAAATTTTCATGTGAATGGTCATTAATCTTCTATCCTTTCAATATCCACTCGGGGTTTACGTCGTTTAACAAACCAAAAGTGAAATTTGTTGAAGTGTATACATCAACCATGATATTTTGTTAACCGTATCAATATATCCTATTAAAAAGCTTTGTTTTTATTTGTAACGCCAGGCGGGATAGTGTTGGAAAAGTTTAACGACCAACAGACATCATGAAACGCCATAGCAGCTCTCAACGTTTTCAGAAGAGAAAGATGATCTGACATGAATTTCACGTTCAACATTTCCATTCTGGCCATCGGCCTGTTCTTTGGGATGATGGTCCTACTTCAGGTAGGTCGGCGCATCGGAATCCGCCGGATAATGGCAGACCCGGACGGGGCTCACGCCGGTGTGGGTGCGCTCGATGGAGCGGTATTTGCCCTGCTGGGCTTACTCATAGCCTTCACCTTCTCTGGCGCCGCTTCAAGATTTGACACCCGGAGGCAGTTGATTGTCGAAGAAGCCAACGCCATAGGTACGGCTTATCTCAGGCTCGATTTGCTAAAGGGAAATGCCACAGAAAGTCTTCGACAAGACTTCAAGAGCTATGTGGGGGCTCGTCTGGAATCGCATCGAAGGCTTCCGGATTTGAAAGGGGCGAATCAGGAGTGGGATAGGGCCATGAGCGATTCAGGGGAGAAATATGGAATCAGGCCGTTTCCGCCTGCCGGGAAGAGGGATCTCAACCGGCGACCATGCTTCTCCTGCCTGCCCTGAACCAGATGATAGACATCACCACGACCCGAAAAATGGCTGCAGAAATACACCCTCCTTCTATCATTTTCGCCATGCTTTTCGTTCTTGCGCTGATCAGCGCACTGATTGCAGGGGATGGCATGACTAGCCGGAAGTCGAAGAATTGGATTCACGTAATTGGGTTTGCAGCCATTACCGCAGCTACAATCTATGTAATTCTCGACCTGGAGTACCCACGTCGAGGATTAATCCGGGTTGACGCCGCGGTATCGGGTACTCTCGGAGCTAATGCAGAGCATGAAGTGATTGCCCTGATCTCCTGGCATCGGGTTCCGTGTGGTTGCTGATCCATGTTTCAGAACAGGTCTATTCCGGCGCTTTGTCCTGGGTTCAAAAGATTGTTGGAAAATTCATTTCGCCTTCACCAAATCACCTGGCTTCCAACTCTTGTCAAATGACGCTTCAGTCGGACCGTACAGCCGGAGAATTACGAAGAAACCCTTACCGGGGACCGTACGCAGCCAATTAACTTCTTTTCCTTTTGGGGGCGTCGGCCCAAAGCAGAGATCAATGGAGCCGTCGCCGTTGACGACAGGCTTGTCTCGGGAACCGAGCGAAGGGAAAGGCTGGCCATTGTCGAGACCTGACGAATTAGCCGCGTCATATAGGGTCACGGACCAGAAGTTTTTTGCAGGCACATTCGCAGGCAGTTTGAGTAAATATTGATTGGCTCCGGTCAAGAGATTGCCATCGCCATCCCGGTTAACGACCATGTAATTCGCTCCAAGTCCGGGCGTCTGCGAAATCATTCCGGGACTAATTGAGTAGTAGTTGGTGAAAAAGTTTATTCTGGCGTCCAGCGCACGATAAGCGGTGTTGGTCTTCAACCAGTTCAGGTCAAAAGGGTTACCGGAGATAGCAGGGTTGGCCCATTGGCGATCAGGGTACACACGATACGAAACCCCATTTATGTCTTTTTCCTGAAGCCCGATAACACGGCTCATCTTGTAGGCGGTCCTGGCGGCTTGATCAAGAATAGCTATCGAACGGTCATCCGGATTGAACGGCTTACCTCTCTCTATACCGATCGAGCCGAGCATTCCCAGCCAATCGGGGTCGCCCAATCCGTCAGTTTCGCTGTCCACTAGCAGCTTGAGTTGCTCGAAGGCTTGAAAGTCACTCGCAGGCAGCATATTTGCAGGAACCACCGAGGCATTCGGGAATTCCATCTTCCTGGCCTTGGCTTCGTTGTTCAGTGGATAGATTTTGGTCTTTTCCAGTAAATCTACGGCAGGTTTCAGGTCCTTGGGATCCTGATAAAAGGCCCTCAAGAAAATGAAAACATTGTTGGTCTCCGGTCGATAGACATAGTATCCATCAGGAATCTTGCCGGTATAGCCTGGAGGCAGAAGCAGGAACTTGCCTCCCTGGCCCTTGTCCGGACCAAAGAAGCCGATATCGCCGAGGAAGTTCCGTCCCCGGATAGTCGGTCCTGGGATGGGACGTTGCCAGAAGTCGAGCAGAATGCTCTGGAGCATGGGCGGAGCATCCAGCACAAGGGGGCCGTCCGTGCCGAGGTCGACATAACTCATTGCATAAAGCACATCGGAATTGGGGGTGGTTACCAGGGTCCGGGCATTCAGGCGGTCCTTCCAGATGGGCAACACGTTGTAGCCGGCGCCGAATACTTTCTCGGACCCGGTTTTCATGCCCATGGTGTTGATAAGTGGCATCGCCCAGAGATAAGCCTGAGTCGCTCGCTGAAACAGCAATTCGTCTTTCAGGAGCTTGCTGGTCTCGGCGGTGGGCCGGTCTTCATGCATTGCGCTATTGGCCAACAATTCAAAGCTTGCAGCTTGCGCAAGCGTTCCCGCCATTATGATGAAAGCGCACACCAAAAGGCTCACGCTATTCAGCGATCTTTTCATGATGTGTCCTCTTCTGTCTATTTGTAACGGTAATCCGCAACAATAGCGTGGGATTATTTTTTCCCGTTATTCTACTTATCCCTTATCCCGTAAAACTGACTCTACTGCAGTCCAAAAGTTGAGCCAACCCAAACGGCTTCTGCACAAAGCCCTTCACAAGTGGACTGATCTCCTGGTGTAGCTCATCACTCGGAGAATAACCGCTTGCTATAAGTACTTTTACTGACGGATCAATCTTTAATAGTTCCATCAAACAGTCTTTGCCAGACATCTCCGGCATCAGAAGGTCCAGAATTACCAGCGATATCTCACCCTTTCTTGTCTTATAAATATCAAGAGCCTCTTGCCCATTGGTCGCCACAATTACTTTGTAACCGGCGTCTGTTCAGAATCCGCCGAGCCAATTCAGCGACCGGAATATTATCCTCAACCACTAGAATTGTTTCCGATTCTCCTGATTGAACTCGAGGCTCAACCGTTTTCGCCGTCATCAGGGGCGTCTTCGATGGACGGGAAGTAAACCTTGAATTCCGTTCCTTTGCCTGGCTCACTCTCACAGGTTACATGACCGCCTTGCTGCTGCACGATCCCCTGTACCACGGAAAGACCGAGCCCGGTTCCCCTTGTAGAGCCCCTTTCTTTTGTGGAAAAGAAGGGATCAAATATCCTGGCGAGCGTTTCTTTGTCCATTCCACGACCGGTATCTCTAACGGAAAGCATCACATAGGTCCCTGGTTTAGCTTCGAGATGGGACTTGCAGTAATCATCATCCAACGAAACAGTACTGGTTGAAATCTTCAGCGCTCCGCCGTCCGGCATTGCTTCTGACGCATTAATGGCGAGACTCATGACAAGTTGATCTATTTGACCGTGGTCTGCGACAATCGTAGTCGGTCCATCGATCAAATCGAGATCAAGTTGAACCACATGGGGGAGGGTTCGAGATATTAGCGTGGTCAATTGACTGACTTGATGATTGAGATCCAATGGGACTGGAATGACCTGGCCCTGTTGACCGAACGCCAGTAGCTTCTTGACCAGATCCGCCCCTCCTTCGCCTGTTTCAATTATAGTTTGAAGTTCCTGGTAGCCCTGATCTCTCTTTTTCTTGTCATCCAACAGAATCTGGGAATAGCCAAGCACGATCTGAAGCATGTTGTTGAAGTCATGGGCAATCCCACCGACCAGCGTGCCAAGGGCTTCCATTTTTTGGGATTCGAAAAGCTGCGTCTTAAGAGCTTCTTTTTCTTGTTCAGCACGTAACTGATCGGTAATGTCGGTGATCACAAATATCATCAGGTTCTCGGACGAGGAAGGATCAACATGTCTTATCCGTCATACGAGCGTCAAAAATAGATCCATCTTTTCGGCGAAACCTGGTCACAGTCTCGGCAATCTTTCCTACTTTGCAAATCAGTGTATAGCTCTCGTCCCACACGCTCATATTCTTCTTCCGAAGGATAAAAAATTCTGGTGCTTTTACCTGCGATCTCCTCTTTGGTTCTCAAAACCAAACATCTTTAAGCACGCATCATTCACCCACTTTAATTTTCTGTCCAGAATAAGCCCTATGCCAACTGGCGAAGTGGCTAGAATGGTGCTGAGGGTCCGTTCACTATTGTGAAGTTTTTCCTGTGCTCGCTTCCTGGCGGTTATGTCATGATGGACCACGATGCTGGCAGTGTGTTTGCCGTCCATGTTGCGCAGTATGGCTGTCGAGATTCTGAAGATCCAAAACCTTGCCTTCTTTGGTCCACCGCTGAGTCTCGAATACGGCCTTTTCACCACGGAGAGTCCGTTCCCAGTTGTTCTGGTGATCTCGTTTTCCGCAGAAGGAGGCACAAAATTCGTTATAGGTTTACCGACCAATTCTTCCGTGGACCAACCGTAAAGTTCTTCAAATGACTTGTTTACGAAAGTAACCCTGCCCAGATCATCGTACACCACAAGCGCATCCGGGATGGTCTCCGTCAGGGAGCGAAAGTGGCTCTCGCTATCTCGCAACGCCGTCTCCGCCTGCTTGCGATCGGTGATGTCTTCGTAGATCCCCAGCACACCGATGACTTGTCCTTGTCCGTCGCGATAAGGCACTTTGATAGTATGCGCCCATCGATCTTGACCGGCGAGTTGATAGGTTTCTTCAAAGTCTTTAACCATACCGGTAGACATACAGGTCCTGGTCGTCGGCACGATACGCTCTGAGCCAGTTCGGGGGAATGGAAAGCGAAGTCGTCCTTGCCTACGATCTGTTCCGGGGTGAGTCCCGAGGTCTGAGGCGTAGTTCCGGTTGCAGGACAGATAGACCGAATTGCGGTCTTTGACGAAAATGCGTTGCGGAAGATGCTCAATCAGACTGCGATTGCGTTCTTCGCTCTCACGCAGAGCCTCCTCCGCATCCTGGTCTCGATGAGCGTATTCGCCAGTTTAAGGTTACTGTAGCTCAGTCGGCCAATCATAGATGCGAATTTGGAATAAAATGTCATTATCTCGTGAACTTTATCCCTACTCCATCGTGGTACCATCTTTAATGCGGCAAGGTATTCTTCATGGTCAAATCCGTACTGCGCCGCTTGAGCTTTGAAGACAGCCAAGTCAGGAACCTCATCTTCAAATAAAAACTGTCCGAGAAAAAGATTGCCCACATGTCTTCCACCCATAACAATCGGCGTAACCATGTCCCACATGTTGTTCTTGCATTTGTAGACGAGGTACTCGCCCTCGTTTACATTCTCAGTCAGGCGCATGTCACTTTCGATACAATTTCTTAGTGTATCCGGATGGACCCGATGGAACTTGGTGCAGATATCCTGCCATCCAGTAGCGACTAGGATGTTCCCCTTCAGGTCAATAATGGCAATTCCAACATTTGTGAGTTTATAGAAGTCATCCATGAGGGATTGGATTTGTTGGATATCGATGACATTACCAAATTCTTCCTGCTCTATTGCATAGTAAGGCGAAAGCAGATTGGATATTTTTCCGATTAGATTTTGCTCAGTTTTGTCCTGGTCTTGCATCTAAATTATTCCTGTCAATTTTGGTCGAGGATCTCACGCACAGTAGTTAAGAGTTGTCCCAGGTTGTATGGCTTTTGGATGAATCCCTTTGCACCGGCTGACATTACGCCATGAACCGGTCCACCTTCGGAATAACCGCTCGCAATAACAACCTTTGCGTTAGAGTCTATCCGGAGAATCCCAGCCAAACATTGTCTGCCATCCATTACGGGCATAATCAGGTCCAGGATGATCAGCGAGATGCTCTGATCATCCCTTTGGTATATCTCCAGGGCTTCTCTGCCATTGTTGGCCGTGATTACTTCATACCCAAACTCGTTAAGAAGTCCTGCGCCCAGCTCTCTGATCTCATCATCATCTTCCACCAGAAGAATAGTCTCAGTCCCGCGTGGAATGGCCGTCTCCTTTGGTGGGGCTACTAAATCTTTCTCTGTCTGAATTGAAGGCAGGTAAATCTTGAACGTCGTCCCGTGCCCGGGCTCGCTGTAACACATGATGTGTCCGTTATGCTGTTTAACGATACCATAAACAGTCGCAAGGCCGAGTCCGGTGCCTTTTCCTCTTTCCTTGGTAGTGAAGAAAGGCTCAAATATGTGAGACAGTGTTTTCCTGTCCATCCCCTGACCGGTATCCGAAACAGTCAACAGGACGTAACTTCCAGGCATGGCCTCAAGATGTAAGCTGCAATACTCCTTGTCCAACTTAACGTTTGCAGTCTCAATGCTCAATGTTCCGCCGTCCGGCATGGCGTCCCTTGCGTTTACCCCGAGATTCATCAAGATCTGGCCGACTTGAGAGGGGTCCGCTTTGATTGCTTCAACGTCCGTGTTGAGATGTAGGTCGATTTTTATCGTCTTTGGGATTGTTCGAGAGAGGATGTGTCTCACCTGGGTAATTTCCTGGTTAATGTCGACAGGAATATATCTTGTTTCAACCTTTCGGCTGAAGGTCAGCAAGCTTTTAACCAGATCGGCCCCCCGCTTTCCGGCTTTGTATATTTTCTGCAGATCAGCGTAGTCCTGCTCCCCTTCTTCTTTTCGTCGAAGCATGAAATCAGAATATCCCAATACTGTCTGAAGCAGGTTGTTGAAATCGTGGGCAATGCCACCGGCGAGGGTGCCAATCGCCTCCATCTTCTGGGCCTGGAGCAGTTGAGCCCGGAGAGCGTTTGACTCTGTCACGTCTATGAGAAACCTAAGGGTGGAACGCTGACCCTGATATGAAATTTGACTGCCCCAAGCCTCCAGATCAATATGAGCGCCGTCTTTCCTTATTCCAGTCACCCGGTAGTGAGGATCGACATCAAGCCCCATCGCTCTGTTTGCATTTCTTGCGGTGATGAAACGCTTGTCCGTTTCGACATAGAGAGCTTCTACTGGAAGCCCCTCAATCTCTTCCGAACAGTCATAACCAAACAGGTTTAGGAATGCGGAGTTAACATAGGAATACGTGCCCTGGGTGGCAATTCTGATAGCGATCGGCGCTGACTCTATCAGAAGGCGCATCCGTTCTTCGGCTTCATTAAGGTCTTGTTCAGAGCGTTTACGTTCACTGATGTCCCTTACTATTGCCTGAATCTGTACCTTGCCGTTTAGAACGAGGGCATTCAGAGATACCTCCGCGTCAAATGGCGAGCCGTCCTTACGAAGGTGTTTCCAATAAAATGTCTGTGGATTGAACTTGGAGGCGGCGTTGATGTATTTGAGAACTTTTTCCAACGAAGCCAGGCCATCTGGTTGCTTTTCCGGCGAAAATTCCATTGGTGTATGACCAACTATATCCTTTTTCGCCTCGCAGCCAAACATTTGAACTGTCTTTGCATTGCATTCAATGAATTTGACGTTGTCCATCAGGAATATGGCGTCATTGGCGCTCTCGAAGAGTGTGTGGAATCTTTCTTCACTCTCACGGAGGGCGTTTTGCGCTTGCAACCGGTCCACACCCTTCCAAACCGAATCCATCAGAAGGGTAAGTTGCAATATATCTCCCTGATTATAGTCAGATCCCTTGTTCGCCACGCCAACCACCGCTACGATTCTATCCCCGATGAAGACCGGTACGGTCAGATACCTGCGTAGTGGCGCATGCCCCTCCGGGTAACCTTTTTTCAATGGATTCGGAGCCTCAAAATCATTTACTACAATCGGTTGGCGCTGACGGACCGCCTCTCCCCATATTCCGGTCTTCTCAAGCCGATACACTGTCTGAGGCTCCGCGATCGAACATTCCTTCATCACGTCTTTCGACCAGGTATTCAGCACAAACTCTTCGCTGTCTTCGTGATAATGGTAAATGTAGCCTAGCTCGCTTTGAGTGAGGTCTAGGGCCTCGCCAAGCGCATGGTCCAGGAAGTCCTGGACTGAATCACCCTGGTAGTGGAGTATGTCAACGATCTTTTTCAAACGAGCTTCGTTCCGTTTTGCTTCATCCTCAATTCGTTTTTGCTCGGTGATGTCATGAATGATTGAAAAGAGCACAAGAGTTTCTTTCTTTTCAATCAGGGAGGAGTGAACTTCCACCGTTTTAACTTCTCCATTGGCAAGTCGCTGCTCTTTTGAAACCAGATTGCGTTGGGCTTCAACCTCATCCAGATGCGACATATTAATGTCGTGGATAGACATCGAGTGTAGCTGAGACGCTGTGTAACCGTAGAACCTTTCCGCAGCCTTGTTTGCATCCAGTATTCTTCCCGTTACCGGTTCGATAAGGAGCATAACAGCGCTATGATTTTCGAACATCCCACGAAATTGCTCTTCGCTTTTGCGCAATCGGTTTTCAGCGTATTTAAGCCTCAGCATGGCCTTAACTCGGGCTAGGAGTTCCCTATTCGGTATTGGCCTTGCTATGTAACTATCCGCCCCGTGCTCCAGCCCCTCGGCCTGATGGTCGGATCCGATATGAGTGCTCGACACGAGAACCACATAGGCGTCTGCGGTTTCAGGATCGGACTTGATGCGTTTGCAAACCTCCTGACCGTCAATGTCCGGCAAGCCCGAATCTAGAAGAATCAAGTCAGGTTTGTGTTCCGCAGCCAACTTCAGGCAATCTATCCCGTTGTTCGCCTCCAAAGTCTCATATCCTGCTCCCCTCATAATTCTTGACATACCATGGAGCGTGGGGATTTGGTCATCCACGATCAATATTGTAGTGGTATCCTTATTTTTCATCCCTGCCCACTTAGACTGTTTGTGACATCGCCATTCTCATCCAGGTCCATAATATCTCCCTTGGGTAAATGCCCCTTTGATTATCTCAACCATCGTTCTCTAACAAGCGATCCAATTTTGCCTTCAACGCCTCCATTTTGTAAGGCTTATGCAAAACGCCGGCAGGACGTCGGTCGGGAAAGCTCTGTAGTAAGACATCCTCAGTGTAACCGCTGCTAAGGATCACCTTGACATCCGGCTTAATTAGTATGAGTTCCTTGAAAGCCTCAACACCATTCATTTTGGGCATTGCGAAGTCAAGCATGACTAGATCGATTTCACTCAGGCGCTCTCGGAAAACACCTATCCCCTCCTCGCCATCGACTGCTGTGATAGCGCTGTAGCCCAATTTATCCAGGCGTCTAACAACGAGATCGCGAACCCCTGTTTCATCCTCAACTAAAAGAATAGTTTTTTTCCGGTTAGCAGCGTCAGTCGCTGACAGCTTAATCTCAACTCGTTCCATACCCTGAGCGGTCGAGGCCTGAGGCTCATTCGTCGCAGGAAACAGAACACGTATCGTAGTTCCCTTCCCAATTTCACTATCCACAATTATGGCTCCACGATGACCCTTTACAACCCCGATCACTTCCGCCATTCCGAGGCCACGACCTGTAAATTTTGTTGTGAAAAACGGATCGAAGAGCCTTCGTTGATTGTCAGCGTCCATGCCGCAACCAGTGTCTGTAACCTCCAGAAAGATGAACCGGCCGGGCGTTGGCTTCTCTTCAAGGTGGCTACGGCTCAAATACCCCACCTCGCAATCCATGACACCGGTTCGAAGGGCCACATCACCATGCTGATCTTCTATAGCCTCGGAAGCGTTAACCACCAAATCCATGACCAGGCGTTGAATTTGATCAGCGTCTCCCCTCATGAGTGGAAGTGAATTGAACCTTTCCAAATTGAGTGTAACATTTCTGGAAATACACGATTTCAGTGGGCTGAGGTTTCTGCTCAACAACTTGTTGAGATCCAGGTTTACTGGGTAGTAACAACGTACTGCCCGTGTATGTCTGCATCTGTCTCGACAGTTCCGCCGATCTCCTTGCAGCTTTGACAGCGCTCTCAATGCTTAGCAGGGTCTCGGCGTCGAGGGTCTCGATCCATAAGAGCTAGTTCGAGGTTGCCCAAAACTACCGCTAACTGGTTGTTGAAATCATGGGCGATACCTCCGGCCATTACAGCGAGACTTTCGATTTTCTGAGCATGGAGTAGCTTGCGTTCCATCTCCAGTCGCTCTTCCTCCAAGTCTCTTGCGATCGGTAATGTCTCTGGCAATCGACTGAAATCCGACAATACTGTCCTTTTCCATAAGAAGTTGAGTCTTCTGACCGTACCACCTTATTTCACCGTTTTTTGTCACAAAGGGAAATTCGTAATAAGTATCGGGAATTTTCTTCAGAAACTGACGACCATAGAATCGACTGATATCCCCTCTGTATTCCTCCGGAATGAATTCCAGGTAATTCCTGCCTATGAGTTCTTCCTGAGAATATCGAATATGTTGTAGGCCTGAGCGGGGTTTACAAAGGTGAAGCAGCCCGCTAGGATCCGTGGTGTACACAATGTCATAGGCGTTTTCGACTAGGCGACGATATTTCTCTTCACTTTTCCTTAGTTCCTCCTCAGCCTTCTTGCGTTCAGTGACATCAAGCATTGTTCCCGTTATCCGCTGAGGTTTGCCTTCTTTGTCATATTCTACCACCTTGCCTCGGGCCTGAACCCATTTCCATTCGCCGGACTTGGTCCGCATTCTATATTCGGCCTCGAAAAAAGGAAGTCGCCCTGAGAGATGCCCATTCAAAACTTCTGAAACCTTTTCCCAATCGTCTGGGTGAACCGCTCTTTTCCATGTACGAACGTGGGGATCCAGCTCATCTGGCTCATATCCCAACATTCGTATAGTCCACTCGCCCCAAACAGCCCGGCCGGTCTTCAGGTTCCAGTCCCACAACCCGAGCGCTCCTCCCTCCAGAGCCAGTTGCAAGCGTTGTTCACTCTCACGTAATTTTTGTTCCACCAACTTGGAATGTGTAATGTCATCAATTAAGCAGGCAACCCCCTGCGCCTTTCCAGCGTTACCAATATCAGCCACTTTGCGCCGCATCTCATTCAATTCATCGATAAGCTCTTCCCTGGTTTTGTCTTGGTCTTGCATCTAGTTTCTTCCTATAAATCGCTGCCCATAACCTCGCGAACAGTAGTCAAGCGTTGCCTCATGTTTTACGGCTTGTCAGCGAATCCTTTGCCGCCAAACGATATTAGGCTATTAGCCGGCGCCCCCCCAGAATTGCCACTGGCTATGATACCCTTTGCGTTCGGATTTACCCGGAGAATCTCTCTCAGGCATATCCTCCCAACCATTACTGGAATAATCAGGCCCAGGATGATGGGCGAGATACTGTCACCCTCCATTTGGTGTATATCCAGGGTTTAATCCCCATTATCATCTGTGATTTGCAAACAATTCCAAAGAAAACTTAATCAATTTCAATCATTACTAAAATATCGCTTCCTGTTCGGGTTCAGGGCTCATGTTTGAGACCTTGCGCCAGATTGATTTTCGATATTGAACCGTGTGAGTGAAAAAATGAGTTGGTTTAAATCTATCGTAGAGAGTATAGGCTGGCAATATAATACTGAAATTTGTCGCAAATAGTTTTATTCATATTCTGGCGCTTATATGATGTTTCCGACCTTCCCCGAGACAACAGTCATCCGTTTTGGAATCGCACCATCAAAGAGACAGCCTGAAACCTCCAAGGAGTTTCTTGTTGTAGGAATGCGCCGCAAGGGCTCCCCATATGACACAAATAGGATGCGTGACAATGAGACCGTATCCTAATGTTACGAGACCCACTATACCGGAAACTATGAGCATGATGATCGCTCCTGGTATAGTCGAATAGAACATACCCAGAGGCCCAAAAATAACCGTCAATATAATGGATATTCCAACGCTCTTGGTTGGCGTAACGATTATTTGTCTTGGAAGTTCATTATAATCCGTCATTTAGATAGTCCTCTCAATTGCAACTTAAACGGAGGAGACAAAACTAAACGTTAACTTGAGAAATATCAATAAAAACGTAAGGAATTGGCCACTCGAGGGGAAAAAAGAGAATTACTCCTGCTGATACCCAATAGCGGACAATAAATATCAGGATACGTCAGCGTCGGTTATCTCTTTAAGGATATCATCGTATTTGGCGCCAATTGAAGCAAACCGGTCTTAACGCGATCTGAAACCTTCTGGAATGGTTTGCGTCTACTGAATTAAGACATGCGAACCAAATTCAGGGAAAGGAGTTTCAGCTATGACACCAATTAATTTTGCCTCGGTTGTAGCGGTAACGCTTGGAGCCATTATATTGACCAACCTGGGTTTTTTCGCCGCGCCTGTAAACTCCTCTGAGAGCGTCGAACAGGAGCGAACCCTATGTATTCAAGACTGCAAAGATAAATTTGGAGTGGACATGTTTTGGGGAGGGGCCGGAGGTGACGGGCGCCTCTATCAAATGTGCATAAGTGACTGTGAAAAAAAGTTCTGGAAGGAATGGGACAAGGATATGAATAAACTGGAAAAAGACTAGGTCTATCCTCTAGATACATCAACCGGGCCTGGCAATTGTGTCGAAAATAAAGTCTTGTTTTCAGCTACTATTTTGTGACTTTAGTCACTATCCTGTCGATTATTGAACTGGTTGAGACACCGCTGACAAGGTCTATAAACTGGACCTTGCCTCCCCGTTTTTTAACGACGTCTTCTCCGACTACCGTTTTCCCTTCCCAGTCTCTTCCCTTGACCAAAATATCAGGCTTGATTTCCTTTATCAGATTGTAGGGGGTGTCTTCATCGAATGTGGTGACATAATTTACGAAATTCAAAGCTGATACCAGCTCCAATCGTTCCTGTTCACTCACGATCGGTCTCTGGGCTCCCTTGATACTGTGGACTGATTTGTCGGAATTCACAGCGACTATCAAAATATCTCCGAAGGTTGAAGCCTTGCGTAGTAGTTCAAGATGGCCAACATGAAAGAGGTCAAAGCAGCCATTTGTGAATACTAGTGATTGTCCTTGAAGTCGATGGTTTCTAACGACTCTTTCCAGTTCATCTCTTGGGATTATCTTTCTACCCTGAGGCCAATTCCTTAAAGAATTGAGCATTTCCTCCAAAGTTACGGACGCCGCTCCAAAACGGGCCACAACCAGTGAAGCCGCAAGATTAGCCATCTGAGCGGCCTCTTCAACAGAAAGCCCACTGGCCACGGCCAGGGCGAGAGTGGCTATTACCGTGTCGCCAGCCCCTGTCACATCAACGATTTCAACCGGTTTCACAGGAAAATCCTGGATTTTGGTCGGCGTTATCAACGTGATGCCATCTTTTCCCCGAGTGACGACCAATCCTTCAGCCTGAGTTTGTTCAAGCAGGATTTTGCCGGCTTTTTCAAGAGTCTGACTATCTTTTATTTCGATACCGGAAGCGACGGAGGCCTCTCGAACATTCGGGGTAACATAAGTGGCTCCTCTGTACCGGCTGAAGTCCAGCCCTTTGGGATCGACGAGAGAAGGAACGCCCTCGGAACGAGCGGTATCGAACAAGCTTCTCAGGATCGAATCAGACAGGAATCCTTTGCCATAATCCGAAACTATTACAGCCTTCACCTGTGGCGTCACCGACTTGAGGTTGGCCATGACACTCTTTTCGATTTCGAGGGGCATGCTTCCAACATATTCCTCGTCAATCCTGACTATCTGCTGGTTTCGCGCCACAACTCTTGTCTTGATGGTAGTAGGTCTGGATCGCTCGAATTTCAGCCAAAAAGTGTCTACCCCTATTTCAGCGCAATGTTTCCGGAACCATTCACCTGCCGCGTCGGCTCCCACAGTAGCAAAAAGGGCTACATTTCCGCCCATGGAGACCACGTTCCTGACAACGTTCCCCGCGCCGCCGAGTCTTCTGTGCCTATCTTTGGCCAATAGCACAGGAACCGGAGATTCAGGCGAAATCCTCTCCACATCACCTATTACATATTCGTCGACCATCACGTCACCGGCTACAAGGTACAGACGCCGGCCTCATTCTGCTAATCAAATTCTCGTTCAATTCATCAGCCTCCGCGGACGCCCTTTTTAAGAATCAAAGCATCTTACAATAATTGTTTCAATGGAAATTTCCAAGCCGGAACCTAAATTTCAGAATTGTAATGTTTGGAAAATGTACAGTCAGTTGCTACAATGGTCGAGAAAGTCGAGTCCAAAAATAGGTAAGTTTATAGATTTTCGGGGAAGTGTATGAAAAAGGTTTCTTCAATAGCCGGTTCTGATTCCGGAGGTGGGGCGGGAATACAGGCCGACCTCAAGACCATATTGTCCCTCGGCGCTTATGGTATGAGCGTTATTACGGCCTTAACGGCTCAGAACACTCTGGGCGCGCATGCAATCCAGCTTGTTGATCCTGATTTTGTAGCAAAACAGATAGATGTAGTGCTTACTGATATAGGCGCCGATAGCGTGAAAACCGGTATGCTTGGCAATGGGGACATTGTCGAAGTGGTTGTGGATCAACTTCTAAAACACAAAGTTGAAAACCTGATAGTGGATCCTGTCATGGTCTCAAAGTCTGGATCGACGCTTCTCGATGAAACCGGGCGACAGGCCATGGTAGAAAAGCTCTTTCCAATTTGCTACTTGCTGACGCCTAATATTCCCGAGGCGGGAACTCTTCCTCAACCTTAAGATAGAAAACGTTTCGGATATGAAAAAAGCCGCCAAGAAATTGCAGAAAATGGGCCCGAAATATGGACTGGTAAAAGGGGGGCACCTCAAAGACGCTCCCGTCGATGTTCTCCACGACGGCGTCCAGGATTACGAATTCCAAACCTTACGTGTGCGGACGCGTCACACTCATGGGACCGGATGCACGTTATCCGCTGCGATTGCGACACTGATAGCCCGTGGGATGCCGGTAATGGAATGTATCGATCAGGCAAAGAGAATGTTATATCGGGCTTTACGGTTTTCATTAGGCATTGGTAAAGGAATAGGACCCTTAAACCATTACGCGTCTATAGCCAGGGAAATAGCCAGAACGCAAGTCATAGAGGAACTTGATAAAGCGCTCGAGAGGTTGAAGCGCCTCAACATAGGACACTTGATCTCCGAGGTGCAATCAAACCTGGCCTATGCGATACCTTACGCTGAAACCGTCAACGATGTGGCTTCTTTCCCAGGCAGAATAGTGAGGCTAGTTAACACGATTGACACGCTCAAGAGCGCCAATTCGGGGCGTCCCGCCAAATTCATCACCTGTTGCTGGCAGCCATGGAATATGATCATCATCGCCGTTCAGCGATGACTGTCACGTATTCTGAATCGCTGGTAAAGCGCATCCGGTCCCTTGGATTTGAAGTGGCCGAATTTGATAGAAAGAGAACCCCACTGGATTTACAGCAGGAGGAAGGAAGCACTCTCGCATGGGGTGTGCAGGACGTCATGGAAGAACTTGGAAGGGTTCCGGACGCTATCTTTGACAGAGGAGCATTAGGCAAGGTGCCTTTGATAAGGTTATTCGCAAAGGATCCATCTTCTATAGTTGATTTAGTCGCAAGACTGTGAGCTTTCTAATATTTCCTTCGGGGCAATTGCCGGGGGGACAAAAAAGCCTTAAGATAATTATGGACGGATTATCAAACCATCAGCAGCAAACTTCTTAGGCGCGTGGACCAATATATGCCAGACAAGCTAGTAGATTTTCACGGTCGAACAATAGATTATTTACGAATATCAATTACCGATCTGTGCAATTTCAGGTGTATTTACTGCCGACCTCCTCAAGGGGTCAAACTTGTAGCCCACGAAGATATCCTTCGATACGAAGAAATACTCAGAATTGTTTCTGCAGCTAGAAATCTTGGTATTCGAAAGGTCAGAGTTACCGGTGGAGAACCACTGGTTAGGCGAGGAATACTGGGCTTCATCTCACAGTTAACATCTGAACTCGGATTTGAAGACGTAGCCTTGACAACAAACGGCTCAAGACTGTTGGAGATGGCAGAGGGTCTTCATCAGGCTGGACTCAAACGCGTGAATGTCAGTCTTGACACGCTAAGAAGGGACTGTTTCCACGCGATTACCGGGGCTGATGAGCTGGAAAATGTTCTGCGAGGTATTGATAAGCTTCTTGAAATCGGATTTCAGCCGATCAAGGTTAACGTAGTCCTGCTCAAGGGGGTCAATGAAATTGATATTCCTGATTTCGTCCAGTTAGCGATAGATAGACCCATTGACGTGAGATTCATCGAAAGGATGCCGTTTGGAGCCGAAGTGGCGCCTCCCGGTTCGCCTGATTCTTTCAGCGCCTCGGAAGCCTTGAGGACAATTGAGAGGACTTTCGGCAAACTTGAGCCTATTGATAGATCGGAACTGGATGGCCCGGCCAGAATGTATAAGGTTCAGGGAGCCTTAGGGAGAATAGGCGTTATAGATCCAGTTACCGGGCACTTCTGTGGCACATGCAATCGTTTGAGACTGACGGCGCGAGGGGGCATTGAGACCGTGTCTTTTGAGTCCGGCCGAAATTGATATGAAATCATTGTTGAGAACGTCTCCGGAGGATTATGAAATCGAAGACTTCATAAGGCGGGCCGTTTTTGCAAAGCCGGTCGGTCGATTCTCCAATGTTGAGAATATGAATGTCGGTATGAATTCAATAGGCGGTTAAGTCCCGCTTGACAAGGTTTTTCAAAATAACCCCGAATGCCTCAGAACATTCAGCCTCTAAATCTTTCCGTAATAATCGTTAACAGAAACACATCATCACTGCTACGTGACTGCCTCACGAAATTTCTGCGATCGGTATCCTGAAATTCCCTCGCAGATCATAGTCATTGATAATGGCTCGGTGGATGATTCGATCAAGATGACAAGGACGGACTTTCCGAATGTAACATTGATAGAAGCGGGAAGAAATTTGGGGTTCGCCGCCGCCAACAATCTGGGCTTTTCCATGAGCGCCGGTGAGTTCGTCCTGTTACTGAACACAGACGCAATGGTTGAAAAGGATTGTGTTTCCAAAATGTTGGCCCTGGCCAGATCGGATGATCAAATAGCGCTTGTTGGACCTCAACTGCTGAATAGCGACGGGTCGAAACAGACTTCTTTCGAGGCTACTCCTACCCTGTTGACGGAAACCACCAACAGAAGCCTACTCTCTGAAACGGCTTTTCCCGAAACGATACCCTGGTAAAAGTGAAAACCTTGTCAAACCCAAGGATGTCGAGACCCTTATCGGCGCAGTGATGCTTGTGAGACGAAAAGCTTTCGATGAAGTCGGCCGGTTTGATCCAGGCTATTTTTTCTTTTTCGAGGAAACAGACCTGGCGGTCAGGTTGCGCAGGGCAGGTTGGCGAGTGGTTCATGAGCCTCGAGCAAAAGCTGTTCACCTACAGGGAGGTTCAGCAAAGTCCAATCCTGCGCCGGCCAGAAGACAAGTTCTATCGGTCCCGCTATATTTTTTTTGAAAGCTTTACGGCAAGGTGGCCAAGAATTTTCTCAAGTCGATCATAATGGTCAACGTGACATTGAATGTGTTTATCTACGGTTTGTTCAATATTATAACGCTCTTCCAGGCAAAAAGCGTTCGTCAAAAATTTCAGGTCTGGCGGGCCCTATGCGCCTGGCATTTTAGAGGTTGCCCGGATGGGTATGGCCTTCCCCGGGATTAAACGGGGACAGGCGATGCAGAAGGTGGATCGATTTATTGACGTATCCGCTATGAAAAGATTTTTCGCCAGTTTGCGTATCTGTAAAGGGCTCCGAGGGCTGTGACCGCTCGTTCAGGACTTGGCAAAACCGGTAGGCCGTGGTCCTGCAACTCCTTCACGAACAACTCGGAACGTTCGGAAAACGAGCTTCAGCGACTGGTTTCCCGGAATCCCGGGCCGCAGACGCTGCTGCCACGCTCTGATCTCTGATGTAGTTTTCAGCGAACTCCGAGGCGCTGATTGAAGCCATGCCCGATCCCAGGACTACCGTCATGACACGATGCTGAGGCATCAGAATATAAATAAAAAGCAGGTCTACCTGCTCATCCTTCAGGAGCACCTTAGGCAGGATTTCCATATAATCGCTGTGGTTCTTTGAAAAATGTGAGATCAACCGGGTTTTTTACGCTGGCCGTCCCCGTAACGAACTTGGCTAAGGCTTCCTGGGTTTCTGGAGTCAGTTCGGCCAATTTCAGGCCGGCTCTTTCAGCGCTGTCTGCGGCCGCTGCCCCAGGTCCGCCGGAGTGAGTCAATATTCCGAGTTTGTTTCCGCGAGGAATGGTTGCGATCCCAGCACGTAACAAAAATCAAACAGTTCCTCAATGGATCGAAGCGCGAACAATTCCACACTGCCGAAAGATCCCATCGTAAAGCCGGTCGGGGCCCGCCATGGCCCCGGTGTGGGACTGCCCGGCGCGACGGCCGGCTTCAGAGCCTCCAACATAAAAGGCTACAATCGGCTTGATCTTGGAGACTCTCCTTGCCACTTCGACAAAATGTCTGCCTCTTCTGATCCCCTCCACGTATAATGCTATCACCTTTGTTGTGGGACATTGGGCCAGATACTCCAGGCAGTCGGCAAGGTCGATCATAGCTTCATTACCAAGACTGAAACCCTGACTGAAACCAATGCCGAATTTAAGCAAGGTGCACAAACATTTGGGTTATAAAGCTGCCGCTTTCTGAAAGCTATTCCTATGAATCCCGGTGTGGCTTCATAGGGAAAAATGTCGTATTAAGATTTATACTAG
>CAWJXP010000028.1:0-227048 GCA_963846725.1 uncultured delta proteobacterium | reverse complement strand
GGAGGTTCGGTTTAATGCGGATCGTCATCTCGAGCTGATTGCTTTATAAACAGAGATTACATCCAATTTGCCCTGTAGGGGCAACATATGTTAGCCCATAGCAGCGCTATGGGTGAGACGAGAGATCTTTCCCGGCGTGTCTACCCAAAAATGTGAGATAAACGGGAAAATCAAGAAGGCTAATCCCATACGGATTTAAAGGTTGGCAAGAAAATCCTCGGCAGATACTCCAGCCTGCTTTAGAATGCCACGCAGTGTTCCAACAGCAAGATCGCGATGCCTTGGAACGACACACCCTATGGCGTCATTTGGCATTTTCTTCAGTATGACATGACTCCCGCGTTGTCTGGTTATAACAAATCCCAGGCGCTCCAGAGAACGAATGGCGTCCTTGCCGGAGACACGCTTCAGTTGTTAAACCATATGTAACTTCGAAAGTCGTCAGAAACGACCTGACAGTTGAAGCAGGTGGAAACTCCTCTAGATAGAGTTCAGTAGCTTCTTGTAGATTTGCGACGGCTTCTTCCAAGGTGTATCCTTGGCTGACCGTGCCGACTTCCGGGCACTCAGCGACAAACAAGTCGTCCTCTTTGTGGATTACAGCGGAAAAGGTTTGTCCAGACATAATGGTCACTCCTCTTTTAAATCTGGATCATTTTGCATTGTACGTCAAGATCTCTGCTCGAAACAAGGCCGAGCGATACGGAAGGTTAACAGCCTATGTTCTTGTGTTGGGTCCAGATTGTATATAAATCCACGATCCAAATTCCCATGGCGCCGTAGGGGCTCAAGATTTTGAGCCCCTATCGTTGTTAATGCCTACGGCCTGAATTTCCCATGGCGCAGCCATGGGCTCATGAACGTTGGACCGCAGGAGCGGCCCAAAGACCACTCATGGCGTTGCTATAGGCTATTATGTGTAACCCTCACAGGGTTAAATGGATGTTCTCTTAAGAGTCATCATATTTGCCCCTACCCGGGGCAAAGCGGATTACTCTTGAATATATTCATATTTGGCCCTTGCGGCCAACATTCGTGAGCCCATGGTTCTACCGTGGGAGAACTGCGTAGCGATGGTTCTCTCCCTACGGTCGCAATCCAAAAAAGCAAATGCAAACAGCCTACCCTTCGTGAGGCATTTTCTGCAAGGCTGTCATCCACGGAAAGTTTTGATTTTGTGATTGGTGACAAACGAATCAAAATTCTGTTATTATCTTCTTAATTGACAGGGGAAACCATTATCCTAATACTCCAAAAGTTTTGTAAATAATGACTTATAGTGACCTAATATTAATGTCCGGCCGTCAAATTTTCCGTCTGCGTCGCAGATACAGAGGACCGTTTATAGGGGCTACTCTGGGCGTTGCTGCGTTGATCGCAGTGGTAACGCTTGGGGACCTTATTCAGTCGGCGATTGGAAGCAACCTGTCAGTCTTGGGCGGAGCGACAATAATAAAAGTAAACATCAACCTGGAAGAACGTGATTATAAAGAAGATCCTCGCCAGTTTAGCGATCAGGACATGGATATTATCTCCAAAATACCTGGGGTCGTCGCCGTAGCCGCGAGCGTTTATTCATGGTGGCCGACTCGATTGAAGTTCGATGCTTCTTATCAATCCAAAGAATATGAACAGGCAAGAATAATGGGCATTGATCCGGAGTTCTTTAACCTGACAGCGTTTCTTCCCATGGCTCAAGGGCGAAAATTCACTGACGATGATGTAAAGAACCTAAAGAATGTGTGTATAATTGGTAATGAAATCAAGCGCTGGTTTTTTAAGGATGACGAATCTCCGCTGGGCAAAACCATCCTGGTAGGTCCTATCTACTGCGAGATAGTGGGGATTCTTGGTAAACCTGACGACACCCAACTCGATGAAACTGTGTTTGTTCCCCTTAGCACTGCCCGCATGAAGATAGAGGGGATGTCAGCAGTCAGGAGATTGTCAGTTCTCGCCGCCGATATCTATCAGGTTGAAGAAGTCAGGAACAGAATCCATAAAACTCTCTTTTCAAGAAAGTCCAAATACCCCTATGAAATTTATTTTGATGAGGAGAGAGTCGCAAGCATTCTTTCGATATTGAACAATTTTACTTTCTTCGTTTATGCAGCGGTGGCGGCGGCATTGATTTTGAGCAGTGTGGGAGTGGCCAATGTGATGCTCGCCACCATTCGTGAACGCACTGCAGAAATAGGGCTCAGAAAGGCTGTCGGCGCCACAAATCTGGAAGTGGCCGCTCAGTTTTTGTCGGAATCCATTATTATCAGTGTAATCAGTTCAGTGGTGGGCATCATAATTGGCACAACAATAATGATTACAATTTCTCTAATCGCTTTAAATGGAGAGCTGGAAGTGAGAATGTACGTGCTGTCCGTATTGGCCTCCGTTGTGATATGCGCATTCTCTGGAGTCGCTTCAGGCCTTGTTCCTGCCGCTAAAGCGGCTGGCCTTGATCCTATAGTGGCTCTCCGGACCGAATAAACTCCCCACAAGAAATAACCGGTAGATAATTCATTGAAACTTGACGACCTATTACTCACCTCACTTATTATGGTTGGTCGAAATTGGCCTAGGTACAAGACTGTATTTATAGCAATTGCGATCGGGACTGTTGGCTTTATACTTGGACGATCCCTCGGTGACGCGGTAGAAAAAAGGGTGACCGGCAATCTGGAATTAATAGGAGAAGTAACGATTCTTTCAGCTCGCTTTGATGATCGCAAGGCCAAGTGGCATTTGGGTGAGTATTTCCTTCAGGATGCGGACCGTTTGAGAAAACTTGAAAATGTAATTAGTGTAGCCCCAATAAGACACACGGACCGTACGGAGAAAGCTCAACGGGGTGACAACGAAGCAAAAGAAATTCAAATAAATGGTGTAGATGACAATTACTGGAACACTATTTCACCCTATCTGAAAAGCGGACGTCTGATAGACGCCAATGATGTCAGGCTCCATTCGAGGGTATGTGTGCTTTCAAGCGCTATGGTGAATGAACTGTTTGGACATGCGGACCCCTTGGGGAAGACGGTGACTATCCTGAGCTACCCCTACACCGTCATAGGGACGCTCGGCGGGCCTCAAAACAACGAAATATCGAGATCCATTTTCATTCCCGTCTCTCTTTCCAACCGTTATCTAGGAAAAATCCGGCAATATACCCGGTTCAATATCAAGGTTGATCTTCCGGAAAACGCCGAGACAGTCAAGGAACAGGCTGAAACTGTATTAAAGCTGGAACATCCGGGATTCGAGCAAGGGATACATGTAACATGCTATGATTCACGCCTTGATCGAGTCAAGTTCGTGCGTTTGATCGTGAGGATTTTTATATACCTGGCGTTAGTCGTGGTTTTTGTGCTCGGCAAGATAGGCTTGACGAATGTAATGCTTGGGGCGATACACGTCCGCAGGCGTGAGATAGGGCTTCGCAAAGCCGTGGGCGCTACTGATTCAGTGATAAGGGCTCAGTTCGTATTGGAGTCACTGATCGTAAGCGTGGGATCCGGAATGATAGGCGCTCTTGTGGGTGTTTTTGGAGTTTTCATTGTAAGAGCGGCGTTCGAGATGGACGTGTCCGACTCAGTGATGCTTGGCAGTGTTTTACTCGATTTGCTATTCACCATCGCCATTGGAGTGGCCGCGGGACTTTATCCTTCAGCCGAAGCCAGTCGAATGGATGTCACCAACGCTATGCGTCTGGATTAATAGAATTCTGAAATGGTCATATTATCTTATACACGGGAAAAGCTGTAAGCAATCTCCCGGAATCTACCGAACTTTGTCAGGAACCGTTTCCGTGATGGGCGCGTACAATCCCCGCTGCGACCAACCCCAGCAATATATGGAAAAACCAGCTTAATTGGGGTTCAAACAGGTCATCCACAACAATAAATCGCAAGCATTCGGCTAATAGCGGTAACAAAATCGCCGCAGGATGAAAACCGAGGTTTGAGCCCGGCCTGCGAGTCATCTGAACCAACTTTATCAGGAGATACATTACACTGCCGAAATACAGTATGACAAACGGGACTCCGAGGTCTGCAAGGAAGGTCAAATAAAGGTCTTCGGAGGTCCTTTGATTCCGTCACCCATTCGGAGAATTGCTCCGCAGATACGAACGGGTAATGAAGCGCGTAGTCTTTGGCCAATAGATCTCTAGGGGCCCATAGTCCATTTCCCAGCCACGGATGTTTAGACGCTATGTCTATTGAAAAAAAGAGGCTTTCTACGCGATATGCCACGGAGATATGGTCCCGATTCAAATTCTTCGGGTTTGCATAAACGAAAAACACGCCAGCCACTACCGTCAGGGCCAGTATCACAGCCATAATTCGACGACTTGCCCCTGTCCACTTGAATACAAAAAATGCTATTACCGAGACAATAGCGGGAATTATCAGGATCGATTCTATAAAAGCGTACCTACCGACTATGTATATGGTAATAAGGTCCGCCGAGAGGATTATCCCGCCCAGGATTCGATCACGACGAACATTACCAAAAAGCAAAGACAGAGGGGCGAACGACATGAGTAACAGTCTTGATCCGACCGGATGCCAGTGAAAATCCAGGAATTGATGAGGCTTCCCGGTAAGATAAAGCCCAAGCAAGGCCAGAAAGATGACGCACAGGAGTAATGCGTTTACGAACCACTGAAATATTCTTCTGAAATTTGGTTCGGTTAGCAGAAATTTAGAACACCAGTACCCTCCTAACCCAGCCGACAGGATCACATAGACACGTTCCAGAGATTGTTTGGGGACAACACTGAAAATACCGCTAAGTATGGCAATCAAGCTAAGGATTACTGAAATCCAGAAATCAGCTCCAAATCTTGAAACGCTGTTTGTCTCGTCCGACCAGGATTGTAAGAGCGAGCGTGAGCAAACAGAGAGTCCCACTGAATACTTTGGCCCTTTCATCGGGCACCATGACAATGTATGGCTGCTGGAAAACGAGCTGCGCAGTTGTCAGACAGAAAGAGACAGAACGCTGCGATTTGCCCCTTTGAAGTATCTTGAATGGTAGAAATAGTCATAAATAAAAGGCCTTAACTGAAATTGGAACGATGCTCTTCCAAACATTGAAGTGTAAAATTTTCAAACTTTGTGATGAAATTCTGTTTGGAAAATCTGGCGGCGTTACTTACAATTTTATTGGTTTCGAATTCGTCTATCCGTTTTTCCAGCTCTTCAATAGCCATGGAAAGCGACTTGACTGTTTCTTTCGTAAAAAAATACCCCAGTTTCGTCAGGAATTACTGTCTCCAAAGCGCCTCCCCTGGCATAGGCTATTACCGGACGTCCAGCCGCCTGAGCTTCGACAGGCACAATACCGAAATCTTCTTCACCTGGGAATATGAGCGCCTTGCAGTTGGAATAGATCCTTGCCAATTCATCGTCTGGAACCCATCCCAGAAATTCAACATTTTTCGACGCGATTGCCTTGAGATTCTGCATCTCTGGTCCCTCGCCCACGATTAGAAGTCGTTTCTTGTTAGATGTGAACACCTTCACTGCAAGATCAGCCATTTTGTATCCGACCAGGCGTCCGACGAACAGATAATAATCATCAAATCGGTCAACAGGTTTGAAACGATTCACGGTCGCATGGAGGATTAATGACAACAGCGTCTCGGCGATAGTATTTTTTTATACGCTTCCTGGATGTTTCCGACGGCGCGGCGAAGTAATCTACGCGGGCTGAAGCAGCGTAATCATATACCGCCAAATAGCTCATGACAATTGACGCCAGGCTTTTCTTGAATGTCCCAAATTCACGCGTGTAATCATGGAAGGCGTTCCACGCGTATCTCATCGGCGAATGGCAAAAACAGATGTGGCAAGTTTCCGGTTGGGTTTTGATTCCCTTGACGACACTTGAGTCGCTACTGATAACCAAGTCGTAGGACGATAGGTCAAAGGCTTCTATCGCAAATGGGAAAAGGGCGGCATAGTACCGATAATGTTTTTGGGCTCCGGGTAATCTCTGAATAAAACTTGTCTTGAGCGCTGATTTTAGGAGAGTAGGGCTGAGAGATTTTGGGTTGGCAACGATTGAATAGAGATCCGGGCGCTCAAAGATTTCGCAAATTGCTTCACAGACCTTTTCTCCGCCCGCCATGGTCAAAAACCAGTGATGAGCTAGAGCCACCCTCAAATTCCTAATGTCAATCATTCTATAGCATCCGAGACAGAGTTTGATATAACCGGTGAATCATGGCAAGACGCAAACCGCAAAGTGAAGGGATTCTCTTATGAGCTACATTTTTGTTACATCCCGTCCCCGCGAGCCACAACAATTATCGTTTTAAAGAGCACCATCAAATCAAACCAGATGCTCTGACGCTTTAGATAATAGAGATCAAATTCTATCCTTCTGGACAGTGAAGGGTCCCCACGACTCATAACCTGTTGATAACCCGTGATTCCAGGCTTGGCCTTCAGGCGTCTCCACTGATAATCATTGTACTGGTGAACCAGTTCCGTGCGTTCCGGCCTCGGCCCCACGACGCTCATTTCACCTTTTAACACATTGATAAATTGAGGTATTTCGTCAAGACTAGTTCTCCGCAGGAAAGCCCCTATCTTTGTGACCCTGGGATCTCTTACGTATGTTAAAAACCGGTTCCGACATTGAGGAAAAATCTACCAGTTCAGTGAGTTGTTCGTCAGCCCCATCGACCATGGATCTAAACTTTAGCATCTTGAATGGCTTACCGTTCATGCCGCCCCGTTCTTGAACATACAGAACAGGGCCTTTACTTTCGAGTCTTATGGCTATGGCTATGACAATCCATAGAGGGGCTCCCAATATCAGAACCGCCAAAGACAGCAATATGTCTAGAAACCTCTTTATTGCTGTATAGACAGGATGACGGGTTGAATCTCGCAGAAGCAGTAAAGGGATTCCATGATAACTCCCCATTTCCGAACGCAAAACCATGACGTCTGTAGAAAAGGATATAAGATAAAGAGGTATGTCATAAGCCTCGCAGTAATTCAGGACCCTCATTAGCAGGGGACCGCGATCTTGTTCTTTTGGACCAACAAAATCAGTAGCGGATACTATAACTCTATCGAATTCTATTTTGCTTCTCACGACATCTATTTCGTTCACATCTCCCACTATTTTGCAGCCGGGCGTACTTTGAGGATCGGGACACCTCTCGTCTGGAAACTCAAGGAAGCCTACAACTTCCTGAAAGCCGTTTGATTTTGTTTCCAGGGTTGAAGCAAATTGGATTGCAAGAGGAGTTGTTCCGATGACCAGTGTTCGTCTTGGTGGTACGCCTAATTGAAGTAATCTTTGGGTTAGACGTCGTCCTATCTCTCTTGACGCTATTATTCCTATAGCGCTCAACCCGAAGGAAATTCCGTAAACGAACCTGGATAGCAAGAAGCCCCTGAACAGGAATGAAATAGCCATTAGTAACGCGAGAGACTGTAATCCTGACCACAAAATTTGTTTAACTTCCGTTTTGGGCAAGCTTGCCGAGATCAACCTGTGGCTGTACATGCCATCTCGAGCCATTATTGCCAACCACAAGAGCGTAAATATTATGGCCGCTCTAACATACGCCGACATAAAATACGCTTCGAAGTCGAGTTGTTCTTTAGTGGAGAAATAATTTTGCAGGTCTGTTTGAAACCGGACCATGTATGCGATGAGAAAAGCGCTTAAGATAATGATGGCGTCGAGGATCAATAGCATGCTGCGGCGTCTTTTCCAGATTTCCAGACAAAGCCGCTTAAATCGTGATGCGGTAGCTGTAGCATCACGACGTAAAAAAAAGGCCTCACATCCCGGGCCATTCGAGTCGACGACTTTTATCATCTATTTGACTTTCCCCCATAGACAATTGCGCTGGAATTTACACAACCCCAAGCATAACCCCTGATGTCACAAAGTAAGATAATGATGACTTATACAATTGTTGCATCATACCAGTCCAGAAAAACTTACCTTTGTTATCAGATTCCGAAGAAAACTCCATAATAACGTCACGACTGATTTCTGCTACCACTTTGGGCCGCTCAGTATGCTAATATGCTATTCGCCGTTTTGGCGGCTGTTTATAAGGAACCGCTCTACAAGAGCAAAATT
Source organism: uncultured delta proteobacterium (assembly GCA_963846725.1). Classification (GTDB taxonomy): domain Bacteria; phylum Desulfobacterota; class Desulfomonilia; order Desulfomonilales; family Desulfomonilaceae; genus CAJBEZ01. The sequence goes on along the minus strand of CAWJXP010000028.1, from coordinate 218,936 downwards.
CTACTATAGTTAGAGCAAATGACTGATCTACTAAGTCGTAAAACCGTCCCGGATTTCCTCAAGGCCCCACAGTTCAGGGGTATTCCCGGATTGCTTGATCGAGAACCTTCCTGGCTGACCCAACAGATAGCGAAAATCCTGTCACCCAGGGTCAAAGTTGATGATGAGGCCGCGAATCTGATACGGGAACTGGCCAAGGATGGCCCCATTGTGTACGCGCTCAAATATCCCACGTACTATGATCTCCAATATCTGAGAATGCGTATGGCCGCCATGGGGTTACCCGCTCCATGTTTCTTGCTGGGTGGACCTGGCAGTCTACGAAGCTACATGTTTAGGGCGGCCAGGCTATTCAGGGGAGCCTCAAAACTATCGGGAAAAAACGGCCCGGCTCACTTCGGACTGGATGCGGAAATTGTAAAGGACATTTTTCTTAATCGAGGAGCCGGATCTTTCTTCCTGATTGATGAAGCGGCCACTAGAGACCGCTATGTCAGTCCCGAACATGATCCAATAAACATATTGATTGAAGCCCAGAGCAAGATGCCCGAACCAATCGCCATCCTTCCCGTCTTCTTATTGTACGACAGGAGGCAGAGGCGCCAGATTACACCGTTTTGGGAAACCATGTTGGGCGATTATGATCAACCAGGAGTAATAAACCGTGTCCTGATGGCGTTTAGAAAATGGACATTGCCCGAACTGCTGGTCGGAGAGCCGGTTCATCTTATAGCTGAATTCGAAGAATTTGGCTCGGGTAAATCGTGGGAGGATCTTCCGTATGAAATCCGTCGAGAATTGATTGAGAACATCAATGACCGTATTCGGGTGAACCGAGGTCCGGAAAAGCTTTCCCGAACGGAAATAAAGGAGCGAGTGCTTCAGGACCCCAGAGTGCAGAAAGCTGTGAGCGAATCGGCCGAGTCAGACAAAACCACGGAAGAAAAAACACGCAGGAAAGCGGAATCGTATGTTGATGAAATAGCGGCGGATCAGCGACTCCAGATGATTCACTTTCTTTACTATGTTCTGAGATGGCTCTTCAATAAAGTCCTGGAAAGACTTGACCATCGCGAATCCGACTTCTCCGTTTTAAAAAAAGCTAATGAAAAAAATTCACTAATATTCGTTTCATGTCACAAGAGTCACTTGGACTATCTTACGAGTCGGTTATCTATTATTTACGAATCAGATGCCGCTACCTTTTATGGCTGCGGGCAAGAATTTGTCGTTTTGGCCCGTAGGTCACATTTTGCGGCGAGGCGGTGGGTTCTTCATCAGACGCTCATTTAAGGGACTTTTGTTGTACACGAGGGTCTTTGCTAGCTACGTTCAAGTATTGGTGAAGGAAAAGATCAACGTCAATTTCTATATCGAAGGCGGCCGAAGCCGTACCGGAAAGTTTCTGCAGCCCAAGGTCGGAATGTTGGGATTCCTTTTGGATATTTTTTTTGACGGGGCAGTTGATGATCTGACGTTTATTCCCACCTACGTGGGATATGACCAGGTTCCCGAAGAAAAATCGTATTTGCAGGAACTTCGTGGAAAAGAAAAGCAGAAAGAATCATTTTTTTCATTTCTGGAATCCAGGAAGATCTTACAGACCAAATACGGGGCAGCGTATGTGCGTTTTCACGAGCCGGTTTCCTTTAAAGAGTTCGTTTTAAAGAGAGATAAAGGCGAGACGGGAGTGGATCTAACATCCGCTGAACGGCGTGAGCTTGTTGAAGACTTTGCTTTCTACCTCATGACAGGGATAAGTGAGGCCTCGGTAATAACCTTTTCGGAATTAGCCGCGGCAGGACTTGTTTGTCCTGGTTCGTCCCTGGTATCAAGGTCGGTCTTTTTGGATGCTGTTGCCTTGTTGGGAAATGGCCTCAGATATCATGGTATTGAAATCTCGCGAAGCGCTTCTGATCTTGTAAGAGGTTGTGATCATGCCATCGAAAGATTCAGGTCACGAAAATTCGTGGAATTGGAAGGCGAGGCAGAAACTGAGCAGCCAACTTATGCCATAAACGAAGCCCGGAGGGTTAACCTCGAATTTTACAAAAACTCCCTCGTGAATTGCCTTTGGGCTCCGGCTCTTCTGGCGACGGTAATATTGGATGAAAACAGCGACTCGTCAATTTCGAGAGAGCTTATCTGGAAACAGTTCAATAATCTGAAAGAATTGCTGAATAAGGAATTTATATTTGATCCTTTGGTTAATGATCAGGACCTTGTCGAGCAAAACATAAAGTTCTTTGAAAAACAGGATTGGATAAGAAGTAACACTGCGGGCAAAAGCTTTGAGATCAAGAACGAAACAGCGCTCAGAGTTTTCGCAGGGCTGTTGTCCGATATATTGAGAGTCTACCGGTCATGCGCTGCGGCATTAAGCAAAATGGGCGAAGAAACGTTATCGGAGCGGGATTTCATTAAACTTGCCGTGAAGACCGCTGGGGAATCTGACTTTTTTCCGTCGGCTGACAATATTACCATGTCTACTGTCACCGTTAGAAACGCGTTGAGCGAATTGACAAAGCTCAGAGTCGCTGAATTCAGCCAGGCCAGGAAAAAGGTAAAAAGAGGGAAAATAGATCCGAAAGAAGTCCTGAAGTTTAATATTCAGTCTGTAAGTGACTCCGAAGATTGAAGTTGACAGGTCCGGACTTGATAGGCTATTATTTTAAGATATGCTTAACAACTCGGGGCGTAGCGCAGCCTGGTAGCGTACCTGAATGGGGTTCAGGTGGTCGCTGGTTCAAATCCAGTCGCCCCGACCACACCTTCCTCAATAATTCCTAATCTGTTAACCATTAACAGCCCGCTTTAGTTTGCAAATATCCACCGGTGAAGAAGGTTGCTTTTCCCTATGCCGGGATTTTTGGCGTTCTTCCGACCGCCAGTTCGTGAACTGGTATCAAGATATCGGCCTCTTCCTTGATACGTTTCATGCTGTCATACGCCTGGATCGCGTCCAGCAATACCCCAGGCGCTATTATACCCCCGCCGGAGGGAAAGTTTTCGGAATTGCAGCACAATCCTGTTATGATGGCTTTGCCGGCCGACGTTTGAATGACAACAGACTGCCCGCCCGGTGTATGACCCGGAGTAAAGATCACACCTATGCCATCTACGATTTCTGTATCGCCTTCGATCACCTTCAGGTTTACCCCATCCAGAACATCAGGATAATATCGATGATCAATCGGGTGCGGATTCATGCAGAAATCAAGTTCAGCTTTCTGGACATAGAATTCAGCGTTGGAACACAATGAATCATTTTCGCAATGATCATTGTGCAAATGCGTATGAATAACTATTTCAATATCTTCAGGTTTCCAGCCGATTGTCTCCAGGGCTTCTTCGAATGGTCTTACTGGAAACCCCGTTTCTTCCTCCAGATCATCTGGCGCCATAAATTCCTCAACACCTGTATCAACAAGTATTTTTCTGGCGCCTCCCATTATTGCAAAAGTGTAAATGGGCAATATTATACGTTTTCCATAAAAGCGCTGGTAAGTTAATATTCCCTGATCGGTTTCATTAAAACCGACAGCCAAAGGGTGAATTGTGTAATTAGTTGGCATTGTTTTGTTACCTCTTGTACTGTTTCAAGAATTGTCAGAGAAAACGAGCGCTGGTTTCTGATTGCTCTCCTCGGAACAGCGACGGTTTTGCCCCACATCTTTCCGTGGTTTCATTTCAAACCCCAAGAGTATCTGAGGTAATATTGCTCGAGCTAATGTTTTTGTCTAACGAGAGATGACTGACAATATAACAATGACGGCAGGGCCGCCATGTTTTTCTTGCTCTATATGAAACTAGCGTCGTGTCCAACGTTCGGAAAATATATTTACATTTCACATAATTACATGAAGCTGTGAGCGCCCTGTGCCTGTGTCCCTTTTTCTAGGCCGTAAATTATTTTATAGTCTACTGAACCACAGAGAACCGAAAAACCAAGATAGGTTTGAACAAAGATGCTTGAAGATAACCTGGGATCGAAACTGATGACCGCTCAGCAAGCGGTGCAGAAGTTTATTAAAAACGGAGATCAACTGGCTTTAGGTGGTTTCACGGTGAACCGAAATCCGATGCTCATCGCCAGAGAGATCATCAAACAACGTATTCACAATTTACACGTAGTGTGTCACTCACATGGACAGGCCCTCGATCTGCTGATTGGCGCAGGATGTGTCAGTCACCTGGAAATCGCCTACGGGGGCATGGGCAGATTCGCTTCAACGTGCATTCGTTTTAGAAAGGCTGTGAGCGCCGGGCTTATCAAAATAGAAGATTATTCTAACTATCAGATGAGTTTACGATTCCTGGGTGGGGCGATGGGGCTGCCGTTCATGGTTACCAAATCTGGTCTTGAAACTGATATTGTACGGCTCGATGGGTTTCCTGAAGAGGACAGAGGTAAGGGGAAAATACCATTAAAGAAACTTGAAATAGCCCGAAATCCTTTCGGGAAAGAAAATGATAAGGTTGTCCTCTTGCCGGCGCTAAATCCAGACGTATGTATCATCCACGCCCAATACGTCGGCGCAGATGGAACAGTCCGAATAAAGGGATTGACCTTTGCCGATCTGGAGCAGGCTAAGTCAGCGTCCAAGGTGATAGTCACATGCGAGGAAATTCTTTCCAGATCTGAGATTCGACGTGACCCAGACCAGAACTCTCTTCCTCCTTTCCTGATAGATGCGGTCGTAAAGGCGCCGATGGCCGCCCACCCGACCGCCTGCCACTATTTTTATGACTATGATCCGTTCCATCTGAGGCTGTACAGTGATATGGCGCATGATGACAATAACTTTAAACGCTATCTCAAAGAGTGGGTTTATGACATACCGGATCAAGAGGCTTACCTTGAAAAGATTGGAACATCTCAGTTGCTGAAGATCAAGGCTGACCCCAATCTGGGGTACGCTCCGGGACTGGATCGAAGGTAAAGGAAACGTTATATGCGCGGATATTCTGAACTCGAGATGATGGCTATTACAGCGGGAAGGCTTATAAATGACGGTGATGTGGTATTCGCTGGAACAGGAATTTCCATGTTGGCAGTCACTGTGGCGAAGCGCATACATGCTCCAAACTCTGTAGTTTTTTTCGAGACAGGAGGTATAGATCCTTCTTTGGACGAATTGCCATTGGCGGTGGCGGACCCGAGAGTCATGGCCGGAGCGTCAATGAACTCAGGACTGATAGAATCATTTTCCCTTCTTTCTAACAGGAGACTAAGAACCATAGCTTTCCTCGGGGCCGCTCAGATTGATCGCTTCGGCAATCTGAACTCAACCTGCCTGGGTGACTATCATCACCCGAAGACCAGATTTCCGGGTAGTGGTGGGGCCTGTGACGCCGCCTCTCTGGCTTCAGGCTTTATCGTTTTTATGGAACACCAAAAGAGAAGGTTTGTTGAAAAGTTGGATTACTTTACCAGTCCCGGGTGGCTTTACGGCGATGACTCAAGGGAGAAAGCCGGGTTCCTTAGGGGAGGGCCTATGGCTGTGGTGACCAATCTGGGGGTTATGACGTTTCATCCTTCAACAAAAGAAATGATATTGTCTGCACACTACCCAGGCGTTTCTCCCACGGACGTAGCCGAAAACACAGGATTCGGAGTTGATTTGTCCAAAGCGACGCAGGCTTTGCCACCAACAGCCAAGGAACTAAAAACACTCAGAGAACAGGTAGACCCACAAAGACTGATTCTGGGCTGATTCTAAAATGAAACGAATTTGTTGATAAAGCGTTCAAAGGTGTGAACTTCGCGAACTTGCGCTGTTCGAGATAATTTAGTGAATCGATCGGAATCAATTATAAATCGCAGAGAGTGGAGTTCATGTGGTCGCTGGTCCAAAACCGGTCATCTCGACCGCCGAAAATGTGGACCTATGAGCGGAATTTGGAATTCCAGATTTCAGTAATTGGGGTATGAATTTCTATGTTTTCTAAGAGGTAGGCGCCTATGAAAAAAGCACTAAGATCTCTTTCTTTTGCATTTTCAGCGGGCTGTTTTGGTGGGCTTGTAAACAGCGCTGAGGTGTTCCTCGTGGGCCACTTTGGTGTTACCGAGGCCATGGGCGTGAAGATGGCCCCGGAATTCATGCCGATGTGGCTCTATCCAAGGATAGTGTGGGGAGGGATCTGGGGGTTCACATTTCTAATCCCGACCTGGCGGAACAAGCCTTGGCTAAGAATTTTGATCTTTAGCCTCGGCCCAACGATTGGACAACTTTTTGTGGTGTTTCCTTACAAGTTGGCGAAAGGATGGCTAGGATTGGATCTTGGTCTGCTTACCCCAGCGTTTGTTGTTTTTTCCAACCTAATATGGGCGCTGTTCGCAGAGTTATGGCTGAAGCTGGTTTCTGACAAGTGGTAGGCAGGGCTTGATAAGCGTTCGAAGCTTATTGCGGTCTTCTTGGTTAAAATACATTGTTTTGTCCCTGTGAACTCGGGTTTGGAAATCCCAGGGTAATTGTCGACAACTTTATTGTTGCTAAATGGTTTAAGTAAATTAATCAATATGTTAAAATTATGTTAATTTTAGTTCTGATGTGCTATTCTTGTCGCCAATGCTCAACTTGAATCAGGAGGCTCCTTGGATACGCGTTATCTATCTTATCTCTTTTACATGTTAGTGTTGATGAGTTTGCTAAGCTCCTGTGGAGGTAAGATGGTGAACACGGGCGTGGGTTCAATTATGGACGTCAATGATTACGGAACATTTAGATTTGCCTACCCAGACGGCTCGGAGTCGTGGAAAAGATTCAATCAGGACAGCATGAATAAGGACATCAAGGTCGCCCAAAAGAATCGCCTGAAACCGACCCGTTTCGTTGAGACACCTAAAGGTGGAACACTCACCTTCCCTGATGGCAAAACCATATTGTACTACGACAACAAAGCAATCGAATAATCTTGTTTTCTAACCCATTCCGGTCAGGCAAAAATTTTCTTTTTTGATGAGATGGGTTGCATCTCAGAAGATCGGAGAGCATCTTAATTAACCAGAAGGTGTTTCGGAGGACAAAAATAATGCCCATTTACGAATACAGATGTGAACCTTGCGATAATGATTTTGAAACTCTGGTGTATGGATCTCAGGAAGTTTGCTGTCCAAAGTGCGGTGGTCCTGTGCAGAGAATCATGTCCTGTTGTAGCTTCAAGAGCGCTGGCGGAGACTTCAAGACCTCTGGAGGAGGAAAATCAAGTTGCGGGTCCTGCACGTCCACATCTTGCGCTTCCTGTCACTAGCCCGGAGTAGATGACGCGAAAAGGGAGGTATTAGCCATGAATAACGTCGAAAGCCCACAGTTGAGGCTTCAAAGACAAATCGATTGTCAAATTGAAGTGAAAACTAGTAATCCCTTGGTCGAATGGGAAAAAGCGGGTTGGGCTGAAGATCCCGGAACCGATGCGGATGAAGCCCCACTAAAATATCTCGCCCTTGCGCTACTGGAAGCTATAGAAAGCAGGTCTGTGAGACTTTCTATAGACAAAGACAAAGGCGTAACAATTCTTGGTGATTCCACTTATGTTTTGCCCAAGGCTCCGGCTGCCTACATCGCAAGAGGCTTGGAGATTCTCCGGGACATAGCGGGTATGGAAGGTGGAAACGCACAGGGGAGAATATCTCTAGGTATTAGGAATGACAGCCTGGATCTGATTATTCAAAAAGAGGCCGGTCTTCACATTATAAACATACCTGGACTGAGTCCGGTCTAAGCTGACTCACCCCTGGAGGTATTTGTACGTAAATACAGACTAATCCGGATCTTTTTCTTCCATGGCCTTGGCTTCATCCCAGTATCCGTCCAATTCAGTCATGCTGGTTTGTGGCCAGGCCTTTCCTTGGGATTCCAGGCGAGTCTCAATATATTTGAACCTTTTTTCAAACTTGTCGGAAGTCTCATTTAGGCCAGCTTCGGGATCAATGCCCAGCCGTCTGGCGACATTTACGAGGGTAAACAGTAAGTCACCGAATTCCTGACGTACTTTGTCAGGATTATTGTGTTCGAGCGCCTTTTTGAATTCGCCGATTTCTTCATCAATTTTGGGTAATAATTCGTTCATGCCAGACCAATCGAAACCGACTTTCGCTGCCCGGGAAGAAAGTTGGTATGCTCTGCTCAGAGCGGGCAAGGATCTTGGGATACCGTCCAAGATAGATTTTCTTGATTTGATCTTTTCTTCTGAGGCCTTGATTTTGGACCAATTTTCAACAACCTCTTTGTCATTTGCCACAGACACATTTCCGAAAACATGGGGATGTCGCCGTGTCATTTTTTCAATCACCCCGGATAACATGTCCGGAAGGGTTCCGTAGCCGCATTCTTCAATCATGAGGCCCAAAAAAATCACGAGAAAAATCAAATCGCCGGCCTCTTCAACCATTTCATCGGGGTCTACTCCATCAATTGCTTGAACGAGTTCATGGTATTCTTCGAGGACATAGGGATGAAAACTTCTCAAGGTTTGTTTTCGATCCCACGGGCAACCGCTTTCGCTTCGAAGAGTTTTTATGAGTTGTGTCAACTGTGTAAATATTCCATCAATGTCATCACCTGTTTTCAACAAATTCATTAATTCTTATCCTTTTCGATCTATCCATAAATTTACTAATTTTATATAATACCTTTATGAGATGTATTTCCAACAAAGTTTGGATCGTGGAACACGTTCTACTGCCGGAGGAGATTTGAATCCCTACTCGACCGTCGAAAATCCCGGCTCGTTGCGGCGAATAAGCTTTGATAATATTGGGGCCTTTCAAGCGTTAGTTGGGGAATTCAACAATAACATAAAACGTATAGAGAAACTTCTTAGTGTAAAAATTTCCGTCAAGGGGAACAGTCTAAGTATTGACGGCGATCAATCCCCTGTTGAAATTGCCGAACGTTTGATAAAGCAGCTTTATTCACTTTCCCGAGAGTCTTATCCTATCCATCCTGCCGATATTGATCAGGGTGTGAAGATGCTCACTGCCGATCCGGCGGCCAAGATCAGGGAAGTTCTTAAGGAAGTCATTTTCACGTCGGATAACAAGAGACCGATTACACCCAAGACATGGAACCAGAAACAGTACATTCAGGCCATTAGAACTTTCGACATCGTATTTGGGATAGGTCCGGCCGGCACCGGAAAAACTTTTCTGGCGATGGCAATGGCAATGGCCTCGTTTTCGAAAAAGCAGCTCAGGAGAATTATTCTGGCTCGTCCTGCTGTTGAGGCTGGAGAAAAACTTGGATTTTTGCCTGGAGACATGCACGAGAAAGTTAACCCTTATCTCAGACCACTTTATGATGCTCTCCATGATATGATTGACTCAGAGAAAGTCACTCGCATGGTGGAGCGCGGAGATATTGAAATAGCTCCTCTTGCGTTCATGAGAGGCCGAACCTTGAATGATTCTTTTGTTATTTTGGATGAGGCTCAGAACACTACCTCAGAACAAATGAAAATGTTTTTGACAAGACTGGGATATTCATCGAAGGCTGTTATTACGGGAGATGTGACCCAAATCGACCTTCCGGCAGGGATTAGATCAGGGTTGGTAGAGGCTAGAGCGATACTGCAAAATATTGAAGGAATATCATTTGTGACATTCTCAGAACAGGATGTTGTTCGACACCCTCTTGTTCAGGAGATAATAAAGGCGTATGAAAACCGTGTTACTGATTTAAGGAATCGGAGATAATCTGCGATGCATGAGCCATCGTCAAAAAATAAAAATTCCTCGAAGCATTCCTCCAAGGAGAAGACCAAGGATTCTCTTATCAAAAGGAAAAGCTTATTAAGCCGTATTCTTCCGGAACGGGCGCAAAGGTTACTAGAGCCCAAAGCAAAAATGTGGGCTTTGTTGATAGCCGTGTCCTTGTTTTGCGCGTTCCTGCTCGCCCCGCGATCATTCCAGGTCTATTCCCTGACAATTGGTGAGCCTTCCCCTGAAACTATTCTTTCCCCGATCACATTCCAGGTTATTGATGAATCCGCCACCAACAAGAACCAGGAAGAAGTTCTCAGGTCGGTCTTACCTGTTTATGACCTCGATGAAGAAATGGTAGATGACGTTCAGGCTAGAATAGCTAACGCCTTCAATTTCATGAAAAACTATTTGGCTGCGGAGGCGGAAAACAACGCTAAAGAAGAAGACAAAGCCAAGGAAAATAAACCGGCCCAGGAAAGTAAGAGTCCTGCAGCCAAAGTGTTTCAGCCTATGGATGACAATGCCCTTCGCTCCAGATTTGAGACTTTACTTGGAGCGGATGTTTCACCAGCTAGTTTCGCAGCGCTCAAAGCTGCAGGTTTTAACGCCAGAGTCCAGAGAGACTTGCAATCATTGGTAATTCCCTTGCTTCTCAAGGGTGTTGTATTGAGCAGAGAACTGCTCTTGAGAGACGGAAAACAGGGCATTTTGATTCGATCCAAGTCAAAGGAGAAACTTGAACCACTGAAGGATGTATCTTCTCTCTACGATCTCAAAGAAGCGATGGAAAAGATCAACGATGAGGAACGCGACACATCTGATGACACCTCTTTGACAGAAGCGATACGCAAGATCGCCACTGATTTGATAAACGTAAATCTTACTTACAATCGGGAGAAAACTGCCGCCCTAAGACAGGAAGCTCTTGCTTCAGTAAAGCCGGTGTATTTCCAGGTGGTAAAAGGAGAACCCATAGTCCGTGAGGGAGAACCGGTAAATGAGGCCCATATAAAAAAGCTTGACGGTCTGAACAAGGCCAATCCGGCGTACAGCCGATATGGAATCGTAGCCGGCCTTGGGCTACTCTTGATATTGTTGATTCGTCTCAGTCTATATTTTTCACAGAGCTATCTCGATAGAACCAAAAGGGCCTCGGAAGATTTGGTATTGCTTTCGGTGCTTCTTGTTGGAACCATCATCATCATGAAGATTTTCGTCCACATTTCTACTTCAATATCAGCTTCTTACAATAATGTGTACCCTCAATCTTCTTTTTTCGCAGCTCCCGTAGCGACTTCGGCCATGTTGGCGTCGCTCATGATTGATCCCAGGCTGGCGCTTCTCTTTGCGGTCTTAACTTCCCTTGTGGCGTCATTGGCCGTGGAAGGGGACGTTTACCTGTTTGTTTTTTTCTTTGTAGCATGTGTAGTGGGCCTGCATGGAGTCAGTAAAGTTTCAGATCGAACAGCCATACTCCGCGCCGGTCTGGTGGTTGGACTGGTGAACATGATTTCCGTTCTCGGCGTTAAATTGGCTCTAGGCCAGTTGCAGAGGAGCCAGGATGTATACGAGATAGGTCTGGGTTTTCTTGGGGGGGTCATTTGTGGTCCTATAACTCTAGGTCTGGCTCCTCTTCTCGAACGATTGGGTTACACCACGAACATCAAGCTCCTAGAAATTGCAAACCTCAATCACCCTTTGTTGAAACAGATGGCCATCGAAGCCCCTGGAACCTATCATCATTCCATGCTGGTCGGTAATCTGGCGGAAGCGGCCGCCGAGGCTATCGGAGCAAATCCGCTATTGGCGAGGGTGGGGGCTCTTTATCACGATATAGGCAAGATCGCCAAGACATCCAAACCTACATATTTCATAGAAAATCAGGTGCGTGGCATCAATCCGCATGATCGGTTAGAACCAAGCATGAGCGCGCTAATATTGGTATCACATGTCAAGAATGGGGTTGAGAAGGCCAAGGAATATGGATTGGGCGCAACTATTATAGACATAATTCAGCAGCATCATGGGACTGGCTTAATTAAGTTTTTTTACTATAAGGCAGTCGAAAAGACTGACAAGTCGAGGCTTCCCGTAGCGGAAGAAAAATATCGCTACCCCGGCCCATTGCCTAACAGTAAGGAAGCTGCCCTGGTTATGTTGGCGGATGTAGCGGAAGCGGCCTGCAGGACTTTGCCTGATCCGACTCCAGCAAGGATACAGAAAAAGGTTCAAGGGTTGATCATGAACCTTGTTTGGAGAGGGCCAACTCGATCAATCCAATCTTACTTTGAAGGATATACAATCCATAACGAAATCTTATGTAAGGGCATTGCAAGGAGTGCTTCATTCGCGGATTGATTATCCCGACGATTCAACTTCTCAGGAAACAAATGATGGAGATCATCTTAGGTTGGCGTCAGATAGAACCTCAAACGGATTTGACCCAGTACCAGCAGAGAGTGGAACAAATATTACGCGGCTTGGGTTGCGCTGAGGATTCGGTATTATCAATCACAATAGTTGATTCATCGATCATGTCGGAAATCAACTATCAATACAGAGGCAAAGAAGGCCCGACCAACGTGCTTTCTTTCAGTCAAAAGGAATCTGGGGATTCTTTTAGTGATCCCAATCTTTTGGGCGATGTTGTCATTTGTTGGGACAGGGTAGTTTCGGACGCTGAAAGTCTCGGGTATACGACAGATGAGATGCTAACCTACGTGTTAATTCACGGTATTCTGCATATAGTCGGGTTTGATCATGATTCTAATGACAACGCCCAAGCCATGGAAACAATGGTTTCTGATATTTTTCAGAGGTTTTTCCCCGACAACTCCGAAACAGTCAACTAAGGTTTTAAAAAGAAAATCGGAAGCGCCCTGGTAAGGTACATTTCGGCAAGGGCAATTCGAGATTCTTACGCCAGATGAGGGAAATAAATGCGAAGACCTAAAGAAAAAGATGTTGTCCTGCGTGGAGATCAACTCTTATGCCGGGGTGACATCATTACCTTGATGCACGAGGGGGCTCCAACCAAGTGCAAAGTTCTGTCCTGTCTAGGGACAAACAGCGGATCGTGTGTAGCCAGCGTGGAATTTATCGAGGGACCGAAAAAAGGAAAAAGGCTTGAGGCATCTTTAGTCGCTAAGGAGCAGAAAGTCAGTTGATTTTCTTAATGCTCGGGACCTAGCCACAAGCCTCCCCACATTAGCCCAAAAAGTATAGTTGTGAGATCCAGTTAGAAACGCTTTGAAGTATTTTCAAATGCTCCTCGGATCTCAAGACCGTCATGCTATCCCGGCGACTCCGGACTCAACCAGAGACCTTGATGCCGCTGTCAACATTATCACGTGTTCCATTTCGGCTCTTATTAGCTGATCGATTTCTGATTTGCCTTCCGGATCTGGCAATAGCTCTTTCATGCCAATAAAAAACGCCACAGAGTCCTTTTCGAATTGAATCGCCATGCTTAGCGCTTCCTGCGACGAATCGACACTATTGAGTCTGGAAACGGCGGTTTCCACGGTGAAGATATGAGTATCAGCCGACGCTTGCAGATAGCTTTCCGCAAGTCCTTCTGGATCCCAGACACCCGGAGACAAGGCTGTTTCCGGTAATGAGCCTCTGAGTATTTTGAACGACTCAATATGATGGGCCTCCATGTCGGCCAGGTCCTGGAATAGTTTTTTGGTCTCTGAATCTTTCGCTTTTGCCGCAGCCCCCGAATAAAAGGCGTGTCCATTTTCCTCTATCCGGACAGCCATTGTGAAGACATCTTCAGCGGTGCCAAAAACAAACATAACAAACCTCCGATTTACAGGTTCATAAAAATTTGAACTGTGAAAAACAAGTATAACAGAATTTAGATTTTCATCACTCCAAGAGCAATATTCCAATTTGTTGCCCGAGTCTGGAAATAGAGGCTCTATATTGTCTTGTAAACGTTTAGACCAATTTTTTCAGTTCTCCCGTAAACGAGTTGATTTCCTCCTGTTGAGGCTATGATAATAGTTTTTCCTGATTTTGACGGTCCCAATTCCTGCGAAAGATCTACAACGATGCTAAGATCATCCGCTGTCACACTCATTTCCATGTTCCTGAACGATTTTTTATTACCTGACCGTTTACTCAGCCCCATCTCCTTGTAGACATTTAGACCTATCTTTTCATTTCTGCCCGGAACTGTCTTATTTCCCTCTGTGGAGGCGACAATAATGGTCTTCCCTGACTTTGACGGCCCGAACTCCTTTGAAAGATCGATGTCAATTGTCAGTTGGTCACCCTGAACTTTCAAATCAATGTTTTTCATTTTCTGAGGAGCGACGCGTGGGGTTTTGGGAGGTCCTGCTTTTTGGGGCTCTGTCATCGTTTCATCTTTTAAATCAATTACGCTTGGATGACTCAGGGGCCAGTCTAACATTCCAAAATCATTCCCCGCCAACAGATCCCTAACTTGAGGATCCAGCGACAGAACACGCCCTAAATCTTTATCAGAAAGCAGTTCAGGAAACCTTGCAGATGCTTGAAGTAATTGTCTGATTGAGGAAATACTTATTTCTTTGGATCGATTTTCATCGCACAGCAATTCTCGCAGAAAATGTCGAGCCTTAGTGAAATCCTGAAAAGCGTTCTTAAAACTATTTATAAGGTTGACAGCCTCTCCGGCCAGTCGTGTTTCTATTAAACCCCTATTCTTGTCCGTCACAAAAAGTTTCCATTTAGCTGGGGTTGGTGAGCCTTCCTCTTCGTAATAATTTCGGAAATCCTCGGAACTTACCAGGAACTCGAAACCTTCTTCGGTCCTAACTCTGAAAGGGGATTTTTCCTCATCAACTAATTCTACTGAAGAGCCCGGTTTCGAACCTAGGAATTGCTGGTGTTTCTTGGGCATATAAACTCCTTGTCAACACGGTTCGGGTCCTATCTTATATATTACAGTATGGATAAGGTCCAGTCTGAACCACAATTATAGGCAGAAAATAATTCTTCATGATCGTGCAAGATAGCCTGATTTTGCAGATCTAATGACGTTTTTCTCAAGAGACTACATCGTTGGGTCAACACCCAGGACTCCAGTGATTGTTGTTGACTTTCATGGTATTGGTATTTACCAATAGACAAACCTCTAGTATCAACCTACTAGGTCTGGAAATCCTCAGATGCGGGCCAAAGGAGCCGGAAAAGTTGGGAAATATTGACTCCCTTGCGGAGAGGGTACTCCGAGGAGATATTCGGGCGACCGCCCAGCTTATCAGAAAGATCGATGATGGAGACAAACAGGTTTTTTCAGATTTGGCCACACTCTATGGTCACGCCGGACGAGCTTATGTGATAGGTTTTACCGGATCACCCGGGGTTGGAAAATCTACACTGGTGGATAAAATAATTACACGTTTTCGAGAGGACGGCAAGACTGTTGGGGTGTTGGCTATCGACCCCACTAGTCCCTTTTCAGGTGGAGCGATTCTTGGTGACAGAATTCGAATGCAACGTCATTTCCTTGATGACGGAGTATTCATTCGGTCTCTGGCTACGAGAGGAAAATTTGGGGGTCTGACAAGATCCACATCCGACGCCATAGTTATAATGGATGCTATGGGTAAAGATGTGATAATTGTCGAAACCGTGGGTGTGGGCCAGGATGAGGTGGATATAGTAAACAGCGCCCATACTTCCATCGTAGTGACCGTGCCGGGGATGGGTGACGATATTCAGGCAATAAAGGCCGGATTAATGGAAATTGGTGATCTATTTGTAGTCAATAAAGCTGACAGAGATGGGTCCGCCAAGACAGTAAGAGAGATCCTGTTTATGCTTCAAATGAATGGGGATCGCGTTCGTTTCCACGGTTGGGAACCAATAGTGGTTGAATGCGTAGCTACTCAGGAGAAAGGGGTAGACGACGTTTATAAGGCTATTCTCAATCACAAAAGACACTTGCAAAACCTGGGCAGGGACCGTCTCCTGGAGATTGAACGCCACAGGGTCTTGAATCAATTTATGGACCTTTTCAAAGAAGGACTCCTTGAAAGGGCAATATTAAAAATTGGTGGGAATAAAACCATCGATAAGGCCGTCGAGGACATAATCTGTCGAAAGACCAATCCATATCGGTCTACTTCAGAATTGCTTGAAATCGCTATCAACACTTCTAATAGCGATCCGAGTAACGATTCGGACGGACTGTAAAATAACCATCCCACAAGACTTGGGAGACGGATGATAAAAACGAGCATGTCAGCGCAACTTGAAAATCTGGTTCTAGCCACACGAAATAGAGGAAAGATTGTCGAAATGACGAACCTATTACAAGGGTCTGGCGTT
The DNA here is from genome assembly GCA_963846725.1 of uncultured delta proteobacterium. Lineage (GTDB taxonomy): Bacteria > Desulfobacterota > Desulfomonilia > Desulfomonilales > Desulfomonilaceae > CAJBEZ01. The sequence goes on along the minus strand of CAWJXP010000028.1, from coordinate 202,906 downwards.
AGAATACAGTCTTTGAACGATTTTGCCGAAATTCCGGAAGTTGTCGAGGATGGAAACACCTTTGAAGACAATGCCTTAAAAAAAGCCCGTTTTGTCGCGTCAGCGCTTGGTATTACCGCATTGGCGGATGATTCGGGTCTCTGTGTTGACGCATTGTCCGGAAGACCGGGAGTATTGTCAGCCAGATATTCCGGGCCTGATTCGGATGATACACATAGGTATTTGAAAGTCCTGGATGAAATGACAAACATCGAGGACCCTTTCAGGACAGCAAGATTCGTCTGTGTGCTCGCGATGGTCCGGCCAAATGGCGAGGAAAAGGTGTTTCAAGGAATATGTGAAGGAAAGATTTTGAAAGAACCTCGCGGGAATGGTGGCTTTGGCTATGACCCCATCTTTTATTTTGAAGAGTTTGGGATGTCTTTTGGGGAAATGGACCTGGAAACAAAAAATCTTGTAAGCCATCGTGGTAAAGCTTTGAGACTTTTTGGCGATTTTGTGAAAACAATTCAGAGATTGAGCGAATGATGGGATGAATTTTTGCCAATTTGTGACATCTGACTTCGTCGGTTTACCTTCTCGGCGCTTGCCATTTCTTAAGTAAAGATTTATAAACAGCATGTTCGGGGTGTAGCGCAGCCTGGTTAGCGCGTGTGCCTTGGGAGCACGAGGCCGCCGGTTCGAATCCGGCCACCCCGACCAGTCGCCTTCCTATATCTCTAGTCTCAATTATAAAGTGTTGAATCGCCATACGCGATGAGATGAATGAATCTTTTCTGCCAAACTGGGAGATAGGGTTATGGTGAGCAGCTTTCTGAAAAAGTCCTTAGCAAGCGTTACAGTTTTTCTAGTCATTTTCATTCTTGGAGTGATGTACGCGACGGTTGGAGAAGCAAAGGATTTCTCTGGTTCACTCAAGCTTACCATCCTTTATATGAACGACGCTCATGGCCACTATTCGTCCGAAAAGCAAGCCAACGGACAAACAGTTGGTGGGTTTGCCAAGGCCATGACCCTCATCGAAAAAATCAGAAAATCCAATGAGCGAGAGGGTAGGGATACACTGATACTCATGGCTGGAGACCTTCTAACGGGTACCGCTTACAGCGCTGTTTTCAAAGGTGAACTTGGTGTCCGACTCATGAACATGATGGGATTTTCCGCTATGGTGGTTGGTAATCATGAATTCGATTTTGGACTTCCCAATCTCCTTAAACGTCTGAAACCAGCGATGAAATTCCCTCTGTTGAGCGCCAACACGCTCGACAAGGATGGTAAGCAGGTGTTCAGACCTTACATGATCAAGAGATTTCGAGGCCAAAAGGCGAAAATATTGATTTTGGGTCTCACAACTGAGAAAACTCCTGAACTCACCCACCCCAAAAACGTGAAGGGGCTGATTTTTGAGGACCCCGTCAAGGTAGCGCAAAAAATTATTCAAGAACAAGGTCAGGACAAATTTGTCATAGCATTAACTCATCTGGGTCTGGAAAAAGACAAAAAACTCGGGATACTATGTCCCGGCATTGATGTAATAATTGGGGGACATTCACACACGTCTGTTTTTGACCCTATCAAACTTAACGGGACGCTCGTGTGTCAGGCTGGCGCCTATTCCAATTATCTCGGACGACTGGATATGAATGTCGTGAATGGCCAAATAGAAAAATATGAGGGACAATTGCTAAGACTTGATGAAAATGTTCCGGATGATCCCCGCATTACTTCTGTCGTGGAGAAGTACAAAGCAAAGATGTCTCCATTTTTCAATGAAGTAATCGGCTCCTCAGATGTCTCGCTGGACGCTAGCCTCAGCGCCGTTCGGTCTTCCTCCTCCAACCGTTTGGCCACGCTAGTAGCGTATGTGATGGCTGAGGCTGTTGGAGCCGAGGCAGGTATAATCAATGGAGGAGGGATTCGTGACGGCATTAAAATTGGCTCCATTACGAATAGTTCTATTTACAGCGTCCTACCTTTTCAAAATCTGGTCATGAAAGTAATGATGAAGGGATCAGACCTTGAGTCGGTTTTACGCCGCAGCCTGGACTTACCGGAACGCAGCGGAGGGAAACTTCAGGTGTACGGAATCAAATATGAAGTACATAACAACTCATTATCCGTTAAGGAAGTTGGCTCCAAAAAGTTTAACCCAAACGATTATTATTCATTGGCTATAAGTGATTTTCTCCTGGCCGGCGGGGACGGCTACCAGCAATTCGCATCAAAAGCCAAGTCTGTTTACCCCTATGGTCTATCCGTCAATCAGATCTTCTGTGACTTTATAAAAAAGAATAAGGTGATCTCAGAAAGTTTACTCGAATCTATAAAATGATCTTATGATATCCGTACTGACCAAATAGATTACTCCAGGTTTTATATAGATGTATATCCATTAGAAACGAGTATCTCTTCTTTCGGATCAGGGGCAATTCGCCAAATCTAGTCGTAACGACGGTCCAATGATCTGTATTGAATCGCCTCAGATACGTGCCCAGTCTTGATATCTTCGCTTCCGTCGAGATCGGCTATAGTCCGAGCGATTTTCAACACCCGGTGATATGCCCGAGCGGACAATCCAAGGCGCTCCACAACTTTTTCAAGGAAGTCGAGGGATTGTTTGTCCAGTGCGCAGTATTTGCGAATTAAGGATGATTTCATGTGAGCGTTTGAGAAAATGTTATGCTTTCCCAGCCGTTCTAACTGAGCTACCCTGGCTTGGTTGACTCTGTTACGAATTGTCTCTGATGATTCGCTGACTTCAGTTCCAGTAAGGTCCCTCCATTCGACTGACGGAACCTCCATGTGGATATCAATCCGGTCCAACAATGGTCCGGATATTTTTGCCCAATAACGCTCAATTGTTTGCCGGGAACACAGGCACTCGTGTTTTGCGTCTCCCCGGTAACCACAAGGGCAGGGGTTCATAGCCGCCACTAGCATGAAACGAGCTGGAAAAGTAATGGCCACATGCGCCCTGGAAATGGTTACCTCACCATCTTCGAGCGGCTGTCTCAAGACCTCCAGCACGTTTTTTCTAAACTCAGGCATTTCATCTAGGAACAATACCCCGTTATGGGCCAGGGAAACCTCTCCAGGGTGTGGTATAGCTCCACCTCCTATAAGTCCTGCGTCAGAAACCGTATGATGCGGTGACCGAAAAGGCCTTCGGGTCACAATGGATTTGTCTTTACCCAACAGGCCCGCGGCGGAATATATCCGAGTGGTCTGGAGAGCTTCCTCAAAAACCGGTTCGGGAAGAATGGTGGGAATTCTTTGGGAAAGCATGGTCTTTCCAGAGCCCGGCGGCCCCACCATCAGTACGTTGTGACCTCCGGCAGCGGCGACTTCCACAGCTCTCTTTGCGTATTCCTGTCCTTTTATATCGCAGAAGTCGACGAGATAATCTCCTCTTGTCTTTACCTCATGATCTCCTCTTGGTTTTGCCGGCTCAATAGATATCCTGTCCATGAGAAAGCCGACAGCGCTGACCAGATTTGAAATACCCAAAGTATCAATTCCTTCAACTACAGCGGCCTCAGCCAAATTTGCCTCAGGAACCATGATGCCCATGAATCCCTGGTCACGAGCCGCTATCGCGAGGGAAAGAACTCCGCGAACTTCCTTGACGGTTCCGTCCAACGACAGTTCCCCCACTATCATGTATCTGTCCATTTTTTCAGGTACTAGGAAATTCAGTCCAACAAGAACTCCGAGCGCAATTGGCAAATCAAATCCCGAACCTTCTTTTCGCAAACCTGCCGGCGCAAGGTTGACTGTTATACGACGGGCCGGAAATGGAAAGCCACTATTTACGATTGCCGATTTTACTCGCGCTGCGCTTTCCTTTACTGCACTGTCAGGCAATCCGACAACGGTTATCGCTGGTAGTCCATTGTAGACATCTATTTCCACCTCTACCGGATAGGCGTCAATACCAACCAATGCTCCGGAATGAACTTGGGCTAACAACTTAAGGATCCCCCCTTCAAAGTCATTCTAAAATATGGCAGTTAGCTATAAATGTGGTATGTTTAGTCCATAAACATAAGTCATAATAGCAGACTATGCTATAAGGCGCAAGTAACTTCTAAGTTTGAGTCAGGCTATCTTTAAGACTTTTGAATTTAAGTCGTCCAGTATTTTGTTTCGGTACTGATTTATCGACGCTCCGTTGGACATCACCATGTCAAGTTGTCGCGTATGAATGATAAGGTAACCAAGGATTCTCAGTTTGTCTTCCATTAAAGCTTGATCCAGTCCTTCGACACGCGCAAACGCGCTATCCTCTCTTATCTCGGATCTGAATTCGAATCTTTCGAGAATTTCTCCTACGAATATTGCTCGACGTCTTCGCCTCGGAAAATCTGCGGCGCCTCCTTTGAAAGTGAATCTCACATAATTTTCTGAGGATCTTTCACTGACAAGCGCTTCTATTGTCGAAAAGTGAAAGCCAAACCTTGAGGATAAGCTACAGAAATTCCTAGAAAGCATAAAATAATTTCTGGCCGAATAAGCGGAGCGCATTGAAGGATCCAAGGCAGGATTAGTAGTAGCCTGCATTAGCACAGACATGAATCCCTTTGCGTCGACAGGTGGTGGTCCCTCCCACGGTACAGCAGTTATGCCTTCCCACATTGCGAGCATAGGAATTGAAACGATGTTGTCGATATGTACGAATTTCCCATCGATATTTTCTTTGAACCCGTCGTCCAGGTTAATGATCCACCATTGCATCGGGACATCACAAACCAACTGTTTGCTTGACCTCTCGGAAAAACGGTGTTCCTTCCCGAAGTTAAACATTTCGTGGACTGATTTTTCATGACAGAACCGTGTGATATCGTGAAGTGTTGTGCACTTTCGAGGATGAAAATCAGCGCTATCGGGGTCAAGGAGGTTTAAAGGAACAATTTGTTGCGACACCTTTTCAAGTATTTCGAATATCGGGCTCCCGGCCATGAGGTTTTTCTTTGTTGCGTTACAGTTAAGTAAGCTATCGATTTTGCCGGCATATACGCGATGTCCATCAGCGTCCACAGTAATTTCCTGGGCGTTTTGAAAGATTTCAGTAGCTCCTGAAAGGCCGAAAATTGCGGGAATCCCAAATTCTCGAGACACGTTAGCAAGATGCCCCGTTATTCCTCCTATTTCAGTAATAACGGCTGAAGCGCTTCCAAGCATGGGGGCCCAGCGAGGTAGAGCCTGGGCCGTCACTAATACTGATCCGGAAGGAAACTTTAGCTTGTCGACATCATTCTTTACTATATATACTGGCCCGAATGCAACTCCAGGAGATGCAGTTTGTCCGCCCGTCGCTAGCGTTAGGCAATGATTTTCTACTTCAGCGTTCAGAATGTTTTCATCAACGTTTCGAAGTTCGATTTCCTGGAGAGGTCTGCATTGTAAGATAAAAATAGATCCGTTTGGGTTAATTGCCCACTCAATGTCCTGCGGGCCCCCGTAAAAATCCTCAAGTATGGTAGCCATCTTGGCGAGATCTAAAGCCTGACCGTCGGATATTGACTGTGTCTTGCTTTTCTCTCCAGTCAATTCTTGTCTACAAACGCCTTCCTCCGGGAAACAAACAAATTCAAGTTTCTTGTCTCTAAGGGATTTTTGACGAATTTGAAATGTGTCGTTGCGAGAGACTATAAATAAATCCGGGTCTATTGATCCGTCAACAACGGCCTTTGGAAGCCCCCACACCGAGTTGATCAGAATTGAGCGATCCCTGACGTTGAGCGGATTGCAGGAGTACATTACTCCTCCGGCTTCAGCGTTAACCATAGCCATACAACCCACGCACATGGCCACATCCTCGTCGGGAATTCCACGATTCAAGCGGTAGGTTATGGCTGGAAGGCTATACTTACTTGCCACAATATCCTTATACGAATAAATGATGCTTTCAGCGCTGACGTTGAGGGTAGATCGAAACTGACCGGCAAATGTGGTTCCTGATGAATCTTCTCCAAGAGCGCTGCTGCGCATTGAGACGCGTACACCTTTGCCTTGGCTCTTCTCTAGAAATTCATAGGCCAGGAGTATTTCGTTTTCCAGGTCCGAGGGTAGGGAAGCGCTTAGAATCAGGTTCTGAAGATCCGTGCTTAACCGATACAGGTCGTCAATTCTCTCGGTATTTGTGGCCTGAACTCTCCGATCTATCTCCGCTTGTAGATCATTGTGAGAGACAAACCTTTCGTAGCCTCCAGCTGTGACCACAAACCCATCAGGAGTAGGCAGGCCGATCTCATTCCTGATTGTTCCCACATTGGCCATCTTAGCCCCGGCTTCATCGAGGCTGTCTCGACCGACTTCGGACAAGGGCAATACCAGTTTTTCACTTTCAAAGATTTTTTTATAGGCCAACGTCAAGTTAATATGGTCTTGAATTTGTCTAAAGGAGTCATAGAGTTCCCTGTACTTGCCAGGAGCCAATTCGTCCAGGTGCTTGATCATTCTGAAAACATTTACTGATACCCCCGTACAGTTCGAGCGAACAAAGGACATTCCGAATGGTCGATTACCCTGGAGGGCTTTTTCCAGATCGGTCATTACCTCAAGGGCTTTGTTATTGGCTGTGAGTAACAGCTTAAAATTGTGATAGCGGTGAGCAAAAGCTGCCCGGAGTTCCTCAACACTGTGAGAAGCTGAACCGACGCCACGGTTCCTTAAAATAAATTTCCTTAGAAATGCCGGAAACTTGCTCATAATATTAGCGGCCTCAATTCGCTCTCAAGGGAACAAAAAAATATTGTGGTGAGTCTGAATAAAGTAGACCTGTTCTGCATTGGTCAGGTCGAAATTTTTCCGGAAATTCGCGGATGTAATTTGCAGTTGGTCGCATACAAAAGGAAAGGAGTCGCAGCAAAGTGTTGAGCGACTCCTCGTTTTTCCAGGAGCCTGTTTGCAAATCCTAATGCTCTTTTTTTCCTCCGGCCTTCATTTGCAGGCCTATGCCTTCAAACAGAAACAAAATGGCTATTCCCCACCATAATGTGTAGATTACGTAAAAGACAAGAGCAAATGCGAGCAGGCCAGCCTTTGACACAGCGCTTCCAGCCTCAATGCCAAAGAAGTTGAAACCGACCTCTACGCCCCTTTTTATTACGGTATCAACAAAGGCCGCTTCTTTGAATAGCTTCTGACGGGTCAGGTCTTTATTAACCTCTCTGAGCCCATTCCACCAAGCGGCCATGACCTCGAGACCCGGCAAACCATACTTGGCTGAGAGTTCAGAGTCACGGTTGTGGAACATGGCGCCGGAGTCACTAATAGCAGCGCCAAGGACTTGCCCTAAATCACCTGAAACTTCTAGCTGAGCCCCTTCTCCAGTTATTTTCGCCCCTGCCATTTTGAAAACCTTTGCCGTCCGCTGACCCAGTTCCGATGTCTTGAGCTTGATATCGACCTTGAATGTCTTCCCCATGAATTCCTGATTCCTTTTTTGCAGATCTGGTATGAAATATGTCGACCCTTTGGCTATAGAGTTAAATAGCCGATCGGACGCTTCAAGGGCATTCTTATTATCTCCAAAATTTGGCGTAAACATGATCCCCAGGACCACGAGAAAACTTATCGCCAACACGAGCCCTTTTACAAAGTGTTTCCTATCACGTACCAGCATGATCTAAACCTCCCCTCTAAGCGTCTTGGTTCCCGCTATAAACTTGCCTATAACCCACACTCCAAAGACGCCAATCACGATCCAGAATATGATTGCGCCAACGAATTCTATCCCCATGGCTAGGGATGAGGAAATATCTATAATTTCCATTTTTTTCAGTTTTTCGGGCATGGCGAAAAATCTGTTTATAAAACCTGCCAAAATTGTGATGGCGTAAAATCCCCTAATATGAATTCCTTTAACTACTTTGGTAGTCAAGGCTCCAACTTGAATCCCTATCAAGGATCCGAGAAGCATGCCCATGGCAAGTGTGTAGAAAATGAATCCATAGACAGCATATTGAAATATGGCTGCATAACCGGCAGTGAAGATAATCTGAAGGATGTCAGTTCCGACTGTAGTGAAAGAAGAAACACCCAAAACGTAAACGAATATCGGAAAAGTGAGAAACCCTCCGCCTACGCCCATTATAGCAGCGGCAAAACCAACAATTGCTCCGCAGATTGCTACAAAAAGAGCCGGGATCTTTTTGCCTCCAGGTGTGAGATCTTCATCAAATGTGATCAAAGGGGGGATTTTAGCTGCTTGCAGCCTTGCCGGGAGACCAACTTTACCTGAAGCTGCGGCTTCGCCATGCGCGCTTTCTCCCCCGTGAGCTCCAACATCACCTTCAGATTTTCTCAATTTCAGAAAGTCTATGAGCGCATAAAATCCCAAAAAGCCCAGTAGTACTACATAAACGATGCTGATGAACAAGTCGCTCAGCACCGGATTGTATTCATAGATAGCTCTATTTATATAGCCCCCGCCGGTAACCCCAAGTCCTGAGCCCACAAGAAAGGCTATTGCAAGCGAAACCGAAACGTTTCCGAGTTTCTTGTGCACGACTGTACCCATGATGGCCTTGGCGAAAATGTGGAAAAGGTCCGTTCCTACTGCCAATATTCCTTTGACCCCTATACTCATAAGAGCAGGAGTAATGACAAATCCTCCGCCGGCGCCGATGCATCCCGTGATCAAGCCGGCGCATAAACCTACCGCCATTGAAACTAGAAAGATTGTAGCGTTGTAATAGGATGGCTGGTATGCTTTTTCACCCCCGAGATACTGATCACTAGCGAGCGCCAAGCCTGTCAACGCCGCTGGAATCAACATTAGCGCAAGAATCCGAAGCCTTTTTTTGTCCTTCAGGATATTCATGGATGTCTCATAATCCCACCTTGCGTGGGCCATGGAGGCCTCCATTAACATCCGATAAAGTTGTCTGCCCCACTTCATTAGCTTGATCCTCCATCTTCTGGATTATTTATCCTTTGATTCTAGAACGGGTGTGCAATAGTCATGCCCCGAACAAGGAGTTTTCGTGAGGTTTAACTTATTGGAATGATGGGTAGATTTAGATAGTCGGCCAGACGAGTTGTCGTCCAGACAAAACCGTTGGTGTCAATAATTTTTACAGAATGGAAAAGTACAATCAGGTATCGGATTTCGGTAAATCAAGACCTTGAGGCTTTTCTAGGACAAGGTAAAGCGCCCTCCACCGAAAATCGTGTCAAACTATGCACGCTCGCCCGGTTAATTGCCGATACCGCAACATTTTTTCTTATATGCGTCCTGAAGCTTGTACAGCAGGTCATCAATATCTATCGGCTTCATCAAATAGTCGAAGGCCCCTAATTCCATTCCCTGTATCGCTACTTCTACGTTAGCGTGGCCTGTCAACATGATGACTTCAACGGAAGGCGCAATCTTTTTGATTCTCCTGAGCGTTTCGATTCCGTCCATGTCCGGCATCTTTACATCGAGAACTACCACGTCGCATGGCGCTTCTCCAAGAAGATCCAAAGCCTTTTGGCCGCTGGATGCTGACCGTACCTCAAGTTTGCGCTTTCTCAATCTCTTTACAAGAGTCTCTACAAAGTCTGTTTCGTCATCCACCAACAAAACTTTGAATTCGTTCACTGATCTTTCCTCCCAGTTGGCTGGACTGATTTATCCAGGTCAGGATACCAGAGATATCCAGAACCTCAAATCTATTTACCCAAAAGACGATACCCTTCTTACCGGTAAATCAGAATTCTTCATATGGTTCAGCCTCTGATACCGATGTTTCAATCTCAGGTTGATCACGAGGGTTGGATGCAGGGCGTTGGGCTTCTAGAATTTTGTTCCTAACATCAGCCAATATTTCAGGATTTTCTTTTAGGAATCCCTTAACATTTTCTCTGCCTTGTCCGATTCTATCGTCACCGTAAGAATACCACGCTCCGGATTTTTCTATGATTCCGCTTTCGACAGCAAGATCCAAGATTTCCCCCGCAGCGGAGATTCCCTCATTGTACATGATATCGAATTCGACCTGTCTAAAGGGAGGAGCCATTTTGTTCTTAACGACTTTTACCCTTGTTTCTGGAACCGGTGATATTTTCACCTTCCTTAATTTGGCCTATCCTACGAATATCCAGCCTTACAGAAGCGTAAAATTTTAGGGCGTTCCCACCTGTGGTCGTTTCCGGGTTACCAAACATGACTCCTATTTTTTGACGGATCTGGTTTGTGAATATTACTGAAGTGTTTGATCTTGAAATGGCCGCGGTCAGTTTTCGCAAAGCTTGCGACATTAGCCTGGCTTGCAGACCCATGTGAGAGTCACCCATTTCCCCTTCAATTTCAGCTCGTGGAACCAAAGCCGCCACGGAGTCTATCACGATAACGTCCATGGCCCCTGAACGTACTAATATCTCTGTAATCTCCAGGGCCTGTTCTCCCGTGTCGGGCTGTGAAACAAGCAACTCCTCGGTCTTTACGCCCAGTCGCTTAGCGTAAAGCACGTCCAGAGCGTGTTCCGCGTCTACAAACGCTGCAAACCCGCCTTTTTTCTGAGCTTCCGCGATCACGTGAAGGCAGAGGGTGGTTTTTCCAGAGGATTCGGGCCCAAAAACTTCTATAATCCTTCCCTGAGGAATTCCTCCTATCCCTATGGCCAGGTCCAGACCAAGCGAACCAGTAGAAATCGCCTTAACATCCGGGATCGCTCCAGCTTGTCCGAGTTTCATTATTGAACCGCGTCCAAATTGTTTCTCTATTTGGGTCACAGCAAGTTCCACAGCCCTTAAACGTTCAGATTCGGGCTTAGCTCCTTCAATAGATTCAGTTAATTTCTTGCTCTTGGCCATTTACGATCCTTTCAAACTTTTCGAGAAAACTGTAACAATATAGCGCCCTCGTTGCTTTGTGAAAAGCCGATTTGAAAGCGTTACAACCCCTGGTGATTTTTTTGCGTCCAGGATAAACAGTCTACTGAGAGTATAATCTTATATCACTATAATACACCGATCCTACAAATGGTTCCTATATTTTCATGAATATTATTTCGGCAAGTCGCAGGACGGACATTCCCGCTTTTCACTCCGATTGGCTTATAAATCGATTACGACAAGGGGTGGCGCATGTGGGATCTCCTTTTAACAATAAGCTTAGATCAGTGTCCTTGGCTCCAGAAAATGTTATTGCGATCATTTTTTGGACCAAGAACGCACAGCCTCTTACGCGTTATTTGGATGAAATCTCAGCCAGAGGCTATGATTTCACCTTTCTATATACAGTGAACAATTATCCTAAACTTGTGGAACCTAATGTTCCTGAAATTGGTCTTACTATGAGAACTGTGGAACATCTGTTTGACCATTACGGTTCAAGCGCGCTTCGATGGCGTTACGATACCATTATATTGACTGAGACCCTGAATCGGTCATGGCATATCAACAACTTTAGGAAATTATGCGTTATAATGGGACCACTTGTTGAGGAATGTATCTTCAGTTTTTGCGATTACTACAAGAAGACGAGAGCAAAAATGCGATCTCACTTGCCAGATCATCATGAACCGACACAGGAGGAAGCTCTAGAACTTGCGTTAGAGTTGGCTGATATCGCGTCTGAACATGGGATCAGGATGTCATCCTGCGCACATGACTTCCTTTGTCGGGGAGCGATCGGTCCGGCCAGATGTATCGACGCACAATTCCTGAAACGTGTAGTTACTGGATCCGACAAGTTGGAGCGATTAGTGAACTTCAGGAATCAACCTACACGGAAAGGTTGCCGATGCGACTATTCTATTGATATAGGGGAATACAATACATGCAATCACAATTGTGTGTATTGCTACGCCACTAATGAACCAAAGATCAAGAATAACAGGCGAGCCCAGGAATCCTGGAATGCTGTTTAGCTAGTTAATATATGGCCTTATGATCAGATATTGACACCATGGATTTGTCCCGGACTAAACTTGTTATTCTGGATTGCTAAAACCCGAAAACTGTTTATTATAGTTACATCTTTTTGATACAATTGTTAGACTATAAAGTGACGGGCTTTAGAAATAGGAGCCCCATCCCAGTATGTTTCACAAATGACTGTTTAATATGAGGCTTGAGGAAACTCTTCCGGAAAACGACATGGATTTGGATTTGGCGGACGGCCTTGAGCCGGAACGTTTGGCTCTCCCGTCAACTCTAGCTATTGACGAATCTGAAACGGAGAGGATTCTTAAATACTGTATACTCGCTGCTTTTCTTATCCATGCGGCGCTCTTTTTTGTAGTGACTAGGATTGTTGGGGCCCAGCCTCAGGATGCGCTTCTCAAACCGGGAGAGAAGATTACTCAGGTGAGACTGGTAGAACCTCAGGAATCCTGGAATACCAAGGAGCCACCCCCAAAAGATGCCGCAGCAATATCTGACAGGGATCATACAGCGCTAAAACAGAGGCTACCGAAGATCCCTGTTCCTCCAAAACCTCCGATTGGATCTATGCAAGAACCCCCTAGAAGAATGGCCTCACTGGCGCCACCGATGGCCCCCGAGGACCTTATAAAGAAAAGACCAGAGGCCCCTGAGGAAGACGCCAAGAAGGCCTTGCAACAGGAACGGGTCCAGAAAAAAGCTAGAACTCATGAAAAGGAATCGAGTCCTCAGAATTCTCCGCAAAAGAATCACAAGAAAAATATAGATCTTAGGCCGACGCCAGGTGAAATAGCCAAAGGACTGTCCAGTTCATTCGCCGGCCCAAATGATTTTTTCCCTCAAGGAGATGTAGAAGAGGCGGTAGTAGATATAAATACAAGAGAAGATAAATTTTTCTCATATATGCTTCACCTCAAAAGAAAGATCCAGGGGGTGTGGGTTTACCCGACTTCTGCCGCTCAATCGGGCGTGGGCGGAAGTTTGGCCGTAGAATTCTCAATAGCGAAAAATGGTGAATTACTTTACGTCAACCTGTTGGATTCTTCCGGACACAGCATTTTGGACGATTCCGCTATCAAGGCTATCAAATCCGCCGCGCCGTATTACCCCTTTCCTGCTAGGCTTCACGCCAAAAGGCTGAGAATTAGAGCCAACTTCATCTACGTAACGAGCAACTTTCTCCGAAACATAATGTGATTAAGCCTGGTTGACGAGTTCATTAAGAGGGCTACTTCGGGATTCGGGCCAAGGCTTCCTGATCCATATCTATTCTCGACTATTTCTCGAGAATAAGGCTAATATGTTGAAAGATAGCGGTTAATGAGCTATTATTGTGAGAAGAGCTTACAAGCTTTCTTTTTTCTCGTGAGGTGATTACCTCGCGGAACTTTGATTTGGGTACAAATGGAGGACACATGTCTGTATATGGTTTAGGAGCGCTGTTGTCAGCGTTGATATTGTCATGGCCAGGCGCCGCCACCGCATACGAATTTTCTGGGAAACTGGAACGACTGGATTTAACAACAGTCACCCTATTGGGAAAGGACTGCGACAAGAAAACTGGTCGAGTCGCCCAGGAACAGAGGGTCCAGGCGGCCAAATTGCTTGGAAAATCAGTAAAAGTGAATTTCAAGAACCAAAAAGGGGAGGAATGGGCCGTCAGTTTTGAAGCCTTGAAATGACCAATTCAAAAAAGGGACGCTTTGTAAAAAAGCGTCCCTTTTTAATACCTACCTACTGGACATTGCTTACTACTTATAGGTTGATTGCAATTCGATTATTGATTACTGTCAAGAGGCAAAATTTCGTAAGATGTCCTAACTTCCTGCCTCGCAGCCAATTCGTATTTCTTCAGTCTTTCCTTCATCTCTTTTATGCAAGATTCGTCCGGACATTTTTTTGAGCCCATTTCCAACGCTTTTTTCTGATGTTCAACGGCTTTCAGAGGGTCTCCCTGTTTGAAATAGGCTTCGGCTATAGTCTCCTGGAATACTCCGTCCTGCGCTCCCATCATGTCCAAGGCTTTTTTAGCTAGATCCATAGCCTTTGTGGGGTCCTGGAGATTTTCATCAGGGCATGTAAGCAAAAACCACGCTGTGTCTTGAAGCGTCCACGCGTCATTGGGGCCCATTTTGGCCACTTTCTGGAAATCATCAAAGGCGTCCTTGCATTTTCCCATCCTACTGAGAATCCATGCCCGCATCCGGTATCCTTCAACAAAACCAGGTTTGTACTCCAGAGCCTTGTTGACATCCTTTAGAGCTTTATCATTTTCCTGGGCCCTGGAATAAAGATCAGCCCTTTGGGCGTAAGCCCACGCGTATTTGGGATCCAGCTTGATTGCCTCGGTAAAATCCTTAAGAGCTGCAGGCATCTGCCCTTTGAGCTTCAGAACAATAGCCTCCTGACCATAAGCCGGCGCGCTGTTGGGGTTTTTGGATATGGCCGCCTTGGCGTCTTCAGCGGCTCGACCAAGATCACCGAGTTGAACGTAAGCTCTAGACCTGCCAATGTATCCGGCTGCGTCGCCAGGATTGGATGTGATGTACTTATCAAAAAGTTTCACAGCCTTATCAAATTCCTTCTTGGACATTGCCTGGTCAGCCGCTGCCAATTCCGGATTCGGGCCTCCTTTTAGCATTTCCCCCCAAGGGAAGAAAAATACTATCACTACAACGATTATCCCTAATATCAAAAACCCTAAGAAACTATAGACCGATGATCCATTTTCTTTCCGAAGACTCAAATTCGGCTTCACCATGCCTTCACGATCACTCATCCTTTGCTCTCCTTCTTTTCATGTTTCTTGAGAAGAACTACTTCAGGCTCTCCCCCTAGTTAAAATATCCACTAACCTCTTAAATAAGAAATCATCCGCATGTTTCTGCACTGTAACGAGTCCTTCCGGAGCTGCCACTACCGGAGAGGACACGGATGTTGACTCAGACATAAAGAATAAATTATAAACAATCTTCCAATTTAATCAACGTCAATTTCTTATGGATTGACTAGAGTAGTCTTTTTTTTTGAGAAAACAACCTTGAGTCAAGAAGAAGAATTTAACAAGCGCACTGAGGCAGTTTTTTTTGACTTCGGAGGCGTAATCGCTGACGAAGGATTCCGGGAAGGGTTGTTTGCTATAGCCGCTAATTGCAAGCTTGAGGCCGCGCATTTTTTTGAGGTAGCCTCAGACGTTATTTATGATACCGGGTATATAACCGGTAAAGCGTCTGAAGGTTCCTACTGGGAACTATTAAGACTTAGGACTGGCGTCCCAGCGTCTGACCTTGAAATGCGCCTGGAGATTTTAAGGCGTTTCAGGCTCCGTCCCTGGATGCTCCGGATTGTCGACAAACTTCGTCAACATGGCTATTTCGTAGCCCTGTTGAGTGATCAAACCAATTGGCTTGATGAACTTGACGCAACAGGTCATTTTAGCGGGCGATTTGACGCTGTTTTTAATTCCTATCATCTTGGCAAGGGCAAGAAGGACGCTTCTGTTTTTACCGATGTTGCGTCCCTTTTAGGAATAGATCCCGAATCGTGTTTATTCGTTGATGACAATCCGGGGAACATCTCTCGCGCTTCATCCGTAGGATACCAAACCATTCTTTATAAGACGCCAGAATCCTTTGTAGAAGAGATCTCGCTCCTGCAACTGATTCCTGGGCTAGATCTAGTGAAGTAGCTATTGTTTTCGTTGATGTAATAAAGAAACGCCGGACGAAATCAACGTCAACTCCTCCCATTTGATTTCGTTTTGTCCACATCGGAAGTTAAGTATCTAATTTGTGCAATTCTTTTAGTGAGTTTTACTAATTTATTAGACTTTTTTATAATAAATTTGTGAATCCTCACGGCTCTTTTTTTATTCGTCCAACGGGCTACATTGACTTTTTCCAGAAAATCTGGTATGTTACAGCCTGTAAAACCATTTTAATAATTTGTGAATCTTACTAAAGTTCCAAAGGGATGGGTGCGCCTAAATCATGAAATCTTTGAAGTCCGTGGGTAAATTCCCCGCGGTTGTTCCGATTTTGCCTCTCCGGGATATGGTCATATTTCCAAATACCGAGATCCCTCTATTTCTGAAGGGCGCTAAAGTGGTCAAACTAGTTGAATCGCTACAGGGCGGTTCAAATCTAGTAGGACTTTTTTATCAAAAATCGAGGAGCCGAATCGGGATATGGAGTGAGGAACTGGCGCCTGTTGGGGCGCTCGCACGGGTAAACAATATAGTTTCCGTGGACACCGGCGGGGTAAGGGCAGTGGCCGAAGGCCTATGTAGAGTACGTTTGATAAGTAAGGTGAGAAACGAACCCTACTTTACGGCCGAGGTAGGCCTCATCGAAGAAAAGACCAGTGACAGCGATGTTCATGAGGCTCTGGTCACAAGCGTATTAAGTTTATATAAAATGGCCGAGGCGCTCGGCAAGAACGTAAGTCCTCAAGCGCTAAAGGCGATTGAACATGCCGCTGATATCGGAGAGCTTTCCGACCTCATCTCTGCCCAACTATCAATCAAGTCTGATTCCAAGCAGGATCTTCTAGAAATTTTAAATCCATCTGCCAGGCTACGAAAATCCATAGCATATCTTAAGGCCGACATAGACAATTTTGTCTGTAACACAGTGGTTACTTCGGAAACCGCGGGGGGGGCGCCATCCGGTCTTCGGAAGTCGTTTGAACCGGACCCGAGACAGGCTTTCAAGACGTTCCAGAAAGATTTCAGCGTGGATGAAGACCCGCACCTGGCTGAAATTCGCGGATTTCAACTAAAGATACGGGAAACTGGTATGCCGGCGGATGTGGCTGAAGCAGTTACCAAGGAGATACAGCGTCTTGAAAGGATACCTCCTCACTCGCCGGAGCATATTGTCTCAAGGACTTATGTGGAAGTCCTGACAAGCTTGCCCTGGGACAAATCGACTAAAGATCACCTCGATGTTGTTCGTGCCAGAAAGATCCTCGACCAGGACCATCACGACCTGAAGATTGTCAAAGAACGGATACTTGAGTTTCTTGCCGTTAGAAAACTCAACGTAGACAATAAAGGGCCGATATTGTGCCTTGTCGGTCCTCCGGGAGTGGGGAAAACATCCCTAGGTCGTTCGATCGCTCGCTCAATGGGACGAAAATTCATCCGTGTATCATTAGGGGGGATTAGAGATGAAGCAGAAATCCGGGGGCACAGGAGGACATATATCGGGGCTATGCCCGGACGGATTGTTCAGGAAATTAGAAGAGCAGGGACGAATAACCCCGTGTTTATGCTAGATGAGATTGACAAGCTGGGGCAGGACTTTCGAGGAGATCCTGCGAGCGCGTTGTTAGAAGTGCTGGACCCAGAACAAAATTCGAGTTTTATGGATCATTACATTGACCTTCCTTTTGATCTTAGTAAAGTCATGTTTGTGGCCACGGCCAATCAGGTTGATTCTATTCCTAGAGCCCTTAGGGATAGAATGGAAATTATAATGATATCAGGGTATACAGACGAAGAAAAAAAGAAGATAGCGGAATTGTTTCTGATTCCAAAAGCTCAGGAACAAACAGGTGTGAAGGACTATAGAATAGAATTCGACGAGCCGGCGATACGAAAATTAATAAGTGGATACACAAAAGAGGCTGGAGTCCGAAGCCTAGAGAGAGAAATAAACTCCGTTTACAGAAAAATCGCTCTACAAATAACGCAGGGACAACCTCTCAACAAAGTTATAGATCCGTCGAAGGTGGAAGATTTTCTAGGGGCTCCGAAATATTATTTAGAGCTTGCTGAGGACATAGACAGGGTAGGGGTGTCCACAGGGTTGGCTTGGACCGAAAATGGAGGAGAAATCATATTTGTTGAAGTTGCAGGATTCAGTGGGCATCAGGGGCTAATTCTGACCGGTAGCCTGGGCGATGTGATGCAGGAGTCCGCAAGAGCGGCTCTAAGTTGTCTTAGACATCTCAGCGACCTGTTCGGATTAGATCAGAAGCGTCTTACAAACACAGATCTTCATGTCCATGTTCCTTCTGGGGCAATCCCCAAAGACGGTCCATCGGCTGGAGTCACCATAGCGGTCGCCCTTGCTTCATTTTTTACAGGCTCCGCAGTGAGGCGAGATGTTGCTATGACCGGCGAGATCACTTTGCACGGCAGAATTTTACCGGTAGGCGGAATAAAAGAGAAACTCCTTGCTGCTAAGAGGGCTGGAGTAAGAGAAGTCATTCTACCCTCAAGAAATTTTCCTCAGGTCAGGTCCTTCAAAGATCATGTAACCGACGGGCTTGTTTTACACTTCGTAAGCGATGTGGGAGAGGCTATTCGCGCCGCGCTTAAAGTAACCTCTGGACTGCCCGGCTTTCAAATGGGAACTCAGAACATTTTGCCGCTCTTTTCAGATATTCAGCCGGATGTTTGTTGAGATATACAATGCTGTGATGATTTATGTGGTTGAAGAATTTAGGGATGAATCTATTAAATTTATCAATCTTTCTCGAATCTCTTCACGCGACATAGCAACTTTGAGTCCCGCAGCCCGAGAGTGTCCTCCGCCTCCGAGGGCTGCAGCTACAGTGGCGACGTTGACAATTCCCTTCGAACGGAGACTGACCTTATATTGGTTTTCTGACAATTTTGTGATCAGACCACCGACTTCAACTCCACGAGTTTCGCGAAGTCTGTTCACCAAGCTTTCCCCCTCAGATATAGACGCTCCCAATTTATGATAATCTTCGAAATCAATATAACTCAGGACCAACTTCCCATCCAACAGAACTTCCAGCCTTTCTATCATCAATCTCTCTAAAGTGAGTCTCGACGCTGGAAACTCTTCAAAAAGCTTCCTGGTAATATCATAATTGTCTACACCAAATTCCAATAGTCTTGCGGCGAGTTCAAAAGTTTCGCTTGTAACTCCGGCAAACTTGAAACAGCCGGTGTCTGTAACCAATCCGGTATACAAACATTTTGCCACGTCTAAACTCAGACGGCATTCCGCCCGTGTAAGTATTTCATAAACTAATTGGGTAGTAGAGTTCGCAGACGTGAGAACGTAGTTGTAATCGCCAAATAGAGGATTTGTCGGGTGATGATCTATATTGACAAGCTTCGCTGATTTTCTAAGATCGCCAATTTCAGGGGAAATCCTGCTTTCAGCAGCAACGTCAAGAACTATAATATGAGACGGGTTGAACCCAATTGAGTCAAATCCGACTACGGTATTTCCAGAACCGGGCAGAAATTGAAAAAGTTCAGGAAAGTCCGCGCCTATAATTGGAATGGCATTTTTTCCATTTTCCTTCAGAGCCAGGTACATTCCTAAAAGAGAACCGATAGCGTCACCATCAGGATTAACATGAGTCATTATGAAGAAATCATGGTATTCCTTAATAATACCCGCTATTTGATCAATCATTTTCGCTGCCTGTCGTTGTCTCTATTTCTTTGAGAATCTTTGAAATCTTTAAGGAATGATCGAATGAAGAGTCATAAAAAAATGTCAACATAGGTATATATTTTAAGTCCAATTCTTCTTTAAGACGATGCCGTATAAAACCCTCAGCTTTTGTTAGCCCCTTTGTATGAGACTCAATTTCTTCATGGGCAAGGCAGGAAAAAAAAACCCTTGCCGATTTCAGGTCAGGGCTCATGAGCACCTCTGTTATAGTAACGTCTTCAACCCTAGGATCTTTGACGTCATGACTCAATATTTCGGATATGGTCTGTTTCAAAAGTTCTGAAACTCTTTCTTTTCTGAAATGTGCCATGAGAATGTATTTATCCTTAATGTTTTTGAGGGGTCGAAATAAGGGTGGAATAAATACTAAAAGAATTCTCCAAAAGGCAGAATCTCGATGTTAAAGCTGGTTACTTCGGCCAGGTATAAATTCTCAATATAATCGTTAACTGTCTCAAGCATCCTATGAGCATGACTGGAGTCGTTAGAAACTACAGCCATTCCCAATGAGGATATCTGCCATTTATCATTATCATCTACTTCCGCAATAGAAACATCGAATTTGGAACGAACCTTGCCCAATATACTTTTGATTACCTGCCGTTTATCTTTCAAAGAAGACGACTGATGAATCATTATTCTAATAAATCCGACACCTACGAACACAGTCTCTACCGCTCTATCCGTTCGAACCCAGTATTGACAGACAAAAGTCGATGAACACTACTGCGCTAGTTTTGCCGATTCACGTTCCACGACGAAAGCTTCGATCACATCCCCAACCTTGACATCACGGTAGTTCTCGATTCCAATTCCACATTCATAACCTTCAAGCGCTTCTTTGACATCTTCTTTGAAACGTTTCATCGACGATATCTTGCCCTGATGAACAACGACATTGTCTCTAAGAAGCCTAATTTGATTGGATCTCTCAATTTTACCGGAAACAACATGACATCCAGCTATCATAACAACTTTGCCGACCGAGAAGGTTTGTCTGACTTCGGCTCGACCAACAACCGTTTCCTTTTCTATTGGAGAAAGCATGCCTTCGATTGCTCGACGTACGTCCTCAATAGCGTCATAGATGATGGTGTACATCCGGAGATCTACTTTTTCCTGTTCAGCCAGGTGTGCTGTTTTTGGAGTCGGACGAACATTGAACCCGATAATGATGGCGTTGGATGCGCTGGCCAGCATCACATCCGTTTCATTTATGGCTCCTACTCCACCATGAATAACCTTGAGTTTGATTTCCTGTGAAGGAATCCCCAACAATGCCTCTTTTACTGCCTCAACCGAACCCTGAACGTCGCCTTTGACAATTAAGTTGAGTTCTTTAACTTCTTCAGTTTGCATACGGGCGATGAGTTCTTCCAATGAGGCAGGGCTGGTGGAAGCGGCTTCGTCTTCGCGATGTTTAATCATCCTTTGAGCGCCGATTTGTCGAGCAAGTTTTTCTTCCTCGACGACCATGAGAATTTCTCCGGCCTCTGGAACACTTGCAAACCCCTGAATTTCTACTGGAGTTGAAGGGGAGGCTTCCTCAACATTGCGTCCTTCATGATCCAGCATAGCTCTCACTTTGCCGTAGTGGACACCGGCGACAAAAGGATCGCCCAATCTCAAAGTACCTTCTTTTACAAGTACCGTAGCAATTGGTCCCTTTCCCTTGTCTAGTCGAGCTTCAACAATTGTTCCTGTAGCTCTTTTATTGGGATTCGATCGCAATTCCATAATTTCGGCCTGGAGCAATATGAGGTCAAGCAGCTCATCAACGCCCTTTCCCGTCTTAGCGCTCACGTCGGCGAACAGTGTATCTCCACCCCATGCTTCAGGGATCAGATTGTATTCACTCAGTTCACGAATGACTCGATCCTTGTCGGCTTCAGGTTTGTCAATCTTGTTTATGGCGACAAGTATAGGAACACCCGCCGCCTTGGAGTGGTTTATCGCCTCTTTGGTCTGATCCATAACTCCGTCATCCGCAGCCACCACTAATATAACAAAATCGGTGACCTGGGCGCCTCGTGCCCTCATAGCTGTGAACGCTTCATGGCCAGGCGTATCCAAAAAGACAAGTTCACCCCTCGGCACCTTAACCTTGTATGCGCCAATGTGCTGGGTGATCCCCCCTGCTTCTTGATCAGTAACGTGAGTAGACCGGATTCGATCAAGAAGAGACGTCTTGCCATGGTCAACATGCCCCATAACAGTAATTACCGGTGGGCGGGGGACCAGGTTTTCCTCGGTGTCCTGAATCTTCTTCGGGAGAAGAGTCTGTTCTGATGGGCGGCTTGTTTCTGTCTCAAAGCCGAATTCTCCAGCCACAATGGCGGCTGTATCGAAATCTATGATTTCATTCATCCCTGCCGCCACGCCTAGAGGCAAAAGATGTTGAATAACCTCAGACGCCTTGACACTCATCTTGTGGGCCAGATTGGCGACGGTTACCGTCTCAGGCAGCTTGAGCCTCCGCTTGATGGCTTTAGGCACTGTAATTTCAGTTTTTCGGAGCTTGACTTTCTTGGTTCTGCCACGTAGCCGACCACGATGTCGATCATCATACAGATCCGCGACATTTATCACTTCTTTCCGTCTTCGGACCAGACCCTTATCCTCCTCGACACGCTCTTCAATGGTTCTTCCCTTCTTGTCCTTGCGCTTTTTGGTTCTGCCTTTGTCGTCCAGCGGTAGTTCAGGAACGAACGGGCGAGTAGAAGGTTCAGGGCGTATTCCAGGGCGTGGGGCCGTCTCAACAACTCGTGGCCTGCTGGGTCCGGGAGGGGGTGGTCCTGCCGGTCTGGGAGCAGGCGCATGAACATAATGGATCTTTGGCGCTGGTCTTTCAGCGGGACGGACCGGTTCCTTTTTCAGTTCTACTTTACCGATGATTTGGGCTGGCTGAATGCGTTTGTCCTTCTTTTTCTTTTTCTTTGCGTTCCGGTCTTCAGCTTCGCGTAGTTCTTCCGCTGTGGAAGTTCCGGCCTCCAACTCTGTTTCCTTTGGTCTCTCAATTCGAGCGGGATGGTCAGCCTGACCGTCGGCTTCCGTTTTGTCCCCTATCGTTTTTTGAGAAACCGCACGGCTGGATAACTTTTCCGATTTAGGAACAACGGCAGAGACCGCCTCAGATTCACCAGAAGCGACTGATATGACCGATTGGTCTGAGTGAGCCAGAGTCTCTTCTATATGGCTAGAAGGAGTAATCAACGGTTTGGGAGGGGCCATTTCGATTATTCTTGCCGGTTCATGACGCTTCATTTTTCTCTGAGTTTTTTTCGCGTCGGGGGGCGCGCCAGCCGAGACAGAAGATTTGGGCGGTTCTTCGCTCTTCGGAACATGCTCATAATGAACTTCTACATCGGACATGGCATTTTCTTCCGATGAATAAGCCTCTTCATGAAAATCCAGAGGGGGAGCGTTTTTTGCTCGCCTGCGGATGACTGTAGGTCTAATGCGCTTTTCAACAACTTCTCGTTGGGGAAGGGCAGATACAAGATGAGCCCTTAGAGCCGAAGGATCATCAGTGACCAAAGAACTTTCCGGTCCGTCGACCTCATAGCCCATAACAACTAATTCCTTAAGCAAGTCTTCGTTTTTGACCTTTAGGTCTCTCGCTAGGTCATCAACGGTCATGATGGTCATCCGCACACCCCTTTTTTTCTACGCCTTTGTTCAAAATGCTCTCTACTGACGGCATTGACTGGAATTCACTCTTCAGAGCTTTCTGCAGTTTTCTCTTTTTTCTTGCTTTTTCAACGCATTCCAAGGTTGGGCAAACATAACAGCCCCTTCCGTTAAGCGTCGCTTTCTGTTCCATAACAACTAGCAATCCGTCTGAAGCTTTCAGTTTTATCATTTCTTTAGCTGGCCTTGTCCTACGACATCCTATACATGTTCGAATCGGAGTATGGCCACGGTTCATTGAACTAAATTCGATAATGGTCACAGACCGGGTTTCGAATTCATGCTACAAACTTGATGCTGTAGCCTGAACGATGTTTTCTTCACTCTCGTTGGCCGAGGAAGGTTCCGCATTCTCTTCACCCGCTTCAGCGTCGGGCGCCGTTTCTTGCGACTTGGTTAAATAATATTTGGCTCCCTCTTGCAACATTAGAGCCTTTTCGTTTGTTATTCCCATAAAACTCGTAAGTTCCTCTATCGACGCTCGATCTATGTCTTCAGGATTTCGATACCCGTTGTCAAAGAGAATGGTGGCTGTTTCTTCATCCATGCCTTCAACCGCTAGCAGGCGTTCGAAAGATTCACCGGTAATCTTTTCTTCTTTGGATTCACCTCTCACATCGATTTTCCAACCGGTGAGCCGTGCGGCCAGTCTCACATTCTGGCCTTTCTTGCCAATAGCTAGAGAAAGTTGTTCATCATCGACGATCACTTCCATTGCGCCGGTTATCTGATCAATGATTACCTTGGATATCTGAGCAGGTTGAAGAGCGTTGCAAACGAATCTTGCGGGCTCGTCATTCCATGGAATAATATCAATTTTTTCGCCTCGGAGTTCCTGAACAACGGCCTGAACTCTTGACCCCTTCATTCCGACACATGCGCCCACAGGATCGACGTCGGCGTCGGTGGACCTCACCCCGATCTTGGCTCGTTGCCCTGGTTCACGCGCTGCGCACATAATCTTTACAATTCCCTCAGCTATCTCGGGAACTTCCTGATCAAATAATTTTACCAAGAAAGCCGGATCAGATCTGGACAATATAATCTGGGGATCTTTCTGCGTTCTTTTAACATCGACGATCAACGCTCGTATTCTGTCACCCTGTCGATAGGCTTCTTTTGGAATTTGTTCGGTTAATGGCAGGATGGCTTCAGCTCTGCCTAAATTTACCACCGTGTTCTTCTTTTCAAATCTCTGGACAACACCAGTAACTACGTCACCTTTTCTGTCTTTATACTCAGCGTATATATTTTCACGCTCAGCATCTTTTACCTTTTGGATAATTACCTGCTTGGCGGTTTGGGCGGCAATTCTCCCAAAGGTCTCAGCCTCGATCTTTTCTCCGAGTTGGTCACCAACTTCAGCCTCGGGGTCCAACTCGTTTCTTGCGGTTTCCAGGTCAATTTCTACACTCGGATCCTGGACTTCGGCCACAACGTCCCTGAACCTGAAAACCTCAATTTCTCCTGTTGTATCACTGTACTGGGCTTCCAGTTCGACCTTCGGACCGAACCTCTTCCTTGCTGCCGAAACCAGCGCAGCCTCAAGGGCCTCTACCAAGGTATCTCTTGAAATCCCCTTTTCTTTGGCCACCTGATCAATCATTCGGTCCAAACTTCCCATGGTCACCCTCCCACGCTAGACGCCTTTTTGTTAAGGCCTTGCTGCAAAATTTCATCCGGCGGAGTTTCCAAATGAGCTTTCTCAATATTTTCCGCGTTAATCTCGATCATTTTATTATCTATTTCCATCATTACTGTCTTATCTCGTGTGCCTCTAATTACACCCAAGAAGTTCCTTCGTCCCTCAATCTTGTGAATCGTCCTGATACGTGCCTGACGACCTGAAAATCTATTGAAATCTCCAAGTTTCCTCATGACCCTGTTGATCCCCGGGGAAGATACCTCCAGGCTATAATGGTGATCAATAGGATCTTCTATGTCGAGTAAAGCTCCTACTTGCCTGCTAACCATTGCGCAGTCATCGATGGTTATTCCTTGAGGCGAGTCAATGTACAACCTCAAAGTCCATGAGCCGCCCAATAGCAGGTATTCCAATTCCACCAGTTCTATACCATCAGGTTCAAGCACTGGTTCAATCAAGTCCCACAGATATGAGAGAAGCTTACGGTCAGTTACCATCTTTGTTGTGTGCGTCCATACTTTCGCATATCATCTATAATAAAAAACCCGGGATTTAAAAAAACCCGGGTGGCAAAAAACCACTCTCTGGAGCGGGCAACGGGGCTCGAACCCGCGACATCAAGCTTGGGAAGCTTGCACTCTACCAACTGAGCTATGCCCGCGTAACTAAAGATTAACAGCGGGTCCTACCAATGTCAAGGTAATAGAGCGAATAAACAAATAATGTCGTCTTATGGAACAGGTATTTCCTCTCCGTTCACAGAGCCTTTTGATTAATGTCAATGGACGACTTATCGCGAAGCATCCTTAACCATCCTTTGAGAAATTCGGTCCGACGCACTTCCAACACCCAATTCCGGAATTCGGCTGCGCCCTTGGCGTATTCTTCCTGGCTCGCTGGATCTGTCTTTAGTAACCGGACGATACCGACTCCAGTGGTAGTTGTTATGGGTGTATTAAAAACGGGGGAGGCCTCGGATATGGAAGTGAGCATTTCAGACACCTGGTTGGATTTACCAAGCTGAGGAACAAATCCGGCGGTCCTAGATATTGGTTCGAGCGTATCCCAGGCTAAACCACTGGCCTTTGCAATGTTGTCGGCTTCGGATGGATTTTTGGCAATCTGCTCGATGAGCGCTTCAGCCTTTTTTACGGCTTGCTCAAGGGCCTGGTTTTTGATGTAGTCCTTTTCGACCAGGCTTTGAACCTGTCCTAAAGAGGGGATTCGTTCAGGTCGCTTCTCCAGGAGTTGAGCCACGAAATAGTTGTCGCCATTTCTGACCAGTTTAGAAACTTCTCCTGTTTTTAATTCAAATATGTCCTGAGAAACGTTTTCTGAGTCTAATACTCCTGGTATTCCACCCTGGGAGGTGACATTGTCGGCCATTTCTAGCTTCAGCCCGAATTTCTTCGCCTGTTCTGGAAGGTTTTCCGACCTGTACACCTGTTCATAGAAATCGTCAGCGAACTGAGCTATTTTTTTCTTTGCCTGCTCATCCTTCAACAGTTGGGCAATTTTTCCCTTTACCTCTTCAAACGGCGTCTGAGCCTCATCAACTCTGTCTTCAGCCAATATGAGATGATATCCTTGATCTGTCAGAATCGGAGACGAGATTTCACCCTTGTTGAGCTTAAAAGCCTGCTCTTCAATGGTTGAATTCAACGAGCCTTTGGTGATCCAGCCAAGTTCTCCGCCCTTTGAGGCCGTGGCCTCATCCTGGGAGTTCTCTTCGGCCATTTTATGGAAATCGGCCCCAGCCTTAATGTCCTGTTCCAGCTTGATGGCCTTCTCTTTGATCGCTTCCCTTTCCTGATCAGAGGCTTTTTCCGGCACTTTTAGAAGAATCTGACTAATTTTTACTTTTTCCGGCTCTATAAATTCTTTCTGGTTTAGCTTGTAGTAAGATTTTACGTCCTCGTCGGTGACATTCGAGTCCTTGAGCAGATCTTTCCACGAAAACCAAACGTACTCTATTTTGGCCGATGCCGGAATTTGGTATCGAGACTCATTCCTCTTGAAGTAGTTCTCAACGGCCTTTTCATCAATAGCTACTTTGTTGTGAGTCTCCTCCGGCTTGATTATCATTAACGCCAGAGTCATTTTGTCGTTTTGGAAATGCCACAAGGTTTCAAGTTCCTTGGGATCGGTCTTAACTGAGTCCGTTATGAGTTTAGTCACTTGGTCGGCCAGCAGTTCCTGTTTCAGGTATCTTTCATACGTGTCGGGGTTCAATTTGATAGAACTCAGGTACATCTTGTAAATTTCGGGGTCGAAAGATCCGTTTCTTTGAAAAGTCTGATCAGACAAGATGGCGTTTCTAACATCGGTGTCATTGACAAAGAAACCCAGTTTGCCGGCTTCCTGGATAAGGAGCTGTTCATCTATGAGTCGATCCAGGACGTTTTTCTTCAGGTTGAGACGTTCCAACAAGTCAGGCGGCATTGCGCCGCGGAATCTCAACCGTATTTTTTCGACTTCTGTCTGGTATGTGTTATAGAAATGATCGTAACCAATGACCTGATCATTGACTTTAGCAGCATAATCGTGTGCTTTATCCTGTGGTCCACCCCATCCAAAAAAGAAAATAAAAACAATAATTATTCCGCCGAGCGCTACTTTTATTAACCATGAACTGGCGTGTCTTCGCATCAGATCTAGCACCGGATTCTCCTTTCCGAAGGGGCGATTCGAAGGGCAATATTATGATCATATGATCCTTAAGTCAATGGAGGGGCTGAAAACTCTTTGACCAAAGCGTTTCTGATCAATGACAAAAAGGAGACGGCCCAGTTTCTGACTAAGGCTTGGCCGTACGCTTGATCATCGCCCTAGTGTCTGATATTGTCCCTAGACGTATTTCTAGGAAAATTGGTTTAAGAAGAACAAAAATGCTCTCAAATTGGTTGTCGAGCATCTTTTCGAACGACATGGCCATAGATCTCGGGACAGCTAACACCCTTGTGTACGTCCGGGGTAAGGGGATTATCTTGTCCGAGCCCTCAGTTGTGGCCGTAAAAATGGACCTTAGA
Source organism: uncultured delta proteobacterium (assembly GCA_963846725.1). Lineage (GTDB taxonomy): Bacteria > Desulfobacterota > Desulfomonilia > Desulfomonilales > Desulfomonilaceae > CAJBEZ01. The sequence goes on along the minus strand of CAWJXP010000028.1, from coordinate 175,220 downwards.
CGAGGCCCTAGAATCGTTGCGGTCGGGTACTGACGCGAAGAAAATGGTCGGACGGACCCCTGACAACATCAAGGCTATCCGCCCCATGAAGGATGGTGTCATTGCAGACTTCGAAGTTACCGAAGCTATGCTTAAGCACTTCATCCGCCGTATTCACAAGCGCAGGATGTTTGTTAAGCCCAGGATAGTGGTCTGTGTTCCAGCCGGTGTCACTCAAGTGGAGATGAGGGCCGTACGTGAAGCCGCTGAAAGCGCTGGGGCTCGAGATGTCTATTTAATCGAGGAACCCATCGCTGCGGCGATAGGAGCTAATCTTCCTATCACGGAGCCTACCAGCAATATGATTGTGGATATTGGAGGGGGAACGACTGAAGTAGCGGTCATCTCCATGTCGGACATTGTTTACGCTAAATCTTTGCGAATCGCTGGGGACAAAATTGATAACGACATAATAAAATACGTCAAACATAAGTACAGCCTGCTGATAGGAGAGAGAACCGGTGAAATGGTTAAGATGTTGATAGGAAGCGCCTGCCACACTAAAGATGAAATGGTCATCGAGGTGAAAGGGAGGGATCTCATAGCCGGAGTTCCTAAAGTTATTCCGCTGCGATCCAGTGAGGTTACTGAGGCGATTTCTGGGCCTGTCAGAGCAATTCTGGAAACTGTGAAAACGGCTTTGGAACAGACGCCGCCAGAACTCGCGTCGGACATTGTCGACAGGGGCATCGTCCTTACCGGAGGGGGATCGCTTTTGAAAAATCTTGACGAAGTTATTAGACGCGAAACAGGGTTACCAGTGGTTGTAGCTGATGATCCTCTCTCGAGTGTAGTCCTGGGGTCAGGCATTGTTTTTGAAAATTTTGAGATGTACCGAGATATTCTTATTAGAGCCTGAGTGCGCCAAGAGGTATACAAATGCATTCGGGCCCAGTAATTGAGGCCATGCCCATAATTTCGATTTCCATTATCTTGTCTTCATCAGAATCCCAAACTCCATTCGTTTGATTTCACGGGTGGTTTTAATTTTCCGCGCCGGCTAGATGTTCCAGGCTATGCCCCGATCGATCAAAGAACTAATCATTGCTGTAATTCTAGTAAGTCTAGGTCTAATTTTACTTTTTTCCTCTTTCGAGAAAGGCGGCAAAGGCACATTTGTAAGTTTCATTTACCCGGCGTTTAAACCAGTTGATCAGACTATTACTTTTTTCCACAGGAAGGTCTCTAGCATATTTGACTCATACATCCTGCTGGTAGGCGTTAACAGGGACAACCAGGTATTGACCGAAGAAATTCGCAGGTTGAGGACCGAAATTGTTTCGTTGAGAGAAAAGGAGCTGGAAAACAAGCGTCTGAAAAAAATACTGGATCTCAAGGATAAGCTCGATTTTCCAACTATTGTGGCCCAGATCATTGGTCAAGACGTGTCTGGTCTATTCAGAACCGTGTTAATCAACAAGGGGGCAGATGAGGGTGTAATGCCTGATATGCCGGTTACAACGCCTGGAGGGGTAGTCGGCAAAATTGGAAGATGTTCGAACGCTATGGCGCAAGTGGCTATGATAACCGATCCGAACGTGGCCGTAGATTGCAGAGTGGAACGCACGCGTGACAGGGGGCTGTTGATTGGATCATACTCCTATAGCTGTGTGCTACAGTACTTGAGCAAGGAAGCGAAGATTGAGCAAGGAGATCTAATTGTTACTTCAGGCCTGGATGGAATTTTTCCACGTGGCCTTGTTGTGGGGACAATCGAATCAGTCCGCTCCTCTGAACATGGTTTATTTTTGGAAGCCACAGTGGTTCCCTCGGCTAGACTCTCTGAAATCGAAGAGGTTATGGTAATTTTAGGTAGTCAAGGAGGGTTTTCCATGGAGCCGGGGTTAGAAGGTAAGCCTTGAAAGATTTTGTATTTTGTATGGTTGTCGGATGGTTGTCGTTTGTTGTACAAAGCAGTATTTTGGGCAAGATCTTTCCAATGGAATTCAAGCCTGATCTAACTCTACTGATTGTAGTATGGATTGGCTTGACACGCTCTTATGTCGCAGGACTTCTCGCCGTGTTCGCTCTCGGTGTGGTTGAAGACTTGCTCTCAGGCGCTTCGCTGGGACTCTTTCCGGTTATCTATCTTGCTGTCTTCATGTTTTCGGTTTATGTGAGTGTCAATTTTGACGTAGACCAGATGGGAGCTGGTTTGTCAGTAGCGCTTTTGGCGTGTTCCGTTTCATTCAGCCTAATTTTTCTTGCCAGGTGGCTTAGTGGCCAGATCTCGTTCGAACCCCAGATCGTAAAAATCGTAATTCTAAAAACTATTTTGTCCTCACTGAGTCTAATAGTCGTAAAGCCGGCTCTGGACGGCGCGTGGAAAGGCTATTCCAGACTGATTGGAGCGACTTAGTGGCGCATTTTAGCAGCGATCGCGTTCCTCAAGATTATTACAAATCGCGTATCTTCGTCTTTTCTATCGTTGTTTGGGCAGTGATGGCAACTCTGCTGATCCGATTATGGAATCTGCAGCTCATGATGGGAGAGTCTTTCGATGATATGGCGATCGAAAATAGGATCAGACTGCTGAGATTGCCTCCACCTAGAGGGTCGATCCTTGACGCTAACGGGGACCCGCTAGCCGAAAATAGGCCCAGTTTTACTCTTTCAATTGTTCCGGGAGCGATCAAAGACTCGCAGGGTATTGTCGATGTTTATGCGGACGCATTGGGTTTTTCTCCCGAAAAGATGCGAACTATACTTGATAAAAGCCTCTTGGCTCCAATGTTTATGTCCTTTCCGATCAAGAAAAATATTAGCCTGGAAGAAATTTCGCTTATCAAGACTCATTCCCGAGAAACAAAGGGTGTAGCTCTCGAAGCTCGACCCTACCGATATTATCCGCTCGGGGAGTTGCTTTGCCACCTGGTAGGTGTTACTGGGGAAATTTCGAGTTCTGAATTAGAAAAGGTCGGGCGTGTGGGATACCGGCCTGGGGATTATGTTGGAAAAACAGGAATAGAGAAAGAGTATGAGCCCTATTTGAGAGGGGAGGAGGGTTGGGAACAAATTGAAATTGACGCCAAAGGAAGGCATCTCGCGAGTCTAAGAAGAAAACCGGCCAAGCCTGGGGCAGACATAGTGTTGACAATAGACTCTTCCTTTCAAAAGTTTGTTGAAGAATCCTTTACAGAGCGGGCAGGATCCGTTGTGGTCGTGGACCCGGATACTGGACGAATTCTAGCTATGGTGAGTAAACCTGGTTTTGATCCTAATTTGTTTTCACCTTCGATTTCCGAAAGAAATTGGAAATCCTTAAACAGTGATCCTCTACATCCGTTGGAAGATCGGTCGATCAGAGGATTATATCCGCCAGCCAGCACATTCAAAATTGTCACGGCTTTTGCTGATTTGTCGGAAGGAGTCATTAGTCCTGAGAAGAATTTTTTCTGTTCTGGTGAGCTTGAACTGGGAGGTCAGGTATACAGATGCTGGAATCAGCATGGCCACGGGAAGGTGAACCTTCATAGGGCTTTAGTAGAGTCCTGCGACGTATATTTTTACGAGCTTGGATTAAAGCTGGGAGCTGATCGAATGGCCAAGTACGCATCCCTCTTCGGTCTGGGGAAACCGACGGGGATAGAACTATCCCAGGAATTACCTGGTTTAATACCGACAAATTTCTGGAAGGAGAGAAATTATGGGACTTTTATCAAGGATGGCGAAAATGTGACGATAGGTATAGGCCAGGGATACACTTTGGCCACGCCGATCCAGCTTGCCATGATGACAGCGGCTCTGGCCAACGGTGGAAACATTATGAGACCATATCTGGTTGATGAAATTAAATCTCATGACGGAACCCCCATATTTCACCAGACACCGGTTGTGAAATGGAGTATACACCCCGATCCGAGGAACTGGGAGCAAATTAGGAAGGCCATGCTTGATGTCGTTCAGGATCGAGCGGGAACAGGTAAGAAATGTAGGATTCCTGGGCTTAACGTCCACGCGAAAACAGGGACTTCACAAGTTATCAGCGTTAGGGATAAATCAAAAAGTGAGGAAGAAGTTCCATATCACGAGAGAACTCATGCCATGTTTGTGGCGTTTGTAGACGATCAGCCGAAAAAAATCGCAGTCGTGGTCATTATTGAACACGGTGGTGGTGGAGGCAAAACAGCTGCTCCGCTGGCTCGCAAAATCATATGTAGGTATTATGGCCTACCCGACAAGGGTGATCCGAGAGAGTGATCATTCTTGTTTAGACCAGTCTCAAGATTGTCCAAAAAGATTTGATTTTAAATGACAAAAACCTATCTGAATTCGAACGTAATCGATTCTGTTCTCAAATTTGAATGGCTACTGGTTCTCGACGCTGTCATCCTGGCAATTGCCGGGATTGCTCTCATATATAGCGCAACCATTCCGATGGGCGCCATGGGCAGGTCTTTTGTAATAAAGCAAACCGCCTGGTTGTGCATGGGAATGACCCTGTTGGCGCTGCTTTCCTTTGTTGATTATCGGGCCCTGGATCGCTGGGGGATCTGGATATACGTCTTTATTCTGTTCGCTTTGGTTACGGTATCTATTTTCGGGAGGGTTACAGCGGGCTCCAGACGCTGGATCGACTTGGGAATGATGCGTTTTCAGCCTTCTGAATTCGCCAAATTGGCCGTCGTAATAGTAATGGCTAAGAGTCTAAGTGAACGGGTTCGCGGGCCGTTGACCGACTGGACGGAGATATTAAAGAATTTGGCGCTCGTTCTGGTTCCTGTGATATTTGTAGCGACTCAACCAGATCTAGGTACCGCCATAGTGCTCTTGTTGGTGGCGTTTAGCATGGTTCTGTTCGTTGGATTGAGCAAAAAGATATGGACAGCTATTGGCGGTTTGGTCCTGATTAGCGTCCCTTTAGTCTACCTTGGGGCAAATTACTTTCTTTTGGATTATCAAAAGAAGCGATTGTTGACCTTTCTGAATCCCGAACATGATCCCTTGGGAGCGGGGTACCAAATAATTCAGTCTCAGATAGCGATTGGGTCTGGGGGGTTGTTAGGGAAAGGCTATCTAAAAGGCACGCAAAACCAGTTGATGTTCTTACCGGTGAAGCACACGGATTTTATCTTTGCCGTTCTGTCCGAGGAATGGGGTTTTGTAGGATGCGCCATAATTTTGTTATTGTTCATAATTTTTATACTTAGGGGACTTACAATAGCGGGTAGGGCTAGAGATGATTTCGGGACTCTTCTGTCGGTAGGGTGCATATCAATAATTTTCTGGCACGTCGCGATAAATGTGGCCATGGTGATGGGAGTAGCTCCTGTAGTCGGAGTGCCTTTGAGTTTTGTTAGCTATGGAGGGTCTTCACTCCTCTTATCATTTCTGGTGACCGCTATCCTAACTTCCGTAAGCGCCAGACGGTTTTCTTATCTAGCGCAACCTTAAAAGAAGTAATTGAGATTGAATTTCCACATGGCTATCGCAATTTAATTAATTTTCTGGAATTTATGCAAAAGACTGAAACAATTTTCAATTATTTGTTGAAGTTGATTTCCGGCTGTGTTAAGGAATGGGCGACCGGGCTTTAGACCAGAGACAATTGCTCCGGGAAAATAGGGAGGGCACATGCTCCGATTCAGGAAGACTAAGAGTGACGCAGTAACAGGTTTTTTGGGTTCGCAAACCGAGTTCGCCGGTAAACTGTCGTTCTCTGGGATAGTTCACTTAGATGGACACTTTGAAGGAGAAATCATCAGCCGCGGAACACTCGTGGTTGGTTCGGACTCCATCGTCCATGCTCAAATTCATTCAAATATTCTAAAAGTTTCTGGCGAGGTCCATGGCGATCTAACCGCTACGGAAAAAATAGAATTGTTTCCGCCTGCCAAGGTTTTTGGGCATTTGAAGACACCAAGTTTGGTTATAGAAGAGGGTGTTATTTTTGAGGGCACGTGCTCCATGGCGTCGTTCCAGCAGGAAATGCCGGAATTAACGACAAGTTCGGATGAAAAGGAAATCGAAGCAAGATCTATTGAAGAGATCTCGGCTCAGCCTTGGCCCCCGACTTTTGAGGGTTCAGACAATCTCTCAACTGAGGAATCAGGCGAGGAGCCAGTAGCTGAGCACAATCGCTGAATCTCACCTTCGAGCCCAGTTTCACTAAGAAAAATTTCTTGACACCCCTAACCATGGGGTGCTAGAAATTATGGCATTTAAAGTCTGGGTCCAAAATATCCTTGCCAAAAAAATCAGTTTGAAGGCGCCCTATAGCGTGACACGGGGTACAGTTATGCTAGCCGGGCGAAAAACTTCTCGGATCAGGAGATCAAACCAGTGATAAATGTAAATTTCACTCTGTTTATTCAGTTGATCAATTTCCTGATTCTCTTACTCCTCCTCAACTCTCTATTGTTTAAACCGGTGTTGGCTAAAATCCGGGAGAGGGAATCTAAGATCAAGGCCGACCGGGACAAGGCTTCACAGCTGGAGTCTGAGGTTTCTGGAGCAAGAGAAAAAACACCAGGAAGCGCTGTTTGAGGCCAGACAAGTAGCTGGGCGGGAAAAAACCGAGCTTCTTGCCGCCGCCAAGAAAAGTGAGGCTGACATCCTTGAGAAAGCGCGAGTTGAAGCGGCCCGCATTGTGGATGACATGAGATCGTCCATCCAAGCGGAGTCGGAAAAGGCACGGACGGCTATCAAAGAAGAGATGGCCCCCTTGGCGCAATCGATTTCTGAAAAAATTCTAGGGAGGGCTATGTGATGGACTGGAAGAGAATCCTCAAGAATTTTTTCTTTTTTGCAGTGGTTATGTGTGGCGCCGTTACAATGGCCAACGCTTCGTCCGGCGGGGAGGAGGAGTCAAGTTGGACTCCATGGTTGCTAACGTGGAGAGTGATCAACACCGTGGCGCTTATTGCCCTCCTTATCTATTTTGTAAAGAAACCTCTCGTCACGTTTTTTGCTGAACGTAAAGATCAAATCAGAAGAGATCTTGCAGAAGCCCTAGAACAACGTGAAGAGGCTCTCCGATTACTGGCGGACTACAAAGAAAAGCTGGCCGGTATGGAGAAAGAGGTTGATCGGATGAGGGCCGAATTGAGGAAGGCAGCGGAATCCGACAGTGAAAAGATCATGGCAAACGCTGAAAGAATGTCGGGAGCCATTGTTGAATCGGCCAAAATGACAGCGGAGCAAGAAGTCAGAAAGGCCCGTGAGTCATTGCGACACGAGGCTGTAGAATTGGCCGTGCAACTGGCCGAGACCATGATTCGTGAAAAGATCACGGAAAAAGACCGTAAACGAATCGTTGAGGATTACCTCGTTAAGGTCGGGGGTATGAAGTGATAGACACTACTTTAGCAAAGCGTTACGCAAAAGCCCTAGTCGAAATAGGTCAAGCCAATGACGCACTGGACAAATACGGGAGCGATTTGACAGCTCTTTCGGGAATTATAGCGGAGTCCAGAGATTTTAGAGAAGTTCTCGAGAGCCCGGTCTTTACGAAAGATGACAAAAAGAGGATCGCCAGGGATATTCTCAACAAAATCGGCGCGGATCCAATGGTGATTAATTTTGTTAACGTGTTAATAGATCGGAAACGCATCAATCAACTTGATGGTGTAGAAACCGCATATAGATCGAGTGTTGATGAGATACGCGGAATCACAAGAGGTGAAGTTGTAAGCGCTGAGAGTCTGGAAGAATCGGACCTCGGTCGCGTGACGGAAGCTCTTTCCAAAATAAGTGGCAAAAAGGTTCTGGTAACTACCAAGGTTGACCCCTTCCTAATCGGGGGCCTTGTTGCCAGGGTCGGAGACATGGTTTTTGATGGCACAATTAGAACGCAATTAAACCAGCTCAAGGAAAGCCTGAAGGGATAGGGACAATGCAAATCAGAGCCGAAGAAATCAGTCAAATTATTAAACAGCAGATCCAGGATTATGACAAGAAGGTTGAGGTAAGCGAGACCGGAACAGTTATAAGTGTTGGTGACGGTATCGCTCGTTTGCACGGACTAGAAAACGCAATGGCCGGCGAGCTTCTCGAGTTCCCGCACGGGATCATGGGAATGGTCCTTAACCTCGAAGCCGACAACGTTGGAGCAGCCATCCTTGGTGAGGATGTTCACATCAAAGAAGGCGACACTGTTAAGAGAACAAACCGTATCGTGCAGGTTCCGGTCGGGCCCGCCATGCTTGGGAGAGTTGTGGATTCTCTTGGTCAACCGATTGATGGTAAGGGTCCGGTCGACACGAGTGAATTCCGTATGGTTGAAATCGTGGCTCCCGGTATTATCAAGAGGGAACCAGTTAAGGAGCCGCTTCAAACCGGAATCAAGGCGATTGACGCGATGATTCCAATCGGACGTGGTCAGCGTGAACTCATAATCGGTGACCGGCAGACCGGCAAGACCGCCATTGCTATTGATACCATCATCAATCAGAAGGACAGCAACGTCAAGTGTATCTATGTCGCCATTGGACAGAAGAGATCCACTGTGGCCCAGGTTGTGGCCACCCTTGAACGGTTTGGCGCAATGGAGTACACGACGGTTGTTTCCGCCACTGCATCGGACCCGGCGCCTATGCAATATATTGCGCCTTATTCCGGTGTAACGATGGGTGAATACTATCGAGACCATGGACAGCATTCACTTATCATATATGATGACCTTTCTAAGCAGGCCGTCGCCTATCGTCAGTTGTCTCTATTGCTTAGAAGGCCCCCCGGACGTGAGGCCTATCCTGGTGACGTTTTTTACCTGCATTCACGATTGCTGGAGAGAGCCGCAAAACTTAACCAAGTTGATGGCGGAGGCAGTCTGACGGCGCTTCCTATTATTGAAACTCAGGCCGGTGACGTTTCAGCTTATATTCCTACTAACGTTATCTCAATCACTGACGGCCAGATCTTTTTATCCACCGACCTTTTCTACTCCGGTGTTAGACCTGCTATTAACGTTGGCTTGAGTGTATCACGAGTTGGTGGTAACGCTCAGATCAAGGCCATGAAACAAGTTGCTGGAACGCTACGTCTTGATTTGGCCCAGTTCAGGGAACTTGAAGCGTTCGCGCAGTTTGGTTCCGATCTTGATAAGGTTACTCAGGCGCAGTTAGCCAGAGGAACACGACTGGTCGAAATCCTTAAACAACCTCAGTATGAACCGATGGCCGCGGAGATACAGATTGCCGTAATATTTGCAGCGACAAACGGATATGTAGATGAATACGATGTGAGGGTGCTGGCCGAATATGAACGACAGTACGTGAGTCACCTTGAAAGTAGCTATCCGGATGTTCTGACTGAGATCAGGGAGAAAAAGATTATATCGGCTGAACTGGAGTCCAAGATGAAGAAGATATTGGACGAGTTTAAGGCGGTTTTCATTCCTCCCGTTGTTTCACTCGTATAGAGTTAAGAAGAACCGCGATGTGGTTTGAAATCCGGAATTAGTCTGCAAGGAATGAGGTTGAAATGGCAAGTCTACGAGATATTCGTAAACGCATAGCCAGCGTCAAGAACACTCAGAAGATCACAAAAGCCATGAAAATGGTGGCCGCGGCCAAGCTACGTAGGGCGGAAGAGGCGATCAAATCGGGTAGGCCCTTCTCAGAAAAAATGCGCGAAGTGATGATGTCTTTGGCCGCAAGGACCCAAGCTCATCCAATGCTTGAGTCTCGTCCGGCTCAGAAGGCTCTTCTGATATTAGTGACCGCTGACCGTGGGTTATGCGGAGCATTTAATACCAATTTACAGCGTCGTGCTGAGGCCTTTGAAAAAGAAATGAAGGCCAAAAGCATTCAAGTTGATCTGTTAACAGTGGGACGTAAAGGAAATGATTACTTCCGTAGGCGTCAGGTAACAATAGTCGAGAAATTTAACAACGTGATGAATAGCATAAGCTATGATTTGGCAGGGCAAATAGTTTCCATTGTCACGGAGAAATTTTTAGCCGGCGAATATCAGGAAGTCTACGTACTTTACAATAGTTTTCGGTCCGCGGTTACACAGGTGTTGACGCTTCGTAAGCTTCTACCGATCGCCCCTGACGAGGAAGGGTGGAAGCCCAGACGAGGTTACCTGTACGAGCCATCAGAGGAGGAGTTGCTTCAAGAGCTTCTACCTAGATATGTTCAAGTCCAAGTCTTCACGGGGCTCCTGGATTCTGTCGCCAGTGAGCACGGAGCACGGATGTCCGCGATGGAGGCTGCGACTACCAATGCAGGCGAGATGATTAACAAGCTGACGTTGAAGCTTAACCGCAAACGTCAGGAATCGATTACAACAGAATTAATGGAGATCGTCGGTGGGGCCGAGGCGCTCAAAGGTTAGTTCGACCTCTCCAAAGCCAAGTTTAGATAAAGATAAGCAAGACGGTTTCAGGAGGAAATCCTAAAATGAGTGTAGGGAAAATCGTTCAAGTAATCGGCCCCGTCGTCGATGTCGAATTTCCGGAGAATCAGCTCCCGGCGATTTATAACGCCTTACTGATTTCGAATCCTGCGATTAACAACGAGCCGGATAACCTAGTTATTGAGGTAGCTCAACATCTAGGCGACAATACCGTGCGAACCATTGCTATGGACACGACTGATGGTCTTGTACGAGGAATGGCGGTCAAGGACACAGGGGCTCCGATTCAAGTTCCGGTGGGCAAAGCGGTCCTGGGAAGAATTATAAACGTGGTCGGTCGGCCGGTCGATGAGGGTGGTCCCGTAAGCGCAGAGGCTATGAGACCTATTCACCGTCCTGCCCCTTCATTTGATGAGCAGGTTACACAGATTTCTATTCAGGAAACTGGTATCAAGGTCGTTGACCTTATTGCTCCTTTCATGAGAGGTGGGAAGATCGGATTCTTCGGCGGCGCAGGCGTCGGGAAGACCGTCTTTATGATGGAGATTATTAATAACATCGCCAAGCAGTTTGGTGGAACATCGGTGTTTGCAGGAGTCGGCGAAAGGTCTCGTGAAGGAAATGACCTTTACCTTGAAATGGGGGGAGTGCTTCCCGGTCAAAAGAAACCTGAAGGAGAAAGAGTCCTTGATCGCGCAGCGTTGATTTACGGTCAGATGAACGAGCCTCCGGGCGCTCGAGCACGAGTGGCGTTAACCGCTCTGACCGTCGCCGAATATTTCCGTGATGAGCAGGGAATTGATGTTATGCTTTTCATTGATAACATCTTTCGATTCACTCAGGCTGGGTCGGAGGTTTCTGCGCTTCTTGGACGAATGCCCTCCGCCGTCGGTTATCAGCCGACTCTCGGAACCGACATGGGCGAGTTGCAGGAACGAATTTGTTCAACCAGAAACGGTTCGATTACAGCGGTTGAATGTATCTACGTGCCTGCTGACGATTTGACCGACCCGGCGCCGGCAACCACTTTTGCTCACTTGGACGGCACAGTGGTTCTTTCACGTCAGGTCGCTGAGTTGGGAATTTACCCAGCGGTTGACCCTCTGGACTCCACTTCAAGAATTTTGGACCCCAGAGTGCTTGGTGAAGAGCATTACGATGTCACAAGGAAGATTCAGTTGGTCCTTCAGCGGTATAAGGACCTTCAGGATATTATTGCAATCCTCGGTATGGACGAACTATCGGAAGACGACAAGCGCGTCGTAGCCCGGGCCAGGAAGATTCAAAGATTCCTGTCGCAGCCTTTCTTTGTTGCTCAGGAGTTTACAGGCACCCCAGGTAAGTATGTCAAGATCGCTGACACAGTCGCCGGATTCAAGGAAATTATCGAAGGGAAATGCGACGATCTGCCCGAGCAGGCATTCTATATGGTAGGTGATTTGAGCGAGGTTAGAGCCAAGGCTGAGAAACTGGCGACCGCCACAGCCTGATCAGGAGAAGTTCATGGCTGAAAAGTTTAAGGTTGAATTGGTTACTCCACGAGGCATCGTCCTCGACAAAATGGTGGAGGAAGTCATAGCGCCTGGAATGATGGGCGAATTCGGTGTCCTTAACGGACATACGCCTATGTTGACGTTCATCAAGCCAGGTGTCCTTTCTTATCTGGAATCCGACCGGTTTGTGAAATATGTCGTGGGAGCAGGGTTCTGTGAAGTGCTTAAAGATTCCGTTACCCTATTGGTTGAAGAAGCCCATCTGGCCGATTCCATCGATAAAGCGGCAGCTTCCGAAGAGCTTCTAGTGTTGGAGAGGCAACTTTTGGAAATTGACGCTCTGGAAAATTCCGCGGAATATGAGAGGACTCTGAACCGAATAAAAGTAGCTAAGGCAAAGATTTCTCTCGCCGGAGGAAATTGACGGTTAAGCTTATAAATTAGAAGCAAAAGCCTTGACATGTTCAAAGCAGGCTAGCTATATGTCAAGGCTTTTTTAGTTGTATGTCCATCGTTCAACCGGGTACTCCGCGACTTCCATCAATCTTTGGACCCCTTCAAATGATATCACGAGATCCCATAGCTTTAATTCGAGAAAAGCTGAGCAAGAATTGCCTTGACGCTGCTTTGTTGAATACCTCAGAGATCACTCGCTCGGTAAATTTAAGATACCTTTCCGGATTCTCTGGTTCCGACGCTACCATACTGATTACCCATGATCAGTTACGATTATTTACCGATGGTCGATATAAAATTCAGTCTCTGGATGAGTGTCCGGATTTCAGGATTCATGTTAGTCGCGACAAAATTGCGTCAATAAGTAAGGTCATCAGGCGCCTTGGAATCACGAAACTGGGAATAGAAGGCTCAAGAATCAGCTATGATTTCGTGAACTTTTTACAGAAAAAAATTACGGAAGTTGAGATAGTGTCACTTGGACGGCAAGGTTTGGAAAGCCTCAGAATAATCAAGGGCCCCACAGAGGTTGAAGCAATTAGTGTGGCAGCCCGGATCGCTTCAGAGGCATGCATGAATCTCCTTGACTCAGGAATTTCGGGCAAGAGCGAGATAGAGTTGGCTGGGCGTTTGGAGCTAAATTTCACCGAAAAAGGGGGCGTCCTCCGAATCATTCGAAACTATCGTAGCTTCAGGGCCGAGAAGCGCGTTGCCACATGGCAGGCCCACCGGCAAAAGGGTGGAGCCTAACGATCTGGTAATAATAGATTACGGATGTATGGTGTCTGGTTATTGCAGCGATGAAACCGTTACCTGCATCGTAGGCTCTCCAGATCAGGATCAGCTTAAAATATATCAGGTGGTGTCTGAAGCGCACGACAGAGCAATTGATTGCCTTAGAGCCGGGGTTAGGGCTAATCAAGTGGACTTGGCCGCTCGTAAAGCGATTTCTGACGCTGGCTTCGGAAAATATTTCCTGCACAGTCTTGGTCATGGGATCGGCCTCGAGGTTCACGAGGCGCCATTCCTGTCCCCGAAATCAAATGTTGTCCTGGAAGAGGGCATGGTTTTTACTATCGAACCGGGCGTATACATCCAAGGATTAGGTGGAGTTCGTCTTGAAAGCCTGGTCCATCTATCGTCTTCTGGTCCGGAGGTTCTTTCCAAGGCCCCCAAAACACTCATTCAAGTTGATTGAAACAGTGACCATGTCATTTAGCAATCGCTAATTACGCTGGAACTAGGGGGTAGTTTTTACAAAGGTTCAATGGGTGGAGGATCACAAACTTTCCCTTTGCTCAAGAGTGGTTAAATTAAGTAATTGGAGATATCTGACCTCCACAGGGTAATCGATAAGAAAGGATTATTTCGAAACTACAATGTACTCGACCTCAGATTTTAGAAAAGGACTCAAAATTGAGATTAATGGTGAGCCATTTACCATGGTGGATTTTCTGCATGTAAAACCAGGAAAAGGTGGCGCTTTCGTTAGAACAACTCTGAAGAGCCTGATATCAGGAAATGTTATCGACAGGACTTTTCGATCTGGTGAAAAAATCGACAAACCGGATCTGGAAGAAAGGCAGATGCAGTTTCTTTACGAAAGTGACGGGGAATTCCATTTTATGGACAGCGAGACATATGAGCAGTCATTTCTAACCGAGGGACACCTCGGTGACGTGCGCAACTACCTGCAAGAGAATGTAAGCGTTACGGTCCTTTTTCACAATGGAAAGCCTATTGGTGTTGAAGTGCCGATTTTTGTAGAACTTACCGTAACCTCGGCTGAACCGGGAGTTCGGGGCGATACCGCTGCTGGAGCCACTAAGCCTGCTATTCTGGAAACAGGCATGAGTGTTCAGGTTCCACTTTTCGTAAATGAGGGCGATGTCTTGAAAATAGACACCCGTACTGGGAAATACATCGAACGTGTTCGCTAAAGGAACCACATGGAAACTTACGGCCTTGTAGCCCACGATGATAAGTCCTTTTTAGCGAAAGTCGTTGAGCTTGGAATCCAAAAAGGGGATCTAAGTAGGGATCGAGCTGATGAAATCGTCCGCATGTCTGTTGCTATGGCCAACAAATATGTATTGCAAAAAGAGATTGATTTCCGTTCCGTCGAACAATTGGCGAAAGTCCAGCAAACGGTGCTCAAACTTGTTGGTTTGGGGCTTGAAATCAAGAGCGAAGGTGATGCGGATGAAGGAGTGTATCATCTTAAAGAACGATCTCCTGTTGATTTATTTAGGCTGGCTTACACAAGAATAGAGAGCTTAAGAACCGAATGGAAGAAGCTTCTTCTTTACGATCGAGTACAAATCCTTGTGAATCAGAAAGAATATGAGTGCTTAAGCGAAATAGCCTGCCAGCTACTCTCAAAAATGAGTGTCTTTACCGAGGGAGAGCTTTATGTCATCAAGACGATGACCCTTGAAGATGATCTTTTCACGTCACTTTCGGTACTCGAGTATTATGAATCTGAATTAAGAAGGTACAAGTTTATTCTCGACCTTAAAGATGCGCTTCCTTTCAGCATGCTAAACCGCTCAAGTACTGTCAGAGCTGAGAATCTATCAGAGGTTGATTCAATCAGGGAGGCTCTCATCAACACTCTTGTGATATCAGCTCATCTTGAAACAGACAGCCCGGTAGTCATAAGCAGTGACGATATTAGACAGTTTCTCGCGTCGATAGATTGGAATTTGACTGAAGATCCGTTTCCGGTCGAACTCGAGCCGACTGTTATTGATGTGATTCATGAGCTTGGTCATGGAATGAAAGAGGAAGACGCTTCTCTTTTGGCAAAAGAAATTATCAATTCGATTCAGAAGCTTGTGAATACAATTGTCAGTGATTGGAACTCGATCAATTCTTTGTCTACGCAGGTCTTTTTTAAGAGATGGGCCCGCATTACGATACTGTCGGACAAACTGGACGAACTGGATCACCTTTTTTCAACTTCTGGAACACTTGATGAGTTTGAATTCGAGTCATTGATGGATATGCTCGCTAAGGCTCCAGAGATTGATGTTTCAATTGTGCTAGAGCGGTTGCCATGGGAAACACTGTCTCCAAATCAAATCATAAGGCTTTTTCAGGACTTGCGACCACACCAGAAAGAATTGGGAAAGCATGTTTCATTGAAGGAGTTTTCAGGGCCGGATTTGATTGACTTATTGGAAGCTATGGATGGAGCAACCATCAATTTGATGTTCTCGAAAATTAAAGAATGCATTGGAAATCTTTCTCTTGAGCTGGAAGATCTCGAAATACTGGCGTCATTGCACGAGACGGATTCAATCCGCTTAATGAGAGTCGCTGGCCCCCCCCGCCTGGATAAAGGACACGCTCTCGTGGAATTTCGCGACGGCAGCCACAAGATACGGAAAATTTTGTTTAATTCCTGTATGAGAGCTGAATTCTATCCGGATCTGTTCGTTGAAGCCTGGAATATAGACCCTCAGTTTGTAAAAAGAGAGGTTAAATCTTTTCCGACTGAAGAAATTGGCCCATTTCTTGAATCCATATCAGGCGGAGCGCCTCCGACAGTTATCAAAAATGAGAAAAATGAATTTGATTTGCGATTTCGGGCCGGTGAATTAAACAGTTTCTATAATAGTCTGCCGTTAACGAAAAAAAAGGCGGCGCTACGATATTTTACTCGCCCGAAAAAAGTGGCGGAACTTTGAAGCGTTTGGTAACGTTGTTTGAAGACGGGCGCCCCGACTGAAGTTCTAATATCCAGAGCCTTTACGAACGCGATTCGCGAAGGCAACTGCAACCCTCAGCAAAATTAAGCGATTACATCTCTTATTGCTCATGAGCGAGGATCAGCATCAGGCGTTCAACAAGACCCTGGATTTGTTATTATTGTTCAAGCTTTTTGAGAAATTCCGGATTTACCGGATAGCCACGTTTCTGGGCTTCCCGGGCATGAAGCTTAGCCTCTTGGATTTGATTGCTCTGGAAGTAAGCTACCGCCAGATTGTTGTGCGCCATTCCAAATTCAGGTTTTAGTTGAACAGCTCGAAGGTTATGTTTGATTGCCTTTTCCAGGTCTCCGGAAGCCAGGTAAATATTACCCATGTTGAGATGGGAGATTACCGAGTTCGGATCAATAGCTAGAGCTTTTTCAAAACTCTTTTCCGCTTGGTCGAGCATACCTTTCTGAATGAAAGCGATACCGATATTTACACAGGCCTCTACAAGATCAGGCCGGAATTCCAGCGCCTTAAGGCTCTCTTCAATACAACCGTCATAATTACCTTTTTGGAGCAACATCCCTGCGATATTGACTCTTGCTTCCAGCATGCCTGGTTTCAGCTTTAGAGCTGCCCTGAATTCTGATTCCGCCCTATCCCACTGTTTTGAACGAACCAAGGCCAAAGCCAGGTTGTATCGTAGATTGGCGGAGTCTGGATCTTCGGATAATTTCTTTTCCAGATCCTCCACTGAGTCAAGCGCCAATCCCTTGTTTTCAGAAATATTATTTGTGCAATCTGAAGTCATTTTATCACCTTGATTAAAGCTTTGTTTCTAAATGTTAGGACAAAACTAAACGCCAGGGGCTAATTAGTCAAGGATGGCTTGCGATTATCACTAGTTCAGGCCTGGATAGCCGTAATAATACCGTGACATCTGCAGGAAGTCGCTATCAAGAAGTTCTGTCCAGACGCAATAGCAGCAAGGGTCGACCGTAAACTATGAAGGGTGTATCCGCCTACACCGGGGGCCAATTGAAAACTTCTTACAGTAAGAACCGTGAAATCAGGCACTATTAGCCGTTCAATCAATTCGAACATGGGTTGTCGAATCTCACCGGTAACCGTGCAAGTCTCCCCTTCCTCACAATCATCCGGGCAAAGGAAATCTGCATGACTAACGCAAAGATTGGACTTGTCCACCAACAACGCATTCTGAAAGTGTTCGCTAAGCCCCTTTGGGATTTCTGCATTTCTAATCCCCCTGTTGGCCGCGCAAATGAAAGCGGCAGCCACATTGAACGGAGCTACAGGAATGACGACATCCATGTCATGCAATTGATCGTGCTCCACAAGAAATTCAGGTCCGCTTTCACGAATCCATTGGGTTTGTTTATCACGTGAAAATTCACCGACAGAAATCTGGGGGTCAACTATGACGAATGTCCCCGAAGTGGACTGCTTCTTCAGCCTATCAAAAGCTATTCTTCCGAACTTCCCAAATCCGACAATTATAAATCTCAATTAGGTGACCGCCTTTACGACTCGATTTTTTCCACTTAAATCCTTGTGGACTCGTACCCCTGAAAAACCATTTGTCTCCAACAATTCCCTCACCGGCTCGAATTGGTCCTCACCAATTTCCAAAATCAATCTGCCGCCGGGTTTAAGTCTAACGTGAGAAGTTGGTATCAGTCTTCTAATCACGTCAAGACCGTCCAAACCGCCGTCTAGAGCTTCCCTTGGTTCAAAATTGCGAATTTCAGGAGCCAGAGAATCTACATCCTTTGAAGGGATATAAGGGGGATTGGAATAAATCACATCAAACATGTGTTCCGCCCGAACGGACTCGAGCAGATCCGAGGCAAAGAAAAGAATTTGATCCGAGAAGTCATGACCTGACGCATTAGAGGAAGCGCAATAGAGGGAATTTATAGAAATGTCGCAGCCGAATAGTTGAATGTCAGGTCTCACACTAGATATAGCAATCAGTGGCGCTCCGGAACCGCAGCCTACCTCAAGGACGGCAAGGTTAAAAAGGTCCTGGCACTCTTCTAGGACTACTTGTACCAGTATTTCAGTCTCAGGACGAGGAATCAGAACGCCTGGGGCGACCACGATGTCGAGAGACCAGAATTCCTTTTTCCCGATTATCAATGCTACGGGTTCCCGGAGCGCACGGCGACGTACCAGATTCCGAAAGCCAAGGCGTTCCCCATCGCTTAAAGGGCGATCAAAGTCCAAGTATAATCTGATCCGCTCGATTCCCAGGTTGTGCGCTAGAAGCAATTCCGCATCCAGTCGAGGGGTTTGACAACCCTTTCTTTTGAGGTAGTCCGTAGTCCACGTCAATACATCGCGGATAGTCCATACCGTTTTTTCGTCGGGGGATTCCGTCATGGGGCCAACAGCTCTTTCTGTGACGTTACTTACAAATCGGATGAGGAAATCACGATTCGTTTACATTCACTTTATAACAAACGCGGCATTGAAATCACACGTTCGAACAAAGGTGTGGCGCGCAAAAAAATGGAACCCTTTAAAAAAAGAATTGTCGCTAATATTAGCCGCATTCTACCCCTCCCGAGAGACTTCGATGCGCGCATCGAGGTCTCCCCTCCTTCCTAAGACGAAACACATCGTGACTGGGTTTGAGAGTTCAAAAAAACATTCTATGAGACGAGCCCAACTTAAGTAAAGAATTGGATCTTTTCAGCTGATGCGACAAAAGATCTCAAATATGGCCACTGATATTTGGACCGCTCATTTGATGACGTATCAGTCGGCGGAAATGATAGATGGGGGAGGCGATGCCCTGAATCAAGCTTCTATGGCGCAATATTTGTTCTCTGAAGCAGCCTGCAAGGATGGATGGCGACGCGACAAGCATCTTTGGCGCGTACAGTGACTTGATGGAATACTGGCCCAAAGGACTGATCATTATTGTCGTTTTCTTGTTTCCAGAGACGGCGCATCCAAAATATTACAGACGATAATTTTTTGTGAAAAAGTGGTTTTATAAATACGGCCCTGAAAAGCCCGTATCATTTCTTTTTAACGATTTCCAGGTCTACGAGTTTCTGGAATTCCGTCCGGATTTCTTCAAGCGGTACCATAGTGGCCTTTCGCGAGGTAGTAATCACTTTTCCTCGGGCTAAACCGTACTCGACTGTTTGAGGATAATGGAATTTTCTCTTTGAAATTCTTCTCTTATCCATCCACGGGGCCTGATGGATGGGCAGGTAGAAAGAAAATCGAAAAGGCTCCATAGCTATTTGAAAATGATATAGGTCGAAATAACCTTCCTCATAATCTATTTTACATTTTGGAGTGAGATACATCCTGATGTGATGCTTGTTCGAATTGGTCTCATTTTCCCATCTCTTTTTGGCTTCCGGAGAAAGTGTGTATATTTCTCTGTCTCCACGGCGAACATAGTTCACAGTCAAACAGCTGTGCCCACTCTTGAAAATCTTTTCCAGGACATTGTGTTTCAATGGGAAAAGATCGGAAGTAGTTTTGGTTTCATGAACCAGAAAACACATGTAGTAACATGCCTTAGCAATTTCTTTGTCAGGAGATGGGAACGTGTTGATTTCCTCAAGATTTGCCTGGTGTTGGCGTACTTTCTCTGGAATCACAACTTTGGGTTCTTTTATCTTTCTCGGTTTTTGAGGAGCTGGTCCAAACCTTAGGCCTCTAGCTCCCTGCAAGAAAGGCTTGAGTCCTTTTTCCTCTCTTTTGTATACGATTATAGGATCCCTTCTGGGAGGTTTCTTAGGCATCTTTCTCTCCTCATGCCGAGTCGGCTCTTTGGTTTTCTGTAAACTGGCGGCCAGACTTATTGATTCTTAACTCCAACAACACCAGCAATCCGTCTAGCAAGCGCAAAAACAATTCCGACAGAACTTGGCCACATATCCAGCAGTGAGCAGCCAAATGAACAGTTGAGACATGCGGACACGTTTTCATGAACTATGAAAACGCCTCCCAGTCAATTTCATCTATATCAAGGCTAATTGTCTTTCAAGGGTTCAAGAACGAAACTGATTCTAAACGCCGATTTATGCAATTACAAGGGATTTTGATTAATCCACTCCCCTTTTCACTGTTCCTCAAAATTACCTCTAAACGTTTAATACGAAGGAATCAAGAACTTTTTTCAGTCTTTATATGTTGAATAGATTTCTAAATCAAAATATAGTGACGCTGGGAAAGGAGTAGCAAATGGATTTGATAGAATCAGCTTTATCTGAAGGACGGAGATCCCTCTCGGAATACGAGTCGAAACTCGTTCTCTCAGATTACGGAATACCTATTATTCAGGAATTGTTAGTTGGCAGTGAATCAGAACTGGAATCTGCAATTCAAGCTTTTGGTTTTCCATTGGCAATCAAGGCGTGCGCGCCGAACATCACCCACAAGACGGATCTGAATCTGTTAAGATTAAATCTGCAGACTAAACAAGAAGCCCTGGACGCATTTAAGTTTATGACGCATGAATTAGCTAAATTAGGAGGTGGAGCCGTTTTAGTGCAAAAAATGGCCAGGGGACAGAGAGAGTTGATGGTCGGCATGACGCGTGATCCTCAATTCGGGCCATGTGTGATGTTTGGCCTGGGCGGAATTTTCGCTGAAGCTCTCGAAGACGTCTCTTTTCGAGTAGCGCCATTAGAAAAGAAAGACGCCTTAGAGATGATGAACGAGATTAAGGGACGGAAGCTGCTCGGAGCCTTCCGCGGGATGCATCCGGTAAACATGGAACAGTTGGCAAGTATTCTGGTCAATCTTGGTAGGTTAGGTATGGAAAATGAAAGAGTCCAGGAGGTAGACGTAAATCCACTCATAATCGAGGAAGGATCTCCAGTTGCGGTAGACGCCTTAATAGCGCTCAACTAGAGGCAAAATAACGGCAAATAGGCAATTATGTCGTGTAATTGTATTTATAATATCAATGGGAGCATAAATGACTCTTAAGGAAATTGATCATATTTGTTTTGCTGTTCATAGCCTTGAGGAGGCTCGACAGACTTACGAAAGCGTTTTTGGATTGAGTCCTGCGGCGGAATATGTTTCAGAGGAAGAATCAATCAAAGTGATCCGTTATTATGTGGGATCGGTAGCTGTAGAGTTACTGGAGCCCCTGAATCAGGAATGCGAAGTTGCGAGGTTTCTGAAAAAACGTGGAGAGGGTTTTTTCCTTATTTCTTACAGGGTTGACGATGTAGAAGCGGCCTTGAAAGAACTGAAAAGTAAAGGGCAAAAAATCATCGACATTGAGCCTAGGAACTTTATGGGTAGCGATTACAGGTACGCGTTCCTTCAGCCGCCAGCGCAAGCGCACGGAGTGCTCGTCGAATTAATTGAGGGGACTTTTAATCTTCCATAACTGAAAAAGCGCTTCTCAAGATTAGATTAATTCCTGATTAAAAGGTTTGTTTCTAGTATAATACTCTAATGATATTAATATGATATTAGGTTAGATTAAATCTAAATATGATTCTAACGTATTGTATCTGTTGAATATGTCAACAGATTTAAATTCACGAAAGAGATTCACAAACAATTATACTAACATAAGATATCATGGACTTTATGTGTTGAGATCTTATTCTCTGTTTTAACAGTAAGATGACTATTTTTTATAAAAAGTTCTTGACAAATAATTCATATCTTACTAGAAGTTGCGCACCTGCATCAGTCCTACCAAATATACCTTCCGTAGCCTCTCGCCAAGCGTCCTACCCGATGCCCCGTAGGGGGTCCCGCCTTTTTTGGGGACCATAAAGCCTAACTATATCAAATAATTAGGCAGGCATCCCCGTAACTATAGAATCTGTAATTGTTGGAAATCGCAATGCTGTAAGACTTGATCATCACTTCAATGCCCGCGAATGCGCAGACCAATGCGAAAAGAGTCGATTGAGGGAGATGAAAGTTTGTAATCATGCCTCCCACAACCTTAAATTTGTACCCTGGGGTTACAAATAGCCTAGTGGAATGTGTTCCACTACTAAAACCGATCGTAGGTTCATAAGAGGCTTCCAGAGCCCTAACGCACGTCGATCCAACAGCGATTATCCTTCTCCCCTCTTCAACGCATTCCTGAAGCGCCTTCGCTGTCGAGTCCGTAATTACGTAAGTTTCAGGTTCCATTTTATGGAGCCGAATGTCCGGCGCCTTTATCGGAACGAATGTTCCTGGGCCGACATGCAGCGTGATTCTGAGTATCTTTATACCCTTGGAAGCAAGTTCAGTGAAAATGTCGTCAGTGAAATGCAGACCCGCTGTAGGGGCCGCGATTGAACCAGGGTTTTGTGAATAGATGGTCTGATAACGTTCTCGGTTATTTACCTGGGGATTCTGTTTTTGTTTGATATATGGTGGAAGAGGGGGAACCCCAAACTTATCCAAAAATTCCAAAAAGCCTGCTTCGTTAACCGGGAATTTAATCAAGGCTCTCCCGGGCGAGACAGTTTTTTCAACCAACAACTCTATTCCTTCAGAAATTTCGATTATGCTTCCGTTGCGAAGATGCCCACTGGTCTTGAACATGCAATGACGATACGCTGAGTCCATAGGATCGCAATGCGGCTCAGCCGGGTCCAGAACCAGAAGCCGCACTATGCCTCCGGTCTTCTTTCTTGCCTCCAGGGAGGCCGGAATCACCTTAGTTTCATTTATTACCAAGGTGTCAAAACCATTTAGCAATTGGCTCAACTCAAAAAAGTTGCGATGTTCCAGGGTTCCTGTTTTTCTGTCTATGTAGAGTAATCTAGAGTGATCCCTTTTGTCGTGCGGGTTCCTGAGCCACAGACTCTGGAGGCAAGTCGTATGAATATGTGGAGAGACGAAATTCTAGAGGCACATCTTCCGATGGATTGATACTCTCGTCCGTTGGCAAGGGAAAAGTTGGGCAGCTCATAATTAGACCTAGTATGTTTAGCAACGCTCCTAAAAAGAGGAGCTTGTTCTCGCGACAAAAACCAATATGAGTCCTAAGGCCATCAATATTGCTCCAAAAATCCTGAGAGTATTATCGGGCTGCGCTTGCACTATCTTCATAACGGCCTTCATCCTGTCAGGGGAAGCGAAGTAGGGAATCCCCTCGATGATCATGACCATTCCTATGACACTTAAGAAAAAATCCATAGAAGGCCTTTCGTTGGACACCTGTGTTGTTTAGGAGACATTTTGCCGGATAGATGAGGCAGTAAGGTCTTTCACCAACACAAACAGAACTGCGGCATAACATCCCAAATATATGTAGAGTTGGGAGTCACCTAAAAGGTTTAAAGATATTAGTATAATATCCAGTAAAGTACTTGGAACCAAGACAAAACTGGCTAATTTGAATCCGTTACCAAAACTGAACGGGATCGAAAGATAACGAGTCACCAACTGTATTGACAGGGCGGAAATAAGTGTTTGAAGTATTTTCCCGATTCCAAAATATATTAGGGATCCTAAAAATATGGACAGTATGATGCTCGAACGATAGTCCCCAATTTCTGACGATATTGTCTGGGAATTGAGTGTCATATCGGGAAAGTTGCTCAATTTTATGGTGGACGTCTCCTCACGGTTTTTGATGATCAGAGAATGGCGCAACAACAGCATACCGGTATTGTCTTTTTTCAAGTGGGCCAGAGGGTTAGGGTCTGGATTTTTCCTTGTGTCGATGATGGCTGTAAGGTTGAGATCTTGAGGCGTTTCCACGAAATACGGTTGCTTTTCCTTGATAGTAGCCTCACCGTCTACAATAGAGATCTCCGGACAGTACAGGTCGAATTTCGAGGCCACTGTCTCCAAAAAAGTCAAGAATTGCAGACCAGAGGTCAAAGTGAAAACGATAGAGCTTGAGGCTATGCAGAGTAACAACGTGAGGATCACTATTTTTGGGGTGGCTGAACAAAGTGACTGGGATAACGAACCATCATCAGATGAGTCGATTCCGGAATTGAGTTTCATCCTAGCGCCTTTCCACGAATTAAGTCAGAAGCTGCTGTATGAGAATTCAGTTTTAATAACATCATCAGGCGCATGAAGTAGTACCCGAAGATATCTTCAAGATCTTACCATCCGATAATTTCAGAAGTAGCGATCCGTCGGAATCCAAGGCGGTGGCCGTACCTGTGATCCCTTCCCTGACTAGCTTGAGCCCCTTATGAAGCCATCTCCGCTCCCACTGATGAGGAATAAAATCTGGTCCAACATTTTCAATTCTGTTCAGGAGTTCGCTCATTCTTTGCAGAAAAGCCATGGCGACTGTCCTCAAGTCGAAGGTCTCGCCTGTCAAGTTAAAAAAAGACGTCAGTGAAGCTCTTAACTGATGGGGAAAATCTTCAGTCTTTGAATTGACGTTCACTCCGACTCCGACAACGATGAAATCTACCGTTTTCCCTAGAAATCGCGCCTCAGAGATTATGCCGGCGATTTTTTTGCCTTCAACCAGAACATCATTCGGCCATTTGAGTTGGGCTCTGAATGGCCGACAAAAATCATCGACTATGTCCGCAATGCAGATAGCCGATAGCATGCCAATGAGTGGAGTCTTAAGAACTTCAATATTTGGTCGTACTATCACAGAAAGAGCAAGATTCTTCCCCTGAGGTGATATCCATTGAGAGCCGGATCGACCTCGACCCTCTGTCTGATTCAAGGCCATTACCGTGGCGCCGGAAACTCCTCCATCGAGCGCCATCTTAACGGCTACCTCTTGAGTAGACGTGGTTTCCTCCAGCACAATTAGCTCGGGTCTGAACATAAACTTTCTTTCCAAGGACCTGAAATTGGAACAACCGACTAAGACGGAAGACTCTCATGCGTCTTTCATGGCAAGTGTTTTTGCTAGGGCGTCTCTGAGTCCGGTTAGTTTGGTAAATAATTCAGCCTGACGTTTTCTCTGCTTTTCAATTGCTTCCGGTTTTGCTTTGGAAATAAAATCAGGGTTACTCAGTTTCTTGTCCACAGCTTCATGCTCAACGGTGTTTTTAGCAATTTCCTTGTTCAACCGTGATATTTCAGCGTCCAGATCAACTATTCCATGTAGAGGGATGTACACTCTCGCTCCACTTACCACGGCAGTAGCGCAATTTTTAGGAGCCATAAAATCCGATGTCAATTCTCCCATATCCAGACTCAAGATTCGCGCCAGACTCGTAACCATGGACGTGTTAATCCGGACTAGGTCCATCTGTTCCTTTGTCGCGCAAGCTATGATTACAGGAAGAGTTTTACCTGGTGATACGTTCATCTCGGCTCTCAGATTACGCACGGCGTTAATTAGAGCCATCAGAAACTGCATATCATTTTCGGCTCTGTTCGTCTATCCAGTGGGAGTCGACAGAGGGGTAAGGGCCTTTTATGATTGGCTCGGAACTTGAACCCAGTTTTGACGCTATCTCTTCAGTGATGAAAGGAATGAACGGGTGCAGAAGTCGCAACAATGAGTCCAAAGTATGGGTTAGAACTCTGACCGCCCTGGACGACACTATTGAGTCAGAATCGGCTAAAGGAATCTTTGATATTTCCAATCCCCAATCGCAGAATTCATGCCAGGAAAACTCATACAGGGCTTGAGCCGCATCGTTAAAAGAGTACGTTTCCAACGCCGCGCGGACCACGCCTACAGTTCTGTTCAGTCGCGATAGCAGCCATCTCTCAGGCAATGTAAATTCGGAGAACTCGTTAATATCAGTTGCAAAAACATCCTTTGAAGAGTATGGAAGAGTAAACCTGGCGGAATTCCACAACTTATTCATGAAATTCCTGTATCCCTCAATCCTGTTTTCGGACAACCGGATGTCGCGTCCTTGAGCTGCCAAAGCGGCTAAAGTGAAACGGAAAGCGTCCGTCCCATATTTGTCCATTACCATAAGGGGGTCGATGACATTGCCCAGTGATTTACTCATTTTTTTCCCATGTTCATCTCGAACCAGGGCGTGAATATAGACATCCTTGAAAGGCACATCACCCATGAATTTTAGACCCATCATCATCATTCTGGCCACCCAAAAGAAAAGAATGTCAAAGCCGGTGACCAGACAGGAGGTGGGGTAGAAAGTCTTCAAAAGCGGCTTCTGTTCAGGCCACCCCATAGTGGAAAATGGCCAGAGCGCAGAGGAAAACCAGGTATCGAGAACATCTGTTTCCTGGTCCAGCTTGTCGCTCCCGCATGATGGGCATTCGGAAGGGGTTTTTCTAGCGACAGTTATCTTGCCGCAGTTGGCGCAAGTCCATGCAGGAACTCGGTGTCCCCACCATATCTGTCTGGATATGCACCAATCACGGATGTTGTTCATCCAGTCGTAATAGGTTTTGGCCCAATGTTCCGGGATTATACGAGTTCGGCCAAGCTGCACAGCCTCAAGAGCTTCTTTTGCTAACGGGGCGACACGAACGAACCACTGTTTTGATATAAGGGGCTCCACTACATCCTTGCACCTGTAGCATTTTCCCAATCCCACATTGTACGGAGTAACTTTTTCAAGAAACCCCTTTTCCTGGAGTTCTTCCACTATCCGGGTCCGACACTCATAACGATCCAGTCCCTGGAAATGAATGCCCCTTTCATTTATTCTTGCGTCAGAGTCCATTATTGTGACTCGTTCCAGGTCATGTCTCATGGAAAGCTCAAAGTCTGTTAGATCGTGTGAAGGAGTTACCTTAAGCGCGCCAGTTCCGAAATCCATTGCGACAATAGGATCAGCAATTATCCGGAGCCTTCGTCCTACAAGAGGCAGGATGGCGAATTTTCCAACATACCTAGAATATCTTGGGTCAGTCGGGTTGACGGCTACTGCCGTATCGCCAAGCATTGTTTCGGGTCTGGTCGTTGCGACAATTAAATACTCATCAGAATTCTCTATGGGGTACCGTATATGCCATAGGGATCCCGGAGTCTCTTGATGCTCTACTTCAAGATCAGAAAGGGCGGTATGACACCTCGGGCACCAATTTACTATATAATCCCCTTTATAGATTAAGCCTTCATCATACAACTGTACGAAAACCTCCCGGACCGCGTTAGAGAGGCCTTCATCCATTGTGAATCGTTGTCTATCCCAGTCGCACGAACATCCAAGACGCTTCAACTGGTTGATTATTACACCGCCGGACTGTTCCTTCCATTCCCAAACTTTTTCAACAAATCTATCTCTTCCAAGATCGTCCCTAGTTAGGCCTTCCGCTCCAATACGTCTTTCGACAACGTTTTGAGTAGCTATACCAGCGTGATCCATGCCTGGCATCCAGAGCGTATTGTATCCGTTCATTCGATGGTAACGGATCAGTATGTCCTGAAGAGTATTATTAAGGGCGTGCCCCATATGTAGTGAACCTGTGACATTAGGAGGCGGGATAACAATAGAGTATTCAAGGCCGGTTTTATGGTCGCCTGCTTTAAAATATCCGTTTTCGAGCCACAAATCGTACCACTTGGATTCAATCTCGGCAGGGCTATATGTTTTTGGCAGCAAATCCTGAGTCATACAGAACTCCTCTGACGGCTTATTAGTCTCTAAATTCATTAACAATACAGAATATCATGAACAAGGGGCGCACGCAATTGTTGGCCACGAAAGCCCAAGCTGTTTCGATCCGTCAACAGCCCTTAAAGCGAGGCCAGAACGACTCACAGCCCATCTCGATAAAGAAGTTGTTGATTTTTTTGTACTATTTCTGCTAAAATATGATCAAATCCATGTATTCAGGAGAATTGAGATGCGATATATTTTTGTGTCGCTACTGTTGGTAGCCGCATTGTTCGCATTTTCTTCAAACAGTTCTGCGGTTGGGGTTTACATTCCGGGGAAGGAAACGTGTGATTGCTCACCGCTGGTTCAGCGTGGGGTGGTCCCCGATACCTGGAACAAATTGACTGAAGCTCTATTGATACCACAGATTTCGTGGGCAATAGACAAACTTACCCTAGAGGCTAAGGCGGTAATAAGTCAATTTGGTCAGCCTCCGACCAGTCAGACAGCCGAAGTATCATCTTCTAAAGAAAGCAAGGTTCTTAAAGATGAACCACTTCCTCTAGTCAAGGAGAAGATACGGAAGATTGAGAAGAAAAAGAAGAAACCTGTCGTTAGCGCAGCAAAAACCAATTCAAAGAAAGCGAAGAAAACGGACGACAAGTCGGGAAAACCGAAAAAGAGAATTAAAGCCCCTTTGAAGGCTTTGTGATGGAAAGATAACATCAATCTCGAAGCTGTTTATTTTTTCTTCGCCTGGAAGACGGCTTTCTTCGCCACTTTCGTTGTAACCAAAACCCCTGTTCAGGTTTAGTTCGGAGCCACGTCTCGAACAAATCGTGAAATTTCTGGCTAAGGGCTATGAGATCCGCCTTTTGATCGCCGGTAGGTTCAAATTCTATGTCGGGTCCAAATGTTGAAAGGTATTTTCCATCGTCTAAACGATAGGTACATATTGGTAAAACACGCGCCTTTCCTTCAATCACCAGTTTGGCGAAGACTTCATTGGCAGGGGCGGGAGTTCCAAAAAAATTAACGAAAACACCTCGTTCAGCATCACCTCTCTGATCACCCAGGCAGGCTACTAGAGCGCCTTCCTGTAAAAGTGTTACCAAGGTCTGGACCACTCCTTTATGTGGGAAAGTTCTTATTTCAGCGTCGCTTCCTGCTCGACTAAACAGGTAGCGGGAAAGAAATGGGTTTTTCAGTCCTGTTGCGAATAAGTTTGTTCGATAACCCAGAAACTTGGTTGTAGCGGCGCTGACTTCAAAACATCCGAAATGCGAGGTTAGCAGGCAAATTCCACGATTTCCCGGCATCATCGCCAGATCATAATCAAGTTTGCCTTCAATAATGATCTTTTCAGCCATCTGTTCTTGAGTCCACCGGCGAATCAGAAAAAATTCCACCAAGAGAAGCCCTACGTGTTCAAAGCTTTTGGTGGCGGTTTGATTTATCCATTCCTCTGATTTTTCCTTGCCAAATGCTATGGTAAGATTTTCAATTACTGCGTCTCTTCGATCACTTAGAAGAAGCCGACCGACTCGCCCGACAAATCTGCCGAAGGCCCTTGCCCAAGGTTCAGGAACGGTATTTATGCATACTTCTACTACCTTGACTAAAAGATAGACCAAATAGTCCACGATCAGGAAAATATTCAATTTTCTTTGCATTTGTGGCCCCCGGAAGAAACTTGGCCACCTAAAATAGCACAACATACATCTGGCATACAAATCGATATCGAATATTGAAACGCTCGTTGAGATCGAGTATCGTAGCGTCCGAATTCCGTCT
The DNA here is from genome assembly GCA_963846725.1 of uncultured delta proteobacterium. Taxonomy (GTDB): domain Bacteria; phylum Desulfobacterota; class Desulfomonilia; order Desulfomonilales; family Desulfomonilaceae; genus CAJBEZ01. The sequence goes on along the minus strand of CAWJXP010000028.1, from coordinate 145,955 downwards.
CCAGTCAATTTTTACGAACGGGCGTTATTTCTACCGCTATAATGGATTAAAGGGCGCATGTCGAGACTTCTAATTATTCTGAGCATGCTCTGTGTATTTGTTTGCGCTGCTATTTTCGTTACTGGTTGTTCAAAAAAAATAACTCGCCAGAACACTGTGTTTGATCTGGATAAAACTTTTGCTGAAAAGTCTGGAGATTCCCGGGAAAATTCCAGGGATAAAGGAATACAGCTCGCTCGTGAGAGAAACTTTGTCCAGGCGATAGATCTTCTGAAAAAATATACGGAAGATCAACCTGCCGATTTCTCGGCGTTCAACGCACTTGCGATCAGCTACAAGAATACGGGAGATTTCTCCAAGGCAATGCTGAATTTTGAAAAAGCGTTGAATCTTGCGTCCGCAGCGGAAGAACGCGCCAAAATCCTGGCCAATATTGGGAACCTGTATTATAGCGATGGCAAGTATCAGGCTGCACTGGGGTTCTACAAAGAAGCAGCCTCAGAATTTGATAGGAATCCTATGTACATGATTTTGATCGCCAGAACATTTGTTGTTCTTGGAGACTACGATCGAGCCAGGAAAGTCCTTTCGAATTTAAATAGTAAAGACTTGCGTCTTTCGGACTTGGACAAAGGAGAAGATCGTGGACTCAACAACTATCTTCTTGCTGAAATCTACACGGGATTGAATGATGAGAAAAAAGTGTACTCAAATATCGAAGAAGCCCTAAAACTGGATCTTCCAAGATTTCGAGCAAAGCTTCTTCACGACATGAGGGATGAAAAGAATCTCTTTTATACATTAAAGGGAGACAAACGTGTAAACGACATTCTTGCCCGTTATGGATCAGGTTCCAGGTAGTTGATACTGGAGAAGAAGACTTCCAATCAGCATAAAACATAACTGTGGACAATTATGGTGTGAGTAGAGATAATTGAACCTAGCGGTTTAACGCATCGCAAGCTTGGCTCGGAGGCGGGAGTGTTAAATAGTTCGGAAAAGGAAAGATTCGGAGAGTTACTCACCAACGCTGGACAATTGTACTTCGAGGTTAACAAAGATTTAGAGGTAACTTACGCCAATGATTTGCTGAAAGAACTTTTTGGAAATCCAACTGGTAAGAAATGCTACGAAATTATATCCAGTGGAACTTCCATTTGTCCGGACTGCCCCGTAGATAAAGTTCTCAAAGGAGCCGAGAGATCGGTAGCCGAACTGTTTCGATACGACAAGGACGACATGCCAATATGGCTGGACAGCACTGCTATTCCAATTAAAGATCACAAAGGCGCCATTGTTGGAGCCGGTCAACTGTCCGTAGATATAACTCAAAGAAAAAAAGATCTAGTTTGGAAAAAAGATTCTGAACGACTGTACCGAAACCTTGTGGAACAATCTCCAGACGTGATCTTCTCTTTGGACGCTCAGGGTAACTTCACATTTGTGAACACACAGGTCGAGAAATTTCTTGGTTTCAGGGTTGACCACGTTCTGGAAACGCCGTTGAAGGATTATATAGCTCCTGAGGACAGATCGAGGCTTGAGAATCTTTCTGAACTGGAACCTGAATCGATCTGGGACGAGGAAGTTGCGGTAATTGACGCAAACGGCGCCCGCAAATTTGCAAGGATAAGGATAAAGATCTCGTTTGATGAGGTGGAAGAGACTCTTGGTTTTGAGGGAGTCATGCGTGATAGAACCGTTCGCCGGAAGTTAGAAGAGGACTTGAGAGCTTCCCGAGCTGCCCTTGTTGAAAAGATCAAAATAATTGATGAACTTTATGAGCACATTGTTGAATCCGGTAAATGCAAGGCAATAGAAGATCATACCGCGGAGGTAGCCCATGAGTTACGTCAACCTCTGGCAATTATAGGGGGATTCGCCAGGAGGCTTTCAAAAGCTCTAGACGGACTTGACGCAATAGATCTTGACCGTCAGAAACAATATGTGAGTATCATAATATCAGAGATACAAAGGCTTGAGAAAATACTCGATCGCCTAATAGAATTTACGAAACGTGGCAATATCAAGGTTCAGAAAATTAACCCCAATGACCTTATAAAATATATAATAGCTATTACTGAAGCCCGTGTGATCCAAAAGAACATTTTGCTCAATGTTAACCTTGGTTCAGAGATTGGCGAGATACCATTGGATCCGGGACGTTTTCAGCAACTGGCTTTGAATTTGCTTTCAAATGCCATTGACGCTTCACCTGTCGGTGGAGTCATAGACCTGGAAACGGGCGTCTCCATTCCCAGTGACAGGGCTATGAAGATAGGGGCTCTCGCCTCCGAAACATTCTTTGAAATGAAGATACGCAACAACGGCCCTGTTATTCCCGCTGAAATAATCCAAAATGTTTTCAATCCATTTTTCACGACAAAAGAGCATGGCACGGGATTGGGGCTGACGGTCAGTAAGAAAATTGTTGAGGACCACGGCGGGTCAATTTCTGTAAAATCTGATGAGGACGGGACCACGTTTACAATCTGGCTTCCTCTAATAGAAATGTCTAAAAGCAGGAATGACTTTTGTCTTTTTCAGGCTCCGGCTTAATTATTGTCTCACTTGATGTCCGGTTTTATTTCAGCAAATCATTCAAAGCGGATCTCACGTTGGAAAAGTTGAATTGGAATCCGTGGTCGATAAGTTTTCTCGGAAAAACCCTCTGGCCTTTAAGGATGACGGATCCGAACTCTCCGAGGGCTAGCCTTATGGCGAATCCTGGAGCAGACATGAAGGAAGGTCGGCGCAGGATTTTACCGATTTCCTCAGCCAGATTCTTATTGGTAACCGGTTCGGGTGAACAAAAATTCACAGGCCCTTCGACAGTCGGATTTTCCGCGACGAACAATGCAGCCCGACACAAATCCTGAACATGTATCCAGGACATCCACTGGCGACCACTGCCTATTGGCCCACCCACAAAGAATTTGAACGGTCTAACCATCTGATCGAGAGCGCCCCCGTCATGTCCCATGACAACTCCAAAGCGTGTCAAGGCCACTCTAATCCCTTTTTGAGACGCTTTAAGGGCTTCATTTTCCCAGTCAGCAGCGAGTTGAGCCAAAAAATCCTTACCCGGAGGAGATGTTTCATCCAATTCTTGGTCTGCTGTGAACCCATAATATCCGACGGCCGAAGCGCTTAGAAGAACTCCTGAAGAAGGAAGGGCTTCGACAAGGTTTCTCGTTGTCTTTATTCGGCTGTCTCTCAGGAGTTTCTTGTAATCGTTATCCCATCGCCGAAAAATACTGGCTCCGGCGAGATTAATGAAAAGATCATATTTTTCAAGATTCTCTTGCCATGTTCCTGGTTTTGTGGATTCTCCGACCACAACGGAAACTTGTCCGGGAAGATCATTCACCTTCGAGGGGTTTCGAACCAAGACGCTAACTTCATGCCCTTTTTCGGTTAGAAACCGAGTAAAATTGGTTCCAACAAATCCGTTTCCGCCAGTTAGAAAAACTTTCATTGTGTCGGTCTATGCTTCTTTCCCAAGTACTATCTCATGAGGAGCGCTGCTACATGTCGAGTCATCTTCAGGTTTTCTGTCCCATTCGGCGCAAACGTCAGTGGACCGGGACGGGCGAGCTTCAATTATTTCTAGTTCATAAGCCAAGTCGAATCCAGCCAGATTGTGGTTAAAATCGATCACAATCCCATCTTCCCTGACGTCCTTGATTCGCACACTATCGGGTCCTTCATCGTCGTTAAGTATGACGGAGATCTCCATCCCTGGATACGGCTCGTAGCCTGGTGGAAAATGGAATTCCTTCTTGTCCTTGACAAAGACCAGGCTCTCGTCCCTCTTTCCAAAGGCTTCTTCCGCCGGAACATCAAAAGCCATTTTCTGACCTTGCATTGCGCCTATCAGTCTTTTTTCCAAACCCGGTATGACATGCTTGTAACCGGTCACAAAATCCATTATTTCCATCTGGTCGGCCCCTTTGAGCACAGGCCCGCCAACTATTTTCACCTTATATCTGATTTTTACGTAGGCTCCCAAAGCGGCTATTTCATAGGCTTGGTTGTCAACAGAACAATCCATCAAAAAACTCCTTTTTGCTCTTTCTGATAAAGAAAATGTAGTTATCGCATCCAGCACCGGGCAATAGAGCCGGATTTTTTACGTTCCAGCGCTGGCGGGTTTACACATATGGCCGCTGCTTCCGGACATCTGTCACGAAAAACGCAACCTTTGGGAAGATTGACCAGATCCGGAACCATTCCTGGAATCATAAAAAGTCTCAGGCGTTTCGTCTTGGCGCCTTGATCTATGCGAGGCACCGATTTAAGTAAACCGATGGTATATGGGTGAAGTGGATTTGAAAAAAGCGCCTTCACATCAGCTTCCTCGACAATTTGACCGGCGTACATCACGGCGACTTTGTCCGCCATTTCCGCCACAACTCCCAAATCGTGAGTGATTAAAATGATTCCAGTATCTTTTTTATGTTTGATGTCATTCATGAGGTCCAGTATTTGAGCCTGAATAGTAACGTCAAGCGCTGTCGTAGGCTCATCGGCGATCATGAGTTTGGGATCGCAAGCTAACGCCATGGCGATCATTACTCTCTGACGCATCCCACCACTCATCTGATGAGGATAATCCCTAATACGTTCACTAGGTTCAGGAATCCCTACTGTCCTGAGCATTTCCAGAGCCGCTTCGAGAGCCTCTTTCTTGTTCATTTTCAGATGCGTGCGGTAAACCTCGGAAACCTGATCACCAATCTTGAAAACTGGGTTAAGGCTCGTCATGGGCTCTTGGAAAATCATTGAAATGTCTTTCCCGCGAGTGGCGCGCATCTTTGAAGGAGAAAACTTGAGCAAATCAGAACCCTGGAAAATAATTTCGCCGCCGGCGATTAAACCGGGAGGTGTTGGAATCAAACGCATTATTGACAGGGCAGTGACACTCTTGCCACAACCTGATTCTCCCACCAATCCGAGGGTCTGTCCCCTGTCGAGGTTCAGGCTGACATCATTGACAGCCAGCGCCGTTCCCCGGTCAGAGTTGAAAATGACTTTCAGCCTTTTTATTTCGAGCAGCAAACCTGACATTGCAACTTACTTTTTGGATACCGGAAAATGTTCAGAATTCTAGCAGCTAAAGCTTCAATACTCAAACCAGCTAAATATCCAAGCTGGGTAGTATAAGAAAAGACCCGAAGAACCCGGCTCCGAAACTCAAGAGAGAAACGAGCAGAGCCATAATGAGGAATGAACTACGATAAAGGAACGCGTCCAACGCCGAACCCGCCCAAACTATGATTGCTATCAAGAGAGCGGGAGTCTTGATGTCATATTCGGTATTCTGAGGAGCCAATGCAAGCGGGGCGAGGTACAAAATCACATTCAACAGGAATAGCATACCAGCCAGGACTCGTCCCCGGACAATTTGACCCATCCCAGGAAATATCAGAGACATGATAGAGTACGAAATGTTCGATCGCCCTTTTTGTTGGTTTTGCTCATTTTCCATCGTTTTCACGTTCATCTCCTCGGTCAAACGCAGGTTTGCAACGGTATAATCTTTAGACCGAGCGAAGTCAATCCGTACGCCCCCACGAATATACAGACATGAGACTAAGTCTCCATTCAGGGCCTTTTACAGGTTGTCAGGCGAACTGTTCAACCCACTCATTAAAAAATATGATTAGCCAGATCCTGGAAGCATTGTCTGAACGAGCTTCCTGATGGTCTTTCCAGATTTTCTCAACGAGTCGTTTTTCCATGAAACCGTGATCATAATCGAATAATCTATGTTCGCACCACTTTTTTAATGATGTCTTGAACCACTTACCGATTGGTGTTTGGAATCCCTGTTTGGAACGCCCGATTATTTCCGCGGGTACCATACCTTGAGCCACATCTCTCAGTATTCGTTTGGTAGTTGTTCCTCTGATCTTGAAACGTAAAGGGAGCCTACATGCAAATTCGACAATTCTATGGTCCAAGAAGGGGCTTCTGACTTCCAAAGCGTGAGCCATGCTCATGCGGTCAACCTTGGTAAGAATGTCATCTGCGAGATATGTCTGAATATCGGTGAACATCATTCTACTGACAGGGTCGAGAGCGGGCCACTTGCCGGCATTAGCCATCGCAGGGTCGAGTCCGGGATCATAAGTCAAACCCGTCAATGCCCTTACGTCATCAATAGAAAAAGTTTGAGGAGTCAACGCAGCCGGATTTCTTCTGATCCTATCGGACGCGTCGATAAACAGTTTTAATTTTTTTGTAGCGCTAAATCCGTAGTAATCGGTAGATGCCTTGGTTTCTCGTTACAAGAGGTTCAATGAATTTTTGTCGTAAGCCACGAGGCAAACAATCATATATGTTTTGAAGCCTTCTAGCGATATAACGCTCATATCCACCGAACAGCTCATCTCCTCCATCTCCGGAGAGCGCTACCGTCACATCTTTTTTGGTTTCCTCACAAAGTCTCCACGTTGGTATGGCTGAGGAATCTCCGAACGGTTCGCCAAAGTGAGAGACCAACTTGGTAAAAACATTTTCTATGTCAAAGTCGACCCGGTGTTCTGTATGTTGAGAACCAATATATCGGGCAGCGATTCTGGACCATTTCGCCTCATCATGTGTAGTTCCAGGAAAAGATATGCTGAATGTCCTGACCTCTGATGTAGCGTTCTTTGTCATGAGTGAAGCAATCAGAGTAGAATCTATTCCCCCGCTCAGAAAAGCCCCTAGTGGAACATCGGCGACCATCCTCTTGTCTGTGGAGTCATGCAGAACATTTAGCAGTGAATTTCTGCAAGAGTTATAGTCCAATCCAGATTCCGGAACCGGGGGAACCCAGTATCTGGAAATCTTCACTCCCGACTCATCAAAAATAGCCATACATCCGGCCTCCAATTTGTTGACCCCGGAAAAAATTGTGTGAGGCGCGGGTATGAAATCATAAAGAAAATATTCCGACAAAGCCTGGTGATATATGGATTTAGGAATTGCAGCGTCCTGAATCAGTGATCCAAGTTCTGATGAGAAAGACAATCTTTTGCCTTGAATCGAATAGTACAGGGGTTTTTTACCCATCCTGTCTCTGGCCAAGAAAAGACGCTGTTCCCTATCATCCCAGATCGCAAAACTGAACATCCCGTTCAAATAGGGCAATAACTCATCCTTTTTTTCGACATAAAGCCTTAACAGGACTTCTGTGTCCGACTGAGTCTTGAATCTGTGTCCTCTGGATTCCAATAAATCCCTGAGTTCCTTGAAATTATAAATTTCACCATTAAAGACGATAGCCTGGAGCCCGTCATCAGAGAACATGGGCTGATTAGCGGCATCTGTAAGGTCAATAATTGATAGCCTTCGATGGCCCAGAGCACACTTCTCGAATCGGCACGTTCCGTTCGCGTCAGGGCCTCTATGCCTCAAAGCCTCAGTCATTATGTTCAGGGTTGCCTCAGAAGGTTGATTGTTGAAATCTACTATCCCTGCGATTCCACACATTTGTTGGCCTCATTGGTCTGTTTGTCGGTAGCGTAATATCATTAATTGTACTAATTAGTATATAATATTTGACATTTGAATCTAATTATGAAAGCTTTCGTTAAGATTTTGCTTTGGTCCTAAACAGGCCGTGCCCGTTAGGCTCTTATCTTTCTAGGAGTTATAACATGGTCCAAGTCCGTTGCGCCGACTGCGGTTACCTTCAAAGTCTCTCAGATGAAAGATTCTTAAACATATCCGAAGACTTCCTGAATTGTCCACATTGCCACGCCAGAATTCCGAAAACGTGGACACCTGCTCAGGTGGACTCCATCCCTGAAGAAGTTCGACACAAGATGCTCGCTTTTTCGAGTCGTATTCTGAACGGGGGTGATATCACAAAAGAGGTCGTGAATGCGTTGGAGTCACTCTTCAGAAAGTACGGGCCTCTGGAAAACACTGTTAGAGCGCTCGGTTTGGGATACGCGTCTGTTGGAGAAGCGAAAAAGGCGGAAGAGTTTTTAATTCAGGTCCACGATTTGGATTCTACAGACAAAGAGGTTTGTCAATCTCTTCTTAAGATATATTTGTCGCTTACCAAGTATCAAGAAGCTGTTGAAATCGGCATGAGCCTGGTTCAGGCTTCAGAAGCCGAAGATGACGATATAGGCAGGCTCGGATTGGCGCTCATCAGGACAGGAAGGCAAGAAGAGGCAGCAAGGCTTTTAGAGTCACGCCCCTGCATGGATAACAGAAATCTAGAGATTCGTAAGGCCAAAAAAGAGTTACATGCCGGATCGGCTATCGGAATAGGGGCAATATTTAGTGGGAAAGTTCCATTCAATAAGCTTTTTTCAATATCTGGAAAAGAGAGCCTGAAGGCCATAAGCAGCCGAGCTAGGTCGCTGGTGTCCTCGCCCGGGGCTCAATTGCTGGGCAGCCTTCGACGGACGGGCGAAGACAAATCAATTATTGGGGGTGATGCAGGCGGAGTAACTACGCTCGAATCCGCATTGTGGACAAACCATTGTGAATATTGGGTATATGCGCCAACATCGACGATCCCCAGTTGGGAAGACTTAAAAAGAAGTTTCTTGCAGCAACCAGTCAACAGACAAAACAGGTCCCGGGAACTTCAAAATCTTGAAAATTTCATCGCTAAACAGAGACTCACCATTGATTATATACTGCGGGAAGAAGCCGGAGATTTATTTGAATATCCTGTGGAACTATTGGAATTCAACTCTCGGGAATTGGAGCCCTCCGATTTCAGAACCTTCAGACATTCACAGATGATTATACGGATAAGGTTCGCTGATTCTGCTGATTCCGCCCTTGAGAATGTGACATTTCTTACAAGATTTGTAGAAGCGGTCAGAAATGTTTCCGGTGGAGTAATACAGGACGCAGTCTCTCATGTTCTGTGGGGGCAGAAGGCTTGGGAGAGAAGTCTATATGATGACAGATCGCAAGTAGTTCAATCTAATGTTCTTATAGACTTACTGGATGAAGATGGGGCGTTATGGGCTCACAGCCACGGCATGAGAAAATTCGGATTGCCTGACATCGAACTGGAGGGAGTTCCAAAAGAATTTGGCGTCGCGGCGGCCAAACTTATAATGCGTGTGTGTGAAACTCTGGTGGATCTTAGAAGCAAATCTTCGATTATATCTCAGCCGCTGCGCTTAATAGAGTCCTCTGTATTGTGTGGTTTTGAATACCGCAAATCAGACGCTGAAGGCCATTTCCCTGCAGGAAGTTTCCTGATATCGCCTTATGCGAGAGATGAATCGTCAACAGGGGAGACTGGCCTACGCGACGCATTGAAAGTATTCAATAGAGTTTCCGTTCCTGCTCGAGTCCCAGCGGAGAAGGCAGCTTTGAAATCCGACGCTCCTGCGGCCAAAACTGACATAATAAGTCCAGACTTGATTATTTTAAGGAAAAGGATATTGGATGCTCACCGTCAGGCCCGCGGAGCCTTGGACATCTTTAGAAAAAGCTTTCAGGAATCCAATCTTACGGAAGACCGGGTACATGCCGTAAAAGTGGGATTTCCGGCTCATGGCGGTCAATACGAATGGATGTGGGTATCTCTCAACGCGTGGCGCGGCAAATCGTTGGTCGGTTTCCTCGAGAATGCCCCAGTTTTACGTAAAGATCTCCAAAAAGGCGCTAAAGTCCGAATAAACGAGGCCGAGATATTCGATTGGGTCATAGCCAACGACAATAACATTGTTGACGGAGGTTTTACCGAGCAAGTGGTTCACGACAATTAGTTTTTAGTAAGAAATCAATCGTCTCCGAGCATGTTTTCCACCATATAAACAGACCCTAGATCCCTGGACGACCTATTACTGGAACTTTTTCAGCAAGGGCTATTTCCCCGATATTTTTAGGAGCCTCATTATCTGCTCCGCCTTTTCATCAAGCCCAGCCTGCCTACCTATCATGATTCTCTGAGCGGCCGGTGGTCCGGCGCCATGCATGGACTCCACAAGATAACCTACAGCGCCAGCTCCAATGGTGAGGTTCTCAATCAGCCTAAGAACTTTCATGCGATCTACCACCTGGTAATCTGGATTGGCCGCCAGATACTTCTCGATGTACGGGCCGACCTCAGGATCGTTTAGGTCCGAGGCTGAAGGCATGGTTCCCAGAAGACCTCCGGCAATGTCGGTGGCCAGTCGAGCAATTTCGTATGGCAAACGGGTAACGTTGAGCTTGCATACATTTGCCAGCAGTAGATCTACCTGGTAGTTACCGGCGGGAGTAGGACTCCCCTGGCTTGAGCAGGCAAGCCCGCAGCAGTAAAGAGTTTCGTTGAGGTGGACCATTTCGACAATTTTTTCCCTCACATGGGTGGCTTTCGCTACGCCGTTCATACGGGCGATCAGTTCGGTGGCCCCGATCAAAACGTCTCCGACACCAACTTTGCACCCACCATAACTCTGGCGGTGGTAAGATGCGAAGCGCTCCACTAGATCTCCGGTGAAGTCCACCTGACCGTCCAGGAATATACGTTCTTCTGGAACGAATACATCCTCGAAAACCGTCATGACTTCCTGGCCCCCGAAAATTGGATTGCCAACGTCAAGCTTGTTCTGTTCAAGTTTTCGAGTGTCACTAGCCTGTCTTCCATAGATATAGCGCACACCCGGGGCATTTATCGGAACAGCGCAGCAGATTGCCCATGGCTCCTCGCCTGTGCGCATGCTCATGGTCGGCATGATCAGAATCTCGTGCGAATTAAGCATGCCTGTCTGGTGGAGCTTGGCTCCGCTGATGACTACCCCACCCGGTTTTCGCTCTTTCACTCGCAGGAAAAGATCAGGGTCTGTCTGGTCCTTGGGCCGACGACTGCGATCACCTTTCGGGTCGGTCATGGCTCCGTCTACTACAAAGTCTTCCCTCTGGATCCAACCCCAATAATCACGGAAACGATCATGAAATCGAGTGTCATGTTTGCGATCACAATCGAAAGTCGTGCTGTAGATGGCATTAGCCGCATCAAGGCCTACACAACGCTGGAAACAGCAGCCGGTCATCGCGCCGCAGTAACGTTGCATTTTTATTTTGTTAACCAGATCTTCGACGCTCTGATGCAGATGAGTAAACCTGTTAACTTCATCGTTGCATAAGTGCGAAACAGCCCTAAACATTTCTCGGCTCTCGGGTCTGTGAGCCGACTCATAGGTAAACGCCACCGCCTGCCGAGAAGGGCCGATAAGTCCATGAGTCTCAGGCTTGTCGGTCTTTTTACCCAATACGTGAGCTTCAATTTTAAGCGACTTGAGAGACCTAAGGTATTGATCACCAGTCTTAATCGCCATTTCCTTCCTCGCATTCTCTCGATCAGATAGTTGATTAATGCTTCGCCAGCGTGTCGAGCTTCCGAAACAACAAAAGAATTTATATACGCCAGCGATGGTCTAATCCAAAGAGATAAAATCGCCCAGTGTTGATTTTGTTGTCGCGTTTTTTCTCTTTAGGAGTTGACAATCTGTCAATATCTACATTAATGTAAGCGGGCGCTCGGAAGGTGAGTGAGTGGTCAGCAATAATTCTTCTTGGGGCCCGAACGTGAGTACGATTCACACCACCGTCAAAAACCCACAGCTTGTTCAGAAACGTCGTGAGCAAATCGTTCTAGCGGCAATTAACCTCTTTGCCCAAAAGGGATTCCACAAAACCACACTTAGAAATCTCGCAGAACAAACCGGGTTGAGCCAGGCCAGTATCTATGATTATGTCGGGTCCAAGGAGGACATATTCTTCCTGATTCACGAGTTGGCCGCTAGTTCGGCCATGGAGGCCATGACAAAGTCTCTCGAACAGGTTTCGGCTCCGCTTGAGAAACTGCGTCGGATGATCCGGGCCGAATTCAGCACCATGGATAAACTGGCGGACGCCATCATGTTAATTTACCAAGAGGGTCACATTCTTACGAAGCCCCTCTTGCAAAGTCTCTTGAAGAAGGAACGGGCCCACCTCGAAGTTATCGAGTCAATACTCGAAGAATGTGTCGAAAAAGGAATACTTCGGCCATGTAACGTTCGGGTAGTCGCCAACCTTATCAAATCTATGGTTGACGCATGGGTCCTTAAGCGGTGGGATCTCCGTGGCTATGCCAGCGCTCTGGATGTGGAGAAGACCATCCTCGAATTACTCTTTCAAGGATTAGTTGAGCCAGGATCCTCACCTGCGCAGTGTGAATCAAGCGGCAACGCTTTGGAAGGCAAGTCGGCGCTTGTCGTAAATGGCGGGACGCCTCTTAATACCGCCCTTATTTCCTTTATGCTATCGCATGGGGTTACGGTGACAGCCCACATGGACACTGTAAGCAGGGGCCGGGAATATGCGATTATCAACCCTGGTGGGTCCAAAAAGCTCAAATGCTATTTCAACTCTGAAAATGGACCGATGTCTCCGGAACTGTACAAGAAAATTGAAGACGAAATCGGGACACCCGACATTTATATTCACGACATAGGAATTGGCAGCCTTAAAATATCCGAGGCGTCGCGGGACAATCTTGTCGCCGCCGGTCGACTCCAGGAAAATGTAACCTGTGCCCGGAACTTGATAACGTCGGTTCAGGAGAGTATGCGCAGACGTTCCTCGGGACGTGTCATTTATTTGGCCCCATGGGCTTGGGACAGGTATGCTGACGCCTTGAGCTATGAAACGGCAAAGGCTTCGGCCATTGCGTTAACTTTGGCCAGCGCAAAAGATGTGGCTGGGTACCAGGTAAATGTGAACTGCATTGTGCCGGGGTTCATAAGGACCATTCGTCCCTCGCGGATTCAGAAAGATCTTGCGGATCAGTTAATTAAAGAGATTCCGGCGGCGCGTATGGGAGAATTGTCGGACGTGACCAATACGTTGTTATTTCTGGTGGGAGATTCATCTAAATATATTACCGGGCAGGTGCTGAAATGCACCGGAGGCGCCGATTAGGCGATTTCAAAATTAAAGTGTCTGCCTTTTATTGTAGTCAGAGGGAACTATGCGATCTATTTACGAAAAACGGCCTTGGTTGAGTTCTTATCCTGATTGGGTTTCTCATGATTTGGAAATAACGTCGGCGACAGCCAGAGATGATTTCATAAAAACCGCGTGTTCCCGACCAGACGCCCCCGCTGTTTATTATTTTGACCATGTGATCTCATATGGCGCGATCAATCGGCTCTCGGACTATTTGGCCGCAGCGTTCCAGAACTTTGGTCTTGAGACTGGTGATCGAATCATTGTACATCTTCAGAACATTCCTCAATTCCTGATCGCAACCTATGCCGCATGGAAACTAGGCCTTATCGTGGTCCCGCTGAACCCGATGTATAAGGAACAGGAACTCTCTTACTTTTTTCAAGATTCCGGCGCCAAAGTGTTCCTTACTCATGACGAAATTGCAACCGCTCTGGATCTTTCCTTTTTGAGCAATACACAGGTTAAACAGGTGATTACGACTTCGGCCCTTGATTTGCTGCCTCCTGACTCGTCTCCTGTGGAAACTCTTAGAAGCGTGAAACGCTCAGAGGTTGTGGGCTGCCTTAAACTTCTTGATATTTTAAAGGATTATAAAGGAAAGTCCCCAGATTATTGTGAACTTACTCCAGATACCGTCGCGTACCTTACATATACATCCGGGACTACCGGCCAACCCAAAGGGGCCATGAACACTCACGGAAACATAGCGTTTAACGCTAGAGTCTACCAGGCCGTTATGCGCATAGGCTCCGACGATGTAGTCCTTGGGGTAGCGCCGCTTTTCCACGTCACTGGAGAAGTGGCTCACTCGGCCATCGCAGCTTTAGCCGGGATCCCGCTGACTCTCTTTTACCGCTTTGATCCGGGTGAGGCGCTTAGGTTAATAGAACGATGGAAGGTGACAATGACGGTTGCTTCGATCACCGTGTACATCGCCATGATGAATCATCCGGACATCAAAAAGAGACGTCTTGAGAGTTTTGTAAAGGCTTACAGCGGAGGGGCGCCGGTTTCCAAAGCATTGGTTGATCAGTTTGAGAGCTTGACGGGTCTTCGTCTTCACAATGTATATGGGATGACGGAAACAAATTCTCCATCTCACATCGTCCCATTAGGAGAGGAGGCGCCCGTGGATACAGAAAGTGGCGCCCTTTCGGTTGGGCTTCCTGTTCCCAACAGTGTTTCAAAGATTGTGGACCTTGAAGATCGATCTCATGAAATGGCGCCGGGCGAAGTTGGGGAAATAGTGAATCGTGGGCCAATGATTATTCCCGGATACTGGAACAAGCCAGAGGAAACAGCTTACGCCATCGATGACGGGTGGCTTTTTACCGGGGATGTCGGCAAGATGGATGAACAGGGATGGTTTTATGTCGTGGATCGCAAAAAGGACCTTATTATAGCCTCGGGATACAAAGTTTGGCCTAGAGACGTAGAGGACGTTCTCTATCAGCATCCCGCCGTGCGGGAAGCCGCTGTAATCGGCGTTTCTGATTCATATCGGGGAGAAACTGTTAAAGCGTTTGTGGCGTTGAAACAGGGATCAGAAGGCACAGTCACCGCTGATGAAATCATATCGTTCTGCAAGAGTCGCATGGCGGCGTATAAGTACCCGAGACAGGTTGAGTTTGTCACAGCGATCCCAAAAACCCCGACAGGTAAGTTCTTGAGAAAAGATCTCCGTGAAGATAAGAAAGCGTAAAAGGAGAATACTGATATGACAATGATGACTGGGAGAGATTACATAGAATCTTTGCGGGAATTGAGACCCGAGGTCTATTTCATGGCCGAAAGGATCACCAATGTGGTCGACGAGCCTATGTTCGCTCCTCACATAAATACTGCGGCAATGACATATGAACTTGCTCACGACCCTCAGCACGCTGAGATCATGACAGCGACCTCTCATCTTACCGGAAAAAAGATCAATCGATTCACACACATTCACCATAGTGTCGACGATCTGGTAAAAAAAGTGCGAATGATGCGGTTGCTGGGTCAGAAGACGGGGACGTGTTTCCAGCGCTGTGTAGGTCTCGATGGTCTTAATGCGCTGTATGCTATTACATATGCAATGGACGCCAAACTTGAAACTTCTTACCATCAACGTTTCAAAGAATTTCTTGGATATGTTCAGGAACATGATCTGATGTCGGCAGGCGCCATGACCGACGCACGTGGTGACAGAAGTCTCAGGCCGCATCAACAAAAAAATCCCGATCTTTACTTGCACGTAACTGAAAGAAACAATGAGGGAATAATAGTTAACGGCGCCAAACTCCATATCACCGGCGTTATCAATTCACATGAGATCATTGTTATGCCCACTAGAGCGATGGGTGAGGAAGATAAGGATTTTGCGGTTGCTTTTGCCACGCCGGTTAACACAAAAGGAATCAAGTTAGTTTTTTCCCGCCAAACCAACGATACTCGTCGACTTGATGGTGTTCTCGACACGGGGAACCCCAAGTACGCCAATGTCGGTGGAGAAGCCCTTATAATTTTCAAAGATGTGTTTGTGCCTTGGGGAAGAGTTTTTATGGCCGGCGAATATCAATTCGCAGGTCAGTTAGTGGAAATATTCGCCGGCCATCATCGCGCCAACTACGGCGGATGCAAGGTGGGGCTGGCGGATGTCGTAGCCGGAGCTTCCCATTGGTTGGCGGATGCCCACGGTGTAGCCAAAGCGTCACATATTGTCGATAAACTTACCGATATGATGGCTATGGCGGAGACTTGCTGGTCATGTTCGCTAGCTTGTTCGTATGAAGGTCGGAAAACCCCCTCTGGGGCCTATAACATCAATCCATTGCTGGCAAGCGTTACAAAGCTGAATATTACCAAGATGGTCTACGAGTGGATGAGGATCGCTCAAGACATCGCGGGAGGAAAAATAATCACTCTTCCGTCAGAGGATGATTTGAACAATCAGGAAATAGGCGAAGCAATAACCGGTTACTTTGCTGGTAAAGAAGGGGTGGACGTACGTAACATATTGAAGATGCTAAGGCTCGTTGAAAGCATGTCCGTGGGGGCAGGCCTGCCGGAAGCCATGCATGGGGCCGGTTCGCCGGCCGCCCAGAAAATAATTATAGCCCGTCGCGGAGGCTTAGAGGACAAAGACTCACTGGCTGAGACGATTCTTGGCATACGGCGCGACGAAACTTTTGAAAACATAGTAGGAAAACCCGAGAAGGATTATATGGACGAGATGGCCGAAAAACTCCGAGGGCAAAACGTGCAAATTTGCCGTCGCATCACTCAATAGTTTTCTCGTCGTTTTTTCAAAAATGAGCAATCAGAGATACCATAAGGATGAATTCGTATGTTTAGAGATTTGTTTGATCTAACGAATAGAGTGGCTGTTGTCACAGGAGCTTCAAAGGGGCTTGGAAAGGCGATTGCAATCGCTCTGGCGGGGGCCGGCGCTGATGTGGCCCTTTATGCTCGTGACCGGGATGATCTGTTGACGGTCAAGGCGTCTATTGAGTCCCTGGGTCGAAGAGCCGAAATATTCTGCGTTGATATTCTGGACAAACAGGTCGTGCATGATACCGTGAAATCTACATTAAGAGTGTTTGGAAAGATAGACATACTAGTAAACAACGCGGGCGTAAACGTACGAAAGCCGGTCCTTGAATTGAGCTCTGAAGAGTGGGACCTCGTGATGGATACCAACCTGAAAGGCTATTTCCTGATGGCCCAAGCAGTGGTCCCTGACATGCTTTCCCGATCATACGGCAAAGTGATCAATATGGCCTCTATTTTGGGCGCAGTTGGTCTCCCCTCACAATTGGCTTACGCGTCCAGCAAGGGAGGCGTAGTGCAGATGACCAAAGTAATGGCTCTGGAATGGGCAAAACAGGGTGTTCACGTGAACGCTATTGGTCCTACCTATTTTGAAACTCCGTTAGTAGCGCAATTGAGAAACGATCCTGAACGATACGGATTTATTGTAGAACGGACCCCAATGGGGCGTTGGGGACAGCCGGACGAACTTGCTGGAATCGCTATTTTCCTCGCCTCTCGAGCCTCGGATTTCATAACCGGTCAAACCATCTTTATCGATGGAGGCTGGACAATCTGGTAAGACAGTGTCTTGGCAAAGGGTCTTAGCTCATGGCCGGAAGGCTGATTTTCATACGGCCTGAATTTGGCCGAAAAGAAAGGAGTTTGCATATGGACGAGCAGGGAACGTCGCGTAGGAATTTTCTCAAGGCGGGCTTGGTAACCGCAGCCGCATCGGCTCTGGGGACCGGGATTGTGAAACCTGTAGGTTTGTGGGCGACCACGCCGAAAATCAAGGGTCCAATCAAGGTTGGTTATTTGACGGTCCTCTCCGGGACGCTTGCCGGATACGGAGAATTTCACAAAATGGGCGCCTTGATGGCTGTGGAAGAGATTAACGCCGCTGGTGGAATAGCAGGGAATAAGGTGGAGCTTGAGATTCGTGACTCCACATTAGCCGCGCCTGCATGTATCCAGGGCGCGCGATATTTTGTTGACAGTTGGGGGGCTGATTTTCTTGCGGGAGTTGATTCATCGGGTCAGGCTTTGGCAATGGCCCCCGTAGTCGCTGAGCTTGATCGGGTGCTAATGGTGACTCACGCTGCGACAGAAAAACTGACAGAAGATGAAGTCTTCAAAAAAGGTATCAAGCAAGTCTTCCGCATCTGCACACCGACATATCAAGACGGGAATGCGGCGGCGTTCGTGGCCAAGGATTTGCCGGTCACCACATGGGCTACCATAAACCCCAAATATGAGTATGGATACACGACATGGAACATGTTCAAAGATACTCTTGGAAAGCTGAAACCAGAGGTCAAGTTTACCGCTGAATCCTGGGCGCCATTCGGGACCACAGATTTTAGACCGCACATAAACACGATTTTGGACGCCAAACCGGAGGGCCTATACTCTGTAGTCTGGGCCGGCGAGTTGATTACTCTCATAAAACAGGCCAAGCAGGCTGGTTTATTTGACAAAATCAAGCATGTCATGCTTCCCGTAGGGGCGGCGATGGATGTCCTGGAAGGCCTGGGTCCCGAGATGCCTGATAACATCTGGATTTCCGGCAGGTATTTTTTCCTTTATCCGAACACCGACAGGAACAAGGAGTTTGTCGCTCGTTTCCACAAGAGATGGAATCACTATCCCGCTTATGTGTCAGAAACCGCTTATTCTACGATGTTTGCGTTCAAGAAGGCGGTCGAGGCTGCTGGATCAAAGGACACAGCCAAAGTGATTCAGGCCCTGGAAGGGATGGAACTTGATTCCCCCGCCGGCAATCGCGTCTTCCGGAAGGAAGATCATCAGGCGATGTACGAGGTTCCGTGGGGTCTGACAAAAGCTGATCCGAAATATCCTTTTAAGATCATGGGTAAGGAGATAGTCATTCCGGCGAAAGAATTTTTCAATCGGCCACCATTCGAAGGACCTGGGACTCATCCTCCGTTTAAAGGCTGAAATTGAATCGTAGGAAGCGGATTGACACCAATGTCATTCCGCTTCGCTTTCTTGAGACCCATTTGTTGTGAAGTTCAGGTCAGGGAGTAGGCGCTTATGCTGCAATCACTCGTCCACGTCTGTCTTGCCGGGATTTCTACCGGTATGTTCATTTGGTTGGTAGCCAGTGGTTTAACTCTGGTTTTCGGTGTCCTTCGAGTATTGAACTTTGCGCATGGCAGTTTTTATATGTTGGGGGCATATCTGTGTTTCGCCTGTACTGCACGCGATGGGTGGAAATTTCTGGCTTGGGCTTCTGCTTGGCCCACTGGTTGTAGGCGCTGTGGGATATGCCATGGAGCGGTTTCTTCTACGGAGCGTTTATCACCTGGAGTTGCCGTACCAGCTCCTGCTTACATTTGCGATGGTGCTAATCTTTGACGACCTGGTCAAAATGATCTGGGGAGCTGGATCCATAGGTTCACCAGCAGTCCCTGGTCTTTCCGATTCAATTTCCATCGCTGGCCGCGATTTTCCAGTCTACAGTCTTTTTATTATTGTCGTTGGTCCTCTAGTGGCGCTTGGTCTCTATGGCCTTTTGGAAAAGACCTGGTGGGGACGAATAGTGAGGGCCGCGGCGTCCGATCGTGAGATGGCCCTGTCCATAGGCGTCAACGTGCCTCAACTGTACACGGGGGTGTTTGTTTTCGGGGCCTGGCTTTCAGCCGTGGGCGGCGCATTGGCGGTCCCGTACGTCGGACTCCTGACGACGGGCATGGGTGAGGCTATTATCATATCAGCGTTCATAGTTGTGGTCATCGGCGGATTGGGGAGCTTAAAAGGGGCTTTCTTGGGGTCTCTATTGGTGGGCCTCCTCAGTTCTTTTGGAACAAGATTTATGCCAATGCTCGACATGTTCCTCACCTTTGGGCTTATGGCTGTTGTTTTACTCTGGCGACCTCAAGGTTTTTTTGCAGAAGGCTGACGGATGAACCAATACTGGAAATACTTACTGTCATTGACCTGCTTGGTGGTTTTGGTCGTAATAGGTCTGTTTAGCGGCCCATTCGTCCTATATGTTGCGACAAGGATAATGATCCTGGCCATTTTTGCGCTTGGCTACAATCTGCTACTGGGGCGAACCGGACTGTTGTCATTCGGCCATGCCGCTTTCTTCGCCGCCGGTTCTTATGGGCTGGCTATAACATCAATCCACGTCACCTCGAATCCCCTTTTAGGAATTTTTGTCGGTGTAGCCGTAGCGGCAGTGTTATCTCTTTGCATCGGATTTTTTTGCGTTCGGCATACTGAAATTTATTTTGCCATGCTTACTCTGGCTTTCGGGATGATGGTCTTCGCTCTTATATGGAACCTCAGAAGTATTACAGGTGGTGACGACGGACTTTACGGAATTTCACGTACCGCCATTTCTCTTGGCATTGTGAACATCCCCATCAGGAAGGGCTATCAATTTTACTTTTTCGTGCTCTTTTTCTTTGTGATTAGCGTTTTCCTTATCCATCGTATTTACATGTCGCCTTTTGGACTGGTGCTTGCCGGCATTCGAGAGAACCACATTCGAGCCGAATTCGCCGGCCTATCGGTTAAGGGTTATCGCCTCGGAGTGTTCACCGTATCCGGCGCTTTTGCGGGACTGGCCGGAACGCTCTCGGTGTTACTCGAGAGCAATGTCGCCCCATTCTCCGCTCACTGGAGTCATTCAGCCGAGCCGGTACTCGTAAGTCTTATCGGAGGACTGCAGACTTTTTCAGGCCCTCTCGTAGGTAGTGTCGTTTTTGTAGCTCTTCGTGAGATTCTCCAACGGTTCACTTACAACTGGATGCTATGGTTCGGAGTATTATTGCTGGCAATTATCATCGGATTCCGGGGTGGCATCGTTGGATCGACGGCAGAAATCCTCAAACGACATTTTAGAGTGTAAAACGAGGATCGAGGCTAATACGGCTTAACTGCGCTAATCTGGAAAGGATACCATGGGTGAGAGTTTATTAGATGTTCGAAGGCTGAACAAGGCTTTCGGGTCGGTTGTCACCGCCAAGGACCTGAACTTCTCCCTTCATAGTGGACTTATTACTTCTATCATAGGTCCCAATGGCGCAGGTAAATCTACGTTGATCAACCTGTTGACCGGACTGCTTGCCCCGGATTCTGGAGAAATATGGTTTCAAGGCCGCGAAGTCACAAGCGAGCCGATTCATCGGCGGGTAAGGCAAGGATTGTGTCGTTCGTTTCAAGTTGTTAACGTTTTTGCAAACCTCACCCTGTTCGAGAACCTGGCTATTCCGGTCCTTGCGCTCAAGGGAAGGGCCAAGGCCATGATTAGTTCAGTAACCAGCCTCAAAGATGTTCGAAAAGATGTGGAAAAAGTCCTGGAGCAAGTCGGTCTTTCAGACCAGGCATACATGGCGGCGAGGTCCCTTTCACACGGGGACCAACGCCTTCTTGAAGTTGCAATCGCTCTAGCGGCGAAACCACGTCTACTCTTCCTTGATGAGCCCACGGCAGGGATGAATCCGGTGGAGAGATCGAGGATCCTCGAAAGGATTCGGGAACTTTCTCAAACGGGCGAAGTCACCTTTGTCATCGTTGAGCATGATATGGATATCGTTTTCTCTCTATCAGATCGGGTTATGGCCTTGCATCGAGGACAAATCATAGGGGATGGTTCACCCGACCAAATCAAGATGAATCCTCACGTTAGAGAGGTATATCTTGGGGAAGAGGTTGCGCATGGTGTTGCAGGTAGATGAAATAGATGTCCACTACGGTACGGCGCATGTGCTTCAAAACGTGTCTTTTGAAGTAAAACAAGGCGAGACAGTGGCCCTGCTGGGTAGAAACGGTATGGGAAAGACTACGACCCTGCGTTCCATAATGGGATTGACCCCTCCTACCAACGGTTCAATTCGTTTCGAGGGTGAAGAAATATCCAAACTTCCTCCGAACGTCATTGCAAAACGAGGTGTGAGCTACATTCCGGACGATTTACGAATTTTCCCGGATCTCACATGCGAAGAAAACCTGGAAATAGCCGGACGAGTCTCCAAACGTTCAGGATACTGGACGAAACAACGAGTTGAGGCCTTATTCCCTTTGTTAGCGGATCGTCGGAAGCAAAAAGGCTCAAGTTTTTCAGGTGGAGAAAAAAAGATACTTAGCTTAGGCCGGTCACTCATGATGAACCCGACGCTGATCCTACTCGATGAACCATCGGAAGGGCTTGCGCCCATGATTGTTCGTAAACTCCTAGAAACTATACAAGACATAAAACGACATGGTGTTACGATCCTTTTGGCGGACCAGAATTTGCGCTTTTGTATTGAGGTCTGTGACCGAGGTTACGTTCTCGAGAAAGGGACCATAGTGCATGGAGCGCGTATGGAGGCGATCTGGTCAAACGAAGATGTTGTAAAACGTTATCTCATTCTCTAATCCCTTGACCTAGGGGAGGTGGATTCATGAAAATTCTTGTAGGTTATGACGGTTCCAATCAAGCCAAGGAGGCCTTAAACTTAGCCAGAAAACACGCTGAGGCCTTTAACGCTTATGTTTACGTGGTTTACTCCCTGAAAAAGGAAGGCCCGACGACCACGGGCGAGATTAATCAAGCCAAGGAATGGCTCGAATACACGAAGCAGTTTTTTTCAACTAACGGGATCCCCGTAGAGACGCATCTTCTTGTTCGCGGAGTTACTCCCGGGGAAGACCTAGTTCAATTTGCTGAGGAACATGATGTTGATGAGATTGTGGTAGGGATCAAGAAAACCTCACCGGTCGGCAAGATCGTTTTTGGTTCCAACGCCAGGCACGTAATTCTCAACGCTGACTGTCCAGTAGTCACAGTGAAGTAGTTCCGAGTCTAAACATCGATCGCAATCATGTGAGGATGGTTAATGTTTATGATCTGGCGAGGACCGTTGAGTTCCAACCCCCCGCAGGCCATAAATATTAACCTTGTTGGCCCTAAATTGTTGCTGAGTCGTCCGCCCAGATAACGACATCCTTTTTCAATTTCAGGATGGAATCTTTCGAATAGCCAAGTTCTGTAAGTATTTTTATTGTCTCACCCCCAAAAGTATAAGAATCTTTTCGTATCGACCCAGGGGTTTCCGAAAGTCGGGGCGCTACTCCCGGAACCGGCACACCCTGATCATTTCTTTGAATCATTTGGCGCTCAATTAGTTGAGGTTCGGAAGGAAGATCTTCAATTCGGTTCAAAGGAGAAACACAATAGTCAGGACCACTCAAGAATTCAATCCAATCTTTAAGGTCTCGCCTGGAGAAAATCTCTTGCAGCCCACGACTGACCTCCGGGATAGATGAACTGTCAAACTGCTTCTCAGCATATTCCGGTTTCCCAAGTTTCTCGCACAAAATTTTCCAAAGATGGGCTTCCAAAGGGCCAACAAAAATATGTCGGTTGTCCTTGGTCCTATACAGACGATAACAAGGGTAAGTTTCTTGAGACTTGTTGTCAGGGCGACCCGGAATTAAAGATCCCGAAAAAATCGAAGAAAGAGGAATAGCCAGCAGAGAGATCAATCCATCGGCAATTGAAACGTCAATGTACTGGCCTTTACCTGTGACGGTTCGAGAAAACAAAGCGAGAAGAATGCCTACAACTGCGTAGAGGCTCCCGGAAAGATTAGCCATTTGGAAACTAGGCTGGGTGGGTTCCCCATGCTCGTCTCTCAGCAGGTCGAGTATGCCGGCTAACGCCATGTAATTCATGTCGTGACCGGCCTTTTGCCGTAAGGGCCCATCCTGACCATACCCTGTAATCGAGCAATAAACGACGCGCGGGTTTACTTTACAAATGGTCTCGTAATCTAACCCCAGCTTTTTCGCTATGCCAGGCCTGAATCCCTCAATCAAGACATCCGCTTGCGCCACCAGTTTGTAGAAAACCTCTCTGCCTGCCTCTACGGAAAGGTCCAAGGCGATATGACGCTTATTCCTGCGAACCATCGGCACAACCCCAATTACCTGGTTTTCCCTGAATCGGGGCGCTTCGACTACGGTGACATCAGCGCCGTGATCTGCCAGCATTGTTGAACAAAAAGCCCCAGGCAAGAGCCTGCTGAGATCAATTACTTTAATTCCGTCGAGAGCGCCCACTAATTAGAACCCCAGAATCAACTTGTTTCTTCAACTCATGGAAGAGCCGCAAAAACGGCCACTTTCATTTGGTATTCTTGGACATTATCCCCAGGATACCAGGTTCATTGATAGAGGGCTGAAGAGGTATGGATGAAAAGGCAGAACCCTCAGATAGTAAGCGAAAACTCCGGTTTCTTCACAGTGAATAGTTCCTTTGAAACGCCAAACTCCGTCTGAAAGCTGATCTTCACTCGCCATTGCCGTGATATTGCGGTGTGTCAAACGTTCAGAATCTTCATCCTGCCCTACCGTTCCGTGACACAAATCCACGATCACCTCTTCATCTCGCAGCTTTCCTAGCTGAATAGAGGCTGTAACCTCGAGAGTTTGACCAAGGGAAACTCTATCCCCAGTTGGCGCTGAGACATCGAGGACCTTCACATCCTTCCACAAAGATCGAACGCGTTTCTTCCATTCGCTAAGTTCAGCTCCTCGAGTTAGACGATTTTCCCCGAGAATTTGGTGAGCCAGTCCTGCCTGGAGGTAATACTCCTCCATATATTGTTCAATCATGCGGTGAGAATTGAAGTGACCACAAATCTTCGCCATACTGTTTTTCATTTTTTCGATCCAGGCATGAGGTAACCCATCCGGACCACGGTCAAAAAAGAGTGGAACAACCTCGTATTCCAAAAGGTCGTATATCTGCTCTGCGTCTATTCTGTCCTGATCTTCAGAATCCGGAGATTCTTCGTCCGTCCCGATGATCCATCCGTTTGTCCCGTCGTACGCTTCGGGCCACCAGCCATCCAGGATACTGAAGTTCAGGACGCCATTGGCCGCAGCCTTCATCCCTGAAGTTCCACACGCTTCCTTCGGTCTTTTGGGAGTGTTCAGCCACACATCGCAGCCTTGAACCAGATAGCGAGCTACATTTATGTCATAGTCTTCAACAAAAACCAGGTTTCTGCAGAAACCTTCTGATCGTGACTGATGAACTACTTTCTTGATTATCTCCTTACCCAACATGTCCTTTGGATGCGCTTTGCCTGCAAAAATAAACTGCACGGGCCGTCTCTTGTCAGACATGATCTTCAGGAGTCGGTCAGGGTCCGATAAAATCAGTCCGGCTCTTTTATATGGAGCGAACCTTCTGGCAAAACCGATGGTAAGAGCTTCTGGATTCAAATATTCTCGCGCTCTTTTCTTGTCTAACGTAGATCCTCCACCAGAAGTCATTTGTTTCATGAACCTACGGCGACAGAAATTTACGAGTCTCTCCCTGCGTGTCTCGTGTACTGTCCAAAGCTGTTCATGTGGTATGTTGTATACCCTCGACCATATCTTGGTATTGTCGGGTTCTTCAATCCATCCCTCACCCAGGTACCTGTCAAACAGATCCGACATTTCTTTGGAAAGATACGACGGAATGTGGACACCATTGGTTACATAGCCTATAGGCACATCGTCTTCTTCTATATGTGGCCACAGTGATCGCCACATTTTCTTAGAGACATCTCTATGAAGTTTGCTGACCGCGTTCACGCCTCGTGAAAGTCGAAGAGCCAAAACCGCCATGGAAAAAGGAGAAGTTTCTGTCTTCCGGATTGGCGCATCCGAGATCAAGGAGATCCTTTACGGTCATGCCCAGTGATTCCATGTACTTACGAAAGTACTTGTGGATAAGCTCCTGAGGAAAAAGATCTATCCCCGCCGGCACTGGAGTATGGGTGGTGAACACGGTGGATGCGGTAACTGCCTCCATTGCGACTTCAAATGATGTCTTGTAAGTAACCATCGATTGTCTTATTCGTTTCTAGCGCAGCGAAAGCAGCGTGGCCCTCATTCAAATGATAAACGAATGGCCAGAGACCCAGCAGATGAAGCGCACGTGCTCCGCCTATTCCCAAGACTATTTCCTGTTTCATGCGCATTTCGAGATCTCCGCCGTACAATTCAGCGGTTATGCGTCTTGCCGCTTCTGTATTCGATGAATGGGAGGAATCCAAAAGGTATAGCGGAATCCGGCCCACCTGAACTTTCCATATGAGAATCTTTACGGTGGACCCATCCATTTCAAGATCGAACGAGAGTTGCCCGCCTGCTCCGTCACTTACCGGCGCCAATGGCATGTTGTAGAAGTCATTATCAAGATAGGACTCCTGCTGCCAGCCGTCGATGTTCAGGTATTGCCTGAAATAGCCTTTTTGATACAACAGCCCCAAACCTATTAGTGGGAAACACAAGTTTGATGCGCTCTTGAGGTGATCTCCCGCTAAAATGCCCAACCCGCCTGAATAAATCGGCAAACATTCCGCAATCCCGTATTCCATACTGAAATAGGCGATACGATAGTCAATCGGCCGCTCAAGGTTGAAAGAATAATTTTCTATATTACTCACATAGTTATCAAATGAGCGTTCTAAATCCCTAACTCTGTCTATTAAAACGTTGTCCGCAAGAATCTCCCGTATTCTGGTTTCCTTGAGTTGCGACAATAGCATTATTGGATTGTGACCGTATTTTTCCCAGAGATCCGGATCCAGAGACTGAAAAAGTCGGTTAGCTTCAGGGTTCCATGTGAACCACGTGTTCATGGCAATAATTCTAAGGGGTTGTAACTCGTCCGGCAGATCGGGTTTAACGATCAGGTGGCGGAGTCTCATCATCTCACCTCGTGCAAATCGGGTAAAAACTAGATCGGAAGAGAATTTCGGAATGATAGTATTTTGAAGTTTTTATCAAGAAGGCTCTGAATGTGTCAAGCTCAATGGGCAGGATTCAAAATAGTTGCAGGAATAGGTTCGAGGCGTTAGAATGACCACGCGGTCATTCCGAGCCATTAATGTCCACTTCTTCTTGATTCAGCAAGATACTTATGAAATATCTCCTAGAAATTGGAACTGAAATCTTTCAGAAACTGCAGCCACAGAAAAGGGAGAAGATAATAGACTCTGCTATATCCGAGTTTGCAGAAAATGGATATCGGAAGGCGTCAGTAAATAAAATTGTAAAAATCGCCGGTATTAGCAAAGGAAGCCTTTTCCAATACTTCGCATCCAAACCCCTCTTGTTCACAGCCACGGTCAGCGCATCGTCTTTACTGGTAAAGGATTATCTCAAAAAAGTCCGCGATGAAACGGAGGGGGAATCGTTTTTTGATCGATTGGAGACGCTTATCCGATCGGGATTTCTATTCATAGATAAGCACCCTCAGATGGCAAGAATCTATTTTCATCTCTTACAATCGGGGGAAGCGCCTTCTGGAACGGAGCAGGTTCTTGAACTGAGAGAAAGCGCTGAACGTTTCTTGGGAGAGTTATTGTCCGAGGCCCAGGAAAAGGGTGAACTAAGGTCCGATATTGGTCTTGAAAAGGTTTCATTCATAATGAACAGCTTGCTCGAAACCTTGATGCGCGCATATTATTCCGACTTCATTGGTCAGTCTTCCGGGCTCTATAAGGCGGATGCCTCGAGGCGGGACCAGTGGATAAACAGTGTAGTGGATTTTGTAAAAAATGGAGTCTCGAACCAGGATCATGCAAAGGGGTGACGGACAAATGGGTTCTAAATGTCGAATAGTATTAAGTTCTTTGATCACATTTTTTTTGATTGCCGCTGCCTCGACCAACATCGTAGCCCAGGAGAAACCCCTAATAAGGTTTGGAGTCTTACCCGCTCTCCAGGCTTTGCCACTTTTTGTCGCAGAATCCAAAGGGCTTTTCTCAAAAAACGGCTTGAACGTTGACTTGATATTATTTAATACGGCGGGTGAAAAGGACATCGCATTGGCCTCAGGAAGCCTGGACGGCTGTTTTGCTGATCTGGTTACTCCCCTTGTTTTAAAGGCCAACGGTCGCAACCTTGTTGTGATCGCCAAAAATTATGACACCAGATACGACCGGAGGATGTTCGGGATAATGGTCAAGCCAGGGAGCGCCATCAATGAGTTGAAGGGCTTGGATGGCGCTTCGGTAGCTATTTCTTCAAATTCGGTGGTTGACTTGGTCAATGACAAGTTGCAGATGCAAGCTGGGATAACAAAAGAAAATATTAACACTATCGAATTCAAGAATATTGGCTTACGGTTCCAGGCGCTTCTCACGGGTCGTCTCGATGCGGCGGTTTTGCCTGAACCTCTTGTATCAGTCGCGATCTCAAAGGGCGCTAAACTTTTAGCGGATGATTCCGGCCTGGGAGAGAGTCAGACCGTATTGGTTTTTTCACAGGAATTTGTCAGGAAGAGTCCCGAATTGATCAAGGTATTTCTGAATGTGATCAGTGACGCCAACACACTTATAAACAGTAATCCGGACTCTGTAAGGGATATAATGGTGGAAAGGGTGAGGCTACCTGAAGCTCTCAAAATGGAATATCCAGTCCCGAAGTTTCCCAAGTTGGCCCCGCCGGACCGAGACTGTCTTGAGAATATTGTCACATGGCTAAACAATAGGGGAGTCATTCGTTCCGACATAAAATACGAACAGGTAGTGAACGGTGAATTCTTACCCTGAACTCGCTTTCCTAGACCGTGTAAGTAAGACGTACAATACGGATATAGGCCCTACAGAGGCGCTTTCAGAAATCAGCCTCACTCTTGGTAGCACTGAGACTGTAGCTATCGTTGGTCCTTCCGGGTGTGGAAAATCAACACTGTTACTAGTTCTTGCCGGGTTGGAAAAACCTACATTCGGTTCAGTTTCTTTCAAAGGGCGAAAGCTGGATGGTCCCCCGAGGGAAGCCGCTTTGGTGCTTCAGGATTATGGTCTGTTTCCATGGAAAACTGTCCGACAAAACATTGAACTTGGTTTGAAAATCCGTAAGGAGCCTGTTGATGAGTTTCGCTTGCAGGAACTCCTCAACGAATTGGACATCAGTTCAAAGATAGATGACTACCCTCAACGACTCTCAGGTGGCCAAAAACAGCGAGTGGCGCTGGCTAGGGCATTCATTCTAAACCCAGCCTTGCTGCTCCTGGATGAACCGTTCGCTGCGCTGGACACACTGAATCGGGAGCGCCTCCAGGGACTTTTGGCTCAGGCGTGGCGTAGGAGAGGTTTCAGCATGATTCTGGTAACACACAACATAGAAGAAGCCACTCGGTTGGGGAAAAGGATCATAGTCATGAAGGGTTCCCCAGGCGCAATCAGTAGCATCATTGTCAATCCAGGCGCATGCGACAAAGACTATCACGGGTCCGACCAGTTTTACCATGTGTGTGAAAATGTGAGGAGTGAACTGGAGGGCGTGGCTTGAATCGTCCAAGGGATTACCTTTGGGGTGTGCTGGTATTACTTGGCCTTTGGCAGTTGGGAGCCTGGATTGGTGGGGAAAACGCCATATCATCCCCTTGGGTAACGTTCCGGACCCTGTTTTATGAGGCCGGCGCCACCAGGTTTTGGGGACATATTGGAGCGTCTTCGTTCAGGATAATGGCGGCTCTCATTGTATCATTCATTGCCGGGGTTCCTCTGGGGTTATACCTGGGCTCAAACAACAAGGCCGACCGGATAGCCAAGCCGTTAATTTATCTAACCTATCCGGTTCCCAAGATTGTGTTTTTGCCTCTTGCTCTGCTTATGTTCGGTCTGGGGGACTTGAGCAAGATAATGATGCTGTCTCTAATTTTGTTTTTTCAACTTCTTATTACGACCAGAGACGCGGCCAGAAATGTGAGCCGGTCCGCCAAGCATGCTCTCCGAAGCCTGGGCGGGAATCGCTTTGACCTTTTTGCGCACGTGATATGGCCCGCAACTCTGCCGGCGGTGTTTACCGCATTGCGAATAGCGACCGGGACAGTTGTGGCTGTGTTATTTTTTGTTGAATCACTGGGCACTCGGTACGGGATGGGTTTCTACATTCTTGACGCCTGGGGAAGGGCGGACATTCCCCAAATCTATGTTGGGATAGTTGTTCTGGCATTGATGGGGGTAATCTTGTACGAAACCTTTGACATCCTTGAAAAAGTTTACTGTCGATGGAGCCGACTATGAACTCTGAGCCATTAAAAAACTGGACACCTGACGAACGAATATCTGCGGTCAAGAACATATTCAACACAATAACGCCCCACTATGACCTGCTCAACAGGATCATGTCCGGACGTAGGGACGTAGCCTGGAGAAAATTCGCAGTGGAAAGGATCCCAAGCGACGCCAGAAAAGTTCTGGATGTGGCCACTGGAACAGGGGATCTCGCGATCGCCATCGCAGAAAGCAAATTCGACATTGAGGTGGTTGGGGTGGACTTTGTTGAAAAAATGATGAGGCTGGCTCAAAGCAAGACAGAGGCTAAGAAACTCACAGGGAAAATAGAGTATTCAGCAGCGGACGCGACTAGTTTGCCTTTTAACTCAAATGAATTCGACAGCGCAACTATA
The DNA here is from genome assembly GCA_963846725.1 of uncultured delta proteobacterium. GTDB lineage: Bacteria > Desulfobacterota > Desulfomonilia > Desulfomonilales > Desulfomonilaceae > CAJBEZ01. Next base: position 116,056 of record CAWJXP010000028.1, on the reverse strand, counting down.
GCTTTTGGCCTTCGGAACATCCCGGATCGACTGGCGGCGTTGAAAGAGATGGGACGTGTTGTGAAAAAGGGCGGGAAGGTCATAACCCTTGAAATGACATTTCCGAAGAACCTGCGTCTTAGAAATTTTTTCAAATGGTATCTGAACAACATGATACCAATACTTGGCGGAATAATATCCGGAAACCGGTCGGCATACAGATACTTGCCTGATTCGATTCAGGATTTTCTGACTCCCGACGAGTTGAGTGATCTATTTGAGTCCGCTGGATTTACATCAATAAATAAATTTCCTCTCACATTCGGATTAACATATTTACACGAAGGAACAGTCGGATGAATGGAGGTTCTTTCAAAGCGTGGGTTCAGGCTAGCCGAGCGCCATTTTTTGTAGCGACCTTAATACCTCTGGGGCTAGGGGCTTCAGTTTCCTTTAGTATGGGTGAATGGAATTTCGGCAGATGGCTGCTAGTTCTTTTGGCGTCCTTCATGGTGCATCTCGCGACAAATCTTTCGAATGATTATTTCGATTTTTTCGAAGGAGTTGATGACGGAGCTTCCATAGGTGGTAGTCGCGTAATCCAGGAAGGAAAGATAAATCCTCAACAAATAAAAACCGCCATAATATGCCTATATGTGATCTCTTTCTTTTGCGGGGTGTGGATCTTGTGGCTTTCCAAGGTCTGGGAACTCGCAATTCTGATCATTGTAGCCTTTGCCTCGAGCCTCTTCTATACGGCTCCGCCTATTAGATACGGGTATTACGGTTTGGGTGAAGTCTTTGTCGGGATAAACATGGGACCCATAATGGTGGTAGGGACAAATGCGGCCCTTGCCGGCCATTTTACCGCAAAGGCGCTCTGGGTATCGATTCCTATCGGGATCATGGTGGCGATGATTCTATATTATCAATCTCTCTCAGACATTCCCGAAGATAGGGCTGTCGGAAAGATGACGTTGGCCGTAAGGCTTGGAAAGCCTGCCGCCATATGGGGGGTTAGAGCCTTCGCTTTTGCGTCTGTGATGTCTATCGTCACGCTTGTAAAAATCGGTGTATTGGGCCCAATAGCGATCGCATCGGTGTTGACCGTCCTGCAGGGCATCAAGATAGACAAGATGATACGTTCAACGGAAGACTGGAAAGAACTTCACGACCGGGGCTCTGCCGTGCGGTCGTTTTATCTCATTAATGGAGTGATTGTAATCCTGGGGTCGTTCTGATCCTCAAGGTCAATATCCGTCTTCTGTCCTGTTACCTTCCCTTTGTTTTTTTTGCGTCTCATCCCATTTCGTACGAGCCTCGGTTGGCGGCGGTATCATGTTTGACAGCTTCTCGAGGCTCGGTATATTTCTTGAAATCCATCCGCTTTTTTCATTTTCGTAACCGGCCTTTACTGCAGAGACTGAACTTAAGGTCGAAGAACACGAACAAACCCCAAACATAGATAACACGACCCCCAAGACAATCCATGAAAAATTCTTCATATAAATCACCCGCTTTGACAATAGGTTGATACGCTCAAACCTCTTAAAGCGGAGCTTATACAGTCTATTATTTGAAATATCAACATTAATTAATGATATTGATAAAAAATAATATATAATGGTAGGTTGAGTAATATAATTGTAAAAAATATTACATATGGATTGGTTATAGTCTCTTCTCCATAAGAATGGCGTCATCTCCAGTATCCCGGTAAAACCTTTTCCTCCTACCGACCCTTCCAAAGCCGGATTTTTTGTAAAGCTTCGTCGCTGCATAGTTGGTCTCGGCTACTTCAAGCAATATTGTGGATATGTTCATACTTTTGCACGTCTGTTGAAGATGATCCATCAGGAATGTCCCGAGGCCTTTTCCACGAAACTCCTGGTGGACGCTGAAATTAAGCAAATGAGCCTCATCAAGGATTTTCCAGAAGCAATAGTAAGCTATTAGTTTGCCATCTAGTCTGAAAACCATTAGCCCGTCGTTCTGTCTATCAATTTCTAAATGAAACATATCCTCAGACCAAGGGCTATAGACGGTGGTCCTCTCAATTTCGACCGCATCTTGGACGTCGGTTCTGGACATTCCGGAGACCTCCAGAACGACACTCCAATCGATATTTCTGATGGATTCAGACTTCATGGCTCGTGCCACACTAATAAGTTTTGCGTTGGAAGATTGAACAAAAAGTCAAAGAAACAAATAACAGAGTAGTGTAGAAATGAATCCAATCACGAAAAGCGCAACAGAGAACCTTTCAAAATTCCCGGCAAGCATGTCTAACGCTCCGATTGCGGGTACTGCGAAGTAAGCGAATTTCAGCGCTGCAATCAGGCTTTCTGGACAGACTTCGACTATGCGCTTCAGCACAACAGTTCCCAAGATTATGATAGGAACTTCAGCAGTCAGGCAGATTGTGAAGCCAAGAATCGCCGACGCGGCAAAAAAAAGGCCTATGGTTAGATTATCTCGTTTGAGTATCGCCCGTTCAGTCAGAGGAGCAAGCTTACCTAGGCCCATCCTCAGCAGCAGATCGAGTTTGCTCCCCACAAAAGACAGGGGCATGAAAAGCATGAAACTCAGGAGCGCCAGGGCGGGTGTGTCCAAGTAGAATTGGTTCTTGACGATAATGGCTACGGCTGAGGCTATCGCTGTCGAGAAAGTAACGTCAGGCGCTATGAAACCCCCTATTGGAGGACGGCGAAGCCACAGAACTTCAAACAAAACCCCTACAGCGAGTCCCAATGGGATATCACCCAGCGCCACGCCTATGATTGGACCGACAACGATTGGTCTCGAAATCATAATTTGACCGATCTGGTATCGGTCGAGCCAAAGGAGCGCTCCAAGTGTTCCGGCGCAAAAAGCCTCTTTGATCATGTGGATTTCAAGGCCCTATAATTCCAGAATTTTATTTTGTAACGTTAAACGTAGTCCACGTTAAAAAATTACTGCAGAGCAGAGATTCTTCAAGAATCAGGTCTGATCGTTAAGTGACCAGAATCGCGTCAAACAGTGTCCTGGGGGGAAACGAATAAATTCGAAAAATCACACAGGTCGCAGAAATTCAGAGGTTTTTCAAAAGGAACGCTCTGAACAGTTATATCAACCCCTTTTGCAAGTATCTCTCTAAGGGCCGACACTGATTCTTCCCCCAAAGCTACTGACCTGGTAAGCGCTATCTTTTTTCCGTTGGCTGACATGTTTCCCAAATTGAGGTGGTCAAATCTTACCCCAGCCTTGATAAGCCTTAACGCGTCCATAGGAGTATCGACCAGGACCATACGCCTGACTCCGCTAGTGTCGTCGTCCAATAGAAGCCCCGCCACCTTATCTACCGTGTCGATAACTATTTTTACCGTGTAGGGGATAGCGCATTCCATAATCATTTTCTGGACATCGTCCTGGGCGAGGGCGTCATTAGCGATGAAAAGTTCCTGTGCGCGAGTCGACGGTAGCCAGCCTTGTAAAATCTGACCATGAACGAACCTGTCATCGACTCTTAAAAGCACTATTGACATGAAAGGTTAACCAGATGTGTGATTCTTCTTGAAACCCTGTTTCGGGCAAAGTCAGGCCCCGCGCGATCTTCGGTGTTTGAGAACCTCGGAAGCCCTGTAGATGTTTTCCTTCCCAGAGTCCGCAGCAAGTTGAGCCAGACCGATCAAATCGAAATCATCCCTGGAGTTCACAGACTTGATCAGCATAGGCAAATTCAATCCCGTTACCACTTCCACACGGCCTTCTTCTAGAAAAGACAATGAAACGTTTGTGGGGGTTCCTCCGAAAAGATCCGTCATGATAAGAACTCCCGACCCGGAATTAACTTTGTATATGGCTTTAGACACCTGGTCTCGAAGTGAATCCGACGAACTATTAGGATCTATGGATAAAGCAATAACAGCCTCATCAGATGTTAGTCCTATCAAACGAGCAGTGTCCAGGAACTTAACGCCGAGTTCTCCATGAGTTAATATGAGAATTCCAATCATCTTTGGATCTTTCTTCAGGTCAATCAGTGCCGGCATGCATTTCCATCCCAAGCTCGCGGAACTTGAGGTGAACATTGCGATACCCAAGCTCTACAAGCTTTTGGGCAAGAAGCGTCGCTATCACTACGGATCTGTGACGCCCGCCGGTACAGCCAACTGAAATGGTAAGGTACTGTTTTCCCTCTTTTATGTAAAGGGGTAAAAGAAAATTCAACAAATCGTAAATCTTTTCCAGGAACGCAGTGGTTAGTGGTTTGCCCAAGATCCAAGCCTTGACTTCTTCGTTCCTTCCATCCTTTTCCTTAAGCTGCTCGACAAAAAAAGGGTTGGGCAGAAACCGGACATCCAAGACAAGATCAGACTCCAGTGGGATACCTTTGCCAAAACTGAAGGCGTTTACTTCTATTTGCAATTCGCCTGTGCGCTTTTCAGCGTAAATCTTCCTGATCTCATCTCTCAATTGGTGGACAGTCACAGCAGAAGTGTCTATCACTCTGTCGGCCCGATCCTTAATTTCTTTCAACTCGGCCCGTTCCCTGTTTATCCCCTCAATCACGGCTCCGTCTGGAGCCAGCGGGTGCTGTCGCCTCGTCTCGCTGTAACGTCGGATCAGAACCTCATCTCTGGCGTCCAGGAACAAAATTTCCAGAGATGTGTCCTTCAGTTGCAGAGAATCCAGTATAGAGGAATATCTTGGAAAGAACTTACGCTGACGAAGATCTATGATAAGAGCTACTTTCTGGAGTTCCGTTCCTCCCGCGTCCATTAGCTCTATCAATTTGGGCGCAAGATCGACCGGCAAATTATCCACACAAAAATATCCTAGATCCTCAAGGGTGCGGGCCACCGTAGATTTTCCGGAACCTGAAAGCCCCGTTACAATGACTATTTTACGTCTTCCCAACTTTTCTCCACGATTCGATGAGAATGCGCCCGAACAACAAGTTCAACCAGAAAGCCAGGATCCATCCCCGACGGAACTGGAGCGAGGACTTTGTCCAATTCGCGTCCCAAGATGGTAACTTTGCTAATGAGGGGCTCGGTACGGCCTGTGTCACGATCATCGATAAAAGAGGTTAACTCGACCACCATGTCAACAGGCCCCATTTTCAGGACAGAATCCTTGAAGAGGGCGCAAGTGTCAAAAATGCCGAGACCACGGACCTCAATTCTGGATTTGTTTTCGACAGGCTGTCCCATTAATCCTTCTGGTCCTTGTCTGGTGACCAGTACCAGGTCGTCAGCGATAAATCGATGTCCGTGCCTCATCAAACTTAAAGCCGCCATTGATTTCCCGCTTCCGGAAATCCCCTGGATGAGGACTCCCAGGCTAAAGACGTTTACCAATGTTCCTCGGATCACGGTTCTTTCGAGCATAGCGAAATATATCATGATATGATGTATGAAGAAACAGGAGAAGAATAATTGGCGCAATCTAAAAAAAGATTGACACAGAGAACCCTATATTATAAATTGAATATTCAAATGTTAATGAAGAAACCGGAGGCCCAATGACTAACTCGCTTCGACGCTCAATCCTAATAATACTGTCATTATCACTAATAGCCCTGTCAGCCCCAATAGCCTTGTCAAACGCCGCCGATCCTCTTACCCAGGCAAACATTTACATGTATCCAAAACCTCACAAGGTGTCGGACCTGGTGTTTAGGACCGCCACTGGTCAGACCGTGTCCCTCAATGATTTCAAGGGTAAAGTGGTGCTGTTGCATTTCTGGTCTATTACATGTCCCGCATGCAAGATTGAAGAACCTCAATTGGACAATCTGAAAAGAGCTTACAATGGATCCGGTCTGGAAATATTGGGCATAAATCTGGTTGACCCGCCTGCTGCGATTCAGAAATACGCAGCGACCACTCGAGCGCCATTTTCTATTGTTTATGATGGAGGGAGAGGCTTCAACCTTCGTGTGGTTGAGATGGCCGGCAAGAGAACCTCATTTCTCGTAAATCCTAAGCAGGAAGCAATACTGGAGGTCCCAGGTTTTCCGACAACCTACATTGTTGATTGCAGGGGTTCCGCTGTAGGTTACAGTGTCGGACCGGCTAAATGGGACGACGCTTCTGCGCAGGCGATGCTTCAGAAATTGATAGTTGAAGGCCGCACATGTGTTTCACAGACGAGCAAGGGAACTGAAGGCAAATATTCGATGCGATAAGACGCGTTTGTGGTCTGATGACTTTTGTCTTGACAAGCTGTGTCACGCTTGTTAATCGTTAATGTTACATCTAGGCGCGTAGCTCAGGGGGAGAGCATCACCTTGACGCGGTGAGGGTCTGGGGTTCAAATCCCCACGTGCCTACCAACAAGATTTAGCCGGAATTATAGGAGGCAAGCTCGGTAGATGTTATCAAATCCTCGGGAATGGACCATTATAGCGCTAGAGCATTCCCAAGCATGAATCCCTCCATAGAAATCCTCGTACAAGAAACTGCGAAGTCATATCCGACTGGAATCACCGCTGGTGAGATTCTAAAAGATCTTTCGTTGAAGAACACTCATGAGATTATCGCCGCGGAATTAAACCGCACGCAGATCGATCTTTATACCCCCATAACGGAATCAGGCCAGATTGATTTTGTTTCAGTAAATTCTCCGAAGGGTCTTGAAATCCTGAGGCACTCCACCGCGCATATAATGGCGCAGGCTGTCAAGGAGTTGTTCCCGGACGTCAAGGTGACCATTGGGCCTGCTATCGAAGATGGTTTCTATTACGACTTCGATTCCCCTCGTCCTTTTACGCCTGAAGATTTGGAAAAGATAGAAATCAGGATGAAGGAAATTATCAAGAGCAGGCTTCCATTTAAGCGTGTCGTCCTTCCCAGGGAAGAAGCGATCCAGTATTTCCGGGAGCTTGGCGAGACCTACAAAGTTGAAATCATAAACTCGATAGACGCTGAAGAGGTCAGTCTTTATTCTCAGGGGAACTTTACCGATCTATGCAGAGGTCCCCATATTCCGAGTTCAGGCGTCGTAAAGGCCTTCAAGCTTACCAAGGTCGCCGGCGCTTATTGGAGAGGGGATGAACGGAACCCTATGCTCCAGCGAATATATGGCGCCTCATTTCCTTCGAAGGATGAACTGAAAAGGTACTTGCAACTTATTGAGGAAGCCAAACGCAGGGACCACAGGAAACTCGGTAAAGAGCTGGACCTGTTTTCCATATCTGACGAAGCCGGACCAGGTATGATTATCTGGCATCCCAAGGGCGCAATGCTGAGATATCTGATTGAGGACTTTGAACGAAAAGAACATCTCAAGCGTGGCTACCAAATGGTCGTAGGACCACAGATCCTTAAAAGAGAGTTGTGGGAGAAGTCAGGGCATTTCGACCATTATCGGGAAAACATGTATTTTACGACAGTTGATGATGTCGACTACGGCATCAAACCGATGAACTGTCTTGCTCATATGATCATTTACAAATCCAGGATCAGGTCATATCGGGACCTTCCCATTCGATATTTCGAGTTAGGAACTGTTCATCGCCACGAAAAGAGCGGTGTCCTGCACGGTTTGCTCAGAGTCAGGCAGTTTACGCAAGATGACGCCCATATACTGTGCGCTCCCGACCAGCTAAATGATGAGATTCTAGGGATCATCAACTTTGTTAAAGACGTGATGAGCATATTCGGTTTCGAATACACAATGGAATTGAGCACACGTCCCGAAAAATCCATTGGTTCCGATGAAGACTGGGAACGCGCCACAAACGCATTGGAAAAGGCCCTGCAGACTTTGAATCTCCCCTACGAAGTCAATGAAGGAGATGGCGCCTTCTATGGCCCAAAGATCGATATCAAGCTGAGGGACGCTTTGTCCAGATCCTGGCAGTGCGCCACCATTCAATGTGATTTTACTTTGCCCGAAAGATTTGGGCTCACTTATGTGGATTCAGACGGGTCACGCAAGAGACCGGTAATGATACATAGGGTGGTGCTCGGAGCCATTGAGCGCTTTCTGGGTGTATTAATAGAACATTATTCCGGAGCTTTTCCCCTCTGGTTGGCTCCAGTACAAGTCATCATATTGACCATAACGGATCGGACGGACGGTTATGCTCAAGAGGTTGCCGAGAAACTTAGAGAAGAGGAAATCCGGCTGGAACTTGATCTCAGAAACGAAAAAATCGGTTTTAAAGTCAGGGAAGCCCGTAATCTGAAAATTCCTTACATGGTTATTCTTGGTGATAAGGAGTTGGAAAATCAGGTTATTTCCGTGAGAAAACGAGGACAGGATTCAACAGAATCATTAACCCTGTCAAACTTCATTGATCTCTTGAAAAATGAAATTAAATCGCGCTCTTTCTGAATCCAGAATGAGTAAGGTAATTACGTCTCTTTTAGTTGCAAGGGGGCATTGCGCATGAAAGGAAGACCAAGAGGCTCCGTCGTAGCGGAACCCAAGGTCAGGGTGAACCAAAAGATTCGCTCCGCCCAGGTGCGAGCGATATCAGCGGAAGGGGAACAACTGGGTATCCTGGATGTGGCCGAAGCGCTACGCAGGGCGGAAGAAGTCGGGCTTGACCTCGTCGAGGTCGCTCCGAATGTTGACCCCCCAGTGTGTAAGATCATGGACTATGGGAAATTTAGGTTCGAGGAGACCAAAAAAGAACACGAGCGCAAGAAGAAACAGGCGACAGTGATTCTAAAAGAGGTCAAACTACGACCTAAGACCGAGGAGCATGATCTCGATCACAAAGTCAAACAGATCAGACGGTTTATATCCGAGTCGTGTAAGGTCAAGGTGACCATAATGTTTCGCGGCAGGGAGATCACGCATCCTGAATTGGCCAACGCGCTCATGAACAAGCTCAAAGAAATGATAATTGAATATGTTGAAATTGAACAGCATCCGAAATTAGAAGGCCGCAACATGACCATGGTCTTGGCTCCCAAGTGATACCGTAAGTCATTCTCTTCATGGAATAAAAATCGTTCGCGCGCCGAAACGCTCAAGGGTGTCGTATGTCTTAGGATGTTCGCCATCCTTTTTTGAGGCGGTAGCCTTAAAGATCAGGGGTGCAATCTATCCAGAAGCCGAGGGAAGGCAATTGTCTCTCTGACATGGTGGATTCCTGATATCCATGCTAGAGCCCGCTCGATACCCATTCCAAAGCCGGCGTGGGGTACTGACCCATATCGCCTGAGGTCCAGATACCATTCAAGTGGTTCTTTGTCCAATCCATGACGTTCAATTCGTCCCTCAAGAGCCTCAAGAGAATCTTCTCGTTGTCCTCCACCAATTATTTCTCCATAACCTTCCGGAGCCAATAGGTCAACGGCGAGGGCCAACCGTTGATCGGCTGAATCCCTTTTCATGTAAAAAGCCTTAATGTCAGCGGGGTAATGAGTTACAAAAACCGGCTTTTCAAAGGCTTCCGACAGGACTGATTCTTCATCTCCGCCCAAGTCTGCGCCCCAGGCAATGTCCGTGCCTTTTTGTTTCAACATGTCGATGGCTTCAGAGTATGTGATTCGAGGGAACGGTGGTTTGACAAGTTCCAGCTTTGAGATGTCGCGTTCCAGTATTTTCAATTGCCCCGAACATTCTTTGAGGATATCGGACACTATTTTGCAAATAAGCCCTTCAGCGAGGTCGATTGCCTCTGGTAACTCCCAGAAAGCCATCTCCGGTTCGATCATCCAGAATTCAGTCAGGTGACGTCTCGTCTTGGACTTTTCAGCGCGAAACGTGGGCCCGTATACGTAAATTTTGCCGAGAGCCATAGCCGCCGCTTCCCCATACAACTGTCCGGATTGTGTGAGGTACGCCGATCGGTCGAAGTAGGCTACTTCAAACAGAGACGTTGTCCCCTCACACGCTGTTGGGGTAAGGATAGGGGCCTCTACTGAAACAAATCCGAGTTCATCAAAGTAGGCCCGGGCTGATCGGGTCAAGACCGATCGTATCTTCATGAGAGCAGTTTGTCTGGAAGACCGTAGCCACAGGTGGCGGTGATCCATCAGGAAGGCGACCCCATGATCTTTGTTCGAGATTGGGTAGGGTAATGCTTCCGAAATTACTTCGATGTTGTCGACAGCAATCTCAAAACCAATCGGCGATCTAGGGTCTTTTTGGACTTGTCCCGTTACGATCACAGAGGACTCATAAGGAATATGATCCGCCAAATCGAACACTTCAGGACTTACCCGGTTAGCCATGACAACGCACTGGATCACTCCAGTCCCATCACGAAGCTGTATAAAACGAATCTTACCGGATGATCGCCGGTTGGCTACCCAACCGCAAAGCTTTGAATTACTCTCGTTGGCAGCATCCTATGTTACAGAATACGCAAGTAAAGATCACCTTTCATATTGCACAATAAGGTTTACATGCAATTTTCAAGACGAATCTCTGTAAGCTTCCTAACTTAGCCACTACGATCAGAATCTACTGGATCAGCGCGTGACCAGAGCTTCTCCATCCGTCCAATCGGCAGGTTGGATGATACTGGCCCTAAGATCTTGATGCTCAGTTACATTGGGTTTTCCTAGTAAGGTGGGAAGTTCAGATAGTCCAAAATACCGTCCTGCTCAGACCATTTATTGGATCGTTCAATGTAAACATCAGACTGTCTCCTGTTGCCACTCTGGCGTACGCCGCCGATGTGCAGTATCCATAGGCTGAATATCTCGTATGTAGTAAGGAGTGCCATAAATTGCTGAGCGTCATAAGGCATCATGTACGGAACTTGAAACCCATTGCCTCCCCGGGTAGTATCCGACCTACATGTTGGACATTGCATGGGCATATCTTCCGACGCGACCATACCCAGAATAAAAACAAGACTTGTTGTCCGCGACTAGCAAACTGGGAATCATCCGGTAACCCTTCGCATTTTGCGTTGGCGATGACCGCAGACGGTTTGCGCCAGTTACGCTTGGCAGGCTGAGAGGCCAATTGCCTCAAGTGTCGTGGGCTCTTGAAAATCGGCTCAGGTTTGGTGAAAGGATTTTCGCCTTTAACTATGTTCTCAGCCTGAAACCCGATATTGACATACGCCCCGATCTGCCCGTACTGGCCTATTAGTCGATCATTTCCATATTCAGCGGATACCTTGAATACTCCATCGGCTGTTGTGAGATCCGCGCCGGAACGTAGGCCATAAACCTTTGAGTTACCCATGTCGTATTTATAGCCGGCCGCCTTGACCCGGAAATCATACGCTCGATTAAACAACGGCTGTGAAACCCCGGCCTCGAAATCATAGTTCCCTGTTCCACTGGCGATGGCGCCAAAAAGGTTAAAAGTCGGGAAAACACTTCCACGGGAGTCGTAACCGACATAAGAATCAGAGTAATAGTTAAAATTGAGGTCAACCGCCGAATCGCCGGGTCCGTTGGCTGCGGCCTGCAATCCGACACTTCCTGCGGATCTCCATGAGCCTGTCAAACGTGTCGAATCATAAAATCCGTAAGCTCCAACCAGCAAATTGTCTCCAAACAGCTTTCGATATCCGAGACCAAACGAAAGATCGATCCTGTTCTGGAGCCCGGCAGGCCCTTGCTGCCAAAAATTGTTCAGGAACGGGAAACCGCCTGTAGACGCTGAACTAGCGGAGTCAACGTGCGCTTCACCGAACACGATATCACTGCTGGTCAGAGACACTGGCAACACATAGTCTGCGGACCACCATGTCTGACTGAGATTTCTTCCGAACAGGTAATTGAATCCAAACTGCAGGTTGGGGATTACAGGAAGCCAGTTCCTTAGCATTTCGCTTGAAAATGGAACAGTCTCTGATCCACCCCCATACCGTGGACCGGATGAGCCTGGTTGTAGATATGGTTTAGATGGCGCTAAATCGGCAGGGAGAGCCACAGATTGCAATCTTGGGGAGGCAGTATTAAGGTCTTGAGCAAAGACTAATCCGCAAGATAAAAAGGCCGTCAGCAAGACAAGACCATATACTAAAAGATTGCTTAATCTTTGACAAACTACCCCGTCGAATCCCAGCCTTCGAGAGTTCATTTTAACAGTACCCACTATTTTGAAAATTTTGTAAGGTTACTTTACATGATGATCAGGCAGGAAAGTCAAGCGAAAAAAAAGCAACGCAAAAGACGGCTCGGTCAACATGTCTAAACGCAGTTATATTGTCGATTCCGTATACTGCGGCCGCTGCCATGTTGAATGCGAAAATTGGTGGACCTTTTATCGCTTCTACATGAACACCCGCCTTTATGGCCGCCAGCGCCCTGACCTGGGAACCTTCCAGTCTGGTAATCAAGAAATAAACGATAAAGTTCCGGCCTTCCAGGCTACTTCAATCTTGTTGGTACTCCCCAGTCGGCACCATTCCAATAATAGGCCCACACTTCAGGAACATTTGAGTTGCTTTGAAGGGTTGGAAGCTCAGTTGTGTAAAATACCGAATTCGCCCTGGCATTATTTAGAAAAACCCTGACAGTTCCCTTTGCCATTCTTGCAGAGGCAGCGGAAGCGCAAATCCACATGGGTTCGAAATCTCTGGTGTATTCTGCGTCTGTGCTTGTTTTAGAGTTTGGGAAACTATTGATGTAGCTCTCAACCCAGGCTCCCCCAGGTGTTTGAGTCTGAACTGTATATCCTCTGGCAATACACTCGGCCATGGTAGTCTTGCCGGACCAGAAGCAAGCGTGGTCCACAGGGGTTTGAAACTGCGAATCATCCGGCATGCCGTAGCATTTTGCGTTGGCAATGACCGCTGACGGCTTGCGCCAGTTACGCTTGGCGGGCTGAGAGGCCAACTGCCTCAAGTGTCGCGGGCTTTTGAAAATCGGCTCGGGTTTGGTGAAAGGGTTTTCGCCCTTAACTATGTTTTCAGCCTGAAACCCGATATTGACATACGCTCCGATCTGCCCGTACTGGCCTATTAGTCGATCATTGCCATATTCTGCGGATACCTTGAATACGCCATCGGCTGTTGTGAGGTCCGCGCCGGAACGTAAGCCATAAACCTTTGAGTTACCCATGTCGTATTTATAGCCGGCCACTTTGACCCGGAAATCATACGCACGATTAAACAACGGTTGTGAAACTCCGGCCTCGAAATCATAGTTGCCTGTACCATTTGCGATGGCTCCAAAAAGGTTGAAAGTCGGGAAAATCACTTCCGCGGGAGTCGTAACCGACATAAGAATCGGAGTAATAATTAAAGTTGAGATCAACCGCCGAATCGCCGGGTCCGTTAGCAGCGGCCTGGAATCCAACGCTTCCTGCGGATCTCCATGACCCTGTCAAACGTGTAGAATCATAAAATCCGTAAGCGCCAACCAGTAGGTTTTCTCCGAAACAGCTTGCGGTATCCGAGACCCAACGAAAGATCGATCCTGTTCTGGAGTCCGGCAGGCCCTTGCTGCCAAAAATTGTTCAAGAACGGGAAACCGCCTGTAGACGCCGAACTAGCAGAGTCAACATGAGCTTCACCAAATAGGATGTCATTCCTGGTTACGGATACCGGTAAAACATAGTCTGCGGACCACCATGTCTGACTCAGATTTTTTCCGAACAGATAATTGAATCCGAACTGCAAATTAGGAATTACAGGCAACCAATTACGGACCAATGCGCTTGAGATTGGAACCGCTTCCACCCCCCCGCCAAATTGGGGTCCTGAAGTTCCTGGTAAAGAAGTTGGTTTAGAAGGGGACAAATCAACTGGAACTACTGTCCTCAATTGTTTGTAGGCAGGGTTAACATCTTGAGCCTGGCTCAGGCTTCCGATGGACACAAAAAGCAAGAGTGATCAGGCACGCTAAAAGAAGTGGCCTGGTCGTCAGAAACGAATGCCGCCTGGATCCTGAACGTTCGGATTTCATTCAACTCGACCCGACTCTTCGTAGATTTTTGATAGCGTGACTATACATGTATGATCAGATATAAAGGCCAAGGAAAACATCAACAAAAAAGCAGGGACATGAAATCTCCTCTAGACATAGAGGAATCACTGCATACAGGCGATCTGGAGGTTCCCGCATAGGTTCACCGGAAATGGGGGGCCTCAAATCAATGGCTAAATGTCCAGGCTATCGCCCTCTTGTTTGGCCGCTACTGAAGGTATGGCTGGGTCCACAGGCAAACAGGATTCCCAGAGCATCGTCTTCGTAGTCTTGTCCATGGACGCGTGTATCCATTTGTCGCCTCTGAACCTCGCGATGAGCATACCGCACATGATGACGACAGATAGCGCCATGCACCACCATATCCCTGTTGGACCGGTCTTGATGATGTAAATCGCCACCAGGATGAACGGTATCCTTAGCAACCACATTCCGGTGAAAATAATGCGCATGGTGCCGAATGTGTCTCCTGCTCCCTGCAATGCGCCGGCAAGAGATATCCCAACTGCGAAAAAAGGTTCAGCCAGCATATTAATACGCAGGTAACGCGTCATTTCTTCGAGCACGGCCGGGTCTGTGGTTAGATAACTGGAAAGCTCAGGAGCGAATACAAACAAGGCTGCGCATGGGAGGGAGACTATGGCAAGGCATAACCCTGCTGTAGCCTTTGCGCCTTGTCTTGCCGCCTCAATGTTTTTTCCTCCGAGTCTATTACCTGTCACAACAGCAGCGGCCATATTTAACGCAAAAATAGGCAGAAAAATTATCGCTTCGATTCTAACTCCAGCAGTCATTGCGGCTAAAGCTGTTATTTGTGAGCCGTGCAATCGGGTGATCAAGAAATAAACTACCAGGGTCCCGGCGTTCCAGGCTGTTTGCTGCAGAGCGGTTGGCACTCCCAGTTTTATCAGGTTACGAATGCACCTGCCGAGGGGCCTTCGCACTGAGTCTAAGGTAATTCTATATGGACCTGTAAATATTCTAAAAAGGTTGAGAGTCATACCGACAGTTGTTGCGAAAGCGGTTGACCACGCGATACCCTCGTATCCCAGTGGAGGGATAGGACCGAGACCAAAAACCAGGACAAAGTCACCGATCACGTTCAGGAGAGAGGCGGAACAGCTATTAACCATGGCTGTTTTTACTCTTCCTGAAGCCCTTAGTATTCCGGCTGTTATTATCATGAGATACGTTGGGGTCAGAACGAGTGAAAAAATCTTGAGAAAGGTTTCAGCAATACCTCTGATCTCTTCTGGCATTCCTGATATTTTGACAAGTTCGTATGCGAATATCCTCGACAGCAGCGCTATTACTCCTGATACAAGCAATCCCATCATCAGGGAATTGGAGGAAATCTGACCGACTCCCAGTCTGGATTTGGCTCCATAAGCCTGCGATATCATGGAAACTGTTCCGACTGAAATTGCATTCGCAAGTATCATCAGAGTCCAATATAGCTGTCCAACATATCCTACAGCCGCCAGAATCTGGGATCCCAGCAACCCAGCTACATAAACGTCCGCGATCCCTATAGAAAACTGAAAGAACATCACAAGGATCATGGGCCATGCTACAGCCCATGATTCTCTGATGTAGGGGAAAATTGCGCGTAAGTTTAAAATGAGCATCTACTGTCTTGAAAATTTGTGTTAATTGGGGCAGCCCACATTTAGAGCAACTGAAAGAAAAGTATTCTAACAATAATAAAACTTAGCATAATCTAGAAAGTCTGTTGCATTCAAGCAGATGTCAAGAATTCCGACTTCGAGGGCGCTTGGACGGTCTTGAATTTTTAGGCCAACAGCCATATAGTCTGAAAGATTTGCATGGCGCCATTAGGATTCTTGATTAACATTTCAAAAAGTAGCGGAAGAGAACACTTTTATGCCCAAGAGAAAAGACATCAAATCGATAATGCTCATAGGTTCCGGGCCTATAATCATAGGTCAGGCGTGTGAGTTCGACTACTCGGGTACTCAAGCTCTGAAAGCTCTTAAAGAAGAGGGCTTCCGGGTAGTTCTGGTAAACTCGAATCCGGCTACCATCATGACTGACCCGGAATTTTCGGACGCTACTTATATAGAACCCCTTAAGCTAGATGTGCTTGCAAATATTATAGCCAAGGAGCGTCCTGACGCTCTATTGCCTACCCTGGGAGGACAGACCGCGCTGAATAAGGCGGTGGAACTGCACAATGCCGGTGTTCTCGAACGATACGGAGTCGAGTTAATAGGGGCAGGAATCGAGGCTATTAACAAGGCGGAAGACAGAGACCAGTTCAAGGTCGCCATGAAGAACATTGGGCTGGATTTGCCCAAAAGTGGATATGCGGAGTCTTTGAGCCACGCGTGGAAAATTGCGCGGGAAATCGGATTTCCAAATGTTATTCGTCCTTCCTTTACCCTTGGGGGGACAGGAGGAAGCATAGCTTTTACCGAAGAAAGTTTCGAGAAGCTCGCTTTATGGGGCCTTGAAGCCTCGCCTGTGGGACGAATCCTTATAGAAGAATCAGTCCTTGGATGGAAAGAATTTGAGCTGGAAGTGATGCGGGACGTGGGTGACAATGTTGTCATCATCTGTTCTATTGAAAACTTTGACGCCATGGGAGTTCACACCGGGGATTCAATTACGGTCGCGCCGGCTCAGACCTTAACAGACAAGGAATATCAAATACTGAGAGACCAGAGCGTCGCGATTATACGGGAAATAGGTGTGGACACAGGTGGTTCCAACATCCAGTTTGCCGTTCATCCTGAAAACGGCCGGGTCGTAGTGATAGAGATGAACCCCCGAGTCAGCAGGTCAAGCGCTCTCGCTTCAAAGGCCACTGGTTTCCCGATCGCTAAAGATCGCAGCCAAACTTGCGGTTGGCTATACGCTCGATGAAATAGCTAACGACATAACCTTGAAGACCCCAGCTTCTTTCGAGCCAACCATAGATTATGTAGTCACCAAGATACCCCGCTTCACATTTGAGAAATTCCCCGGGGCCGATGACACTTTGGGCACGCAGATGAAGTCCGTCGGCGAAGTCATGGCCATTGGCCGAACATTCAAGGAATCACTTCAAAAAGCTATTCGTTCTCTGGAGATAGATGTCCATGGTTTTGAGCCCAGGCTTCCGGCAGGACTGAAAAAAGACGAGATTCTCGGCCACTTGAGACGACCGACCCCAGATCGACTATGGCAAATTGGAGACGCAATTCGCGCAGGCGTTGGCATCCCTGAAATATATGAGGCGAGCAAAATTGATCCGTGGTTCCTGGATCAAATCAGACAGATTATTGATATGGAATCCGAAATCGGCAAACCCGGTTGGCTCGAGGGGCCGTCATGTGAGGACAACCTACGTAAGGCAAAATCCATGGGATTTTCCGATATACGGATTTCCGAACTCGTCAAGTGCGAGGAAGATAATATTCGTGCCCTCAGGATAAAGTCGAATGTGCGGCCTGTTTTCAAGAGAGTAGACACCTGCGCCGCGGAGTTCGAAGCCCATACGCCCTATCTTTATTCGACATACGAGGATGAAGATGAGTCCGGTGTTACGGACCGAAAAAAAATAATGATTCTGGGTGGTGGCCCAAACAGGATAGGCCAGGGAATCGAATTTGATTACTGCTGTGTTCACGGAGTGTTCGCCCTTGAAGAAGACGGATTTGAAACCATTATGGTGAACTGCAATCCGGAAACGGTGAGCACTGACTATGACACTTCCGATCGACTGTATTTTGAGCCGTTGACCCTTGAGGATGTCCTCGAAATTGTTGACCGCGAAAAACCTGATGGCGTGATTGTGCAATTTGGCGGTCAGACGCCTCTAAAGCTGGCTATTCCTCTCTGGGAGGCTGGCGTTCCGATAATCGGAACTTCTCCTGACGCCATAGACAGGGCTGAAGACAGAAAACGATTCAAGGAAATGCTTCTCAAACTGGGCTTAAACCAACCTCCGAATGATATAGCCCACTCATACGACGAAGTCATGGAAGTCGCCAAGAGAATAGGATATCCCTTGGTAGTACGGCCTTCGTATGTGCTAGGTGGCCGTGCGATGGAGATAGTTCACAATCAGGAGGATCTCCAGGGCTATCTTACGGCAGTTGTTAAAGCGTCTCCTGATCATCCGATCCTTGTGGACGGGTATCTGACAGGCGCTGTCGAAATTGATGTTGACGCCGTTTCCGATGGTAAAACAGTAGTTATAGGCGGAATCATGGAGCACATCGAAGAGGCCGGTATACATTCCGGAGATTCTTCATGCTCGCTGCCACCATACAGTCTTGGAAGATACCACCTTGATGAGATACGCAGGATAACACGGATGCTGGCCCTGGAGCTTAAAGTCCGGGGATTGATGAATCTTCAACTTGCTCTCAAAGATGGGGAAATATATGTTCTGGAGGTCAATCCTCGAGCATCCAGAACTATTCCATTTGTTTCGAAAGCCATTGGGGTTCCTCTCGCCAAGATTGGGGCCCGAGTAATGGCGGGCAAGAGTCTTGAGGAACTCGGCTTCACAAACGAGATCATTCCTGACCATGTTAGCGTTAAGGAAGCTGTCTTTCCGTTCATAAAGTTTTCTGGCGTTGATGTGGTGCTTGGCCCTGAAATGAAGTCAACCGGCGAAGTCATGGGCATTGACATGGAGTTTGGTCAGGCCTTCCTTAAAGCGCAATACAGCACGGATTTCCCTGTTCCCACGGGCGGGAGGGTCTTTTTGAGCGTAGCCGGCCGGGACAAGGCCACTGCCGTGATAGTGGCCCGCAGGATGAGCCAGTGCGGATTTACTTTTGTGTGTACAGAAGGCACGGCCGCAGCGTTGGAGGCAGCGGGCATCCCCAGTTTGGTGGTGGCGAAGGTCCACGAGGAAGGCCAACTGGACGTGATTGACTTGATTAAGAAGAATGAAATCGTTCTGGTGATCAACACAGCGGCAGACAAGAAATCATTT
Organism: uncultured delta proteobacterium; assembly: GCA_963846725.1. Taxonomy (GTDB): domain Bacteria; phylum Desulfobacterota; class Desulfomonilia; order Desulfomonilales; family Desulfomonilaceae; genus CAJBEZ01. The sequence continues at coordinate 97,282 of CAWJXP010000028.1, read as the reverse complement.
AAAGACTCTTTGGACATTCGACTGGAAGCTTTGAATCGCAATGTCCCATACTTCACCACTCTGGCAGGGGCAAACGCGTTGTCACTCGGCCTCAAAAGCGTTTGCAGGGGCGATGAATTCAGAGTTATGTCCCTCCAGGAGTATCATCGACTTTCATTGGCAGGCAGGTTGGTAAACTGCTATTCAAACAATTTCTGACATGTTGTCGTCCCTGATTTGTGAATAAGGCGAATACCTGGCGCCGATGGTTGATCCGTAACAATCTGAAAAGGGGGTGTATTTATGAGTTTCAGATCTCGCATGTTACCGGTAGGCTGGTATCCTGGTTCGGCTAAAGAATGCGAACGGGAAATAACCTCCTTTCTGCAAGGATTCAATCCTCCGGAAGGAAAGTGGACAGCCGGAGTGGCTCCGCACGCTGGTTGGGGGTTTTCCGGAAGGGCTGCGGCCCGTGTCGTCAAGACCTTATCTTCCAGGGGCGCAATTGACCGGGTGGTTATTTTTGGGGGACATCTCCCCGGCGGCAATGCCCCAATCGCCTACATGGAGGAATCATGGGAGACCCCTTTGGGGCCGCAGGATTTGGACGCTGACTTCCTGTACGAATTTGTCGCTAATGGACACGCTCGTCCTGCTCCCAGGGGATTCTCGGACAATACTATTGAGATCCAGGCGCCTCTCGTTCGATATTTTTTCCCCGCTGCAAAGATAATCGCCGTTCATTCCCCATCTTCCGAAGAATCAATTACTCTGGCAAGGATCATCAAGAAATTACTTGACGATAAAGGCCTTACAGCAGTGTTTCTCGGCTCAGCCGACCTTACGCATTATGGACCAAACTATGGCTTTACCCCAAAAGGAACAGGGGCCGCAGCCATAAAATGGGTGAAAGACGAGAATGATAAGGTCCTGATTGAAAAGGCGCTTGATATGAAAGCGGTCGGAAATCTTGAGGGAAGCTCCGGTAAGACAGAATACGTGCTCAGCCGGCTCCATCGCCTCGATAATCGAAATCGCCCGGTTGTGCGGCGTAACCAAGGGAACCCTAATTGATTACTACACGAGTTATGATGTAATGCCGGGCTCAAGCTTTGTAGGGTACGCCTCAATAGTTTATTGATTCTGGGTATCAGAACAACCAAACACGGAAACGACGTTTATCGAGTCTCCGGAAACTTTGAGCCGTTTTTATGATTAGTGCTTAATTTATTTCAAGAAGATATATGTTATATGAACAGACAAGAACCGAAATCTGTTTAGGAGGGCTAACATGAAATGGTTCGAGCAGGTAAAGGAGCTTTCCAGAAAGCCCTGGATAGCTGTTGTAATTGTGACCTTCCTTGTCGTCACAACGCCTTTATCGACGCAGGCTTCCGATCATGTAGACCTGCCTGACGGACTGACGCTCAAGTTAGGTAATATGTGCCCTGTTTGTGGCATGAAAGTTGGTGGTGAGCTTGGAGCGGAAGCCATTTACGCTTACAGTGAAACAAAACTTGTTGGTTTTGCCGGCGCCAGCGCATCCGTTTTCGAGAACGGGTCGGTTGTAGGGTTCGATGGGGCGAGGTGTCTGTTTGTTTACAATACAATCCCGAAGAGATTTGGTATCGATGTGACCAAGATTAAAAATTCTTACGTTACAGATTTTACAACCAGGAAATTTATTGACGTTAACGACGCCTTTTTCGTTATGGGTACCAAAGTACTAGGGTTCATGGGCTACGATCTCATCCCTTTCTCCACAAAAGCGCACGCAGAGCAATTCATGACAGAGTATGGTGGTAAACGTATTATTCAACGCTCCTCCGCCCGCCCGGAGGATGTGGACAGACCCAAAAAAGAATAGAGATCATGAGTCTCGACAGATTTGAAACGTTTCAATGTCTTTGGAGAGCGCCTAGGCGCATTCGTCCTTCAGGCAGGTAGAGTCAATCTCATAAAGTCTCTTTTGGTCTTCCACGCCTTTCAAGCAAACCTCGAATTCTCGAATGATTGTAAACCGGTCCCGGACAAGTCCGTAAGTAACTTCGGAAACTACTACCTTTCCCGGACTTGCCGTGGCCTGGATGCGGTCCGTAAGATTCACATCCGCCCCTACAATGCCGTATTTAGCTCTCGTCTTTGCGCCGATGTTGCCTATTACTACTTCACCGGTATTGATTCCGATACCCATAGACAAAGCGGGAAAGCCATTCGAGACGCTTTCTTTGACGAAACCGTCCATCTCTCTTTGCATCTCTAGAGCGCAATATACAGCGTCGTAGGCTCGTTTCTTGATGTCAGAGTCTACTCCATTGAAAAAAACCATTATTGAATCACCGTAAAAATCAACGATGATTCCCCGATGTTTCTCTATTACTGATATCATACGCGAAAAATAATTGTTCAGGATTGTAATTACAGTTTCAGGATTCAACTTTTCGGAAATGACGGTGAAGTCCCTCAAGTCGGACATCATTATTGAAACAACACCTTTTTCGCCTCCCAATCGTAGCGCTTCAGGTCTGTTCATGAGATCCTGAGCCACTTTCTTGTCAACATATCGTCCGAAAGTCTGTTCTATCAGGTCTCGCTGTTTTAGTCCCTCTACCATTTGATTAAAACTTCTATAGAGTTGTCCTATTTCATCAGACCTTGTATCGGACAATTTGAGGGAATAGTCTCCTTCCTGAACTTTTGCCGCAGCCTCTGAGATATCCGATATCGAACGAACCACGGGTCTGGTGACAATCCGAATCAATGAAAGGATGATGGTTAAGGCCAGGAGACCGGCCAGGGAGTAATAAAACCGGAACTGAATTATCGGCTCCAGCATGATCCGACCTTGCGAAATCAAGACAATATACCAATTTACCGACGGGATTTTGTAGAACCCTGCCACGACATCGGGAGGATGTCCCGGTCCGAAAACATTCCCAAAGGGTTTGTTCCTGATGTCATGGAGAATTGTCAGTTCCAATTCGTCACCGTTGTCCCCGACTTTTTTCCTGTCCGCATAGCTCTTGTCCGTAACGGCGAGGAACTGACCCGTGCTTGTCACCAACCACGCCGAACCACCTTCCATAAGTGTCATCTTCTTAATAGGATCGAGAAAGGAATCGAAACTAATCCTGACAAGTAGTTTTCTTCCCGATTCAGGATTGTCGGTGTCGAGGTTCCTTATGATTCTCAGGCTCTTGTCGGGTGAGTTCGGGTCCATTACCGGCGCGCAAAACCCAAAGTCCCCGCACAGTTCCATGGTATAGCTGCCTGCCAAGGTTCCTCTATCCAACTCGTCGAGTTCATTCCCTGCAGCCGTTTTGCCGTGTTGGGCATTGGCTTCTTTGACCACGTCAACGAATCGAACCCCCGGCTTTTGCAGTAACTCCTGAATCAGGAATGCCTGGGTAATGTTCCTATCTGGCGCATCTTCAGCCTTTGCAATCAAATTAATCAGCTCAAGCTTTTCATTTAACGACATGCTGATTTCATGAGCGGCCTTTTCCAGTTGAAGATGGATTGATACCAGCCACTGGTCAAGAAGATAGGCTCTTGCGAAAAAGAACCCCCAAAAACCGAAAGCAGCTACTATTACTGCTACCGGAACAAGCAAGAAAAGAAAAAAACGTCGCTCCAAAGACATAATTTATACCAGGGGAAAATGGTTACAGCGCCTGGAACATTTCCTGCAGATCGTCCAGTCCAACGGGGGACAAGTTCCGATCGTTTTCTACCGTGTTTCCAGGCGCTTTTGATTCCTAGTGCTTCATTTTCATCATCTTTTTTTTCGGACCAACATCTTGGAGTGAGACTTGAGAAAATGCAAGGATCTTTTTGTCTTTGGCTCCTGAGGCGAATTTTTCAGCGTCGGCCTTGTTTGAAAAAGCCTCCATTTCTGGTCCCATCATGGGAACCGTCTCCGGCCCCAATACAAATACGGCGGCTTTAGGTTCGATAAATTTCTTGGAATCATGCTCTAGCACGAAGGTCTTTTTAACGTTTTTCGGATCAAAGCCGAATGTGTCCGGAGCGAGCAGGTAGCGAAAGAAATCCGAAATCTTGTCGAATGGAACTACTTTTCCGTCGGAAAAAACGATTACCGCATTCACATCGGCATCCGACGCCATCTTCATCTCACAAACCGGACATGTCGCCGGGAGTTCGATCTTCGAACCATCCGGTGTCTCAAAACTTTGGGCAGCGTACGCATAAGACGCTGCGCCGACCATCAGAAACAGAAACCCGATCATTGAGACAGATCGTAATATGTTATTTTTCATGATGAATCCTCCTCTGGTTCTTTCATCATTAAGTCAGCTTGGTGAACTGAATTTCCTTAACAAGACAATAGATGTTCGGAACGACAAAAATTGTAATTATATCGATACACATCCCACCAAAACTTGGAAGAGCCATGGGGATCATGACGTCCGCCCCTTTTCCCTGGGATGTGAGAACCGGTATCAAAGCCAGAATCGTGGTAGCCGTTGTCATAAGAGCCGGCCTCACTCTTCTTAATCCAGCCTCAACGGTCGCTTCCCTGATTTCCTGGACAGAACTAAAAGAATGCTTCGCAAATACCTGGTCCAAGTATGTGGAATATATGACCCCGTCATTAGTGGCTATGCCAAAAAGCGCCAGGAATCCCACCCATACGGCCACACTCAAATTGTAGGGATGAACCTGAAACAGTTCCCTCATGTTGACCCCGAATACACTGAAATCCAGGAACCAGGGTTGGGAATACAGCCACAGCATCATGAAGCCGCCGGACCACGCGACGAAGATCCCGGAAAAAACATTTAACGAGGTTGGTATGGAGTGGAACTGGAGATAAAGGACCGTGAAGATCAGACACAGCGCTATGGGTATTACGATTCTGAGTGTTTGTTCGGAACGAACCTGATTTTCATAAGACCCTGCGAAGGTTATTGATGAACCGGCCGGAAGCTTCAACTCGCCGGTCTCCATTTTATGTTTGAGAAAATTGTCAGCGGCTTCAACAACGTTTACTTCCGCAAATCCGGGTTTCTTGTCAAAAAGGACATAACTGGTAAGAAACGTGTCTTCTGATTTTATGGTCATCGGTCCGGGAGTGTATTTTATCGTGGCAACCTCGGACAATGGAACCTGAACTCCTTCTTTGTTTGTCACAAGGATTTTTTCGAGCGACTCCAGAGAATCCCGAAGTTCTCTTTGATACCTAACACGCACCGGATAGCGTTCACGACCTTCAACCGTGGTGGTAATCTTTTTACCGCCGATAGCGATTTCGAGAATGTCCTGAACATCCTTTATCGCCAAACCGTACCTGGCTATGGCCTTTCTATCGATATCAATTTCAAGATAAGGATTTCCGACGACTCTATCCGCGACAACAGTAGAAGGATCTATCGATGGGACTTCTTTGAGATATTTTTCAATCTCAAACCCCAATTTTTCGATCTCATTTAAATTCTTGCCTTTTATCTTAACGCCCATTGCGGCCCTCATACCGCTCTGAAGCATGACTATACGGGCTGCTATGGGTTGAAGTTTGGGGGCGGACGTCACACCCGGAAGTTTCGATACTTCGATAATCTCTTTCCAGATATCGTTGGCTGTTTTGATTTGAGGCCGCCAGTTTCGGATCGGTTTTCCTGTTTTTGGATCAATTTCGTGTTGCCCTGTTACCGGATCGATTTTGTATTCAGGCAAATATGTGATGACGGTTTCAATCATGGAGACCGGCGCAGGGTCCAATGCGCTCTCTACTCTACCTATTTTGCCTACAACCGACTCCACCTCAGGGATGGACCGGATTGCAATGTCCTGTTTCTTAATGATATCCAGCGCTTCACCAATCGACGCGTGCGGCATGGTCGTGGGCATATACAGGAAAGAACCTTCATCAAGTTCCGGCATGAACTCCTTTCCCAGACCGGGAAACGCACGAGCCAGCCTCGACCACGGCCGGCTGCTCCTGATAAGACTTTCCCAGTTGTGGTCAAGGTTTGCCTTGTCGACTGAGTGGATAGAAAATGTGGAAACAGTCTTGCCCACTGTCCATGGAATAAATCCGAATACTCGATCGAATCCAAGCCAAATGACACATCCAAATATTACAAGTGATACAGGGAGGGCTAGGAAAACAGGTTTGTGGTTGAGACTCCAGGAAAGAATTACCCTGTAATTTGCAGTGAAAATTTTTCGGACCGCCAGCAGACCAAAAATTATACCTGAGGCGAATATGAAATTTCTAACAAGACCCTTCTCCGGCCCTAAAGGTAGCCAATGAGATGTTAACAAATAGGTGACAAAAATCAGGGCGACAATATTTAAGAGAATTGGGACCTTGTTCTGAATGTTTTGAGGTAGAGCCTGGGAAACAATTTTCACCACGGAGACGAAAATAAGCGGAGCGCCTATCAGCCACGAAGTTGATAGTCCAATCAATGCCCCCGACTGCGCCCACAATCAAATAAATTACCAAGCGAGCGTGTTTGGTTATGTTGCGCCTTTTAAAGACGATATGAGCCAGAGGAGGGACCAGAGCCAGGGCCAAGACCAATGAGGCGGCTACAGCAAAAGTCTTGGTGTAGGCCACAGGTCCGAATAGTTTGCCCTCGGGACCTGTTAACGTGAAGACCGGCAGGAACGAGATGATCGTTGTGAGAGACGATGTCACGACTGCGCCGCCGACTTCTACCGCAGAGGCGTGAACGATATCAAACATACTTGCGTCGGCTGGGGCTTCTTCTATGCGCTTGAGTATATTTTCGCAAAGGATGATGCCCATGTCGACCATTACCCCGATGGCGATAGCGATGCCCGAAAGCGCCATGATATTGGCGTCTACCCCCACAAACTTCATAATGACGAATGTCAGGAGAACCGCCAGGGGGAGCACTGATGATATGAGCAATGAACCCACAATATTGTTCATCATCACTATGACAACAATTATGGATACCAGAATCTCCTCGTGAAGCGCTCGATTCAGTGTGTCCAGAGTTTCGTAGATGAGATTGGTTCGATCATAGAATGGAACAATCTTGACCTGGGACATTCTGCCGTCGGCAAGTTTTTTTGTGGGAAGGCCCGGGCTAATTTCCGCGATCTTTTTCTTGACGTTCTTGATTACCTGGAGAGGATTTTCGCCAAATCTTACGACAACAACTCCACCTACAGCCTCGGCCCCCTCTTTGTCCAAAGCCCCTCGTCTCATTGCAGGCCCCAGAGAAACCGTCGCCACGTCCTTTATGAACAAAGGAACATTGTCATTGACCTTGACCACGCTATTTTCAAGATCTTGAACCGATCTTATGAATCCAAGCCCACGTATGCTGTATTCTGTCCGGTTTACCTCAATGACGCCTGCCCCGACGTCAATATTCGAATTTTGCACTGCGGAGAAAACCTCCGGCAATGTCACATTGTGCGCCCGCATTGCGTCCGGATTAACGTCGACCTGGTACTCCTTGACGTATCCACCGATTGAAGCGACTTCGCTTACCCCACCTGCGGACTGCAGATAATATTTTACGTAGTAATCCTGGATGGTCCGCAATTCGTCAAGCCCGAAACCTTCACCTTCAATCGTGTACCAAAAGACCTGCCCAAGAGCTGTCGCGTCGGGTCCCAAAGTAGGTTGAACCCCCTCAGGCAGCGTGCCTGGCTGTAGTGAGTTTAATTTTTCGAGAATCCGGGACCTTGACCAGTAGAAGTCTATATTTTCCTTAAAGATTATATAAATTGTGGAAAAACCGAAGAAAGAATTGCTTCTGATTACCTTGACTCCGGGGACACCGAGGAGGGCGACTGTCAACGGATATGTTATCTGGTCCTCTATGTCCTTGGGGGACCGCCCTTCCCAGGTGGTAAATACGATCTGCTGATTTTCCCCAATGTCCGGAATGGCGTCAACCGGGACGGGCGCTCTTGGTAGCCATGAAATGTTCCAATCAAACGGCGCGACGGAGATCCCACCGAGAAGGGTGAAACCCAAGACCAAAGCCATGAAAAGTTTCCGTTCGATCCAGAAACGCATGAACCTTGAAAACAAACCGTCTTTCTGTCCGGGCAGGTTCTCAAGTTTTGATTTAACCGAATCCATGTTTCACCACCAAGCCCGTTAGGGTTTCTCGGGAGAAATTTTTTCGACCAATTCGGCGCATTCATCCGATTTTTCGTTGGTCTCAGATTTTGTTTGATAAACCGGGTTTTTGTTGTCCTCCGCTTTACCAATCCAGTATGCGCCTGCGCCGTCAAACGCCTTCGAACAGTAGAAGACGGTCAAATCCTCGTCGGTCATTTGCCCGAATGTCATAAGGGTTTTAACCATTGTTTCAGACAGAGTATTAAAGAAGCGGCGTTGATCAACCGGGTTGGAGGCGCTTACGATTTTCGCGCTCGCAGCCAGAACACCGTTTGAAAGTTTAATCCACGTCCTCTTTTGTTTCGGGTCAAGCGCAGAGCTATCAATGTTCTTGATGTGTTTTGTCAACTCTGTCCCGGATGATATGACCACGTTCGGGTCTTTTTCCCTAATGGCGTCCTTTATCTTGAGGTAATCGGTATAAACAGGGGACAATTCGGCAATAAAACTCTTGGGAGCGGTCAGTTTTTCTACAGTCTCTTCATCGGATTTTTCTTCAGGCTTCTTGTCAGACGGCGGTTCGTTTCCCATAGACGCCATCTTTTCCATCGGGGCCATCATGCTCGTTTTTCCGAGGATCTGCATGGTGCTGTCGATCTTGAAAGCTCCTTTGGTTACAACCCGATCCCCTTCCTCGAGGCCTTTGTCCACAATATATTGGTCTCCAACGCGAGGCCCGAGTGTGACTTCACGCAACTCATATGTAGGCTTCGAAGCGCCTGGAACCTCCACGTAAACTATCGAGCGTTTGCCCGTAATAAGAGGCGCAGTATTAGGAATGAGCAACGGTGGTTTCGAATCGTTGTCATCAGCGTAACCATAAGATGAGGCAGGTCTCAACTGCATCTTGCTATCCGGGCATACACCGGGGGTGGAACTTGGATGATCTCTAGGGTGAACAGGGCAGATGTATTTTCCTACCCACTCTGGTTTTACGATCCTGCCCTGATCGTCCAACTCGGCTTCCAGTTCCGCGCTGACAAACATTCCCGGTTTTAAGAGATAATCCGGGTTTGGTGTGTCAACTCTAATCTTGACTGATCTCGTTTTCGTGTCGAGGGTCGGATCTATGAACAGGACTTTACCCTTAAATGTCCGTCCAGGAACCGCCGGTGTTGTAAATGTAATGTCCTGCCCGTACCTGATCCACGGCAAATCGGTTTCATAAGCGTCCATTTTGACCCACACGTTGGAAAGGTCGTTAATGACGAACATCTCTGTCCCTTCCTTTACAAATTGACCCAACAGAGCGTTTTTCTTTGTCACTATCCCACTGATCGGCGCCTTGAGAGTGACATATAGGGTAGGGCGCTTTTGAGCCTCGATTTTGTCTATTTGTTCACGATCCAGCCCATACTGTACCAGTTTTTCTTCCGCCCCTTTAATGAGTTCCTTGTTGTTTGGGTCGCTCCTGATGGTTTCAAACAATTCGACCTGACTCTTGATCAGGGTTGGGCTCCATATTTTTACCAGAGGATCGCCTTTGTTAACCTTTTCGCCGGTGAAGGTTATATAGATTTCATCGAGCCTGCCATCGACACGGGAAGTTATGACCGCGACACGGGTTTCATCCTCGAAAACCATCCCAACCATGGGGATCAGCCTTTTCGCTCTGTCCCTTTTCACTTCGGTGGTTTGAATTTCTGCGAGTTTTTTCGCGTAATCCGACAATGTTACCTTAGACATGTCACGACTCACCGAAGTGTCAGTTCCGCTGTCTTCGACAGGTATCAGATCCATGTAGCAGATTGGACATTTTCCCGGACCGGACATTCTGATCTGTGGGTGCATGGCGCATGTCCATATTGTCGCCTCATGGTCATGGCCGGATTTCTTTTCGTTTGAGCTACTCTGAGTATCAGTTGAGCCGGCTTTGGCCGCAGGTTCAACACTAGGCGGCGGAGGGGTCGGAGCCTTTGAGATATAGTATCCGGCAAGGAAGGCCACCAATATCAGTCCTACCCACAAGGCGACTCTCGTCTTTGGATGCCCGGGTTTCGAATTTAACGTATTCATTGGCGGCCTCCATGGGCTAAGCAAGTCTCGGCGTACACCAGCGTCGGGAGAAAGACGTTGAAAATCCTATACAGCCAATCTGATAGGCGCTTCCGTATGTTTCAGTCGCCCGTCAGCGACTTCTATTATTCTATGGGCATATTCTGCATTGCCCCTGCTGTGGGTAACCATCACGATGGTCTGGCCTTCGGAATTCAGCTTGATCAGGAGCTTCATGACTTCTTCAGAATTTCTGGAATCAAGGTTTCCGGTAGGCTCATCCGCAAAGAGTATCGGCGGTTCGTTAACCACTGCCCGAGCTATGGCGACCCTTTCCTGTTCACCACCGGAAATCTGGTTTGGAAGCCTGAAGGCTTTGTCTTTCAAGCCAACCCGTTCCAGAGCCGACAGCGCAAGACGTTTCTTTTCCTTTTCTGAATGATGGGTGACAGCCAGAGGTAGCTGAACGTTTTCAATTACGTTCAAATAGGGCACAAGCTGAAAAGATTGAAAGATGAAACCCATGAACTCACGCCTGAAATCGGCCAGTTTGTTTCGTTTCAAAGAATAGAGATCGATTTCTTCAATTGTAATGGAGCCGGTTGTGGGGCTTAATAAACCGCCTAACATTGACAACAATGTGCTTTTACCGGAGCCTGATTCTCCCATTATTGAAATAAATTCGCCTTGTCCTATTGAAAGGTCAATGGAACTCACAGCCGCTACCTTGGCGTCACCGACTCCAAACTCTTTTCTGACTTCGTTCGCTTCTATATAACTCATTTCCATCTCCTATAAAGTGCGTAACGCTTCACTCGGATCCATGGCCGAAGCCGATCGGGCCGGGTAGAAAGACGCTAATAGACCGACGACAATCGCCAGAAAAACCGAACCTACAGCCATCGTCAAATCAAACGTCATATGGGGGGCGTGTTCCAGAATTACTGCCAGGATCCCGTAAGTTACCCCCATTCCGACCAAATACCCGAGGAGGCCGGCGGAGAATGACACTACTAGCGCCTCAAGCAGTATTATTTTCATTATGTGGGAACTTCGAAAGCCAATGGCGCTAAAAATTCCTATTTCGCGGGTGCGTTCGTTAACGCTGCCCATCATGGTCACGAAGACCACCATGGCCCCGACGAACAAAACAAGCCCGGATATCCCAAGGGAAAGCCTTTGGAAACTGTGCAACGTGTCCATTCTACCCTCTACGACCTGCTGGACCGCCGTCACTTTTCCGGTCGGGATCTTATCCGATAGTTGCGTGACGATCTCGGAAATGGGGCAGTTCTTGCACAATGCGGCGATCTCGACCATCGAGATCTTTCCTTCTTTTCCAAACGTCTTCTGGGCCACGGGTAGCGACATGAAAACGAGGCTGTCATCCTGTGAACCGGTGGGATCCAGGACACCAGACACTGAAAAATCAGTTCCCTTTATGTTGAGTTTTGATCCTACATTTACACCCAGTTTCTCAGCCGCTTCACGGCCTACGAGGATGTCGGAATCATCTTTGGGGGTTGTTCCATTAATCTTCCACCATTTCTTGAGAGCCAGCTCAGAAGGAAAGTCGACACCCACTGCTAAAGCCTTATGGCCCTGGGTTTCAAGCACATCGAAAACCTTGGGGCTTACCAGTCTTATATTGGCGGCATTCTCAATGGTCTTTATTTTTGCAAGGTCTTCCTGATGGATCTCTTTCTGGTCGAAGGACACTCCTCCAAGATCAAGCCCTCCATAGGTCAACGAAAGTCCCTCAGATTTGGGTGTAATAATGATGTTGGCTCCAAATTCATCCATCTTGTGAACCATGTCTTCCGCCAGCGTCTGTGTCGTGGATAAGAGCGCTACAACCGCGGCGACACCCACCAGTAGACCGAGAACCAGGAAGCAGACCTTGCCTTTACGGCGTCTTAAGTTGTTTATCGCTATGTTGTGAAGTTTCATTTTCAGCCCCTTTTATTGAAAGTATTTTGCGCCGACCGAGACATCCTGCTGGCTGATCAGGACCTTGCCGTCTTTCACTGTTCTCCTGAGAGCGGAAGGATTGCATCCACCTGTCACTTCATTTACTTTGACGCTCTTGAATTTCATGCCGCAGTTCATGCAAACCATGTTGTCACCCTGCTGGACATATCCCTTTTGGGCCCTGTAGCAAACTTCGCAGGCGTCAAAAGCCGCCCTGATAACTCCATCGGAACTCTTTATGACGAAAAAACGGATCGTCTTATTAGGAGAAACCTGGTAGCTGAAATGTCTTGCCCTACCATCCTGAAATTCTGATACGGGAAATGAGAAGACGCCATTCTGGGGTTGTGTGTTCACCGCAGGAACAGTGAAATTGCCTGCAAAAGCATAGTCTGCCGTCATGAGCGGAGTGAAAGCCAGGCCAATTAACAAAAAAGTCATGGACAAAGTCATCATCTTGCTTGAGTTACTTAATTTTTTCATTCTAGGTACGCCTTTCTTTTAAATTTTGTTTAATATTGCGCTATTAGTTGGTCTGGGACAGCAGGCGCTTAAGGTCCGTGTCAGACGCTATCATGCGTGGCCAAAACACTTTCCAGTCATCCTGTCCCGATGTTGTCCGAACTTTTTCCCGGACATTCGGATCAAAAATGGTTACATCCGAGTCCTTGAACAGTCCGCCGATCAGCTCTATTGCCTTTTGCTGTCTCTCGGCTGGGTCCTGAATGTTTTCAGGGATCTTCTCTTCAAACAGCTTTCGAATCCCAAGACGTTGGCCCACCACCTGCGTAAATTTTTCAAACGAGCCGAATTGTTCCTTTAGCCTTCTGTTTGAACTGCTCTTCATTCATTGGCTGCCGTTCCATTATCTCCTTGATCTCAGTTTCGACTTCCTGCGGCTGGACAACCACCTTCTCTTTGTCCGCGGCCTGCAACAGAATTTCCTTCCCTACTGTAGAGAAAAAAGTGGAGGAAAAGTCGGCAGGTCTGGGTGAAGTAAGATCAACATCAAGAGGGGTCTTGAGATCGGTCATCAAGATGGGCCTGCCGTTAACCCCGGCTACGACGACATCATTCTTACCGATGGACGCGGGCCTAAAAAGACCATCCAGCTTCACGGGATAGCCGGCCTTTTCTATTACCTTCTCGATTTGTTCCGGGGATGTTTTCTTGTCATAGTACTGGACGGTAATCTCCCTTCCAGCGAGGCTGATGTCAGTTCCCACAACTCCGGGAGCTTTTTCCGTGGCTTCCTTGATCGTGAGCACGCATGCGGGGCAGGTCATGTTGTTTACGGCAAATCGCGTCGCCACCAGATCGCCCGACAGCATTCTATAAACGAAATACCCGCCGAAAGCCGTAACCACGACCACCATGAATCCTGCGGTCAACTTCTTGATTTTTGCCGTGCTTACTTTCTTTTCTTTATCCTCGAGAGTGTCGAGGGTAATCTTTTTTACTTGTCTTTCTTCAGACATCTATTGACTCCTTATACCGGCTTATTGCTTTGCCTCGGGGGCGCCACGACGCGAGCGTCAGAGCGCATCCCGGACATATAATACGTGTATAATCAGACAGTTGGATTTAATGAGCTAAAAACAAACTTATAGAATCAAATACGAAGAGAGCAGTGGAGGATAAAGGTGTGATCTAAAGACGAAATGGCGGACTCTTCCAGAACCGTCTGATGGTAAGCCGTTGTAGTGACGAACTGGTCAACTAGAACACCCAGAAGAGAGTCAGATTTTTCAACGCGATCAGCGCCGAGATTCTCGGATATCCCGATCAGTTGCAGATGCTTCAGGCACGAACAATGACCGCAGTTGAGGTTGGTTGTCTTTGTGAATGAGCAATGGCTCTCAATTGGGGCGTGCTGTGCGCAGCAGTTTTGCGGTTGCGCTCTTCTGGCTGCGCAGCACGAGTCGGAGGGAGGTGGTTGGTCAGCATCAGAAAAATCATCTGATGTTGAAGAGGGGGTCCTTGTTTTACAACAACAGGGAATCGCGGAAGAAGGCGACACCGTCATTCCTATGAATGACAGGCAGTAGACAATTACAAGAGCTTTCTTGAGAAGTATCATCTGTCGCCTTAATATATTCTTTACTAAATTAATCTAATTTCATACCGACTGAAGTCAAGCAATTTTCCTACAAACTCAATAAATTTATCGTCCGCGATTCACTCGCATTGTAGATACATACCGTACAAACAATTAAATCCCGCGCCTCCAAATGATTTTTTTGGTAAATTGAATATTGCCTGTTGTGGAAGACGCCTGATAAGGTGAAGATACAGCACGAAATAATGAAGATTCGGAGTTTGAAAAATGGGTTGCGCTTCTCCCAATCCTTTTCATTGGGAAGACCTTGCCGGCCGTTCGGTCGAAACAGTCCTGAAACAACCGGGAGTGAGACTGTCCCAGGATGGTCATTCATATGAAGTGAAGTTCCTGAACGTGTTATATCTTGTGGATCCTTTGGGTCGTAGGATAGTTGAGATTAATCCTGACCCCGTCAGGCTTCCTAGCGAAGAGTTTCAGATTCTGCTGATAAGATATCTTGTGGCGGATTATGGCGGTCCCATAGCGGAAAAAGAAATAAGCGAGAAGGATTTGCAGGGCGGGGTTACTTTCTTTCAGGGGCCTCACGCCCTTCATGTCAAACCGATTGTAGAGTTGTACGGCGCGGATCCGGACGCGTTTGAGAAGCGGGGCCTGGAATTGGGCGCTGCGCCATCAGCTCATGGGGACAAGGGGATGACCTTTTTTCCGTTCCCCGAAATTCCCGTCACGTATGTTCTTTGGAAAGAGGATGAAGAATTCCCTGCGTCTGCCACCATCCTGTTTGACAAATCTATAGAGAAGTGGCTTAGCCTGGACATGATTTTTTTGGTGGTTTTGGTGGTGACAGAGCGTATCGTGGGCAGATAATCGACCTAGACTAGTCTGCGAGCCCTGCAATTTGGATGATTGGCGAAGGCGCTTAGAAGCTTGCGCTTATCGTGCCCCCGAAAATCCAACTGCTCCTGTCGAAAATCAGATTGGCGTGACTGAAGGTGCGTTCGTATCAACTGGAATAAGTTACGTCTGGCTTGTGTGGCCTTTCCATAAATGGCGCTATACTTCGCGAACGCCCCTACCTGAAACCATCTAGAAAACGGTATGGATAACTCACCAAATCCTTCCAAAAGTAATCCGGACCTGAATTCCCTCGCTAAGACCACCGTTGATCCCGCGATTACATTAGATGTTACCTGTAGCCACTACTTCTCGGTACGAAATGTCACCCGGTAACGTCGGAAGCCCTATGGCTCCTGCCTTTATGTTGACAGCCATTCATTAAGTCTCTTTCCATCATTCCTCCGAAAAACGGGATGTCTCCACGTCACAGTGAGAGCGGCTGGCTGGTTTCGATGCTGATTGAACGGTCGGTGGACGAGTCGGCTTAACTACCACAGGTGAGGCAAAATTGGTCATGAAAGAATCGTAACGGAATCCTACAATCCCCGTAATCGATTGAGAAAATCGGTAGGTGGCCGCAACCTGAAAATTGACCATCTGTGTGCTGGTGCCCACGTTCCTTGCTGCAACGCCTCCACCGTTGAGGTTATACTTCTCGTCTGACCCGTAATTCGCTGGAAACAGGTAGCCAATACTCATGGCGAAGCCGATGGGGCTGGGACATCGGATGGGAACAACCAGTTCAGTCCATAAACCCTGAAGATTGAACGACTGCTCGAGACTCCGAATCTGAAATGCCACCGGATGTTTCAAGTGACAAAGTTGTTGGCTTGTTCGGAAACATGTACCCGATTAATACTTTGGGCTGGACCGAGAAACATTGATAAGCAGTCAAGCCCGTAATATGATCCCTGAGCCGAACAGACCTTGGGATCAATCCATGCAAGGATTATAATTATTAGAGCGCAGCAGGACGCTTTAAATTTCACATCCGCCTCGTCAATGGCTGTGAATCCTCGGATATCAACGTGGTAAATATTCTGAATTACAACACTGGCTGACTGATCAAGAACATATCTAAAATATATTCTGTTTATTTATAGATAATTAACTATATTTTATCATATTCGGCTTTAAATTGACATTATGTTTTTACTGTACAGTGTTTGAAGGAGATTAAAACAGCATGGATGAAAGCGATGGATGTTGTTCAGGCGAATGCATGGCCTCCCGAGCCCGTCACGCCCAGGAAGGTCGGCGCCTGGAATATTTCACGTTAGGCTGGAACCTTATAGAAGCGATGGTGGCGGTAGCCTCCGGTATAGCGGCGGGTAGTATAGCTCTTGTAGGATTTGGGGCCGATTCCCTTATCGAATGCCTGTCTGGAGGGATATTGCTTTGGCGGCTGCAATTGCACGAGGCCGATGAGAGCCGCGAAAGAATTGCCGTGAAGCTGGTTGGCGTCAGTTTTATAATTCTGGCGGCCTATGTTGGCATTGAGGCAGCTAAAACGCTGGTATTACGCGAGGAGCCGGAGGTTAGTGTCATCGGTATCGTTCTTGCCGGCGCCTCATTGATCGTGATGCCGCTTCTTGCGAGGGCCAAGCGTCGAGTGGCGGCCCGCTTGCAAAGCCAATCCCTGGTCGCTGACTCCCGGCAGACTGATCTGTGCGCCTACCTCTCCGCTATATTGCTCGGAGGTCTGGTTCTTAACGCTCTTTTTGGCTGGTGGTGGGCTGACCCGATAGCGGGTCTTGTCATGGTTCCAATCATTGCCCGCGAGGGTGTTGAAAGTCTGCGCGGAAACGTATGCGCTGACTGCCATTGAACCAACTCACTCGCATTCTCGGGAAGAAATATACTCCTCGATCACGGCAGTGAGATCAACACCGGAATCCTGGACAGAGCCGTGAGTGAATATCTTTTTGTCTCGAACAATTATTGCGCCTGTCGCAAGCTCCCTGATAGCGGAATTTAACAGCGGTAATTCCCGTATTTCACCTTCATGACGGATTTTCGTGAAAAGCGGATGTGATTCTCTTTTTTCAAGGCTGTCAGAAGGCTGGATATCGGCTTTCCAATTCACCCACAGTTCATCCCAGTCAGGTCCCTTGATCGGGAAACGGGAATACGAAATCACTGGGCCACGGTCGAGTTCGCTGGTCACGAGATGCGTCATTATTCCCTGTTCGGAAGCGTCCTCGGCTATCAACTGATGGATAACCTCCTGCCATGTTCCTTTCGGTCCCCAAGGCAGGGCAGGGTGGATGTTGACCATATCGAGAGCTTCGAGTTCGGGTTTGCCGATGATCAACATATATCCGGCCATTACAATCAGGTCCGCCGGGCTGAGCATTTCTATAACCCTGACGACTTCCCGCCCGAATTTGTCACGCCATTCCTGTAGGGACGGGGACGCTTTTTCGGCTGATGCGCTCTCAGCGAGGCCCTTTTTTCTCAAATCAGGCAGGAACTTTACGTGGGAGAGAGTGGCTACTGGGATGTCAAAACCTGCGGCAAGGTCGAAAAACATCTCCCTTTGCTTGTATTCTTCATTAAATGGACCATCCCCGGTCTCTCTATGACAGAAAACCCATGATATTTCAGCGGGTAAGTGTTCCTGCGCTATATAATCATGAACGGTCTTCAGCAGGTTTCTTGCGGCGGGATCGCGACCTGTTGAAAACCAGCCTATTTTAAGCGTCATACTGTTTAGCCTCCATAGTGATAATGGAAGAAAAGGCTATCGCCTGAGACGTGGATCCAGGGAGTCTCTGATACCTTCGCCGAGCATGTTGTATCCCATGACGGTAATCAGGATGGCCATACCAGGGAAGAGTGACAGCCACCACGCTATCTCGATGTTGTCCTTTCCTTCGGTAAGCATGTTACCCCATGAGGGATCGGGAGGCTGAACCCCTATTCCCAGAAATGACAATCCTGATTCAATCAGGACAGCGGACGCTATCCCCAGCGTGGCAGCCACCAGTACAGGGGCCATCGCGTTTGGCAGGATGTGGAGAAAAATGATCCTGGCGTCACCTGCTCCCTGAGCTATTGCAGCCTGAACAAAATCACGCTCGCGGATGCTCAGGAACTCTGCCCTGATCAGCCTGGCGACCCCCATCCAGGATGTCGCTCCAATCACGATCATGATGTTCCATATACTTGGCCCGACAAACGCAATTACAGCAAGGATGAGAAAGAATGACGGAAAGCAGAGCATCACGTCCACAAAGCGCATCACTATCCTGTCCAGAATACCGCTGTAGTATCCGGAGACCGCTCCCAGTAACATTCCAATGAAAGTGGAAATGCCCACGGCCACAAAGCCTACGCTTAATGAAACGCCCGCTCCGTGTATAATGCGCGATAGAACATCCCGTCCAAGGACGTCAGTGCCAAGGAGGTGGCTCCAGGTTGGAGGGGCCAGAATGTTTGAAGTATCTATTTTCGAAGGAGAATAGGGCGCCAGTTGATTCGCGAAAATCGCGACGCAAAACAATGTGGCGACGATGATCAAACCGATCATCGCCATTTTATTCCTTCGGATTCGTTTTACAAAATCTTCATTTAAAAACATTATCTAATCGTACGTCCGAGCCTGCTATATATATTCATTAGCGCCTCCCCACAGTTATTAACCGCCGACGCGTATTCTTGGATCAGCCCAGGAATAAAGTAGATCAGCCAGGAGGTTCCCAATCAGGGTCAAAGCGGCCCCGATCACAAGTATTCCCATTATCGTGGGATAATCGCGCATCATCACGGACTGGTAGAAAAGCTGGCCCATACCGGGGATGGCGAAAATCGTCTCAAAGATTACACTGCCACCGATCAAGCCCGGAACAGACAGTCCCAGGATGGTTATTACCGGGAGCAAGGCGTTTCTCAAGGCGTGCTTGAAGATTACAGTCCTTTCATCGAGGCCTTTGGCTCGAGCTGTGGTGATATAATCCTGTCTTATGACTTCCAGCATGTTGGAACGCATGTAACGGCTCATTCCTGCAAGTCCCCCGAACGCTGAAACAAAGACCGGTAATATTAGGTGCCGCCCTACGTCCAATACCTGCCCCGAAAAAGTCAAATGCGAGTAGTTCAGAGAACGCAATCCCGATATTGGAAGCCAGTCGAGCTTGACGCCAAACAGAATCATCAACAGTAAAGCCAGCCAGAAAGTTGGTATGGCGAATCCTAAAAAAACAAAAAGCGACGACACCCGATCAAAGAGGGAGTCCTGTTTGACAGCGGACATGACTCCAATCGGAATTGAAACCGATAGAATAAGCGCCAGGGAAAGGACATTGATCATAAGAGTAACTGGAATTCGTTCTGAGATCTTGTTTATGACCAGCCTGTTGTCAGGGGCGAACGACCTCCCAAAGTCCAGTAAAGCCATGCTTTTCAACCACTTGAAATATTGGACCGACCATGGTTGATCCAGCCCGTAATGGGCCCTGATCCTTTTTACCGCCTCTTCGTTCATGTTCGGATTCAGGTCCGTCATTAGGCTGGTAGGATCACCCGGAGCCATTTTCATTACCGCGAAAGAAATTATTGTGATCCCGATTAAAGTCGGGATCATTAGAGCTATTCTTTTAACCAGGAAGTTCATTCAGATTCCGTTACTGTTGGATCGTATATTTTTGCAGAGCCTTGGGAACATACCACTTTGGAAAATTGTAACTGATGCCGATGGGGGCCGGTTTGATTCCATGAAAACGCGAATTGATAATGGGTAAGGAGTACTGGACGAACAAAAACGTATAGGGTTGATCTTCCGCTATGATTTCCTGAAACTGGTCGTAATATTTTTTTCGTTCTTCCCTGTTGTAGGTCGATGCGCCCAAATCGAGCAATCTGTCTACCTCTGGATTTTGATAATTGATGAAATTCAGTTCATTTTCACCGGTTTTTTTCGAGTTCCAGATATCTATCTGGCTCGGATCAATTCCGATGCCCCACCCTAAAAGACAGGCTTCAAATTTTCGCTTGTTAATGAAATTTTTTAGAAAAGCGGCCCATTCTATTACACGAATCTTTACCGTGATCCCGACCTTCTTGAGGTCTCTCTGTATTATTATTGCGGCGTTCTTTCGAATTTCATTACCGTGGTTTGTTATTATGGTAAATTCAAAAGGTTTACCGTCTTTGTCCAGTATACCATCACCATCGGTATCTTTCCACCCGGCTTCGGCAAGCATTTGCTTTGCCTTTTCAGGATCATATGGGAATTTCTTAACATTATGATTGTACCAGTAGGTGTCGGGTTTATAAGGGGTATCGGTCACTGTTCCAAGCCCCAGGAGAACTCCCTCAACTATACTCTCCCTGTTAATCGCCATCGTGAGAGCCTGTCTAACCCGTTTATCCTTGAATTTCCAGTCCTGAAGATTGTAACCCAAATAAGAGTAGCCAAACCCCAAGTACTTGTACCTGTTAAAATTATCCTTAAACCACTGGGTGTCAGTCTGACGGACGTACTGGAGAGGAGTCAATCCCATCTCGTCAATGGAAAGCGCCTTTAATTCAAGGAACATGGTGGCTAGGTCCGGTATTACTCTCGTCATAACCCTGTTGATGTATGGGCGGCCATCAAAATAATCGTGAAAGCTGTCTACCGTGATTTTTTCCCCAGTGACCCAATCTTTGAACTTGTAAGGGCCGGTGCCGATAGGATGTCTTTTCAGAGGACTCTCTGTGATGTCTACGCCTTGAAGCAGGTGACTGGGTAACATTCCCTGTCCCCACGACCCCAGGGCAGGCGCGTAGGGATGATCATAGACAACCTCTACCGTGTAATCATCAAGAACCCGGAATTCCTTTACTTTAAGGAAATCGGTCGAGTAAGCGGTTGGCGTTTTGGGGTCGACATAAACCTTGTAAGTATATTCCACATCCTTGGCGGTGAATGGATGTCCGTCATGCCACTTGACGTCTTTCCTGAGGTAAAAGCGAATTTTCAGTTTATCCTCTGAAACATCCCATTTTTCCGCGAGTTCGCCTACCAGCTTGATGTCCTTGTCATACTTGACTAGACCGTTATAGATCAGGCCGTTTATGTCTCCACTCGCCGAGTCAGAAGCAAGGACCGGCAGGAGTACGGATGCGTCTCCTATACTTCCCACTATGAGCATGTCACCATATGCGGGCTTTGTATCCACTTCAGCGACCTTTTTTGAGCTGGTCTCTGTGGTCGCGCCTTGTTCAGCCGCGTTATTTTTTGCAGCTTTTTCGTTGCATCCTGCGCAAAAGGCCAACAGAGCTACTATCAGGGACAGGAAATATTTATTGAACGCCATCAGGCTCCTCTACTCTTGGATTTGACTGCGTCGCTAGTCCGACTACCGCGGTGTTTCAGATATGTCAACCGCTCGGCCCATCTAATTCGGTTATTATTGTATATAAGGCGATATATCGCAAGCTTGTGACGGCAGGCCCCATGAAACCATTGGTAAAAGGGGCCTTAATTTGATAATTTACCGTGGATGACTATAAACTATATGGCGTGACTAGATTCTTGTATCAGGGAGACCAATGAGGTGAAGGAAAAAGATTTGACCCCAAAGCAGCAGCGGTGGATGGAAACTTCTCGCAAAATCGGGCCCGGAACGATGACACGGACGGAACGGGAGACACTTGAAAAACTTTACGCGGAAATGCTCCCGGCCGAACAGCAGGAGCTTTTCGAATACATTAAAACAAAGTTCGGAAAAGGCGATGACACAGGAACGGAATCCAAAGAAGACCCCATTACCGTGATGGAAAAGATGATATGGTCTGAGCCGTCGACTGGTTTGAAAAATGTTTTGGGCAAGGTCCAAATTGCTAAAAGCCCGTTTGGCAAGTAATCCCGCGTAGGTTTTCTAAATTACGCCAAGATCTGGAGATTTGAATGTTAGATATAGCTTTTATTAGAAATAATCCTGAGATCGTTAAAGACGGAATCCGAAAGAAACGGATGAAGATGGATGTCGACGAACTCCTGAACGTCGATACTGAGATGAGGAGTTTAAAGACCGAAGTTGAAACTTTCAGGGCAGATAGAAACAGGATTTCGAAGGATGTTTCGAAAAGTTCCGGGTCCGAGCGGGAAGAACTGATTTCGAAAATAAAATTTATTAAGGAAAGCCTTGCGGAAAAAGAACCAAAGCTCAAGGCGCTCGAAGAACGTTTCGAGAACCTTATGCTTTTTGTGCCTAATCCACCATTGCCGGAGGTCCCGGAAGGAGATTCCGACGACGACAACATTCTTGTAAGGACAGTGGGAGACATTCCCAATTTCGATTTTGTGCCAAAGGACCACCTTGAGCTTGCAGAAAGCCTTGACATCGTAGATATGCCGAGAGCCGTTAAATTCGCCGGCGCTCGAATGTATTTCCTGAAAAATGAAGGGGCTCTCCTTGAATTCGCACTGTTTAAATTCGCCCTTGATCACCTGGTTTCCAAGGGTTTTCATCCGATGATAGTTCCCCAGTTGGTGCGCAGGGAAGCCCTTGTAGGGACCGGGTTTTTCCCGCTGGGAGAAGAAGACACATTCTGTGTGACCAAGGATGACCTCTATCTGGTTGGCACCGCTGAGGTTTCGCTCGTGTCATACCATATGGACGAGATATTGTCTGAGTCAGAGTTACCCAAGCGTTACTGCGGATATTCAACATGTTTCCGGAGGGAAGCTGGTTCCTACGGTAGGGATACGAAAGGCTTTTACAGGCTCCATCAGTTCAATAAGGTAGAACAGGTAGTAATTTGCGCGAATGATCCCGAAGTCTCCAGAAGGGAGCACAGTCTCCTGCTCGAGAACGCCGAAGAACTGATGCAGGCGTTGGGCCTACCGTATCGTGTGGCCCTGGCGTGCGGCGCTGAAATAGGCCAGGGACAGGTGCTTAAGCACGAGATAGAAACCTGGATGCCGAGCAGAGCAAAATATTCCGAGACACATTCGTGTTCGACTCTTCATGAGTTTCAGGCCCGGCGCCTTAGAATAAGATACCGAGGCTCGGACGGTAAGACCAGGCCCTGCCATACACTGAACAATACCGCCATAGCGTCTCCCAGAATCATGATTCCTATACTTGAAAACTTTCAAAACGCTGATGGAAGTGTGACGATACCCAAGGTTCTCAGGCCTCTCATGGGAGGGATGGAAAAGATAGAACCAAAGAACTCTAAATGACACCAGTCATTGTCTGGACCTAATAATTTGATAAAACTAAGGAAAAACGCAGATCGTAAAGTCAGAAGAGGGGGGCTCTGGATTTTTTCGAATGAAATCGAAGCTCCGTCCGTTAGGGAACTTGAACCTGGAGAGATACACGAACTTACTGATTTCTCCGGGGAATTTCTGGGGATGGTTTATGCGAACCCGAATAGCCTGATTGCCGCAAGACTCCTCTCCAGGAAACGGGACGCCATTGATTCTGATTTTGTCATGAACAGGCTCAAGGAAGCCCTTGACCGCAGACAGCCCTTTTGTACGAGAAAGGGAGGCGTATCAGAGTCTTCTTTGGAGAGTCTGACCTCTTGCCTGGTCTTATAATCGATCGTTACGGGCCCAATCTTGTCATTCAAAGCTCTACCGCCGGAGTGGACAAGATCCTGGATACGATAGTGGACGTAGCCATGGATTTGTTCTCCCCGAAATCCATAGTTCTGAGAAATGATTTGTCGGTCAGGAATCTCGAAGGGATTCCTTTGTACAAACTCCTCAGATATGGATCAGATGTTGACAGGGTTGGATTCAGGTCCGACGGTCTAAATTTTGTCGCTGATTTGCTTAATGGTCAGAAAACTGGATTTTTCCTGGATCAGGAATTCAACAGAAGCTCTTTGAGAAAATATATTCCGGATGGAGCCACTTTACTTGATCTGTACTGTTACTCCGGGGCCTGGGGCTTGCATGGGCTTGCTGGCGGGGCTGGAGCTGTCACATGTGTGGATTCGTCCCAGCCGGCTCTTGAGCTGGCTATGGAAAACACCCGTCTCAACAAGTACGAATCCAGGGTTAATTTTGTTCGTGAAGAAGTCCTACGCTTCTTAGGGACTTGTCCCGACCAGTGGGATGTTATTGTTCTGGATCCTCCAGCCTTTATAAAGAGTCGTGCCAAGGTTCGTGAAGGTCGGCAGGGTTACATAGACGTAAATCGGAAAGCTCTTTCAAGACTGAAACAGGGAGGCATTTTTGTGACCTGTTCCTGTTCCGGGCATATGGAGTTGACTGATTTTCTGGAAGTCCTAAATGTCTCGGCTCACAGGTGTGGGAAAAACCTGAGGCTACTCGAGATTTTGGGACAAGGGCCGGACCATCCGACTCTTATGGCTATGCCGGATACAAGATACTTGAAGGTGATTGTGGCTCAAGCGGTATAGATCGTTCCGGTCGGCAGTAAACACGCTTCCACAAGCCCGGGCTGGGAAATTTAGATCAAAAACAAGATGATCGATTCAAATCTTCTCGGCAATTACGATAGCGCAAGCCATACCGTCTGAGTGAGATAAAGAAACGTTGAGGTTGCTGATTCCCATGGACTCGGCGATCTTCCCCGCCACGGATGTCAGGACAATGGACGGTTTTTGTCTGTCGCCTCCTCTGACAATTATTTGAGCCGGTGTTACCCCTTTGGAAAACCCGGTTCCTAAAGCCTTTACCATGGCTTCTTTTGCCGCGAATCTCGCCGCAAACGCTTCTTCCGGTTTGGAGCCGGAGCGACAGTAAGATATTTCTTCCGGGCCAAAAACTCTGGTGACAAATCTATTCCCCCACGATTGATCCAGAATTCGTTTTATCCGGGATGCGCTTACAAGATCAATTCCTATTCCGACTATCACATCTCTACTCTTTCCCGTAAGATGGCGTCCGTAACCCTCGCGACCTGAACAGTTGACCTGACGTCGTGAGCCCTCACAATCGTGGCGCCACGACAGATAGACATACTTATCGCAGCCATTGTGGCTACATCCCTCTTGGAAGCTTCAGGTTCACCTATGATTTTTCCGATGAACGCTTTCCGGGAGGGCCCCATAAGCAATGGTTTCCCCAGTTCTGAGAATTCCTGCAAGCGGTTGATGAGAATCAGGTTCTGGTTAAACGTCTTGCCAAAGCCAATCCCAGGATCGAGTATTATTTTTTCAGGAGCGACTCCGATCTCCTCCAGATCAGCTATTCGTTGCTTAAAAAAGGTGACAATGTCTCCGGGAAACGAGTCATAATGGATGTCGCTTTGCATGTTTCGCGGAGCGCCCAGCATGTGCATGACAACAAGAAAAGCCCCATTATCCCTGGCTGTCCGGGCTAATTCCGGGTCATCGCGAAATCCGGAGACATCGTTAACGATCACGGCCCCGGCTTCAATGGCCGCCTCGGCTACCACGTTTCTGCGGGTGTCGATTGACACTACAGCCTCCGGCGCCTTGGAACAGATACCTGAGATGACTGGAATTGTCCTGCGTATTTCCTCATCAACCCCAACGGGCAGAGAACCTGGACGAGTGGATTCGCCTCCAATATCCAGTATATCCGCCCCCTGTTCAAGCATTTTAAGGCCGCTTGCTATGGCCGTATCGCTCTCGAAATGAACCCCACCATCTGAAAATGAGTCAGGTGTCGTGTTTATTACACCCATCACCTTGGTGCGAGATTCGTGGAAGAGTAAGTTGGAAAATTGTGTTATCAGGGATCGACGCGTGTTGGATATCAAGATTTTGACTCCAATGCAGGGTTTCGGTAGGTTAGCGTTAACGCCGGTCGAGAGTCTCTAATTGTCCAGGTCTTGTGACGATAGTAAAACGAAACCACCTAGCTGCCGAAGTGGTATTCCCACCATGATCAAATCTCGATCCAATGTGAACGTATTCATAGCGGATCGAGATTTACTGTTCGCGCCTGTCTAGAACTCACGCTTTTTCAGGATTAGGCGTAGCCGGGGGATTCTCTAACACAGCCTTGCTTGAAGCTTCAACTGTCGCTTCGGCCGGATTCTGAGGCTCCGTTGGCGGTTGATCGGGCGGACTCTCCAGCTTGGGTAAGTCCTTGCCTTCAATTATAGTTTCTATCTGGGCAGCGTTGAGAGTTTCCCTTTCCAGCAAGGCTTCGGCTATTTTACGGACGGTCTGTTCGTGATCCATAATGATTTTGTGGGCCCGTTCGTAATTGGTGGTCACCAACCCTCTGATTTCATCATCGATCATTATGGCTGTTCGTTCAGAATAGTCACGATGACGGGTCAACTCCTTACCCAGAAAGATCTGTTCTTCCTTCTGACCGAAAGTCAAAGGTCCCAGACTTTCACTCATTCCCCATTCGCAAACCATCTTCCGCGCCAATTCCGTTGCGCGTGAGATGTCGTTCCCAGCCCCGGTGGTCATGTGTTCGAGAAAAATCTCTTCCGCTGCCCGGCCTCCCATGAGCACCGCAATTTGGGCAAGGAGGAAATCCTTTTCGTATGTGTGACGATCATCAAGCGGGAGTTGTTGGGTGACACCGAGCGCCCTGCCTCTGGGTATGATGGTGACCTTGTGTATGGGGTCAGTGCCAGGGATCTTTCTTGCCACAAATGCGTGACCAGCTTCGTGGAAAGCTGTATTACGGCGCTCTTCAAGGCTGATAACGAGACTGCGACGTTCAACTCCCATGAGAACTTTATCTTTGGCAAATTCGAAATCCGACATGTTAATAAGGTTTCTGGTCGTGCCTCGCAGCGTTCAGGGCCGCTTCATTTACGAGGTTGGCCAGATCAGCCCCTGAAAAACCAGGTGTTCCCCTGCTGATTGAACGAAGATCAACCTCGTCGCTAAGAGGCGTCTTTTTGGTGTGGACCTTGAGTATTGCCTCACGACCTCTCAGGTCAGGAGGAGGAACGACAACCTGCCGGTCGAATCGTCCGGGTCTTAATAACGCCGGATCCAGTACGTCCGGTCGGTTAGTGGCGCTTATCAGAATGACGCCCTCATTCGTTTCAAAACCATCCATTTCAACCAACAACTGGTTGAGGGTTTGTTTCCTTTCATCGTGTCCGCCACCCAGACCAGCGCCTCGATGGCGACCCACAGCGTCAATTTCATCAATAAAAATAATACACGGAGCGTTTTTCTTGCCCTGAATAAAAAGATCTCGTACTCTCGAGGCCCCAACTCCAACAAACATTTCGACAAAGTCCGACCCCGAAATTGAGAAAAAAGGCACCCCCGCTTCGCCTGCCACTGCTTTTGCCAACAATGTCTTGCCCGTTCCAGGGCCGCCCATAAGCAGCACACCTTTGGGAATCTTGCCGCCTAAGCGAGTAAACTTTTTCGGATCCTTCAAGAATTCAATTATCTCGGAAAGTTCTTCTTTGGCCTCTTCAATGCCGGCCACGTCGGCAAAAGTAAATTTGTTCTGATCTTCGGAAATGAGACGGGCTCGACTTTTTCCAAAGCTCATTGCTTTGCCGCCCCCGGCCTGCATTTGCCGCATGAAAAACACAAAAATGGCTATCAGAAAGATCATCGGCAGCCACGAGATAAGGGCTGTCAAGTACCAGGGATTGTCATCCTCTGGACTTACCTGTATATCTACTCTGTTCTTCATGAGTGAAGGAATCAGGTCAGGATCCGTAGGGGCAAGGGTCCTGAAAGCTCCACTGCCGTCCAGAAAGGTCCCCTTGATGCGGTTTCCCTGTAACATAACGGATTTTATAGCGCCCTGATCGAGATCTTGTCTGAACTGGCTGTATGAAATTTCCTTTTGGGGAGATTTTGTTTGATTAAACAGGTGAAAAAGGAAGATCATCACTAGAAATATGACAAGCCACAACCCCAAATTTTTGTATATGTTGTTCAACAAAAACTCCGATCACAATGTTTATTAACGGTTTTCTTGAACTTATATCACGATTGTATTAGGTAAACAATTAAATCTACTCATATTCTTAAAATGGGTTATCACAGCCTGATTGTCAAGCTTTGGAGCCCATCCACCGAATTGAATCAAATTGCTGGAACAAACCATGACAAAAGAAAAACTTCAACTTAGAATTCGTAACTCGGGAGCCGGATCTCGGAGATTTTCCGAGCAGGCTATACGGGAAGGACGAGTCACTGTCAATGGACAGGTGATCCAAGATCCTGCCTTTCTGGTCGACTCCGGGGCAGACTATATCAAGGTCGACGGCAAGCTACTTAAAAGGATCGATTCTACCCAACTTATTTATGTTTTTAATAAGCCGCGTAACGTCGTTTCGACTATGAAAGATCCTGAGGAGCGGCCTTGTCTGGGTGATGTCACTCGTAACATCAAGGATCCTGTGTTTCCCGTGGGCAGGCTCGACTTTGACGCTGAAGGCCTCATGATACTTACCAATGATGGACAACTGGCTCAGGCGCTTTCCCATCCTTCAAGAAAAATCCCACGGACGTATCTTGTTAAAGTTAGGGGCATACCTGACGCAAAATCCATGGCCATGGTCAAAAAGGGCATGCGGCTCGATGACGGTGTGCGCGTAGGTGAGATAAGCGTCACATTTTTACGAAGCCAGGAAACGACATCATGGCTCAAAGTCGTTCTCTACGAGGGCAAAAAGAATGAGATCAAGAGAATATTCTTTCGTATCGATTATCCTGTCAGAAAACTGAGGAGAATAAGTTTTGGTCCTCTAACTTTGGGGAGCCTGGAAACGGGGGCATGGAGACTTGTGACAGCGGATGAACGAAGGAAGTTGATGGAACTGATTGAGAAGGAGCCAGAACCGAGACGTGAATCGCGCGCTGAAATCTGAAACCAGACCGAGATCGGCGAGTAACGTTCCTAAAGGACCAGGCAAAGGTCAGACGCGTCCCAAGCGGTAAAGTCAGAACATAGACCTAAAGATATTTCATAACTTCCCGGATAATTTGCAGCAACACTGTAAGACCCTAAAATGTTTTATGTGTAATAAAGTGTATTTAATCAACTTGTCTAGTTGACAATTTGTCAATTGATTCCGTACTCTGTTATCTGGTGAGGCAAGCTAGTCAGGAGGATATTATGCCAGGACGAGTCGCTCGAGTAACGGAGGTAATTGCGGGTTCTCCTACCAGCTTTGATGAAGCGGTTAAGCTGGCTTTTGAGCGCGCAAACAAGACTTTAAGAAACATAACCGGCATGAAAATTGTCGATATGACAGTCATGTGTGAAGCGGGAGAGATTCAGGAATACCGTATTAGGGCTGAGGTTATATTCGTTCTAGAATAGGTGTTGCGTCTATTCATACCAATGTCTCGACGCTGCCTCACCAAATCCCCTAGCCAGACCACGTTTTGCATCCCTGGAATACGTTCCGCCTTTCCATCTCGGAGTTCAGATAAGCCCTAACCCTCGTCCTTTCGAGCATCCAGACAGGCGCTACAAGTTCATCTGCGTGGGGGTCCGAAGTCAATCTATGAATCACCATCTGTTTCGGCAGGACTTCCAGGACCGCCAAAATAGCGTCAACAGCCTCCTCCATTGTCATGGGTGTAAACAATCCCCTGCTCTGAACATGTCTTCCAAGGGAGTTCCAGCGACTACATACAACGGGTGGATCTTTATGCCCTGGATTCCAGAAGCAGCGATCATCCTGGCCGTTAGTGTCATGTCTTCTATGGATTCACCGGGCAATCCCAGAATTGTGTGACCGACCACTATCAGGCCCCGATCAAGGGCGCGTCCCGCCGTTTCGAAAAAAACTTCCGGTCCATGCCCCCTGCGGATCAGATTTAGAGTTTTCTCGTGAGACGATTGCAGACCAAGCTCAAGCCAAACTAGTCGTTCTCTGCTTAAATCGGCCAGCAGTTCTAAAACGCTTTCCTGAACGCAGTCCGGTCTGGTTCCAATCGCGAGCCCGACAACCTCTTTGCGGAGCAGGGCTGAGTTGTAAATCCTTTGAAGTAGCTCAGGATCTGCGTACGTGTTAGTGAACGACTGAAAATAGGCTATAAATTTGTTCACTTTGTAGCGTCTGGATAAAAACTCTATTCCCCGATCAATCTGATCCTCAACGGACAATCCACGGACGTGGGCGTCTGTTCCGGATCCTCTCGAGTTGCAGTATATGCATCCTCCGTGGCCGATCGTTCCATCTCTGTTTGGACAACCGAGACCCGCGTCAAGAGAAATCTTTCTGACCGGTTCGGAGAAAAGCTCTTTTAACCATGACGATAGTGATCTATATCTGGTAGTTGTCATGTTGACCTCTTGAAAGCCCAGTTTACAATCAATAATTGTAGTTGTCAGGCTTCCTTAAGAAAATGACAATTGCTCAATAAGGATATTCGGCGATTGATCATACAAATAAACGATCAACACCTTATTTTATGAGTTTTTTGTCAGTGTTACGATCTGTGACTGACGTTCCCTAGGATAATGAATGAAAACGGAAATCGCGTTTGTGTGCCGGGAGTGCGGCGGAAGACTGGTGAAATGGATGGGGCGTTGCCCAAAATGTGGGCAATGGAATTCAGTGGAGGAGAAAATTTCGCAGGTAGCCCCCAAATCAAGGCTGCGGATGGAGGAAAACGAGTCCGGGCCTATCTCGATTCTCGACATATCGGATGACAGGAGCCCTCGGCTTTCAACAGGAATTGATGAATTGGACAGAGCGCTCGGCGGGGGCCTGGTATACAGAAGTGTAATTCTGGTTGGTGGCGATCCGGGTATTGGGAAGAGCACACTGCTGATGCAGGCTCTGGGCGCAATGTCGACTCGGGGGGAAACAGTCCTTTACGTGTCCGGAGAAGAATCTTTGGAACAGATCAAGCTTAGGGCTGACAGACTGGGAATCCATTCCCCTTCATTTCTCGTTGTAGCCGAGAACCGGCTTGAACGGATACTGGAACTCATGAAGACGACCGGGGCGTCCGTCGTTGTCCTGGATTCAGCGCAGTCAGTGTCGGCTCAGGGGATTGACTCACATCCCGGGAGTATCAACCAGGTTCGTCACGTAGCGTCTATGTCAATTGAAACAGTCAAGAAGGGCCAGGCTGCGTGTTTTCTCGTAGGACATGTAACTAAGGATGGGGTTTTGGCGGGACCTAAAGTGCTGGAGCACATGGTCGACACCGTATTGTATTTCGAGGGTGACAGAGGGCACCCATACCGTATCTTAAGAGCTGTTAAGAACCGGTTTGGGTCAGTCAGCGAAATTGGGGTGTTCGAGATGACAGACGCCGGATTGAGTCAGGTAGTAAATCCGTCGGAATTCTTCCTGTCCGAACGTCCCGAGGGCGCTTCAGGATCGGTAGTCACATCTTTGGTAGAGGGTTCAAGGCCGATACTGGCTGAAATACAGGCTCTGGTTTCAGGTCCGACATTGGGATCAGGAAGAAGGACCTGCCTTGGAACGGATCCTCAACGTCTGGCCCTCATGGTCGCTGTGATCGAAAAAAAGCTTGGTCTCATGCTGAACGACCAGGATATTTTTCTCAACGCGGTTGGCGGAGTCAGGGCTACCGAGCCTTCGGTCGATCTAGGCGTTGTGGCTGCGGTAATATCTTCATTTTTAGAGAAGGTCATCCCCTTTTCCTCCATGGTCTTCGGAGAAATTGGCCTCTCAGGGGAAGTCAGGCCGGTCGCAAAAGCGGCGTCTCGTATCAACGAAGCGGTGAGACTGGGATATACCAGAATTGTAGGTCCCAAAAGGAACCTTGATCTGTGCCCCATGCCGGAAATCGCTTCGTTTGTTCCTGTTTCACACATCAGGGAATTGCCCTCAATACTCTTTGAAGGATGACAACTGCAACATGAACCAGTCCGAAATAGACGCAGGGGCAAAAATTAGATCGTACCGAAAACGAAAAGGACTCTCTCTGACCAAATTGAGCGAACTGACGGGTATAGCAGCGTCGAATCTGAGTTCATTAGAGTTGAATAAAACTTCTCCCACACTTCAAACACTGGCGCGAATAGCGGACGCTTTTGACGTAAAAATCAGCGAATTTCTGGATGAGATATTTTACAGGAAGGTCCTGATATGTGATCCTGATGAACTGAGACCGCTCGGAAAAAAACGAAAACAAGTCATGGAATACCATTTGACTTCAGGAGTTACGCTAAACAGACTTGAAGCCAAAATGATGGAATTTCTCCCCAATGCTGGTCCGACAAGTGTCCCAGGCGCAAATACCGATCGTTTCGCTTTTGTCCTGTGTGGATCACTGCTACTTACGACTACGGAGGAAAAGACGCTCCTTAACGAAGGGCAGGGGGTATATCTCGCTCCGGACGTGGAAGCGGCGCTGCAGAACGCCGGACTGGCTTTGGCCAAGGTATTGATTGTACACACCAAACATTGATCGATGACTGTGGTGTTATTTTTTCTTGAAACCGCGAATTTCCAATTGCGCCAGAAATTTCTTTTGGGTTCCTTTGGGCAAATGAATGGTATGTTTTATGACCACGCCCGAATGGCGAGCCGGAAATATTGATTTTTCAACAGGAACTTGAGAGTTCAGCAGCCATATGTTTCGGGGAGTAGTATTCAGCATTTTTGCCACATCCGCAAAGCTGAGATCCTTGACCAGCTTGACATGCTCCACGGTGTCAAATGGAGAGGAGCCTAAGGGTTTGATCGTGACGCCGTAAAAGTCCCGATACTTGCTTATAACTCCTAAAGCTATCCACCGTGGGACATATTTCTCCGTCTCAATCGGAAGGGGATCGTCCCAGTAATTTGTTACACCGTAGGCGTTGAGCCTTTGCACGACGCGTGTGGGGCCGGCGTTGTAAGAAGCGGCAGTCAGGAACCAGTCATTAAATCCGTTTTTGTCATCATGACCGTTTAGGCTGACTTTTTTCACCCTGTTGAGCCATGCTAGATAACGCGCCGCTGAATGTGTGGACTTTACCAGGTCAGCTCGCTCATCTTTCCATGCGTTGATTTCTCGCTTCCAATCATAGTCCGGGCATCCACTGGGCCCACACAGCGCTGTTGACTTGATAAACTGCCAGTAACCGAAAGCGCCGGCCGAAGACAACGCCCGGCCGTTGTAGTTGCTTTCAATAGCGGCAAGATAAAGAAATTCCGGAGGAACGTTGTAGCTTTTTAAGATCGGTCCGATCGTGGTTTTTAGAGAATCCGCCTTGGAAAGCCAGTGGAAAACGCGAGATCTTCTGTCTAAAAGCAGGTAATTGATTTCTTTGAGTATTCTGCTGCGGACGTCCGGTCGTCTGATGGGAACGTCCTGAGATGCAAACTGAAGTCCATTCTTCTCAATTTGTGGCGGCAGAGTATATCTAAGACCGTCAGTTGACGCTCCGCTGTTCAATGAAACCGGTCCCGCCAGGCAAACAGGCTCAGAAACAAAATGAACCAGGCAAGTGATAAGTGTCGCTGAGAGCCAAAATTTCCACGTAAGTCTTGTCGGCATGATTTTCACCCGAGAGCGGTTGCGGAATTCTTTAAAACGCGTCTTCATTTTACAACAACTAAGACAATATTCTTATAGTATTGATTCAATAAATAAAAAAAACAGGGCTGTAAACCCTGTTTTTTTGGTGGAGGTTAATAGCTTCGGGGCTATGCGAATTTCAAAATTGGAGGGCAAAATCCATGTAAGGGCCTTCTACATTGACATCGGTAAACAGTCTTCCACGATTCCCATCAAGTTTCCATTGCTTATAACCAACCTTGAAACCGGCGTCGACATTTCTGCTTATAGGAGGCGCTATGCCGGCGAACATATCTAAGGTTGAAAGACCGAGTCCATCAAAACTCATCCACGTGAATCTTGCTTCCAGATACGGTTTGAACCATGAGAAGTAACCGGTGTTGGTAGGTTCATAACGGATGTGAGCGCCTATGGCGGGTTGCAGGATTGTTTGAGAAAAATCCATTGACGCTCCCTGCTCTTTGGTCACCTTTTGTGTCCACTTGATGATATTTAGATCTGCGTTTGGCCCGAATACCAGATCTCTTCCAAACGCTACGTCATAATCACCACCGACGGTGAATGTCGTGATTCCAAGGTCGGACTGAATGGCGTCCCCACTCTTTAGAGCCATTCCCGCGAAATTGGCGTCAATGGGAATATGACCGGGACCAGCCCATGTCCAGGGAGCGTATTCGAGTCTAAGCGCTACCTTGTCCCAAAGTCGCAGCTTGGAATAGAACTCCCACAGCGTCTTTTCATCGGGAAGCCGTAAATGTCCGCGGAAGCTCAGAAACGACCCCTCTCCACCTCGGCTCATCGGTTTGGCTGCTCCTGTTAATGAACTAAAGAAAGGCCGAATGCCGAGTTCGAAGCTGTAACCTCGCTTGGGGCAAAGTATCTCAGCCCACGCTTGCCCGGCGGCGACATCCCAACTTGATGATTCGCCTATTCTAGGAAAAGATCGGGTCGAACCAATACTGGGACTTTGTGAGTTCGCGTCTGAAACATTCACCTTTACCGGATAGCGATAGGCCGCCTGTTGCCAGGCCAACGCCAGACTAGAAAATCCTAACAACATAATTAGGACCAAAGTTATAAAACAAGGAATTCGATTTCTGCCCCTTGCTGCCATAAGCGTACTTCCAGCCGGTGATGAACCGGAGCGTCTAAAACCGTTAATTATTAAAAATCTTTTTAGTTCGAGAATGGGCTTTAGTTCTCCCCGGGCCGCACCATTTTTTCCCCTGGGGTTTGAAACTTCGCAAAAGCGAATTTTCAAACTATGCTTATGATGCCTAACCCAAATGGGCCACAAAGTCAAGTAATTTCTATCTAAAACTCAGCATTATTTTAATATTTTACAACAAAACCATAATGTAACTTATTAGCTTTTGGTCGCTGCGTTTTTATTCTGAATAATAATTTGAAACAAATTGTTCATGGTGAATCCGCTGAAACACGTAGACTGCACGACTAGCGTCCGTATGCGTCATAAAGTGTTAGAAAAAATAGCTAATGATTGATCTAATGAGGACTAGGAGTCTAATGGCTCCATAGCCTCAACAACCAGCTCAATGACGGATTTGATCTGAACAGGCATGTCATAGCGAGCCTGCAAGTCACCAAGTTGTGTGAGACAGTTCTGGCAAGAAGTGGTCAGAATGTCCGCCCCGGTTCTTAGTATTTGGTCTTTTTTCAAGACAGCGTGTTCCAATCGCTTTTTCCCCATATCGGAATTTTGACTGACGCTGCCTCCGCCACCACAACAGATCGAATATTTCCGGTTCGGCCACATTTCAACGAAATTCGAACAGATATATCTGAGGAGTTCCCTGGGTTCCTCATAAACCCCAACCTTTCTTCCTACGTTGCATGGATCATGATAGGTCACGGTTTTCTCAATTGCGCCCTGTTTCAATTTGAGTTTTCCCTGTTTGAAATACCTGTGGGCGAGTTCAACAATGGACAACACCTCGAAACCGATCTTCTCCCCCAGCCAGCTTTCAGCGTCCTTTCTGAGTATCTTGAATCCGTGACCACATTCTGTGGAGAGGAGGATTTTGGCTCCCAGTCTTCGAGTCTCGTCAACCATGGCTCTGATCAACGCTACGGCGTCTTCCTGGTCGCCCAGGTAATAGGGCCAGTTAGTTATGTCAAACACCCTGGATGACAAAGTCCAGTCAGCCTCAACACGAGCGAAAAATTTCAGATAAGCCTGAAACAGAGTGGGGTTGGAAGTATATTCCCTAGGGTTAGGCATATATAGGATTTCGGCCCCTTCAAGGTCGAACGGGATCTCTGAAGCCTTTTCAGAAATCTCCTGCAGTTCTTCTTCGCATTCCTCAGCTATCCACTCCGCTGTTTCCCTAAACTCTTCTCCATCGATTCCAGTATTGTTACCGATCTCTCTAATCTTCTCGATCCCTTCACAGAGACGAGCCGGCGCCTTGCCTTGGCTCCAGGCCAAACCACGGAGTCTTCTGATTATAGCGTCCATGTGGATCTCTTTTGGACAGTCGGTAGTGCATCTGGCGCACAGGGTGCATGCCCAGATGAATTCTGAATCCACAATTTCCTGTTCTCGTCCCAGAAGGGTTTTTCTGATTATTTTACGAGGATTGATTTCCGGATAACTCTGACTGAGAAAACATCTGGATATGCACTCTCCGCAGGTCAAACACAAATCAGGGCTCTGAAAAGATATCGAGAGGCTATCCGGATTGGCCTGGTTTGTGGTGTCAGAAATGGATGCGCTGTTCATCTATATTCTCCAGTGGTTGGTCATTTTCTTGGAAAAACCGTATTTCGGCTTTGACAAAGCTCATTTTGGTTCGAATGACTTGACGAAATCGTCGATTAGCTTTGACATGCGCTCAGATTCATTGGCCGCTATCGTTTGATAAGAAACCAGAGAGTTGTTTTCAAATCTGGAGTTGAGCCTTGAAGCGACTGAATCAATTCTGGCTTTCGCCCAATCTGTTCCATTATTGGATCGACAGTTCCCATGATGGCAACCGAGGACGAGAACTCCTCTCGTTCCTGCAAGAAGTGTCGCTGACAGGACGGATTCGGAAAGACGCCCAGCGCAGGAAACGGGGAAAAATGTGACGGTAGGCGGTAAGCTGATCTCGGACAAGGCTCTCCCTGCAGATCTGTAACACCCAAAAACTACATATGGCTTGCTGGAAGGCTCTAATCTGAGTTTATCCAGCATGCCTGAAAAACCTTCTTCCGGGAAATTGGTGAGATCCATGGCCGTTCGTGGACATTCGGCCACACATATTCCACATTCAAGGCATCTTGAGTCAGCGACGCTGACTCTTGATCTGGCGGTTTCCGGCGCCAAGGAAATGGCGGAATGGGGGCACAACCTGAGACACGTGAGACATCTGATACATTGATCCGAAACTGAAACCTTGTCTGCTGAGGATGATTCAGAATACACGGGGGGCCATGACGCCGCTTCGGCAGTCGCAGCCGCGGCGGACCAGGAGGTCTCCACGAGATCTACCATTCCCACGGATGGACCCACGCAGTAAACGCCGCGACAAAAGGATTTTCCAGCCGAGCAATGAACGCTGTCCTGCAAGAGGAACCCTAGTTGATCAATCTCCCTGACCAGTAACGGACTAAAAAAGCTCGGCGTCTTAACGGGAACAGGATTACAGGCCATAAAGACCAGTTCACTTTCGAAGGTAAAAACAGTTCCTGTTTCAATAACATCTTGTACTGATATCCTGAACTTGGTCTTTGAATCCTTGTCGTTGGAAAGCGGTTCGATTAGTGGGAGTTTGTTTCCGAACCTAAAAAATTTAACTCCGCCCGATCGTGCCTGGCCGTACAATTTTTCACCAAATAATCCCCTCACAGGAACATGTCTGAAGATTATTGATGACTCTCCTCCCGCCAGTTTATTGTTGAGAGCCGTTTTGATAGCCTGCATCCCTATGGAGGGATTTGTAATTTCATCGTAATCAGAGAACGATAGCCACGGATCGACCAGAGACCTGGTCAAAGCAATGGGGCGTGAAACGTGTTACGTTGTCAGGCGCTTTTCTGGGGAGAGGCTTGAAACTCCCCTCTGTAGCCAGAAAAATGGAACTGAAAAAGCATTCAGCAGCATCTTCAAATGTGACCAGGAAACCATTTTGAGTGGGCGCGATTTCTACTGGGGCCGACCCGGTCAATATCTTGGGCTTGGAAGCCTCTTGCGAGAGAGTTCTCAAAAATGCCTCAATCTGGGAATTCTCACAGTTACAAAAAAGGCTATCCGCTTTTGGCCCAAAGGCCACCTGTGTTACTTGCACACCCTGCCTGTTCAGCGATGAAGCCACGATAGAAGCTGTGAGGCCATTCCCTACAACCATCGCCGTTTGGTCGGTCTCAGCCCCTTGATGTTCATTCGTTAAAGGTTGATGATTACTCATAATTACCTCAATTTGCCTTTTTCATGTCGGCAATTATGGCCGAGGCGACTTTGCCTGCGCTTATGGAAATGTCCGAGATAGAACCCGGGCCTGAACAACTTCCAGCCAGGTAGATTCCCTGCACAACGCTTCTGGCCGTGTCCAGGTCCGATTGAGTCTGGAAGAAACCGAATTCGTTTAACGGGACCTTCGTCAAGGATGAAATCATGGTGGCTGAAGCCGGTGGCCGCTGGCCAACGCAAAGAGCTATCTGATCAAAACGCTCTACAACGTTTTCGCCATCAATTTCCGTGATTATTTGCAATCCGCCTTCTTTGAGAGGCAAAATTTCACCCGGAACACCCTGAACAAATCGTATCCCTTTTTCGAGCGCCTCGTCTAACAGGGTAGGAGCCGTTTTCCCAGCAAGCTGAAGGTCGATGTAGAAAATGGTGATCCTGGCTTTCGGGAGCTTGTGGGCCAGCTTGAGGGCCGCCCTGATCGCCGCTTCGCAACGGTCCTGCGAACAATAGTCTGCCCCAATGGTTTTGTCGCGAAACCTACGCACTGGAAAAAAGCAATGTCCAGTTCAGATTCTCCATCTGGAAAAGACTTCTCAAGATGGTTGGATCGAAGCGCTCTGTTGAGATCAGGCAGTGTGATCACCCCTTCGATCCGACCATACCCCCAGAAGCCCTTGTCTACAGGATCAAACGTTTCAAAACCGCATGCGATAACCATTGCGGACGCATTAATAATTTTTTCGGCTCCGGATCTGATATTTTGAACTTTTACGCCATGAATCCCGTATTCGGAACTGATAACCTCCGACAATTCATGTTCCGTTAAAATTTCACTTCTTGAGGATGACGCCACTGTGTCTTCATAGTCGTAAACCATGCAGCAACCGCAACTCTTGCACTCATCTGTAGCCATGCAAGCCCATTGCTTGACAT
Organism: uncultured delta proteobacterium; assembly: GCA_963846725.1. Lineage (GTDB taxonomy): Bacteria > Desulfobacterota > Desulfomonilia > Desulfomonilales > Desulfomonilaceae > CAJBEZ01. The sequence continues at coordinate 58,519 of CAWJXP010000028.1, read as the reverse complement.
GACCACCCAACCTGTCGGATTTCTCTACTAAGGAGAACGCCAAGTTATTCCGGGACAGTAACCGGGCCACAGCGAGACCGGCTATGCCACCTCCGAGTATTACCACCCGTTTCTCTTCGCTTGCAGGCATGACGAATTGTGAAACCTCTCAACCTGAATTTGGGAAGCCCTTATTGGCAGGGCGGCGCCGCTTTGACAAAAAATTGATGCAAGACGGCTTAATGAAAACGCTTACGTTGTGGTTCTCCTGATTCTGATCAAAATCAGTTTGCCAACGCCAAGTCATAACTCAAAATTGTTACCATTGTGACCCTTGAAAAACGGAAGGACCCGAAGAACTAGGCCTTGATGTGGATAGCTCCATGGCGGAGTTCAGGTCCTCGACCGCCTCCTTTGGCCTGTTAAGGTTTGCAAGAGCGATGGCTCTGTTGTTTATGGCGGTGACAAAGTACGGCGCCAGACCTATCGCTTTGTTATAATCCTGCAGGGCGTTTTCATAATCGCCCACGGTGGACAATATGTCCGCTCTTAATTTGTAAAAGTCAGCGTTTGTCGGCGCTTGGCGAACTGCGCTATTAGCGTCGTCAAGGGCTTTTGAGGTTTGTCCGGTCGCAAGGAACACGCGGGCCCGACGCCCAAAAGCTGAAGCCATGGTGGGGGTTAACTCCAAAGCGGCCGTAAAATCCGCTATGGCCTCTGAAGTCTTGCCGTTTTCAAAAAATATCAAACCTCTTCGCAGGTAGAACTGACTCTTGGTCGGATCAAGAGATATAGCCTTGGTCAATTCCTTTATGGCGGCTGATCTTTTTTCCAGTCCGGCAAGGGCAATCGCCTTGTAATATGTCAGAAACGGGATCCGTGCCAGCCTGGCTTAATCTGGAGACCAGATTCAGGACATCCTGGAATTTTCCCTGTTCCAGCGTCAGTCGAATATTTGAGTAATCGGGTGGCTGCACTTGACTCATGGCAGGGTCACAAAGAAAGACAAGCGCGCAAAATGAGCATATAAAGAGAATCAAATAGTTCAGTCCTGCTCTTCGCATATGATATTTTCCTGTGGGATCTCCAAGTGTTTGTCGCTGAATTATAACCGGATATTTCGCGTTAATCAAATGTCAGAGCGGACCTTGACTTGTCAAAAGCTCTAATGTTACGAAGAACAGATAGCTCGATTCTGCATTTATCAGACAAAGAGGGTCGGGGATCAATCAAGATCAGGAAGGCTCCGTCAATGCTCACGTTTCAAGAATTGATTTTCGCTTTGGAAAGGTTTTGGGCGGATCACGGTTGCGTGATACAGCAGCCGTACGATGTAGAGAAGGGCGCCGGCACGATGAACCCTGCGACTTTCCTCAGAGTCCTTGGACCAGAGCCCTGGAATGTGGCCTATGTAGAACCATCCAGGCGGCCTACCGACGGCAGATATGGAGAAAATCCAAATAGACTCCAGAGCTATTATCAGTATCAGGTTATCCTCAAACCTTCGCCCCTGGAAGTTCAGAATCTTTACATTCAGTCGTTGGCCTCGATAGGAATCGACCCATTGCGCCACGACATCAGATTTGTTGAAGATGACTGGGAATCCCCTACGCTAGGCGCGTGGGGCGTGGGCTGGGAGATCTGGCTGGACGGTATGGAAATAACCCAATTCACCTACTTCCAGCAGGCGGGCGGTTTTGACCTAAAGCCTGTCTCAGTAGAACTGACCTACGGACTTGAACGGATATGTATGTTTCTGCAAGGGGCGGAAAGCGTATACGATCTGAAATGGACTGAAAAAATCACCTATGGGGATGTTCACCACAGATCGGAAGTCGAGGGATCTTTCTATAATTTTGAGAGGTCTGACGCAACCATGCTGATCAAGCTCTTCTCCATGTATGAAGCTGAGGCTGAGGCTTTGCTCGACAGTGAAGAACCATTGGCTTTGCCTGGATACGATTACTGTCTGAAATGCTCCCATGTTTTTAATCTACTCGACGCTAGAGGCGCAATCAGCGTGGCGGAGAGGACATCCTACATTCATAGAGTGCGAAATCTGGCGAAGAAAGCTGCGCAGGCCTTTCTGACCCAACGAGAATCCATGGGATTTCCATTACTGAGACACGTGAACGATTAATTTTGTAGGGGATGAAGGGCCGATAGATGAAAGGCGAATTTTTACTGGAAATAGGAATAGAAGAGATCCCGGCCGGATACATAAAGCCGGCGCTCAAGTCTCTGAACGAATTATTGTCACGTTTTCTGGAAAACTCGAAGATCGCCCATGGGCCGATTGAGACATTCGCCACGCCCCGCCGTCTGATCGTAAGAATCTCAGAACTGGCTGACTCGTCCGATTCACGCACGTACGAGAAAACGGGTCCACCGCTGTCGTCCGCGTATGATGATTCCGGCAAACCTACAAAAGCTGCCGAAGGTTTTGCCCGGAGCCAAAGTGTTGGGGTGGAGGACCTGATCACAATCCAGACCCCTAAAGGGTCGGTCGTGGGCGTAAGGAAGACTGAACAGGGAAAACCGACCAGCGAGCTTCTTTCTCTGGCGCTTCCGGAACTATTTGAAAAGATTTACTTTCCCAAGACAATGCGCTGGATGGATCTGGAAGTCAGATTTGTTCGTCCGGTTCACTGGATCGTAGCGATTCTCAATGGAAATGTAACACCTTTTACTTTTGGAAATATCTCAAGCGGAAATCAGAGTTTTGGCCACAGATTTGTTCACCCGCAACCTTTTTCTGTCTCATCTTTCGATCAACTGCGAGAGCGTCTTGCCGAACAGGGAATTGAAATAGACTTTGAAAAACGGTTGGATCTGATAAGGGATAAAGTAACACAGATGGCCCAAAATGAAGGTCTAAAGCCTTTCGAGGATGAAGCTCTGCTGGACGAGGTTTCATTCCTGGTCGAGAGCCCGCACCCGATTGAGGGTTCTTTTTCCGAGGAATTTCTGGAGCTGCCTGCGTCGATTCTGATCACCTGCATGAAAAAACATCAGCGATACTTTTGCCTTCAGGACGCGCAAGGTCGTATCAGAAACAGGTTCATCGCCATCAATAATACTCCTGTAAAAGACGAGGAGGTTTCTCGAAGAGGCCATCAAAGGGTTCTAAAAGCAAGGCTTGAGGACGCAAGATTTTATTTTAGGGAGGATAGAAAACAGCCTCTCTTGGGTCGCCTCGACTCTCTTAAGGGAGTGGTGTTTCACTCCAAACTAGGGACCGCGTTCGAAAAAGTGGAGAGATTCTCTTATCTGGCCCGTAAGTTGGCTGAGATATGGGCGCCGGAGAAAATATCACAAATTGAACGAACCGCTCTCTTGTGCAAATGCGATCTGGAGACGGGAATTGTTTATGAATTTCCAGAGCTTCAAGGGATCATCGGGAGCTATTACGCAAGACTCGATGGGGAATCTGATGAGGTTGCTACCGCCATTAGAGAACATTACCTGCCTACACGTTCCGGCGATGATTTACCCGAAGGAGTCCTGGGAGCCATCGTGTCAATTTCCGACCGCATGGACACCATCTGCGGATGTTTTTCTGTTGGACTAATACCTTCGGGGGCCGCCGACCCCTATGCGTTGAGAAGACACGCTCTTTCGGTAATTCAGATCCTGATCCGTCACGAATGGAAGCTGGATCTACAATGGCTGATTGATCAGTCTGTCAGCCTCCTGGAATCGAAGCGAACCCGACCACGAGTGGAGGTCGAATCGGAAATCCTGGACTTCTTTAAAGCCAGATTCGTAAATTTTCACGCAGGAGATTTTGGGCTTGATGTTGTTGAAGCGGTAGTCAGAGCTGATTTTCATGACATAGTAGATGCCAGGCGGCGTCTGGAAGCCCTTGCCGAATGGAGGAAAAAGCGTGATTTTAACTCGATTCTGATAGGCGTAAAAAGGGTTGTGAACATATTGAAGGACCAAGAACCAGGAGCGATGATTCCCGAACTCCTGGAAGAGCCATCTGAAATAACGCTTTATGAGAAACTGTGTTCGGTGGAAGAAAAGTGCGCGAGTTCTTTTGAAAAAGGAGATTACTGGTCTGCGCTGGATACCATGACAGGACTCAAAGACCCAATAGACACTTTTTTTGATTCTGTCCTGGTCATGGCCGAGGACCCGGGTATAAGACGTAACAGGCTTGCGCTATTGCGTCAGATTTCGAGATTATTCAGCGTGATAGCCGACTTTTCATTTATAGGTTCCACTGCCGATACAAACTGATTTACCCTTTGCCATTGAAAGGTTAAACTGCGCCCTCCAGCTTTACGAAGTTGTATTCAACCCAGCCGGCTTTGCCGGAGGGCGTGATGATCCTGAACCAGACTTTGTCTCCTGCGACTTTCTTCTCGGTGACCTTGATAATTTGCCCGGACATTAGTTTGTCAACGATCTGAGCGTCTTCGTTAGGCTGTTTCCTAACCCTGAGATTGTCACCGATGGCCTTGGCCTTGCGAGTCAACCTCATTGACGACGGTTCAGCGGGATGATCATTATTCTTTGAGGATTCCGGAACTGCAGCGGAAGCGGAAGAAGCCTTGGCTTCCTGGGCAAAAGCGTTTTGGAGCGAAGCCGATTTAATAGCGTTTGTTTTTGGCGGAGCCGCTTCTTTCGGAACGGTTTCATTGTGACGAAGTCTGAGGTCACTGGTTAGTTTGTTAGTTCTCATTTGAGTCAACTGGTCTTTCCCAAAAACCTTTAAAGCCTTGAAATTAAGCTCGACGTCTCTCCCCAGCTTTTCAACTATTCTTTTTGTTTCGTCTATCGAGTGGCCCTGCTCCTCTACCTTGGTATAGAGGGCTTTAATTTTTGAGTTGTCACTGGTTTCTTTTATTGACACCCAGAGGAAGTGGGTTTGGGCCAAAGCGGTCACCAGGACAACGCCTCCGATGATCCACGAAAGATACCGAAACGGAAAAAGCAGCCTATCTTCATCCTCAATAAGAAAAGATGAAGCAAGTTTCTTTTTGATCCACAATCTCCAAAGTACAACCAAACTTACAATGCAAGCTACCTGCAATATCGAGAATATGATTTGTAGCGCCATATTGAGCACCTCTAGTATATTGATGATTGGAATTATCACTAGAAAGAGATAAATGCAATAATATTTAATAAACTAAATTAGATTATAGTCATAATCTATTGTTTTAGTAGGCTAATTATTATTAATATATGAAATATTCATGTTGGCCGCAAAAATATGTTGAGTTCATACGTGGTACAGTAATTGCTAAGTATACAGGCATAAAGAAGAAACTAAACCATACCTTTTCAAGCCCTCCGCGAGGGCTTTTTTTTTGCTTGAAATATAATAAGTCGATTGTATTGAACAAATTCTTGGACCGCGCAAAGAAATCTGGGAGATGTTCGAGGTTTGTTGGTCCTGCCGGTTGGGAAATATTTTCACAGTTGGCTATTTGTACGGTGAGAAATTTCACTTCCGCCTGTTCTAGAACGCTACCCGTCCGATTGGGAAAAGAGTCTTGACTTAGTGTTCAACATCTGATTGAATCAGCCTTTTAGAAAAATGATCGAAGGTTGGTGATTGAACAGTGAAACGGACATTTCAACCTAGCAATCTGTCTCGAAAAAGAAACTCACGGTTTTAGAGTTCGTATGAGCACAAAGAATGGACGTCTTGTCCTCCAGAGAAGGCGAGCCAAGGGTCGCAAAAGGCTTACCGTCTAGTTCTAGTGATCTTAAGCTCACCAAATCAGACCGAATACGCCGATCTGAGGATTACCGGGACATTATGATGAAGGGGCGAAAGATGAGAAACGCCCCATTTTGTTATCCGGTGGCGCGTAAATACGGTCGGTATCCCGAGACTGGGGATATCTGTGAGCAAGAAGGTTGGCGACTCTTGCGCTCGGAACAGGGTGAAAAGAAGACTGAGGGAATATTTCAGGCACAACAGGCACAAACTGTCTGTCTGTACGGATTTGGTTATAGTAGCGGCTCAGGGTTCATCTGATCTAGAAACGCGAAAAATCTTTGAAGAACTCGACAGAGCCTTTGAGCAAGGTTTTTTGTAGTGACCCGAAAAGTTTTGATTGCACTCATAAGATCTTATCAAATTTGTTTATCCCCGATATTTCCTTCATCGTGTCGCTTTATCCCCACATGCTCCGAATACGCTTTGGAGGCCATCCGATCCCATGGGCCGCTGAGAGGAAGCTACTTGGCCGTACGAAGGTTTCTACGGTGTCGACCATTGGGACCAAAAGGCTTTGACCCAGTTCCTTGAGGACTCAACCGATAGTGCGTAACTATGTACCGTTAGCGGAACATTTAAGGCGGGATATCCAATAATGGATCGAAATTTACTGCTGGCCATTGTTTTGTCGGTGTTGATCATCGTAGGTTTTCAATATTTCTTTAATGCCTTTGCGCCACCTACTCCCGTCAACGCGCCTTCAACAGTTGAACTTACAAAAAAAACTGAAACCGCGGCTAAAAAGGCGTCAGAGGAATCAAAAGTCACAAAGGAACCGGCCAAGACCGCTCCTGAACTGTCCTCGACATCAGCCCCAGAGTCCGTGGATCAAAATGTTCCTGGTGTTCAAGCCAAAGAGTCGCTCATAAAAATTGAGACACCGAAGTATGAAGCGGTTCTAACCAATATTGGCGGCAAAATAATCTCTTTCAAACTTAAGAATTACACTGCCAATCTTGGTAGTCCGGAGTTGGTTAATCTTTTCCCACCAGAGGGACCGGACACATCTGAGCCAACCATAAGACTAACCCGGTCGAACGAAGTTTTCTCGGACGCCAAACTAGTTTACACCTCCGACATGAAAGACTCATCGGTAGAACTCGGCGAAGCGGCTCCGGAAAAAGCCGTTGTTTTCCGAGGGGTTTCATCAAGTGGCCTCGTCCTGTCCAAAAAATTCACATTCCATGCTGACAACTATTTAATTGATCTGTCTTATGTCCTGGAGAACAAATCTAATGAAGACAGAGATTATCTCGTCACTTTGCCATTGAGAAAATATTTCTCCGATGATTCGAAACAGTTCAGTTGGAATAGCGTGCAAGTTCTACTTGATGGGTCTCTCAAGGACTACTATTTCAAGGACGTCAAGGGCGAGGAAGAACTTTCAGGGCATGTGGAATGGGCTGGTCTTGGAGAAGCTTATTTTTTCAAGGCATTGACTTTTCCCCGGCAGCCTGCGGCCAAGGTCACATTCTTGAAACCGACCAAAGAAGATGTCGCGGAAATACTTGTTAGATGTGGCTCAATTAATATTCCAGCGGGGGGAAAGTCCACAGAGACACACACAGGCCTTTATCTGGGGCCAAGAGAGGCGGACGCCCTTCAAGCGGCCGGCGCTAATCTTGATAGGGCCTTGGTGTACAGCAACTATCAAGTCCTGAATATTATGTCCACGTACCTGATGAAATTCCTGAGATTCTTTAATTCAGGCTTCACTGTTTTGGGTTTCAAGGTCCCTGGTACAGGAAATTATGGCATTGACATAATAATTTTGACGATACTGATAAAAATCCTTTTTATCCCTCTAACTCACAAAAGCATGAAGTCTATGAAGAGAATGCAGGATTTGCAGCCTCACATAGCGAAACTAAAGGAGAAATATAAGGACGACAAGTCTGCGCTTAACAAGGCCACCATGGAGCTGTTCAGGGACAACAAGGTGAATCCTCTTGGCAGTTGTTGGCCTATGTTTTTGCAGATTCCCGTTTTTATAGCTCTTTATCAAGCTCTTTCGTACGCTATTGAACTGCGGCACGCGGCTTTTCTGTGCATTCCTTCCATCTACCTGTGCATCCAGGATCTGTCGGCTCCGGATCCTCACTATGTTACACCTATTCTAATGGGTGGAACGATGGTTCTACAGCAGTGGATGACTCCGTCGGCCGGGGATCCCATGCAGAAAAAAATGATGCTGTTGATGCCGGTAGTTTTCACTTATATGTTTTTGAGTTTTCCATCAGGCTTGGTCCTTTATTGGTTGGTCAGTAATATTCTGTCTATCGGACAACAATTGCTCACAAATAGACTAAGCCGCTAACACAGGAATTTAAGTATGAGTTATATGGAATTTACCGGAAAGACTGTCAAGGATGCTATTGCAAAGGCATGTGAAGAGTTGAACGCTGAGGAAGCTCTTCTTGAAATAGATGTGGTAGAGGAAAGCGCGAGGGGATTTCTGGGGTTGGTAGGCCATCGCAACGCAAGAGTCAGGGTGCGTAAACGAGACATTATCAAAGAGGTAATGGAAGTATTGCCCTCTGAATCTAAAGATACGACCCCTATGCCCTCAAGTGGAGCAGAATCGACGAAACCGTCTTTGATGCAACCGCCGGCGTCTCCTATGGGACCGGCTGAGTCCTCTTTAGTTGATGAACAGGATCCCGAGAAGTTGAGAATTGCGTCGCAGGCCAAAGAGCTGCTTGAAGGCATTCTGGTTCGGATTCCAGTAGAAGCTACGGTCGCTAGTTCATTTTCGAATGGTTCAATAAAGCTGGAGATTGATGGAGACAAGAGTGGTTTGCTCATCGGCAAACGGGGCCAGACTCTTGACGCTCTTCAGTATATAATCAACAAGGCGGTAAACAGAGAGACCCCGCTTGAAGATAAGATCGAAGTCATAGTCGATACCGAAGACTATAGACAAAGAAAATATGAAAATCTCCGCGAGATGGCTCTCAGGATGAGTCTAAAGGCCAAGAAGTCTCTCAAGCCGGTGGCCCTCAACCCCATGCCCGCAAATGAACGTAGGATCATTCACCTTATTCTTGCCGAGGATCGAGAAGTCTATACAAAGAGCTATGGGGAAGGTCCTTTAAGAAGGATTATCGTTTACCCTCGAAAAGCGATGGCCAATAAGAGAAGACGTCGGTAGTCGCTTCTTTCCACAATAGCTTCGTGCTCCAGTATTGAATCCATTACATGATTGCCCTCCTTGTCCTGTAGTGTGGGTTGCGCTGGGCAACTTTGTCTGCTATGAAAACCGGTTAAATGAAGTCTCGATCAAGAGGAATCCGGTAGTATTTCGCCTATGACCAGTCACCGCATCAATAGTTGTTTAGCAATCGTAATTGTTTTTTCCGCAATGTTGTGCTTGAGCGAAGGCTTGTCCGCGGCTCCGGCCGTCGAGAAACCGGAAGATATCCCGAACCTTCTGTTTAATCGTGGGAAAAACCTGTCTGCGTTCAAGGCGACTATGAATGTTACCACAATGAACGAGGTCGACAAATCCAGACAGGATATAAGGGGTTTTCTACTCTATCGGAGACCCAGTGATTTTCGGTTTCAGGGGCTGGGTCCCGGTGGCGCTACTCTTTTTGAACTGGTTATCAAATCTAATATGTTCGAACTCTATATCCCACAGGAAAGCAAAATCATTAAGGGTGACAGACCATGTTTCTCTCGAAAGTTTCCGGATGTAGCGGAAATAGAGGGGTTAATCCCGATGGTTTTGCTTCAATGGCGAGATGTTCGTTTTGACCGTGTTTCTGTCAAGAGACGCGGAGAAGATGGTCATTAGGATAACTTTCCAGGGAAGGGTCTGGGGGGCGACATTGGACAGCCGCACCTACAATCTGACGCGATTGGTAAGAATTAACCCACGAGGAGACATTGATCTGACCGCCGACTTCGGAGATTTTAGCCAAGGTGATGATGGTTGGCTTCCCCGAAAGTTTGAGGTTGTCTCTCCAATGGGGGGATGGCGGACAGTTGCGAAAATATCCAAGATCGAACCTAACCCGTTTCTCGTTGAAAAAAATTTTCAAATAGATCCTACGTTTTCCGTAAAGACTGAGACCTGCCGGTAATCTTTACAGATTCTTTTTCTAATGATTCGCTTCTTCTACAATTTGTTGATTCACGCGATCGGCGCTCCAATCCTGTGCGCCTACTATGCGCCCAAAATTGTCTTTAACGGCAAATACAGGAAATCCCTGTCCGGAAAACTGGGATGGCTCCCTGAAACGTTTCCGAAATCAGCGCTCAAGGCCCCTGTCGTATGGTTTCACGCTGTGTCAGTCGGAGAAACAGTGGCATTGGGTCCAGTTGTTCGGCAATTCAGAAAACTGGCTCCCGAATCTTTCCTGATCGTTTCAACAGGTACCGAAACTGGCCAGGAGATGGCAAAAACATCCATAACTCAAGCTGACGCGTTCATATACATGCCAATAGATTCCCCCGTATGTCTAAACCCTGTGATTGAGAGAATAAAACCAGATCTTTTTGTCCTGATGGAAACTGAAATCTGGCCGAACATGCTATACGGTCTGAAGCGATCAGGGGCTGTAATCTCTCTCGCAAACGGAAGGATTTCGGATCGTTCATTCCCTCGCTATATGAAAATCCAACCGCTAGTCTCCAGAATGTTGGAAAAAATTGACTCTTTCCTAATGGTTTCCGAAGTAGACAGAAACAAAATAGTCAAAATGGGGGCCAAGTCGGATCGAGTGGTGGTTGTCGGCAATACTAAATTTGACGCGGCTCTTAAGGATGTATCAGATTCGGTGTTAATCGAAGCGCAAAATGTCCTAGACTTGAGTCCGGATCATAAAGTTTTTATGGCAGGTAGCACCCATCCAGGGGAACATGAGCTGGTGTTGGACTGTTTCAAGAGTCTTCTAAACAACTTTCCCGATCTCATCCTCATTATTGCTCCACGCCACATTGAAACCGTTCCTGCGATATTGTCGGCGATTGAGGAGAGAAAACTGGCGTCTCCTTTCCTGAGGAGTTCGGGTGATTCCGGAATTCAGCGAGGCTCCAGAAACATTATCATATTGGACACGACCGGAGAATTGTTCAAATTCTATTCAGTAGCGGACGTTGTTTTTATTGGAGGGTCATTAGTTCAAAAAGGCGGTCAGAACATACTTGAACCCGCCGCATGGGGAAAAAGGCTGTTCTTTGGCCCCTCAATGGAGGATTTTAGAGACGCCAGGGATCTACTGGTTAGCGTGGGGGCGGCTACGGAGGTTCGGGATCTCCAAGACCTCTCATATGCAGTTTGCGAGGCGCTCAGAGATCTTGAGGGTTCCAAACGGTTGGGAGATCGTGGGCGCCAAGAGTTGACCAAACATGCCGGGAGCGCGTCAATAACAGCGAAACTACTTTTTGACCTGATTAGTACTCAGCGAAAGGACTGACATCGCCTTTGCCTACGCGCAGCACCTTTGGGGGATCATCAAGAAGACTTACTACAGTAGATGGTTCGGGTAGGAAAATGCCACCATCTATCACCAAATCTACCTGCCCTCTGTAAATTCTCTCAATTTCACGAGGGTCATCAAGTAACTGGTTATCAGGTAGCCTAACGGAGGAACTCAGAATCGGGTTTCCCAGTTCTTCCAGCAAAGCCTGGCATATTCTGTTGTCCGGGATGCGTATTCCTACCTCCTGCTTTTTGGTCAGGACGATTCTTGGGACAAGTCTGGTAGCTTTGAGAATAAATGTGTAGGCCCCGGGAAGCCTTCGCCGAAGCAACTTATAGTCATTGTCGGTAACTTGAGCGTAAAGGGAAATAGTCTTGAAATCGGAAAAGACAAAAGAAAGATGCCTTTTGTTATCGAATTTCTTAATTCGTCGTACACGCTCAAGCGCTTTCTTGCTGGCAATGTCACAACCTAGACCGTAAACGGTATCGGTGGGATAAACAATTACCCCGTCCTTTCGAAGAACATCTACTACCCGGGAAATGTGTCTTGGCTGAGGGTTTACGGGATTTATCTGTAATATCATTTAATTTTCGCCTGGGTAAACTACTTTACCTTCTACAAGAATGTCCGGCCCAACTTTTAGTGATCTCATTTCGACCAGCCGAGGCGCCTCCTCAAGTCTGTTTATTCCTGTCCCTGAGACTCCGGTAGGGGCCGATTTTCCACCGATTATAATAGGGGCGTAGAAGAACATACATCGATCCACAATTCTGGCTTCCAGAGCGCCCCACGCCAATCCTGCTCCACCTTCGATCAAGAGTGAAGTAATTCCCATCTTATAGAGATTGGTCAAAAGATCTTTCAAATCGACTCTATCGGGACCAGTCGTCTGGATAACCTTAGCGCCTTTTTTTTCCAACCTGGCCTTCAGACGGGAAGGTGGGTTACTCCGTGTGGCAATAATTACCCCAGCCTGAGATGTCTGGTTAAAAATGTTCGCTTCAATGGGTGTCCTTAAGTTTGAATCAGCCACAATCCTGATAGGATCACGTCCCTGCCGTCCCTTTAATCGTGTTGTCAGTGAGGGATTATCGACAATCACAGTTTCAATGCCCACCATTATTGCGGAAACGCGATCTCTGAGCCTGTGGGCCTTCAGTCTGGACTGCTCTGATGTTATCCATCGGGAATGCCCAGTACGGGTGGCTATACGACCGTCCAGGCTCATGGCCAATTTTAGATAAACAAACGGCCTTCTGAGTGTGACATTTGTGAGGTATACCTCGTTAAGAGCCCGACAACGGTTTTCCAGGACTTGTCCCACAACTTCAATTCCCGCTTTGCGTAAGAATTCAGCCCCGCCCCCAATCACTGAAGGGTTTGGGTCGTCAATTCCATAATATACCCTTTTTACTCCAGCCGCCATAATGGCCTGAGTACAGGGAGGAGTACGGCCATAATGGTTACATGGCTCCAATGTTACAAACAGTTCGGCGCCATGAGTTTCTACGCCGGCGGCGCGAATAGCCTCTACCTCTGCATGTGGCTCTCCTGTCGCGCGATGGAAACCCTCCCCGATAATTTTTCCGTCTTTGACTACGACTGCGCCCACCATGGGATTGGGAGATGTCCGTCCGAGGCCCCTTCTAGCCAAGCTCAGAGCCCGGGACATAAACTTATGCGATTCATGGATCGCCTTGTGGGTTTTCAGGTTCATCTACATGCTCATATTCTATTCGTTGTTCCTTGGATTCCTTAAGTTCATAAAGTTCTTTTATTTCATTGATGAATTCATCTATGTCCCGAAACGACCTGTAAACTGAAGCGAATCTTACGTATGCTACTTCGTCGAGTTTTTTGAGCGCTTGCATCACCCGCTCGCCAATATAAGAGACATGTATTTCTTTCTCGGATCTCTCCATCAAGTCTTGCTCAATGGTGTCTGCGACTGCTTCAATCTGTTCGATACTTATGGGCCTTTTCTCGCAGGCCCTCAATATTCCTTCGACGATTTTTCGCCTGTCAAAAGCCTCCCGACGACCGTCTTTTTTAATTACAAAAGGAGTAATATCTTCGATTCTTTCATAAGTGGTAAATCTCTTGAAACAATTGAGACACTGCCTTCGCCTTCGAATTGCAGTGTTATCCTTTGCTAATCGGGAGTCTATTACCTTGTCTTCTATTTCGCCACATACGGGACATTTCATCGCAAGCCGCCTAAAGTGTGAGGTTACCGCGAGAATCCACTAGATCAATATTTATATGGAAGTTGAGCGAGGCGCAAGAAAAAATTAAGTAACAGTTTAAGTTTATAATCCTTAAGGTCTAATATACAGGTTATTATGACGTTGATAAACTATTAGAAGAATTTTCGCGAATCAATGTATATGCTTCGGGGACTTGCGTAAAAAAGTTGCATAAAGGAAAATGGCGCCACCGTACAGAAGGACTGGAAGGGAAGTTTGAACCATCTTGGAAATACGTGTTCTGTTTAGGGGCTGCAAACCAGGAGATTTGATCGTCATTTTGATGATGGGGCTTTTGGCCCTGCTTCTCTCAGCGTTGCTGCCAAAAAGAATCATTACGTCCGGAGATGTAGTATTCATACAGTCCGGATCACAGCTTGTCGGTCGTTACTCCCTGAATCATGATCGCGTGATTTCCGTGAATGGCCCCGTGGGTGAGTCCAGGATTCAGATCAAGGCAGGGAAGGTTAGTATCATTAGTTCACCGTGTCCTAATCACTACTGTGTAAAGATGGGACAAACCGGAGCTGGCGGCTCAGCCCTCGTTTGTGTGCCCAATGAAATAATTGTTCGCATAGGAGGTGACGATCAAGGCAAAGTGGACGCTATCAGCAGATGATTGATCGAACTCAAAAACTCTCGCAGTTGGCGATACTCTTGGCGCTCGCCACCGCCATACATTCTCTGGAGGCCCTTGTTCCTTTTACCGTAGGCTGGTTCCGCTTTGGATTTTCAAACATTATTGGCCTTGCGACTTTGTACGTTTTTGGATTTAAAGACGCCGCTTTGCTTACGATAGGAAGGATATTGCTTGGAGGGCTAATCTCCGGTCAATTCGGGTCGCCAGGATTTTTTCTCGCCGCCTCGGGAGGTATCAGTTCGATCTGTGTGATGGCGGCTGCGTACCACTTTGGACAGAGGTTCCTGAGCGAAGTTGGCGTTAGTGTGTTGGGGGCTGTGACTCACAATATGGCTCAACTATGGGTAGCGTACGCAGTGCTTGTGAAGAACGAAAGTATACTGCTTCTGGCTCCGATAATGATTTTCGCAGCCATAATAACCGGTGTGATAAACGGACTGGCTGCGAAATTCCTTATCAGGAGAATGCGGTCGCTGGGGTTTTAGGTCCGCGATGATTTCCGGATCATTTGCGCAGCCGTTAATATCCCATTAAACCACAGCATCTTGTGCAGACGGGCATAAGACCCTTAGTCGCAATGCTCTTGCGGAATTCCCGATAGCGCTCTGAATTCCAGATCTCGGTTATCGTATTCTGTTTGACATTTCCAACCACATAATCGTGGTAGTCCCTACATGGGGACATGTCACCGTTGGAATTGATTTCCACAGCGCTGAAGATTGATACGCATTTATCAAAACCAAACGTGCAGTCATGATCCGTGTAGTAGCGCTCCAGGTCACCAGCGTCGTCCAGGGGAGGCATCACGATAACGGCAGGCCCGGAAAACTTTTTGGCCAGTTCATGCAGGCGCTTTAGTTGCTGCGATAGAGCCTGAAGATCGGGTGGTCTCCAGTTTCCTATCCAGCCGTAGTGTTTCTGAGGTTTGAATCCAAACCTTTGCTCAAAATCCTCTGTGTGTTTCTCCGCGGATTTCTCATCTATCCACCACGCGAGATAAAATACACAGACGTCGACGCGGTCCCTGAAAACCTCATAAATGTCTACGAGCCTCTGATAGTTAACATTGTTGATAGTCGTAAGCGAGGCTATCAGAGGAAGCCTTTGACCTTTTTCTTTTCTAAGTTGGGTCAATGTGTCGATAGCCCTGTTGATGGTTTTAAAGTTGTTTACTGATGGCGAAGCTCCAGGGCGACTTTTGTTGTGGGTTTCTTCATCGGGGCCGTCAACTGAAATCTGGACGACGAACATGGGGGCTTGTACCAGTCTCTCGGCATGTTCATAAAGCCCTGTTCCGTTGGTGGCTATACTTGGTGGCATCCCGAGCCTCGCCGCCTCTTCGATTATTTCCACGGATCCCTTGTAAAGCATTGGCTCGCCACCCCAAAGATATACCGAGGGTGTATGACCGTGAGCTTCAAGATCTCTCAACAGTGAAATGTATCTTTCAGGAGAAACTTCGTGTTCCTTTAACTCCTTGAGCGAGCAAGATCTCAAAAATCCCCTGTCTCCCCATTGCCCGCATGTATGACACCGGAGATTGCAATAATCCGTTATACGGACACTACATTGCCTTATTTTGTCGGCTGCTCCGTCCCCTGATTTGTTGGACAGGCTTCTCAGGAATTTGTCCACCTGTATCATCGCCACATTCTTGGCGTACTTGGGAATCTCCAGCAACTTTGGAGCGGTCTTCAATATCGTTGTAATAGGTACCCAGCTTTGACTCATACCACATCACTTTCTAAAAAATTTCGATCACTCACTTTACACAATTTGTGGGCCCGTTGGAAGAGCCTACCATTTTTGTGGAAGGAGGATAAGGTCAGACAGGCGTCTATAGATGGTCCAGAATTCGAAATTGGCAAGATCAGTTGTTGGCAGACGGAGTGGCGATGTTTCGAATGGCCCTGAAATCTTCGCTGCTGTCGAGAAAAGCATCGACAATCTCCGGGTCAAAATGCTTTCCACGTTCGTCAACTATCAATCTTACAGCCTCATCGTGAGGAAAGTCATCTTTGTAGCGTCTTTTGGATCTCAAAGCGTCATAAACATCGCATAAGGCTACCACTCTGGCGGACAACGGTATCTTTTCCTGACTCAAACCGAATGGATAGCCACTCCCGTCCCACCGTTCATGATGGTAATAAGCTACTTCTGCGCCAACAGTGAGGTAGCTTTGAGACTCACCCGTTTCTTGGGCCGCATCAAACAGGGCCTTCCCACCAAGCAAGGCATGCTCTTGCATGACTTCGAATTCGTCAGATTGGTATCTTCCGGGTTTAAACAGTATGCTGTCCGGTATTACAATTTTACCTATGTCATGCAATACTGAGCATTGTACCAGGTCTTCAATGAACTCCGAAGTCATCTTTCGACCATATTTGGGCCTTTTCCTAAGGCTATCACATAATACGACGCAATATTTTCTGATTCTTTTTAGATGCGCGCCCGTTTCGCCATCACGAGCCTCTGCGAGTTGAGCTAAAGCGAAAATCGACGCTCCCTGGATTTTTCTAATTCTTGTGTAGGATTCAAGAAGTTCCTGATGAAGACGATATTGTTCCGTAACATCCTGTCCCAGGCCTATCACACCGTTTATCTTACCTTTTCTATCCATCATTGGAGATATCGCAAGAGAAAGTGTGATCTCCCCTCCATCCTTGGAAGTCTGCTTGATTACTTTTTGCGCTGTCCCGGATTTACTGGCCAAGGCCTGCCTGAGGGTATTTTCAATTTCGTCTGGATTGGCGATCGGTGAATACAATCTTACAACGGATTGTCCGATCATCTCCTGCTCAGAGTATCCAAAAATATTTTCAGCTCCCGAATTCCAGAATAGTACTTTCTTGTCGAGTCCTGTAACTACTATGGACACACCCCTCGAGCTTTCAAGAATACCTCTGAGAAACTCGTTGGTTCTGGCAAGTTCTCTAGTCCTGTTTTCAACTTGAGCCTCAAGACGCTGCGTGTATTCTATCTCAAGGAGTTTCAGTCTGTAATGTTCGAGGCCCCTTTGCACAGTTGAAATCATTATTTCGGCATTAATTGGTTTGAGCAGAAAATCCGATGCGCCAAGCCTGAGAGCGTTGATGGTTGTTTCAACCTCGCCAAAGCCTGTAATCATGATTACCGGAATGATATTGTCTCTGTCCCTTATGAGTTTGAGAAGACCTATCCCATCCAGTCCAGGCATCAGGATGTCTGTTATTACGAGATCAGGTTTTTGGTTTAAGAAGAGTTCCCAAGCTTGTTCCCCGGATTGAGCCTTATAAACTTCAAAACCGTTAAGAGCCAGTAATTCAGCGAGACTTTCTAAAGACAGTCGGTCATCGTCAGCTACCAGAAGTTTAGGGGCCTTCGACTGATTACTAAAATGAGCGGTTTCGTGAGACCGGTTTACCACTGCTGTGTCCCCGCTGAGCCGATATGACTTTGTCCGGTATTTTGTCTCTGTGTTCGATCGTAATGAGCCAACAAGGATAAGTCAAACATTTACTTGGAAATAAATTCGCTTTTGAATTGACAGACATGGTCCGGCTGCTTAACTGTGAAACATAAGTTGTTAATGTGCGTTTTTCTCCTCTTTTGGCGAGGTTCCGTCAAATAATCCAAAAGTTTCAACTCAATGTTCATTTAGGCGCAAAGGCGGATTCCTTGTCATGAATAAACAGTTCAAGGAGGCAACATAATGCGTTTGGACAAGTTTACGTTAAAATCTCAGGAAGCCCTCGAAATGGCTCAAAATATGGCGTCCAAGAGGGGGAATCCCCAAGTCGACACAGAGCATCTCTTGTTAGCTCTAATTTCAGACGCCGAAGGGCTTTGCGTTGAAATAATCAAGAAGCTTGGGGCCGATCTAGACAGAATAAGAAACGAAACTCTTCAGGTAATAGAACGTTTTCCGCAGCAGAGCGGCGCTGTGGCCGATAGATACTTTTCAAACACTCTCCGTGCTGTGCTGGAGAGCGCCTTCAAGGAGATGGAGCAGTTACACGATGAATATGTATCGGTAGAGCATCTTCTTATAGCCATTTCTCAAGCGTCAGGAAGCTCCGCGGCCAAAATTCTCAATTCCAAAGGTGTTACCAAAGACAAGATTTACACAGTCTTGACCGACCTACGTGGAACTCAGCGGGTGACGGATCAGGCTCCTGAAGAGAAATATCAGGCGCTCAAGAGATTTACGAAAGACCTTACCGAGTTGGCGCGTAATGGTAAGCTCGACCCTGTGATTGGCAGAGATGACGAAATAAGAAGAATAATCCAGGTGCTTTCACGAAGGACGAAGAACAACCCTGTATTAATAGGAGACCCAGGCGTCGGCAAGACAGCGATAGTAGAAGGGCTGGCAGGGCGTATAGTATCCGGGGATATTCCAGAAACCCTGAAAGGTAAACGGGTTATGGCTCTGGATGTTGGTCAGTTGGTTGCTGGAGCCAAATATCGCGGGGAATTTGAAGATCGGCTCAAAGCCGTCCTGAAAGAAGTGACTTCCGCCGCGGGGGAGATAATCCTGTTCATTGACGAAATGCATACCCTTGTTGGCACGGGCGCGGCTGAAGGGGCTGTAGACGCTTCAAATATGTTGAAACCCGCTCTGGCCAGAGGAGAACTCCGGGCAGTCGGGGCGACCACGATAAATGAATACAGGAAATATATCGAAAAGGACGCTGCGCTAGAGCGAAGGTTTCAGCCTGTTTATGTAGCGGAGCCTTCGGTACAGGACTCGATATCCATCCTCAGAGGACTCAAGGAACGTTATGAGTTGCATCATGGAGTCAGAATTCAGGACGCTGCCATTATTGCAGCGGTCACGCTGTCTAACAGGTATATCACCGACAGATTCCTGCCCGACAAGGCCATTGACCTCATCGACGAAGCCTCTTCAAAGCTTAGAATTGAAATAGATTCCATGCCCACGGAGATAGATGAAATCGACCGGAAAATCATTCAGCTTCAAATAGAGCATCAAGCTCTAAAGAAAGAGTCTGACCCCAACAGCCGGGAACGGCTAGATAAAGTAGTTGAAGAAATAGGAAAACTTACTGCCGAGTCTGACAAACTCAAGGAAGAATGGCGCAAAGAGAAACAGGCGATTGGTGAAATAAGACAGCTCAAGGAGAGATATGAACAGGCCAAATCCCAAGCCGCCCAGGCAGAGCGGGAAGGAAACCTTACAAAAGCCGCTGAACTAAAGTACGGTATGATGATTGCCCTAGAGAAAGATATCAGCGCAAAAAACACTGAGCTGGCTGAGATTCAGAAAGATGGTGGGCTTCTTAAAGAAGAAGTCGGCCCTGAAGACATTGCCGAAGTTGTGGCCAAATGGACGGGAATACCGGTTGCTCGAATGCTTGAAAGTGAAGTCAGCAAACTACTCAAGATGGAAGACAGAATCAGCAAAAGGGTAATTGGTCAAAAAGAGGCCATCATAGCTGTTTCAAACGCTGTCCGCCGAGCCAGATCCGGTCTCCAGGATCCTAATCGTCCAATCGGTTCCTTCATATTCCTTGGTCCTACAGGTGTTGGTAAGACGGAGCTTGCAAGGGCTCTGGCTGAATTCCTGTTTGATGACGAACAGGCAATGATAAGAGTGGACATGTCCGAATACATGGAGAGGCACTCGGTGGCACGATTGATTGGCGCTCCTCCCGGCTATGTCGGCTACGATGAAGGGGGATATCTTACCGAGGCTGTTCGCCGCAGGCCTTATTCAGTTATTCTTTTCGACGAAGTTGAAAAAGCGCATCCGGAAGTCTTCAACGCTATGTTGCAAATTCTGGATGATGGAAGACTGACGGATGGCAAAGGACGGACAGTTGACTTCAAGAATTCCATCATAATCATGACTTCGAATATTGGCTCAACAGAAATCAGAGATTATTCAGGAAAAGATGAAGAGGCGATGAAAACTCGCGTGATGGAGGCGCTTCGATTCCATTTCAGACCTGAGTTTTTGAATCGTTTGGACGACATTATAATTTTCCACGCCTTAACGAGGGAAGATATCAAGAAAATAGTCGATATACAGATAGGACGCCTGAACAGGAGACTGGAAGAAAGCAAGTTCACCCTCAGGCTCAGCCCGGAAGCCAGAGATTTGCTCGCTGATGACGGGTTCGATCCGGCGTACGGAGCTAGACCGCTTAAAAGAGCGATCCAGCGTCTCATTGAAAATCCTTTGGCTTCGGAGATCCTGAGTGGAAAATTCGGGCCTGACGACGAAATAGAGGCGCAGGTAGAAGGCGACAAATTAAAGTTTGTAACATTGAATCAGTAAGATATCTGATCGGTCTGGTCATGAAGGGTTCCTCCTGAATGACCGGACCGGCCGGTGAGAGTAGAAATATTGAGCCCGAAATATTTAGAAACCTATTCTCCGATAATTTTCACCAAAACCCGTTTTCTCCGGCCACCATCGAATTCCCCATAAAATATTTGTTCCCAGGGGCCAAAGTCCAGTGCGCCGTTAGTTACAGCGACGACCACTTCTCTGCCCATCACCTGTCTTTTCAAATGAGCGTCTCCATTGTCCTCTCCGGTGCGATTGTGAAGATAACGACTGGTGGGAGCGTGTGGAGCCAGTTCTTCCAGCCATTTTTCATAGTCCTGATGTAGGCCTGACTCATCATCGTTGATAAAGACCGACGCAGTGATGTGCATGGCGTTAACCAGGATCAGTCCTTCTTGAATTCCGGAATCCTTCAATGCCTTTATGACATCCTCTGTGATGTTGACGAATTGACGACGCTTGTTTATATTGAACCACAATTCTTTCCGGTAACTTTTCATAATGGCCTCCATCGATTTAATCAGAGTGTCCAGACTCTGATTTGTGTAATTATATCATGCCGAGCGGGTTTCATGGTGGATGGGTCCATTAAAAAGTTGGATGAAAGAAATTATCGGGCTGGATGGAGTATGGAATGCCTAAAGCTTCACAAATAATGACCAAAGATGTCATTACGGTAAGAAAAGAAACTCCTATCAGGGAACTGGCGAAGATCCTCCTGGAAAAAGGCATTAACGGGGTTCCCGTTGTGGATGACCAAGGGGCCGTGATAGGTGTGGTATGTGAATCTGATCTGGTAGAATACAATAAGCCGCTGCACATCCCAACCGTATTTTACATACTGGATTCCATAATCCCTATCGAGAATCCCTGGCGTTTGCATCAGGATTTCAAGAGAATATCGGCCACCACTGTTGGAGATATTTTTTCACATCCAGCGACGTGCGTCCAATCCGATACTGAGGTCTCGGAAATTGCTAGAATAATGTCCGAAAACAAATATTATACGATACCTGTAGTTGAAGATGGGAAACTAATCGGCATAATCGGCAAGGTCGATATCGTAAAGTCGATAGTCTAGCGCACCCAAATTGAACAGAGAACGCCTCACTGAAATCCTTGAACAGGTGAAAACCCAAAAGCTTACGGTTGAACAGGCCAGCCTGATGTTTCAAAAGCTGGAAACTGAAGAACTGGGCTTTGCCAGCATTGACCATCACCGAGCGTTGCGCTTGGGATTTCCGGAGGTAATCTACGGCGAAGGGAAAACGGCTGACCAGATTTTTTCCATTTTTGAACGACTCAAAGATAGGCATGATACCGTTCTTATTACACGCGTCGACGCACAGAAAGCGCAATACGTCGCAGACCGTTCAACAGGTTCAATAGACTACAATCCCATTGCCAGGACCATATTGTATTCCAGAAAGGAGATACCTCTCAGGGGAAGGGGGTCGATCCTTGTAATGGCGGCGGGAACATCCGACCTCCCTGTCGCTGAAGAGGCTAGGGTAACGGCTCTGGCTCTGGGGAACAAAACCGATTCGTTATACGATGTCGGAATAGCGGGAATACACAGGGTCTTGGCCCACATTGACCTGATCAATTCCTGTTCGGTAATAATAGTTGTGGCGGGGATGGAAGGCGCTTTACCCAGTGTGGTGGGAGGCTTGGTAGATCGTCCTGTAATAGCGGTTCCTACGTCAGTAGGGTATGGCGCCTCCTTTGGTGGCATTGCGGCTCTACTGGGGATGCTCAACTCATGCGCCCCCGGTGTGGTGGTAGTGAACATAGACAATGGCTTTGGAGCCGCGTACGCAGCAAGCGCAATAAACCGGAAAAGAGATTCCTAATACTGCTTTTGCTTTTTACGGACTGTTCGCGGTTCTTTTGTGGGGAATATCTATCTCAGGTACTTTTGGTAATCCATGACTTTTTTGGCGCCGATGCCGCTGATCTTTGCCAGATCCGAAACACTCTCGAAATGACCCAAAAGACTTCTTCTCTCGCAAATGCGCTTCGCAATTCCTGGTCCAATTCCCGGAATACTCATGAGATCCTCCTCTGTGGCTTCGTTTAGCTCTATCTTCTTGCCGCATGCGATGGTCTGCTCTCCTGGGAGCCTCTTAACCTCCTGAATATTCCCATCTTTCAGGTGGATCACCGAGCCGCACGGAAAAACAAAGTTAGGCGTAGTCACCTTCAACCGATTTTGTTCCAGTCTATCGAGTATTTGTTTGAGATTGCTAGGTCCAGAAAAGAAAACTGTTCCTAGTGTCCTGTTTCCAATCACTAGCTGGTAGCCGCAGTCTCCTTGACCAGGATACGAAGATCGGGCGCCAGGAACTGTTTTATGGTTTGGAAAATGAGACACAAAAAGATACCCCAGCGCAAAGACAACAGCTACAAGAGCCAGGCCTTGCGCTGGTTTGACGCCCCCTCGAATGTTTTCCTGAGCGTTAGATTTAGTCTTGTCCGATGAAATCTTTTTGGAGTTTGTAATCAATACTGTCCACCAGGGCGTTCCAGGAGGCCTGTATTACATTTTCATTAAAGCCAACAGTCCACCAAACGTCTTCTCCGTCCGTGGATTCTATTAACACACTAACAGTGGCGCCGGTTCCAGACGTTCCTTCCAGGACCCTAACCTTAAAATCCGTGAGGCGAACCTCGCCCACATTGGGATAGAATATTGTAAGGGCTTGTCTCAATGCGTTATCCAGAGCATGTACCGGACCGTTTCCTTCCGCCGCGGAGAATTCCATTTTGTCTCTCACCACTATACGGATAACGGCGTCGGAATAAGTCTTGGTGTCTCCCTTTCGTTTAGAACTTGTCACGCTGAAACCATGGAGTGTGAAAAACCTTTTGTGGAGACCCAGCATCCTTTTGAGGAGAAGTTTGAATGAGCCGTCTGCAATGTCGTATCGGGCGCCTTGCGCCTCCAGGTCTTTTATAATTTTGAGGACCTCCCCAACTCGAGGGTCATCAGGCGTCAGATCTATTCCAAACTCAGCCGCCTTCTGGGCTAGGGCCGCCCGCCCGGCCTGTTCTGATATTGGCATCTGCCGCACTGATCCAACAACTTCGGGGCTTATGTGTTCATAAGCGGATGGAACTTTCAGGACAGCGCTCGAATGCAATCCGCCCTTATGGGCAAACGCCGCGGCTCCAACATACGGCTGGGATTTGTTTGGCGTTCGGTTGGCCATTTCATCAACAAATTCTGAAAGATGCTTCAGTAGCCTCAATTTGGCCGGCGCATACTCGAGTCTTTTCATTTTGAGGGCCAGAGCCGGTATAATTGAAATCAAATTAGCATTACCACATCTTTCCCCAATGCCGTTGATTGTTCCCTGTATCTGTTTTACACCAGCTTCTACCGCAGCTAAGGAACATGCTACGGCGGTTTCCGAGTCATTGTGGTTATGTATGCCGAGGGGGGTGGGAACAGTTTTTCTTACAGATCGAATGATTTCGGCCGTTTCAGAAGGTAATGTCCCGCCGTTAGTGTCACACAGGCACAACAGGTCAGCCGAGGCGGCTGCCTCCAGGGTCTTGATGGCATATTCCGGGTTTCTTTTGAAACCATCAAAAAAGTGCTCAGCGTCGAACACTACCCTGCCGAAATGACGTCTCACATAATCAATGGTTTCCCGTATCATGCCAAGATTGCGTTCGAGCGAAACAGCCAGGATGGCTGTTACATGCAGATCCCAGCTCTTTCCAACTATAGTGACTGCGGACGCTCTGGTCTTGAGGAGACTTTCGACCTGTGGGTCTTTCTCCGGGATGAGATCGCCCCTACATGTGCTCCCGAAAGCAGTAATTATGGAATGCTTGAAGTTCAGGGTGTTTGTAATCTCAAAAAAACGCCGATCTTTAGGATTTGATCCGGGGTAACCCCCCTCAATGTAGTCTATACCAAACTCATCAAGCTTTTGGGCTATTCTAACTTTGTCATCCAATGAGAATGTAACGCCCCAGGTTTGGGCCCCATCCCTCAAAGTTGTGTCATAAAGCTCGATTGCGCTCAACTAGATGCTCCAGCCAGAAACTGATTAAAGAGGTTTTTCCAGTTCGAAAACGTCATGCAAAACCCTTACTGCCAGTTCAGCGTATTTTTTCTTGATCACGCAGGAAATCTTGATTTCAGAAGTTGAAATCATTTCAATGTTGATCCCCTCCCTTGCCAACGCTGCGAACATTTTGGAAGCGATGCCCGTGTGAGACCTCATTCCAAGTCCTATTATCGAAACTTTTGCGAAGGCTTTAGACCCATCCAGCTTCTCGGCTCCGAGAATTTCCCGGACACCCTGGCAGATTTCCAGACCCTTTTCGAGGTCCGGCGATGGCACTGTGAAAGAAATGTCCGTTTTGCCCTCTTCACTCGAATTCTGAATAATCATATCCACAATCACATTCGCTTCAGCCAGCGCCCCAAAGAGTTGTGACGCCGTCCCAGGGACGTCGGGGATACCCGACAACGTAATCTTTGCCTCTTTGGTGCTAAGTGTGACCGCTCTGACGGATTCTTTTTCCATGTCTGAACTCTCCTCTGTGACCAGGGTTCCCTCGTTGTCGTTGAAACTCGATCTGACGATCAAAGGAACCTTATGCCTCATTGCAAATTCCACTGCCCTGATATAAAGAACTTTTGCCCCTAAAGACGCCATCTCAAGCATCTCTTCATAGGCGATGCTCGGAATCTTTTTCGCCTCGGGCACAATGTTGGGATCCGTTGTGTAAACGCCATCAACGTCCGTATATATCTCACAAAGATCCGCCTTGAGACCCGCAGCCACCGCCACAGCGGAGGTGTCCGATCCGCCACGTCCGAGAGTGGTAATGGAGCCGTCGTCATCAACACCTTGAAAGCCCGCTATGATTACTATAATCCCGTTTGCGAGGTCTTCACTGATCTTGTTCGTGACAATATCAGTGACTCGAGCGGCTCCAAAGGCTGAATCGGTTCGGAGAGGCATTTGCCAGCCGCAATATGACTTGGCCTTATATCCCATGGTCTCCAGCGTAATTGCCAGTAACGCTATCGATATTTGCTCACCCGTAGAAACGAGAACGTCCATCTCACGTTCGTTTGGCAAGGCTGAAATTTCCTTTGCGAGATTGATCAGCCGGTCTGTTTCTCCAGACATGGCGGAGACGACCACTACCAGATCGTTTCCTTGGTCTTTGCGAGCGGCAACCCGTCGCGCCACATTGGCGATTCTATCCAGGGAGCCGACGGAAGTTCCTCCGTATTTTTGAACAATAACAGCCATCCGTTTTCTCCAAATCACCTGAAAGATTCTTCAGGTTTTTTCAACTATGCTGAAATTTTTCGACAGCTCTTGGTAACCTTGTCTCCCAAGCGCCGGGAACCTCGTATTCAAAATTCAGAAATCTGAATTCTGGATCCATGCCGTACAAGATAGTCACCCTAAGTTCATGTTTCAAAACAAGAGCTTCATTGTCGGCCCACTCAATCAGCAGAGCGCCTTCCGCATCGATAACTTCAAGTAGACCCAGTTCTTCAACAGCCCCGGGACCGACTCTGTAGAGATCCGCGTGATCTATAGTCATCGGGCCTTCGTATCGATTAACCAGCGTAAAGCTTGGGCTGATTATTTCATCAATTGGTATGGCCAGGGCCCGGGAAATAATCCCTTTGACCAGTCTTGTTTTACCGGATCCCAGGTTTCCAACAAGTGTTATCATGTCCCCCGGCTGGATCACCGCTCCGATAGCTTTCCCGATCGAGATAGTATTTTCTTCCGATTGGGAATTTATTCGGATTTTGTTTAACATGCCTCACTGCGCGCAATTCTCGGAATGCCTGGGGAGTCTAGCCTTAAAGGCGTAATCTGTAATAATATCCAAGGCGGGTGATCTTGACAAGAACAATTTGACTGACAAAGCGGTTGTAGTCAGTATTTTATTGATAAGAACTCTTTATTTTTGATAAAATATTGTTTTTATATGATCTGCATGTTACAAGAGCCTGCGGCGTCTTTGGTGGACGACATGCGTGTAGCCCTTTCTCGACCGGAATTATCGATTTGGGAAGATGATACTGCTAACCCAACTCACGGTCTTACAGGACGGCGCTAGTTAACAATCGCTCGCAGAGAGGTCCCCCAAAGACTAGCGGTCTTTGTAACATGAATTTTAGTTTCCGACATTGTCGGTGAAGTGTTTATCTCAGTTTATGATCCAGAGAGGAAGGCGATAAGCCTAAGTTAAGGGAAGATGGACTTTTTAAGGCCTTTGTTGGCTCTTGCTCCCGAGTACAGGAAACGTAACGGAAGACCCTTCATCACTCTAAGCTATGCCCAGAGCCTGGACGGGTGCATATCATCCCGTCCTGGTGAGCCGCTGGCTCTCAGTGGACAGAGATCACTTCGTCTTACACATCAACTTAGAGCAGCTCATGACGCTATTCTTGTAGGAATCGGAACCGTTTTTTCGGACAATCCGAGGCTTACCGTCAGGCTGGTGAACGGACACAATCCGAGACCTGTGGTGGTGGATAGCCTTCTTAGGATTCCACTCGATTGCAATCTCTTCAAGGAGTCTTCTCGAGACCCGATAATTTTCACTAGTCAAATGGCTGACGCAAATAAAATCAGAATCCTCGAGCAAAAAGGAGTTATGGTTGTCAGGGTCTCCTCCAATGATAAAGGCTTGCTGAATCTCCAGGAAATACTGGCTATTTTGGGTGATTTGTCCGTGAACAGTCTGATGGTGGAGGGTGGAGCCCGCATCATTACAAGTTTCCTCATGGAAAAAGCCCCGGATTTTGTAGTGCTTACGGTTGCGCCTGTTCTGGTGGGAGGATTGAGAGCGGTGAGCGACCTGGGTGAGTCGGACCCCAACCAGTTTCTCCGATTGGAGAACCCGGGCCATAAATGGTTGGGAAAGGACCTTATTCTCTGGGGGAACTTGGTGAGCAATGGGGCCAATCACGCGCAATTACCAGCCGCAGTCGGAGGATCCTGCTTTTAACGCAGGTGTCTCTACCGATAAGATGAAATCTCCTGAAATAAAGTGACCTCAAATAATTCAAAAATTCGGGCGCGATCTCTGTATTTTGAAGGGCCGAAAATCGTAAGTGTACGGGAAACGCTTATAGAAAGACCTGAATCAGGAGAGGTCCTTGTTGAAACTGTTTTGTCCGCCATCAGTTCTGGAACGGAATTTCTTGTTTACCGAGGTGAGTGGCCCGAGGAACTCACTGTTGACGATAGCATATCATCACTGTCCGGCACATTCTCATACCCTCTAAAGTATGGATACGCGAGCGTTGGCCGTATAACGCAAATCGGTCCGAATGTTTCCCCTAATTTGCTGGGCAAACTAGTTTTCTCGTTTAACCCGCACGAGACACATTTCGTTTCCGCTGCGGACAGACTAATTGTTCTGCCGGAAAATCTGACTCCCGAGGCAGCCTGCTTTCTACCAAACATGGAAACAGCGGTCAGCCTGGTCATGGATGGCCGCCCACTCATAGGAGAGACAGTCGCTGTGTTTGGGCAGGGAGTGGTAGGGCTTCTGACAACCGCTTTGTTAGCTCGGATGTCTGTAGGAAAGCTCGTAACGTTTGACAGGCATCCGTTGAGACGACAGGCGTCGTTGGCGCTTGGAGCGGGTAAGTGTTTTGATTCCTCGGAGGAGTTTACAACGGCTAATTCTGAACAGTCATTACATTGTCCTACAGGTGAGGATTCCTGCGCTGATTTGACATATGAACTTACCGGTCGGCCCGATGTTTTGAATGAGGCCATTTCAATAACCGGTTTTAGCGGCCGGATAGTGGTAGGGTCATTTTATGGTTCCAAGAAAGCGGAAATTGAACTTGGCAGATGGTTCCACAGAAGCAGAATCAGAATCATCAGCAGCCAGGTCAGTTCAATAGATCCACACCTGTCAGGTCGGTGGTCCAAATCCAGGCGTCTAGATCTGGCTCTGCGGATGATAGCCGAAATTAAACCGGAACGTTTGATCACTCATAAGATCAATTTCTCCGACGCAAAACGAGCTTACGAAATACTTGACAAACAGCCTGAAGAAACAATTCAGGTCATAATCACTTATGGGGGAAATTCATGACATGTCATAGTGGTAATTCCGTTTATGTAGTAGCGGTTCAGAGGAATTTCGTCGCTCGACATTTTCTTTTTGGGGGTGATTGGGGACCAGAGAACGAAATCCATTCACATCATTATCGTGTAGAGGCCCAATTGGAAGGGAGCGAACTCGATCAGCACGGGTATCTTGTCGACATTGTTGAGATCGAAAGCCTTCTTGATAGTCTAGTGGATAGATATCGGGATAATGTATTAAATGAGTTACAAGAATTCTCCGGTATCAATCCAAGCATAGAACACTTTTCACGTATTTTTTGCGAAAATATGTGGAGCGGCGTAACAGCCTCAAATATCAGTGGGATAACAATCAGGATTTGGGAAAATGAAATAGCCTGGGCTTCATATCGAAGAGAACGTTCTTGAAAGTTGGACTGGTAATTTATGGCAGCCTGGAAATTCTAACAGGCGGTTTTATCTACGATCGTAAGCTGGTCGATTATATTCAGTCCAAAGGGGCGTCTGTTGAAGTATTTTCTTTGCCTTGGCGCGACTATGCGTCTCACCTGACGGACAATTTATCTTTTAGGTTCTTTAGACAATTAAGAAGCGCCAGTTGTGACCTGCTTCTGGAAGACGAGTTAAACCACCCGTCTCTGTTACTCGCAAATACTTTGCTGAGCCATTCGCCAAAATATAAAATTGTGTCGATTGTTCATCATTTACGGTGCAGCGAACTGAGGTCAAAAGCCGCTAATCACTTTTATAGTATGTTGGAAGGTATTTATCTCGGATCCGTAGATGGTTTTATCTTCAATAGCGATACCACTCGGGACAGTGTTGGGAAGCTAGCTCTGGGCCATAAACCGCACGTGAGGGCTTATCCCGGGAGGAAGGCCATTAACCGAGGGATTAATGGTGAATTCATTCGAAAAAGGGCTGAAGAACCGGGTCCACTGAGATTACTTTTTGTAGGCGGACTTATTCGGAGAAAAGAACTCCACACACTACTGGACGCGTTGTCATGTATTCCGAAAAAGGATTGGGATTTAAGAGTTGTGGGTTCTCTTGATACGGACAAAAATTACACGAAACAAATATTGGAGCGTTTGAGACGGCTAGACCTTGAAGATAATGTCTCCTTGTTGGGCTCTATGTCGGGCGATGACCTCGATGCCGAATACCGGAACAGCCATGTGCTGGCGGTCCCTTCCTCCTATGAGGGGTTCGGAATAGTTTATCTGGAATCAATGGGCTTTGGGGCGCCTCCAATGGCCTCAACCGCTGGAGCGGCGCACGAAATGATTACCGACGGGCAAAACGGATTTCTCGTAGCCCCCGGTGACATCAAGGGTATTGCAGAGAAAATTGGTCGCCTGTCCGCCGAAAGATCGCTCTTGACTGAAATGGGGCTAGCCGCGCTGGACCGCTTCGTAGCTCATCCAACCTGGGAGCAAAGCTGCGACAGGATATATAATTTCATGAAAGAAGTGGCTATAGAGACTCATGTTTAATGAATCCGACTATTCGTTTGCCCGGTACCTGTCTTCGAAAAAGAGCGTAGATAACCGTGCTTTAAACAGGTTGGTATGGGAGAAATTGAGATCCACCCTTGCAACCGAGCGTGCGAAAAAATCACTGGCGATATTGGAAATTGGGGCGGGGATAGGAACAATGTTTGAGCGTTCGCTTGAATGGGGCCTATTTAACAACGCCCATTACGCAGTGATTGACGCTATGACGGAAAACATCTCGGAGGCAAAAGCAAGAATCCCTGGATGGGCATATAACGTTGGATATCGGGTTACGGAGATTTCTGACGATGAATTGAGGCTAACTGGTTCGGGGAAGGAAGTCACCTTGACACTCGAAGCGGGTGATTTCTTTCAGCTCGCAAAGGAAAAGCTCGCAAATGCCGCTTGGGATTTGATAATAGCCAATGCCTTCCTGGATCTTGTAGACGCAGGAAGGACCTTGCCGATTACTTTGGGGCTCCTGAAGCCAACCGGGTTATTATATTTCACAATCAACTTTGATGGCTCCACCATTCTCGAACCGGAGATTGACGGCGCATTTGATGCGCTGGTTGAACGGCTATATCACCAAACCATGGATGAACGGATAATAGATGGCGCCATATCCGGGGACAGCAGGACCGGTAGGCATTTCTTCGAGGTAGCGCGAAAAAACCATGTGGAAATACTGGAAGCAGGGCCTTCAGATTGGACGGTCTTTGCGGGGAGAAATGGCTATCGTGAAGATGAAGCCTATTTCCTGCATTTTATAGTCCATACAATGTATCTTGCGTTAAAAGACAGACCGGAACTCGATTCTGACAGATTTCGGAGATGGATAGAGAAAAGACACTCCCAGATTGAAGATCATGAACTGGTTTACATAGCCCATCAGCTCGATTTTCTATGCAGAAAGTCAGACACTATTTAGAATCTCGTGAGGATTCTTTTTCAACTACCTTGATTCCGTGAGCGTTGAGATCAAGCCACGTCCTGGAGGGGGAGTGTTAAAAGGTCTGAATTATTTAGCGCTGAATCTTTCATCGGATCTCTTGGCTCTCGCCTGAAGCTGCTTTCCTGTCATCCACCCGGTTTTCGTGTCATAACGATTGTCAAAATCGGAAACAAAAGGTTTGATGTCAAGGAGTGGTGTGCCGTCTACAATGTCAGCGTCCTCTATTTCGAGCCTGTTTTGGTTGACAGACGTCAATCTGACAACGGAGAAACCGATTGGATTTGGTCTTTTAGGCGCTCTGGTGGCGAAAACCCCTCTCAATTTGTCGTCCAGAAACGGTTTCACTAGCAGGCTGGCGCCCTTGGCAAGATGAAAATGGTAAATCAGTATAAGGTGTGAGTATCCTTCAATGTCCTGCAGCCCCTCGGCATATTCTGGAAACAACTCCACCGATCCCTTTGTTCCTTCTGCGCCGAGAGGCTGTATCGGCATTCCTTCTAAATTCTGAAAACTGGTTCGAATTGTTCCTATAGGTTTATACACAATTTCGCTGGTTGCTTTGTCGGACATCAAATACCCCTGTAAGAGCAAGAGGCGCCTTACAGACGCCTCCTTTAGACTCATTTATATCTACCGAGAATTGGATCCGTTGTTGACTACGGCTACCGGCCAACTTACTCACAAAAAAGCTCATATAACCGGTCGTCTGACTAAAGTTCTACAAGGTTCCGGCGATAACTAAACGCTGGATTTCGTTTGTGCCTTCATATATCTGGGTAATCTTGGCGTCTCGCATCATACGTTCA
Source organism: uncultured delta proteobacterium (assembly GCA_963846725.1). Lineage (GTDB taxonomy): Bacteria > Desulfobacterota > Desulfomonilia > Desulfomonilales > Desulfomonilaceae > CAJBEZ01. The sequence continues at coordinate 26,831 of CAWJXP010000028.1, read as the reverse complement.
ACAGGATATTCCGTGCTGTATCCGAAACCCCCCAGAACCTGCACCGCTTCAACGGTAGTCCACATCGCCACATCCGAACAATAGGCTTTGGACATAGATGAATGCCTTATGGTTTCGGGCGGAATCTTGGACAAGTCCTTCCCCACACTGTGCAGTAATGAGCATGTCTTCCACAGAAGCATTCTTGCTGCGGTAATTCTCATAGCCATGTCCGCAAGCTTGAAAGCTATGGCCTGATGCTTGATGATAGGTTTGCCGAAAGTGATCCTTTCTTTGGCGTACTGAGTGGCGTACTCGAAAGCGCCTGCGGCTATGCCAAGCGCCTGGGCTCCAACAGAAGGGCGACTGAAATCGAGGGTTTTCATCATAATATGAAAACCGGAGCCTTCTTCTGCAAGACGGTTTTCCACGGGGATTTCCACATCCTCAAAAACCAGTTCTCTTGTGTCAGAGCAGCGAATGCCCAACTTACTTTCTTTCTTCCCAATCGTGAAGCCTGGCAATCCTTTCTCAACGATAAAAACACTAGCCCCTTTATAGGACGGCACATCCGGATCTGTAATGGCATAGACGCTGAAAGTATCTGCTATCCCACCATTCGTGATCCACATCTTTGAACCGTTTAAAATGTATTTGTCGCCTTTTCGGACTGCGCGTGTTTTGAGGGCAGCGACATCGGAACCGCCTTTCGATTCCGTAAGACCGAATGCCGCTGTTGTTTCCCCCGTTGATAGTGGCGTCAAATATTTTTCTTTTTGCTCGTGGTTTCCAGCCAGGATAATAGGTAGGCTGCCAAGTTCCTGCACCGAAGGTATCAGCGCTACAGACGCGTCCGCTTTGGCAAGTTCTTCAACAGCGATACAATGCGCCAGCATGCCGGCTCCCATACCACCGTAGGCTTCTGGAAAATCGATACCCATTAACCCATTTTCTTTCATGAGTTCAAGCATATCGCGGGGATATTCTCCCTTTTTGTCTCTTTCTTCGGCTCCGGGGGCAATTTTCTCTTTTGCAAGACGCCGTACCATATCTTGAAGCATCTGTTCTTCTTCGGTCAGTCCGAAGCGATCAATTCCTTCCATGTTTTCCTCCAAAAATGACTCTGGTCAATTATGAATAATCGTAAAAACCTTTGCCGTTTTTTCTTCCCAGACGGCCCGCTCTAACCATTTTCTTGAGTAAGACGGGCGGCCTGTATTTGGGATCTCCAAACTCTTCATACAGATGTTGTTGAACGCTCAGCAGGGTGTCCAGACCTACTAAATCCGCCAAAGCAAGGGGGCCCATTGGGTGATTGGCGCCGAGTTTCATTCCCTCGTCGATTTCCGCTGCCGTCGCCAATCCCTCCTGAAGTACGTAGATAGCTTCCGTCACCATAGGGACAAGAATCCGGTTAACTACGAATCCAGGGGCTTCCAGGACCTCGATACCAGTTTTTCGCATCTTGTTTGCGACTTCTTTGGTTATTTTGACTGTTTCATCAGAAGTCCCGTACCCTCTAATCACCTCAACCAGTTTCATGGCTGGAACAGGATTAAAAAAATGCATTCCGATGAACTTGTCCGGTCGATTCGTCGCGCCGGCCATCTCTGTGATGCTCAAAGCCGATGTGTTCGAAGCGAAAATAACGTTTGGAGCGGCTAGCGAATCCAATTCCTTATAAACCTTTTTCTTCAGGTCAAGGTTCTCTATAACCGCTTCGATAGTCATGTCCACGTCCTGCGCCAGGTCAGCCAGACTCAGGCATGTGGAAATACGACCACGGGTAGCTTCCGCTTCAGCGGATGGAATGACGCCTTTATCAAGCATGCGTTTGAGATTTTTTTCTATTGTCGAGATACCTTTTGCTACAAATCTCTCCTCGACATCCATGAGGTTGACTTGAAAGCCGCTTTGAGCAGCTACTTGCGCAATGCCGGCGCCCATGAGTCCTGCGCCGATGACGCCGATCTTTTTAATCTCCATTCACGATTCTCCCTTCTGAATGGGAACTTTTTGGCGATAAAGCAAAAAAAGGATAAAAAAGAAATTTTGCTTATTTTCTCAGATTTAACAGAGAGAAAGGGTTTGATCAAGCGTTTCCGACAAAATTCCCGTCAACAATTCATGTCATCGGATTGCTCAACACATTTCGGTATGGTAACATGCCAAGGTCTTTATCAGTGAATAGAAGTTCCTGAACGAGGAGGATTGAATGCCAAAGGTAGGGGTCATAGCGGTTGGGCAAAGCGCGTTTGTCCGCGCATATCCTGGGTCAATTCGTGAACTAGCGTTTGAAGCCTTCAGAGACGCTCTCCAAGGATCTGGAATCAAGTCGGAGCAGGTAGACGCTTCTATTATTTGCTCGGCTCCGGAGTACGATAAACAAAGAACACCAGCGGGGTTGGTGGCCGAATATTTAGGCTTGAATCCTCAACCGACTTTCTACGTGGAGAGTGTCTGCTCTTCGAGTTCAAGCGGCTTGCGGACAGCGTACGCTCTCATAGCTTCAGGGCTACACGACGTCGTCATGGTCCTTGGGTTTCAAAAAATGTCTGAGATCTCCTCAGCAGAGTCACAGGAGAGAATGGGGAGGGGAGCCGACATTCAATGGGAAGCCCCATTCGGAACGATGATGCCGGCATATTACGCAATGTACGCCAGAGGCCATTTTCAGAAATATGGCACCACTGAAGAAGATCTGGCTCTGATTCGTCTAAAATCTTCCACTTATGGGGTAGTAAATGAAAAAGCGGTATTTCGTAAATCCCTGACATTCGAAAAGATAATGGAACCGAAATATATCGCCACTCCTCTGAAGATGATGGATTGTTGCGCGAATGCGGATGGATCTTCATGTGTTATTTTGGCTTCGGAGGAAAAGGCCAAAGAACTTTGTGAAAAGCCGGTCTGGATACGTGGTCTGGGTATGGCCACCGCTCCGATAAATATGGCCGGCAGAGACACGTTTAGCGGACTAAAATGCGCCCAGTTAGCCGCTCGCAGGGCATATGATATGGCTGGTGTCGGCCCCAGGGACATTGATGTGGCGGAGGTTCATGACTGTTTCACAATCGCGGAGATGATGGCCTACGAGGACCTCGGTTTTGCTGAACCCGGAAAAGGTAAAGAGTTGATCAGGAACAAGGAAACCTATAAAGAAGGCCGAATTCCGGTAAACGTTGATGGTGGGTTACTTTCAAAAGGTCATCCTATAGGCGCCACCGGTGGTTCTCAGATTCGAACAATAATCCTGCAGCTTCGAGGAGAAGCTGGAGAAATGCAGGTTCCTGACGCCAAGATCGGACTTGTTCACAATATCGGAGGAGTCGGAATCTACGGGAACGTCAGTATATTCGGAATTGATTGACCCTAACCTAAGCAGGTTTTAGCGCCCGGTTTCGTCTGTTGAGAGGACACGTGAAAATCAACCAGAACAAGGATCAACCTGAAGAGCGACAGGAGACAGACGTTAAGGAAACTGAGGTTGAACCTGATCGAGAATGTCGGAAGGTGTTCTCAGGAATCAAAGAATCGAACCATTCCCGGTGGACGCTCGAATTTTCCAGACGATTTGGTCCAGGTTGAAAATGACTCGATGACGCTGGACGCGTTTCGAACGAAGAAAACAGAGTGTGCCGACCGGCGCGACAATATCGGAGGAAGACATGGGGTTTGAAGAATTCGGGATAGTAAGTTTTACGGGTAACACAAAAGCGGAAAAATTTGTGGATTTACTCAAGGACGGAAAAATTTGCGGTACCAAGTGTAAGTCCTGCGGCGCAAAATTCTTTCCGCCTCGCAGTGACTGTAATGTTTGTCTCAGTGAGGACATGGACTGGTTCGAAATAGCCGGAGCAGGAGAGTTGATCACTTTCACACAGGCAATGTACGCCCCAGCGGGATTCGAAAAGGACGTTCCGTATGTTTTGGGAGTAGCTCAGTTTCCTGATGGAACCAAAGTGTTTGGGCGACTTGACAAGTCGCTTCCTGACAACGTCATCAAGATCGGTATGAACATTAAGCTCAAGGCCGTCGACCTAAATAACGGACGTTTGAGTTACGAACTGACGTCTGCCTGATTGGATCTTCGATTTGATCGGATTCCCGGTCTTTCTGAGACTGATTCCATTGGAGGGTTGGACAACCCGCTCCAGCCTCTCCAATAAACATTAGACCAAGTGTTCAGACAAACGTCTCTCGTCCTGGTAAACGCTTATCTGTGAACTAGCCTACTTGTGAGATGCCGAAGGAACAAGCTTATTTGATCACTTGACGCCCATCGCTTCATTTAAATCAACATCGCATATTTGAGCCATTGTTTATCAAGGAAGCAATCTTAGAGATGCGCAACTTTATTGTTGAGAGCATTCTGGATTAAGGATCAGGGCCATGAAACTTGGATTTTGGGAGGTCGCGTTGGGTTTGAATCCCACTAATACTATTAATAAAAACGGATTTAAGCGTCGGCGTAATATTGACTGCGCTGAGCGCTTTGGCGCTCATGATCCTCATATCGGGTTGCGGTAAGTCCTCCAACGATTTTGTTCCACCACCTCCAGATGTAACGCTGAAGCATCCTGTCGAACAAGAGGTTACCACATACCTGGAGCATACAGGGGCTACAGCGGCGTTGGAATCCGTAGAGATCAGGGCGCGGGTCGCGGGTTATTTGGAAAGTATCAAGTATCAACCTCGCGCCAAGGTCAAAGCAGGCGATCTTTTGTTTGTAATTGATCCCAGACCCTACAGCGCCAAAGTCCAGCAGGCGCTCGGCGCATTAAACGCGCAGAAAGCGCAGTTGAGGATTCGGCAAATCGAACTTGACAAATACACGGCCCTGGGTTCCAAGGAGGCTGTGGCAGAACTAAAACTGGAAGATACCAGGGCAGGGCGAGATATGGCTGAAGCTGAACTCCAAAGGTCAAAGGCAAATCTGGATTCTGCTAAACTTGATCTTGAATACACCCACGTGAGATCGCCTATAAACGGGCGTGTAAGCCGAAATCTTGTTGATGTAGGCAATTTGGTAGGCGTAACAGGAGACACTCTTCTGGCGCAGGTTGTCAACGATGATTCTGTTTACGTATATTTTAATTTGACCGAACGCGAATTGTTGTCCTTGAATCGAAAATCTATCCGGGCCGATGGTGAATCTTCTCCGCAGAGTAGCCAGACCCCTGTGTACATGGGTTTGGCGGATGAAGTGGCGTACCCGCACGAAGGCAAGCTGGACTATACGGACATCAAGGTTGACCAGAGCACAGGGACAATACCGGTAAGGGCTATTTTCCCCAATTCCAAAGGATTGTTGTACCCAGGAATGTTCGCGCGTGTCCGAGTCCCAGTTGAAACGAAGGCAGAGATCCTTATCCCCGATGTGGCGGTGATGACCGACCAGGGGGGTAAATATGCGCTGGTTTGCAACGATAGCAACGTCGCCGAATTACGCAGAGTCAAAGTAGCGCAACTGGTTGGAGATATGAGGGTGGTTCAAAAAGGGCTGACACCTAAGGACAACGTAATAGTCAACGGTTTGCAGCGCACACGGCCTGGAGGAAAAGTCAACCCGACCAATGGGGTAGCTCAATCTGCGTCGCCCAGTTCAGCGGATGTTAAATCCGCAAAAGACTGAGCGAGGGGACCCCAGTGTTAAGCCGCTTTTTCATAGCCCGCCCCATATTCGCTTCCGTGATTTCAATACTAATAGTGATCGCAGGAGGAATGGCGCTCTTTACTTTGCCCGTGGCCAGATATCCCGAAATTACTCCCCCAATAGTCCAGGTAACGGCCAGTTACCCGGGAGCCGATCCAAAGGTCGTAGCTGACACAGTAGCAGCGCCGATAGAGCAGGAAGTCAACGGCGTTGAGAACATGCTCTACATGAGCAGCACGAGCGCAAGTGACGGTTCGTACACGCTCAAGATAACATTTGAACTTGGAACGGACGCTGACACAGCGACTGTGTTAGTCCAAAACCGTGTTTCAAGGGCCCTTCCCAAACTTCCGGAAGCCGTGCAACGGCTCGGAGTGAACACTAAAAAGACATCAACTACGTTTGTGGAGGTTTTTTCCATTTACTCAACGGATGGTGGTCATGACGACCTTTTCTTGACCAACTACGCCACCATCAACATCAAGGACCAACTCGCACGCATTAAAGGGGTGGGAGACATCATTTGCTTCCCGACAAAAGACTACAGCATGAGAGTTTGGCTTGATCCAAACAGGCTGGAATATAATAGCCTTACAACTAATGACGTCGTTAACGCCCTCAGACAGCAGAATGTGCAGGTGGCGGCAGGACAGATAGGTCAACAACCCGCTCCTCCGGGGCAACATTTTCAGTTGACGGTAAATACACTCGGACGTTTGACGGACCTGGATCAATTCGAAAACATCATTGTGAAGGTAGTCGGCGGAACAAGAGTTACACGTCTGCGAGACGTGGCCCGCGTGGAACTTGGGGGAAAGACATATGACACGGTGTCCTTAATGAACGGTGTCCCTTCAGCCAGTGTTGTCGTGTTTCAATCGCCTGGTTCGAATGCGCTGGATGTAGCTGACCAGGTTACAAAGACTATGCAATCTCTCAAGCGGGATTTCCCTAGTGGGCTTGATTATAAAATAGTTTACGACGCGTCAGAGTTTGTAAGAGTGTCAATTCATGAAGTTATAAAGACGCTGTTGGAGGCTTTTCTTCTTGTCTCGCTTGTTGTGTTCGTTTTCCTGCAAGATTGGCGCGCTACATTGATTCCAGCCATCACCATCCCGGTTTCTCTGATAGGAACTTTTGCTGTAATGGCTTTGACAGGGTTGTCCATTAACATGATAACCCTGTTCGGCATGGTTCTAGCCATAGGTATCGTAGTAGATGACGCAATAGTAGTCGTGGAGAATGTAGAGCGCAATATGCGTGAGTTCGGGTATTCGCCACGAAAAGCGGCGGTCAAGGCAATGGGAGAGATAACGGGGGCGATCATCGGGATTACGTTGGTCCTTATGGCGGTGTTTGTTCCCGCCGCTTTCCTCAAAGGTATCTCAGGGCAGCTATACCGACAGTTTTCTCTGACCATTGCGTTTACCACACTATTCAGCGCTATAAACGCTCTAACACTGAGCCCGGCCCTCTGCGCTTTGCTGCTCCGTCCACATAAGAACAGGGCTAGTGGCTTTTTTGGGGCATTTAATAGAATTTTTGACCGCATAACCGAATCGTACACTCTTACTGTGATTTGGTGCATGGGCCATGTGCGGCTGATGATCGGTATTTTTGCTCTGCTGGTGTTTTCCGCCTATTTGGGGCTACTTCACGTGCCGACCGGGTTTCTTCCCGCCGAGGATGATGGTCTTATCCTGATCAATGCTCAGTTGCCGGACGGAGCCTCACTCAGCAGGTCCAAGGCGACAGTGGATCGTGTCACCGAGATCCTGAAAGGCACAAAAGGAGTGGCCAATTTCAACCTGATTCCCGGCTGGTCCATAATTGACGGAAACGCGGCTAATGTAGGGGGCGGGTTCGTGGCGTTGGAGCCTTGGGATGATCGTCTCAAGGATGGTCGCTCAAAAAGTGTCATTATGGCCGAGCTTTTCGGTAAGTTCTCGAAAATCCAGGAAGCCGTAGTGTTCCCATTTTCTCTTCCGCCAATCCCGGGGGTTGGTCAGGGAGGCGGTTTTGAGATGCAGGTGGAGGACCGCTCCGGTCTTGGGCTTGTGGCGTTGGAACAGGCGGTCAATGAATTGGCCGCTGCGGGAAGATCCCGACCCGAGTTCCGTTCCGCATTCGCAACTTTTCGTGCCCAGGTTCCATCTCTTTTTGTGGATGTGGACAGAGTAAAGGCGCTGAAACTGAATATCCCGCTACAAACTGTGTTTGACACCATGCAATCATTCCTTGGTTCAACTTATGTTAATGATTTCAATAAATTTGGTAGGACCTGGCAACTAACAGTTCAGGCAGATACCGAATTCCGTATGCGACCTAAAGATATTGAAACATTGCAGGTCCGCAATCTTGAGGGAAAGATGGTCCCTCTGGGGACCATTGTCAAAGTGGCGGATGACCTCGGCCCTCAAAGAGTGGACAGATTCAATATGTTTCCGGCTGCCCGTGTATTTGGTGAAACGGCCCCTGGGGTAAGCTCCGGTAGGGCGTTGGAGCTAATGGAGCAGTTGGCCACGACGCATCTGCCTTACGGTATGGGATATGAATGGACGGGAATGGCCTATCAGGAGAAGAAGACCAGTGGGCAGATGGGGTTAGTGGTTGGATTGGCGGTTCTTGTCGTGGTGCTGATCCTCGCCGCACAATATGAAAGCTGGGTCGACCCTGCAGCCGTGGTCCTGATAGTTCCTCTGGCGGTCTTGGGGGCTGTTGCGGCTTTGATGATAAGAAGTCTCGACAATAACCTTTACACCCAAGTTGGACTGGTGCTCCTTGTCGGATTGGCTGCGAAAAATTCCATACTCATCGTTGAATTCGCAAGGCGACGGCTTGCGGCAGGAGACGACGTTTTCCAGGCTACGCTGGAAGGAGCTAGGACACGATTTCGTCCCATCCTGATGACTTCTCTGGCTTTTGTCGCAGGAGTTTCCCCTCTCATGATCGCTACCGGAGCGGGAGCCGCAGGGCGACAGGCGCTCGGCACGGCTGTGGTTGGTGGGATGATTGGCGTCACTATCCTTGGGATTTTCTTCACTCCTGTTTTGTATCTGGCTATGCAAAAGATGAAGACCAGGTTTTCCAGGTATCGACCAACGGATCCCGGCAAAGAATCAGACGATGATGTGGAATAGTTTTTGGGGAACCGTAGTAATCAAAGGAAGTCGGGATTTATATCGTTCAGCCCTTGTCAATTACCTCACGAACGGTAGTCAGGAATTGTCTCATGTCGTAAAGTTTTCCCAGGAATCCTTTTGCCCCGGTTTCTAATAGCTCTTCTGCCTGACCATTAACGGAATGACCGCTGGCTATAAGTACCTCTGGCTTCGGGGTTGACTCGGAGAATCCCGGCAAGACATTGGTTCCCATCCATCTCCGGCATGATCAGGTCCAGGACGATCAGAGAGATCCTGTTACCCTCCCGCTCGTAAATTTCCACGGCCTCTTTTCCATTTCCCGCCACGACAAGTTTCCCAATCAATTCCTCTTTGGACCACCCGAAAGTTCTTCCAAAGGCGGGGTTAACGTAAATGGCCCTTCCGCCCTGGTCATAAACAACAATGGGATCCGGCGAGGATTTGAGGACGGTCCGATACTTCTCTTCGCTGTCTCTCAATGCCTGTTCGGTTAGTTTTCGAGGCATTACATCTTCCATTACAGCCAGGCATCCTTCATCCTTGCCTTGTTCAGATAACTTGGATGTAAGAATCGCCCTCATAGAAAAGACTTAGCAGCTACCGGAGGACTTGATGAGTTTATGGCTTTAGCGCAACACCTGGGACCGTTTTGGAATTGAAGGGATGCCGTCATGATAATGGCTCACACTCGTAGCTGTAAGCGCCAAAGTATGAAAATTTGTTCTTGCGGAAATCAATAACAGAGCTTATAGATATATTCATATAGACATAGATAGTTGTCTGGCTTGGAAGACCTTTCCACGGCTAGACACTTCCAAATTCTACCATCCAACACAGTCTCTTTATAGCTCTGATAGAAACTCATGGAACGGTAGTCTGATCATGGAGCCATGTAGTCGTTGTTAAGGAGAACGGAAATGTTGAGAGTTCTGAAACAGCTTTTTGGGGGAGTCTCCACACCAGAAACGAGATCCAATAACGTTTCCTGAAATTTTCAACCGGTTTGAGAATACGCTACTTCCGGATCACGACCGTGCTATGGAAATCATAGCCGATTTGGCGGAAAAGTCGTGTGGAGATTACATATTCGACCGAAAATATCTTCAGGATTCTGTTCGGGATCTGCAAAATATTCTGCTTCGGATGGTAAGGGAACTGAACGTGATTGGATCCAATCGCTACATGGAACTCTATTCGACATTAGATCGAGTTTTCCCAACACATCCCGAGTTTTCAGGTCGACTAAGAATGTGGGACGCTCCGTACGTGGTTTCTCTTGACGAAGCGCCTGTGGACAATCCCGAACTAACGGGTGGAAAAGCGAATACTCTGGTTGAGATAATTCAGCGCCTTGGTTTTGACGCTCCTGACGGATTTGTGATCACGACTCAGGCTTACTACCGATTTCTCGACCGAAACCATCTTAGTGACCGAATTCATGTTTTGCTCAGAGGTTGGATGTCAGGCGATCAAAATTTAGATACTGCATGTAGTGAAATTCGCGAGCGAATCCTGACCGGGGTAATTCCACAGGACCTTGCAGAAGCCATAAGTCAGCGGGCGCAAAAAGGCAGAGGAAATTGGTCAGTTCGTAGCAGCGCCTATGGGGAAGATGGGGAACTTTCTTTTGCCGGACTTCACCAGACCGTCTTGAACGTGACTCCAGAAAAAGTATTGGAGGCTTATAAAATTTGCGTGGCCAGCCTCTACTCTCCCGAAGCCATCTGTTACCGCCATCAGATGGGCAATATGGGGGACGAGTTTGCGATGGCTGTGCTTTGCCAAGAAATGATCGACAGTCAAGCCAGCGGGGTTCTCCAAACTGTTTGCCTGGAATCCGCCGAGCCTGGTTGCATGTCCATTTACGCTTCATTTGGATTAGGGAGAACGGCGGCGGAAGGGAGGGACGTCCTGGACCGTTACGTTGTAGCGAAGGAACCTCCATACGAAATCAGAAAAATGAGGATAGCCGATAAGGGATGGTTATTAAGGACAGCGCTCGGTGGAGGGGAAGAGGAATCAGTAATCTCCGAGGAAAAGCGTGCTCAACCCGCCATTTCCGACAAACGTTGCCCAGACTCTCGCACATTGGGGAGTGATCCTGGAACGCTATTTTAGGCGACCGCTGGAAATAGAGTGGGCTGTGGACCCCGAAGGCCGCTGCAGACTTCTTCAATGCAGGCCCTTACTCTTGCCGCAGACAGCGGTCCCGGCTCCAGAGGACTGGCTGGCGTCTTGCGCTGGGTCCAGGATAATCCTCCGTGACAGGGGAGTGGTGGCGCACGCCGGTGTAGGATCGGGACTGGTACGCATCGTGCAATCCAATGAGGATATGGCCAAGTTTACTGACGGGGCCGTTCTTGTGACCCGTTACACCGCGCCATGGCTCGCTCGCATTGTGCCCAAAGCTCGCGCTATCATTTCCGAACGGGGATCTGTCGCCGGACATCTTGCCACAATTGCAAGAGAGTTTCGCGTTCCTACACTGACGGGAGTGGAAGGGGCGACTAACGTCCTGACCGACGGTATGGAGGTCACTGTAGACGCGCACCATCGGGTTATTTATGAGGGTCGCGTAGAGCGGTTGATCCATTACGAACTTATGCAGCCTACGCTTTTTGAGGATGCCCCTGAATTCCGCTCTCTTCGCAGAATTCTCCATCAAGTTGCGCCACTCAACCTGGGCGACCCGCAATCTATAAACTATGCGCCTAAAGCCTGCCGATCCGCTCATGATGTAATCAGATTCATACATGAAAAAGCTGTGCATGAGCTGATGGAAATCCCAACGTCGCTGAATCGATTCAAAGGCTCTGCGGTATGGAGTCTCGTGTCGGATGTGCCAATGCCCCTGAAAATCGTTGATCTTGGGGGCGGACTTGATCCATTGGCGGCAGGAGACACGATTGGAACCGAGCATATTAGATCATTGCCTCTAAAGGCTCTCTTAGAAGGCTTGTCTCGGCGCGAGATGTGGCGCACGGAACCAGTTGTAGTCGATTTAAAGGGGATGATGTCGAGCTTAACGAAAACCTGGGATCCAAGTCGAGGCCCCGCTCTTTTCGGACTAAATTTGGCCGTTGTCAATGACATTTACACGAATCTACACTTAAGACTCGGCTATCATCTCAACCTTATCGATGCACGGATGGATGATGTGGATAACCAGAATCACATTTACTTTAGGTTCATGGGGGGCGTCGCGGAACTCACCCGGCGATCCCGAAGAGCGCAGCTACTGGCTGACATCTTGGAGCGCTTTCATTTCAAAGTTAGGATTCAGGGCGATCTTGTTGTCGGCAGGATCCTGCACATTCCGAAAGCGGAAATCGGTTCCCGCCTCAAAGTTCTAGGAGCGTTGGTCGGTTTTACCCGACAGTTAGATATTCAGTTGCGAAATGATCAGGACGTTGAAAGACACGTCGACGCTTTCTTGAGAGGGTGGGCTGACCTCCCAGGTCCTGGCGTTTACACACAGGCGTAGATCCTCAAAGGAGAATGCATGGGAATCATCGGAAGAATGTGGAACCGCAAGACATCAGGAGTAGGTCCGAGAGGAGGGTGGATGGGAACCGCAAAAAGAATCTGGGGCCAGGGACCTGCCGAGATGGTGTGTAAGCCTCCAAACATATGGGCGGATGATCGAATTTTCTTCGCTTGGCAGCGGAGTCACATGGCCAACGAAAGAACATTTCTCTCCTGGAGCCGTACCAGTATCTCACTATTGGCGTTTGGTTTTGTTATTGAAAAGTTTGAGCTGTTCATGCACCAGATAGCTCATTTGGGTGGCTCTACGATAAGCATTCCCGGCCAACAGGGAATGATATATTTGAGTTTTTTCTGTTTCGGTATGGCCGGATTGAGTTCCATCGTAGCCGGATGGCGCTTTCTTGCAGTTAGACGTCATCTCAACTGGGGAATGGCCTCATATTCGTTTATTCCGGACGTGCTGGTGGTGGCTTCGGTCATGGTCATAATTATTGTGACGCTGGCGCTAACGTTCCCGAGGCTCATCGGAATAATCGGTGAAATTTGACTACCTGCTCGGCAATTGTAGGCGAAGAGATCGATTTCAGCAGCGCTTCCAGGTTTCTTGCTTGTTTCTCCGCCGAGAAGAAGACCCTAAATTAGGTGTCCCAATCTAGCTGACAGTCAATCAAGAGCCCCGGCTAAATCCTTGCCCTAAAGGCCAACCGTAGCGGTGATGTCTTGGCGCGACCCCGCACCTCCCAACTGACTTCGCTCCCGTGCTTTCATTTCTAAAGGCGCGGATGATTTCCACATGAGCCATGCGTATAGATGGCCCATTCATAATTTAAACCTGTGGCGGTGACATAACACTGGGTGGATTACGATAAAATCGTCGGATGAAGTCAATTTCCTGTGGTTGGAAATAACATAAGCGCATTTCTAATGGTGTGCGCCAACTCTGTACAGTTGTACATGATCAGCGCACAACCCTAAGCGCTCGATAGTGAGCATTTCATGAGTTACTTTTTGACGTATGTTTTCAAGAAGTCTACAACGTTGTTATGACGTCTGGAGACAGCCCAAACCATGGCAGTCCATCCGTTTCTGTCCTGCGCATGGACCTCAGCCCCCGCTCCGAGCAATGTTTTAACAATGTCCAAGTGGCCGCGATAGGCCGCAATAATCAACGCTGTAGCTCCATATTCATCTTTGGCTTCCAATTCTACCGGATGGTCCAGAAGAATTTCTACAATATCTAAGTAGCCCGCTCGCGCCGCCCGCATAAGACTGGTAAAACCATAATCATCCTTGGCGTTGAAGTCAGCCCCATTTTCAATCAATTCCTCCACTATGTCGGGAAAACCCCGGCGACATGCTTTCATCAGGGCGCTGGCGCCATTCCTGTCTCTCGCGTTGGGATTAGCTCCGCTTTCTAGCAGCATCTTCACGATGTTGGGAAACCCCATGGCTGATGCCCACATGAGTGGGGTCCAGCCCATGTCGTCGCTGCCTTCTGTGCCTGTTCCACCAGTTAGCAGTCCCCGCAGTTCAGCTAAATTGCCTTCCCTTGCCGCTTCTAGTAATTTATTTTCCATTGAGTTATGAACCTCCTGTAACCGCTTCTCTACGATAGCATGACATGCTAGTCGTGATAATGAATGTGTTGTGGTGCGAAATGGCAATTATTGAGTCAAGAATTGGACGAAAATAACTTCTCGAATTCGTCGTAGTATATCAGTGTCTCTGGATTTACTCTTCAGAAATTTCCCGGATTGAACATTTTAGCAATGACATAAAGGCGCCTCACGTATGGGGCGCCATGTACTATCGGACGTAGGGCAATACGCTAATATTATTCCAGAACCTGCACTAATTGGCAAGACAAAGAAAGAATACTGGTTACGGAATGAGTCGATGTAAACAAAGCAAGATAAGAATGCAAACCTCTCGACGCGCAATCTGGACGGTCTCGGACGCGACAGGATTTCCACACAAATGGGATTTGCCGAGGTGAAAAGCGCAATTCACATGACCCGATGGCCTACGGCTATAAGGATCAAATTGGTTTAGCCCCATAGATTGACGAAAGAATCTCATAAAAAGCCCTAGCCACAATTTCTAAAAGACTTTCTACCCAGGTTTGATGTAAAAGCTCGCTATTGAATTTACTGAGCCGAAACTATTTTCGCGGCGTAGACAAGAAGGAGTGAGGATTGAAAAAATTTTGTATTTCACTGGCAATGTGGGCTGCGCTTTTTCTGATTCTTGACAGTGTCGTTTTCGCTATACCGGTGATCACAAACCCTCTGGAGCCAGTTGACACTTCAAGCCCCCGAGCCACTTTGGAATCATTTATAGAGAACTCACGTGAAGCCTTACTGGCTTATCGGAACGGCAATCATCATGAAGCCGAGGACTTTATTCAGAGGCTTTTGCGATGTTTGAATCTTGATCAGGAATTACCTGATCTGAGGGAAGCTATTGGCTTCGAATCAATCCTATATCTCGGGGAGACGCTGCATCGTATCAAAATCCCCCCTTACGATGATATCCCTGACCAACAAGTCGTTCAAGGCCAAAAGATAACCAGTTGGTCTATCCCGCATACTCCAATTACCATCGGTCTTTCGACAGAAGGCTCGTCAAAAGGTCAATTTGTCTTCACTCCTGAAACTGTCAAAAGATGTTCTGAGTTCTACAAAAAGGTAAAAGGGCTTCCGTATCAATGGGGCAATCAGACACAGGATGTTTATCAAGAATTGACTTCCAAAGGAGGTTTTTTCGTAAGCAGAAGATATGCCGGTCAATTTCCCGCCTGGGCCATGGCCGATTTTTTCGGACTGCATCTTTGGCAATGGATCGGGCTGTCACTGTATCTGTTTGGCAGCGCCATCTTAACGCTGTTGGCGCACATCTACGGGCGTAAAGCGCTTCACATTCTGGACAAGCGTCAGCAGTGGGAACTCGAACACAATGTCGGCGGATTAATTCTACCTGTAGCGCTCATTTGCTTTCCGAAAATTGGACTCAAATTCATGGTGCACGGATTACACATTTTCAATGCCGACATTTATCTGCCAATAGCGTTTGTTCTTTTACTGTTACTTTATCTCGGAGGAATCTGGTTAATAGTGGCAATCCTTAACAGGATATCTACCGCTGTCATCTTTCTGGGCCATTTCACAAAAGGGGGTATGGATACCCAACTTATACGACTTGGTTTTCAAATCGTGGCGTTGATCATCACCAGCATACTGGCGGTTGATTTTGGCTACCGTTTGGGACTCCCAACTTATTCAATGGTGACGGGCCTGGGAATCAGCGGTCTTGCGGTGGCCTTGGCAGGACGGGAGGCGCTGTCCAATCTAATCGGCACGGTCATGATCATATTTGATCGACCTTTTCAGCCTGGCGACTACATTGTTGTGGGAGAGGGCGATGAAGGAACTGTCACCGACGTAGGATTTCGAAGTACACCGAATTCGAACCAGAGATGGAATCCTGATTTCAATTCCAAATTCCACAGTGGCCAACATGAAGATCGTGAATCAGAGCGCTCCGGTTAGCATATCCAGGATACATGTGACTGTAGGTGTCGCTTATGGTTCGGATCGCAAGGAAGTCGAAGAAGCTTTACTCTCTGTAGTCAAGCAGAATGAGTTCGTAACATCCCATCCTATCCCGTTCGTCAGACTAACCAGATTCGGAGACTCGGCCATCTATTTCACATTACTGTGCTGGATATACCGACCTGAATTCCGGGGACGAACAATCGCCAAGCTTAACCAGGATATTTATGACGAATTTACAAATAGAAACATCGTAATACCCTTTCCTCAACAGGATGTTCACGTTGTGTCAAAATCCGGGCTCCATTTCTGTATGATGGAGGAATGATTCACCAGAAATTCAATTTGTTGTCTGATAAAATTGCAACCAGAGTCTTTTGGGTTTTATTTGTTTAGAGCCGTAACCAGTATGATGCAATTTTCCAAAGAAGCAGTTTGATTTTTGGTGGTACAGATAAGAGTACTCGTTTCTAGATTCTGTTGGGTGGTCTGACAGATCTTAATTCATCAGACTTCATGTGTTCCAGGATACATGGAGCGGTCCAGGGTGAGTCGACCAGCCAAGTTAAGCGCCGTAGCCCTTTTCAAGCTTGTTGTTGGCTGGTTGATTTCTAGTCTTTGCTTTTCTCCCCCTCCAATAGTTGACCAACATTGAGCTGTTCTTTTTATCAAACCACTTTTCCCCTAGACCATTTGTAGCTCCGGGATTATTTTAAGTGTGATTTAAGTAGGAGGCTACTCCTTGTGGACATAACTATGGGGCGGAAAGTCTGCCGTATGTAATCTCTCAGTTATTTACGGCGGCGTTAGCTGTCAGTATGAGATCACTCTGCAACTCGTAGGCGCCCTGAAATTCATTCAACCGAGTGATTCAAAATCCGAAGTTATCAGGTGGAGCAATATATATGGAGCGATTTTCTTGGGATGTTTTGGTTTTAGGGAGCGGAGCGGCAGGTCTACGAGCCGCTATATCAGCCCGTGAAGCCGGTCTACGGGTTTGTGTGGTGTCAAAGGGTCCTGTGGGCAAGTCGACCTGCACTTGGCTCAGCGCCGGTGTAATGGCTGGTGGTTTTAACGCCGCTACGATCAAAGCGCATCCGGAACGCACACTCCTCGCTGGTCGCGGTATCAATCAACCAGAACTTGTGGAAATCCTTGTAAATGAAGCTCCTGAGAGAATTGGATGAGTTGCGGAGGTGGGGGATAGAAGCCGAATTCAGGAATGGATACCTGTTCGCCAAGGGGCATCCGCCGGTCCAGGGTGAAGAAATTATAAGATGTCTAATAAATAGAAATGAGGAACTGGGGACTGAATTTCTAAGTAAGTTCATGGTAACTGATCTCGTGATGGAAGACGGCGCCGGTATGGTGAAGGTCTTGGATCAACCTTCCGGCGAATGGCAAGCGCTTTCGGCTAAAGCGATCATTTTGGCCACTGGTGGGGCTTCAGCGCTCTATTTTCGTCATGACAATCCGAAACGAATGTTGGGTGACGGCCAACGATTGGCCCTTGAGGCTGGAGCAGTCCTTCAGGACATGGAATTCGTGCAGTTCTATCCTTTATGCCTATGTGGGCCAGGGACCCCGCCCCTGGTAATTCCCCCAAAGCTCGCTGACCAGGGACGACTTGTTAATGACCTTGGCGAGGATATCCTTGTCAAGTATGGAATTCAGGAGCGTCCTGCGGGGGAAAAGGCGAGAGACCTCCTGTCTCAGGCCATCTTTACCGAAATCTATCGCAATGGACAGAAGGTGAATCTGGATCTTGGCGACGTGTCCGATCAACAATGGCGACGTGACCCATTCTCAGCTTCAGTGGAGCACATTTTGGGAAACCTGCATGGAGCGAAACACCACCCGGTGCAAGTAGCTCCTGCAGGCCACCACGTTATGGGAGGAGTGAAGATCAATGGCGACTGCACGACTTCCGTCCCAGGTCTTTTTGCGGCAGGAGAGGTAACAGGAGGGCTTCATGGAGCAAATCGTATGGGTGGGAACGCCTTGACCGAGACTCTGGTTTTCGGCGCACGAGCAGGAGTTTCCGCCGCACATTGGGCAAAGGGAGTCAGCGATTCCCATGAAAAGACCCTGATCGAAAAGATGTACGAGCGTCCGGGCACGGAAAACTCAAAATTGTCCATAGCTGATCTTCAAACAAGACTCCGAAAGACTATGTGGGAAGAGGGCGGAGTCATCAGAAACGAAAACGGTCTGATTCGAGCGTTGGATAGCGTAAACGAATTACGAGAAATGGCGCTCAGTTTGCCTACTGAATGTTCACGTCAAGGCCGTGTTGACACAATTGAACTCCGTTCCGCAACGAGAATTGCCGGTTTAATCATACAGGGGAGCGTTGAAAAGAAAGGAGAGTAGGGGCGCTCATTTTCGAGAAGATTTTCCGCGACAAAATGACGAAAAATGGAGGGGCCATCTCCAGGTCCGTGTGATAAACGGAAAAGATGAGTGGAGTTTTCAACCTCAGATCCAGGGAGAGTAAATCCGTGACATATTGAGTCAAGGCTGAAACTAAGGAGGGAACACAAACATGGGTAGCAAGCAATTCAAGGCTATGGTGGTCCACGAATCCGGTGATCACATCTTCACGAGAAAAATCACTACCAGATTTATTGATGACTTGCCTCTCCACGACGTGCTTATCAGAGTGCATTATTCGTCGTTAAATTATAAAGACGCTCTTTCGGCGTCCGGAAACAAGGGTGTAACGAAGAATTACCCTCATACACCTGGGGTCGACGCCGCGGGCGTCGTAGAAGAAAGCTCGGCTGAATCTTTCCGCCCAGGAGATCAAGTTATAGTTACAGGACATGATCTGGGCATGGATACGCCTGGAGGGTTTGGGGAATATGTGCGTGCGCCGGCGGACTGGGTCGTTAAGGCGCCAGAAAATATGTCCTTAAAAGAAAGCATGATCTATGGCACAGCGGGCTTCGCCGCAGCGCTTTCTGTATACAAACTCACCGGAAACGGAGTTACTCCTGAGCAAGGGGATATCCTCGTCACTGGCGCCCCCGGAGGAGTCGGAAGCATTGCCGTATCTATTCTGGTGAAGTCAGGGTTCCAGGTTGTCGCTCTGAACGGGAAGATAGATCAGCGGGAATATCTCCTAAAACTTGGAGCCGCGAGAGGTGTTGAGTGTCGAAGACGCCATAGACAAGTCCGGAAGACCTCTTCTAAAAGCACGCTGGGCGGGCGTTGTCGATACAGTAGGTGGGGCCATACTTTCGACCGCTATACGATCAACGAAATACGGCGGGACAATCACTTCCTGTGGAAATGCGGCGTCTCCAGACTTACCACTTACGGTCTATCCATTCATCTTGCGTGGAGTCAGCCTTCTCGGGGTCGAAACAGTTAACTGCCCGCTAAACGTTCGTCGCGAAATCTGGCGCAGGCTCTCTCAGGAATGGAAATTGGAACATCTTGACATGATTGCCACCGAAATTTCCCTGGATCAATTAGACGAAAGCCTGGATCTCATATTGCAGGGTAAGCACAGAGGGAGAAACCGTCATCAACTTGATGAAATAGCATATACACATAGGGGTTGCGGGAAAATGCCCTGAAATTGGTTATGGAAGTCAGGCGATCATGATCAACCAATCCACCCCCAACACGCAACAGATTTTGGAAAAAGTACGTGTCTGCCGTGGAGAAGACTTTTCCGGAAATTGAAAGAATTGGCTTAGTGGCTTTCAAGAGAGCGGGTAGGGTCGAAAGCAGAACTTCAGTCATCGTGCCAGGCTTTTTCACCAAGCTCGAAAGTTGGGGCTTCTATATCTTAATTCCCTTCCTTATTCCAGAAGCACGCTTAACATTTATTCGGAATTCAAAGGTCCTTTCGAAAGCTTGGATCGAGGCACAGCCATCAGGGTGACTATCGCCTTTGCCACAGCCGTTTCTTGTCTTTGGTCACCGACATCAAAGACTTCCGACTCTGAAACAATTATTTGACGACCTTCCCTGATGACATGTGATCTGCAAATTAGAAGTTGGCCGAATGCAGGACGGAGGAAATTGATCTTAAACTCTATTGTGAGAATCTGCATGTCCTCGGTTACTGTGGTGAACGCCGAATAACCTGCCGTATGGTCTGCCATGGTAGCCATAACGCCTGCATGGATAAACCCATCTTGTTGGCGATGATTGTCACCAATTTTCAGCCGAGAGTGAAACCGCCCCCATTGCGCAAGTTCAGCCTTAAAGCCGCAAAAATTGATGAAACCGCGGTCAAAATCCTGCTTAAGAAAACTTGCCCGCTCTTTAGATATCAGCTTGTTCGCCCATGATTTCTCGCTATCGTATTGATGAACAGCAAATCCCTATATTATTAGAAACGGCTACTATAATCCAGAATTAAGCGGCGATTTTGCCATTTTGATCGTCTTGGCGCCCTTGCAGGGGCGCATGGCGTCTTTTTAGTCTTGACGGCTGTCCCAAACCCTGAACAGAAACTTGACAGAATCTGGCAAGAAGTTCAGAGGAGGGGGTTTGGACTAGCCGATGTCCCTCGGTTATCCTCTTACCAACTTTTTCGCCTAGGGAGAAAACTTGAGGCCGGGTTGCAATTGGCGCCAGCCCTTCGCTGAAGTCCGTAAAGAGGCTCAAGAAGACGAGCGAATGGTCAAATACTCAGGCTAGACAGTAAAGGAGTATACAATCCAGATTATCGCTTAGTTGCGCTTGTCACCGAGTACTTTTAGTTGCCACAATCTATGGTTTATTCGTCAGTTTGAGGGTAGTATCAGTTCACTTTTTTTTCTAGGTATAATAATATTTTTGATATACTGCCATTGTCAGACGCAACAACAGACACAGGAAGAAATGACAGATATCAGGAACAAAACTATTGAAGGATTGAAAACAGGAGACCATTTTTCTATTTCGCGCACTTTTACGGAACAGGATATGTTGAGTTTTGCGGCCATTACGCGTGACTACAACCCTGTCCATTTTGACGACCGTTTCTCAAAAGCTAAAAACTTCAGAGGACGGATATGTCACGGACTGCTCGTTGGGAGCATGCTTACAGAAATTGGCGGGCAAATCGGAGTATTAGCTTCGCGTATGGATTTTTCGTTTAAAAGGCCGGTGTATTTTGGAGACACGATAACTTGTGTGTGGACTTTCACTGATATTGACCCAAAAGGTCGCGCCAGAGCGGAAGTGGATTTTCGTAATCAAGATGGCGCTCTCGTGATTTCAGTCACTTGCAAGGGAATCATTCCCAATGTTGAGGAAAGGGCCATTCTGAAAGCCATTGTAGATGATGGAGACCCTACCGAACAAATGAATATTTTGCCTTTATGTATCCACTGACCTTCTTCAGTTTCCGATAGATACATCTTTAGCGCATAGGGGAAATTATTCGTCCAAGAGAGTCCTTATTTGCGTGATAACCGCATCTAATTGGTAATTCTCATAGACATAGACCAATCTACAATTATTTTTTCGACACAATTTTGCTTTCTTCTTGTCTAATTTCTGCCTTTTCTTCAGACCTTCTTCCCCCTTAACGGAATCGACGGCTTTTTGGCGCTGTTCTCCTTGGTACTCAATTCCAATACCTCTTTTAGGAAAATAGACGTCTAAGTGTTGGCGGTTTAGCCAGGATGGTCTCCCATGATGTATTACCTTTTCATCAGGGAATGCGTTTAAAATCTTTTTGAAGAGTTCTGTTTCACTACGCCATTCCTCTCCAACTCTATAGACGCCCATCTCTTCTCTGAATGTATTTTCAGACTCTCTTACGATTCTTTTTGCTTCATTGACACATGCGACTTCTATGACGTATGGAACCGGTTGGCACTCAATGTATCGGGAGAGTGAAGCGTCAAAATGACACCGTACTCACATCTACACCTGAAAACAAATAATACTCATATGTCCGCCCATAACGCCACCTGTCTTTGGAATACCATTTTACCATGCGATTATAATCGTCTTGTTTTGGGTAAAACTCTCTAAATCTCTCAAAATCGGAAGTGGTTAGGTTTCCGTAGTCAAGTCCGCCACACATATACTCTATGAGGTTCTGACCATGAATTCGATGAAAGTCCTCCAGAAACGCACTTACAAGAGATACGATTTCTTCTCGGTGTTTTTTGCCAAATTTTGTTAAAACACTTGAACTTCCAGATCCAAGGGAAATGAGAGTTTCTCCATCTATAGATTTGTCATTGCATTTTGATTTGACGCTCAAAGTCTCCGCGACTCGTAGGCCGACTGTCTTCTTTAGGTAATTCCAACCCTTATCGTAATTCCCTTGGCTTATATAAGCATCACCAATGAGTTTCATAACAGTGTCTGAAACACTCTTGTAGTCATGATAGGCTGTATTAATTCTTTTTAGCTTTGTCACTAGAGTTTCTATGTCTGTCGAGGTCAAAAACGTCTTAATTTGACTGTGTAAATAGACCCAGATATAGGCTCGGCTATCTCCCAAATCAATGTAATTACCGGTTTCAAGCTCCCTTGACCAATGGTAATAGAAGTCTCTCTGTTCAGGGGTAGCCGTATCCAAACTCGGCAAAGATCCAGCCCACTCAGGCACATCTATATTTGAAATAATTTCTTGCATAAAAATTTGGGCCTCTCACGGCATAAGTGTAAACGCCGTTCGCAACTTGTTAATCAAGATAATCCTCTTAACAAAAATATAATGTAATAAAATACCATATTAAATTAAATAATTATAACATTTATATATGTAATAATATTGATTTATATAATTCAGTTTATAAAAAAACTTGACAACTCATTAATACAATGATTATTTCCACCTTAGCGACAAACCAAACCTAATCCTTCCTTTGGCCCGTTTAACCAACGGGTCAAACTTTTTTGTGGAGACTAAAAGAATATCGTTCCATTAATCTCCAGGTATTTCTGCTCACTCCAAGCCTTTGCTCCATCAATATATTTGGTCGTTAGGTCCAGCAGGGTCTCCGTTCATATCCAGCATCTGTCCAGTTGTGTGATGCGCCATTTTCGCGCAATGCGTCACTCCTAAGATTCTGTTTGACTGGAAGACGCTCGATAAGGTACGCTCAGGGAAAGGACAAAACTGGTGTTTTAGACTGCGTGACGACGGTTTTGCATATGTCGGGTGTTTCCTGGAAGATAGCGAGACTTTCCGTGGTTTCTGGAACCATTCCCGTCTGCAATTTGCACTAATATGAACGAAACAACAAGTCAGTCGGATCATGACTCATGTTAAAGAAATTTATGGAACGGGGCTTGCGACAAACAGATGACTGCGACAACTCAAGGAAAGCGCTGGCAGGATGAGTACACCTCTAAACTGATCTCCCCCTCCGAAGCGGCGCAAAAGGTCAGGAACGGTGACCGAATTTACATTGGGAGCCTTTGCTCTGAACCGAAGACAATACTTAGGGCCCTAGAAACTTCGTACGCTGAAGACGTTGAACTTGTGCAGTTTATTCGAGGAACAGAAGCGTCCCGATTGGCCTCCGATCCATGGGGCAGGTTCAGAATCAAGACATTCTTTACCGGCAGCGGAGCGGACGGTTCCGGATCGTCCCCTGAGTACAATTATATACCGCTTTTTCATTCGCAGATCCCATTCTTTTTTCGAAACCGCCGGATTCCTGTTGACGTGGCTATAATCCAGGTATCGGAACCGGACCGATTCGGTAGGTTCAGTCTGGGTATTTCGGTGGACTTCACCATAGCGGCAGTGGAATCTGCCCGGAAGGTTATAGCTCAAGTCAATCCGCTCATGCCACGCACGTACGGAGACACGTTCATTCCCATAGATAAAATAGACTACCTTGTGGAGGCGTCGGAACCCCTTGGTGAATTGTCTGAAGAACCTCTAGGGGAGGTGGAAAGAACCATCAGCGCCTATAGCAGCGACCTTATCGATGACGGATCTATTCTACAATTCGGTTTTGCCGGGATTTCACGAGGGTTGATGGACTTTCTCAAAGATCGCCAACACCTAGGACTTCATACTGAGATTTTCACCGATCCCCTCATTGAGTTGATCGAATCTGGCGTGGTAGACAACAGCACGAAGAAATTGTTTCGAGGCAAGTCTCTGGCGACTTGTTGCATGGGCACGCGAAAATTATACGATTACATTCATGATAACGGCTCGGGCGTTGCTCTGAGAAGTAACGCAGTATGAGGTGGTCCCGGTTGTCTGAACAGTTTTTCCGCGTCGATAAGTGGAGCCTCTGCCGGGGTTAGGCTGCCAAGCGGAGGGGCAGCGGGGTGAAGTAGGCTTGATCGGGTGTGCTGCCGTCAAGGCTCGAGTGCGGGCGTCGGTCATTGTACAACAAGGCTTGAGAACACCCACGGAACCGAGTTTCGAGAACTGCTGTACCCGTGGCATCCGTGGTTTGGTCTTCGGGTCGGCGTTCACGAGGCGATCGAGAAGTCGGACGGCATTGTTTTTCGCTGTAGTCTGAGCGGTTCAGATGCGGACCGTTGGCTTGAGGTTCCGGCCTGGATGTTCGACCGGTCGGCCTGCGCCAGGGTGCGTGTGGCGGCCGATGCCCATGCCGACCTGGCGGCGCTCACGACGCTTGCGGACGCTGCTGCGGCATGTGCTGAACGACCGTTTTGCATCATCGAATGCCCCGCTTTCGGGCGCATCAAGACTCTCTCGCGACCAGAATCGGGGAGAGGTCCATGCCACGCCAGACGAAGCCGACGCCGGCGCGCCGCCGCGCGCCGCAACAAATCGACCTGTTCGCAGGAGAACCGCGGACGACGATCGGCGGCATGCCGGCATGGTCCGGGCTGCCGACGGAGACACAAGCGGCGCTGACCGACCTGATGACACGGTTGATCCTGGAGCATGCCGACAAGAGCCGGATTGGCTCGATGACGGAGGCCGGTCATGATCTCTGACAAGGTCCGCCCTCATCATTTGGAGCGCAAGGCGCTCCTCTACGTGCGGCAGTCGTCGGCTCATCAGGTTCTGCACAACCGCGAGAGCAGCGCGCTGCAATATGCCATGCGCGATCGTCTGACCGCGCTCGGCTGGTCGGAGATCGAGGTGATCGATGACGATCTTGGCCGTTCCGCTGCGGGCGGTGTCCAGCGCGCCGGCTTTGAGCGGATGGTGGCGCAGGTGTGCCTCGGCAAGGTTGGCGCCGTCGCGGCGCGCGAGGTCTCGCGCTTCGCCCGCAACAGCCGGGATTGGCAGCAACTGATCGAGATGTGCCGCGTCGTCGACACCGTGCTGATCGATCAGGAGACGATCTATGCGCCCCGTCACGGCAACGATCGGCTGCTGCTCGGACTCAAGGGCAGCCTCAACGAGTACGAGCTTGATCTGTTGCGGCAGCGTTCGCTCTCGGCCCGCTATGAGAAGGCGCGCCGCGGCGAACTCGTCGTCAGCGCGCCGGTGGGCTTCGTGAAGGCCGGCGATCGCTATGAGAAGGACCCGGACCGCCGCGTGCAGGAGGCCATCGGCCTGGTCTTCGACAAAGTCCTGGAACTCGGCAGCGCCCGGCAGGCTCTGCTCTGGTTCCACGAGCATGATCTCGATCTGCCGGTGAAGGGCAAGGATGGCGAGACAGCTTGGCGGCGTCCAAACTACGCCACCATCCACCGGATGATCGAGAACCCCATCTACGGCGGCGCCTATGCCTATGGTAAGACGGCCGTCGCGGCGGGCTATGATGCCGCGGGCGTCAGCGTGAAGATTCGCCGCAAGGCGCGCAGCGATTGGCTGGCGCTGATGCCGAACGCCCACGAGGGCTATGTCAGCTGGGAGAAGGCTGAGACGATCCGCAAGATGGTGAGCAGCAACGTCCCCACCAGCCGCCATCACGGCGCGCCCAAGCACGGCGACGCTTTGCTGGCGGGCCTGCTCCGCTGCCGCCGCTGCGGGCGCAAGCTGACGCTTCGCTACTCGGGCGCGAAGCATCACATCCCGCGCTACAGCTGCAGCCGCGGCTGGATGGACAATGGCGAGCCGCGCTGCATCGCCTTTGGCGGTCTGCGGGTCGATGACGCCATTGAGGAAGCGCTTCTCACCGTGGTCGGCCCCGGCGCTATTGCGGCGGCCGTGGCCGCCGAGAAAGAGGCCAACCAGCGGCGGGATCAGGTGCGCGAAGCACTCAAGCGCGATCTCGAAGCGGCGCGCTATGCAGCCGATCGCGCCTTCCGGCAATACGACGCCGCCGACCCGGCCAACCGGCTGGTGGCCGGCGAACTGGAGGCGCGCTGGAACAAGGCGCTCGCGCGCGTGGCGGAGGTCGAAGGCAAAATCGCCGCCCATGATGCTGCCAAGGTCGCGCCCGTCGCCGATCCGGCGTCGCTCGCCACGCTCGCCGCGGACCTCAAGACTGTCTGGACCGCCCCCTCGACTGATGCGCGGCTGAAGAAGCGTATCGTCCGCACCGTCATCCATGAGGTGATCGCCGATATCGATCCGGAGGCGGCCGAGATCGTTCTGGTCGTCCATTGGATCGGCGGCGTTCACAGCGAGATACGCCTGCCCCGACGGCGGCGTGGGCAGCGCAACAGCACCTCAGCCGATGTGATTGCCGCGGTGCGACAACTGGTGCTGATCGCCAATGACGATCTCATCGCCGGCATCCTGAACAGGAACGGATTGGTGACAGGCTACGGCAATCGCTGGACGCGCGAGCGTGTCACCTCGCTGCGCTCGCATCACCGCATTGCCGTCTACAAGCCCGCCGATGACGGAATCGAACCGTGGCTGAACCTCAGCAAGGCCGCGCAGCTTCTCCATGTCGCGCCCAGAACGCTCAGGCTGGCAGCGGAAGCCGGTGAGATCGAATCGATTCATCCCCTGCCGGATGGTCCGTGGATCTTCAGCCGTGCCGTTCTCTCGTCATCACCGGCACGCGCAATTACCGAGCGCGCGCGGCAGAACCCAAAATACCCCACGGGATCGCATCCCGATCAGCAAAGCCTCTTCTCTTCAATCACATAGACAGATGGGTGTTGTGATGCGCGGTTGTAGAAGTCTAGATAGCGGCCGATCGACGC
>CAWJXP010000027.1:0-30090 GCA_963846725.1 uncultured delta proteobacterium | reverse complement strand
TGCTGGCGATCGCAGCCAAGGAGCAGTAGCGTTGCGCTACTGGCTACCACAAATGCCAAAAGCCTTTGCAAAACCATGATGGCGAAGCGGTTAAGGGCGCTATTATCGTGAATCTCAGCGTTAGAGCTTTTACATCCATCGTTTCGCTTATGCTGGATATATTTCGTAGTTTTTCCCTGCATCGCTTTATTCCTTGTCCAGAACACCGTTGAAAAAAATTTCCGCAGCAGTTGACAGGTTATCCGTCTCGCGAAATCGGGCAGGATCTTCCATGATCCGGAAAAGAAAAGAGTTGATCGTTCCTTCAAGCGCCAGAGCCATGTCCTGGGGATCAAGCGCCCGAAAAACGTTCTGGTTGATACCTCTCGCAAAGACTGACGCCAATTTATCGATCAACCGATCGTACAACTTGAGAAGATCGTGATCTAAACCGGCCTTTATGTTGAAGCTTGCGCCCCTGGTCTCGGCAAAATACAGGCGCATAAGAGACAGATTATCGGAAAACAATTCACGACGGACATTGAGGTAATTTTTGATTGCCTGAATAGGATCCTGCTCGTGTTCGAGGACCTGTATAAAAATCTGGTTCCATCTTTCCGCAGTCTGTGTGATTAGGGCTTTGTACAACTCTTCCTTATTACGAAAGAATTTGTATAATGTTCCGATTCCGAACTCTGCTTCTTTTGCTATCTCATGCATGGAGACGTTGTGATACCCCTTTTCCGAGAAGAGCCTTAACGCCGCGTCGAGTATTTCTCTACGCTGACGCAATTTCTCTCGCTCTCGACGAGGGATATTTTCGAGTTTGGTGTTGACCTGGCCAGGCTGTGAAGGGCTCATTCGCTTCTCCTGCTGACGTCATATTCAGAATGTGACTTCATATTCTCACATTTTCAGATGAGGCGGTCAAGAGGCAAATCCTTTCCATCTCTACATGAATCCCCCTCGGCGCAAAGAAACAAAATATTTCTAGATTTTGCGCATTGAGGAGCAATGCGCTTTGAGGAAGGCAATGAACGCTACGTTTCTTCTGAAGCCCAACATCCAAGCCATGGATTGAAAAGGTGAAACTCTACGGGAGCATAATTTCCATAAAAATACTGTTCACAAAAATATGGAATTCCATAATAGGGGAAGTCTCCCTGTAAGGATGTGACTTCCCCTATTATCCGCCGATTCTTCTTGTCCCAAAACTGTAGATTGAGCGAGACATTTCTATATGGCAGGTGTCTTACTCGCTTTTCTGGCCGCAAGAGCGATGAAGATGTATGACCATCCGTTTGTGATAAGTTCTACAGCGATAAAAAGGCCTATAACAAAGAGACCGGATAGTGGCCAATGGGTCAGAATAATTCCTCCCAAAATTATCGAGATCACACCCCCAACCAACGGCACAAACCAGCTTCCCATTCCTCGGATCTGCAAGGCCATGACTACGCGGACTATGCCGATGCAGATGAGCGCAGCCCCCAGCACCCATGTCAGGAGCATCTTAGCCGCGAAGGGTTTCTTGAATGACAAAAACACCTGCAATTATATAAAGAGCAGCGATCAAAACGTGGTATATGACGCTTTTCCATCCCAGACATTTTAGGGCTTCGATCAACTGCGCCACCCCTCCGACGACAAAAAGTATTCCGAAAAACAAGGTACCAGCCAAAGAAAGAACAAAAAGTCTTCCAAGACCGATTAACCCCAGGATGATAAAAAGAACTCCCATGCCGAAGAGCCATCCCCAGTTTTTGCCTAAATCGCCTAAAATGGCTTCCGAAGCGTTTGCCGAAGATTTGTCAACTTGACGTGCCATTACAAAGTTCCCCTTTTCGCGTGTTGATTACCAACCTGTGATATTAGTTTATACCAACCCTAATAGAATTCCTAGAAATTTACTTTTATCGAATTCAAAGCAACGAAGGGCTCTATAAATCGAGATATCTAATGTTGACATTGTCGTAGATGGCTGTTCAGGTATAGATCTCCGTCTAATGAAATGCCACTAACGAATATTCTCTTTTTTTTACAATTGGAAGTATCTTCTCTGTTTCTGGTATCGCAAGTCCACAACTTGACCACAAATTCGGGCTTCGACAAAACGCTTGAAGTTCCAATCACCGGTTGTAGGTTTTCCGTGCTTGACTGCGACGAACTTATAGACCAGTCTGCAGAAAAACAGAAAAAATTGAAGTCAACGAGGTTGGCCCCGATGATTGGAAACAAGAGCAAAGTGCTTTTATGCGCTCTTTCTGCGTTGGTCGCTATCGTGGCGGTAGTAGCGGCGATAGTGGATCCCGTATGTGCTGGAGACGTGCTGGACGGCGTCAAAGCTCAGGGACGTTTGCTCTGCGGGGTGAGTGGGACCATACCAGGCTTCTCTGAAAGAGATGCCACAGGAAAGAGGAGAGGGTTCAACGTAGATTTTTGTCATGCCGTGATCGCCGCGGTACTGGGAGACGCCGCCAAAGTAGACTTCGTGCCTCTCACGGCATCCATGCGGTTTCCGGCCCTCCAGTCAGGCAAGATCCATCTGCTCGTGCATAACACGAGCTGGACACTCACACGCGAGGCTCTCTTGAAGGTACAATTTCCAGCGGTGTTGTTTTACGACAGTCAAGCCATGCTTGTCCCGGCCAACTCGGGCATTGGAACGATAGAGGCGCTAAACGGTGCAACGGTGTGCGTGGAGAAAGATACCACGCACGTGCAAAACATGAAGGACTACTTCAACGCACGTGAACTTTCTGTGAATCCAGTCGTGATCGACTCGGCCAGCGATTTTGCTGCGGCTCTCTCCGACGGGCGCTGTACTGCGTGCACTGCTGACGCCTCGCAACTTGCCGTCACGCGCCTACAGTCTCCAGGAGGGCCACTGGCGTTCAAAGTTCTGCCGGAGCGCATTTCCAAAGAACCGCTTTGTCCAGTTGTGTGGGGAGGTGACCCGGAATGGGTTACGATTGTTCGATGGGTCTTCTACGCTCTGATT
Source organism: uncultured delta proteobacterium (assembly GCA_963846725.1). GTDB lineage: Bacteria > Desulfobacterota > Desulfomonilia > Desulfomonilales > Desulfomonilaceae > CAJBEZ01. Next base: position 27,110 of record CAWJXP010000027.1, on the reverse strand, counting down.
CTGGCATCGGCGCAATGTCGTGCCTACTCGCCAACATTCCTGTGGTTGCCGCTTCGCTGGTGATGACCAAAGGTTACTTTGTAGTAGCAGGAGCTGTCCCGGATGCAGCGCTTGCCGCCGGCTTCACCGATTGGCCGGCCGCGACGCTGCCGGTATTCGTCGCCATGATGTTTGGCGGAACTTTAGGCGGCAACGCCACTTTGATCGGCGCTTCGGCGAACATCGTCAGCGTTGGCATATGTCAAAAACACGGTCAGCATGTAAGTTTTGGGCGCTTTGTTCGTTATGGCCTGCCGATCACGCTAGCGCAGCTCGTGATGTCCGCGATCTACGTGACCGGGCTTGCATGGCTCAGTCTTTAGTGGCGCTTTTAAAAAGGATTTGCCGTCAAATCGTAAGGAAAAGTCCTTTACAGTTAACTTATTGACTGGATTCCGCGTGATGAACCCGAAAACAATTCCACCAGCGAATTCATGTTTTGGCGAAGCCGACTGGTTCGGTTTGCAACCTCAATTGCTCCTATTGCTTCTACCTCAAGAAGGAACTTCTCTACCCCGGCAGTCGCTTTCGCATGACCGATGAGGTGCTGGAGAACTACATACGCCAGCTAATTCAGTCCCATCAAACCGACAAAGTGACGGTCGCCTGGCAGGGCGGCGAGCCGACCCTCATGGGCGTCGACTTCTACCGGCGGGCCATCGAATTACAGGAAAAGTACCGCAGGCCGGACATGACTTTCGAGAACACCATGCAAACAAACGGCACCCTACTGAACGATGAATGGTGTGAGTTCTTTCGTGAGAACAACTTTCTCATCGGTATCAGTATCGACGGTCCTCGCGAGCTGCACGATGCGCACCGGGTGGACCGGCTAGGGAGGCCAACATTTGACCGGGTGATGATGGGCCTCCGGCTATTGCAGAAGCATGGGGTAGAATACAATGTTTTAGTCACCGTCAATCGTGTAAACGCGAGCCACCCTCTCGATGTTTACCGGTTTTTGCGTGACGAGGCGGGTACCAGTTGGATGCAGTTCATTCCGGCGATCGAGCGTCTGAGCGAAGCGTCTGTCACCCCATACCAGCAGGGGCCAGCCGTCTCAGATCGCACGGTGGGCTCGGAACAGTGGGGCAATTTTCTGACTGCCGTCTTCGACGAATGGGTCGGGCACGATGTAGGTAAGATATTCGTGCAAACCTTCGAAGCTGCGGTTCGCAACTGGTTGGGTATGGGTTCATCCGGCATGTGCGTTTTCAATCCCGTGTGTGGTCACGGGCTCGCTCTGGAGCATAACGGAGATCTGTACTCTTGCGACCATTTTGTAGAACCCTTGTATTTGTTGGGTAACATCCTCCAAGAGCGCATGATCGATTTGGTCGGCTCCAAGCAACAAAGAAAGTTCGGCCGAGACAAGTTGGACATGCTGCCGCGTGCCTGCCGACAATGCGAGATGCGCTTTGCCTGCCATGGGGAATGTCCTAAGAACCGATTTCTCATCACGGCTGATGGCGAGTCAGGGCTGAACTACCTGTGCAAGGGCTACAAAGCGTTTTTTCATCACATCGACAAACCGCTGCAGATCATGGCCCAGTTCATTCGTAGCGGGTTTCCGGCTGCGCAGGCCATGCAGGTTCTGTCTAAGGAATACACCAAACAGGCGGAAGTTTTCCCCAAAGTCGGCCGCAACGAGCCATGCCCATGCGGTAGTGGTCTCAAGTTCAAGAAATGCCATGGCCAGAAAGGTAGCGGAGATCCGGACAATCTGATCCAAAGCCAGTCGGACGATAAGAATCGCTCGTTAGCCTAAGTTAATGGGAACCAACAACACCCGAAAGGTCTTAAGGGCCTTTACGAGTGATGTTAATTCAAGCAACGAAGGAGGCAATATATGGCGCAACCGAAAAAGCCTAACATTCTTGTCATCTGGGGTGACGACATCGGTATCACCAACCTCAGTTGCTACTCCGACGGATTGATGGGGTACCGCACGCCAAACATCGATCGTCTAGCAAAGGAGGGGATCCGCTTCACTGACTATTATGGAGAACAGAGCTGTACGGCTGGTCGGGCTGCGTTCATTACCGGCCAAAGCCCCTTTCGCACCGGGTTGACAAAAGTGGGTTTTCCAGGCGCCGATTTAGGACTGCATGGCGCTGACCCCACTATCGCTGAACTACTGAAGCCGCTGGGCTACGCCACCGGCCAGTTCGGCAAGAATCACTTTGGCGACAAAGATGAGTTCCTACCCACCAACCACGGCTTCGACGAGTTCTTCGGCAACCTCTATCACCTCAACGCTGAAGAAGAGCCTGAGCATCGCGACTATCCGCCTGAAAAAGACTTTCCGAACTTTCGCAAGAATTTTGGTCCCCGAGGGGTAATCCGGAGCTATGCCGATGGGCGGATCGAGGATACCGGTCCGCTGACCAAGAAGCGCATGGAGACGGTCGACGCGGAATTTCTCGCGACCGCTTGCGACTTCATTGACCGACAACATAAGGCCGACAAGCCGTTTTTCGTTTGGTTCAACACCACTTGGATGCACTTTCGGGTACGCCCGCCGAAGGAGATACTCTGTCAGTCCGGGCGCTGGCAGTCGGAGTACCACGACGTGATGATCGAGCACGACAAGCATGTTGGCGCACTTCTGAACAAGCTGGACGAACTTGGCATTGCCGAGGATACGATAGTCTTGTATAGCACCGACAACGGCGTGCACATGAACACCTGGCCGGACGGCGGCATGACGCCCTTCCGCAACGAGAAGAACTCCAACTGGGAGGGCGCTTACCGGGTGCCTTCTTTGGCGCGGTGGCCGGGAAAGTTTCCGGCAGGCCTAGTCTCCAACGAAATCATGAGTCACATGGACTGGTTGCCTACCCTATTGGCGGCAGCCGGTGAACCGGACATCATAGAAAAGCTCAAAGCGGGCCATCAGGCGGGCGAAAAGACCTTCAAGGTGCATCTCGACGGCCACAACTTTCTGCCCTACCTGACTGGTGAAGAAGAAAAGGGTCCGCGGGAAGGATTTTTCTACTTTTCGGACGATGGCGATCTGACCGCGTTGCCGCTACGACAACTGGAAGATCGTCTTTCAAGGAACAGCGTATGGCAGGCACATGCCAGATCTGGGCTGAGCCCTTTGTAACATTGCGAATACCAAAGATCTTCAACCTGCGCACTGATCCCTTTGAACGGGCGGACATCACCTGGAACTCCTCTACCCCGGCAGTAGCTTTCGCATGAGCGATGAGGTGCTGGAGAACTACATACGTCAGTTAATTGAGGCCCATTACGCCGACAAAGTGGCGGTTGCCTGGCAGGGCGGCGAACCGACCCTCATGGGCGTCGGCTTCTACCGTCGGGCCATCGAGCTACAGGAAAAATATCGCAGGCCGGGCATGACTTTCGAGAACACCATGCAGACAAACGGCACCCTGCTGAACGACGAATGGTGTGAGTTCCTTCGTGAGAACAATTTCCTCATCGGTATCAGCATCGACGGTCCTCGCGATCTGCACGATGCATACCGGCTGGACAAGAGAGGGAGGTCGAACCTTTGACAAGGCGATGAGAGGCCTCCGGCTGTTGCAGAAGCACGGGGTCGAATACAATGTCTTGGTCACCGTCAATCGTGCAAACGCCGACCGCCCTCTCGATGTCTACCGGTTTTTGCGTGACGAGGCGGGTACCAGCTGGATGCAGTTTATTCCGATGATCGAGCGTCTCAGCGAAGCGAGCAGTCACCCCATACCAGCAGGGAACAACCGTATCGGATCGCACGGTGGAGTCCGAACAGTGGGGCAGTTTCCTGATTGCTATCTTCGACGAATGGGTTGGGCGCGATGTGGGTAAGATATTTGTGCAAACGTTCGAAGCTGCGGTTCGCAGCTGGTTGGGTATGGGCTCATCCGGCATGTGCATTTTCGATCCCGTCTGCGGTCACGGGCTTGCCCTCGAGCATAACGGCGAATCTGTACTCTTGCGACCACTTTGTCGAGCCCGGGTATTTGTTGGGTAACATCATACAAGAGTCACATGATCGACTTGGTCGGCTCCAAGCAGCAACGAAAGTTTGGCCGAGACAAGCTGGACACGCTTGCCGCGTTCCTGCCGAGAATGCGAGAGTGCGCTTTGCCTGCCACGGAGAATGTCCTAAGAACCGATTTCTCACCACAGCGGACGGCGAATCAGGACTGAACTACCTTTGCGCAGGGCTACAAAGCATTTTTTCAACACATCGACAGACCGCTGCAGATCATCGCTCAGCTGATTCGTAGCGGATTCCCGGCTGCGCAGCGTGATGCAGGTCCTGGCTCAGGAGTGTGCTCAACAGGCGGAAGTTTTCCGCAAAGTCGGCCGCAACGAGCCATGCCCATGCGGCAGTGGTCTCAAGTTTAAGAAATGCCATGGCCTGAGTGGTAGCGGAGATCCGGACAATCTCGATCCCAAGCCAGTCGGCCGATCTGAATCGCTCGTTGGAGCTAAGCCAATGGGAACCAACGACGCCGGAGAAGGTCTTGATGGCCTTTACCAGTGACGTTAATTCAAACGACGAAGGAGGTAACATATGGCACAACCGAAGAAGCCTGAACATCCTGGTCATCTGGGGTGACGACATCGGCATCACCAACCTCAGTTGCTACTCCGACGGATTGATGGGGTACCGCACGCCCAACATCGATCGTCTCGCAAAGGAGGGCGTCCGCTTCACCGACTATTACGGAGAACAGAGCTGTACAGGCTGGTCGGGCTGCTTTCATTACCGGCCAAAGCCCCTTTCGCACCGGGTTGACCAAAGTGGGTTTTCCAGGCGCCGATTTCAGGACTGCAGCGGCGCTGACCCCACTATCGCTGAACTACTGAAGCCGCTGGGCTACGCCACCGGCCAGTTCGGCAAGAATCACTTTGGCGACAAAGATGAGTTCCTACCCACCAACCACGGCTTCGACGAGTTCTTCGGCAACCTCTATCACCTCAACGCTGAAGAAGAGCCTGAGCATCGCGACTATCCGCCTGAAGAAGACTTTCCGAACTTTCGCAAGAATTTTGGTCCACGAGGGGTAATCCGGAGCCATGCTGATGGGCGGATCGAGGATACCGGTCCGCTGACCAGGAAGCGCATGGAGACTGTCGACGAGGAATTTCTCAGCGACCGCTTGCGACTTCATTGACCGACAACATAAGGCCGACAAGCCGTTTTTCGTTTGGTTCAACACCACTTGGATGCACTTTCGGGTACGCCCTCCGAAGGAGATACTCTGTCAGTCCGGGCGCTGGCAGTCGGAGTACCACGACGTGATGATCGAGCACGACAAGCATGTTGGCGCACTTCTGAACAAGCTGGACGAACTTGGAATTGCCGAGGATACCATAGTCTTGTACAGCACCGACAACGGCGTACACATGAACACCTGGCCGGACGGCGGCATGACGCCCTTCCGCAACGAGAAGAAACTCGAACTGGGAGGGAGCTTACCGGGTACCTTCTCTTGGCGCGTTGGCCGGGAAAGTTTCCAGCAGGTCTAGTCTCCAACGAAATCATGAGTCACATGGACTGGTTGCCTACCCTATTGGCGGCAGCCGGTGAACCGGACATCATAGAAAAGCTCAAAGCGGGCCATCAGGCGGGTGAAAAGATCTTCAAGGTGCATCTAGACGGCCACAACTTTCTGCCCTACCTGACTGGTGAAGAAGAAAAGGGTCCGAGGGAGGGATTTTTCTACTTTTCGGACGATGGCGATCTGACGGCATGCCGCTACGACAACTGGAAGCTCATCTTCAAGGAACAGCGTATGGCAGGCACATGCCAGATCTGGGCGGAGCCCTACGTGACGTTGCGGATACCAAAGGTCTTCAACCTGCGCACTGACCCCTTTGAGCGGGCCGACATCACCTCAAACACCTACTGGGATTGGATGATCGATCACGCGTTCTTGTTGATACCCGCTCAGAAAATTGTGGGTGATTTCCTAGTGACATTTCGCGGAGTTCCCACCGCGCCAGAAGGCGGCCAGTTTCACCGTTGACCAGGTGATGGAGAAGCTCCTGACAAGTATCGGGAACTGAACCGCCATTGATCGCAAGCTATCCGGGCCGTACGCCGCTCTGGCGGTCGGTCCGGACTTCTTCAATCGTCCATCTCGGCACGTTGGGGGTGCGGATGACGGAATTCTTCAACATTAAAGCTATGGCGTTCGAATTGAGAATTAGAAGTGATCTCCTGTGGCATTTACCATTTTATCCGAATTACTAAATCATTCAGACCACTTTGGGTGAAGATGATGACCTTAACAGCGCTGTCAGCAGACCAGTACAACGGGATTGATCCAGGTCCATGCAAACATTCCTCCGAGCAGTCAGGCCGACTGATCGAATGGATTGGGTGCGCAGAAGAGTGAACTAAAAAGTGTTTACACAAGAAAAATTTCATTTTTTTTGAATTGCTGGGGATTGCAACTATGGATAACCCCATTTTACTCATGTTTGTCACCGTGACTATTTTCAGCCTCATGCTCGCCATGGGGGTTAGCCACTCTTTTCAACAACTCACATCCCTGTGGCGTCGACCTGAATTATTGCTCCGCTCCCTCCTCGCTGTAATCGTGCTGGTCCCCGCTGGTGGTGGGCTTATTGTTATGGGTGTTCAATTTATCACCCGCTGTAGCCACCGGCCTAGCTGTGTTGGCCGCCGCGCCTGGCGCCCCGCTCACCTACAAACGGTCCCAAATGGCCGGAGGGGATCCCACATACACCGCCAGCCTACAGTTAACGCTGGCTTTGCTGGCTGTCGTGATTACACCACTTATGCTGGCTATTTTTAGCGCTCTGTTTGAACTGCCAGGCCTGAGGCTGACCCCTTTCGAGGTGGCCCGGCAAGTGGCCCAGGTCACATTCTTGCCGGTGATCACCGGTCTGCTCATCCAGCGCTTCGCTCCGAGGCTCGCTGATGTGATTGGTAAACCTGTGAGAATGCTCGCCAATATCCTTTTCATCGTGCTCTTTGTCGTGCTGATCATTCTCCTTGTTCTTTCTCCTGACTTGCGGATGATGCTGAATTTGGGCGGTCTGCCCAGTGTCGCGATCATCATAATGGTGGGGAGTTCCTTGGCCATCGGCCATCTATTGGGCGGCCCATCCCGGGAGCAGCGTTCCGTCCTCGCTATTGCAAGCGTCGCGCGCAATGTCGGACTCGCCCTGTTCATTGCGGAACTGTCGGATTACGGACAAAACTTCATTCCCACGCTCTTGACCTACATGATTTTGGGCGCTCTCCTGGCCGTGCCTTACTCAGTCTGGAGTAAACGCCAAATGGCGTAGGCGGAAAAAAGGATGAATGCAAAACGATAACAGCCTAAGAGTTCCATATCGAAACAAAATACTTGGAGTCGAGTAGCGTTCAAGATTAGAGCTGTCAAGCCTCTTCAGCGTCAGGGATAAGATCTCCGGCGACAAGGACCCGGTGGGCAGTAGGGAGGCAGCGCAGAAAGATAAAAATCTGAGGAGATGCAAATGATTGGTACGACAAATGAGGCCGCAGACCGAAATCAGACTGTTCCCTGGTGGACGGTGTTTCTCGAGGGCATTCTCTCAACCGGTTTTGGCATTTTCATTTTATATTATCCATCTAAGACTTTTGTTGCATTCTTGGCAGTTCTTGGATGGTTTTGGATTTTAGAGGGTTTTTTGGGCCTGATAGGATTAGTGGCAGGGTTGCCTGTTGGATCCAAATGGAGGATTGGACTGATGTGGGGATTGTTGAGCGCAATGGCTGGCATGTTTGTGCTCAACCAGTCGCTCATAGACGTATACCTAACCAGGAAGTTAATCGTATACATAGTAGCTTTGATGGTCATAATCGCCGGGGTTACCTCTGTAGCCACTGCAAATCGGTGGAGTGAAACCCGCCGAAGCAAATGGGGAATCATAATCCTGCCCTTGCTTTTCATCATTCTCGGAGTCGTCCTATTGTTCACCCCGTACATCTCGTTTTACATCATTATGATGCTAACGGGGATGATCTGCTTAACTTTCGGATTGCTCATGATTGTATACTCGGCCATGATGCACAGCGGGCTAGCGCGAGGACCAAATGATTGACGCAGACCGAAATTTCCCGTGACTGGCACGTGTACAGTGGACATCGAATAGTGTAGCGTGATAATTTTAGCGATTCCACTGGCAGCCTGAGAGCTACGGATCCACTAGAAGCTCGTAAGACCAAAGCATGGGAGAAACTAGTCCGATACATGCAAGCGGTTCGAAACATCGCCGGCGAGTTCGACGCTTCTGAGAGAGCCCAACGATTGCTCACACTGAAAAGGAGGTTCGCCGACAAGGTCCGGCGGGGCCTAGTTCAGCAGGCCGCATACCTGTCAAACAGAACCGGTGACGCATGATTCGTTATAAAAGAAGGTTTTGAGGCGCCTATGAACGCGAAAGTACACTATTGGATAGTTTGCGATGCAGTAGCCTACATAAAGAATTGGGGCACACCTTTGCAGAAGAAGGCCTTGCAGTCCTTGGAATTGGCTTACGGCCAACGAATATCCATAGAGGACATTCCATCTTCTGAGAGTGCAATTGAACGATTGGCCGGTTTTGAATCCTGGCACACGGACAAGTTCGCTGACCTGTCTCTGCGTCTACCTGGATTACTGTGGAGATCCAAAAGGAATGTGACAGGACTTTTCGGCCATACGTTCACTGCATTCAATCACTTCATAAATCCTCACCCCGATGTTGACAAGCAGTGGTCTAGCGGCAGTGGTTATTCCTATGACTCTTCTTCCAGGCAGGGATTTGACTCCTTTGTCGTAAAAGGAATATCCAGGTACCTGAGAGGACTAGTGGATAAGGAGAATTCGTTGGTTCTGGATCGGGTCAGACCTGCCTGGCGCCATGGAGTCTCTGAATGGAACGCCAACTTCCAACGAGGATTTGTGAACACCTCCTTTGTGCCCTGGAGTGTGCTTGCCAAATTCTACTACAATCATTTTCTTTCGGATCAAAACAACCCTCTCGAGGTAAGAGGACCCAACTCACACTTGGTAGGACTTCAGCTTCTTGGGCCGGTTTTTCACGCAATCGCCGATGCCTGCTCGCCGCACCATGTACGACCTGCCCTGGGTTTCGGACACCAGGCTTGGGAAAATTATGTCCAATCCAGAGTTTACGCTCGTGAAATAAGCCTGAACCCTGCTTTGATATCTAAGATCATGGAAACGCAACTATTTCAGCCACGAATTGGTCATAGCGGCAGGTGAGTTCAAAGGACGATTTGATATCGAGTCTTTCATACATCAATTGAGCGTAGTGACCGCAAAGATCGTGGGCAGATCAACTTCCTCAACCTGGAGAGATCTGTATGAAGCAGGTGAGAAGTTTTGGAAATGGTACTTGACGGGGCAGCAAGTAGAGGATGACTCGACCTATCTATATCACCAGGCAGTCGCCGGCACGGTCCACGCAATAGAGAGGGCTTGTCTCGATCTCGAGAGTTTGGGTATTCTTACACATGATTGCTTAAACGACGACAAGAAATTACCGTGCCTCAAGTGTATTCAGGACGATGGAATCGAAATGCCCCACAAATCGCTCGGCGATGAGGATGCGCCCGCTGAAGAAACAAGACCGGACCCACTGCGAAAGGCTTCCGACATGCTCGGTTTTGACCCATCGAACGATTCGAATATCCAGGCGCTGATTAATCAATTTGAGGCGCTATGCGTTAAATCTGGACGTAATGACTGCAAAGGACGAGATTTTGTGGAATTACTGAACCAGATCGAAACTACGGTTGCCCAGGAGTATGATCATCACGGACAACGACCTGGTGACTCCTTTTGCCCTCTAAGGTCAATGGAGCAAATTCCAATCAATTCGGACGTGAGTGCCCATTTCGGGGTCGAAACGTTCAGATTGCCGTCACTGTCAGAATGCAGAGATCCAGCCCTCTTGTCGGGATACATGGATAAACTCGATGAGCACTCTGAAGTGGCGCACAAGCTCGAATTAACTATGTGCGCCGCCTCCCTGGCTCACTTGAAGGCCACGTGTGAACTCAACGAATCTCGTTGTCGAAGAATTGATGAATTGATCGATACACTACATCACGAACGAGATGACATTTGATGTAATTTTCATATCTCTTCGCGTCTGCTTCTTTGATTGTGATTAGGTTTGAGCAGTTGTTGCGCCTTAGCCAATGTCAATTTTTTCCAGACCAACTATCCGTAGAATTTCATTTATCTCAAGATTGTCCAGAGGATGTTCGTAGCTAACATCCATTGCCGTAGCTGGATTCACAAGCTGGATTCACCATGTTGTCAACAAACGGTTCGCAGGTGTATCGTTGAACGGAACCTGTTTGAGCGAATGGGATTTTATGCTGCAGCGAAATGCACACAGGGGATATGTCATGACAGACGCGCCAATGGTCGATGAAAAATCTGCCGCTATTTTTCTTGTTTGTATTTTCTATGCCATTCACATGATAGAGGAGTTTTCTTTCGGTTTTGTTGAATGGGCAGATCGTTATTTCGGACACTTCGACTGGACACAGAATTTACTTGGGAATTTTATATTCTTTGTGTTTGTTGCTGCAGCTTGTTACGGGTACCACGAAAATCAGACCAGATACCTCTGGGCTGGAATGTCAGTCATAATGTGGATTTTGGCCAATTCATTTATACATATTTCATGTACTACGCTCGGCCGTGAGTATTCGCCCGGTGTCGTGACAGCGGTACTTATTTATTTGCCGGGCGGAGTATACTTCCTTGTGAAGTGGGCCGGTTTAGGTTTGCTTACCTGGAGCAATATCTGTTTTTCATTCCTGGTAGGAGCAATGTTTTTTATGCTCGTCCCCACATTCGCAAGGGCAGTATATTTTCATGCTAAGCTTGCAAAGTTATTTCAACTGATTAGGTGAGACACGCTCCACAGTGGCCCAAGAGAGTTATCTTGGATTTGGGGCAATTCACGTTGTAATGTAAGGAGATGCAGGACGGGAAAGCTCGTTCATACATGCGTTAGCAGGATCGAACGGGAAGATGGCCCCACAAGAAAGGCCATTATTAAAGGTTTTCCAGGCGAGGTTTACTACGGAGTCCACGGCGGCTAAACACCTAGAATCCAAAGTTTGGTAACGGAGATCTTAGTGAGAATCGAAAAAAGGTCCGGCAAAGGATGTTGAATTGGAGAACAGGACAGAGAACAAGGACGAATCGGAGTGTCCTACCAAGGAAAAGCGACCCACCGAAAAAACTGGTCAAATTACCGGACGCTTACTTCGATGTCGGGATTTTATTCAAAGAAACGTCGTAGATCCTTTGTCTTTCTCGAAGAACCCTCCTTGGTTTGACGCTCGGGGAGTGGCGATAGGCCTGTTTGTAGCTTTAGGTATTCCTATTGGAGGTCATACCGCTACTCTCGGTTTGTTGCTCCTGATGATACGCTACAATTTCCCCATGGCGTTTGCTTTCACGTGGATCGTTAATCCTTTAACGGTAATACCGATTTATTATGGATACTATTGGGCTGGGGGTTTCTTACTGGGTCACTCTACCGCTATGGGTATGGAAGATTTTAGACAGACGATGGCTCCAATACTTGATGCGGGCAATTTCCTGCAAGCGTTGAAATTGTTTCTCTACCTGGATTTTGGAATTCTGGAAAGATGGATGTTGGCCGCTCTTTTGGTTTCCACACTAGTCGCAGCTCTCGGTTATATTGCAGCTTATTTCATTCAAACCCACCGTAAAGAGAGAACATGCTATTAGGCCTTGATCTATTGGCAGCCGGTCCAGAAATCTTGTCTTGACACCCTCTGCGGTCATGCCTTAAATAGCCCCAAACTCATCTTCTTGACGGAACACAATCACAATTTCGAGGGAGGAACGGACATGACAAAAGCTGAAATGGTGGACAAACTTGCAGAGAAGGGCCAGATGACGAAAAAGCTCGCTTCAGAATCGCTTGATCTGGTCTTTTCAGCTATTTCCGAGGTGTTGGTTGCTGGCGACGAAATCTCAGTGCCGGTCGGAAAGTTCTCCGTGATTGTCAGACAAGCCGGACAGGTTTGAATCCTCAGACCAAACAGAAAATCAACATCCCGGAAACCAAAGTCCCAAAGTTTACCGCAGCAAAGGCCCTTAAAGAATCAATAAAGTGATTCCAGTCCTGAAAGGATTCTGGCCGAAGACTATGGTCCGCTATTTCACTGTTCTACCATTTTGATCATAGCTGGCAGACGGTAACTCACTCAACCCTGGTCGTTCAAGCGGTTGGCGTTTTATTTTCTCGAATTCTGTAATCCGGAACTGCATGGCCCAAAAAAAGGCTCGTTACAAAACGGGCTATAATTGTGATTAGGGTGTATCACCGCGCTGTGTTACAACTCCAAAATGGATATAGGCCACTTGTCGTTTTCGGTTAGTGCAGTCTCCAGTGATTCCTCCAGTTTCGAAATAGAGTTCGTTGCAGTGTCCTTATAGCCCATGATATTCTTTTGCTAAGCTTGACCACTGCCTCCTGTGACAAAGCGTCTTTTTACTGGAAACACTGTTTCACGGCCCTGCCCCTGAAGCTCATTTATTACAGATGCCTAAACCACCAAAAGACACTTTTGCACTAGGCTCGTCAGTGATCACCGATTCAAAGCGCTGCTATTCCAGATGTCAACAGGAGGGAACAAATTATGAAGAAACTATTCGTGATTGCCGCACTTTTGTTTCTAGTTGCGTCAGCCCTTGGGTTCTGCTCAATCGGATGATAAGCCGATCAAACTGGGCGCCATGTTTATCAGTTCCGGCCCACTCGGTGGATACGGAATCAATGGGCAGCGAGCCATCACCATGGCTTTAGAGGAGATAAACTCCTCGGGAGGCCTACTTGGCAGGAAGCTGGAATTGGTTTTTGGAGACACTAAACTGAAGCCGGACGTTGCCGTCGAGCTTGCTGAGAAGTTTATCAATGAGGACAAGGTGGATTTTCTGATGGGGCCTACGTCCAGCGCCGTAGCGCTCTCTCTGTCCGAAGTCGCTCGAAAGCATAAGAAAATCCTCATCAACACGCAAGCCGCGACCTATGTGTTGACCGGCGCCAAATTCAATCCATACCTGTTTAGCACGCTGAGTAACGTGATGATGCATTCTCGCTCAGGGGCCTATTACATGGCTTCTAAACCATGCAAGAGGTGGATGTGCATTGCGCCGGACTACAATTACGGCCACGAATCCTGGGATTTGTTTAAGGAAAAACTCAAGACGTTGAAGCCTGAAGTTGAGATCGTAGGCGAAACGTTTCCCAAGCTAATGGCCCCTGACTATTCAGCCAATATAGAAGAAATTTTAAAGGCCAAGCCGGATGGTGTTTGGTGCCCTCTTTGGGGGAAAGACGCCGTCAATTTCATCCGACAGGCGAAACAATTCAAACTGTTCGACACGATTAGGTTCGCTTTTCCAGTAGGAGCAGCCCTGGAAACCGTGGCGCCACTTGGCAAGGATACCCCAGACGGCCTATTCATGGCGTCAAGGTATTTCTTCACTACTCCCGATTCGGTGGAGAACCAAGAGTTCGTAAAGAGATACTTCGAGAAATTCAAGGAATATCCCGACTATATGGCTGAAGAGACTTACGCTGGTGTGTATTTCATCAAAGCAGCCGCTGAGCGAGCAGGTACTACAGACGCAGAGGCGATTATCAAAGCTGTCGAGCGGGAGCCTCTAGCCTGGCCGACTCCGGAGGGTTGGAAGATCATGAGGGGCGCCGATCATCAAGCGGTAGAAGATGTAGTCTGGGGCGAAACAGGTTACAGCGAAAAATTTGGTTTCTCGATTCTCAAGAATATAGAGTCTATACAAGCTGAGCAGATATGCCGGACTCCGGAGGAACTCACGCAGGTAAACAGGAAACCCTAGGCGCATCCCGAGGTCCTTAAGCCGGCTGAAGATTTACTTTTTTTAAAAGTATATGGCCCTTTTTGTTTGCCGACAGAATGAATCTAACGCTATGTTATTGCGTCGGATTGGTGGTATGAAATAGTCAGTTTCCTCTTGTAATTACTGGACCTTAAGAAAGGGGAGCCGTACAATGAATAGAATTTCTATAACTTGCATGACCCTGTTACTTTTCTTTGTCGCTTTGGCGGGAAACGCTCGCTCTCAAAGCATTATTGCGGATCAAGAACAACAACAGAGACAGATCGATGACCTTAAAAGGGATGTGGACGAATTGAAGAGAACTGTTTTAAGCCTGAAAAAAGTCATTCTAAAACAGTCTAATGTCGTCCCTGAAATCTCAAAAAATCAAACGCCACCTCAACCGAAACAATCGATTGACACCCTACCTCCCGCTGAACAGGAAAAAATTAAGGCAGAGGTTTGTCAGAGTGTCGGTCAGTTTTTTGATCAGATCGATAGAGCGTTAAATATGGGGGATGCTTCGGAAGCCCAGAGCGTCATGAATAAGGCAATTGCAAAACTTAACCTCGAATTGGACAAGTACAGCAAAAATGACAAACTCAGGAGTGTGATGAATCTTGCAGAAGCGTTAGCCTGGGATACCTATGTCGCTGTTCAAAACCGTGACAGCGTTGCGGGCAACTCAGATTTCATAAGCTACATTAGGGATAAGAAAGACAAATATAAGGAACGATGCCACAAGGAATGATTTGGGCGCCATGCCACAAACGTGGCTAGGACCCTGCAAAAAAACCGTCCACACAGAGAGGGTTCTGGATGAAAATTAGAAACTGACGGAACCCTCTTGCCTGTTCGATTCGTCCAAAAACTACTATATTTATATTAGCGAGAGTGGCAGAGGTTTTCACAATGGAAATCCTTGTGTCGATGGTTCGAGTCCGTCCCTCGGCGCCACCCATTCAAAAGCAATGACTCAATTTGTGTCACATAAAGACAACGCTGTGACTGGTTTTTGGAAGGAGTATCATATTTATGACGACCAAACTGCTTGTAATAGGAGGAGTAGCAGGAGGCGCTACCGCAGCGGCCAGGGCGCGTAGGCTAAACGAACGAGCCGAAATTATACTTTTTGAGCGAGGAGAGCACATTTCTTTCGCAAACTGCGGACTGCCCTATTATATTGGTGGAGTAATAGAAGACCGGGCCAACCTGCTGGTAACCACTAGCAAGGCATTCATGAACCGTTACAATGTTGATGTGCGTAACAACTCCGAAGTCCTGGCGATAGATCGGAATGAGAAAACGATCTTGATTAGGGATCTCAACGCCAGCGAACAATACACAGAGTCTTATGACAAGATGATACTAGCTCCGGGGGCTGAGCCAGTTAGGCCACCCATTCCCGGGATAGATTTGGATGGTGTTTTTCACCTCCGTGACATTCCGGATTCGGATCGCATAAAGGGGATAATTGATTCGAAGAGTCCGAAGTCAGCCGTAGTCGTGGGTGGTGGTTTTATTGGACTTGAAATGGCTGAAAACATGATACTTCGAGGCGTCAACGCGACAATAGTAGAAATGGGACAACAGGTGATGGCGCCTCTGGACCCCGAGATGGCCGCCATCGTACATGCTCATTTGAAAGAACAGGGTGTCAACCTTGTACTGGGCAAAACGGTCGAAGCCATAAAGTCCATAGACGGTGGACTTTCCGTGACAACATCAGGGGGGATCGAATTCGAATGTGACCTGGTAATTTCCGCCATCGGAGTGGCTCCTGAAAACAAGCTGGCGAAAGAAGCGGGGCTAGAATTAGGGGCCAGAGGTCATATTCGCGTCGACGCCACCATGAGCACGTCAGACCCGAATATTTACGCGGTTGGAGACGCAGTTGAGATAAGAGACTTTGTCACCGGCTTCCCGACATCAGTGGCTCTGGCAGGGCCCGCGAATAAACAGGGAAGAATTGCGGCTGACAACGCTATGGGACGACGATCACTATATACCGGCTCTTTGGGCGCCTCGATCGTCAAAGTTTTCAATCTGGCCGTCGCTGGGACAGGGGCAAGTGAAAAAACACTGGTGAAGAACGGGATCCCTTACCAGGTAAGCTACACTCACTCAGGGTCGCACGCTTCATATTATCCCGGAGCGTCCCCAATGGCGATTAAACTCATTTTCTGTCCAAACGCAGGCAGAATTCTTGGAGCCCAGATAGTTGGGACAGACGGTGTGGACAAACGTATAGATATCATATCTACAGCCATTCACGGTGGCATGACTGTCATGGACCTCGAAGAACTGGAAATGGCGTACGCTCCACCGTATTCATCCGCAAAGGACCCAATCAACATAGCTGGATTCGTCGCTTCAAATATCCTGAAAGGGGACATGGAGATTGCTCACTGGCATGAATACGTCGGATTGTTACAGAATGGAGCCGTATTATTGGATTTGCGATCCAAAGAGGAAATTGAAACGGCCGGCGCTATACCCGGTTCGCTACACATACCGATTAATGAATTGCGAGGAGCGCTTGCTCAACTGGACCTCAACAAACAGTACATTCCGTATTGCGCCGTCGGCATGAGAGGCTATCTCGCCCATCGAATACTGATTCAAAACGGTTTCAAGTCAAAGAACCTAAGTGGGGGCTACCGAACCTTTGTCGGAGCTGAGGAGGAAATCATGAGGGAGTCTCCGGACATGAAACTCTGGTTGAGCGAATAGACCGAAAAACCGGTTCTGAAAGAAAATTGATCCTGACCGGGTTGGAACGCTGGAATTTCTAACTTCAGGGGCTGAGTGACCCTGAAAACTTGTAAAATGGTTATTGGATTGACTTCGCATCGCTCAATACGCATGTCCAGTTTGAATGCTTTGGGAATTGGTTTCGAGGAGGATTAGATGGCAAAAGTATTTTTAGCCGGGGCGAAAAGAGAATCCGCCGACCGATCAGTAGAGGAAGCGGTGCGAGCTTCAGTAGAAGCGGCCACAGATTTCTCGTGGCTTTCCAGGGGAGATTCCGTGTTTATTAAGCCGGCTCTCAACTCTGGATATTCTTACCCTTCCACCTCTAGTCCGAAGGGGATCGCTGCCATGGTAAAACTCCTCAAGGATAAAGGAGCCGGGCGGGTGGTAGTGGGTGATATGTCCGGCATAGAGCATGTCAAACTGTCTCCCGGCGGAGTATCCGGCAGCACCCGAAAGTTGATGGAGAAATGTGGGATGGCGGATGCAGCGTTAAGAGCTGGAGCTGAGCTACATTTTTTCGAGGAGGCTGGCTGGAACGCGTTCTATGAAGATTTGCCAGTTACAGGGTCACATTGGAAAAATGGCTTGATGCTGCCAGTTATCCTCCGCGAAATGGATCACATTATTCTGATGCCACGATGTGGACGCCATACGCTTGCCGGAAGCACCCTGGGATTGAAAGCGGCAGTGGGTTACTGGCGCACTGACACTCGTTTGGAGTACCATAAGGACGCTACAAGCTTTTATGAAAAAGCCGCCGAAGGGAACACCGTAAGTACACTATTGAAGAAACAGCGACTGGTTGTTACCGTCGCCGATAAAGTCCTTACGACATTCGGACCGGACAAGGGATACGTCGTCGAGCCAGTTATAGGTTTGGTAATAACGTCCGATTCTGTAGTCGCTCATGATATGGTTTCATTGGCCTGGCTAATGTTGAACCGGCTTGAAACACCTTCATCGGAATTGAATTGGCTCAAGGACCCAAACGTTTTTCAGTTTGCAGTAAATATGGCGAATCGATGGATAGTCAGCATGCTTGGTAATGTGATTCATGCCGTTACGGCGGAAAAACTGGAGAGGACTGAAGTCCAAAGTATTTGGGATGACAGAACGCTGAATCGGGCCTACCAGGTGTTTGGAGGGAGACCTACCGTTAATCTTGAGTATGCAAATGACGTCATACCATTGCAGTTGAAACAGCAATTAGCGCAAATGACCACTTTCGATAATTAAACAAGGAGCGACCATGAAAAAAGATCCATCTGTTTCATTGGAAGGCTTGATAGCAAAGGTCAAGTCTCATCCCAATATTTCCAAAGCGGGCATGATACTTTGTCACAACGGGATTGTCCGGGATTATTCCCGCGTGGGCGGAGAAGAAGTTCGGGCGCTCAGCATTACAGTGGATCATTCAGCGATAGAACGTGTAAAATCATGGGCTGTATCGAACCCGGGTATAGTGACGGTAGAAATTGCAGCTTTCGAAGGTGATTTTGCGGTGGGCGACGATCTACTCTATGTTGTCCTGGCGGGGGACTTGAGAGAAAATGTCTTTGCAGTCATGAAGGAACTAATTGATAAAATTAAGACGGAATGTGTTAGTAAAAAGGAGATTATGAGTAAATCCTGACACGCTGAATTTCGATATCCCGCCATGACTGGGTTCCTTAAGGATGGCCGTATGCCTTTTTCGCATAGTAACAATCTATGGGGTCACCCTAAGGGGCTCTTCATATTGTTTCTGACTGAGATGTGGGAACGGTTTTCTTACTACGGTATGAGATCGCTGCTTGTTTATTACATGATCAAGCAACTCATGTTCAATCAGGGACTGGCTTCCCACATATATGGGTTTTACACGGGGTTTGTGTATCTTTCTCCCTGCCTTGGGGGGTTTATTGCAGACCGCATGATCGGACACCGCAGGGCTGTAATTCTTGGCGCAGGCTTGATGGCGGCCGGGCACTTCATGATGGCGTCTGAGTCTTTGTTCTTCGTAGCTCTTTTTTTCCTGATAATGGGCAACGGATTTTTCAAACCTAACATCTCAAGTCAGGTGGGTGATCTTTATGATCCTTTGGATTCGCGTCGCGACAGAGCCTTCAGTATATTCTATGTAGGCGTCAACATTGGGGCCTTTTTCTCACCGTTGGTCTGCGGTTCTCTGGGAGAACTTTACGGCTGGCATTATGGGTTCAATGCGGCAGGCGTAGGTATGCTAATAGGTTTGTCCATTTATCTTGCCGGACAAAAATGGCTAAGGCCACACGACGCCTTTTCAGGAAAAATCGTTCGGCGCATAGCCATGCCGCAAATGTCCAGGAAGGAAAAGGGCGACCTTTCGTTACTGATAGCCGTGGGATTGGTGAGCGTCGCTTTCTGGGCGGCCTATGAACAGCAGGGCAATACTCTCGCCCTCTGGGCTGACGCATATACTGACCGTCATATATTTGGTTGGCAATTTCCAGCGTCCTGGTTCCAGTCTTTAAATCCTGCTTTGATATTTTTCCTTACTCCGGTTGTCACAACTTTGTGGTCGTGGCAATCCAGAAACAACAGGGAACCATCAGCGATAGTCAAAATGGCTATCGGATGCTTTCTCCTGGGGCTCGCATTCGTGGTAATGATTCCAGCGGCAGGCCTTTACATGACTGAGGGGAGGCCCGTAGGCGTGTCATGGCTCATAGGTTTTAGCCTGCTGGCAACCATTGGTGAATTGTATTTGTCACCTGTAGGACTTTCGCTAGTGACAAAACTTTCGCCCACACGCATAGTCTCCATGATGATGGGCGTATGGTTCCTGTCCTCTTTCGCAGGAAACTACACAGCGGGTTTTCTAGGCCAGTACTGGGAAGAAATGCAAAAAGAAAGTTTTTTTCTTATGATAGCTGCAATCTCATTCGCTGCAGCCGTGGCTATGCTATTTATTTCCAGACGCTTCAAGACGGAAAAGGGATCAGAACTCGGCTTTTAGCCGGAGTTGTCTTATTTGTAGCTATTAGGGTCACCCAAATCGATGCCCGCTGAAATATCTTTGGGTCCATGAAGAGCATCTGACACAACGTCGAAAGGTGTAAGATCCACATGAGAAAAATAGGAGTATGGATAGTCGGAGCATTGGGCTCCATCTCCATCACGGTAATCCTTGGGGCCCTCGCCATGCGAAAAGGGTTAAATGATAACGGTGGCATGGTAACTGCCTCAGCGGATTTTGAAGGATTAGATCTTGTTCCCGTCGAAGCCCTCGAATTTGGAGGATGTGATGTTCGTGCGGGCTCTCTTGTTGATTCCGCAGCCCAATTGGTCAGGGAGGCCGGCGGGATCGACCCCAGAATTCTGCAATCCGTTGAAAATGATCTTGATACGATAGGACAACGTATATCATCGGGGACCATTTTGAACTCCGGGGAAGCGATAGGCCGCCTCGCTCCAACCCAGGCGGCGAATCGCATGACTGTGCGGGAAGAAATCACCCAGATTGTTGAACATCTCAATGAATTCAAACTGTCAAATCAGTTTCAGGATGTGGTCGTAGTGAATCTTGCCTCGACCGAACCGCCGCTTGAACTCGCAAGATTGCCACAAGAAGATTTCCACTTTCGAAGATTGTATTGATCGTGATCGTCGGGAAACACTCCGTGCCAGTACAATCTACAGCTACGCCGCAATCCAGGCTCATTGCCCGTACATAAATTTCACGCCGTCAAATGGCGCTCTTTTCCCGGCAATTGTTGAACTGGCCGAGCTAAATGGTGTCCCTGTCATGGGGAACGACGGAAAAACCGGCGAAACGCTTGTAAAGTCGGCCCTGGCGCCAATGTTCAAATGCCGAAACCTGGAAATATTGGGTTGGGAAGGGTTCAACATTTTGGGTAACATGGATGGAAAAATACTGGATCACCCGGAAAACAAGCAATCCAAGATCAACAGTAAGGACGCCGTGCTTTCAAAGATTCTGGGTTACAGTCCCCATTCACGAGTGCACATAAACTACACTCCGTCCTTGGCTGATCAGAAAACCGCATGGGATTTTATTCATTTCAAAGGATTTCTCGGGGCTAAAATGTCCCTTCAGTTTATATGGCAAGGATATGATTCCTTACTGGCCGCTCCCCTGGTCCTTGATCTTGTCCGCCTCATGGAGTTGGCCCATCGCAGAGGTGAGGCCGGTCCGGCTCCCCATCTCTCGTCCTTCTTCAAGGATCCTCTTGGGTCGAGTGAGCATGGATTTCACAATCAATATCAGATGCTTATGGATTATGTTCAAAAAGCCGGATAATCGAGTAAAGACACATGATTTGAGGCAATGTGAAGTATTCATTCAGTACAAATGGATTCGTCCGACACTCTGTGTTTGACGCTGTGGAACGTATTGCGGAAATCGGTTACGAGGGGGTGGAACTACTCGCCGACGCTCCACATCTATATGCCGACTCGCTCTCAGTTTCTGGTCTGGAAAAACTTAGGGAGACTATCGATAAATCAGGGTTGAAGGTAGTCAACATAAACGCTAACACGGCAATGGGCTGGTACGGCAGAGAATTCTGGGAACCCATATTTGAGCCCTCTCTTGCTAATCCAGACAAGGAACTAAGGCGCTGGAGATTAGAATATTCCAGGAAATGTGTCGATCTGGCGCATTACTTCGGCTCTCCGTGTGTGAGCGTGACTTCGGGGAAATTGGTTCCTGGTCTGGCGCCTGAAAAATCATTCAATTTTTTGAGGGAATCGCTGGAACAACTTGTTGCTTACGCGGAAGAGCGATCCGTTTGTATAGGTATTGAATATGAACCAGGACTTTTAATTGAACGCTACGAAGAGTTGGTGGCCATGATGGATGCAATTGGCGCTCCCGGCCTGGGAGCCAACCTTGACTTAGGTCACAGTCATGTCCTTGGAGAGGATCCCAAACGTGTCATTGAAGGTTTAGGTTCCAAGATCCTGCATGTCCACGTTGAAGACATCCGATCCAGAAAGCACTACCACCTGATTCCAGGAATGGGAGACATGAATTTTTCCGAGCTGTTTGGACTCCTGGAAGACAATGGCTACAACGGCTTTGCCACAGTAGAACTGTACACCTACCCGCAACAAACCGGAAGAAGCTGCGAGGCAGGCGCTCGAATTCCTCAGGAACGCCTCAATCTCAGCGAATGTTGAAAGGTAATAAGACATGAAGTTCGCATTCAGTTCCAATGCGTTTTTGCGCTACGATTTACTGGATACCATCAAGATCATTTCGGGGCTGGGTTACAAAGGAATCGAGATCATGGCCGATACCCCCCACGCTTTTCCGGCGCATCTAACTATCGGAGCTATCGAGACTATTCGGGAGACTCTGAAAAGTAACCAATTGTCGGTATCCAACATAAACGCCTTTATGCATCACGCTGACGGAGATACTTATCATCCTTCCTGGATCGAAAAAGACCCTGCGCTAAGGTCCAAGCGCATCGATTATACTCTCCGTTGCATCGAACTTGCCAGGCTACTCGGGGCTCCATCCATATCCACCGAGCCTGGCGGCCCCTTGGACGGCATGAGTCGAGATGAGGGGCTTAGGCTTTACAGGGAAGGGCTCATGGCTGTTGAAGGAAGGGCCAGAGAAACAGGAATCCGAATCCTTATAGAGCCGGAACCTGGGCTGTTAATCGAAAACAGCGTTCAGTTCCTCGATTTTTTTAAGAATCTTGATCCGAATGTTTTTGGTATCAATTTTGATGTGGGACATTTCTACTGTGTGAATGAAAATCCTTCAGAACTCATTCGAAGCATGAAAAGTTATATTCATCATTTCCACCTTGAAGACATCGCCGCCACCAGAGAACATCATCACCTGATGCTTGGTCACGGAGCCATTGATTTGCAGGATACCTTAAAAACTATACAAGAAATTGGGTATGAAGGATTTGTAACCGTGGAACTATATACCTATGAACATGCGGCTGAAGAAGCCGCGAGCGAGGCTATTAAATATCTGCAGAATTGGATGGACTGTTGATGGTCATTGGTAGGAGAGAAGCGAGTAATCGCCTTTTTGTTAAGGTCTTGAACGCTCGATCATTCTTTGTTCCTCAAGAATCTCAAAGAGAGCGTAAATCCTTTTGGCCTTGTCGGATTTTTCGCTGAATTTACTGAAAAATCGCTTGCCCCATTTGCAAACAAGACCTGTACTGAAAAAAGGCTTAATCTTGGGAGCGATATCTATCCTTTCTTCGACCTCGATTTTCCTGTATCCCATTGATTCCTTGAACCGATTGAGACTTGGAGCGTCCCCAAATGTAGCGCGTATTCCATAAGACACATGGTCGATCTCCGGTCTGCGTATAACGTCTCGTGTCGAAACGAACATCAAGGCGTTCATGGCCTGATATTTAAGGAGTTCTTTGCGATTGAACAGGACGTCTCCGTAGAACCCACCGCGGTAAGTGTAATCCACCCGAAAAGCCGCAAGTTCAGTTCCAACAAAGGCCGCCCAGCCTTCAAAGAGCGGATTTTCGGCAGACAGTTCAAGGTTTCGTTTCCACCAGTTGATGATTTTTGGATCTGAATACCTCTGCTGCCTGAGGTATGTATCGGCCACCAGATCCATGCCGTGCTTAATGAGGTAGCTGATTTCAACTCTTTCAACGTGGCAATGTCTCAATGATCTCCTGGTTTCCTTGCGTTGGTTTCCATGCAAGGAATCAAGATCATAGTTTTTGTCATCTACCAGATAAATGTAACTTGAAATGCCGCAATGATCTATTGTGGTAGGATATCGGAGAAACAGGCTACCTCCCTCCCAGAGTGTCTTAAACTCCAGGTCCGAAGGTTTGGAAGGTCCTTTCATTATGACAGGTTGATAGATTCTGAAGCCTATGGAATGCCACAAGCCACTTTCTAACTGGATAACCTGACATCCCAGTTGAGTGAAGAAATTAGAAAGACTCTTTTCCTCCGACGTACTGTATTCACGCGCACGAAAGCCAGTGTGGTCCATCTACACTCCAGACAAAGCCAGGGCCGATTGGCCAAATGGCGCCTAAAAGCCCAACTTAAACTTGTGAGGCTGCCCTCTCTCACAATGTGTAAGCGATGTTATCGTAACCGCTTAATTTGTTATTACATAGATGGGTTGAATTGTCTCATTGAAATAAAGGAAAAGTCAATAACATGTGTTTTCCGGGCCGAGAAGAATTCGTGTAGAAAATCTGGTTAAAGAGGTTAAGAAGAATTGACCGTCACTTGATGGGGGGATTGTGTTGCGGTACTGTAGATCCCTTTCAAACAAAGGATGGGTGAATAGGGCTCTCTTGTTTCTAAGAGCCTTTTAAGGTCATGCTCAGGACCAAAGAGGGCAACCGTCACTACAATGAGCGATTCGGGGAACCATATACCTTTTCATGGCTGTCTCCTTTCTGCTTACTCAAGATCATTGCCGACCTTATTACTAAAGTATGGGCAGGACGATCTGCTTGTCAAGGTGAGACATGTCCCCGGATGACTTGTGCGCCTGCCGGAATAGTTCAAGGATATAATATCATTGGATATGCGAGCGGTCTGACTTTGAGAGGATAACCTGTCACTGCTGATCCGTCTGTTTACTGGGAAGGGTAGGATCCGGGTGAACCTGCTTTTCAATCCAGGCGCAACACTGGAAGAGTGAACTGCTGACTAACCAGAGTCCAGATTTCAGCCACTGGGGTTCGTCACTTTACTATGTTTATCAGTTCAGCTAGCCGTTGCTCACCGTCCCTATCCTGCTCAAAACCAACAGCGCCGACGAGATAAGGTCCCGTTTGCACCACAATAATCTTACCCTGATACGGATCTGTACCAGTCAGAGCATCGGGACCAAATTCCACCGAAATCCCCTTCGTTACTTTTCCCTTCCTGGACAAATTCTCCCTGAAGACTCTCAACGCATTCATCGCTTCCTGGGAATTATCAAAAATAGACAGGAACAGATGAAACTCCTGGTCCTCGGCACAGTCTTTGAGTCTGTTTTTTTCTCATCTTTCTCTACATAGGACGCTTTGAAGCCTCTTGTTAAAAATTGATAACCGAGAAGCCCATCCGGAAAGTATTCTATCGAACCGGGCTTAAGTCCGTCTTTTGGGAAATACTCAATTTCTTTAGGTGGACCGGCATTGTCCGAAATCCGGGATTCTATCTCTATTGCAAACCGTTTCAAGGCTAAAGGGTTTGTATCTACGGCCTGGAGAACCACAAAATACCTGCCTTTGTAGAAAATGGCGTGGTGGTCCCCCAGCGAGGAATCCAGTCCGATGTCGGCGCCGCTTCCCTCCTGACGGAACCTTGAGAAAACACCAAAAGCCTGTAGTGCATTTCCCATATCATAAATATCCACGTCTATTCTGTCATCGGGGGTGTTCTCCGTTCCGATAAATTGCAAAGATGGACTTTTCAAATCCGTAATGGAGAAACAGATCCGCCTGACCGTCGATATGTTCAAACAAGGTCTCTTTCGTAAACGTTTCAGGCGGGATCTTTCAGAATCCATCCGCTAGGGGCAATTTTCGGAAGGAGCGATTCTATCCCTGGCTTTTGAGACAAGACGTCCTGAGAAGCGAATAAAATCATAAGAAAAGATAAAATAATCAGACCTTCACGTCTCGCCACAAATCGCTCTCCTATCCACGTTAGATTCTCACGAAAACATTTGACGCACTGAATTTATCTGTGCGTGAATATCGAGACCTCTTCTGCAAATGACGGCGCAGGATGAACATTCCGAACACTGGTTAATTTTCTGTAAAGCATCTCCGGCCCACAACACTTCTTCGGCCAATTTGTCGTTTTTGTATCCATCGTGATACATGATCGCTCTCAGGAAATCAGTGTGGGCCACTCCATGAGGACACTCTCCGATACAGCCACCACACATAGTGCAGATCCTTCCTTTAAGGTGGGACTGATACTGCTTCAGAGCTTCCAAATCCCTTTTCGCCAGGGCTGTTCCCATAACAGCTACACTTTGGTCGATTTGTTCTATCGTGGTAACACCCGGAATGGCTGCTGATACATTATGATCCATAATGACATATTTGAGGGCAGCCTGATGGGGATTCAGTCCCCCCATATCCTTGGTCTTATAGCCCCCTGCCTGAGTTTTCATAGCCACGACGCCAATCCCTGATTTCGCGGCTGACGCCACTGCGTCCTTTAAGTCCTTTGAATGGGTAAAATTGTAAGAAACCAGCGCGACATCATGTACATGGGCTTTTGCCGCTTCGTTTAGAAGGGACGCCATGTTGGAGTGTGAAGAAAAGCCGGTAAAACGAGCCTTACCTTCTTTTTTTATCTTCTGGAGGAACTCGACGAGCGTGGGATCGGAAACTTCTTTAGGCGTTTTAAGTGAATGAGCCAGAAGTACATCGACATGGTCGGTTTGGAGTCTTCGAAGGCTCGTCTCAAGAGACTCCCTGTTTTCTTTTTCTGTAGAATGGAACCGAATCTTTGTCTGTATAGGTACCTTGTCCCGTTTCCCACGAAATACCTTGCCGACCATTTCTTCGTTCTTGCCCGCCATGTAGGAATTAGCGGTGTCGTAAAAATTGACGCCAAGATCGAAGGCTCGCCGCAACATGCCCATCCCTACAGTTCATGACTCCCATGCTAATTGCTGTCACTTTTAATCCGGTTTTTCCAAGAGTCCGGGACCGGGAGTGACCGTCTTTTCTGTGTCGGCAAATGTAGGATTAGTGTTCAAAAAAGGGGCCGCCGCCAATCCGAGTACAGCGGATGACGCTCCCTGTATAAATTTTCGCCGTCCGATTTTTCTTGAACTCATAACATCTCCCTCAAAAACAAGGTCCAGCATCGCTATTTCCCACGTGTCCCGTTCAAACGCAACGAGCATCAAAGGCATTCCAATCATCAATAGACATGCGAATTCCCTCCAGATGAGTAAACAGGGGAAATTGTCAAATCGAACAAAACTTATTTTTTGGATAACACTTGGGACAGGGCAAGTCAATTACACCTCCAAAATCCAGCACGCGATTTTGGCGTGGGAATTTTTTGGTTCCTTATTTGACTTTACTCAGCATGATTAGGTAATTTAGAAATAGAGCATGGTATACCTAGCCCACAACGCATCTGTTTCAGTTTTGTGATTTGGGTATGCCTGCGGGTCCAGCATTCCGAATTCCTGAGACGTTTTTATTTAAGTTTTGATTAATTCGAGAGGAGTGACATGGTCGGAAACAGGTTTTTAATATATATAAAACCAGCATTCCTTGTATCAATTCTTTTAATTGCGCCCAATGTGGTTCCGGCCGATTACATCGATTTGCCTTCTAACGTAGGCGTCAGCGTTGAATCGAAAAAGGGCTACGGGGATTTGGGAAAAGCTTCGAGTGGCTACATGCCGAGCCCAGAATGGCTCTCGTCGGTCCTCAACTGGCTGCCGCCTCAGAATCA
>CAWJXP010000026.1:0-9603 GCA_963846725.1 uncultured delta proteobacterium | reverse complement strand
CAAAACCTCAGATTCAACCACAAAAGTTATTATATGAGATTCGAAAGGGTGGAAGAAAACTCCCTGCCCGTCACGCAGTTCAAATTCGTCTCTCAAACCGTTGTTAACATTGACAGTCCTTACGTTAGCTGAGC
Organism: uncultured delta proteobacterium; assembly: GCA_963846725.1. GTDB lineage: Bacteria > Desulfobacterota > Desulfomonilia > Desulfomonilales > Desulfomonilaceae > CAJBEZ01. Next base: position 9,469 of record CAWJXP010000026.1, on the reverse strand, counting down.
CATTAACGAGATAAAAAAACATTACAGTCTTTTTATGATAATGGTTTCCAAGCGTTGCGCCGGGACTCATCTTCGCCCAGTTTATCGCCCTCCATTCACCGGAATTTATTATCTCACGGAATGAGCCTCTATCATCATTTCTCTCGAAGCCGGGGAAACAATTTCATGCGCCATTAGTCGATCTTTCTTAAACGGGCTGTAAAGATACGGATTACATATTGCAATCCTGTTCGGAAAAATTTTACAATGCTCGGAGTGGACTTTGAAATCCCTTTAGCCCTGTCTCGGAACACATAGGGGATTTCGTAGACAGTGAGTCCCCTTTTTTCTGCACGTGTAGAGTTCCATGAAGTACGCTCCGTAACCTGTCGGAATGATGGATACCTTATCAAACACTGTTCTTTTCAGGATAACGAAACCACTGTCGTAATCCTTGATCCCGTAGCCGAGTACCTTTGCAGCAAGGCCATTGATAAGTCGGCTCGAGGCCACACGCAGAAAGGCCCTATCATCTATTCCACCAGGCGCATATCTCGATCCAACTACTATGTCATATTCGTCGAGTTTGGCTATCATGGCCGGGAGCAAGGATGGAGGCATACACATATCGGCATCCATCCAGCCCACAATTGAGCCTCTGGATTCTATGATGCCCCTGTTGAACGCCGACGCAGACCCCCCGGGTATCTACTCTACGAATTAGCTTTACCCTAGGATCATCATGGTCTTCTACAAGTTTCCATGTCATGTCTGAAGAATCGTCATCTACGACGATCACTTCCACTGGGTCTTTAACATGTTCAAAAATACTCGATATTGTGTCGAGAATATTTTCTCGTTCGTTGTAGGTCGCCAATACTATTGAGACCCGAGGATCTCCTTCCACTATTCACCTCCAAAAAAAACGGCGCGGTTTCGACCGGCCGTTAAGAAAAATCTTTGGGCCACGGGTTCTATTGCGGTTTACACTCTTTCACTTTTTCCACTACGGTTTCGATTTGCTGTCTCGTCAGAGGTAAGCCGGAAGGCAGATACAGTCCACGGTTCCAGAGATCCACAGACACCGGGAAGTCTCCTGATATGTCCGGAAATCGGCTGTCTGATCCCTTAAATAACGGTTGTAGAGACATTGGGCAAAAAAAGGCCCTTGTGTCAACACCCTTTTCCCGCAACATAGACATTAACTGGTCCTTTGTTAGCCCAAGGCTGTCGTTGATTACAACGCCATACATCCAGTAAACATTTTTTGCCCAGGGTTCCTCAACCGGTAAAGTCAAGTGAGGCCAACCTGAAGAAGCTCGTTGTAAGTGGCTCCAATCCAACGCTTCTTTTCGATTTTCTGTTCGACCATTTCCGTTTGGGCAAGCCCATCGCCGCCTGTACATTAGTAAGACGATAATTGAATCCCATCACGCTGTGAACGAATCTTGGCTCCTGAAAACCCTGGTTGCAGTATAAGTCTAAGACGCTTCGCAATATCGTCATCATTACAGACGACCATTCCGCCCTCGCCTGTCGTGAGTATTTTGTTCCCGTAGAAACTGAAACATGAAACATCACCTATTCCGCCAACCTTTTTACCGTTAACCTCAGCGCCATGAGCCTCTGCGCAGTCTTCAATGACAAAAAGATGTCGCTTCCTGGCAATTTCCATGATGCTTTCCATGTCACATGGATGGCCGTACATGTGGACTGCCATAATAGCCTTGGTGTGCGGCGTTATTTTTTCCTCAATAAGTTTTGGATCGATACACCAGGTTCTCCTGTCAACATCAACCAATACCGGCCTGGCTCCGGCAAGATGACCATGTTCGCCGATACGATGAGAGTAAAATCCGGTATTATAACCTCATCCCCATCGACCTATTCCAAGTGCCGTCATGGCCAAATGAATCGCCGTCGTTCCGCTGCTGCAGGCTATGCCGTGGCGAGCCCCGCAGTAAGCCGAGAATTTCTCTTCGAACATGTTGATGTATTTGCCGGCCGAGGAAATCCAGTTCGTTTCTAAGCAGTCGCGGACGTATTGCTGCTTCACGACCGTCAAGCGCCGGCTCGCATACAGGTATCATCTTTAAAGGGTTCTCCAAACGAATGTCATTCCGACGGATACAAGTAGGCTCATTAATGCAACTAACAGATCTCAGCCTAAACTTATATCCCATAACCTATTAAACACTCCAGGTCAAGAAAATCATCTTAATCAGTATGAGTGTCTGGAACCATCGACCAGGGAAACTGGAATAAGTTTCCAGAGGGTGAGAAATTTTCACGGATAACTATTTTAATTTTAGCCAGATGAGTTTGGCCGGTCCAGGGCCGGGATTAATCCACTGATTGGGCATTTCGGTGGTAAGATATACAACATCACCAGCCTTGAGTTTGTTAGCCGCTTTTTCGACAGTCATTTGCAAACGACCGGAGAGTACGTAACCGACCTCTTCCCCCTTGTGAACAAAAAAGTGACATGGAAGCTTTGCTGTCCGGAGCCATTTCGATCATATACGGTTCAGCCTGACCGTCAAAATCAATTGGCGTCAGGAGTTTCGCCACTACAAGTCCATCCGGCATGTCAGGAAGCTTTATTTCAAGGGCTTCTGAAGCCGAGAACACGATTCGCCTGGCCACGTCCACACGATCCTGAAAAAAATAACTGACATCAACGGAGAGGACTTCCGCCATCTTCAACAGAGCTGGTAAAGATGGATAGATAAGATTGCTTTCCACTTGAGAGATAGTGCTTGGAGTAACTCCGACGAGTTTTGACAGTTCTGTCTGGGACAGCCCTCGTTTGGTCCTCACATCCTTGAGTCTAAGCCCCAATTCGATTCGGCCTGAAGTCCTGCGCTCCTCTTCGAACCTTACGTTTAAATCTTTAGTCCAATAGGTGTAAGGTCTATGCAGGTTTTCGAAACTGCGCTCCTCCGCCTTTAGCATGGTCAGAGACGTGGCTCCTCGTTTTATTGATAACTCAATCGCAACCTGGGCAATTTGGTTGATCTGGGCGCGAGCTTCGGAGAATGGGCGTTCTTCTCCATTATCCAGTAAGCCACTGTGTTCAGTTCGTAAAGCCTCGGGCATGAATGCGTGTAGAAAGTGAGGATGGTGTCTTCTCCCCCCAGACTTCCTGCATCCCTGTGATACTTTCGAAAACCAGCCGCACATCGCCTTCCATAGATGCGTGAACCCCGTAAAGAGTGTCCATGACCTGTTGAGGATTTCGCGGCTCATCAACGCGAATTATGCGACAAGGCCAATCGGTCTTGTTGTCATAATAAAACCTCAGGAAAACATCAGACCCCGAGCCTTTCCCCAGGTGAAACAATCCAGTATTGTCAACAGGGGGTTCTCACCCAATGACCCCAGCTTTTCCAGAAGATTTCGAGGCGATCTATCGAAGCTTACATAAATCACCGGTTTACCCTGTGACTCGGAAGCTTGAATAAAATTCAAACAAAAAACTGACGCCAGGCTCCCGGCGTCGTCGTGCCAAACGACATTGTCTCCTATAAACAACCCCCCAAGGAGGCGGTCCAATTGGCTGACGCCTGAGGCAACACGCTGCTTTTGGCCCAGGGACATACGATCCACCTCAAAAGTGAAATTTGGATATGCGCTATTTGAAGCTATTCAAAAGGGATAGTCATGTCAAGAAAGTAATCCCCCCCCCCGAGCAATAACCCAACTTCAAACAGCGCAAAATTGATTGTCAATAAATGGCTGACGGTTGACTCGCCCCCTTAACCGATAAGTTTGTAGGGATCCGCTCTTTCGGCCCAATCAGTGCCGGGATAAGATTTTGTGAGGTTTTCATAAGCGTCCCGGAGATGAGACGCCTGTCCGGTGCTCTTATATAGAGAGACCCCTATCAGGTACACACTTTCCGGCGCTGATTTGCTCGAAGAATGTCGCTCTATAACCTCTTTGAAGTTACGGATGGCAGCTTCAAAATCACCAGTCTCAAAATACACTTTTCCTATGCCTAGAAGAGATACGGCCTGAAACTCTTCCGGCTTGAGAAATCCAATTGATCTATGATGTTCTTCGCCGTTTTCGTCGAGAGTTATTAATGTTGGGGTCCATTTTATCTTGAATTCACCGGCGAGCTTGTCATCTGACAGTTTACGGAGTGGAATTAACCGGGCGTCTACGAAATCTACAGTCTTAGGGTCTGGATACGTAACTGCATCCATCTGTTTGCAGCCAATTCAAGCAGGGTTGAAGAAATCAAGAAGGACCGGCTTCTTTTCTTTCTTGGCTCGGGTGAGAGCTTTCTCCAGATCAGTCTCCCATGCAATTTTTCCTGTCATGTTCCTGGCTCCTTTTCAATAGCGTTATTCTTACAAATGATACATCATAGTAAGGTTAAGAATAGTCATGATAAGTGGCCCGGCAAATAGAACTTCTCCGATGAAAAGACACTCTTTACCCGCAGAACACTAAATCGTATATATATGAACCGACTTCATGATGATAAGGAGACGCCGACTTGACTTCAAAGCCCTACAAATACCTTCGGGAAGATTTTCCGCCGTTACCGGTTAAACTCAACCACATGGATCTGTACATAAATTTCCTCGACGCGTATGTCGAGGTGTCCAATATTCTATGGATTTCGGCGCTCCGTGAGCTTGACAAAATCGAGCTGGACGCTCGTGATCTGGAAGTAATCGATATTTCATGGGAAAACTCCTCCAAGTGGGCGTCATGAAACAAACCCCAACTTCCAATATCATGGCGCCATTAACAAACTTGTAGTCATTCCTGACGGGCCTATTAGAGCTGGAGAAACCTTCAAACTCAGAACCGTGACAAGATGCGTCCCTTCAGACAACCTCCTGGAAGGGATTTACAAAGACGTTACCCCGGACGGAGCCCCCCAGCAGTTCATGTCCCAGTGCCAGCAGTGGGGATTTCAGCGGATCGCCCCTGTTTTCGACGATTGCAGAGCCAAATGCTCAATGAGGACTACCATTGAGGCTGATTCACGCTATACACACCTAATATCCAATGGAACTATAGATCGAGAAACCAATCCTGACGGGCGCCCAATACTGAAACCCGGGGAACCGGCGAGAAAAATTATTACATACAAAAACGACATCCCCATGGCCCCATATCTGTTCATCATATGCGCCGGAACTTGGGATGAACTGGTCGATCATGTAACGTTCCATTCAGGTAAAAAGGCGCGACTGGAGTATCTCGTCCCCTCCGGGTCGAACCCAGGACGCAATGATTCCGATGGAGATTCTCAAGCAATCAGTATTGTGGGTCGCTCAAACACAGAATTATGAGTACACGTCGGATGTTTACAGAACCATTTGCATGACAAAGTCGAATTTCGGGGGAATGGAAAATGTGGGGAATACCACTATTGTCACGGACGCCGCTCTCATCGACGAACATACCCTCGACACTTCGTTGCTATATGCGCACGCCGTTATTGTTCACGAATACGAGCATAACCAGTGCGGCAGCGAAACAACCATGGAGACACCTTTCGACGTGTGGTTAAACGAAGCCTATACGGTTGATGTGGAAAGACGGTTCCTCGAAGACATCTTTGACCCCACTTTCATCCGCCTGAACCAGGTGGACTCCATAAGAAACCCGCTGTTGGGGCCTCTTGCTATCGAAGACACCGGCAAAGCGGGGATAATTGTAAGAGAAGGCTTCAACGACCCTGATGAGCTGATTGACGGTGTGACTTATGTCAAGGCCGCCGAAGTTATCCGCATGCTCAGGCTGATTTTGGGGAAAGGGGTCTTTCTGGAGTCCAAGGAACTCTATTTTACGAGATACAGGAATTCCAACGCAAATACTGATCAGTTTTTTGAGTGTTTTGAAAAGGTCTCAGGAAGGGACCTGGGCCAATTCAAGAGATGCTGGCTGCACCGTATCGGATATCCCAACAGTTGCTATTAATACCCAGTACGATCCCAAGTCTAGGACATACTCGATAGGCTTTTCTCAACAAAAGTCCGACCCTGGCGCTTTACCTTTTCACATGCCGGTAGAACTGGCCCTAATAGATCACAATGGAAACATCGTTGAGGGTACCAGCCGGGTTTTCGAGTTCAACTCCCTTGATGCGGAGCTGATTTTCCAAAACATAACAACCGAACCGGCATTTGCTTCCCTAAATCGCGATTATTCTTTTTACGGGACTTGCCATAGACAAAACGAAAACCAGGCCGATCTGATCCGTCAGGTCAGGCTGGAGGACAATCTCTTCAACCGAATCGAGGCATTCCGCAGGTTCACAGACTTACAGAGAGTAAGGCTCCTCAATCAGCCGGACGCTCGAATTGACCAGGGTTGGATCGATCTTTTCGGCGAACTATTGACTAATCGTAACATAGCTTCGTCGGCAAAATCTTTCTTGCTAAGAATAGATGAACAGCCACTGGATAGATCTTATTCGAGTTGGCATACGGAACTGGTTGTCGTTCGCGAAAAACTACAAGGATGATCAACACGACCTATAAGGCGGAGATTGTCGGGGAATTCGAATCCTTGGACACGTATAAAGAGAAATCCTCCCCTAAAGATGGCATTGAAGACCGCATACTTAAACAGACGCTGTTGGAACTTATTGTCATTGACGACGCCCAGGACAGTCATGATTTGATTAGAGAGCATTACAAACACGCCACCTCGGCGACAGACAAGATTGGGGCATTGCTCGCCATAAATCGTTCATCCATGAATGAACGAATTGATGTTCTCGAAAGGACTTATCACGACTGGAAAGGGAACCTCAGCGCATACGCCAATTATTTAAGAGTAATTTCGAGTGGGTGGAAAAGTGATCTCTTCGAAACGATTGAGAAGGAGCGAGGTAGGCCCACTTTCGACATTGCAAATCCGACATGGGCGTGTGCTCTTTTCCTTACCATGGCAGGCAACACAAAGAAAATCTGGACTGCTGAGGGGGTGAACTGGGCGACGCGCGTTATAATAGAATTGGCGCCTATGAACACTTATGTCGCTTCAAAACTGCTCAATGTTTTTCAAGATTTCAAAAGAATGAGACCGAACCTCAAGCCACTTGTGGGCAACGCCCTGAAAACCATAATAAACGAGGTTTCTGAAGAAATGAGTCCGACAGTTAACCGACAAGCTCTTTCTTATCTTGAATAATAGACTCCGGCACTAGACGAGGATTCCAAATTCTTTGGGATAAGGTTACGAATCCGGTCAATTACGTTGAGGACTTTTTGCTACGTCTAGTGTTCCCTGCCAGGATTTTTGCCAGGATCTTGGTAAGCTTTGACCCGCTGATCGGTTTTGTAAGGTAGCCGTCCATCCCGGCTTCGCGACACAGATGCTCAGCCTCCTTGTACGCATGGGCAGTCATCGCGAACAGAGGGAGGTGTTTCCCATAACGCTCTTCATTGCGCCGTATCAGTTTGGTCGCTGTAAGCCCATCCATCTCCGGCATTTGGATGTCCATCAGGACAAGGTCAAAATCGCTTTCTGTGACTGCATGGACCGCCATTCGTCCGTTACTGACTACTGTCACTTCATAACCGCTTTTTTCGAGAACCTTCTTAATTAGGTTCTGGTTTACGGGATTATCTTCAGCCAAAAGGACCCGTAATGCCGGGGCGGAAACACCAGCCGCCTTTTCCTGAGGCAATATGACCGCCTCTTTCTGCTCAGGTCTCGTTCTCCAGCCCAATGCTATCAGAACGCTTTTCTTTAGATCCGCCTGTTTCACCGGTTTCAAGAGGAAATCGATTACGCCAGTTCTTAGACTTCCTCCTTTCATTAATATCCGCCGATGATGACAGGAGAATGGATTTTGTACCCGGATTATCGCCCATTCGTTGCAGCAGTTCCAATCCTGACATGCCAGGCAGGCGCTGATCGAGCAGGATCAACTGGTAGGCCGTTGCTCGGCTTGCGCATGGGATAAGCTCAAGAGCGCCTGTTCAGCGTCCGGCGCTTCATCTGTGCAGAGTCCCCACCTGGCCAGATTTTCCACGAGGATGCGCCGATTTGTCGGGTTGTCGTCGACAACGAGCACTCGAATATCACTCGAGTCCACGCAATATTCTTCCTCTAAAGACTGTACGTCCTCGGTAATTTTTAGAGGTATCGAAAAATGAAAAGAGCTTCCCTCTTGAGGTACACTATGGGCCCAAATTTCTCCACCCATAATGTTAACCAGAGAACTCGATATAGCCAGCCCAAGACCCGTGCCACCGAAGGTTCGTGAAATAAAACCCTCCGCTTGCGCAAAAGGATCAAAAATTGTCTTCAGCTTGTCCTGACGCACTCCTATTCCGGTATCAGAAACAACAAACTCAAACCACAATTGGTCACGCAAACGCTGTTTACGAAAAACGCGTACGACAATCTCGCCTTTGTTAGTAAATTTTATGGCGTTTCCAACCAGGTTGAGCAAGATCTGTCTTAACCTGAAAGGGTCACCAATCAAAGCCGCAGGCACGTCTGGTTTTACGTCCGAGACCATCTCCAGGCCCTTTTCGTGGGCTTTAGACGCCATAACATCTAAAACTGTTTCAACAACTGTTAGGACAGAAAAGATTTTTCTTCCAGATCAACCTTACGGGCTTCAATCTTTGAGAAATCGAGGATGTCGTTAGAATCCCTGCAGCGCTTCAGCAGAGAATTTCGCAGTCAATAGGAGATCTCTCTGTTCGGTTTTCAATTCGTCATCAATAACCAGTTCCAAAAAACCAAGAATGCCATACATTGGGGTTCGAATTTCGTGACTCATTCTAGCGAAAAAATCACTTTTGGCCTTGCTTGCCGCTTCAGCGTGTTCCTTTGCGCGGTTGAGCGCTATCTCGATCTCCTTTTGGGCCGAATAATCGGTGCTCAGCACAATCGCTCCCAATAGGCGCCCTTGATCATCGCGATATGGAAACGCCGTGTTGTAGACCCACAATTCTCTCCCGCTTTTGTCACGCCAAACTGTTACTTTTTTATATGGTTTTTCTTCTGAAATCATGAGATCAAGCAGACAGTCGTCGCAAATGTCCCTAACCTCCCTTAACATCTCGGAACAATCTCTGCACTGATGATGGACTGTTCGGAGCCATCTCCGAAAAGTCCACATGCGGTGACGTTTGCATAAATGATCTTTCTGTCCGTCGAAATAATAAGAATGGTGTCTGTAATTGAGGCAAGTATCTGGGCCTGCTGATAAATTTTCTCCTGGGATTGCTTACGTTCCCTGATTTCAGAGGCAAGTTCATCATTTGCGGCTTCAAGTTCAGATGTTCGCTCATGGATTCTAGTCTCAAGAAGTTTTTTGGCTTCGTGAAGCTCATTGTTCATTTTATTTTGGACATGGAAACTCCTGAACACATAGGCCAACATTAGTCCGAGTCCACTCAATAGAGAAAAGACGAGAAGACCCCATAAACTAACCGAGGGATATTTCGCATACATCACTTCCGGGGAGATTTCTAGAATGGATAGGCCCCCAATTCCT
>CAWJXP010000025.1:0-102903 GCA_963846725.1 uncultured delta proteobacterium | reverse complement strand
CCAATTTTATCCTATTCTAACTTCCAGCCATTGATTCAACAATCAAGCATGGTAGACAATTTGCCGCTACACATTAGCGACCAGGAAAGTCAGAATAGCTGATTTCTTATGTCGCTAGATTGTTCTTCGCTCCCATCATTCTGACCTTTGCGTGCCAGGGAGGGCGTCGATGAAGACCATTTTTGAAACATGTGTCCCAAGAGACGAAGTCCTAAAAGGCCATCTCAAGGAAGAAATTTTCCGGGCCAGCCTCAACGAAATATACGGCGGTCAGGCTGAAGACGTTTATCAGGACCCAGACATATTTTTCAGTCATACATACGTGACCGACGGTTTGAAGACCCTCGCCAATGAGGCGCTTGGCAGATTGACAGGCAATAGTCCGACGAGCAGCCCGGTAATCAGGCTGGAAACATCAATTTGAATGTCGGGAAAATTAGTGTGTCGGTAAAACCGACACTGTGACCGCGATCCGGGCCAGACATTTTTTCTTCAAATTTTTGTTACTCACTTCTTGATTTTTATTACCTAATAGGTAATACTTTTGGGGGGAGGCATGGACATTTTCTTTGCGTCCAGAAGGTTACAGAGAACTTTTAATTCAGAAAACCAATTGTGTCGTGTTTACGGTGAAACAAGAGCGAAAATAATAAAGCGACGGATATCAGTTTTGGCCGAGGTGTCAAATTTGGATCAGGTTCCAAAATTGCCTCCGGACAAGTGTCACGCTCTGACTGGTGAAAGAAAAGGACAATTCGCTGTATCTATCGGGAAACAGTTCCGACTGATATTCGAACCTGCGCACGACCCGGTTCCTACCACGGAGGATGGCGGGACTTGCTTGAAGTCCATCACTTCTGTAAGAATCCTGGGTGTTGAGGATTATCACTAATGAAGAAAGCGGCTAAATATAAATTCAAACCTGATTATGCAGTATCCCCAGGCGAAATCCTTGAAGAGACTCTTGATGCTCGCTGTATACAAAAGACTGATTTTGCTCTTCGTACAGGCCTCTCACAAAAGACCATATACGGCATTATTGCTGGAAAAGCCCCAGTTTCACCAGAGACGGCGGTAGCGCTTGAACGGGTCCTGGGCACTCCTGCTGAGGTCTGGCTTAATCTACAGGCAACATATGACGCGTTCGTCGCCAGGAAAAAGGCTTCAATCAGAACGGCAGAGGAGATTTCCTGGGCGAAATCATTTCCACTCAAAGACCTCGAGAAGATAGGAATGATTGATTCATCCCAAGACTCCGTGGAAAACGGATTGCGTTTCTTTGGAGTAGCTTCGATTGACGCGTGGAAGAAAATTTATGGCAAGAGGATTGAGCGCTTGACCAAGTCATTGGGGTCTAAAGAACGTCTGTATAGCAATCTGACGTGGCTTCGTATGGTCGAAATTAAGGCCGCCGAAATTGAAACAGACCCTTTTGATGAAACAAAATATAAGAGATGTCTGTCAAGGTGCGAAAAATCTGACAAACAAGACCCTTATAGACTAATCGACACGATTTCTAACGATTGCCGGCAATCAGGAGTGGCCTTGGTATTGGCCCCAAAATTAGGGAGAGCCAATATTAATGGAGCAGCATTTTGGCAAACCCCATCCAAACGTGTTATCGCTATTGGAGTTAGAGACAACAATGACGATCAATCATGGTTGAAATTCTTGAATGAGGCCTTACGCCTGCATCGCCACAAGAAGAAAGAAATTTTTATTGATGAACAGGAAATTCCAACTAGAAATCGCTCAGCTTCAAAAAAGCGAAATAGCTCTCTCACTGAAGGAAGCGCAACCTGTTGAGCCGCGAGCCAAAGGCTCTAACCTTATTACTGTGGCAGGTCTCCCGCTAAAGATAACGCTGGAAACAATTTTGACTATACTCAAAAAACAGGGTTATCCCCCCACACAATTCGCACCTCAACGAAAAGAACCTTTCGATCTCGATGAACCGGCCGGCGTCAGATTGGGCCTGATGTTTTTTGCCCTTAAACCTCTGAAGAAACCATCACGTATGGAAGAAATTGTCTCTGGAGATAAATCGTATGAGCGATGAAGAAACATATTACTGGTTCTCGAAATGCTCCAAGGCAAACATAGTCGAAGGGCCCAGAAGTCGCTGAGAATACCATTGTCCGGTGAATGAAAATCAACGAGTGGTGTCGGCGTCCCTGCCGACAATTAAGTGATTCACCTTTTGCTCGTAATCCTGAATATTTAGGATCTATTGTGACAAAATCCAGAGCCTTAATCTAAGATAGCTTGCCATCGGCGTTCTTCGGCATGGGAACTGTTTTGAGATCACTTGCTCAAACGTGGGACACTAGTGAAGTCAATTATACAGAGGCTGTAAAATGAACACCCTCTCATACAATTACTATGGAAATCCGAAAAATAGGCCACTCCAATTCGTTTTGTGGGTATGATTATGTTGGTGAATTTTCAAAAAACCTTCTGCAAAGGAACACACCGTCAGGTCTCGAACAAAAATTGATTTTCAATGGATGTTTTGCGACCCGGCGATTTAATTAATATCGCGGAGGAATGATGCCTGCTAAGAAAAATATTGATCCTAATAAGTCTGTTGCTGCCTTGTATCCACACCTGATCCTTGAATGGCATCCCACAAAAAATTCAGAACTTAAATGGACCCTTTGGGAAGTCACTCATGGCAGTCGAAAGGAGGCATGGTGGCTTTGTCCAGAGTGTGGTTACGAATGGGAACGAGAGATAAGATCCAGGGCGGGAGAGAGAACGGGTTGCCCTAATGTGCAATAAAAAGAAGGCAGAAAAATAATATCCCAAAACCCGGACAGAGTTTTGGTGACCTATACCCACAATATGTTGCTGAATGGCACCCTGAGAAAAATGACCGGAGTCCATATGAGTTTAAGCCTGAGGCAACCTATAGAGCGGTATGGCTTTGTCCCAAGTGTAATCATGAGTGGTCTGCGAATATCAAAACGAGAGTCATGGGGCAAGGACGGTGCAAAAAATGTGAAAGTTTTGGCACGAAACACCCTGATTTGCTCCAAGAATGGAACACTGAACTAAACTCTAAAAATCCTTTTGAAGTCTCTCATGCTAGCCATTACAACGCGGCTTGGATTTGTTCCACCTGTGGGAAAGGATGGATAGCTTCTGTGCACAATCGGGTCATCGGGGGTACTGGATGTCCGAGATGTGTTCCAGGATTGAACAGCGCATTCGTCAAAGAAAACCCAAACCTGGAAACAGCCTTGCTGAAACTTTCCCTATCGTAGCTCTAGAATGGCATCCCACATTGAATGTTGACGAAATGGGTAAGATTCTAACGCCCTAGGGATATCTCTTCAAAAAGCGGCTTCAATGCGCACTGGATTTGCGCAAGAGGACATCAGTGGCAAACTACTGTTAAGGTCCGAACCAACGGTTCAGGATGTCCACACTGCCGTCCTGTATCCTCGCGACCTGAAATAAGAATTTATTGTGAAATCCATGGCATCCTGGAGGATGTTAAATGGCTTCATAGGATAGATGGTGTGTCCATAGATGTCTTTATACCCAAGTACAATATAGCGATAGAATATGATGGAAACTATTGGCACTCCGACAAAGAGAATATTGACCGCAAAAAAGACCGAAAACTGGCAAAAAAAGGGATCTCATTGTTCAGAGTCAGAGAATCAGGTTTGAAGGCTTTGTCAGGTCGAGACATCGTATTGGGACCCATGGAAAATGGCATCTCAATGGTCAAGAAATTGTTTGTTAAAATTTTGGAAAACACCCCTAAACTTAAAATCAGTGATGCAGACAAGTTTAGAAGTTATCTTGAAAGAAAAGATTTTCTTGCCGATGAACACTATGTCAACAAGATAGATTCCCTGCCCCGGTCCAACCTATGAAGAATCCCTGGCATTTCTTTTTCCCGACTTGTTAGATGAATGGGATTTTGAAGCTAACGGCATACTCAAACCTGAAAACGTCAGACCGGGAACGGAACTGGCCGTCTGGTGGAAATGTAAAAATGGGCACAAGTGGAGATTTCCAGTTAAGAACAGAGCTAAAGGCGGTGGATCATGCCCATACTGCAGAAGCTTGGCGTTTAATAATCCTGTCCTGGCAGCCGAATGGCATCCTACATTGAATGTTGATGATGATGGAACACTTTTGACAGCTTGGGATGTAACGCCAAAATCTAGCAAAACTGTATGGTGGTTAGGCCAGAAATGTGGTCATGAATGGCAGAGTCCGATTTCGAATCGCTCCAATGGACGGGGTTGTCCTAAATGCAGAAGATTGAACCAGTCTATTCGGCAAAAACGTCCGTCTCCTGGCAAATCCTTTGCCGATAAATACCCTCACTTGATATCCGAATGGCATCCCACCCTTAATGTAGATGAGAACGGGAATATCGTTACTCCATGGGATATAAACCCTAGTGCAGAAGAGCCTCGATGGTGGATCTGCAAAACTTGCTCCAACGTATACTCTAGTGGCTCCAAAGAAGAGGGCAATTGGAAGAGGTTGCCCAAAATGCGGTCGTAAAAGGATGAAGATAGCTCAGCGTCTACCCGCCAAAGGACAGAGCCTGAGTGAATGTCATCCTGAAGTTGCAAAAGACTGGCACCCCACAGCTAATAAAGATGAATTTGGCGCTATCATCAAACCAACTCAGGTGTCCAGAGGAAGTGGCTACAAGGCAACATGGGTATGCTCCGAGTGTAATCATATTTGGCCGGCTAAAGTGTGCGACAGGACTGTGAAGAATTCCGGTTGCCCCGAATGTTCTCGAAGATTACGCCTCGAAAAAATCAAAGCATCGTAGTAGATAACTAGACTGGGTATGTCCAAGGTTGTAAGACTTTGTTTCGGCTTGGGATATGGATCTATAGCTGATCACGAGCCGGGAGCATTGTTATGCCGGAACTGACAGACATTAAAGAAATCATGGTTAACAAACGAGACGAGATTCTCAGGATCGCCGAGTTGCGTGGAGCAAAGAAACTCCGTGTCTTTGGCTCAGTGGCTCGAGGGGATAGCGGTCCGGATAGCGATATAGACCTTCTGGTTGAAATGGAAGAGTCTCGAACACTTTTTGACATGGCTGAGTTGACACTGGATCTTGAAGAGTTATTTGGCCGTAAGGTCCACGTCTACACTCCTGATTCCATATATTGGCTGCTTCGAAAAAAGATTCTTCAGGAGGCCCAAGCCAATATGAAGGACCTTGAAACATGAACAAAGAATATATTCTTCAAAAGCTGTCGGAAAATAGCGTAACTATAAAAAACTTTGGGGTCAGGAAATGGGGGCTGTTTGGCTCGTATGCACGTGGTGATGAAAAACAAGCGAGCGATATGGACTTTCTGGTCGAATTTGAAAAAAAGACTTTTGACAACTACATGGACCTGAAAATTTTTCTGCAGCGACTTTTCGATTGTAAGGTCGATCTGGTTATCTCCGATGCTGTAAAACTCCGCCTTCGTAAGCCGATTTTTGAGGAAACCATCTATGCGTGTTTTTTCAAAAAGAGGAAATGTGACCTTTTTGGTACTTTTTCAGCAAAAAGGCGAACACCAAATGTCCGCCTCATTCGTAACATATTGAATTATATTGGCAGTCCCAACCGGTTTCGAACCGGTGTCTCCGCCGTGAGAGGGCGGTGTCCTAGGCCTCTAGACGATGGGACCAAGTATCTAGTCTTTGTACAAATAATTATTACTCTTTGTCAAGAAATTTGGCGGAAATCAATTTCACAAAGGCAACCTGAACAGCCTAATAGCGTTTTGGGCAGTTAATAATCCTATAGCGTCAACATCCACGCCTCTGACTTCCGCAACCTTGCGAGCAGTGTGTACAATATATGATGGCTCGTTGTCTTTTCCACGCAATGGCTCAGGAGCGAGGAAGGGACAATCCGTTTCCAAGAAGAATCCTGTCATCCGGAATGGTCTGCACTATTGACCTAAGTCTGTCGTTTTTCTTGTACGTGACCGTGCCTGGAATAGATAAGTAAAATCCCAACTCGAGAGACCGCTGAGCGTCGGACTCATCGCCAGAAAAACAATGAATGACTCCACCCGCAGGATAAGGCGCATGCTTTTCAAGAATCGCCAGGCCTTTCTCATAGGCATCCCGCAGGTGCACTATGATAGGCTTGTTTTTTTTCTTTGCCAGCTCTATTTGATTCCTGAACATAGCCAATTGCGCATCATGGGGAGACCTGTTTCGGAAGAAATCAAGCCCGATCTCTCCATATCCTACAACCTTTGGGTTATCACAAAGACGCTCCATTTCTAATAGATCGTTGTCTCCGACGTCTTTTGCGTTATGTGGATGAAAACCGATGGCCGCAAACACCATATCAAATCGTTCAGCTATACTCAGCGCAACTTTGGCGTCGTCAAGATCTATACCAACTGTAATGATAGCTATTAGGCCGGCTGACACTGCTCGTTCCATCACAGCCGGAACCTGGTCAAGGAGAGGCTCAAGTTCCAAATGGGCATGAGAGTCAATCAACCCAAGGTTGGCCTCGTTGCCACCATTTGAGCGAATAAGCGAATTTTGGCGCATTAAAAATTTCTCCACCATCCCGGAGGCTCCGGAACGAGTTAATTCATTTTGTTGATATTACCGAATTAGCTTCCAAGAAACAAATTTATAGCTTGTTCCAGGTTCCTTGGTTCAGTGGGAATTTTTGGCAAGAGCAATCGCTGATGGGATGAAAGGCAGAAAATCCCTAATCGACCAGGCTGGTGTTGGAGACGCGAGAAGCCCCATGTGACGATTTACTCGGGCTGCCATTGTCGCCGCCTCTGGAATGCGCATCCCTCCCGCTATGAGAGTAGAGACGATCCCCGTTAGACTGTCTCCAGTTCCCCCAATCGGTTCCATCGTTTCCACGCACGGTTCTGAGATTTCGGAAAAAATCCCACTTTGCGAGACGACGTAATCAACACGGCCTTTAACCAGCAAGTGGCGAGCTGCGTTTTCATTCTTATAAGCCAGTTCTATAAGCTCCGACACGTTCATGTTCTCGTTGAGAAACAAGCCTCTCGTGTAAAAAGGATGAGGAGCGGATTCATCAGCAAGGAAGGCGGTTTCTCCCAAGTCCGGTGTGAACAAATCAAATTCCACACGCGACTCCTCCCATTTTCGCGACGTACATAAAACCTGCGTCTGCAATCAGAGTGGGTTTGACGGAGAGACGCTCAATTCCGAGCATGATTTGATGCAACCAATAAACATCGGGCATGAGATAATGAAAAACCAGAAGCTTTTCTTGGCGCTCGGGAAGCGTTTCACATAGATGTCTGTAGACTTTCTCGCTGCCGTCTCCTTTGCCTATGTCTCCAGCAAGTAGGGCTCTTGGCGGATCCATACCCATAGTGTTTGCGACCGCGCATGCGAACGCTATCAGGGCAGGAGTCCCACGATTAATTGGAAGCTCGTTCGATCCAACGAACAGCCTTCCAGATTTCAAGAGACACTGATCATCAATGAGTGGGGCGCCCTGTAACGGCACAGTGCCTACAATTAACCACGACATTGGCGTGTTAGTTCCTCATATGCAAGGTAAAGAGCGTAACCGCATAGGGTTTGGCCCAGGGATAAAGGGGCAGGGCAGTTCATCAGTGTTTTTCCAACAAGTTGGTCAGCAAGGTACGGAACGTCTGGGCACCCACCGCCTGAAACATTTACTATTTTTTCGTCAATCTTGGATATGGTAATTTTCATGTTGGCGGCTCGTACCATAAGATATTCCCCGTAATCCGTAGTCTGAAACAGGCTGACCGGCTCCAGGGAAGGGTCGGACACCGGAAGAATTCTAAGCGGCTCGATTTTCGAGTGCGCAAGAATAGCGGTAACCCTCAAGCCGCTATTTAATGGAAATTCAATGGCAAGATCACAACCGGTTCGAACAGATGGTGGAGGCCCCTTTACCGAGACATCTATCCCCTCTCTTTTGAGCAAAGTTTCGGCCCTTATTACTTCACTTGTGTTGGTAAAGATCAAAAGGCCTCGATCAGCGTTGACATGATTCTCAGATCCGAGGTTCTTCAACCGGTTGGCAATGGCATCCAAGAACCGAGGTTTTTTCATTTAGATTTGCTCATGATAATTCTGTACTGGCCGGGTTCTTCGATTACTTCCAGCACTGCCCACCCTTGATTTTTTGCGGCCCTACATACGTTTTCCCGGCTGACGTCATTATCAACCAGCGCCTCGACAGTCTCTAAACCCCCTTTTTTGAGCTTGGCCAGAGTGAGCAAGACAGGTTGCGGGCAGGAAAGGCCTCGAGCGTCTACCAGTTCTTTCATGTCTAATTTCCCCTTTTATGATTCGATACGGTTGATGTGAGTGAAACCGATCAACAAACAGACCATCAAACCAATAACCACGGCATACACACCATAGGGCCCTATGCCCGCTGGTGAACTAGCCAAGCCAAAGTTATGGGAAACTGCGGCGCCTACGATCATTCCCAATACAAACACGCCGGCGTCTCCATCGCCTTCACCAGACATGAATATCTGCCTACCAGGACATCCCCCCGCCAGGGCAAAAGCCAAGCCCGCCACCAGCATCCCAGAGAAATTCCAAAAACTTTGAGTATGCGCTACAGGTTGCCCGACAAATCCTGGATGAAATTGGCTCAGCACTAGGTTTGCCACAAACGCTCCCACGAACAGCGCCGCAAATCCTGAAAACAAATGAACCTGCTTAAACAGGATCAGGTCCCTGATGGCGCCCATGGTGCAAAAACGGCTTCTTTGAGCCAGTATTCCCACACCTAACCCAATAACGAGAGAAATGACAAGGGTTGCGTGTTGCGATCCTGGGCCCTTCACACTGTAAAAAAGGATACCGCTTTTTGGATTTCCCTCTATCTGAGGAAAAATCAGGCGCAAAGCCAGTAATCCTAGAAACAGTAGAGGAATAAGCGCTCCTGCTCCGATACGCTGTTTTTCGGACCTCCCGAGTGTGTACCCCCCGCGAAAAAACAATGTGCCGATACCCACTCCGACAACCAGTCCCGCCAGACCAAAAAGGGCGTTGCCATCCCCGCCGGCAAGTCGCAAGATTACTCGCCACGGACACCCGAGAAACACAAGGGCGCCTATCATTGCGACCATTCCCAGGATGAATCTTACAAAGGGCGAAGATCCTCCACGAGGTTTGAATTCTTTAAAGAGTAGGGCGGATACGAACGCTCCGAGACCAAAGCCCAGGATTTCCGGTCGCATATATTGGACCAGGTCAGCTCGATGCAGCCCGATGGCTCCGGCTATGTCACGATCAAAGCATGCGACGCAGATTCCCATATTTCCGGGATTCCCCAATTTCTGGAGCAAGGACGCCAGAACTCCTATCAGCCCGCCAACAAATATAATCCCTAAAGATGAGGCAAAGACATTTGAACGTTTAGACATTATAACCCCTTTGCAGCGTGTGAAATGAGATGTCACTCAATAAGGCCGTCTTTTGAGTTCAGGGAGAATTTCACCCATATTTAATTATGATAACTAACATCGGTAAACACGATGAGTCAATATTAAATTTATCTGAGTTTATATTGTTGCAATTGGGATGGACGATAAAACGCAACCTGAACTACGTAATGCGCCATTAACCTAAATCCGTATCATGCACCAAAGGGGGGCTTGTTTGAAGAGACTGAGATTTACTGTGGAATTAAACAATCCTTCGGCAAGGCTTTGAGAAAGCCGATAAATAAGTTCGTAAAGATAAATGAAACTTCTATAGACAATGTTTTTCAGACACATGAATATGGGGAATCTCGACTAGCTTTTGAGCGCCGATTGTACAGAGGGGTGGTGGACCTGTTTAACCCGATAGAAAGAAGTCTTTAGAGGTTCCTTACACCTTTCGACGTTGCCACCACCACCTGCAGGTTGTGAATCCTGTTACTATCCATACGGAATATGACGCTTAAAGTTCCTAAGCTTCTAGTCCCGAGGATCACAATTTTCTCAAAAACTACTGGTAGAGAGTCAATGCCTTGCAATCACCTTTGTTTATCATAAAAAAATTGTTCAGGATGTATTGGTCCAGGATTGGGGTAGATCCAACTTTGAAAATCGGTAGCAGGCACATTCTTCATGTTCGGGGCTACCACGTAATAATCGGGTGGTTGATAGACCATCCCTATCACATACAGATTTTCTTCGTTCGCTGACAAGATCTCATCAAATAACTCCTTTTTCTTTTGATTTTCCGCCGTATGAACGATCTTGTCAAAGGTCTCCATCATTTTCCTGATTTCAGTGGGTGGTTCTTCGCCCTGTTTGCCTCGACTTTGGTACCACTGAGCTGTACAATGGAGCCTGTAGGCTTTCCGAGTTGTAAGGGAAATACCATCTTGGCTCAAGTAGGCATTCCAAGCCTCCGTCCCCCGGCCACAAGGCGATATCATGGGCGCAGGTTTGAGTTCTTTGTCGAAACAGTTCCCTGGTTTCAGACTTTACAGCGGTGTCTATTTTAATTTTTTTGAAATCAGACGAAAGGATTTCAGCGGCGTCCACCCAACTCTGTATCGAGGTCATTACGTCAAGGCACAATTGTAAGCGCTGTCCATCCGGCCTCTGACGCCAGCCGTCAGTCCCTACTTTGAGTCCCATGTCATCGAGCATTTTGTTTGCCGCATCCGGATCATATTTCAAGTAAGCGTTTTCGTACGATGCGCTGTAAAATCCTGACTGCTTAAGTGGAGCCGCCTGACGGGGAGTTCCTTTGCCCCTGAACAATATGTCATTGATCTCAGTGCGTCTGATGGCATGTGACAGGGCAATACGAAAATGTTTGTCGCCAATAATTTTTCTTACGACCGGATCTTGATGATTGAGATTAGGGGCTAGCAACAGCCCGACGGAGGCCGTAGATATTTTAGGGATGAGTTTAAAGTTGCCGGTTCCTAGTTGGGCGAGAAGCAGTATACTGTTGGACATACCCCCTAAGTGATTGGCCTGCATATCAATCTCACCAGCCACGGCTTTTAGCAGGACCATATTGGCTTCAGCCAGGAGTTCGGTGGCGAGAGTGTCAATATAGGGAAGCTGATTGCCCTTTTCATCAACTTTCCAGTAATAAGGGTTCCTTTCCATCACAAAACGTTTACCAGGGGCAGGCACTTTCGTTTTCCAAGCTAGAATAGTCGGAAGATCAGTTGACACGAAAAGTCCCTGTCGGATGTTGATATATTCATTAAATATTTTGTTCCAGGATGACGCCTTCTTTTCCTTGAGTATGCTTTCCAATTCTTCTGGTTTGGCGTATTTCTTATGAAATCTTGACAGAAAATGCTTGGGTCTTGTAACCAGAGTCATTCCTTCAGGACATGCGAGATTTTCCAGGAAGAGCCCATAGGGATTCTTGTATTCAAAACGAAGAGTCCAATCATCGAGTTTAGTTACTTTGGGCTCATCTCCTCCGGGGGCCAACCAACTGGGAGCCGAAGATGTGAGTTCCTTGTCCAACAGAGTGTCATTGACGGCGAACAGGACGTCATCAGCGGTAAACGGGGCTCCGTCGGACCATTTGACCCCTTTGACCAGCTTCAGCACGTATACTCTACCTTGATCCTGTATTTCCCAGTTCACGCAAAGATTGGGAACGACCTTAAACTCCGGGCTCCAACGAACCAGTGGGTCATACAAAATCTTTCTGGTTTCATTCAGATCGGATGCGCCTGTGTATGCCCGTCTCCATATACCTCCGTACGTGCCGGTCATCTCGAACGGTTTTATTACAACAGGATTGGCTGGAAGCCTCTTGTCTATTGGGGGCAGTTGGCCACTCTTTACGGCCTGGGAAAGCATAGGGGACTCCTGGAATGCTGACGCCAGGCTGGAAATTCCTAGGACCCCTGAAAAGAACATCATAGAGATAGAGAAAGCTAGGCTCTGTTTCAACAATCTCGTCATGGCTCTTCCTTTACGGTCTTGGTATATTTTCGGGACAAGTTATAACAGGGGGAAACAGGTAGTCGAATACTATTTGCAAACAATACTATCACAACTCTGCGCCGTCAACCGCGAACATGCAGGAACAGGGCGAACGCGAATATTACATAAACGCCAGGTAGCCATTGGCAAAATACAGAAAGCCGGCCAAACCCAAAATGATCCCCAGAGCCCATAATGACCTTCTTTTCATGAGGGTAGCGATGGAGGACAGCAAAATAGCCAACTGCAGGAAAATAACGGCCATACCAAATTCCTGAGATGTGGCCATAGCTTGATCCCTTTCCTTTTCCAGTCCTTTGGCCTTATTCAGGATGTCTGTCTTTTCCTGTTCGTATCTTCCAATTTGATCGGAATATTTTGCTATCCGCTCTTCGTAATCTTTTCTTACCGCCTGATTGGATTCCGGCACGATTTTCAGTTCCGTTTCGAGCTTCTCTTTCTGGAGTTCATACAGATAACCCTTGATGCTTTTTGCCTGGTAATAAGCCCACTGGTTTGAAGCTTGAGTCTGCTTGAGAATACCTCGATTGGAAAATTTCCCGACACTCAAGGTTGACATGGTCGCGCCCAAGGCGATTACGACAGTGGTAAGGGCCAGGAAATTCAGCCACTTTTCTCTCTTGTCTTCCATTCGGTCTCCTCCTGGTCATCTGGAAGGCGTTTTAAACAGTAAGCTATTAATGGCAAGTGGGGGAGGTGTCAAGAAATCAATAAAAAAATGATTCGATAGCATAAAGAAGGGTCACCGTGAGAATTACAGCGACGGCCATATGCGGGATAATCTCAACCAGTCGTGAAGAGAAACGAGATTCTTTTCCCCGGCCCAGCCTGTATGTAATGACCACAGTCCCTAAAGACCCTATCAATATCAGGACCTGTTGGGTGAAAAGCGTCCATGAAGGAGGAACAGTAATCACCATACGTTCAAATACGCTGAAATGAAAAGTCTGCCACAACACTATAGGAAAATAGACCCCAAGGTTGATGAGATAATATAGGTGGAAAGCCATAAACCCAGTCAATACCAGAGGAAGCAAAGCAAGACCGTACCTGGCGAAATTTTCTTTTGAAGATTCCCCGGTAACCTGAGACGATACGCTCGCGGCGAGAAAGACCAGGCTGTTTGCGCAAACGATGCACAGGGTAAAGAAACCCGTAAAGACCACTATGTCAGGCCAATTCATGAAAAGACGATAAAACCAGTCATATAAGGATCCGGTTTCTAAAAGTTCACTTATCAGTCCCCCCGTACATGCTGATTACAAGGAAAGAGGTAATTGCCCCTACCTGACGCATCTCCCAAATCTCTCTGCCGGGTATACGCAAATTGAGATTCATTGCATCATGTGGACAGTTTTTGACGCAATTTCCACAAAGCTTACAAAACCGATTACTTCTCATGGAGGGGGCCATCTGTCCAAATGGACAGCCCTCGTTAGATGATGTACCTACAAAACATTCATTGGACGTGCATTGACTGGCGCACACATTTCGATCCGCTCTCAGTTCAAATGGAGACACCTTGGCCAGCACACCCATCATCCCCCCCAAAGGACACAGATATCTACACCAGGACTGTCTCTCAAAAACGATTGAAAATATTACGGCGAAAAACAATATGGTAAGCAACAGCAATCCGGTGTTAAAGGGGGAACTGCGGAGGTTGGTAGCTATTTCCAGCCAAATTATGAACATCGCCGAGACAGCTATGATCAGATCACTCTTTTGTTTCAGAAACGCCGGAAAAGGAAGATCAAATGAAATCAATCTCTTGGAGAGATGTCCAATCGCGCCCATCGGACACAGGGAGCACCAGAATCTCGCCCAAATGAACGCGCCAAAAATCATTGTGGGCCACCCAACGGCCCAACTGAACAAGGCCCCAACATTAGAGGAAGGACTGGCTGGTCCAAGAAAGAGCAACACGAGCAGTATGAAGAAAAAAGGCGCAGCGGCGCTTTGGAAGATCACAGGGAAAAAGAGGGCTACTTATGGCCCCCTTGATTGCTGGCGCCCTCAGGAGATTTATTTTGCCATCAGCCTCAATACGTCTGAGGTCGAAGTATATGTCCTGGGGCCTGATTAAGCCGTCGGCAGAGAGTAGAACCGCTCTCTTCAGTGTTGTCGCTAGTTCCCTGTCGTTACCTGGCCAGGAATAGCCCACTAAAGTCTTGATAGTTTCCTTAGGAAGCTTGTTAACTTCTTTGTGAAGCTCCTGAGAGTATTTGCCGACATAATGCTCGACTAACGCAGGAATTTCTTTTCTTCGTTTACGCAGGGGGGGAACGTGTATGGAGTGCTCGAGCATCCAATGCAAAAGTGGGTGTTTCTCTGCGGATATTTCCGACACATCCAGATTTGTAGTTCCGATAATTCGAGTGTCGAGGTTTTGGTACCCAAGCGCCCCGACTTTCTTGAATTTTGAATTCTTTAAGGAAAACAACAACCTGTTCTGCATTAACAGTGTGAGGCGTTCCATCCCACGGACCAGAAGGGTTCCCTCTTCAGTAAGTTCCAGGTATCCAGGGGTTTCTACACGGGATTGCCCTGGCTCTCTGGTATCTGAGCCAAAGAAAAGCTTCATTTGCTGTTCAGTCGGATCCAGGTTTTCTTCTGGCAATTCACAATAGTTGAGAGTACTTGTCGTTTCTGTTAACGGCCTGAGCAGATCCAGAAAAAGGAAAACTCGCTGATGACTGGACGACATTTTATAAATTGCATGGGCAAGGAATTCCTTTCCAACGCCGCTTTCTCCAGTAATAAGGACTGGTCTCTGAGAGCCCGCAAGTTCCTCAAGGCGTCGGCCTACACGCTTCCTGACCGTTTCGCCGACGAAATAATCCGGGAACAAGTGATCTTCCCGACTGATGATGTTCTGAAGAGCTCTTTTTTTTCGAGTGTTTTTATATACGTTTTGATCGAGTCTTATGACCTTGCGAGCAAGATGCTTCAATACGTTGATTGTAAATTCCGGATTTGACTTTAGGACATTCTCGAATTCGGTCGGAGGGATTTCCAGAACAGTTGAATCCTCATCGGCAATTACTTCAGAATTGTTCGGGGTGGGAAGTCCTGTCAGGAAACTTATTTCACCAATCAACTCTCCTGCGGAAAGTTCGTCCACCAGAATGTCTGGATTATTTGGTTCCCGTACCAGGACTTGAACTTTTCCTGAAACCAGAAAACGAATCTCATGGGGTGTCTCTCCAGGTCCCAGAATGCGGGCCCCTCGTTTGAAAGACTTAAGATTTCCCTTTCCCCACAAAGCTGAACGAATTGAATCAGGATATTCAGCGAATGGATCCTTGAAATCTGAATTTGCACGGTTATCGGCGGTTGGTTCAGACATTCCTAAAATTTTGATCAAAAGAAAATAACATGGCGCAAGCTTTCCAGGACAAGTTGTCTTATGGACCTTTCACAGAAGCTTCTATCCTGATACCGTATTTTTCAATCTTTGCGAGTAACGTGGGTCTCGAAAGACCGAGAAGCTTGGCTGCCTGAGACCTGTTGCCACCAGTTATGGAAAGGGCTTCGGTCATGACTATTCTTGAGAATTCGTCGATCATGTCAACAAAAACGTTTTCTCGTCCACTGTTTAGTGATCGTTTGATCCACGACTGCATGGAATCAAGATGGGACTGGTCCCAAGTCTCTCTCCCTTCAGTATCTATCCGTATGGCTTCTGATATTTCTTCGAAACTGATAGGCGCTCCCCGGCTAAATATTAACGCCTTTTGAACAGTATTGGCCAGTTCTCTTACGTTTCCGGGCCACGAGTACGATTCCATGACCAGTCTAGCTTCCGGCGTCAGTCCCGGGCTATCAACGGCCATTTCTTTAGAATAGCGCTTGAGGAAATATTCGGCCAGGATAGAGATGTCACCATTTCTCTCTCGTAATGGAGGAAGACTCAAAGTCACGACCTTTAGGCGGTAGTAAAGATCTTCCCGGAAACGTCCGTCTGCCAAAGCTGCTTCAAGGTCGCGATTTGTAGCGGCTATGACGCGAACATCAACCGGTATTGGCGATCGGCCGCCTAGGCGCTCAATGCTTCTTTCCTGGAGGAGACGCAATATCTTGGCCTGTATCCCGAACGGCATGTCTCCAATTTCATCCAGAAACACTGTTCCACCACTAGCTTGCTCAATTTTACCTATACGCCTGTTTACAGCCCCCGTAAAAGCCCCTCTTTCATAGCCGAACAGTTCGCTTTCCAGAAGAGTTTCCGGGATAGCGACACAATTAATAACAAGAAATGGCTTATTAGAGCGTATACTGTGCTGATACACTGCCCGTGCTACAAGTTCCTTGCCGGTCCCTGATTCGCCCCGGATTAAAATGGTCGCTCCTGTTGAGGCCACACGACCTATCTGTTTATAAACCTCCTGCATAGCTTTACTCCGCCCAAAAATGACTTCTGAGGAATCACTCTCAGCGGCGGTGTCAATTTCCACTCTCGAACGCATGAACCTTGACGCCTCAAGCGCCTTTTTCAATATTTGACAACATTTCAGGAATGTCGAACGGCTTGAGAATATAATCAAAGGCTCCAAGTTTGGTAGCCTCTATGGCCGTGTCGGTAGTTCCGTAGGCTGTCATAATGATAACCGGCAGCTTGGCGTCAATGTTGTGAATAGCCTTGAATGTTGTTAAGCCGTCCATACCCGGAAGTCTGACGTCCATGACTACTAAATCTGGAGGCTCTGTTTTTACGATCTCCAGCCCACCTTCTCCCGTAGCGGACATCCTGACTTTATGTCCCTCTGCTGTTAGAATCTTTTCAAAGCTGATACGCAACTGGGCGTCATCATCAACGATTAGTATTTTTCCCACGACACCTCTCCAGATACAGGAAGCTTTATCCTGAAAGTTGCGCCTTTCCCTTCGACCGACTCCAATTCCAACGACCCACCGTGCTCTTCAACCATCCTTTGAGCAATACTCAATCCCAGGCCAGTTCCTTCCTCCTTTGTACTGAAAAACGGCTGAAACAGCTTTTCCTGAATTGATTCGGGAACACCGGGACCGTCATCGCTCATTTCAATCATCAGAACCGGGCCCTCTTGTTCGAGAACCTGTCGGGTTTCACGAATTAAAATATGCCCACCGTCAACCATGGCCTCGCAAGCGTTAACCAACAAATTTACGAACACCTCTTTTAACTGGTCTGGATCGGCCTGTATCTCCGGGAGAGGCTTGTCTCTTATCAATTTGACTTTGACGTCGTAGGACTCCAGTCGATGTTTCAACAACTGCAGTGACATGTCTACGGAATCGGAAGGACTAATCCTCTGAGTTTTCAGTTTTGGCGGTCTGGAAAACTCCAGAAAATTTCCTACAATGGTGTCAATATGCTTTATTTCCTCAGAAATTACTTCAAGGTCCTCTTTTTCACTGGCTGTTAGAGACAAAGTGCGTTCCATCGAAAAAAGACGCATCTTTACCGAGGTCAACGGATTTCTAACGCTGTGAGCGACTCCCGCTGCCAATTTTCCGACTAGGGCCCATTTTTCAGCCTGCTGCAGATGCTCCTGACTCAACTCAAGTTTTGTTCTCGTTTGATCTACATCGTGAATAAGATTTTGAAATCGCCTGCTCAAGGCCTTAACTTCGTTACCCTCTATTCCGGGGAGTTTCTTTTCATCAACATCAGTCGCCAGGCGTCTTATCGGGCTAAGAATCTGGTTGAGCAGGATATACGCCAGGACAAAACCCAACAACATGACCGTTATCAATCCGCCGATCGCCGCGGCATTAAGAAGAGCAGCTCTTTCTTTTATCGCCTCCTGCGCCTCACTGATCCGGTCCACATAAGCGGTTTTAAATTTCCTGCAAAGATCTATTATTTCAAAAAACTGCCCCCTGATACTCTTTTGGAGATTGTAGCCCTGTTCGGTGTCGCCCTGTTTGTAGAAATTGACGACAGCGTCTCTAGCCAGACTGTAGCGAACGTACTGGGAATCAATCTGATTGAGTATCTTTCGTTCTTTTTCAGTCTCAGCGAGTTGTCTGGCTCTCTTTAGCCATGTTTCGAAAGATGTGTCGTGTTTTTCAAGTTCTTCGAGCCACAGGGGATCTCTATCCTGAAAATAATAAGTCACATAGCCCTTTTGCATAACCAAGGCGTTTTCCAGTTCCTGAGAAGCGTGAATCGCCTGGATGTCTGTTTCCAGGAACTTGTTGATATACCTGTCCATTACGTATGTGTGGGAGATTGAAATGATGGCCCCAGCTGCCGTTATGAACATCAAAGCGCCCAGGATGAGCAATATGCGCGTTTGTAAACTTATGCGATTAAACATTTGAGTATATAGCTTTGCCTAATCACTAAAAAATGTAGCAGTGGGGCTGATATTTATTCTGATCTCTTTTACATCCGGGATCCCTTGGGCCTGGGATTTCAACTCTTCAGCCAGCGGTTCCGCTACTGCTGGTCCTACCTGTGTATCCACATAGACTACGCCACTTTTGGCCGAAACTCTGACCGAGGGACAAGTATTAACCAATACGGACTTCACGCGGGCGGCCAAAACCAAGTCATCTAGATCTTTCTGTGACTCCGGGGTGGTCTTGAACTGATCCAGACCCGCTGTATAACAGATTATGTCTACGGCGTTTTCGACCGTTATCTTGTGGATGTGGATGACAAGATCATAAAGGCTCGGATCCCATGTATCCACCCCGAACAACCTTATGCCCCATTGCCTTCGTTCATGATCGTCTTTTTTCAATACATAAAGGGCTTCTTCAGCAGAAATGTTTTCCCTCTCCATTTCCAGACGAACTCTGTCTTCAATGTCCGAGAGAATCCTAATCTTCATTACGTGCTTAATGCCCTTGAGAAAGTAATGACCTGCTAGTCCATGATAAACCACATCATCTTTTTGCACGTGCTCCAAAAAAGATGATTCCAGGAATGTCAGATATCTTTCTTTTCCGTAGGTGAATCTCTCCAGCACTGAAGGGGCGTCATGAAGCGCACGAACGAGCTTTATTTCAGGTATATTGAAGTGCTCCGAAGCATCTAGGAGAACTTCTCTCGCCATGCATCGGTATCCCAATCTTTCGGCGACCTTTTCCGCAACTTCTTTTCCTTTGCTGTACGACCCTCTTGAGATGGTGATTATCGCCATTATCCAGTTCCTTTCCGTAAGGCCTAATTTTAGGTTGAAGAACAAAATCCTTCATAGACTTATACACTCTTTGAAATTTTCAGAGAAGCGCGATAATGTTGTGAGGTCAGAAATCAAAGCTATTCTAGTTAGTCGGATCGGCGCTGAAAAATGACAAAGACAGCCAAATCATTGTCCGAAGTTTATCGCACAGTGAGTATCTCAAACCGGGCAACGCTGATGAAGAGGATGTTCGCCTTCTTTGGCCCAGCCTACTTAATTAGCGTCGGGTACATGGATCCGGGAAACTGGGCTACCGACCTGGAAGGGGGGTCCAGATTCGGCTACAAGCTCATCTGGGTATTACTGATGTCGAATGTGATGGCAGTAGTTCTGCAAACGCTGTCAGCCAGACTTGGGATAGCGACAGGTCGTGATCTGGCTCAGGCGTGCAGAGACAATTATCCGCGATTTGTGACCTACATGCTCTGGGTTCTTGCCGAAATTGCAATTGTCGCTTGTGATCTGGCCGAAGTTTTGGGTACTGTGATAGGACTCAACCTGCTTTTCAGGATTCCATTGATGTGGGGGGTGGTGATCGCCGCCCTGGATACTCTTGTGTTTCTAGCCATCCAAAACCTGGGTGTCCGAAAATTCGAAGCTGTAATCATGGTTTTAATAACAACCATAGGCGGTTGTTTCCTTTTTGAGGTCGTGAAGTCGGCGCCTGATTGGTCAGATGTGGCAAGAGGATTTGCTCCCAGTCTTCCCGATGGAGCGCTCTACGTGGCTATTGGGATCATCGGCGCGACAGTGATGCCGCATAATCTCTATCTTCACTCTGCGCTTGTTCAGAGCAGAGCGTATGATTCATCGGTTGAAGGCAAGCGCCAAGCCTGCAAATTCAACTTCTTTGATTCAGTGCTTGCTCTAAATTGCGCTTTCCTGGTCAACGCCGCGATTCTGATTGTCTCAGCGGCGACTTTTTTCAATAACGGAATAGTTGTGACAGAGCTGCAGCAAGCTCACAACTTGTTGACGCCTATATTGGGCACGACGCTTGCCGGAACGGCTTTTGCCGTTGCGCTTGTCTGTTCGGGACAGGCCTCTACTCTGACGGGAACTCTTGCGGGGCAAATCGTGATGGAAGGTTTCTTGCGTTTCAAGATCCGACCAATTCTACGCAGGTTCCTGACGAGAATGCTGGCGATTGGCCCAGCGGCTATCGCCATTTCAATGGTTGGAGAACAGTCTACATACAGTCTTTTGATTCTAAGCCAGGTAGTGTTGAGCCTGCAGCTTCCGTTTGCAGTTATCCCCCTGATTCATTTCACTAGTGATCGGGCTACCATGGGCGAGTTCGCCAATGGCATCGGCGTCAAAACCATAGCGTGGGTCGTAGCCTCAATAGTTGTCGTGTTCAACGTAAAGCTGATCACCGATCAAATCAACGAATGGATCTCCTCCATCAGCGAGCCTATACTTATTTACATCATTGTATTTCCTCTTTGCGCATTCCTGTTAACATTGCTTCTGTATGTAACGCTTAAGCCATTCATCCATTTACCTCCGAAAGAGACTATTCCAGCCTGGAGAAAACTGAGCCATTTTGTTCGGGCGGCTGAGGACAAGCTGGATCTTGACGCTCCACACTATGGGAAAATAGGCGTGGCGCTGGCCTTTTCCGATGCAGACAGAAAAGTGTTGAGCCATGCTCTGCCCCTGGCTAGGCAACATCAATCCACGTTGTGCCTGTTTCACATTGTTGAGGGGGCGGGCGGAGTGCTTTATGGACCTGACACGTATGACACTGAAGCTCGTGAAGATGAGGCTTATTTGAACCAATTGGCTGTAGCCCTCGGACACAGGGGTTTAGATGTGGAGACTTTTCTCGGATACGGAGACGTGCCGTCCGAGTTGATAAGATTGTGTCTAGATGAGAAAGTTGACGCCCTGGTAATGGGAGGTCACGGTCACAGGGGGATCAGCGACTTGGTTTTTGGCAGCACAGTTTCACCAGTGAGACATACTCTGAACATTCCGATAATAATTATTCGATGAAAGTTTATTGTATGATAGAGGCGTAAAGCGCCTGATCTTTGGGTAGGGAAACGCACTATCCGAGATTGATCTTGACCAGTCGTACGGTAGTTGAAAATGATCAAATCGCTTAATATTTAACGGTATACTCTAGCAGCGGAAATTTCTCACGGAGAAAAATAATGAGTGACTACTATGATTCGTCGGATCTTCCGAAATTTTCGGAAATAGGGGAAGAGGCGCCTGAACTCGCAAAGAAGTTCTTTGATTACTACAACGCAGTTTTTAGTGAAGGTGAGCTTACCGAAAGAGAGAAAGCCCTGATTGCGCTTGCGGTTGCTCACGCTGTCCAGTGTCCTTACTGCATAGACGCTTATACGCAGGGATGCCTGGAAAAGGGGGCAAGTCTGGGGGAAATGACAGAAGCGATTCACGTCGCGACCGCAATCAGGGGAGGGGCGTCACTTGTCCATGGAACGCAAATGAGAAAACTGGCGAAGAAACTTTCTATGTGAGCACGGACTGTTTTCATGGATAACTCCACCATCTCCAAACGTCTTCCGGGCGTGGCTGAACAGTCGACGCGGGCCATAATAAGACCGTTTTCCAGGACGCTGAGCGATAATGGACTGGAACTGCGAAAACGCCGGGCGGATATCCTGCAAATAAACATTGGATTGATGTGTAATCAGACTTGTCTACATTGTCACCTGGAGGCCGGGCCCCATCGAATAGAAATTATGTCGAAGAAGACCATGATTGACATTGAGCAGTTCGCCGGCAGGTCTCAATTTCAGGTGGCTGACATAACAGGCGGATCTCCGGACATGAACCCTCACCTGGAATACTTGATAGATGCATTTTCCAGACTGGTTCCAAAGATCATTCTCAGATCAAATCTGACTTCATTAGCTCAAAGAAACAATCACGGTCTGATAACATTGTGCAAAACCCATAAGGTGGTCATCGTGGCCTCGCTTCCGTCGGTTTCCGAATCTCAGACCAATGCCCAGCGAGGGACTGGGACATTTCAAACCTGCATCGCCATGATGAGACAACTCAATGAATATGACTATGGCATTCCTGGGACCGGATTGGAACTCAACCTGGTTTCAAATCCTACGGGCGCCTTTCTTCCTGCTCCCCAGGGGCAGGCCGAAGAAAAGTTCAGAAAAGATCTAAAACGAAAATGGAGCGTAGAATTCAACAACCTCTACACTTTTGCCAACGTTCCGCTTGGTCGCTTCCAGGACTGGTTGATACGATCCGGAAATTTCGAAAGTTATATGAAGAAACTCGAGTCAAGTTTCAATCCATGCGCTATAGATGGCCTGATGTGTCGGAACCTGGTCTCTGTATCCTGGGATGGCTACCTTTTTGACTGTGATTTTAACCTGGCGAAGCAGATGTATTTTTCAGGAAAAAAGAGGCATATTTCCGAAATGATTTCAGGAGAGGAGATTGGGATTTCCATACCAACCGGTGATCACTGTTACGCATGCGCAGCAGGGGCCGGTTTTACCTGAGGAGGATCAATAGCGACCTAGGTTTGGTCGTGTGAGTTCACCCTACGCAGTAGAGACCTCCCCAATCTCATTCACGGGATCTTGAGTTAATTTCCTTTCACAACCACCAGCAACATTTTGAAACGCTTTGCCGCATGGAGAGCATGAGGTGTATTGGCTGGCATTACAACAACCTGTCCAGCCTGAACCTCTATATTTTTTGAACCTATCGTGATTTGGGCTTCTCCATCCAGAATCTGTACAAAAGCGTCACCAGCGGCGGTGTGAGAGCTTAACCCTTCACCTTTGTCAAAAGCGAATAGTGTTAAACTCATTACCGCATTTTGGGCGAAAGTTCGGCTAACCACTCGACCTTCCTGATAATCCACCAGGTCCACAAGAATCTGCGGCTCAGAGAAAGTTACATTTTTAATAAAAGATCCGTCAGTCATTATTGCGCCTCCCAGGTCATCCCTAAAACGGATGGAGTCACTCCTTTTCCAATTGTGAGCAGAGGTAACATCCTAACATCAAACATTAATCTCACATTCAGTCGGCCGGCATGTTTTTTTTGCCTCAGACAGCATTCGAACATGGTCCATTTCTTGACATATCAGTTTGTCAAGTTCCTTCGTGTAGCTAGGATCGGCATTCATGTCCTTCATCCCCAGAAGGAAGTGTACTGAGTCTTTTTCAAATTCAATCGCAATCTCGAGGGCTTCCACCGGAGTTTTTACATTCTTGAGCCGATCCGCCGCAACGTCCGGGGTAAAGACTTCAGTATCAGCCGCCGCCTCCAGGTAACTCTTTGCCAGACCCTCAGGGTCCCAAACTTCTTCCTCCGGAAAGTAACTGGGAATGTCGCTTCTTAGGGACTTAAAGCACTCAGCCTGAGACTCTTCTAGACTGGCGAGATCCTCGAACAGCTTCTTCAGGACGGGATCTTCGCTAATCTTTCTGGTGGCGCTCCGATAAAAGGCTCTGCCGTTCTCTTTTATGCGAATAGCCATAGCGAAGACATCATCCGGAGTTCCAAAAACCAACATAACTATTCTCCTTATTCAGATTGCCCAACATGTTCTGGAAGTATATTCTCTTAATTTCATTTCAGGATTTTGATCCTAATGGAGCGCATCACACGAATAATTCTAAATGAATGTCTCCTGCCTTGAGATTGTGCGGAAACATTTTAACCTTAAAGATAGACACTTATTATAATTGTGTCGAGAAAAAATGAAAGCATTTTCAGCGTAAGAGGAAGGAGATGGATATGGTAAAAGTTCTGATAGTTTACGCTAGCGATCACGGAAGCGTTGAAAAGATGGCCAACGCTGTCGCTGAGGGTGTAAAAACCGTATCTGACTGTGAGGCGGTAATAAAAAAAGCCGACGAAGCTAAAATGGAAGATCTCTTGTCATGTGACGCCCTTGTGCTTGGCAGCCCGGTTCACATGGGCAGTATTGACTGGCGGGTGAAGAAATTCATTGACTCCGTATGTAGCGGCGCATGGATGAAAGACAAGACCTTGGGGAAAGTGGGCGCCGTATTCGCGTCCGGAGCTGGTTATGGGGGCGGCGGCGGTGGCTGCGAATTGACCATGCTAGCGCTCCTGAACAACATTGCCGAACTCGGGATGATAATGGTTCCGCTACCCAAGAGCACACCTGGTTATCACTCGGCGGGATTGCAGTGGGGGCCTTACGGCAGAGCGCATGCGGAAGATTTAAGCCCTAAGGGCCTCTCTGATGATCAAGTCATCTCGTCCCATCATCATGGGAAACATATTGCCCGAACCGCCAAGGCGGTAAAAGGCGCTGGAATCTTCGGATAAAATACTGGACTCTGTCGGAGCAGGCAATTCAGATCGGGCGATGAGATCGATCTGAATTGCCCTATCAAAATAGTTGACCTTGCAAAAGGTATTCGAGGAATGTCAGCCTCGGGGGCTTACATCACTGTCTCCGACGCCGACCAAAAGCGTTGGACGAATTAGGGAGTTCTACTGCATTATGACATTTGAAACCAAGGCAGAAGACCGTTATTTTGAGGACTATCGGCCGGGAGCCGTCCACGAGTTCGGTTCTGTCACCATTACGGAGCCTGAAATTATCGAATTCGCGCGGCGTTTCGATCCACAACCATTTCACACGGACCCGGAAGCGGCGAAACAGTCCTTCTTCGGCGGCCTGATCGCCAGCGGTTGGCACACTGCAAGCGTGTCGATGCGGATTCTCGTTGACAATTATATCTCGAAGGTAGCCAGTTTGGGCTCTCCCGGCGCAGACGAACTGCGTTGGCGCAAGCCTGTTCGTCCCGGTGACACTCTTTCGGTCCGAGCCACTGTTGTAGAAGCTAAGCTCTCTCATTCGAAACCGGATCAAGGGACAATTCGCTCGTACGTGGAAGTAATGAACCAGCATCGGCAAGTCGTGATGACCTGGAAAGGAATGGGCATCATAAAGTGTCGGGCGGGCGTTGTGGGGGCGAAGGCTAGCGATCAGTAAAATGTAGCCCGGCGCGGCAGTCGCCATCTTTTGGGTAATCATGTAGGCCGTCGATCCAGGATTTTCAGATTAAATTTTGGAGCGCTATGTCATAAAGGCGCTTAAAATTTGTATGTTTCCGTCAAAATAGTGTCTTTGGGTTCAGCCCCATCTCTGCGAGCATACGATTCCCCGCTTCCGACATGTTTTCGGGAATATCTTCTTCCTGGTCTTTTCGGATCAGATTCAAACTCTGGGTTGGACACTTGTAAGCGCATACTCCGCAACCTATACATTTCGCCTGATCGTAAACGATGGTCATGTTCTTGCTTGTTTTCAGCGCCTTTGTCTTGTCTTCCGCTTCTGTCATTCCTTTCGAAGGAACGAGTTCCAAAGCATTCATAGGACATCGCTGAACGCACAGACCACATTTCTTGCACGTTGCGTTATTCATGCTCAGGATGTAATTCGAACGCTGGTGGCCTATTGATATTGGCTGGAGCGATTTAACTGATTCCAGAAAAAGGCAACAGCAGGAACAGCAGTTACAGATCGTATCCATACCACGTTTGGAGTTGGTGATCCCGTGAACAAGCCCAGCGTCCGCCGAGGAATTCAGGATCTCAAATGTTTCCTCACGGGTGATCTGACGGCCCATCTCGTGTTTGACTATGTAGCGGCCCAGTTTGCCGAAGTGGAGGCAGTTTTCAGT
The DNA here is from genome assembly GCA_963846725.1 of uncultured delta proteobacterium. GTDB lineage: Bacteria > Desulfobacterota > Desulfomonilia > Desulfomonilales > Desulfomonilaceae > CAJBEZ01. Next base: position 77,073 of record CAWJXP010000025.1, on the reverse strand, counting down.
TTCATGTTTGCAATTAGGCCGATTCGGGTCGAGGTTGTGGCGATGTTTGCAAGCGCACGTGGTTACGCAATGGTAATCTTCTTGATCTACAAATGAGAGGATATCTTCATAAGGCAAAATTTGCCGGGGGTCCTTAATGGTTTGAGCCACTGGGATCGCTCGGAGTCCTTTGGTTGGCGCACCCAGGAAATTGGCTCCGAGATGATTTGTGTAGTACTGGTTCAGGAGTGGTGCGATTTCACGATTCCATTCGTCCGATTCACCCTTCCATCCCGGCATCCTGTAATAGAAAAATATTGGATCCGTGAAGGCGTACCGTACTGATTTTGAGCTTTCAAACTCGCAAACAAACCCCTTCTTGATCACAGGCGCCATCGTTATCAACAGTTCATCCGTGGTCATCTGAAGATGCTCACAAAGCTGATCCAAAGTGGCCGGTCTGTGAGGAAACCTTGAAAGAAACTCCGCTTCTTCAGGGGTGAACCTGGTTTTTATTAACTTACGGAGAATTCCAGAGTCTGGTAGGCCAAACAGCCAATTTCGAATATGTCTGACAAGTCTTTCATAAGGATCGGTAACCTGGATTTCATTTTCGTGATTATTCATCTTTGTAACCTTGGTTCCAAAATTCTATGGGTTCCCTCTGACATCACCGATCCAACTGACATGATCCTATGTGTTGGGAGAAAAGAATGAACTATATATGGCTCTTATTTTGTCTCGAATTCGAAGATAATCGTTAATTAAGGCTTCCCCATCAGCTCCATATCCCAGGCGTTTAGCCAGGCCCTCCAATTTGGAACCTGAGAGAGGCATTCTGTCTATACTTCGGTTTTCCATTATTCTTAGTCTGTCTTCGAGATTGGTCAGGAACCGGTAGCCTGAATCCAACGAAAAATAGGTATCTTGATCAATCAGTCCGTATTCCTTTAAACCGGACAGCGCCTCCAAAGTGTTGGATCGTATAAGCTCAGGATATTGCGCCGCATTCGATAGGATTTGCGCCTGTGTATAAAACTCGACATCTACCAACCCTCCTTGACCAGTTTTCAAATCTACATTCGCAGAATCTTCAAGGGCAATCTCTTTTTCCATTCTTTGACGAATTCTTGAGATCTCCGCAATGTCCGTTTCGCTGAGTTTGGTTTCTGATGATACAATCCCGGGCAATTGACTGAACTCTTTCGGCCAATCTTGAGGGACCGGTAACCACTTTGGATCGAATCAAAGCTTGCTTCTCCCAGAGAGCCGAGGTTTCGCTGTGATACTCTTCAAAGGATTCTAGTGTAGAGACCAGGGCGCCTTTGTTCCCTGAAGGGCGTAAGCGTGTGTCGATGGCGTAAACGGATCCTTCGGAAGTAGGAACGCTCAGTATTGAAATTATTCTGTTCGCCAGACGAGAAAACCACTCTCTCGAAGACAGCCTTCCGATATTTTCACTGGGAGAATCGTAGATGAAAATGACATCAAGATCCGACATGTATGTCATTTCCATTCCTCCGAGTTTTCCCATACCCAAGATCACGAAAGGTAATGGATCGCACAAGCCCTCCGATCCAAATTTGCGCTCCATCTCATGCCTGGCGATCTCTACAGACGCAGCCAGACAGACATCGGCAAGGTCTGTGATTAGTCTACGGGCAAGCGATGATTCGATCTCGGCATTGAGTTGACGAACGCCTATCAGCAAGGTTTCTTCATTTTTAAATCGTCGGAGGACATTCAGCTTATCTTCTAGACTTTCCGTGTAATCCAGCCTTTCCACAATCTCCTTTCTGAGAATCTCAGGAGTTTTGAAGGACAGTTCAGATCCACGACCAATTAAGGAGTCGATTGATTCCGGATGCCTGATCAGGAGTTCCGTGAAAAAACGGCTTTCCCCAAGAATCCTGACAAGGAATCGGATGGTCGCTGGATTTTCCAGGAATGTTGAATAGTAGTTAGGAGCGCCCATGAGGCAGGCTATGTATGAATCTAGAGCAGCCACCGTCTTTTCAGGTTCGGGAGCGATGAGAGCAGAGTCGAGGAGCAGAGGCGCCAGACGCTCCAACAGGTTCAAAGTTTTTTCGGAGATCACGCCCCTTGAAGAAGGATTTATCATATGTTTCAAGATGGGGTAGGTTGAAGAGGGGTTGCGAAATCCCAAGTCTATAAGTGTCGAGACGATTTCATCGTGATTGTCGATCGATTCGATAATGTGCCTGGTTGTTGACGATACTCTCTCGAAGTTGTCTTCAGAAGGATGATGTAAAAGAGAAGTAAATAATTCCTCAACCAGTTTCCGTCGTTTCTCCAGTTCGTCCAGGAATTGATCCAGGGCTTCAGGCCCATCATAGCCCATACGGCAGGCAAGCTCTTCCTGTTCTTGAGGTGTCTTTGGAATATCGTGTCTTTGCAATTGATGGTCAATTTGAATTCGATGCTCAACTCTTCTGAAATAAAGATAGGCGTCTCTCAAATCATTAGCTGTAGAGTGAGGTAACAGACCACCATCGCTCAGAAGTTCCAGAGCCTTGAGAGTGGAAGGAGTCCTTAGCTTGGGATTTTTCCCGGCATTGATCAATTGCAGTGTCTGAACGAAAAATTCTATCTCTCGTATTCCACCTTGCCCCAATTTAATGTTCAAGCCTTGCTTTTTCTTCAAATGGATCTCAATTTGTCTCTTCATGAGACGCATGTCGTCCAGCGTGGAGTAATCAAGATTCTTGCGATAAATAAAGGGATCGATTTCCCGCAGGAATTCCTCTCCCAGTTCGTCATCTCCTGCGATTGGAACAGCCTTCATGAGAGCCGCTCGTTCCCATGTTCTACCCCAGCAAAGATAATATTCTTTGGCGTTATTGAGTGATGGGACAAGTTCGCCTTGGTCGCCTTCCGGCCTCAATCTAAGATCTACCCGAAACACGAAACCGTCTTCGGTAATGTCGGACATAGAACGACCGACAGAGCGGGCTAGTTTTTCGTAGAATCTGGATGCTGAAATCTTTTCAGGGCCTGAAGTCCAGCCCTCTTCAGGGCCCCTTAGATAAATTAGATCGATGTCGGACGAAAAATTAAGTTCCCTACCGGAAAGTTTGCCCATGCTAAAAATGACGAATCCCGTTGAATTTGGGCTTAAGCCGGGAATCTTCCCATGTTTTAGGGTCAAACGGCTGAAGTGGTAATCAAGAGTGATTTTCAGCGATGTCGAAGCAAGGTCCGAAAGTTCGGCCATGACCTCGACAACATCCGCCATCCCTGAAAGGTCTCTACACCCGATTCTGAGAAAATCCTCTTCCTTGTATCGTCTTACCTCACGATTCACATCTTCGGGAGTTGGATTGTCAAATCGACCAAGGCGATCTATCAACTCGATCCGTTTTTGACTCGCAGTCTTGCGCTGACTGAAACCTTTTTCGAGGAATATAGATGAAATGAGATCTGCGCTTCGTCTTAGCGTCGAAAACAGGTGACCTGAAGAACCAATGGTTGTGACAAAACATTTCCATGTTTCGGGGTCATCTAATAGCAGAGGAATATTGTTTTCAGAATCCAGCCGCAGCAAATCCTCAAGACGAATAATCGACAGCCGGGGATTGGGGGTTCCCATCAGGACCGATTCTATTTGCCCCGGATAACTATGGCCGACTCGATTTATGAGGTCATGTAACAGATTCGCTTCGGAGTTGAGGAAATCTTCAAAAATGTTCCTATCCATTGTGTCTGTCAGGCTTTGGGACGGAGCCAGTTTAAGCGATCACAACTTGAGGGTCAGCATCCGAGCCTCTTGCCGAGGTCCGACCGATAACTCGCGCTGGTTGTTGATTTTCTTTAAAAAGTTCAATGGTTCGGTCAACGTCGAGATTGTCGACGATTATGACCATTCCGATCCCCATGTTGAACGTTTTGAACATTGCGCCATCATCAAGTTGGGTGGCCCCACTCAAGACATTGAATATCGGAGGTGTTTTCCACGACGAACGGTCAATGTGGATCTGGATTTCCCTGGGTAGTACCCCTGGGGATGTTACCGTAAAAACCGCCGCCGGTGATATGGACCATGCCGTGAATATCAATTTGGTCCAAAACGGAGAGCACAGGCTTAACATAAATTGATGTGGGCGTTAAAAGCTCTTCTCCAAGAGGCCGACCAAGCTCGGGCAATTCCGTATCCAAAGAATATTTTTCTCTTTCCAGCAACGCCTTGCGGACCAGACTGAACCCGTTACTGTGTAAACCGGACGAGAGAAGTCCGATAGCGACATCCCCAGCTTTTATTTTGGAGCCGTCAATGGCCTTTGTTTGGTCGAGTATTCCTACACAAAATCCTGCAAGGTCGTACTCTCCTTCTGCGTAAAAATCCGGCATTTCGGCGGTTTCTCCACCTATGAGCGCGCAGCCGGAAATCTTGCATCCCGTCGCAATTCCTGAGACCACCTTTTCAAATGTTCCTGGGAGTATTTTACCGGTGGCGAAATAATCCAGAAAGAAAAGAGGCCGCGCTCCCGTTACCAGCAGATCGTTTACATTCATGGCGACTAGATCGATTCCTACGGTATCGTGCGCATTTGCCATAAAAGCTATTTTTAGCTTTGTGCCGACTCCGTCCGTGGCCGAGACCAAGACCGGATCGACATAATTCTTCCAGTCAGGACGAAAAGTAGCTGCAAATCCACCAATTTTTCCGATTACACCAGGTACAACAGTGGAGCGGATTTGGGCCGCTACGGATTCCAGAGCCCTGTCGGCGATTTCTATGTCAACCCCTGCGTCTTTATATGTGATTTTTCCAGACATGATTTCCCTTTTATGCTAGGAACAGGCTCTTCTTGGCGCTCTCAGCAATTTTTCGAGCCAACTCCAGGCATCTTTCCCGCACATCATTGTAACCGGTGAAAGAAAGCCGGCGGTTTCGCACTATTAAACGTCCAGCCACAATGACATCTCTCACATCCCCAGCGTTAGCGCAATAGACGAGTTGGGAGATCGGATCGTACAGGGGAAAGAGATGAGGCTTGTCCAGATCCACCACAACAATGTCCGCCTGCTTCCCAATCTCAAGTGTCCCAATATCCTTGTCAAGACCTAGGCATCGAGCCCCACCAATAGTGGCCATGGAAAGCGCATTCCCGCGCTCACGGCTTCGGGATTATTGGAAGTCAATTTGGCCATTAAAGCGGCTGATCTCATTTCTTCAAACAAATCCAGGTTGTTGTTACTGGCTGGGCTGTCCGTCCCTATACCAAGACCGATTTGCAGTTGCAAAAAGTTTGCGACTGGAGCCGACCCTGAAGCGAGCTTCATGTTTGATTCGGGGCAATGAACAATGCTGACTTTTCTCTCGCCAATAATTTGAAGATCTTTAGGTGTGAGATGCACACAATGTATGGCCACAAAATCCCGATCCAGGACATTAATCGAATCAAGCATCTGAACAGGGGAAACGCCATGGCGCAGAGTCACTTGTTCAATTTCATTAGTAGTTTCAGACACGTGGGAGAATAATTTTACCCCGGCGGATTTTGAAAGTTCCCATGCGTCTTTAAATGTATCGGAGCCGCACAAATATGGAGAATGACAAAATATAGAAGGAGTTATAGTTGCATGTGAAGGAACATTTTCGAAGAATTCGGAGACTCGATCTCTCCAACAACCAGCGCGTTTCACGTCCGGAGTTGGAACATCAAGTACGCCTTGGGCTATTATTGCGCGCAGCCCTATGTCTATTGCAGCGAGCGCTGCCTGTTCCATGAAAAAATAGGCGTCTGCGTATGTCGTGATTCCAGACAACGCCATTTCAACCGCAGACAGGGTGGCCCCAAGTCTAACCATCTCCGGGGTCACATGCAAAGCTTCGCTTGGGAAAATAAACCGTTCAAGCCATGTCTGGAGAGGCAGGTCATCCGCTAGCCCGCGGAAAAGACTCATAGGCGAATGAACGTGACAATTGACGAGCCCTGGAATGATGATGCAATTCGAACAGTCAATAGTTTCCGCGATCCCCCGAGGAGTAGGGGCCGCAGAGTTTACGTCTATAATCTTATCAGCGGAAATTACGGTTCTCTGATGAGGTTCCGGATCTGATAGCGACGCGTCCGTTAAGATCAGCCCATTTTCGAGGACAATACATGGCCTGTCTGACTGGATGCTCAAGATCTCACCCCCAGGGTCATAGCTCAATTCGTCGCAACGTCTGCTCTAAAACATCGAAGAGTAAAGGTTGCGTAAGAGACGCGTTCTCTATTACCTGTGAAACAGAAAGTGGAGACATGTTTTCAGGGTCGTTGACGTTAGTTATGGCTGCAAGAAAAAGAATCCTGAAGCCGACCTGTACAGCCGTTATGATCTCCGGAACCGAACTCATTCCTACAGCGTCGGCCCCGAGTAATCGAAGCATTTTGGTTTCCGCCGGTGTTTCCAGGCTGGGGCCTGCAACGGCCGCATAGACGCCTTTCCTGAACAAACAGCCTTTTTGAATTGCAGCCTCAGAGGCAAGATCAATGGCGACAGAATCATAGACATGGCTCATGTCAGGGAAACGATCCCCCAAACGATGATCGGTCAAACCTCGCAAGGGATTGACACCCATGAAATTAATGTGATCCGTAACGATCATTACGGATCCTGGATCGAGAGACAGATCCAAGCCTCCGGCGGCGCTATTTAAGACGAGCAGTTTGGCTCCCAAAGATCTGAAAACACGAACCGGAAACGTAATTTGGTCAAGGTCATAGCCCTCATAATAATGGAGACGCCCCTGCATGACAACGATCGATTTTCCCCCCATAAAGCCCAAGACTAGCCTTCCTCTGTGACTATCCACAGTGGATATGCAAAAATGAGGGATATCCTCGTAGGCGATGTCCAATACGCGATCCATGTTATCAGCAAGTCCCCCTAGACCGGTTCCAAGAATCATTGCTACTTCAGGCGCTCTGTTTCCTAATCGACCAAGCAGGAAATCCCGAGTTTCAGAGACCTTCTCGAAGATTTTATCCATCAAATCACACTGTCCCAAATTAGAGTCAAAAAAACAGTCGAGTCCGGGCTAGCTTAACTATTAAACAGGCCCTAGACTCGATTCTTAAGCGCAAGCATAAGGTGTGAACCAGTTAAATTGACACGGCGGAAATCTGAGAGAGCATTATCCTTTTAGTTCTTTGATTTTTTCCTCTAATGCAGGAACCACTTCATTCAAGTCTCCCACAATTCCATAATTTGCAACTCTGAATATTGGCGCTCGTGGGTCCTTATTGACCGCAATCAGAAGAGGGGACCCCTTGATGCCTCCCAAGTGCTGAAATGCGCCACTAATTCCAAGAGCCAAATAAACCTTGGGTTTGACCTCTATACCCGAGGTGCCTACCTGATGGTATTTGGGGAGGAGATTCTTGTCCACAATCGGTCTGGAGCAGGCAAGGACCCCACCAATTGTTTCAGACAGAGACTGAAATATGTCGAGATCAGGTTCATCACCAATACCACGGCCAATGGATACAATTATATCCGCTGACGCAATGTCGACATCACCTTTCTCCGCCTCGACATACTGAACAAACCGTTTCCTAAGGGACGCGGGGTCAATAGGGCAGGCTAAGTTCTCGATGCTGCCTTTGGCGTCTCCCGACGGAGCAAACGGAAAAGCTCCAGTCCGTAGAGTTAGCACAACACGATCTGAATTCTTGAATGATACGTTAGCGTTAATCTTGTAACTGTACATTTGTCGGGAAGCGAAGAGAGCCCCATCTTTTACTTCCACGGAAAAACAGTCGGTCGCCAGAGCCGCGTCGAGGGCCACTGATACGCCGGGAGCCAGATCCAGAATTGCGTTTGACGCCCCCATGAGTAACAGATAGGAACCAGTCGGTTTCAGTATTTCTTGCAGGGTCTTGATAACGGCCTCTGAATTCATGGTTTGAAACACAGGATTGTCGACTACCAGCACTCTGGGCGATTCTGCAGCCAATTGTTCAGCCATTTGAGCCGAGTTGTTCGCAAGAAGAACGCAAACAAGCTCAGCCCCAAGGTCTGAAGACAACTTTCGGCCGGCGGAGATTGCCTCCCAAGTAGTATCTCTTAGAGCCCCTTTTCTATGTTCGGCCAGCACATATATGTTTTTTGTCATCCTATCATCCCCTTTTCTTTGAGAATTTCGGCCAAACGGGCAGCGGCTTCTCCTGGTTTGCCCTTGATGATTTCAGCCCCTTCGCCTTCAGGCGGCAGAGCGATTTGCTCAATCTCCACACGAGAACCGGAAGCGCCAACTTTTTCCGGGTCGAGACCAATATCCTGTATCCCCACATTTGGTATGTCTATAGAGGCCACTTTCCTGACAGCCCTTATTGAAACAAAGCGGGGCTCGTTTAATCCTGTAGCCACCGAAATGAGGCAAGGAAGGTCCATCTCCATGGATTCATAAACTCCACCTTCGAGTTCTCGAACGAACGATGCTTTAGTTCCCTGTATCTCTATCCTTGAAACAAGAGTCGAGCTAGGTATATCGAGCATAGCTGACAACATACCGCCGAGTTGAGCGGCGCCGTCATCTTCCGCAAGTGTGCCGGTAAAGATCAAGTCGTAGGGACGGGTTTTGATAAACGCAGCCAGCGCTGAGGCTGTTGCGAATCCATCTCCACCCTCCATCTCATCAGACCAAATCTGGAACGCTTCATCCGCTCCCCTTGCCAGACATTCTCGAAGCATTTCCTCTGATTCTTCGGGAGCCAGGCTAACAACCGTAACATTTCCGCCGGATTTTTCCTTTATCCGCACTGCCTCCTCAATGGCGAAACGATCCCATTCGTTCATGTCATAATCGAGATCGTCCTTCTTAATGTCTTTGGCCCCTGAAGCCAGCGTGAGATCAGCCTCAGAAGTGTCTGGTATCCATTTTATACAGACAATGATGTTCATGGGTCCTCCGAAAATTCTTTCTATTCGATTGAAGTGTTGAATTTCAAATTGGTTCTCAAACCATAGACCTGTCAACAAGCTCAACCAGATCGATGACCTCGATTTTGCCCTCGTTTCCAGTCGTTTTTATGGCGTCTTCTAGATTTATCAGGCAGAACGGACAGGCCGTAACGATAACCTGAGCCCCTATTTCCGCTGCCATTTTGACGCGCCTTTCACCCATACGTTCTTTTTCTTCTTCGTTTTCGTACCAGAGCAGTAGGCCTCCTCCACTACAACAGAAGCTCCTAGAGAAGGAACGAGTCATTTCAGCGTATTGTATCCCCGGAATGGCCTTCAAAACTGTTTCTGGGTTCTTCATAGATAGCGTTGTGCCTGCCTAGATAGCACGGGTCGTGGTAAGTAACTATCCTCCCAGCCACATAATCACCTTTCAAAGACATGGAACGCTTTTCCAGGAGCCGAGAGATCAACTGACTGGAATGAATGGCGGGAAAGGGTTCGGGATAATCATTTCTGATGGCGTTAAAAGCATGTGGGTCAAAAGCGACTATCTCTTTGAATTCCCTCGCCTTAAAAGCTTCAATATTCCGACTCGACACTTGTTCGAAAAGCCCTTCTTCTCCCAATCGTCTTACTTCGTTCCCGGAGTCATTCTCATCCTGCCCCAGAATGGCGTAGTCCAAGTCGTTTCGGGACATTATTCTGGCAAAGGATTTAGTAATTTCCTGGATTCTTGGGTCAAACGATCCACAACTGTCGACGAAGAAAAGTAGGTCGGAGTATTCGCCTTCAGACAGAGTTTTGATCTGGATGTCACCCATGTCCTTTGTCCAAGCAGCTCGCTTGGACTTCATGGCTCCATATGCGTTCCCTTTTTTCTTAATCTGCTGCAGTGGCTTTTGAAGGGATTGGGGAATTTCTCCTCGATCAACAAGATGGCGTCTCATATCAACGATCTTGTCTATGTATTCAATAAAAATAGGGCACTCAGCTTCACATGCCCCACAGGTAGTGCACGCCCAGATTTCCTGTTCAGTAATAATATCGCCGACCAGACTTTTTTCATCTCCGACCGTTCGGGACGCATTGTCAAAAATCGGGAAACGCTCGGTACGTGTAATCCCTTGCTTTTACACTTATCATCTTTGGAGACAAAGCTCTTCCAACTGTTGTGGCCGGACAATTGTCCGAACATCTGCCGCAATCTGCGCATGAATAAAAATCCAGAATATGTTTCCATGTAAACTCAGTGAGATTCCCGGCTCCACAGTGGTCTAGTTCCATCCAATCGGCCACTCCATATCTGACCGGTTTTATTTTTCCGTGATTCAAATTTGAGAAAAAAACGTTGGGAATGGCTGTAAGGACATGAAAGTGCTTGGAAATGGGAAGATAGTTAAGCAGGCCGAAAAAGAAAAGAATGTGCGCCCAATAACTACCTATGTAAAGACCATTCAGAACTGACTGGTCGCCTGCGGGAATGAACAGAGAAGCCAGATAGGACGCTGGAAACCAGTGATATTCGCCAATTTTCCCGGCAGCCTTAAGCGCTGCGCCATCATGGATCATATCTGTGATCATTAGCGCAGAAACCAGGCCTAAAATCAGGTAAGCTTCCGATTCGTGCCCTTTGACTCCTGGATGATCATATCTTGCAGGATGGAACACAGCCCTTCTAATCATAGCTATGACGCACACCACCAGAACGAGAAGAACTGTGTAATCTTTGATTGATTCGTATGCAAAGCCTACATGTCCAGTTAACAGAGGTAGATGAAATGTCGACGAGAAGCCTCTTCCGATCAAAGTCAGAGACCGCAAAGAAAGAACCATGAATCCGGCAAACAACAGTATGTGAAGAATACCGGCCCCTAGATAACGAGGCTGCCTCCACTGCCCAAATCCATACAAAACGGCTCTCCAGATGCGTTTGGGGAAATCCGAGAATCTTGGATCAGGGGCTGCCTTGCGAAGCAAGTCAATGCGGCGGAACATCACGTAGCAGAAAAAGGATATTGCGACAAATAGAATGAGAAAAGCGATTGCAGGAGCTGGCGCCCCCATAATTGGCGTCTCCGCCGGTTGAATGATGTTCATCGACAGTAACCTCTTGGGAGCGAAAAAAACCGATAGGATTCATGCGCATTCGATGAATCCGCAGTGACATTAGAATTTCTGAAAAGACATTCGTTCAAGCGCATTAGGCTGTCAGCTGATCATGACCGCCAAAATTCTCGCCGGCTGGTTCCCGTGCGCTTTAACCAGATGAATATCGCTCGAATCATAATAGATAGCGTCTCCAGGTCCTAGGACATCCTTTGTTTGTCCTACAAGAACATCCATTTCGCCCTCGAGTACATAAATAAATTCCTGTCCGTCATGGGCCGAGGGTTCGTTTGCGTCAGACGGACTAAGGGTGACGATAAAAGGCTCCATGAGCCGATCCCTTTTCCCTGACGCCAGAGATTCGGTACTCGTAACCACGGTGTTCTTCCTTGGATTTTCCGAAACGTTTGAAGCTTTTTCGCTCTCCTGCTCGAACTATGGTGAAAGGCTTGTCACCCTCAGATATTACGTCCGACATCTTCAGAGAGAGAGCTTTGCTCAGTTTGATTAGCTGACCAAGAGGCAGAATACTTTTTCCGGCTTCGACCTCTTCAAGAATTTCTGGAGAAACACCTACTCTACTGGCCAGTTCTTTGATTGAAAAACCCAATGATTCCCGGGCAGCACGCAACTTGGCGGCGTGATCTATGTCTTTTTCAAGTAATGATTCCTGTTTCGCCGCTTCGACTGCGGCTGGGTCCATCAGCAAATCACTTCCTTTGCCCTCTCCGTATCCATCAACCGTGTCACGGAAAGATTGATATGAAGTTTCTTTGAACTCTTCGTCCATCTCTCGTCCTTTCACTTAACTTGGCAAGTCACAAACCTGCGAACGATCGCTCCTTGTTACATTGATCTGCCTGGGACTCCAATGCTTCTAGCTATAACGATGCGTTGAACCTCGGATGTTCCCTCTCCTATGTCCAGAAGCTTCTGATTGCGATAATGGCGCTCTACCGCGTAATCCTTCATCAGACCATATCCGCCGTGCATTTGAACGGCATGATTCGCTGCCCTGTAATATGTCTCAGAGCACACTAGTTTGGCCATTGCCCCATACTTCGGGGTGAGTTTATCGTTGTCTTTCATCCAGCAGGCTTTGTAAAGCAGCAGCCTTGCCATCTCTATCTCGGTCGCCATATCCGCCAATTTGAACGCATTTGCCTGGAATGAGCCGATAGGGCGGCCAAACTGTTGTCGCTTTTTCGAATAATCCAAAGCAAGCTCAAAAGACCCCTGTGCGCCACCCAGCCCCATAGCTCCTATCGACAGCCGTCCTCCATCCAGAGTTTTCAACATCTGATGGAATCCTTCGCCCCTACCGCCAAGCAGGTTTTCCTTGGGAACCCGACAATCCTGAAAAGTCAGTAAGCCGGTATTCGAAGATCTCCAGCACATCTTGCCGTGCATTTTTTCCGCAGTGAAGCCTCTTGCGCCGTTTTCGACCAGGATGCAGCTAACTTCCGGCTTTCGAGCGTCAGCGCTGTCGGTAATACACTGGACCACACAAACAGCGCTTATGTCCGTCGCTGAGTTGGTTATGAATATTTTGCTTCCGTTTATGACCCATTCATTGCCGTCCAACACAGCAGTGGTCTTTGAGGCTCCAGCGTCTGAGCCAGCGTCTGGTTCTGTCAGCCCGAAAGAAGCCAGGATCTTTCCTTTACACAGATCAGGCAACCATTTCCTTTTCTGATCCTCTGTCCCAAAATAATAAATCGGCGCAATTCCCAAAGAATTCCCGGCAGCGATAGTGGCCGCATGCGACCCGTCTATCCTCGCAATTTCTTCAACAGTAATGATGTAATTGAGATAACCAACATCGCTCCCTCCGTATTCTTCGGAGACGAATGGGCCAAAAAAATCGAGTTTCCCCATTTTTTGGGTCAGGTCGTAAGAAAATTCCTCTTTGTCGTCCAGTTCCTGGGCAACAGGAGCGATCTCCTTCTCCGCAAATTCACGCACGACTTTTCTGGTTAGCTCGGCATCCTTGGGTAAATCAAAATTCAATGACATTCTAAAGCCCCCTTCTGGGATTCATTAAAGATGGACAACAACGCTATCAGAACCGACCTATTCGGTTGAATTTCGAAAAGACAAATCGGAAGACGGTATCCGGTATAAGGGAAGGGAATCGTCTTTAACACGTTTTCCCACCTGAACAGGGTGTATGGAGTTTTCTCGGATCTCGCCGAAGTGGAGAGAAGAATAGCTAATGCTTGATCAATAACAGATAAAAAAGAATGTTGTCAAGATGAATGCCGAGTAGCCTAACACAACGATGCTCAAGTAAGGCGCACGAGCGTTGATCATCCTTATGATGTTGGATCACTCGTCTTGCGCAAACCAAGTCAGGCCCTCGAAATAATGAGTTTGATGCCATAATCAAGGCATAATGAACTAAATATATAAAACAGTTTTATAGATATTTAAATCAACATGCTATATTTATTATAATTTAATTGACATAATCTCATTTTATCAATAAAATTAGTCTACTTATAATAGTCAGAGTAGTCGTTTTCCAAATTATTGTCTTGACCGAAAGGAGAGCCCTCGAATGAAGACATTAAGATTGTTTCCAATCCTGCTCATATTGATCTCAACGGCTCTTCAATCCTGCGGAGGGAGATCAGACGAGACTCCTGGTTCGAGTCTTAAACAGCGGAGCAGGGCAATCGGGCAATATAGAGACCCAATTAAAAAAGGCCAAAGATGAAAATTTCTTCGCTCGAGTCTGAAAATAGGGATCTTCAGGATTCTAACAGAATCGTGTCCGACAAATTGAAGGAACTCCAGGACGCTGCCGAGAAAGAAGCCAGGGGCGTTTCACCGGAATCTGCCACGGGAAGTTCCGCTTCAGGGATTTCGGAGCAGGCCAGGATTGCGCTCATGGGCGCAAAAGCCATAGCGGAGTTTAAAGCGGGTCAGGCCGAAAGGCGCGTAGAATCTCTAACATCTGAGCTGGCCAAAAAAGAAGATGATTTAAAGGCTAGCCTTGAAAATTTGGAAGCCACGTCCAAGGAGAACCTACAACTAAAAGCCCAATTGGAAACGGCGACAAATGAAGCGGACCAAAAAGAATCCGAGCTTCAACAGACAATTGACAAACTTGAATCTACTTTAAGTGAACGAGCCGCAACTATTCCCAAAATGGAAGCGCAACTCAAAGAAAAGGAAGATCTCCTAAACACGCTAAAAAAAGCGTGGTCAGACGCAACCGCAGCTAAAGAGTTCGGTTGAATCGCAAGTGTCTCAGCTCAACACGAAACTCACAGAATGTCAGAATCAAAGCAATCAGGCTAAGACCAGCCTGGATCAGGAAAAACTGGAAACCAACCGGTTAGGCGCAGAACTTGAGAACTTGAAGAAAAACCTTGCGTCATGCCAGACACAATCACAAGCGCTCAAAGCACAGGCTGAAAACTATTTTCAACAAATAGGAGATTTGAAAGAGAAGAACTACCCAACTCTCTAAACAGATTCAGGAATCCAGACCAGCGTCTGGACCGACTCAAAAGCCGTCTTCAATTATCGAAAAACTTCTCGACGGCGGCAGTGCGAGAGAAATCCCCAAAGTAAAACACGTCAGGAGAATGTTCCCTATCAATAATAGCCGGTCTTCTCCATAAATTTCAGAGAGTTGAGATCCTCCCCTCTGATATGTCTGACGAAAGCTGAAAGGCACTCGCGAATTTCGATTCTGGCCGAGCGGCTAAGTTTAATCCGGCCCGCCAATTTCGAGTCCGAGTTAAGTCCATGTCGCAAGGCTGCGAGAGAAGCGCGGCTGATTCTCACATTTTTTGATGAGATAGGATCCAAGCAACCTCTATGACACACCCCTCCCGAGCAAGGCGCAAAAAAAACTTCCATCTGAGGACCAAATCCCTGACCACAAACGGGACATACATCAAATACCGGACCAAAGCCCAGGATTCCTAACAGTTGAATTTCATGAACCAGAAACTCGATTGAACTGAGCGCCGATTGGTCGAGGATTTCAAGGAATCTTTCAAGAAAGTCGAACAATTCTTGATCTTTCTGGCCTTCAGGAACAAAAACCGATGCGAGTTCCATGAAGTAGGACGCTCTTGCCAACAATTCCATGTCTTCTCTTATCCTGATGAACCCTTTAACCATTTGAGATTCATCTATCCATACCATTGAATCCTTTTGTCGAGGTCTTACTAACAGGTCAACTACGCAAAATGGTTCAAGACTGCCTCCAAAACGAATTCTACTTTTCCTGGAGTTTTTTGCCACTCCAGTGAGCCATCCTTGGTCTCGGGACAGAAAGATGACTGTTTCATCAGCTTCCCCCCGGTCCATTTTTTTCATTATTATCGATCTTGTTGCCATAGAGATGACCAAAAACCCTTGGATTCAGAATTTAGAGCAGGCAGGACAACCAGGATCAGAATTGATCTTTCACTAGACTATCCCCTCAGCTTCCAGGTCCTTGATGAGTTTCAAGGTAACTCTTCTCTTTTCTTCCAGAGAAACTTTGTCGAGAGTTGACTAATATCTCTTCGAGAGCTTTCAAATTTCTCGATTTGCGAGATAGCAGGTAACTTATAACGTCGTGAGTCAAACGAACGCCTCTTTTTTTTGCCATCCTGTCAAGAATAAGCACCCGGGCTGAATCGTCCGGAGGGGACAGTTCCAATGACAAACCGGATATCATCCTGGAACTCAAATGCCTATTCTCGGGGAATATCAATTCCGGCCCTACGCTCGAGGAGCAAACGAGCCCGGCCCCCGTTGTAATCAACTGATTCCATAAATTCCACAGATGGTTCGCTTCGGAATCCGGAACTTTATCGACGTCGTCAATCAGCACTGCAGCAAGTAACGAAACTTCGTCTTTAGACATGGCGACAACGGATTCGAGCCCGTGGAATTCGGGGTTTGGGTCCGACATTTGAGTGAGTATCACTCTGGAAGTTCCGCCCTGCCTTTCGCTCCTCAACAAATTATTTAGAGCTTTTATCAGTAGCGTTTTTCCACTACCTGCCGGACCGTGAATAAAAATGTGAGGCGGCGCCATGACGTGAGAACCAAAAGAGGCTTGAAGCGCCTGCATTGCGCCGGAAATCCCGGGGTGAGGAACTACATCCGAGAAAGAGCTGTCAGAATTGTCATAAAGAGCTAAAGCGATTTGTTTCATGAGGTGATTGTATTGGCCTCGGAGAGAATGATCAACTACGAATTTTAATAAAAAGCTTGACAGTTCAAACGGCCTCTATTAATTTTCGTATAGCTGCTATTTGGGCGCTAACCTTCAAAAGTGCGAAATCATCCGAGGAATTCCAAAGCACGGTTTGGGGCATAACGTAAATCCCTCGATTTCGTTTCCTGTTTGACCTGTCTTAGAATTGCTTCAAAGTTTATAGATCCCAGAAATCATAATCAAACCTACATTAGAAAAATTGATCAGGAGAACGCATGGATGTTCAAGAATTGAAAGAGAAAAAAGTGAGTCAACTTCTGTCTATAGCTAATTCCCTCGAAATCGAGGGAGCCAGCAGCATGCGCAAGCAAGAATTAATCTTCGCAATCCTGCAGGCGCATCAACAACAGGAGAAAGAGCAACCTATAAGAGGTGAGGGGGTATTGGAAACCCTTCCGGACGGCTTTGGATTCTTAAGGGCTCCAGACTACAATTACCTTCCCGGGCCTGATGACATCTATGTTTCACCCAGCCAGATCAGGCGTTTTAACCTTAGGACCGGTGACACTGTAGCCGGCTATATTCGTCCTCCCAAAGACACTGAACGATATTTTGCGCTGCTCAAGGTCGAGCAGATTAACGGTGAAGATCCGGAAAAAGTTCGGGATAAAGTGTTGTTCGACAATCTCACGCCTCTTTACCCGGACGAGAAGGTGAAACTGGAGATTGGGCCAACCCAGTATTCGATGCGAATAATGGATCTCGTCGCGCCGATTGGAAAAGGACAGCGCGCCCTGATCGTGTCCCCCCCTAAGGCTGGAAAGACTGTTTTGCTCCAACAAATAGCCAATAGCCTAACCATGAATCATCCTGACGTGTACCTGATAGTGCTGCTGATAGACGAACGTCCTGAAGAAGTTACCGACATGCAACGTTCTGTGAGAGGCGAAGTCATTTCCTCAACTTTTGATGAGCCGGCGCAAAGGCATGTTCAAGTTGCCGATATGGTCATAGAAAAAGCTAAAAGACTTGTGGAACACAAGAGAGATGTAGTCATTCTACTCGACAGTATTACCCGACTTCCGCGCGCTCACAATACGGTTGTTCCTCCTAGCGGTAAGATTCTTTCAGGTGGTGTTGATTCTAATGCGCTTCACAGGCCGAAAAGATTTTTCGGGGCGGCGCGAAATATTGAAGAAGGTGGCAGTCTGACCATAATTGCGACCGCGCTGATAGATACCGGCAGCAAGATGGATGAAGTCATTTACGAAGAATTTAAGGGCACGGGCAACATGGAGATCCATCTTGACAGACGTCTGCTCGAACGCCGAATATTCCCATGCATTGATATAAACCGCTCCGGTACTCGTAAAGAAGAACTGCTTCTCAACGCTCAGGATCTTCAAAGAATCTGGTTGCTTCGCAAGCTTCTTGCTGACATGAACTCTGTAGACGCTATGGAATTTCTACTGGACAAAATTATGCAAACAGATTCCAACAGAGAGTTTCTTCAGGTTATGAACAAGTAGATGAGAAATGAGGAATGGATTTTCAAAAAAGATCCTAGTAATTCAAGCTCCCGCACTGGGTTGTTTTTGTTTACTATTCTTCATCTTATGAGCCATTGATGCGACAGGCGCCTTATAGATGACCGGAGAATTTTCGGGTCAGTGATTAATTTATCTTTTCATAAATGGGACATGATGTTATATTTTGATGTTTGAGACCAAAAACTTGGAGGACTACCATGAAAAAGGGAATCCATCCCGAATATAAGGAATCTTTTTTCCGATGCGCATGCGGCGCTGAAATCGCCACTCGTTCCTTGCAGCCCGAGTATCGACTGGAAATCTGTTCCTCGTGCCATCCTTTCTTTACAGGAAAACAGAAACTCGTGGACAGCGCAGGACGTGTCGAAAGATTTCTGAAGAAGTACGGCGATCAGGCCATATCTACGGGCAAAAAGCCGGCAAAGATAAAGAAGAAAGTTGAAACAGCCACTAAGGGAGTGTCGAAATCAAAAAAAGAGCAAAAAGAGACGACCAGCCCAGGATCAATGATTGATTTCCACGCACGCTTCCAACAGTTTGCTTCATTTCAAAAGCGCCCTTTAATGACGGCGTCTCGTCAATCTTGAAGAGCGGGGGCTCATGATTTTAAAAAATGATTGCGGTTCGAGCGGCGACCGAATAAAGGTTGGGGGACAGGCGGTGATTGAGGGCATCATGATGCGTGCCCCAAAAACCTTTACGGTGGTTGTTCGAAGACCGGATGGACAGCTTTCGGTTCGCGAAGACCGATGGTATTCACCAATGGAAAAATGGCCTTTCTTGAAGAAGCCTTTTTTCAGGGGATGCGTCGTGCTTTACGAAGCCTTGTTCAACGGTATTCAGGCTCTTACTTACTCTGCTCAGGAAGCTCTTGGGGAAGAAGAGGAAAAACTGAGCCCTCTGGCTCTCGCCGGTACCATAGCTTTTGCGCTCGGCGGGGCGGTCATGCTGTTTGTGGTCATTCCTCATCTTGCGACCCTTGGTATAGGCGCTCTAGTGGGCAAGGACCTGGGGGTTCGCGACGTATGGTTTCATGTAATTGACGGTATAATCAAGGTAAGTATTTTCGTGGCCTACATTGGGCTAATCTCCCTGCTTAAGGAAATTAGACGGGTTTTCCAGTATCACGGAGCGGAACACAAATCCATTCATGCGTATGAGATGGGAGAAGAACTGACAGTCGAGAACGCGAAAAAGTATCCATGTCTGCACCCCCGTTGCGGAACGGCGTTCATCCTGCTTGTCCTGATGCTTAGCATCTTTTTGTTCACCGTTGTGTTTCCGTTTGTTCCAAAGGAAATTTTCGGTGACAGGATAGTGACCAACGCTTTTTTCATTTTAGTCAAGATTGCTTTGCTCCCACCGATCGCCGGGGTTTCCTACGAGTTGATAAGACTGGCTGATAAGACGGCCTAACCGATTCCTTTCCCTCATGTTGTCCCCTGGATTATGGCTGCAGAAATTGACGACACGCGAACCGTCTGACGATCAGCTTGAAGTCGCTATAGTGGCTCTCAAGAGAAACATTGGAAAAAGAGGAAGAATGGGCGGAACCCAAAACCGCTATCTGAGAAGCTTCTAATGCAAGTAATTGAAAAACTGGAAGAATTGAATAGAAGATACGAAGAACTGGATTCAGAATTGTCTCGCCCTGAAGTTGTGTCTGATCTTGCGCTGCTAAAGAAATTTTCCAAAGAGCAGTCCGAACTGACCAATATAATAAAAGCTTATAGACATCTCAGCGACATTCTTCACGAGATCGCAGAAGTTGAAGGCATTATCGCCGATGCGGAAGACCCTGAACTTGTAGGGATGGCCAGAGAAGATCTAGCCGCGTCTGAGCGAAAAGAAGGACGATCTGGAGCGGGAAATCAAACTCCTTCTTCTGCCACGCGATCCGAATGATGAAAAGAATATATTTCTTGAGATTCGAGCGGGTACGGGAGGCGAGGAAGCTTCTCTTTTCGCCGCTGATTTATTCAGGGCATATTGTCGCTATGCTGAAGTCCGGAAGTGGAAAGTAGAAATGATGTCAGTTTCGAACAGCGCTACCGGTGGACTCAAGGAAGTAATCGCTCTCATCCACGGGCTAGGAGCTTTTTCACGGTTAAAATATGAAAGAGGCGTTCACAGAGTTCAACGCGTTCCAGCGACTGAATCGCAAGGACGCATTCATACTTCAGCAGTTACAGTAGCCGTACTTCCGGAAGCTGACGATGTTGAAGTCTCGATCGATCCAAAAGACTTAAAAATTGATGTCTACAGATCGTCAGGCCCAGGGGGACAGAGCGTCAACACTACCGATTCCGCGGTCAGAGTAACTCACCTGCCGACCAATATAGTTGTGACCTGCCAGGATGAAAAGTCTCAACACAAGAATAAGGCCAAAGCCATAAAGATCCTTCAGGCAAGGCTTCTGGTAAAGATGGAAGAAGAACGGGATTCTGAAATTAGCAAGGAACGGAAGAATCAAGTGGGATCAGGTGACCGCTCCGAGAGAATCAGGACGTACAACTTTCCACAGAACCGCGTATCCGATCACAGAATAGGATTGACTCTCTACCGGCTGGAGGAGATCATGGAAGGGAAATTGGACGACCTTGTCGACCCGCTCATAGTTCATTTTCAAACTGAGGCCATGAAAGACACTTTTGCCAACTAATCCATATTGAATTATATCTGATTTCTCGAATAGGGGGCATTGTCATAAAATCCGGGGGCCAAGCCTTACGCTCTCTGACGAATAATTGATTGATAAATCAAATCTGTTCAAATAACGCCAATAAATTCTTGACACTGGTATCCTGATTCATTAGTGTAAACCGCTGTATATAAAGCTTGCTCAAATGGAAAGCGCACTGCCTACCGAGAGCTTATAGCGCACTCTCGTAATCAAGAAATCACAGATGGGACAACGCGCGTCCGGAAACCGTCCGAAAGTCGGTAACGAGAATTGGTTTGTTTCATCGGCACGGACCATATTGCCGATTCCAGACGCTAGGCGAAGCAAGAGGAACTATGGCTGGAACAACATTTGCTAAAGGCGGGATTCATCCCGATGAACACAAGGAGTTGACTGAGGGGTTGCAGATTGAAGAAGCGCCGGCGCCCAGTCAGGTGGTATTACCGCTCTCAATGCACTTCGGCGCGATTGCTCAGCCAATCGTCAAGAAAAAACAGGAAGTTCAGGAAGGTGAGGTAATAGCTGTTGTAGAAAAGGCTCTAGGCGCGACAATTCACAGCAGCGTCACAGGAGTGGTGAAGGCTATTGAGCCCAGGCCACATCCCACTATGGTCAGATGCGACGCAGTGGTCATAGAGCGTGATCCTTCCGCTCCACCACGACAGTATGAAAGCTCCGACTGGAAAAAACTGAGCCGCGAACAACTTCTCTCACGTGTAAAAGACGCGGGTATAGTGGGCCTTGGCGGCGCCGGTTTTCCCACCCATGTCAAACTGTCTCCGCCGCCGAACGCTAAAGTGGATACTCTGGTATTGAACGGAGCTGAATGTGAACCGTACCTGACGACCGACCATAGGCTCATGTTGGAATACCCTGAGAAAATAGTTGAGGGAGCCAGGATTATTCTCAAGATTCTAGGGATCAAGGAATGCGTAATTGGCATCGAACTCAACAAACCGGACGCCATAAATGTCATGAACAAAGCGGCTGAAAAGGCTGTCGACAACGATGGCTTGGTCGTTCGCGTTCAGGGAATGCAGGTCAAGTATCCCCAAGGCTCTGAAAAGCAGCTGATCTATTCGCTTACGAAAAGATCTGTGCCGGGTGGAGGGTTGCCATTCGACGTAGGTGTTATAGTCCAGAACATCTCGACAACACTGGCTGTATTTGAAGCTGCGACTATGATGAAGCCTCTGTACGAAAAGGTGGTTACATTTTCCGGCAGGGCTCTGAATAGGCAAGCTAACCTGAAGGTCAAGGTTGGAACGTTGCTTTCAGACGTGGTAGAGTATCTTGGAGGCGTCAAAGACCTGGTTAAGATAGTTTCAGGTGGCCCCATGATGGGCTTCGCCATTTCCTCGCTTGATGTGCCCGTAACCAAGACTACCTCGGGAGTGCTTTTCTTAAACAGTTCAGAAACGGATCTCGGAGAGTATGGACCTTGTATCCACTGCGGCTGGTGCATGGAGGCCTGTCCAATGGGGTTAAGTCCCAAAGAGGTTGGACTTTACGTAGAGGCGGGTAGGGGGCATCTGACCGAAAAGTTTGGAATATTTGACTGTTTCGAATGTGGTTGCTGCGCTTATGTCTGTCCCGCTAAGCGGCCCCTGGTTCAGTTTGCAAGACTGGCGAAAATAGCGATCAAAAAAAGAGGATGAAATCGGGGATGAATTTGCCAGGGCTTATCGCTTCATCTGTGTATGGATATATCAATAGGATGGAAGCGGTTGTTCCGGGAAACAAACCCTGTATGTGTCATAAAACCGGTCAATCATTTTGACTCAAACCCATAACTTGTAAGGGAGGATGGGACCATCGAAACACTAGACTCCAGAAACATGACTTCCAAGCCGGAATGGGCTGTTTCGGTATCCCCGCATATAAGAAAAGGTACCACCACCGCCCAGATCATGTGGACCGTGTCTGCAAGCTTGATGCCGGCGCTGATTCTGTCCATTTATAATTTCGGGTTCAGGAGCCTCTTGATAACTCTCGTAAGTGTAATGTCCTGCATTGTTGTTGAGGCGTTATCTTCAAAGGCTATGGGGCGTTCCGTGTCCATTAAGGACGGAAGCGCTGTTCTTACAGGAATCTTGTTGGCGTTTGTAATACCTCCTGGGGTGCCATACTATCTTCCTGTGCTTGGAGCCGTCGCAGCCATTTTTATAGCTAAGGAGTTGATGGGTGGAATTGGCTACAATGTGTGGAACCCTGCTTTGGTCGGGAGAGCTTTTCTTCAGGCGTCTTTTCCGGTAGCCATAACTACCGCATGGATACCTGCGCAGCAGTTATCAAAAGGTGTCTGGGATATTTTCTTGAGTCCTGGCAGCGTCGACGCTGTATCAACGGCGACGCCGCTTTTTGTTCTAAAACAGTATGGCTTAAACGCCCTCACCCAACAGTTTGGCTCCATGGACACTATCTACTGGAATTTCTTTCTAGGCTTCAAGCCCGGATGCATCGGAGAAACGTCCGGCCTGTTGATACTATTGGGTGGGCTCTTCCTTATGGCCAGAAAGATAATTACCTGGCACATTCCCGTGTCTACTTTGGTTTCCGCTGCTTTGGTAGCATGGATTTTCGGCGGGGAAACCTGGTTCAGCGGGAATCCCCTCGTACATGTGCTTTCCGGAGGGTTAATGCTTGGAGCTTTTTACATGGCCACAGATTATGTGACCTCCCCAACACTGAAATCAGGGCAGCTTTTATTCGGAGTCGGTGTAGGGGCTTTGACAGTCCTGATAAGGCTCAAGGGTGGATACCCCGAAGGTGTTTGCTACGCAATATTACTTATGAACTGTTTGACGCCGGCGATGGATGACTGGTTCGCCCCCAAGCGGTTCGCTCCACCCAAGGCCGCTCCGGTTGCGGCGGCTAAATAGTCCACATTCCTGAAAGAGGTTTCAATGAAAGAAATCTTCAAAATTACAGCGAGTCTAACAGCTGTTTGCATAGTGGCTTCATTGATACTGGGTTTTGTATACGCCAAGACAGAACATGCTCGAAAACTCAATGAAGAGAGAATAGAGCAGGAAACTATTCAGAGTCTGCTGGGTTACGGTAAGGGGGAAAAAGCCCCGAGCGATCTTAAAGTCTATCCAGTATATCGATATGTCATTAATTCAGATAAAGGGGTGACTTTTCTCGGGTATGTCCTGCCGCTCAAAGACAAAAAGGTAGCCCTTGTGAAAATGGACCTTTCTGGCAATCCGGTCAAGGTTTTTCCAATTCAGGCGGAGCTTGCCTCGCTTTCGGATAAAGCTACCAGAGACGCAGCAGTCGACGGTGTGTTACCCAAAGGATGGAAGTCTGTTTACGCTCAAACCATATTTGTAGCGGATCTGGGAGACAAGCGTCTCGGATACGTAGTCCCCGGAGTGACTCAGGGATTTAAGACGTTCATCAAATTGATGGTATCCCTGAATCCCGAATTTACTGTTACGGGTGTCGCCGTAACTTATTCTGAAGAAGATCCCGGTTTGGGAGCTGAAATCCAGAAGGACTTTTTTAGAAATCAGTTTGTTGGAAAAACTCTTGATCTCCTCAAGAAATTGACCGTGGTCAAAGAACCCTTGCCTGATGCTTACGCTATTGCTCTGGATCCTGCGAAGGCCAAAAAGAAAGGTTTCTCAGCAGAGCAGGTGAAAGAGATCAAGGCAAAGCACTTGAATGACAATATCTACGCATTGACCGGAGCCACAATTTCCAGTAGGGCTTTGACGAATGGGGTTGTGAACACGGTGAAGAAATTTGTTTACCGCCTGGACAAATTGAACGAGGCGGTAAAAAAAGATCAGTTAAGCATAGCTTTCTAGCGGAGGTAACAAGTGAACAGGAATATTAAGCTTCTCTGGAATGGCCTGATACCTGAAAATCCTATCTTCCGCCTCGCTTTAAGTATGTGCCCGGCGGTTGCTGTGACGACCTCGGTGGAAAATGGATTGATGCTAGGCCTTGCGGTCATTTTCGTCCAGGTGTTTTCCAGTTGTACGGTTTCTATATTCAAGTCGTTTATTCACCCCAGGATAAGAATCCCGGCGTATGTCATCGTGATTGCCCTGTGGGTCACAGTTATTGATATGATACTTCCGGTAATATCGCCGGATGTTTATAAGAAGGTCGAGTTATTTGTTAAGTTGATTGTCGTTTTCGCGATCATCATTTCTCGACTTGAACTTTTTGCGTCAAAGGAGCCACTCGTTCCATCCTTTTTTGATGGTTTGGGGATGGGGATCGGATTTCTGTTTGGCCTATGCCTGACGGGGGCGATTAGAGAGTTTTTTGGAACCGGTCAGATATTCGGATACGATATACTTGGATTCAATCCCTTACTAATAATGGTTCTTCCGGCTGGTGGTTTTTTTGTTATCGGATTTATCATGGCGGCTTTCAACTACATCGAATACAAGCTTACGGGAAAGATCCCATCATCGGGAGGGGCCCATTAAAATGAAAATTCGCAAAAGACTGTCTTGCGCTGGAGTGATAACGGTAGCCTTGTTCCTGCTCGTTACTGCTTTTCCCGAAATGGCGCGGGCTGCCACTGGATCGGGTTCCTTTAATAAAGACACCGAAATCCAAATTTCATTTGGTGTGCCAGTAGACCAATCCTGGGGTCAAAATCCTCAGAATTACAGAGTATTTCAAAAGACAGATCCTGATATTGAAATTCCCGTAAAATCGGTAACGCTGGACCCCAGAAAAACAAAGGCTGTCTTAAAATTCAGTGAACCCCTTAACGTATCAAGTGAATACGGAGTTGACGCGAAAGGGGTGATGTCCGAAGGAAAATCGCTTGGTGACATTCAATTCCTGGTAAAAAAGAGCGAAGCCCAAATTCTGTTCACCATATTTCTCGGAGCTATGCTCATCAACAATTTTGTTTTCACCAAGTATTTGGGGCTGTGTATTTTCTTCGGTGTCTCACAGAAGAAAGAAACCGCTATTGGTATGGGGATGACGTTTACGGTAGTCATGGTGTTGAGCGCCATAATGTGTTGGGCGCTATATTCGTATGTGTTAACCCCTCTCCATTTGGGTTTTTTGCAGATCATCGTATTTATTGGTACAGTTGCCATTTTTGTTCAGGCTATGGACACCATCCTTAGAAAGGTGAATCCTTACCTGTTCAAGAAGCTCGGAGTGTACCTTGTGCTCATTGTAACAAACTGTATCATTTTGGCTGTTCCGTTGATTAACGCGGACAGTAAGAACGGACCGTTTGAGAGTCTTACTCTGGGTCTGGGAGCTGGTTTAGGATTTGCCTTGGCCTTGTTCCTAATGTCATGTGTGCGTGAGAAACTGGAACTTTGCCGTGTTCCGAGTGTGTTCAAAGGATTGCCAATAGCTTTCGTGGTTACCGGATTGTTCGCTTTGGCTTTTCTCGGGTTTTCTGGATTGTCCATATTCTGACATTTAACTGGGCCAAAATAACCGAGTCGTGTTTCTAGTGTCGGTTGGTCCGTAGAGGTGAATACATATGGAAGATGTTTGGCATATAGCCTTAATGGGAATAATTTTCTTTGCGGTCTTTGGCGCTTTCTGTGGATTGATTCTTGCCTACGCGGCCAAGAAGTTCGCTGTAAAAGTCGATCCAAAGATTGAAGCCGCGCGTGCCTGTTTGCCCGGCGCCAATTGTGGAGCGTGCGGGTACGCAGGGTGCGAGTCGTACGCTGAAGCGGTGGTTACAGATCCAAATTGTCCTCCGAATAAGTGCGCTCCAGGAAAGCAAGCGGTAGCGGACAAAGTCGCCGCTGTAACAGGAAAAGCGGCTGGAGCGGCTAGTCCCGTAATTTCTGTGCTTAGATGTTCCAGGAATGACGGAGAAGTAAGAAAGAAATATTCATATCAGGGATTCGATACCTGTCAGGGAGCCGCCATCGCTTTTGGAGGACCATATGAGTGCAACTTTGCATGTATAGGATACGGTGACTGTGAGGTCGCGTGCCCGTTCCACGCCATTCATATGAAAGACAACATGCCGGTGATTGACAAAGAACTATGTACGGGCTGTGGGGTATGCGTAAAGACTTGTCCGAAGCAGGTATTGGAACTGGCTCCCAAAGACGCCCTTTGTTACGTGCCGTGTAGCAGTCGAGATACCGGCAAAGCCGTCACCAATGTTTGCAAAGCGGGGTGTATTCATTGCGGGGCTTGTACTCGAAAAGCTAAAGATGTTGTCACAATGGTCAAGGACCGCATTGAAATTGATTACGAAAAATGCGATGAAGATTGCGCAAAGGCCGGGGTGTGGGCTTGCAACAAACAGTTTATTTTTCGCTACATCGACCCGGAGCGCCAGGCCAAAGCGGTTGATCAGATAAAGGCCGAACAGGCGGCCAAGAAGGCAGCGGCCAAATCGCAGCAGCAGGTAGAGACCAAAGCTCCGGAAAACCCTTGATAGGTGGCCATCGGAACAATATCTCGCCGATTTTTGATAGAATACGATATATTACCACGTTAATTGGAGTTCGGTTTTCTCAAGAGGTTATGACTCCCCGGACATCGTTCAGCCCTTTAAGGAGGCGCCCATTATGAAAGACAAGAGTTACGTGTGGAACCCTCTTCGTATACTGAGCCCAAAGCTCAATACTGAAATTGGGAAGCTGGAAGAAGCAGCGGACATTCCGGTCGATGCTACACAATCTCCCGACCAGATCTTGGTCATCATGGTAGGAAAACTCATCGAGCTGACCAAACTAATCGCGGTCGGCTTTAGGAGCGAGAGCCAGTCTCAAATTGAAACCTGTGACAAGCTGATTCAAGAGATAGTTCAACTTGAAAGAATTTCCACTTCAGGACTCGTAAAGGAATCAGAGACATTTGGGCAGAATCTTTTCCGTACTGTCGTTCGTCTGCCGAGCCGTGTGGAACGTATCGGAGTGATGTTCGAGCACATTCTGGCGTGCTTAAAGATCAAGGTAAATGAGGGAATACCGTTTAGCGACAAGGCCCAAGCGGAACTCGCCGAACTCTTCGCAGTGACGACTGAGCTGCTCAAAAACCTGAGAGATGGTCTGGTGACCTGCAACCTTGTGATCGTCGACCATATCAAGGCGCAAAGCGCTAAAATATCGGAACTGGCTGAGGATGCCCGTTTTAATCATTGGGAGAGGTTGGAACGGGGATTTTGTTCCCCCGACGCTTCATCAATCTATCTCAAGATCCTAGATTCTTTCAAGCATGTGAGTGATTATGCCGTAAAAATAACAGATTCACTATGCTCCCTGGATGACTCAGCCCTATAGTCATAACTACTACGACGAGAAACCAATAAAGCCCCCGTGACCTTCCAGATCACGGGGGCTTTTTAGTCGCCTGGGTTCGGGCGAAAAAAAGGAGGAACGCTCAATGCTTAGCTAAATTCCTCCTGTAAATATATGGGTAAATTCTATACCTAGAAAGTGAAGAAAACCTTCTGCAAAACCTTGGGTGTGTACCCAACAACATCCAGGTACAGCGTGATCCCACCATTAAAGAATGGCCAACCTGCTCCAAGGATCATGGCGGTGTCAACGTCCTTAGCGTCTGCGACGACCTTTTCCTTGAGGACTTTGTCAATTTCCAGAGTGAGATTTGTCAGTATCCTGTCAATGATTTCTTCTTTAACGAATTTCTTCTCTCCTCGGTTGCTGAATATTTCAGCGACCTTGGGGTTGAGTGTCTTTCCTGGGCCCATTCCGTTAAAAATATTGGTGACTTTTGCGTCTACCATCTTTTTCAGGTTATCGTTAATTGGGAAACGATCAGGCCAGGCCTTATGGCAGGTTTCCAGCACATGGAAGGCTACGGCTGTTCCGACAAAAGCGAGCAGATCGAAGGGGGCCATGGGCAATCCCAAAGATGAAACAGCTTCGTCCACCTCATGGAAATCCGCTCCTTCATCCACCATCTCAAAACAGTCACTCAGGAGCTTAGTTAACAGCCTGTTGACCAGAAACGCCGGGGAGTCTTTAACAAGGATGGCGTTCTTCTTCAACTTCTTGGCGCATTCAAAAGCCGTAACCAATGTCTGATCATCGGTCTTCTCGCCCTTTATAATTTCCAGCAAAGGCAGGACCGCAACAGGATTGAAGAAATGGAACCCGACCACTCTTTCCGGGTTCTTGAGTTTAGAAGCCATTTCGGAGACCGACAGGCTGGAAGTATTTGTGGCTAGTATGCAATGCGGAGAAACAACCTCTTCAGCTTGAGCGAAGACTTGCTGTTTAACTTCCATCTGTTCAAACACCGCCTCGATCACTAGATCGCAGTCAGCGAAATCTTTCCAGTCAAGCGTTCCAATCAGTATGTGATAAAGATGGTCCGCTTTGGCTTGAGTAAGACGTCCTTTGCTGGCCAGAGAACTAAGTTCGCCTTTGACATATCCAAGCCCTTTGTCGAGAAATTCCTGCTTTATGTCTTTCATCACAACAGGAACCCCGTATCTTCTCAGAAAAAGCATAGCCAATTGGGAAGCCATAAGTCCTGCGCCGATGACGCCGATCTTGTTGATCGGTCGGGGTTTCACATCCTTGGGCCGGCCCACTGGTTTTTTGGCTCTGCGTTGCACGAGATCGAAACTGTAAACCCCTGCCTTGCACTGGCGGCTCTTAATAAGATCTCCAAGCGCCTTGTCTTCAGCGGCGAAACACTCCTCAACAGAATGATTAGGGTCGCAGGAGTATTGAATCAGGTCCAGCGCACGATATGGAGCTGGAGCGGCGCCATGTACTCTCATATCGATAAAGTTCCGTGCTGCGTCCAAACTGGTCTTCAGTTTGGACATGTCGGGCGCTTTCCTCTCGATGGTAACTTTTCCTTCGATAATGTCTTCCAGCAAAGCCATTGACTCATCGAAGAATTCTACCGACTCGAATAATCTGTCGGCCAGGCCGAGATGGAACGCTTTTGTCCCATCTAGCATCCGGTTTTGATTCAACGGGTTGTAAACTATAACTTCCAGCGCTTTCTCCGGCCCGATGAGTCGTGGGGTAAGAGTGGATCCACCCCATCCTGGAATCAAGCCAAGAAAACACTCAGGGAAAGCTATAGCTGGGACGGCTTTGGATACGGTTTCTGTAATCGCAATATAGCGATATCTCCAGTCCGCCTCCAAGCGCTGCTCCATTTATTGCCGCCAAAGTCGGAATCTTTAGGTCCATGATTTTCTTCATGGCCGCATGACCGGCGGCGCCGATACTTCTACCCTGTTCAAATGTGTTGACGAATGGTACCTGCATCAGATCCGCGCCTGCGGCGAAGATGTAATGTTTACCGCACAGCATCATGCCCTTTATTTCTTTGTCAGCCTCTATCTTGCTTATTGCCTTGTGCAAAGATCCAAGAGCGTGCTCGTCAAAAGTGTTGGGCTTCTTATAATCTTCACCATTATCCATGGTGACTATTGCAATTTTCCCAACACGGGAATTGTAATAGTTCGTATGGAACTGAGTACGCGCTTCAGCCATGGCGTTTCCTTTCTATAACTTGAAATTGGTTATTCAGCGTTTTCCTTTTTTTCTCTTTTCTCTTTCTTGCCGTCCCTCTGGAGGTTTTTCCAGATTACGGCTCCACCCTGACCAAGGCCGACGCACATAGTAGTTAAGCCATATTTGACGTCCGGACGTTCCTTGAACGCATGCATCAGGTGGCATGACAGTCTGATTCCAGAGGAAGCCAGAGGATGGCCGAAAGCGATTGCGCCACCATATATATTGAGACGAGGATCATCGGGATAGGTCAGTCCAAATTCCTCCATGAAGGCCACTGCCTGAACGGCGAAAGCCTCGTTCATTTCCACCAACCCGATATCATCAAATGTCAGGCCTGCCGCCTTCAGCGCTTTATGCGTCGCAGGTATCGGCCCAATGCCCATGATCTCAGGTTTTACGCCCGCATAGGCGAAGGATTTCATTTCCATCTTGGGTTCGAGGCCAAGTTCCTCAGCCTTTTCCAATGTCATAAGCAGGGCTCCCGCTGCCCCATCATTTAAGCCTGAAGAATTGCCGGCGGTCACATTTCCCATTACTCTGAAAGGAGTTTTTAGGGAGGCCAGGCCTTCCAATGTCGTTTGTGGTCTAGGTTGTTCGTCGGTGTCGGCTATGACCCAACCGTTCTTGGTGTAAACCGTCATTGGAACGATCATCTCCCTGATTTTACCGGACTTGATGGCGTCAGCGGCCTTTTGCTGACAAATCAAGGAATACTGGTCAGTCATTTCTTTGGTTATGTGTGGGAACATGTCATGCAGGTTTTCCGCTGTCATCCCCATGGACATCGCGCTGGAATCCACCAGTTTGTCCGTAAGAAATCTTGGATTTGGATCAGCGGTAGCGCCCATAGGATGGTGCCCCATGTGCTCAACTCCTCCGGCTATCGCTACATCACAGGCGCCCAATGCAATCTCGGAAGCCGCCGAAGTAAGCGCGCTCATGCCGCCCGCGCACATTCGGTCAATAGAATATCCCGCCACAGTTTCAGGCAAGCCCGAAAGTATGACGGTTGTTCTCCCAAGAGTAAGACCCTGATCCTTCTCCTGACAAAAAACACCCCAGGCGTTTTCTTCCACCATTTCAGGTTTTACTTTTGGGTTGCGCCGCATCAGTTCCCTGATGACTTTGACCACCATATCGTCCGCTCGGGTGTTCCAGAAAACGCCCTTTTCTCCCGCACGGCCGAAAGCTGTCCTTATCGCGTCAACTAAAACTACTTTTCTCGCTTTCATATTGCTGACTCCACAGAAGATTAGACTAACGCAAATGATTCTTCGGGAAGATCAATAGCGGAGCGTTCGCCGCTCATGATCGCCCTGGCTTTTCCAGGCGCCAACGACAGGATGGTGTTGGCGAAAAATTCTGCTGACGCTACCTTGCCTCGATAGAACGCTGCGCTTCTGTTAGATTTCAACAACTCAGCTTTTTTCTCGGGCGTGTCAGCCTTGGCGTCGCTGTACAGCTCATCTAGCCGTCTGTCCGCGATGACCGCTTGCCATAGAAGCATGAAACCAACCGCTATATCCCCGAAAAGCTCAAGGTATGGAGTAGCGTAAAGGATTGGCGTCATGAAATCTTCAGTAATACTTTTCAACCCGAAGTAACGGGTAACCTCTATCAGGTGTTTACGAGCGGTTTCAAACGGCTCGACTATGTCCTTGAGGCGATAGTTTTTCTTGGCGCTTTTAAGCAAAGCGCCGGTTTCAGTCACGATGTTTTTGAATAGTAAGCCCTGCTTGTAGCCCAGTTTCCTGCCAACCAGGTCCAGAGCCTGAATTCCGTTGGTGCCCTCGTAAATTGAGGAAATTTTGCAGTCCCTCATGAACTGTTCCACAGGATATTCTCTACAGAAGCCATATCCTCCATGAACTTGAATAGCGAGTTCAGTTACTCTAAAGCCCATGTCGGATCCCCACGCTTTGCAGATGGGGATAAGAATGTCCAGAAATCCCTGGAACTTTGCAGCTTCTTCAGTAGTTTTCGCAATGTGAACCCTGTCTTCGCAGTAGGCCGCATAGTAGAGCAAAGAGCGAATTCCTTCCGTGACGCTTTTCATCCACATCAGCATTCTTCGGACGTCAGGGTGCTGAATAATTGGAACCTTGGGCGCCTTGGGATCCTTCATGGTAGAGATTTCTGGGCCCTGCAAGCGCTCCTTGGCGTATTTCAATGCGTGCATATAGGCGGCGCTGGCTTGGGCCAACCCCTGGACACCTACGGAGAGCCTGGCTTCGTTCATCATGTTAAACATGATTTTCATTCCCTGGTTCTCTTCCCCAAGCAGGTAACCTATGCAGTTGTCCTTTTCACCAAAATTAAGGGCGCATGTGGCGGATCCATGAATACCCATCTTTTTCTCGATGGCCATGGTGGTGACGTCATTGTCTTCCAGATTGCCGTTTTCGTCATACCGGAACTTGGGAACAATAAAGATACTGATGCCTTTTGTCCCGGCAGGCGCGTTCTCAACACGGGCAAGAACCATGTGAATAATGTTTTCTGTCAGATCATGATCGCCGGCAGAAATAAATATCTTCCCACCGGAAATCGTATAGCTGCCGTCAGGTCTTTTTACCGCCTTGGTTCTGAGCGCCCCGACATCGCTGCCTGCCTGCGGCTCTGTCAAACACATCGTGCCGCACCATTCACCCGTATACATCTTGTCCATGTACATCCGCTGCTGTTCTTCACTGCCATACAGTTGAATCAAGCGGGCGGAACCGATTGTAAGTCCGGGGTACATCATCAGCGCCTGATTGGACGCCACGAAGAGTTCCATGGTCGCGATGTAAAGAAGATTCGGAAAGCCTTGTCCCCCGTGATCCGGTGGTATGGGAAGCGCAGCCCATCCCCCTTCGCAGTACTGCTGATACGCTGCGTGGAATGACGCCGGAACCGTCACGTTTCCATTTTCCAGTTTTACGCCAGTAGCGTCACCATCGGCATTTGTGGGGGCAAGTTCTTTTTCAGCTAGTTTCTGAGCGGTTTCCATGACCATGTCGAACATTTCTCGAGAGAATTCGGAAAACGCGTCTGATTCACAAAGTTCTTCGATGTTCAGTTGCTCATAGAGCACGAATTTCGCGTCGCGCTCGTCAACGAGAAGATTGGCCATCAGTTTTCATCCTCCTTGTGTAACCTGGCAGGGTAAATAATTCCTTTTGAATGTTTTGTTGTCAGGGCTTTAATAGCCGTTTAGCGCCCCAACCAATAAGGCTAGTCGGCATCTCCAAAATTCTATACTAATGAACAGGAAATGGCGCGATTCAGAATACGTTTACACGTTACATTCTAATATCTCAAGAAAAAAGATTCCTTACTGAATCAGTAGAGTATCTGGAATTTCCCTTAAACATTGACTTCGGCCAAAAGCGAGCTTACTTTTTTTCAAAGTCATGGCCGGATAGCGCTCCATCTCCTGCGCGCCCTGCAAATTTCCTGATGGCGGTTTTTGGCCGGAAGAGGAGAAGAAAATGTGGGAAGAAAATAACAGAAAAGCGGTCGATCTTTTCCAGAGCGGTAAACAATCTGAAGCGATCGCGCTTGTGGAAGCGGCTCTGAACGAGGCTGAGGAAGAGTTCGGACCGAAAGATCCGAGGGTAGCGCGTTGTCTGAACAATCTTGCTGAAATGTACCGAGTCCAGAAAAGGCTCAAGGAAGCCCTGCCTCTATGGGAGAGATCTCTGGAGATCCGCAGGAATGCTCTTGGACCGGAACATCCTGATGTGGCGATGGCGTACAATAATTTAGGTGGCGCATATTTTGAACTAGGCATGTATAAGGAATCCGAGTCGGCCCTTAGGAAGGCGTCCAAAATTATCGAAACTGCGGTTGGTCCTGAAACCGACATGATGGTCAACTGTCTTAATAATCTTGCGTCTGTCAATCGTGCTATGGGTCGCTATCCTGCGGCCAGGCCATATTATGAAAAGGCCCTGATGATCCAGGAGAAATTGCATGGGCCTTCAAGTATGGAGGTGGGTGTCTCGTTAAATGATCTGGCTGGTCTCTTTGAAAGTCTCCAGAGATTCCAGGAAGCGGAACCATTGTATCGTCGAGCTTTGGCAATAGCTGAAGAGAAATTTGGACCGTATCATCAGCATGTCGCGTCATCCCTGAACAATCTCGGTTCGGTACTTGTTGGATTGGGCCAATATGAAAACGCAGAGAAACTTCTGCTTCGAGCCCATGAAATAACGGAAAAGAATTACGGAACTTGTGGTCCTCTGACGAACCAAAGCCTTGAGAACCTCGCTGAGTTCTACGAAGGCATAGGGAGACCTGACGAAGCGGGAAAAATGCGTGAACGCGTTGAGAAAGGATGTGGAGTAACTCGCTGATTCCCCATTCTTTTTACAGCAAGCCGGCCCTACAAACAATCTGGATTTCGACCTGAGTATGGGCTTACTTCTTGAGGCTGAACCTCCAGGCGCAAAACTGTTTATGGGGAACCCTGTCTGGCGGACACCAGACGCATTCCGTGATTATTGTGGGGTCTATTCCGAGCGCAAATTCAGTGTATTCATTTATGCCCGCCGACTTGCAGGGGTAATCATCCATATGTTTTCTACGTCGCGCCTCCTGGACACGACATTCCGTCATATAAAATATCAGATTCCCCTCCGCATCCCATTCTGCCGAGTGGGCGTTGAGACTTGAGTAAATCCTTAACCTCAGAGCCTTTTCCAGAGTCTTCAGCGCACATTCGGGTTCAGCCCCCAAGAGACTTTTTATCTTGAAGGCCTCTAATCTAGCAAACAAAGACCAGCAACAGTCATTAACCAGTTTTGCCGTATCCATCCCTTCAGAGCCTTCTATAGCCTGGAACCAGAGGCCGTCACCTGTAACCCACGTCTTTGCGATGTCGCCAAGCAATAGGAGCAATTCTTCCCGGGACTTTTTTAGAAGAACCTCCGGAATCCCATCTTTGATTTCAACATTGAAATGAGGAGCCAGTCTGGTCAAGGCGATTTGAAAGTGCCTTTGAGCTATGCTCTGTTCAAATTCTAGCGCTTTGGCGACGCCGAGTTTCATTGAAGCCTCGGTGAACCACATGTCCATAATGCATGATAATATGACCGAAGAAAGTTCCGATGAGATGTCTCAATTCCTCTTCAGGGAGATCCGCTACATCATAAGACCTGGTTTGCGACATGATTGACTCCACAGCGCCTCAAATGTCAGGCGCGAACGAAATGTCCCGATTTCCCACCGGATTTTTCTATAAGCTTTATCTCTGATATTACCATAGCCCGGTCAACGGCTTTTACCATATCGTAAATAGTTAGGCAGGCTATAGCCACGGCGGTCATGGCCTCCATTTCAACTCCTGTTTTGGCCGTCACCTTTACCCGAGCTTCAACATCGATGTGACTCATTTCGGTGTTGGGAGAAAAGTCTATGGTTACTGAATTAAGCGGCAGTGGGTGCGCCAGTGGTATGAGTTCCGGGGTTCTTTTCGCCGCCATTATACCGGCTATCCTCGCGACTCCCAACACGTCTCCTTTCTTACTCTTGCCACTAAGAATCAATTCCAGGGTTTCTGGTTTCATGTGAATTCTTGCATGAGCTAAGGCCAGTCTATCAGTGATCTGCTTGGATCCA
Source organism: uncultured delta proteobacterium (assembly GCA_963846725.1). Lineage (GTDB taxonomy): Bacteria > Desulfobacterota > Desulfomonilia > Desulfomonilales > Desulfomonilaceae > CAJBEZ01. The sequence continues at coordinate 41,592 of CAWJXP010000025.1, read as the reverse complement.
ACATCAACCATTATGGCCTGTCCATTTTTATCAAAATGTGTCAGTCCGGACATGTAATTTCTCCGTTTATTTGTTCACACTCACACGCGATTGAATCATTTCTGTTCCATACGTAGACTGATCGCCGCTGCATGAGCCGGAAATCCTTCGTAACCCGCGAGTGTCAAAGTATTATGAGCAAGTTGGTTAAACCCATCCTGTGATAATTCTGCGAATGACATTTTTCTCGTGAAGTCTCTTACCGAAAGAGCGGAAGCTGTCCGCCCAAATCCTGAAGTAGGAAGAATAGCGTTTGGCCCAATGGAATAATTTGCCAGTGTCCCAGGTGTGAACCTGCCTAAAAGGATTTCTCCGGCCGTTCGAACATGGTTCAGGATTTCCCTGGGATTTCGTGTCAAGACCTGAAGATGTTCCGGAGCGAATTCATTTACAAAGCATATAGCGTCGTCCATAGCGCCCGCCACGATAACCCCGCCGGAGTTTGACAGGACAACCTCGCAATATGATCTTCTTTCATCCGGAAGTTTGGCGACAAGCTCGGGCAATGCGTTCATCACAGCTTGGGCCAAACTGTGGTCTGGGGTCACAAGATATGCTGACGAATCAGGGCCGTGTTCAGCTTCTATCAGAAGATCGGTCGCCGCCGTGAGCGCATCTATGGAATCATCAGCAAGTATTATGGCTTCACTCGGACCAGCCGGCAGGCCCGTGTCTATTTCGGTTGAAAGCCACTGTTTTGCAGCCAGCACATAGCCGGAGCCCGGACCAACTATCTTGTCCACGGGTTGAATTGTTTCAGTGCCACAGGCCAGTGCCGCAATCGCCTGAACCCCGCCTATCGCATAGAATTCATCTACGCCGATCATCGCGGCTGCTGCCATAGTAGCCTGATCCGGCATCCCATGCTTGTCGGGAGGGCTTGAGGCGACTATCCTCTTGACACCTGCGACTTTTGCCGGCACAGCCGACATCATCATCATTGAAGGGAAAGATCCTTTGCCTCTGGGAACGTAAAGCCCCGCAGAATTCAAGGGGATTGTCTTTTCGCCGGCGATAATTCCTGGCATGATCTCAATTTCACGAATCTCTGGTTCTTTCTGAAATTCGTGGTACTTGGTTATGTTAGTGATAGATGCCTGAATAGCGGCTCGAAGTTCAGACGGGATTTTCTTCAGGGCATCGTTCAGCCGATCTTTGCCGACTCTAAAATCCCCGGGGGTCATCAACGCCCCTTCGAATTTGAGCGCATAGTCGACAAGAGCGGAGTCTCCTCTTTTTCTCACATCTTCTATTATTGGTGTGATCTTGGGGATTAAATCCCTCAATCCTACGCTGGGACGTTGTGTGAGTTCTTTTCGCTTTGCATTGTCGAGCTTGGAAAGCTCCACAAACCTGATTTTCATCTCTTACCTCTGAATAGCGATGAGCAAGTAACTCTAGTGATTATGAATCTTTGACCTGTTGTTTTGTCCTGAAATGTGGCGTTCTTTAAAATTGCGCTCTTTTGATATATCATAGAATTAGGAACAATATTTAGGTTTAGAGAAGGTTTTTCGGAAGGCGGAAATGGAAAACGACTTGAATAGAGCTGAGTGGAGTTTTTTTGTTACAACCCTAAAAGAGGAAGCTAGAGATGTCTTGTGGAAAGTGGGCTCATCGGTAGCCCCGGAAACCCTGGTAAAGTCTGTAATGAAGCAACTGGAGGCCTTGGGACCCAAGCCTGAAGCTGAGGAATCCAGATCTCAGGAAGAGATATGGAAACAGGTTAAGGAAGTCCTTCTCAAGGCTGCCTACGATACGCGTCCCTACTGCATTAAATGCGGAGAATGTTGTTCCAAGGGTAGCCCCACGCTTACACTGGACGACGTCAGCCTGTTACGAAAAGGAAAGATTGGCCCCAACGATGTGTTCACGATAAGAACAGGTGAAGTCGTTTCTGATAACAGAGTTGAATCAACGCTTAAGAATCAGCAAGAAAGAATAAAAATACGTGAGACTGCAGACGACAAGACCTGTATCTTTTACCAAAAATGGAATCGGGAATGCTCAATTTATGATGACAGGCCTGCCCAATGCAGGTTGCAGGAGTGCTGGGATCCTAAACCGGAAGCTTTCTCGAACCTATCTCCTCTCACAAGGTTTGACCTGCTTCAAGACACAGGAGATATATGGCAGATTATTCAGAGACACGATGAAAGATGTTCCCATGAAGATTTTTCGAGGGAAATAAGTCGTCTGGGAGCGACGAAGGGACAAACAGTCGAAAAGATGCTGGAGCTGTTAAGTTTTGATCATCATGTAAGAGAATTTGTCACGCAAGAACTGGGGATAGATGGCCAGACCCTGGAATTACTTTTTGGTCGTTCATTAAGTGATTCTCTCCATTATTACGGACTGGAAATTGAAGAGCAGAGCGATGGAACATTTATTCTCAGACCAGTCAAAGAGCCCAAAGCAGGTTAGATTTTTTCGATCTTGTCACAGCTTGGGACCATTAGGGGCAGTTTGCTCAAGGGTCGTAATAAAAAAGTGATCTGGGACCCAGCGTCCTTGGCGTGAATGGGTCAAAACTGTACCCTCGGCATACGTAAACTTCCCGGATTGGCTCACCATGGTAAATGACCGAGTAATTAGGGAGTTGTTGCACGTGGGCGAAGTTTTCGAAAATCGTGGTCAATGTCTGGTTTGTGGCCGCAAGGGGCTTGGAACTTACAAACAGGATATTCTTGTTTTTTAGATCTTCGTACGAACTGTTCCATACGTCAAATTGAGTCGGTCGATCCCACGGAGCCAGATACCTGACCTTCGGCTGTCCAGGAATGTTGAATTCAAGAAGGGCGCAAAGTTGATAGCTGTCACCGGCAATTATGTCGCCATCCTGTTTCAATGCCGCCACGTGTTTTCCAAGACCACCCCAACCACGGGTCTCCCATATGATCCTGTCATCTTTTCCGAGCTTTCGCTCGACAGCGGCCGGCAGCAGACCCAACCATCCATGGAGGACAACAAGAGCTACCATCATGATGGAAATCATCGCTCCGGTCATGACATATCTACGGATGTTTACGTATTTGGATAAAAATATCGTTACGGGATCGCTATTGTCCGAAAACAGCATCACGGCCAGGATGCCTGTAGACAAATATCCCATCACTCCCCAGTTGGCCTCCGAATGTCCTTTGAACGACATTACAGCGAACAAAAAAACAGGAAACCCCATACACAGAAGGAGTGATCTCCTGACGTCTTCACGTCGAAGCTCCAGGAACATTGAGATGAGGACTCCGGACACTATCGCCGTGTAGAAAAGCGGTGATATGGTAAGAAACTGGGAAACATTATAACCAAAGCCATCCGAAATGCGTCGCAACAAACCGTTATAACCAGACCCAATGAACAGGATGTGTTTGAATGAAGCCCAATCGTGCTGGTAATTCCACCACACGACAGGCAGTATACACACGGACGCAATGATTGCTCCAATCCATGGTTCTTTCCTTAACAAGACGTCGCGAAGCTTTTTTGAAGACAGAAGCCAAATCAAGATCGCCGGAAAAAGTAGAGCGCCTGTGTACTTACTAAGAACCGCCAAACCAGTGGCCACCCCTGTTAGGTAAAACAATCGGTAATCTTCGTTTTCCAGGAATTTTGCGCAAGACCACAGGGCGAGCATCCAAAACATCATCAATGCGTTGTCATGAACAGCCGCCGCTCCACCCAATAGAGATATGGGAGCAAGGTTAAACAGCAACGCTGAAATGATAGCTGTTAGATCTGACCGGGAAAGAATTTTTGCTGTGGAATACACCAGTATTGTTGTAATCAGCGATGTTATGAGGAAGGGAAATCTGACTGAGAAGGCTGTCGACTCCCCGAAAATTTCGGTGGAGAGCCTTATGAGGTAAGCCACCATCCCGGAGTTGTCAAAGTAAGACCAATCCAGACGTCGGGACCATGTCCAGTAGCTACATTCATCAGGAATCAAATTTATGCTGAATGAAAGAACTACCCGCCAGATGAAAACGGCGGCGATGGCTGTCAGCAACAGCCATTTTTTGCTCCGGGAACTATCCTCTGTGAACATCCGTCAGCCCTGGGTTTGTAGAGTCGCATCCTGTTCCTACCCGACAAAACCTGTTGATCGAGTCAAACTTGATTTCATGCGACGTTTCGATTTGAATGGTTGTGTGTCCAATGTGAAATCTTTCATTCAATATTGAATTTATCTCCAGGAGGATCTCGTTACGGTCCCGATCTGTTTCAGTGAGGACCACATGGGCCGATAGATTGATTTGAGAGCTGGAAATACTCCAGACATGAAGATCATAGACGCAACAGACACCAATCACATTAACTAAGGCTGTTTCAATACTAGCAACATCAACCCCGCGGGGAACACCTTCCATGAGTACATGGACCGACTCCTTCAGGAGTCCCCAAGAAGAAATGAGAATAAGGATACCAATGAGGGCGCTGACAATCGGATCGATCCAATAGGCGTTAGTGTAGATTATCAATAGACCCGCCACGATTGCTCCGACAGACCCCAGGGCGTCTGATAGGACATGCAGAAAAGCGCCTTTAATGTTCAGGTTGGTGTTTCTACCGCCGAAGAGAAGAGTGGCCATCGCCAGATTCAGTAACAGCCCGATAGTGGCGACAGCGAACATCCCAAATCCCTGGACTGGCTGGGGATCAATCACTCTTTGAACAGCCTCGTAGAAGATGACTGCCACAATGGCCCATAGCAAGAGTCCATTAATCAGGGCCGCCAGTATCTCTGATCTGATAAATCCGAAAGTTAGTCTGTCGTTGGGAGACCTTTTTCCTAAAAGGATAGCCAGCCAGGAAAGTCCCAATGCCAATGCGTCCGAGAGCATATGGCCAGCGTCAGCCAAAAGCGCCAGAGAATTGAAAAACAAACCTCCACCGGCCTCAACCAGCATGTACAAGCATGTTACCAGAAAGGCTATTCCGATACGGGTCTGCCCATTACCGATGGATTCCGGGATAATGTGAGCATGCGGATGTTTGTGACTATGTGGGTGATCCATTTGTCCGTGAGTTGTCTCTGGGCTAAATCAGATTGTTATGATTCATTCACAATGTTTCTATCAATTCACGGGGAGAATGTCTACGAGGCGCGCGTAGTGTCTTGAGGCGGTTTGACGCATAAGTGCTCGTTAATTCAGTCAAGTGAACTATTTGTTAAACATGCGTGCCTGGATCATTCCTAATAATTCCTTCGAGGAGATGCTTTGTTGACTTGGAAGAGGTAGATTTGTTAAGTTGAATGAGTCCTAATGTGCACTTTGATCCATGGAAATGACGCGCTTTGGATAATCTTACTCTACTAGGGCTGGCAGTCGCTCTGGGAATGGATGCGTTTGCTGTTGCTCTCGCTGTCTCCAGCGGTCTGTGTTTTATCACCTTCAGGCACATATTCAGGTTGACCTGGCATTTCGGGCTGTTTCAATCATTAATGACGCTTGTGGGCTGGTTAGGTGGCGCAAGTGTTTCAGGCCTGTTCGGCGGGCTGAACAACTGGATGGCTTTTGGCCTCCTTGTTTTTATTGGCTTAAAGATGGTGAAGGAATCCGGGGATACAGAAAAGCGGTTGGAAGGCTTCGATCCAACTAGAGGATGGAGCCTGGTTGGTCTGTCTGTGGCCACTAGTCTGGACGCGTTGGCAGTGGGTATTTCCTTTAGCCTGATAGGCACGAAGATTTTGTTCCCGGTTCTGGTAATCGGACTAGTAGCGCTGCTGATGACCCTGGTTGGTATGAAAATCGGTCATCGTGCGGGAAAGAGCCTTGGACAGTGGGCAGAAAGGGCTGGGGGGGCCGGTACTGATTTTAATAGGAGTCAAAATTCTTGTTGGAAGCGTAATTTAAGTCATTGAGATATACTCTGCCGTGAATCGGAAATACGAATTGACGCGGCATTTCATCATTACACAGCTTTGAGGTGACTGACATGATTCTTGATTTTCAGACAAACAGCCTGACAACAGTTACTCAGTCAGGACCCGGCGAATGGCAAATTGTTTTGAACGCCGGAGACAATATCCTTGAAGTTTCGATCTTTTTAGAAATAAAGGCTCCCACTCTGGATATAAGAAGATCAGAAATTCTACTGAAGAAGGATGTCCTGGGGATTATTCCGGACATGTCCTCTGTGGCTCAAAAGCTTATTGGAGTTAGAGTTGGTCCTGGAATGACGAAGATAGTTCGTGAACTTGTCGGAGGTTCGCAAGGCTCCGATTGGATAGCGGATCTAGTGTTGGAAGCGATGGAGATGCTCGTGAACGGCATAACCGTTCCTGAGCTTCGCAAGGCCGCTGAAAAAGGTGGCGTCCAGATTAGAGTGTCAAGCGACGGCCCAAAGATTTTTTTAAATGATATTGTGATAGGGCCGGAGATGATCAAGGTTCTTGGATCCAATCCGAGACTCAAAGATAGCTGCGCCGCTTTTCAGAATATCGAATGAAGGGAGACTCAAAATTGATCTCAAGAAACATGCCAATATATTCGCGGATGAAATCATGCGGAGTTCAACTACAAGGTTCCGATAAGAGAGTCATTTCAGGGGTGCTGGAAGACGAACTTTACGCTATGCAATGTGAACTGTTGGTCGATTGGCCAAGCCTCACAATTGAGTCTGTTCAAGCGAGAATGAAACGGTTCACCACAATGAAGTGCATCCTTGCGGAGCAAATTTTCCTGAGGGCAGAAGGTTGGAAAATAGATGGTCAGATCGAAGGAAGAATAAAGAAGGAGCTTGGCCGGAACGGATGTCGGCATATGGCGGCTCTTATGATTGATTGTTTGAGAAGCCTTGCACGGTCTGAACTTACCAGAGATTTGAAAACTGCTCTGGATTCCAACCCTGATCTTGATCGGAATGGTTTTGTCGATGATTTCTATAGAGTGCGACCTGAATTGAAAGGCCTTGCGAAAATTCAATGAACCAATAGGTGAGGTTTCCTAACCCATGAGAATAGATCTGCATTGCCATACGAGTCCGATTTCTCCATGCAGTGAGATGACGCCCGACGAAATGATGAGCGCTGCTCTTGACGCCAAATTGGATGGCGTCTGCTTGACAGAACACAATCGTGTCTGGAACCCAGATCAGGCTCAGGCGTTGAGCCAAAAATATGGAATAGCCGTGTTCAGGGGGATTGAGGTCACAACAACCGGCGGGGATATCCTTGTGTTTGGTATTGACACCGAACCAGAGGGATTGCTTACCCCGAAACAGCTAAAACAGAGAGTAGACGCCAGTGAGGCAATAGCGATCGCTGCGCATCCCTTCAGGGGATTTCTCCTTTTTGGGTTTGGGATGCTTCAAATGAACGTTAATGACGCTCTTGAGAACCCGACGCTGTCACAGGTCCACGCCGTCGAGATTTGTAATGGCAAAGTGACGGACGAGGAGAATGAGTTTGCAGGGCAGGTGGCAGATGCCTTAGGTCTCATAAAGGTCGGAGGAAGTGACGCTCATTCCGTAGAAGCCGTCGGAACTTGCGTCACCAATTTTGAAGGTCAGATCAAGGATGAGCGGGATCTGATCACGGCAATCATTAATCGTCAATTCACTCTGGAACGTTGTAAATAATTCTGCTAAACGGCGCTCCAGATCAGAAAAGTGAGGATCAATCATGGAATCAGAACAGATCAAGTGGTCTGAATGGACCAGGGGAATGGAACGGTTCCTGCGCCTGAAAACATTTCCCGTTGCTCTGAAGCTGCTGGAGAAGGCCGAAGATCTGAATCATTACAAATGGATGAGACGACCTTCAGAAAAGCTATCCTTATGTCAGCTAATAACAATTGTAAGGACGTTTGACTGGACTATCGGCGGGACAGCGGACGACTTGGTCACACTGGGATGCGCATCCGTGATTGGTTTGTCAAAACTCGACGAATTTGTCACGAGCGGGGAAATGCGCAGCAAAGTATGGCTTGAAAAGCAAGGGGACGCAGCGAATTGTGAGTCAGTCATACAGCGTGTTCCTTTCGGAAAATACAACGCCTTCATTCTGGCCCCCTTAGCCTACGACCCCTTTGAGCCTGATCTTGTACTGATTTATGGCAATCCGGCTCAAATGTCTATCATGATAAACGCAATCCAATATGACAACTTCAAACGACTGACGTTTTATTCTGTGGGTGAAACATCCTGTTCAGATGTCATTGGTAGATGTCTCGTGGATCGAGAACCGGCATTGTCTATACCCTGCTACGGGGAGAGGAGATTCGGTCACGCGGCAGATGATGAGTTGGCCATCGGGTTACCACCTGAGGACTGCGCACGTATTTTTCGAAATCTGGAGATATTGTACAAAAAAGGCATACGCTACCCTATCTCTCAATATGGATCTCAGGTGAGTCCTTTTCAGGCGCTGGACGCTGTTTACGGCCTCTCAAAAAGACCTTGACCAATTCATAGAAATTTTCTCACATTATGCAGTCCTCACGAAAATGGGGCCGACCGCAGAGTGGTGGCCATTCCTCAGGAGCGTTAGATTGAGATTGATCTGGTCGCTATCCACAGGCTGGTCATGAACTGGTCCATCAGTAGATGTTCATCTGTAGACTCGTAAACGAGATTCTGATGAGCCACGTCCAGGACCTGAAATAGAATTGACAGATCATGTTCCGACACTTTTGATATAAACTCAATAAGGGTTTGTCGTTCAGTCATAGCTACGTTCCCTCCTTGAAGATTCAAGATCGGGCGTCGTCAGACGTCCAAGCTTTGGACGCAATCAATCTGGGTTGATGAGAAGTGTTTAAATACCCAATCTCCATGATATCCGGAGGACCTCCTAATTGATGTCGCATTTAATGTTGAGCATAGGCTATCAAGAATTGTGCCAGAACGATGACCTGGTGCCATCTATAAACATCAACTAACTGATATAAGGGCTAAAGATGGTTTAGTAGGTGCAAATTCACTGTGTACCAAACATCATCCAACTGAGTTTCTCTTCAGATTTTGATTAATAAAGCTACTTATTTGTATGATGGGCCTACATTTATGTATACTGTCTTTGGGGCTTGTTCACGATGAGGGGATTCTCTTGGGGTGATAACGCGTAGAATTCAATCTAGAGATGTGAGGTCTGTATGATACTTTGCAGATCGCTCGCATACTAATCCGGAAATATAATGTGATATAAAGTCTTCTCTATTTTTGGGATGCCAGTTGACAAATTTGCCAAAGCAATTGATGAACTTTGGATAGGAGGCGCCGGATGCTTACCGCCCGTGATGTTATGGTTAAGACCTTTCACACCCTTAGTCCCAAACTTTCAATCGAAGAAGCGGCAAAGCTTTTCAAAAAAGCTAGTGAGCAAGAACAACGCAAAATCTTTGGCATGATTGTGACGGACGAATCTGGGCGACTCATCGGTATGATGTCCATGTATGATATTTTACTTTTTATTCGCCCAAAACATGTTCAGGTTTGGGGCATGATGGAAGACATAAATATTGCAGGTCTGATGGAGGACATTTGCTCTAGAGCAAAATCTGTGCTCGTAGAGGACATTATGACCACCGACTTGACAACGGTAACTCCTGATACCTCTATAATGTTCATTCTTGACCTCATGATTACGAAGCATATACGCCGAATTCCTGTGTTAATGGATGGAAGGGTCGAAGGCATCGTATACATTTCTGATCTTTTTTTTCGTCTGATTAATGAATTGGCCCCGTAAGGGGCGAACTACCCATCTTTTTTTGCGACATGGATTGAGGTGTTCTTATGCTTCCATTGGAGAAAAAAACCACACTCCGTTATCTTCTGCGTGCGTGACGCCATGCGAAAGCAGGTTACTAGTCTACCGGGCAGACACTCCGTCGAATCAGGCATCAGGTTCTTGTTAAAATACAAGGTTGGCGCTCTCTTAATCACAGATCAGGATGACCTTCCAGTTGGAGTGGTTTCCAAGACCGACATGATGGGCGCTTACTATGCCGCTGTACCTTTAGATACACCTTTGGAGGAAATAATGGTTTCTCCGCCATTGTTTTGTAGTCCAACTGATTCGCTCGAATCGACTCTTGAAACAATGCGCTCCAGAGGGATTTATCGGATTTATGTTTCAAAAGGATCATCAGAAAGGGCGATAGGAGTTGTAGCATATCCGGACATAGTCGGATTACTCTACCGCTACTGCCGAAGTTGCGATCAAAGTCTAATGAATCGGAGAATTGAGAAATTGGACGGCTCGGACGCCCTTCGATTCACAGTGAGAGACGTTATGACACCGTCAGTCACTTCTTTCTCGGTACAAGACTCTCTTGCCGCAATCATGGAAGGTTTGTCTGTCAATCGTTTCGGAGCCGTCCTGATCAGAGATGACAATTCGGCTCCTATCGGAGTAATCTCCAAGACAGATCTTATACTTGCATATAAGCGTGGGATCGCTCCTGACGTAACGGCCAAATCTATCCTGGCGTCCCCTTCCGTGCGTTCATGTGAGGAACTGGAATTCATAGAAGATGCAATAAGTAAGATGATTTTTTCGGAGGTTCACCGATTTTTTGTTTTCAGGAATGAGCCAAAAAACATCGTAGGCGTCCTCTCTCTCGCGATGCGGCCAGGCTTCGTTCGGGCTCATGCCAAGCATGCGTCAGCAGCCGAATAAAAGTGGGCTCGGGGGCAATCGTTTAAAATTGCATAGGTAATCCCAAGTAGGAGGCGCTGTGAAGTAAAATCTCCACAAGATGAGATCGCATTAAATATTCCAATTGAACTAAAACAATGGTTGCTCCTTCTGAAGGAGACTCGTCTTCTCCAATATCTAACTAGGCATATCTCACTTGCTGAAGTAGTGGAAGACCATTTCAAAATTGGTCTCAATATGAAACAGTTTGAAAGATCTTTTGGAATTTTCTTGCATTTCCAAATTGAAATTGTTATTGCGGCACAAGGACGAAATGTCCTTTCGTTTCTGTTGTGGGTAATTATCTGGGAGACGGTTACTCACATAACCCTGGTCGTTCAAGCGGTTAGGGTTTTATTTTGCCCGGATTGTTTTGGAACCTTCTCCTCAAGCCTTCTGAACCGCTTCCTTTTTTGAAGAAATTGCTTTTGAATAGTTAAGCGCTAATATTTTATAATCAGAATTGATTCGAAGATTGATGAATTTAGACGATGCATAATTGTGGCTCAGACTATTTGGGAAACGAGCGTTTTTTCAGGCGGAAGAAAAAAGATTCGGCTGCCATAACTGGCATCGTAAAGCAAATCTTCGCCTCGAAAAGCAGGGGTTAGTTCAATTGAGAAAAATCAGGACACTGATTCTGATTCCTTTAGGAAAGGACTGTCACCGTGCCCAGAGACATTCCCGTTGGCAATGGAAGACTTCTCATTTGCTTTGACCGTAAATATCGAATCCGGGATCTGTATTTTCCTCACGTCGGCCAGGAGAATCATGTCAATGGGAATTATTGCCGTTTTGGAGTGTGGGTTGACGGTCGGTTCTCTTGGATCGAAGATGGATGGAAATTGGATCTCGGATATGTTCCTGACACGCTTGTCACCAATGTGACTCTTTATAATCAGGAACTCGGCCTACTGATCTTGGCTCACGACGCGGTTGACTTTCACGAGAACATCTATATCCGGGAGATGGAGATAGAGAACTTGAGGCCGCAACCCAGGGAGATCCGAATTTTTCTGGCTCACGACTTCAGCATTTACGGGAACGACGTAGGGAATACTGCGGTTTACGATCCAGAGACTGGTGGAATAGTCCATTACAAAGCAGCCAGATATTTTCTTCTCAACGGCGCAACGGAAACTCACCCGGGTCTCCTTGGGTTTGCGACGGGCCAGAAAAACATCCGTGGGTTAGAAGGGACTTTTCGGGATGCCGAAGACGGCGTTCTATCCGGCAACCCGATCGCTCAAGGGGCGGTGGATTCTGTTATCTGTTTGAGTCTTGGGGTTAACGGACTTTCCAAAGCAAAAGCCCATTTCTGGCTGACTGCTGGGGAAACATGGAGCCAGGTCCGTGTTCTCAACGCTATTGTTAGGGATAAGGGACCAGAGACCCTAGTTTCTAGAACTGCTGATTACTGGAGTCTGTGGGTGCGCAAGGAGACCCCGCGTCTGGATTTATTGCCACCCGATATCGGAAAATTGTACAGTCGGAGTCTCCTCGTTTTGCAGACCCAGATAGACTGGCAGGGAGGCATTCTTGCAGCGAATGATTCAGACATAGTCCACTTCAATCGGGACACATATTCTTATGTCTGGCCAAGAGACGGCGCCCTCGTCGCCAACGCTCTGGATCAAGCGGGGTATGTTATGCCCGCCCAAGCCTTCTACCAGTTTGCTGCGGATGTAATAGAGAAGGACGGCTATCTTCTGCACAAGTACAACCCTGACCGCACACTCGCTTCTTCATGGCATCCCTGGTATAGCGACGGACAGCCCCAACTACCAATCCAGGAAGACGAGACTGCTCTTGTTGTGTGGGCTCTCTGGCACCACTTCGTAAAGTACCGGGATATAGAATTTATCAAGCCCCTGTACAAGCCTCTCATAAAGAACGCCGCCAATTTTATGCGATCCTTTAGGGATGAACAGACCGGTCTTCCTTCTCCTTCGTATGACCTATGGGAAGAGCGCCGTGGAATATGGAGCTTTACCGTTGGCGCAGTTTTTGGAGGACTAACGGCGGCTTCGCTGTTCTGTACCGTCTTTGGAGAGACCAGAAGAGCTGAAGACTACCGCAAAGCCGCTGCAGAACTACGGGATGCGGCTTCAGTTCATCTTTGGAGAGAAGATCTCAACCGTTTTTGCAGATCGCTGCACCGCAATTCCCAAGGTGAGCTGGAGGCTGATTCCACACGAGACGCCAGTATCTGGGGACTCTTTGCGTTTGGCCTCTATTCTGCTGATGACCCTAAGATAGCTTCCACCATGTCAGACCTTAGAGACAAACTGTGGGTCGGAGCCGGTGTGGGCGGTATGGCCCGATATGAGAATGATTATTATCACCGGGTGAGCAAAAATACTCCTGGAAATCCCTGGTTTGTATGCACTCTGTGGTTGGCTGACTTTTTTGCGGAAAGAGCGACTGACGAGAAAGGGATAACCGAATCGGTAGAGCTGCTCAAATGGGTGACCGATCACGCTCTCCCTTCACGGATTCTCGCCGAACAGGCGCACCCGTTCACGGGGGAACCTATTTCCGTTTCACCACTCACATGGAGCCACGCCACATTTGTTGCGACGGTTCATCGTATTCTGCGACGTCTAGGAGCCATGAAGACCTGTCCCGAATGTGGATCTCCGCTGACTGACCATGGCAAGAGAGACGATTGGATCCAAAGGTTGTATTCAGACGCGTGCAACGAAATCTATGGCATGTGTGAGGTCGAATAAACTCTTAACATATGGTTGAAACCAGAGAGGCGTTAAAGCCTGGTTCGAGTTATTACAATTGACAGAACACTGGAGAGGAAAACAACAAAATGATGAAGCCAGCGAAAGATTCTTTGGATCTCGGTATAGTCGTCAGTGACATTAAGGCCAGCCTTGATTTCTACCAGAACATCCTCGGACTGGAGTTTGTAGGAAGTGTCCCTTTATGGTTTGGAACTATGCACCGATTACGTTTTGGGACTAGCGACTTTAAGTTGATCGAACCTAAGGCTGTTCCTCCCCAGGGAGCTATCGGTCTGGAAAATCAATTGGGTTTTCGTTATGTCACCTTCGTAATAGAGAATCTTTCCGAACTCTGTTCCGATCTAAAAAACATTGGAATAGAATTTGCTTTGCCTGAAACAACATTACGGCCTGGTGTTCGGATTGCTATGGTCAAAGATCCAGATGGGAATATTGTCGAATTCGTGGAACGAAGCTGAAAAAGGGCTGTGAGTTGAAGAATCTGATACCGATGAAAAAATAAAGGAGACGCATCATGAAGCGACAGATCTTGCACAAAGCTGTATTTTGGACATTAATCGCGCTGACTCTTGGGTTTGCTGATGTCAAACAGGTGATTGCATGTACCCGCGCTGTGTACCTAGGTCCCGAAGGCGTAATTATTACGGGGCGGTCTATGGACTGGGAGGAAAATACTGGAACTGACCTCTGGGCGTTTCCAAGTGGCATGAAACGTGATGGAGCCGCCGGCGTAACGTCGATCAAGTGGACCTCGAAATATGGTAGCGTAGTTAGTTCTTTCTATGGTGTGAGCACCGTCGACGGCATGAACGAGAAGGGGCTTGTAGCAAATGTTCTCTATCTTGCGGAATCGGAATATGGCAAGCCGGATGGCAAGCGTCCTACAATCTCGATTGCCGCCTGGGCCCAGTATGCGCTCGACAATTTCGCTACCGTCACTGAGGCTGTAAACGCTTTGCGAGAGGACCCCTTTATAGTTGTTGCGCCGACGCTGCCGGACGGCAAACCGGCGACCGGGCATTTAGCGATTTCTGATCCATCGGGTGACTCTGCCATCTTTGAATACATTGGCGGCAAATTGTTTATTCATCATGGCAAGAACTACCAGGTGATGACTAACTCGCCGGTGTTTGACAAGCAACTGGCGCTAAACGAATATTGGGAAGAGATCGGTGGATCAACCTTTCTGCCAGGTACTCGCCGCGCTGCGGATCGCTTCGTTCGAGCGTCGTTTTATATAAACGCTATCCCTAAGACCTCCGACATGGCCCGGGCTCTGGCGAGCGTCTGTGGGGTTATTCGTGGAGTTTCAGTTCCACTGGGCATCACGACGCCAGGTCAGCCGAACATTGCCTCGACGTATTGGCGCACATTCTCCGACCACAAGAATAAGGTTTACTACTTTGATTCAGCGACCAGCCCCACAGTGTTTTGGGTACCGATGGCGGAGTTGGATCTGAAAGAAGGCGCTCCGGTCAAGAAGCTCATATTGGTTGGCGGAAAGACTTATTCAGGCAGTGCGGCAAGCAAGTTCCAAACGGCTGAACCATTCGCGTTTCTCCCGGCTACAGTCAAGTAGCCGTCTTGTGGCGGCCACCCCACGAAAGAAAGGAGCTGATTCACGCCTCACGTGAGGGTTTTGGCCATAGCCCACCGGATTGAGAACATCAGGATTGAATAGCTTTACCATCAGTCTTTTTTAATGTTTGGCCAGTGTTCAAAGGCTATGAGCAAAATCATTGTTGTTCATCAATGCAAGGATTGTTGATACTCTTACCCGTTTGTCAAACACGTGAGGCAGTATTTTCATGATGAACCTTGAGCGGTCCATGTTACGGGAAAACAGCAATGTGGCGAGTCTAATGGCGAATAGAAGGCGGTAAACGAACTTTACCGGATCAGTCTGGTTGGAACGTTTCCAGAAGTCAGCGTCCCAGTAGTGGCGCAGATTTGTCAATATCGAGTCAAATGAATAGACTGATTTGACGACCTTCCTGTACCCTTGCAACAGATCATCCGGAGACATCCTGGCCGGCATGAAGACAACATGTTGCGTGTCATATTTGCTCCAGTCTTTGTCCAGGATCCGTCCCTCTTCTTCAAGGCGTTTATACAACATTGTTCCCGGCAACGGGGTGAGAATGTTGATCAAAGGCATGAGGAGATTTGCTTCCTGTATAAAATTTATGAGTTCATCAAATGTTTGCGGAGAATCAAAATCGTAACCCAGGATAAATGAGCTATGAACCAATATCCCGTAGGATTGTATTTTCTGGATTGCTTCAATATATTCATAACGTTGATTAATCCCCTTGTGCATCATTTCAAGGTTCTCTTTGGATATTGATTCAAAGCCAATAAAAATTGCTCCACACCCGCTATTTCTCATTAATTCCAGTAAGTCAGTCTCACGTGAAATGTTGATAGACGCCTGACACATCCAGTTAATGTTGTATGGCTGGAGAGCCAGAAAAAGTTCCTTGGCAAATGCTTTATCGGCTATAATGTTGTCGTCGGCAAAAAATATAGAGGTTTTCTTCTTATATTTGGTATGGAAACTATTAATGCCCTGAATTTCCCGGATGACCTGCTCAATGGTCTTACTTCTAATCCTTTGCCCATCAAATGCGTGAACGGAGCAAAATTCGCAGTGGAACGGGCAGCCTTTTGTGGTCTGAACAATGTCCATCAGGTATTGCTTTTTCGAAAGTGATGACCTATCAGGAGTGGGAGCTGCACTAAGATCGGCGAACTTCTCCGCTTTGTAGATCCTCTTTAAGCGGCCATTTTCAGCGTCCTGCAATACCGAGCCCCAAATTTCTTCCGCCTCACCGATGGCGACGCTGTCACAATGTTGAAGAGCGTCTTCAGGACACATTGAAGGGTGTATCCCGCCTAAGATCGTTTTCATCCCTCTGGCCCGGAAGTTCTCTGATATCTCATAGGCTCTGGTGGCAAACATCGTCCTGACCGTGATGCCTACAAGATCCGCCTCCCAGTCATAGTCTATGTCTTCGATATTTTGGTCGAAGACCCGGATTTCGTGTTGTGGCGGAGTTAGTGATATCAGAGTAGGGATAGCAAGAAGATAGGAAATATGTTTTCTGGAAAGGAGAAATCTGGTTCCAAACTTAAAATCGTAGAAGCTTCTTTCGGATTCAGAGCTGATTCCTGGAATTACTAAGGCTATTTTCATTCTATTTTTTCACTGTTCCTATCTCTAATTTCTCTTCGACTCCAATTCTAAGATCTTAAGAGTCTCTGCTTGCCCGTCAAGGGCATTTTGAATTCCCAAAAAGTTGTTGGGGCTCAGATCATGATTGCATTCAAAGAATCAGCCGCCGTGTCTGAATATGATATGGCAATCTACCACCGGGTTAGGGGCGTAACACTGCCTCTTGTCTCGTGTCAACAACAATCCAAAGCGCTGGGCCTTAAACTTCAGGAATCTGGTGTCGAGGTAGGAGGATTCTGACTTTTAAAGGTGAACGCATGCGGGTCCGCATTGGACACGTGAAAATGACCCTTGAAACGAAATTAATCATTCCAGAAAATTATTATAGCGCTTCATACCCGCTTTTTGCAAGTCTCAGTTCCAGTACAATGCGCTATCTATAGCGTCGAAATGTTATAGTTCCCACGGATTATTCGTCGAATGTATAGGACACCTATATCACAAAAGATCTCAGGTCTAGAGAGTGATCTAAATTCCCTCCGATAATTTCAATATGATTCTGCAATCTGAAACTACCGCTCCTTTTCCATCTTCATAAACGATTAGGGGATTTATATCGAGTTCATTGATTTCCGGGTGGTTCAACGCCATGGCGGAAAGGCTGACGAGTGATCGTTCCAAGGTTTCCAGATCCACTGGCGGTTTGCCTCGATATCCTTCCAGGATCCTTATCCCTTTAATTTCATGGACCATTCGGTGGGCTTCGTTCCTACCAATGGGCGCCATGCGGAAAACAACGTCTTTGAAGATTTCTACAAAAATTCCCCCAAGCCCGAACATGAGCAGAGAGCCATAAAGGGGATATCTGTTCATGCCGAGAATTATCTCTTGCCCTTGTTGATTTGCCATCTTCTGGACGAGGACTCCGTCTATTTCCGCATTTGGGACATGTTGCAGCGCTCGCTCTAGAATTTCATCAAATTCTTGCATCGTGTCTCTTCCGCTGCATACGTTAAGCGCCACGCCACCTACGTCAGATTTGTGAAGGATTTGCGGGGACACGATTTTCATAGCTACTGGGCCCTGGATAGATTCCGCGAAGTCTTTGGCTTCTTCCCTGGTTTTAACAATTTTTGACGGGAGAACCTCAAATCCATAGCACTTGAGGAGTTCGCCTCCTTCGATTTCCCCCATGCTCAGCCTTCCATCGGAGAGCGCACGTCGGATGATGTCCGACGCCTTTTCTTTGTCATGATTCAGCCGGAATTGGGGTAAGAATTTTCGATTAACCCAGCGAGAATATCGATAGAGAGCTCCAAACGCTTCGGCAGCCTGCTCGGGAAACTGAAAGACCGGTATTCCTTCCTCCTGAAGGTGTTTCACTCCCGCTGAAACATCTATAACACCCATGAAACAGCACAGAATTGGTTTTCGAGTGTTGGCTGCGATACGGCCGATAACTTCCGCTGTCGCCAGCGCATTGGTCATGGATTGGGGAGTAAGAATAACTATCGCTCCATCTACTGATTCATCCTTTATGACTGTTGCGAGAGCGCTTTCGTATCTTTCCTGAGGCGCGTCTCCGATAACGTCGACCGGGTTATGCACATTGGCTTCAGGGGGTAAATGACTCTCGAGAACTTCTATAGTCTCCTGACTGAATTGGGCCAATTGGAGGCCGGACGAAACCGTCATGTCCGTGGCGACAATGCCCGGGCCACCTGCGTTGGTAACGATTCCTACCCTATTTCCGATTGGGATTCTCTTGCATGAGAATGCGGCCGCATAGTTGAATAGATCCTCAATAGAATTAGCCCTGATTATTCCAGTTTGCTGGAAAAAGGCGTCATAAATAGCTTCGAACCCTGCCAGCGAGCCTGTATGCGAAGCCGCTGCTCGTTGCCCTGCTACGGTCCTTCCCGATTTTACAACCAAAATAGGTGTTGGACGGGCGCCGGAAGTGATCATTTTCGCAGTTCTAATGAACTCCAGCCCTCGACTGAGTTCTTCCAAATAGACCATGATGACGTGTGTTTCCGGATCGTTATGCAGGTATAGGAGCAATTCCAGTTCATCAACATCAGCTTTGTTGCCAATCGATACGAACTTGGAAAAACCAAAGTCGCGGTCAGCGGCGAAATCCAGGACCGCTGTACAAAGAGCGCCGCTCTGAGAAATAAACGAAATGTGGCCGGACGCGGGCATATGGGTCGAAAAGCTCGCGTTTAGTCTTACCGAAGGATTGGGGTTAATCACTCCAAGGCAGTTGGGGCCAACCATGCGGATGCCGGCGTCTCGACACTTGCATACTATCCTGTCTTCAATCTCGCGTCCCTCTTTGCCAACCTCTCGAAACCCTGCCGAAACTATTACGAGCCCCTTTATTCCCTTTTCGGCGGCTTCCTCCACTGCGCTCAAGGATTTCTGAGGTGGAAGCACGATGATGGCCAAATCTACCGGCTCAGGCAATTCAGAAATAGAAGGGTAGGCCCGGACGCTTTTCACGTGAACAGCCCGGGGATTAACAGGGTATAGCGTGCCCTGAAAATCACCTTGAAGAATATTCACGAAAATATCGTGTCCTACCTTTCCTGGAGTTGTGGAAGCGCCCACGACGGCAACGGACCGAGGAGAGAAAATTGCATCCAGTTGGTTCATGCGTCGTCCTCCGATTGCATTAAAAAGATTATGCGTCAGACATCAGGTTCTTCAAACTTTTCGAATATCCCTAAATACCACGGCTCTGATCCTCTTGCAAAATTACGATTTTGCCTCGATCATGGAGGCGAAAAAAGAATTTCGCCGCCCTCCCCGTGGTATAGTATTTGTGACCGCAAATACGCTAAGTCGCAAGAGACGCCTTTGAGGGCTAGAAAAAAGATATGGTCGTGGGATAACTACGAAGAACTTAGTTCACGAAATCGGAGGAATGTTGGAAAATTCCTCCGGTCGAAAAAACCGCACGGTTTGTATCCATTTTTGGAATTGAGCCTGTCAAGAATGATGAGCTTGGTTAGAATCTGGAGTCGGTATGTGTTTAGTATTGCTATCATTTAAAAATCATACTCGCTATCGGCTGGTGTTGGCCGGGAATAGGGATGAGTTTTATGACAGGCCTACAGCTCCCGCAGATTTTTGGGAAGATGATCCAAATGTTCTTGCTGGACGGGATTTGAGGGAAGGCGGAACCTGGATGGGGGTTACCAGAAACAGGTAAAGTAGCTGTCCTTACTAATTTTCGCGACCCCTCTCACAAAAAAAACGACGCTCCTTCACGGGGCCAAGTAGTAAGCGATTTCTTAAAGAGTCGGGAAACGCCTCTAAAGTATATTCAAATGTTGGCGCCCAAAGCGCACAGTTACAATGATTTTAACCTGTTGTTGGGAGATAGAAATCAAATTTATTTTATTTCAAACAGAGATGGGACGTGGCGCAGTTTGACCGCGGGAATATACGGCTTGAGTAATCATTTTTTAGACACCCCTTGGCCCAAGGTAGCACGCGGCCGGGTAGCATTCAGGCGGACGCTTTCGCAGCAACATGAAGTTGCCTCGGATGCGATCTTCAAGATTCTTGCGGATACAAGACAACCTGATGATCGATGTCTTCCAGACACCGGAATAGGTATAGAGTGGGAACGGATTCTTGCGCCAATCTTTGTGGCAAGTTCGGATTATGGCACTCGTTCTTCTGTGATCTTTTCGCTAGATTACGAGGATAACGCAATTCTAACGGAAAGAAGTTATAACAATTCTGATCCCAACGAGTTCAGTGAAAGAAAATTTGAATTCAAGCTTAGTGATTCTTAAAGCAACGACATATGCTAATCTAGCTGAGATCAATACCAATACTCCCGAGCCGGACTATTTGACTCGGGTGTAATAGTGTCTCGAATGAAAGAGACGCACATTTAGCGTCCTGAATATTAGTTACATGGAGTCCAAACCAATGTCGAAAAGAATGTGGATATTGGCTCTCCTGGGGTTTATGGCCATAGCCGGCAGTTCTATTCTTTCAAATTATATCTATAAGGACAGAGCGCTTATAAAGGCCGTTTTGGAAGGGGACGCGCTGGAAGCGAAACACCTTCTCGATCAGGGCTGCGATGTGAATATCAAGGCTTCAAACGGTTCTACAGCCCTTATGGTGGCCTCCAGCAAGGGTGATATAGCCATGACGAAACTACTTGTGGAGCGTGGGGCAGATGTGAACGATAGGTGTGACAAAGGCGTCACTGCGCTGCTCGACGCCGTTTCCAGAGGACATCTGAACATCGCTCAAATTTTACTGTCTGCGAGGGCGGACCCGAATGTTCGTGATGGGTCGGGAATGAATCCAATAATTGAGGCTACGGAGCAAGGGAACATTGACGCTTTAAACATGCTGGTCGATCATGGGGCAGAGATAAACGAAAAAGGTCCAAAAGGTTTTACGGTACTGATGTGGGCCATTCGTAAGGGTAAAGCTCAGTCCGTGGAGGCTCTTCTGCTACGAGGCGCAGACGCTAACGCCAAGGACAACGACGGATTCACTCCGTTGATGCACGCCACGGTTGAGGGATTTCAGGTAGTGGTGGAATTACTCCTTAAAAGCGGGGCAGATGTAAACGCGAAGGACAATTCAGGAGGCACTGCCCTCATGATAGCCTCCCACGAAGGACAAAACGACATCGTAAAACTTCTTGCTAAAAACGGAGCGGACCTTGACGCTAGGGAGAAGTCAGGCAAGACCGCTCTGTCCATGGCCAAGTTGCGAGGTAACGTCGCAACGATAGACGTCCTCGAGTCTTATGGCGCACGGGAATGAAACCATATAGGATTCTTCATCAACCCATTGGACTCGAAAAATTCTCAGATCATCCAAGGTTAATGATATGAGCCGTTTCCCCAAAAAGTCGCCAATTGCGACAAACAGGTCAAAGACAGGGCAGAACAAGCTGCAAGTCTTAATAACAGAAGCCAAGCGTCAACAAGAACTTCGGGAGACAACTTACCGTGACCGTGCCCTAAAATTGTTTCCGTTAGTCTGCGCTAGATGCGGGCAAGAGTTCTCAGGAAAGAGATTGAAAGAACTCACCGTTCATCACAAGGATCACAACCACGATAACAATCCTCCGGATGGGAGCAACTGGGAATTACTCTGTGAGCGATGTCATGATAAGGAGCACGCTAGGTATCTGGAGGAGCGGGAATTGGGAGAAGTTGGTAACGGCACAGAGTTGGAAGCTGTGATTGTTAATACTCCTTTCGTTGAACTTGAGACTCTCCTTAAAGATAAGAAATAATTTGTATTTGAATCAAATGATACGATTACACATCTATAATTTAACGAAACTGAAACGATCTTGTTGTGAGTCTCATTGTGTAATTTGAGACGAACACGAGGAGGTCAACATGACTAATTGTAAACATTTGACAAAAGACATGCTGAATCATCCGGTTCAAATGCGGGTAGATGATATGCGATTGAATTTTGGCAGCGCCAAATCCATTGCAGATCGCAAGGCGCATGAAATGTCCTCGGATCCGATGCTATTGGCCTGGTTTGACAGGAACAGTGGAAAATTCTCGCCTGACACAATATGCTGCGATCGAGAGAAACCAAGCTGGCTAGTATACGCCGAATCACGTGGAGCAGATATTTCTGTTGATATTAATGATCAGGATTACGTTTTCGTGTACAAGTCCGCTTTTGAATGAGATATAGGCCAGAGGCGCAATGATTGGAGACCGATTTCCTGTCATGCGCCCAAAGATGACTTCTAGGAACATGTTTGCTGGAAGGAGTGATCGTCATGCGTGTAGACATGAGTAACCTCGAAAAATCAGAAGTTCTCTACGATATGGGAAGGGATTTTGTGGAGCGTGGACGTGTACATGGAGCCGTTGTCGAAACAGAGTTCGACAATTGTTCCTTCGATAAGTGGAGAAAAAATGTAAATGACTTTCTTTATGAACTCGGAGGTTGTGAAGATCCTAATTATCAAAGGTTTTCCAAAGATGTGAGGAGACCGAATGTCAAGGACTTGGAGGAAGGCTTAAGAATATTGGCTGCGGTGCGAGATGAAATGGCTTGCGCATCGATACGTTCCGGAACGTCAGGATCAGGGGGAAAATCCAACTGCGGTAGACTCAGTGTGAGCTACCATTAACAAGGCGCCTGGATGACTTATACATATTTAGCCTTGAACACCTTTGCGCTATACCCACCATTCTGCCGATCTCCCATAAAACGGTGACAAAACTGCTGGATCGGCAGAATTTATTTTAAATTAGATAGTTGCATCATTTTGAGTTATGCCCGATAATTATGAAATGGGGGGCGAGGAATTTACAAGCCCCACGTGAACGGCCGAGAGACTTTTTTCATGTGGAGTGGTAGGGCTGAATTCGGGTCTAGCGTGAAACTGCTATAATGAGCATGATTTCTTTGAGGAGAAGCGCAAAATGAGAAAGACAGCATTTGTAGGTGTTCTGGTAGCGGCTATATTTGTTTACCTCCCTTTGGTCCTGGCTAGCGAGCTAGGCTCCGGGATGTCCGCCGATGTTTCCATTAACTTGCTTAAAGCCGGGAACGATCGTTTTGTCCAAGGTAAACCAAGCCATCCTAATGGGGGTGCGGACCGAAGAAAGTCAACTACGGTCAATGGGCAGACTCCTTTTGCAAGCTTGTTGTCATGTTCGGACTCCAGAGTTCCTGTTGAGGTAGTTTTTGACCAGGGAATAGGAGACCTTTTCGTTGTAAGGGTGGCGGGAAACGTCGCTAATGTAGACGAAACAGCGTCTTTGGAATTTGGAACCGACCACCTGGGCACACCACTGTTGTTGGTATTGGGGCACACCCATTGCGGCGCAGTCGCAGCGGTTGCGCAGGGAGCGGAATTACATGGCAATATTAAATCTATTGTTAAGAGTATTGTGCCGGCAGTTGTTCAAGCCAAAAAAGACAACCCCGGCGCTACGGGAGATGCGTTAATCAATGCTGCAATCGACGCAAACGTTTGGCAGGCTATTGAAGATCTCTTTAAATCAAGCCCCATAATTTCCAACAGGGTAAGAAGTGGAAAATTGAAAGTCGTCGGGCGCATTGTACGATATCGACACGGGTAAAGTAACCTGGATGGGATCTCATCCGAGACAGGACCAATTTCTGTCCGCCTCAAAAACCGATCACTAGTCCTGATTGAAACACAATGTAGGTCTTTTGTTACATGATTTCGCCTACATAACTGAATGTGAATTGATTTCCTGAAGGAAAAGGGAGTCGGTCAAAGAGACAAGGACTAATCATAATCGGGAAGATCATTGAAGTCAGCCGGTCTCTCGGACATCTTTGCTTTCAAGGAGCCAGATAGCAATGCTTAAGACTGTCGTTACGGTTCTCATCAGTGTACTTATGGGATTGGTCTTTACCCCGCTAACACGAGCGGACTTGGACCACATAAGATCGTCAGGCGCCTTAATGCATTTTGGAGTCCCATATTCGAATTTCGTGACAGGCGACGGTGATGGATTGGACGTGGACATCCTGAAGATGTATGCGTCAGAGATAGGTGTCAGATACCAACACGTGCTCACATCATGGGAAACGGTAATAGGTGACCTCTCAGGAAAAAGGGTTATCCCTAACGGAGATGAAGTGGAAATTGCTGGGGAAACTCCTGTCAAGGGAGATATTGTTGGAAATGGCTTAACCGTCTTGCCTTGGCGAAGTAAAGTAATTAATTTCTCTGACTCATATTTTCCTACGGCTATTTGGGTAATTGCCCGAGCGGACTCCAATCTGAACCCCATACGGCCGACAGGCGATCCTGCTAAAGATGTGCTTCTGACCAAGAATCTATTGCCGGGAAAACAGATCCTAGGCATTAAAGAAACATGCCTGGATCCGGATTTGTACAAGCATTACAAGGATGCGCCTCCAAATACCTAGAAGGATTGCAGCTTAATGATCTTCCCGCCGCCATCATCAAAGGGGATTGTGAGTTGACCCTTCAGGACGCCCCAGACGCCTTGCTGGCGCTCGCAAATTATCCGCAAAGATAAAGGTCATTGGCGCAATCACCAATGACCAATTCATGGCTTTTGGTATTTCTAAAGATTCGCCTAAACTGCTGGAATCTTTTAATCAGTTCTTGGGCAAATTGAGAGATAATGGCAAGCTCAGGGAATTGATCATCAAATATTATCCTCTGATCACGAGCTATTTCCCTAACGTTGGAAAATAACACGTAAACGGCAAGATGACTGGTAGCTCGCGAAAGACTCTGGCCACAAATCGACAAAGGTTTGTCAGATTATGCTGGCTCTTGGGTGGGCTGCTGACGGTTCTTGCCTGTTTCGTGGCCTATCTATTGATTCGAGTTTACGATTCTTCAAGTTCACTTGCAGAAGCGAGCCTTCGTTCTTTTTCTCAAGAAAGCAGGACTGACCTTTCCATTCTTAACGAGTACTTCGACCAACGAATCAGTGACATTGAGACACTTTTGAATTGCAGGGCTCTCAAGGTTTACTATCAAAACAAGGCGTTGGGAATGCGCAT
Source organism: uncultured delta proteobacterium (assembly GCA_963846725.1). Taxonomy (GTDB): domain Bacteria; phylum Desulfobacterota; class Desulfomonilia; order Desulfomonilales; family Desulfomonilaceae; genus CAJBEZ01. Next base: position 16,439 of record CAWJXP010000025.1, on the reverse strand, counting down.
GGAATATGGACTGACCGTAGCTGTGGCCGAAATAACGGACGAGTTTGAAAGATTTCAGAGGAACGTGCGGGCCGGAAATAGCCCAGTCTTCGATCAGATAATCTTTTTTGACACAAAGGAGAAACGAGTCGTAGCTGAGACTCTTTCGTCATCCAACGTGACGGGATTAGACGATGAAGGATTAGGGAAAACTGTAGAAACCTTAGGGACAACATCTCATTTTTGGTGTGATTGAGTCTGGCGGGCATCCGGCCGTGTTTGTTTTCAAGATGTTTACTTACAAAGATCAGGAAAGAGGCTGCTTACTAATGAGACTGAATCTAGGGACCGTTGAAAGCCGGGTTCAGTTCCACGGTTCTCCTGCCACCGACGAATTCAAAGGGATTACAGATTCAAGAGGCGTTTTGATTAAAGGTCCAAAAGATCTTGAAGGAAAAAAGCTTTTCGAACTCCTCGGGATTTCGCGGACTTTGTTGTCGGAATCTCAGGTAGTAGAGACCCATCGCAGTGGGTTGGAATCTGCGAAAGAGTCTTTGGTTATTTGTGGTGGAAAGATACCTAACACACCGTTGTGGTTAGTGAATGTGGCGCCAAGGTCTAAATATCTGGGTGGATATTCCGCTTCGCTGTGGGGAATGGTCTTTGCGGCTTTGGTGGGAGGACTAGCCATAATGGCAATCGCCATTTTCAAAAGCCTGGCGGAACAATCCAGGACATATAAAAAACTAGAGGAAGCTCGTGACAATTTGGATATTCGGGTCAAGGAAAGGACCACTGAACTTGCTGAAACCAATCTACAACTTCAAAGAGAGATCAACGAGCGGAAAAGAACAGTAGAGTATCAAAGGCTATTGGCAACCGCTGTAGAGCAAGCGGCGGAAGGTATAGTCATTACTGACACAAACGGGACTATTGAGTACGTAAATCCTGCGTTCGAGACGATTACTGGCTACGCTCGAGACGAAGCCATAGGACATAATGCACGAATTTTGCAGAGCGGACGCCAGGAGCCCGAGTTTTACGCAGAGCTTTGGGAGACCATAGGACGCGGGGAAGTTTGGAGAGGTCAGTTTCTAAATAGGAAAAAGGATGGCGCTCTTTATCCGGAAGACGCCGTCATATCTCCCGTAAAAGACCCGACTGGCAGAATCTTGAACTATGTGGCGGTGAAACACGACAGAACACTCGAGATCGAAACTGCAGCACCAGCTTTTCTGGGCCCAGAAGATGGAAAGTATCGGCACTCTCGCTGGTGGGATAGCCCATGATTTTAATAACATTCTTCAAGTCATCCTTGGCTACGCTGAGTTAACGCTAAAACTTCAACAGCAAGACCAAAAATACTATAAGAACACTGAAAAAATCTATCAGGCAGGTAAACGGGGCGCTGACCTCGTAAAGAGCCTGCTCACGTTTGGGAGAAAAGTCGAGCCAAAGCTGCGCCCTATCAATTTGAACAAGGAGATAGTCGAGTTCCAGTCACTCTTGTCTCGCACGATTCCGAAAACGATCAAGATTGATCTCCATCTAAACGGTGACCTGGAACTGGCGCAAGCCGATTCATCTCAGGTAATGCAAATTCTGATGAATCTTGGGGTGAACGCTAGAGACGCTATGCCAGATGGCGGAACATTGACGATCCAAACTAGAAATGAGCAATTGAATGAGGAATATTGCCGAAGTCATTTGGGAGCCAGACCAGGACTTTATGTCACGCTTAAGCGTTTCTGACACTGGGATTGGTATGGATAAACAAACTTTGTCTCATATTTTTGAACCGTTCTTCACGACTAAGGAGGTAGGGAAAGGGACTGGTCTAGGGCTTGCAATCGTCTACGGTATTGTCAAACAACATGCTGGGTACATCACTTGCTACAGCGAACCGGGACACGGGACTACCTTTAAGATTTATTTCCCTGCGGCTGAGATTGGTAAAGATACTGCGTTTCCAATCACAAACTCGGCTGTTCAAAGAGGCAATGAGACTATCCTGCTGGTGGACGACGATGAAGGAGTGCGTGAACTGGGGTAAAGAACTCCTGAGCAGTTTTGGATACACGATTCTCACTGCTGTCAACGGAAAAGAGGCCCTTGAAATATACCTGACAGAAAAAGAAAGAATTTCATTGGTAATATTGGACCTGATTATGCCGGAAATGGACGGGAAACAGTGTCTGGCCAAGATTCTTGATGCGGATCCTAATGCTAGGGTCCTGATCTCAAGTGGTTATCCCACCAAAGGACTATCTGGAGACTCTGACGGTTCTGGTCCGAGCGGATTCGTGGAAAAACCTTATGACGCAAACCAACTCCTGAAAATGGTCCGTGATGTCTTGGACAAACGTTAATGGAACGACGGGCGTGTGAAAACTGATTTTGTCCAAATAGCAAGTTTTCACAATCAATTAAATCTTTCCTGATTTAGATATGTCTTAATGGGTATGTATGTTGATGCGTTGAACGGATCAACTATGAACTAGCCACTCTAATTGCACCGAGAGGGAAAAATCATGAAAATTCTAAATCTTTATTTCTCCGCCACTGGCAATACCGACAAAGTCGCAAAGCAAATAGAAAAAGCTAGTAAGGAAATGGGTCATGATGTTCAGACAGTCAAGGCTGGCCCTAATATTGAACTAGACATTCTCACGTATGATTTCGTGTTCGTCGGATCTGGAGTTTATACCTGGATGCCAGGGAAGCCAATGATGGAGTTGCTGGCGAAAACCCGTGAACGCTATGGCCAATCGGGCCAAATAATGCCTGCGGCGCCGAGAAAATTAGGTAAAAAGGTAGTCGTCTATTGCACGTTCGGAGGTGGCCACACGGGAACCAACGAAGCTCAACCGGCCGTAAAGTATATGGGGCAATTGTTTGATCATCTTGGTTATGAAATCGTGTGCGAATGGTTTATTGTGGGAGAGTTTCACGGTAAGCTGGAACATCTCTCCACGGCCGGTCGAATGGGGAACATTAAAGGAAGACCTAACGAAGACGACTTAAAAGATGTGTATGAGAGAACTCGGGGAATACTTTTGGTTTGAACGATTACTGAACCGATTTGTCGTATACAAAGGGAGCCCGGGCTAATGTCATCAGAAGGGGAACTCGTCTGGTGTTCTGATTGTCGTAATAAAAAAGATTAAGAAGATTCCTGCTCAATCTCAGTGAATGGATCGTTGTTCTTGCCCAAGGCGAGAACTCCTCGGAAATCAAGTATGATAAATTGACCCGGGAGAGTGAGTCATGCTCAGACGATTTCTAGGCATTGATTGTGGGTCTGTCAGTCTAAACCTTTTTCTGACAAACGATGGTTCACTCGAACCCATCACGGTTTACCTTAGAACTAGCGGCCAACCTCTTAAGGCTTTTCTTAATGCAATGAAACAAATGATGAGCGTTTGTGGGGGTGATATCCCTTTGGCAGGGGTCCTCGTAACAGGCAGCGCTCGGGAACTTCTGTCCAGGACAATGGGAATCCCCGCTATAAATGAGATAAGCGCACACGCTCTAGGAGCCCATAAAATTAATCCGGAAATCAGAACTATCATTGAGATCGGTGGCCAAGATTCGAAGTACATAAAGATAGAACCTTCGTCTTCCAACGGGATGCCTCGAGTTCGGGTTTTCAGAATGAACGAAATATGCGCCGCTGGTACGGGGGCCTTCTTAGATGAGCAGGCGCAGAGGTTGGGCATCGGGATTGAATCATTTGGTTCTATAGCCCTCCAGAGTAACAACCCAGCCTCGATTGCCGGCCGGTGCGCCGTATTCGCAAAGACGGACATGATCCACAAGGCTCAGGAAGGGACTCCACTTCCAGACATCCTGCTGGGGTTGGCAAACGCATTGGTCAGGAATTACATGTTTACCCTGATAAAGGGTGATTCTCCAGTGTCCGTGGTGTCACTTCAGGGTGGGGTCATGAGCAATCAGGCTGTTGTCCATGCTTTTCGGAAAGCGTTAGGGCTAGATCCTGAAAAAGTCATCGTCCCCCCACATTTCAAGGTGCTCGGAGCCCTTGGTTGCGCTGAGCTTGCCTTTCGCAGAGGGGCAAGACATGAGTTGTCGTTTGGCAAATTGAAGATGATGGCCCAACGAGCGATCAGGAAACCACCTGAGCGATCATTCGCCAAACCTCTAGAACGAGTTGGTGTTGATGAACCGGACTTCAAAGTCGTTGTTCCAGTCCCGGACACTTTGCGGTGTCCCATGATCATGGGGTTGGATGTGGGCTCCGTGTCTGTAAAAGGGGTCATCATTGACTCTTTTGGCAAAATTGTCTCCGAGGATTACAGGTTATCCCGATCTCGACCGTTGGAGACAGTGGCGGAAGTCCTGAAAGCGCTTCTCGTCTGTGGAGTTTCTCCAGAAGTGATTGCAGTCACTGGAAGTGGTCGCAATCTAGTAGGAAAACTCCTGGATTCGGACGTCATTGTAAATGAAATTACTGCTCAGGCTAGGGCTGCTTTGTTTTTTGACTCAACCGTCGACACGGTGGTTGAGATTGGTGGTCAGGATTCGAAGTGGATCGCCCTTGAAGACGGGCGCATAAAAGATTTTGAAATGAACCGGGTTTGCGCCGCTGGAACGGGGAGCTTTCTTATGGCACAGGCCCAACGACTCAACATGAATATGGGGATGGAGTTTTCCGAGGCTGCGTTTGCAGCGGATAAACCGGCAGACCTAGGTAACCGCTGTACCGTATTCATGGAATCCGACCTTATCCACCACCAAAACAATGGAGCGTCCTCGGACGACTTGGCTGCAGGTGTCTGCATCAGCATAGTTCAGAACTATTTGGAGAGAGTGGCGAATCACAAGGAACTGGGGCTCAATACGGTATTTCTTGGCGGAGTCGCCGCCACACCCGCTGTTTGCGCCGCATTTAAACAGTACACCGGCCGGAAGATTCAGGTCCCACCATTTTTTAGGGTTTCCGGCGCTATGGGCGCGGCCTTAAACGCCCTTGACAAGGTCAAGCTAAATGAAATAGTTCCGAAAAGTCACAAAGAAAATTCTCCGGTATAATGAAGATTTGAAGAGAGACCAGTTTGGATGTCAAGGATGCGCCAACCAATGCAAAATCAACAAATACAGAATCCACGAAAGGATCATATTTGAAGGAGGCATGTGTGACAGATGGGAATCGGAAGAGAGGGACTACAGGATCAGCAGCTGGGTCAAGTCTCTTTTCTTTTAGAACTAAATTGTTGGAAGGCCTAGCAGAAGGTAATTCCAAGGCGGATATGCGCTGGGCCATGGTACGTTCGCCTCAGTTCTATGAGTATTTCCCATTCTGGCAAGCATTCCTGAATGATCTTGGAGTATTTCTTGATGTGGCGCCCCATCCGGACAGGAAACAGTTCGAGGCTGGTTCTCAATCTCTAAGAGTGGAAACGTGCCTGCCCATCAAGGTTATGGCTGGCCAAATAGCCAAGGCAGTCCATATGGGAGCAAAAACACTATTCCATCCAGCTATATTGAGTGACCCTCCCTTGGAGAATGGAGACAAGCCACTGGGGTATTGCCCGTACATTCAGGCGTCTACACAATTTTTCAAAGGAATCTTTGACGTCCACTGGATTGAGCCAACTGTAAACAGTGAGATCGATCCTGATTCTTTCCGCAAGGAGCACATTCGTCTGGCTACGAGTCTTGGGTTTTCTCACGCCAGAGCCGAGGCTGCTTTCACTCTAGGGCTTGAACGACTGAAAGCGTTCAACACCGAAATAAGACGAAAAGGGGAAGAATTCCTAAATGAGCTTGGAGCGTCGGAACAGGCCCTAGTTGTTCTAGGCAAGCCTTATCATACATCGGATCCCTTTCTTAACATGAACTTGGGAAATCTTTTTCAGAGGTTTGATATACGTTCATTGCCCGGCGATTTGTATCCTGTCGTCGATGAGGAATCCTCTCCAGTTACCTGGAAATACCACGCGAAAATGATCAGAGTGGCCCGGAACGTGTCACGTGATCCAAGATTGTTCCCGGTCTATATAGGTTTTTTTGGGTGCGGCCCAGATGCCTTCAGCATTCGTCACATTAGGGAGGCGCTTGGCTCAAAACCTCTACTGACGCTCGAGATGGACGAGCATGTATCCAGGGCTGGTATGATTACCCGACTTGAAGCCTTTTTGGATAGAATTCGGACACGAAAAGAAAAAGGGTCGTTCCTCCAGGTCCTCTATTTTAAACAAACCTGTTCCCCAGGATTTGCATACAGATCAACCAAGGCAAGCAAAGGTCGAGCAGCGGAGAACTAGAGCAACTAGAAAAAGCTGAAACGCTCTATCTGCCATATTGGGGTGACCATACATACGCATTCGCCGCTGCGGCAATGTCGGTTGGTCTAGACACTCGGGTACTTGAGCCTCCTGATCAGGAAACCGAAAGGTTGGGAAGGCCACACTTGGTAGGAGGCGAGTGTCATCCGTATATGCTGGTGTTGGGTGACTACCTGAAAGTGGCGCTAGCGTTGCCGGACGCGTCAGTTTCCAAGTCCAGGTTTTATATGATTAATCCTGATGCTTGTCGTTTGGGGCAGTTTCCTGTCTACATCGACAAGGTTCGTCAGGATCTAGGACTTTCTCTAAAGGTAATAACGAACATCGGAAGAGGAGTGGAGGAGTTTCGAATTTCCCGACTTGACTACCAACGCATGATGCTTCGGTTATGGGAAGGTCTCAACGCGTACGACTTGCTGTTTAGCCTCTTTCTGGAGATTCGGCCTAGAACAAAAGATGAATCGAAAGTTCACAAGGTTTACGCTGATTGCAGAAATAATCTTTTTGAGGCTCTCAAAACAGGCAACGTCAGGGAAGGATTGGAACAGGCTTTGAGTGGTCTCTACATGTTCCCGATTGATGACCATGAACCTCGACCAGCCATAGCTGTAACAGGAGATTATTATACTCGTGTAGTCCCATTCGCCAACAACGATGTTTACCGCGAAATTGAGGCAAATGGTGGATATGTCTGGGCTCCACCGACGCTATCGGACTGTTTCAAGCTGGGAACGCTCAGAGATTTCGTGTGGAGCCTACTGAGCGGCAGATCCAGGGATGCGGCCCGGCACGGATTATTTTACACATTGATGACCGCATTGGAGCTTAACCTAAGAGTGTCCAGAACGGCCCGGCAAGTTCTAAGGGGCCCGATGGACATCATGGGCGTCGGTATGTGGAAGACAGCGAGTAATTATGCCGATACGAAACTCCCTGCAGGAATCACTGCGCCTATCGCCACAACGTTGAAAGATCTGGATGCAGGAGCTGATGGTGTCTTGAATCTCATGACCCTAAACTGTTCGTACGGGACAGTGGTCACTGCAGCTCTAATCAGGGCGTTGAAGGCCAGACCTGAGATTCCCATGCTTACGCTCGTTTACGATGGGTTGAAGAAAACCAATGAAAAAACCCGAATTGAAGCGTTCATGGAACAGGCTCACGATCATTTCAGAAGTAGGCTCGAGCAAAAAGAATGCAATTCGGGCCATCCATCATTCTGGAGCAGACTGAGAGCGAGTTAGATCCCATCATCCTGATCATGAGAAATCAGGGCGATTTACCATATAAATTCCAGCGCCCACAAGAATGAGAGCTATCAATAGCAGATGGGTAATAGGCTCATGCAAAATGATCCCTCCGGCTATTACACCGAAAAGTGGTGTGAGAAAGGTAAACGAGGCCAGACGGGAAGCCGGATAATGTGTGAGGAGCCAAAACCAGGCGAGGTATGTGATAAAAGCGATCCACACAATTTGATAGACTATGCTTGCAACTATTAACGGGGTGATTGACACAATTCCTGTTTCGCCAATCGCAATTGACCCCAACGGAAGCGTAACTGCAGACACTACGAGTTGATAAAATAACGTCTTGCTCGGAGCTATTTTCGCTAGGGGAGACGCCTTTATCAGCACTGTGGTAGCGCCCCAAAGCACGGCTGCCAGAGCTAGCATCGCGTCCCCAATGAGCATAGAATGAGTTGGCAAACTTACGGACTCACCGAAAGCGACCATGATGCCCGTGAAGGCGCAACAGAGCCCAATGACCTGGATTCTTCTCAGACGCTCGGTTGGAATAAATATTTGAGCGCCCAAAGCAACCACAAAAGGCGACAGGTAGAGGAATATCACAGCTCGGGATGCGTTAGTGAATCCAAGCCCTACGTAGATTAGAAGAAACTCAGCGGCAAAAAGAATACCTGCAGCAATCCCCCACCATAATGTGCCATCTCTCTCTAACAATGGCTCACGTCTTATTAACATAAAGATTCCAACCAGGATTGACGCCCCGATTGACCGAATGCCGGATTGAAGGATAGGAGATATACCATAATTTGCGATCTTGATAGCTACCTGCTGCAAGCCCCAACTAGCGCAAAGAACTACCAGGATCGCCATCGCTGTGAAGTCCAGAGCGTTTTTCTTTTGTGAGACGCTATAAGTCATATGTTAGTCCAGTCCCAAAAAAACTTGAGAGGCATAGGATCATATTGCTTAGATGGAATCATTTACAAGTGAAAACGAGTGACCATCATGAAGATTCCCCGTGTTGACTTGTAGACAATCATGGGCTATATAATTTTTATAAAAATCTCGGAAACGGCTGGCAGCTTAAAGTTACGAGCCGTAGTTTTGTCATAATATAGTCCTCGTTCGGTGGCTGAGTTGAGGAGGGATTTATTGGTCGCAGTCTTGGGGGCCATTTCAAATAACCATCCTTTTTTCATGGGAGAACTCCCCCATCTAAGTGTGAACATTTCTCTAAAGGCGAAAACAGCAAAAAACCTTATGAACTCTTGGTTCAATCCTATAAGCGTTTAGAGTTAGAGATTCCTAAAAACTTTTTTCACTGAATTGATCCCGAAATTTTGGCTTGATAGATTTTGGAGCTTCCTGCTGATCGGAGGACCAAATGAAGTCCATAATTTTTGGACGTTGGGGAAAAGCGCTAAGGCGCAGTAAGGAAGGTGAGAGCATCATCGAAGGGGGACGTCTGGAAGATTTCCCTTCAGAAAAAAGTTTTCCGGATAATGTCATAGCGTTGATGAGCGGAAAGGGCTTTTTGCAATTCGAAGAGGCCTTCAATTTCGTTCCCATGGTGGCCGAGTATGTAAAACAAATTCAGTCAAAATATTGCTGTGGTAAGTGCATAACAGGCATAAAAGGGTCCAAGGTGATAATGGTTACCTTGGATAGAATCATGAGAGGCGAAGGCAAGGAGGCGGATCTGGGCCTTTTGGAACGCATGGCTGTGGTCTTGAATGACGGAGCCAAATGTTCAGTTTGTCAAAGCGCTGGTGAATTGCTTGTAGATGGTCTGACTCATTTCAGGGAACACTTTGTGGAGGCCCTGAAACGTGGCGTAACCAAGGACTCCATCCGTTTCGTAGGGAGCATTTCAGCCCCATGTATGAATACTTGTCCGTGCCACATTGATATTCCTGGCTATGTCGAAATGCTTCAGGAACTACGATACGGGGACGCCCTGGAGATAATTCGTAGAGAAATGCCTCTTCCCGGAATTACGGGCCGAATTTGTCCGGCTCCGTGCGAAAAGGCTTGTAGTGTCGCCAATATGGGAGACGTGGCCATTCCAATCAAGACTCTGAAACGAGTCGCTGCTGATTACGAGATGATTCATCACCTTCAGCCTCCAATTGAAAAGGTAGAACTGACCGGTCATCCAGTAGCGGTGGTCGGCGTCCGGACCCGCTGGATTGTCAGCCGCCTATTATCTGAATCGCTTGGGGCACCCTGTAACTATTTTTGAGGCGTTGCCTCGTCCAGGTGGCATGGTGTCAGTAGGAATACCCCCATATCGACAACCTAGAGACGTCCTCGGTCGAGAAATCGGCATTCTTCAGGATCTGGCAAATAACAGTTAAACTAGGGGCTCGCTCTCGGGAAGAACTTGAAAATATCCGATCTGTTTAAGCAGGGTTTTAGGGCGGTATTTCTCGGAATTGGATCGCACAAGTCTTCGCCCCTCGAAATTAAGGGCGAAAATGATGGGATCGAAGGTGTTTTCGGTGGAGGGATTGATTTTTTAAGAGAAATAAACCTGGGAAGAGACAGAATTACTACTCGGAGAAAACGTGATCATCGTCGGGGGGGGAGGGAATACAGCTATAGATTGCGCCAGGACATGCCTGAGAATGGGGGTTTCCGAAACTTTCCATTGTCTATCGAAGGACGGAATCCGAGATGCCGGCGGACCCGGAAGAAGTCGAAGACGCGCGAGGCAGGGATTACCTCCATTTCTGACCCAGCCAGTCGAAATCCTGGCGCTAAACAAAAAAATGACTGGCCTGAAGTGCATTCGTATGGAACTCGGGGATGCCGACAAGAGCGGAAGAAAGAGGCCTGTTCCTGTGTTCTCTTGGATCGACAATTTGTCCTTGAGGCCGACACGCTCATTCCTGCGATCGGGCAAACCGCTGCTCTCGGATTTCTCTCACCCGAAGACGGAATTGAAATTACCCCCGCCACGCCGCCATTCGCGTGGATCCAAAACAATGATGACATCCAGGTCTGGCGTATTCGCCGCTGGGGACCGCGGTTTCCGGTCCCCTCACAGTGGTTCATGGTCTAGCGGGAGGGAAACGAGCGGCTAGGATGATTCACGAGTATGTAACCAGCGGACTTGCGCCCCTCCAGACAGTCAATGGATAGAAGATCTGATAGGGAGGATTGAACAGGACCGAGGAGTTCTTGTTACGGCACGGACTCCCGGCAGAGAAGGTGGCAAAGTTCGAGGAACAAAACTTGATCCACGAAGAAGTCCAGATTTCCGTGAAGTCGATTCAGCTGACCAAAAAAGCTCGTTTATAGAAGCAAGTCGATGTTTGAGATGTTTTCACCTAATACTACTCATGGTTGATGAAGCAAAATCAGAAAGACTCGCATGATTTGTTTCCGCCAGACGAGGGTCGAAAAATGCCTCTTCTTACAATCGACGATATCGAAATCGCAGCTTCTGACGGGATGACTATCCTTGAGGCCGCAAATCAAGCCGGAATCTGGATTCCAACTCTTTGCTACTATCCAAAGATTACGCCTTCAGATTCTTGCCGCATGTGTGTGGTGGAGATTGATGGTGTATCTCGTCCTATGACCTCTTGCAACACTCTAATAAAAGATGGGATGCGGATACAGACCAACACTCCCCGTGTGAGAAATATCAGAGAAGAGGTGATGAAGCTTGTACTGATGGACCACCCTCTCGAGTGCCCGATTGCCCAGCAGCGGGTGAATGCGAGATTCAGAATCTGACATATAGGCTTGGAATTTCAGGTTCTAGCGATATTATGGGGACTCGTAGCGGTGAGGTCGTCAGAAACTGGCCCTTGATACAGTATAATCCCAACCTTTGTGTAACCTGTCTTCGATGTGTGAAAGTATGCCACGAAGTAATCGGAGCCGGCGCACTGGCTCTTCATGATCTTGGTTACAATGCTCAAATTGGAACCACAGACGGTAGAGCTCTAAATTGTGACTTCTGCGGAGAATGTGTTGAGGCATGTCCTAGCGGCGCTATGTCTTACAAGGAGTCCAAAAACTTGGCGCGGCCTTGGGAATTGAGAAAAACTCAGACCATCTGTCCCCTGTGTTCGTCCGGTTGTCGGATGGAGATGAATGTCAAAGACAACACAATCGTTAGAATTACTACGAATCCAGCCTCACACAACAAAGGAACTTTGTGTGTAGGTGCACGCTTTGGCTACGACCTCATTTAGTAGCGAAGAACGTCTTGCCTCACCCCTCGTGCGAAAGAATGGCTCCCTGGTTCCAGTGTTTTGGGAAGAGGGGCTTTCTCATGTATCCAGAAAGCTGCAAAGTATCATCAGCGAGTCGGGTCCGGATGGCGTGGCGGGTTTGGCGTCCCCTAGATTAACCAATGAAGATTGCTACGCTTTCCAAAAGTTTTTCCGAGCCGTGATTGGGACGAATAATATAGATAGCGAGGCTAGGTTTAGCTTTCTGAGGGTTCAGCGAGCCCTGGAGCTTTAACCTGTGGTGTCAAAGGTGTCGCCAACAAGCTTGAAGTACCTGGAGATGAAGCATCTGTCATTGGAATCGATCCGATCGAAGAAACTCCTGCTCTGGGATGGAAGATAAAGATAGCTTCCCGAAAATATGACAGCAATGTATTGGTAGCAAATTCCAGAGAAACGAGCCTAGACCCTTTTGCCCGGCTCAAGTCAGAATCAGGCCGTACTCCGAGAGTGAACTGGCCCTCGGTATGATGAAGGTTATTTTGGACCTCGATCTCTGGGATGGTAAGTTTGTCAGAGATAGGACGACAAATTTTCTTTCGATGAAGGGTCTGCTTGACAAGATTCCCCTCAAAGGAATCTTGAAAAGAAAACGGTATATCCTTTGAAGAAAGCTCAGAAGCGTCCAGAATTTTCGCACAGGCGTCTACAGCGTCGATCATTTTCGGTGGGGATGTGATCCTTCAGGAAAACGGGCTCCAGTGTGTGATGAATCTCGCGAATTTGTCTTTGTTGACCGGCAATATGCGACAGTCCGGCGCATCGATTTATCCGTATTTGAAAAGGGAAACATAGTCGGATTGTGCGACATGGGAGTCATGCCGGAATATATGCCCGGCTATCAAGATATGGCAGAAGTCAGAGACTTCTTGAAAAAACCTGGAAGACAAGGCTACCTTTTAGCAGGGGCAAAACAGCCACAGAAATCGCGAGAGGACTGGAAACAGGGAAATTAGAGCCTTATTCCTAGTCGGAGCTGATCCTCTGACTGACTACCCCAATGCCGGCCGCTGGGCATCGGCCTTGAACAAAGCGGAATTACTTGTTGTTCAGGATATGTTTTTGAGTCCGTCTGCCGAATTGGCCCACTGCGTTTTTCCTGTTGCCTCGTTTGCCGAAAAGGAAGGGACGATGACCAACATCGAACATCGGGTCCAGAGGCTGAATCAGGTGATTCCCCCGTTGTCTCCCACGATGCCGGATTGGTCAGTTCTGGAAGAATTGGCAAGGTCAATGGGAAAACCAATGGGTTTTTTCCGGGTTGCCCGACATCTTCAACGAAATACTGGGAGCGGTTCCTCTTTACAAAAGCCTCGCGCTTGATGACCTTAGAGATGATGGAAAGATTTTGACTCCTTTTCAGGGGGCGTCTCAACGAAACACGTCGGACAGACCATCTCTTTGCTCCCGGTTAGGACCTTGGGAAGTTCCAGACCGAGAGGCGGCTCAATATCCTTATGAAATGATAGTTGGGCGCTCTATGTCCCGTTTGGATCAACCTCAACCAGATCCAAGAAACTCTTGAGCCTATGTCCCGGCGGATATGTGGAAATCAATCCTGAGGACGCCATGAATCTGGGTGTTGAAGATGGGGCACGAGTTGAGGTAGCTTCAACTCAGAGCGCTTTCGAAGCCCCAGCCAATTTACGTCCAGAATCAGACGGGGCATGGTTTTTGCGCCAGTCAATTTTCCAAAGTTTGGTGTTTACAGGTTGTTCAATGAAAATACCAATGTTTGTAGAGTGAGATTGACTGCGTTGTGATGAAGTTACAATATTTATGAAACATTGAGGCCAAATCCAATTTATTGGCAGATAAGGAGGTAAACATGAGCGCCGCCGGGAAACCGAAGGCAACTATATTGGTCATTGATGACGAGCAAATCATCCACGAGAGCGTCAGAAGAATCCTTGAAGAAGAGGGATACCAGGTTGAAGGCGCAATGAGGGTAGACCAGGCTCTGGATTGTCTTGCCAGACAGTCCTACGACATTGTGCTTACTGACTTAATGATGCCTGACCGGAACGGTATGGAAGCTGTAAAGGCAGTCGCCACAGATCATCCAGACACTGGGGTGGTCATTGTAAGGGTTTCCACATCAGTCCGCAGTGGAATCAATGAAATTTGGCGCTTTGGATTATCTGCCAAAACCGTTTACCCCTGAAGAGCTTGTATCTGTGACGGAGCGGGCTCTCCAACAAGTTCTAAAAAAACGACGAGACAAAGAGATTGAACTGTTGTATGGGACGACGAAAAAGCCATCAAATCCAGTCTAGACCTTAGGAAGTAAGACTCATCTGCACCAGTGTGGTGGGGCTGTTCAAAGTAAAGGGCGCCTGCGTCCTTATATATAATAAAAAAGACCACAGTCTCGACGTGGCGTCTCATTACGGATTGAGTGAAGAATATGTCCAAAAAGGGATACTGAACAGCGAAAAGAGCGTTTCCGAAATCTTTCAGTCTGGGCAGCCTATTCTCATTGGGGACAAGAACTCGATTCAAGCCTCCACTATCCGGAAAATGCGAGGTCCGAAGGTATTGCATCTATCCTCTCGATTGCCTCTCAAACTGGACATGACGATCCTGGGCGTTTTGAGAATATATAGCGCTCAAGAAAGATTCTTCGATAACGATGAAATGACTTTACTGATGAAATTCGCAGCCGAGGCTCAGCGCTGAAAACGCCATGGTTTATGAAAAATGTGGCCACGGGGACGTCGATTAAGAAACTGAAAAAAAGTATACCTCGCTCATCGGGGGCCTCAACGGTTCCTGAAATCAAGGTCACAAACCAGGTTGGCTGGGTAAACGATATTTTTCATGGATCAACAAATGATAGCGATCCTTTTTTGGAGTGAAAAATGGAAAATAAAAAAGTGAAGATTTTAGCGCTGGATGACGAAAAAATCGTACTCGAAAGTGTTTCCCGTATTCTCGAAGAGGAAAATTACCAGGTCAAAACATGCAGAAATGGCCAGGAAGCTCTGGAAACCTTAAAAGAAGGGGGCTTTGACATTTTGATGACGGCCCTTAAAGATGCCAGGAATGGACGGTCTGCAGGCTATGGAATCAATGCTGGAAATTGATCCGGACCTTTCAATCATCATGTTTACCGCGTATTCCACGGTCGATTCCGCAGTGAAGGCGATGAAAATGGGCGCTGTTGACTACATTAGAAAGCCCTTTACTCCTGACCAACTTACAGAAACTTGTGGCTAAGATTATGAACGATAGGAAGGCTCGCATGGAAAAGCGCTATCGTGAGGATACATTTGCGGAAATAAAAAATGCTCCTGCGTCAACTTTGAACCTGAAGGAGGTACTGGATCTAATCGTTCAGGGCGTAGTAAAGGTCATGAAAGTCAAAGGCAGTTCGCTGAGCCTTATGGATAAGACCAGAGAAAAATTACGTATCTTTGCCTCCTATGGACTTAGTCGTAACTATGTGGACAAAGGCCCTCTCGATTCATCCAAGAGCTTGTCAGACACTACTATGAACGGCAAAGTGGTTTGGATAGAGGACGCTTCCACAGATTCACGAGTCCAGTACCCGGCCGAGGCCAAACGTGAGGGCATAGCATCTATAGCAACGATTACCTATTATCGTTAGAAACAAAGTCATTGGGGCATTGAGGGTTTACACGTCGGAATTGAGAAAATTTTCGGAAGAGGAATCGAGATTTCTTTTCGGATTTGCCGAGCAGGTAGCTTTGGCCATTGAAAACGCTCGATCTTATGAGGACGTCAAGGATGGTGTACGAAACGCTTCGAGATGACCTCTGGGATTTCTTTGACAAGGATGGCTGGAATTAGCCGACGATCTGCCTGCTTAAAGGGTATTATGGGGAAGGAGAATGGCCAAAATTCTTCTCGTTGACGATGAAGAATATCGCAACATGATGCGAATGACCCTCGAACTCGATCAGCATTCGGTGTGGACGGCGTCTGATGGCCCCAAGGCCCTGGAAATCTTCAAAGATGAGGCTCCGGATGTAGTTTTATTGGATGTGAGAATGCCTGGTATGGACGGAGTTGAGGTTCTCCGACAAATCAAGCATTTGAATCACGATGCTGAGGTCATTGTGATCTCAGGTCACGGTGACATGGATATGGTCGTGGAATGCTTGAGGAATGAAGCTTCAAATTTTTTGACAAAGCCTGTCGCCGAAGAAACTCCTGTGTCTGTCGTTAAGGCGATCCGTCGAGAGAGTAGCGCTCAGAGAGAAGATTAAACGGTTCACCCCGTAACCTCGAGACCCTGGTTCGTCAGGCGAACACGGAACTGGAAAAGGCTTATCGTTTCAGGGAGAACATCATTGAAAGCTCGCCAGACGCAATAGTTTGCATAAAGGTGGCGAGATCATGATCTTCAATTCTGCGGCAGAGAGACTCCTCGGTTATAGAAAAGAAGGTGCCGTTCGGAAAAATGAACATAGTGCAAATCTATCCTCCCCGTGTAGCCAGACAAATCATGAAAGATTTGAAGTCGGACGATCTTTGGAGGACCGGATATACTGCAAAAAAGGCAAATTTCTCTCGTAGACAAATATGGCCATGAAATTGAAGTCTATATATCGGCGGCTATTCTTTATGAAAACACGAGGGAGTATTGAGGTTTCGTTGGAATTTTTACCGACTTGCGGGAAAAAATTAAA
>CAWJXP010000024.1:0-76146 GCA_963846725.1 uncultured delta proteobacterium | reverse complement strand
AAATCGACAAGAGATTGGACCAGATTGTCTTCAATGCTCTGATCCCATCCCTC
The DNA here is from genome assembly GCA_963846725.1 of uncultured delta proteobacterium. Taxonomy (GTDB): domain Bacteria; phylum Desulfobacterota; class Desulfomonilia; order Desulfomonilales; family Desulfomonilaceae; genus CAJBEZ01. The sequence continues at coordinate 76,093 of CAWJXP010000024.1, read as the reverse complement.
GTTCAGTGTTACATACGCGAAGGCTTCACAACACAATCTCAATCTCGTGACCCACTACAGCGCATTCATCGACGGCTTCATGCTCAAGCAGGACGTGCTCTATTCCTCCAGAGGAGACACCCATAGGTCCTGCCGGCCTTCAGCATGTCGTCTCCTCTCCCCTGATAGGTGAAATATCCGTCTTTTCCGTGTACATGTCACCTGTCCTGAACCAGCCATTGGGGATAATATCCGGTCCGCGTTTTCTTCAGGTCTATTCCAGTATCCAGGGGTGACACTCGCTCCTCTGATCAGGAGATGGCCGGTATCCCCAGGAGGACAATTCTGCCCGTCATCATCCGACTATTTTGGCCTCATATCCAGGAACCAGCCTGCCGGATGTGCCGGCTCGGGTTGCGCCTAGCCGTTCTGAATGAAAATGTGAAGCGCTTCCGTGGAACCGATGCCGTCGAGGATTTCCAGACCAGTTCTCTCCTTCCATAATTCTTGAAGACTTCAGGTGGAAGCGCTTCGCCGGCGGAGGCGCAAGACGCACCCAACTGATTTTTCGCCGTTCATTTTTTTCAATAGGGAATTATATTGCGTCGGCACCCCGAAAAAACACGCTGGGCCTAAATTTCGTGTAGTGTCTCAAGGACTTTTTCGGGTGAAGGCCTGTCGGACAGAGCACGGTAGACGCCCCGAATCTGAATGGGAATGAAACGCTGTTTCCTGGTAGCCCGTAAGCAAAAAAAAGTTTGCTGACGGAAAAACAGACCTCTTCTGGAGATATTCAGGAGATATTCTTGGCGTAATTGTCCGCCGTGAAAGCAGAGAGGTCTGTTTATGCGGTGTGCCTTTAGGTCTTCCAGTGCTGCCTGAACTATAGAGCCAGAAAGCGATGTCATCAGGTTTTGTTAGATATGGGTCGGCGTGGGGTGAGGCCGAAGCGAAGGTCGAATAAGTCAAAACCGTTGTCGAAAAAGCTTCTTGGTGGAGGAAGCCCCGGAATCCAAATTGGCGGGGACGCTGTCCGAAGTGGTAACGAGAAAACGCGTCTCGTCTTTAGCAGGAGACGTAGTCATCTTCCGTCAACATGGTGTTTACAGGAACCGGCCATGCCCCCAGTTTTATGGCGCCCAAAAAGCGTAGATGAACTTCGGGGAATCAGGGGCGACTATCATGACCCGATCCTTAGGCGCAACACCCAGGTCTTTTAGAACATTTACGAATCTCGTTCGGACGTTCTCGTCCAACTCCTTGTAGGTAACCTTGTCATTTCCACAGTAAATGGCGACTTTATCGCCATGGTCACGCGAATGATTTCCAAAGAAGCTCAGTTACCAGGTCAAATTTGTCGGGCTTCCAATGCCGCCATGTTTCTTTCCTCCTGTTGCGTGTGGGTTGTCTGAAGGAACATCAGGCAATCATGTTTGCTTCGTGGCTAGTGAAACGAGGGGATTAGGTTTGCCACCTGCGAAAAAGGTCGACGATGTAAAGCCAAGAGCAAACTTTATGCCTGATCGGCGTCAGAATACGGCGGACGGAGAGCCTGAGAGGTTGGAATTCAGAGACAGAAAAGCAGAGTCGCTGAAACTTTCTCTAGGGGGAGTTAGGCGGGAGACTCGTAAGGTTCGACATCCGGGTACAATCGCCGTTTAACTGGCAAATATTAACTCCGGGTTAGATTCAACTCTATAATGAACGGTAGCTCCCTGACCCTTACGGCTGCGCGCCTCAATTGTCCCGGAATGGGCTTCGACGATACGCTTTACGTTGCTCAGTCCCAGTCCGCTTCCGTGAAGTCGCGCCAAAAAGGCGTACAACTGTCGAGCCTGATCAGACGGGATTCCGGAGCCGTTGTCTCTAACGCCAAGTTCCAGGGGGAGGGGAGCTCATGACCATCCAGAAGTCTCGTCCATATGGAAACACGGCCCCCGTATGGCGCGGCGTCAATCGCGTTGAGCAAAGTGTTTATCACAGCCTGTTGAATTTTATCCGAGTCCAGTTCGATTACCGGAAGGCTTCTTGAATGTAGTTTTAGAGAATTTTGAGATTTTTTCTGGGCTTTTGGTTCAAGCAGATCAACGCATCTCCTTGCGATTAACGTCAGGTCCGCAGGCGCTTTGTTGAGAGTCAGGGGACGGGCGGTGTCCAGTAATTGCCTCAGAATGTCCTCAAGTCTCTCGAACCTCATGGACCGTGATTTCGAGGCGTCTGCGATCATAGCCGTCCAGTTGACTTTCTTTGAGTATCTGGAGGTTCATCTTTATTGAGGACAAAGGGTTCCGGATTTCGTGGGACAGGGAAGCGGAGAGGCGCCCAACGTACGCCATTTGTTCATTCTCGCGGACCCTGCGTCTCCATTCGACTCGTCTCAATATCCCGACAAATTCCTATGGGCCACCCGCACCGGCTCCCAAACCGACCTTGCCACTTCGCGTAACGCCTGTTCGACAGGTTTCTGGGCAAGAAGATATTGAACCGGGCCAGGCCCTGATTCGCCATTCATGATTTCAGCAGTACGCCTTCAAAAGAGTCTCGCGTGATTTGGAGCCACGAACCCACGAAATGTCGGCCAAGCGTTTTTTTCAGGGACGCTCGATGCATGGAACAGAAAGCCTGGTTGGCGAAGACGATTCTTTATCGCGGATAACGAAATACCCGTCTATTCCTTCAACCAGAGTCTTGTAGCGTCTCTCACTTGCCGCCAGTTCGGCAGTTCTACGTCTTATGGCCTGCTCCAAGTTTTTTGGGCGTGTTCAGTGATGGAAAGTTCGTGCATACGTTGGTAATGGTCTGAAAATTTGTGAATGGTGTACGCAAGACACCCGTTAATGGAGTCTAGATCTGCCAAAAGCCTTAAACGGCGTTCAGACTTGAGACGGGCGATCACGATGAGCGGAAAAGTTCGCAACCCGCTCCTTCCCAACGTCTGAAAGCGAAAACCCGGCCTGTAGTCTCTTCTCGGTGATATAGTCGATGAATTGCTGTATCTGATCAAGACGACCGGAGGACAGATACTCGAAGTTGCCCTCAAATGCCCCTGACACTGTGCCGGCCAATTCATCCAATGTGGTTGCAACAGAAGAACCGGAAAGTGTTGAGAGCCTGTGGGCCCATTCGCGTTTTATTTCATCGGGATGCTTTCGGAGCCATTTTAGGAAGGCGCCTGAAACAGGATTGACAGGGTAAACGGAAATATTTACAATCCTCAACGATGGTTGCGGACTGAGTCTCTTTTTCGTTGGCTTGCAGGTCTGGCTGGCGATTTGGACAATGTTGAAGATATCGGTTCTTTTTTGTTACCGGCGCGGTTCATGTTTCTTTTGTCGCAGATGGCGCAGGCCATCAAAGAAAGGCATAGGATCTTCACACGTCTAAAAATGGCGAGATGGAAAATGCTTTTCTCAAAACGTTTCGCAGAAAATGCAGGATGAATTATGGCATAAAGGGGTATGAGGACGCAAGTATTGACATTAGACGCCAGGAGATGGAAAGAATATAGGTCGTGAGATTAATTGGCTTGGGAGTGGGAAATCCGGCGGAGCTTCATCGTGGTATTTTCTATTGACAGCGTGCTTACAGGGTTGTAATCTACTTTTTTACTTTTCCCTACCGGAGTAACTAGCGTGAAAGGCCGTATTGAAATCAATCGGGAACGCTGCAAGGGCTGCGGCTTATGCATTACCGTGTGCCCCAAGAAAAAGATCGAAATTTCTCCCACATTAAATACCAAAGGATATTATCCCGCGGCTTTCCTCGAAGAAGACATCGACGATACCGAGAAAATTGAATGCACGGGTTGCTCCATGTGCGCAATCATGTGCCCGGACATCGCTATCGAGGTTTATCGTGAGGACAAGAAATCGAAAGACGAAACTGATTGAGAGGAACTAAGAATGTCCGGTAAGACTCTCATGCGCGGCACCCATGTGCTCGGGGAAGCAGCGATAAGGGCCGGTTGTAGAGCATACTTCGGTTATCCCATTACTCCGCAAAACGAATTGCCGGAGTACATGTCTTCCAAGTTCGCTAAAATGGATGACGCCGTCTTTATTCAGGCGGAAAGCGAACTCGCGTCAATAAACATGGTCATCGGAGCCGCCGCTGCAGGCGCCAGGGCAATGACATCATCTTCCAGCCCGGGGATAAGCCTAAAACAGGAGGGTATTTCCTATCTGGCCGCCATGGAGCTTCCGGCCGTCATAGTCAATATGATGCGGGGCGGTCCGGGACTGGGGAACATAGCCCCTGCGCAGGGGGATTATTTTCAGGCTACCCGTGGTGGCGGACACGGCGATTATCGTGTCATTGTGCTCGCTCCCGCCTATGGGCAGGAAATTGCGGACATGACCCGTCAGGCCTTTGAACTTGCAGACTATTACAGAACACCTGTCATGATTCTTGGCGACGGAATGATGGGGCAAATGATGGAGCCCGTGGTATTCCCCGAACCGATAGATCCTCTTTCCTTACCCCGGAAGGAATGGGTCGTAAGCGGGTCCAAGGGTAGAGGCAGCCGTATAATACTGTCGCTACTGCTTGATCCCCCGAAAGAGGAAGAGCTTAACTGGCGGCTTATGCGCAAATACGACATGATTTCAGATAGTGTGCCGGACCAGGAAATGTATCTTACGGATGACGCTGAGCTTGTCATCGTGGCCTACGGAACAGCGGCCAGGATAGCCAAAGGGGCTGTCCACAGGGTGAGAGAGTCGGGTATGAAGGTGGGCCTGTACAGACCCAAGACTCTTTGGCCGTTCCCATCAAAAGAACTCAGAACTCTGTGCGACCGTGTTAGCGAGTTTCTGGTTTTCGAGATGAGCATGGGACAAATGGTTGAAGATGTCCGCCTCGCTGTCGAGGGACGACGGAAAGTCTCATTTTACGGACGACCGGGTGGAGTTGTTTCGACTCCTGAGGAAGTAGCGTCTATTCTATCCAGCGCGTATCACGGCGCCAAAATTTAATCGGAAGCAATCCCTTCGTGTCGACAAGAGGGTTTTGCCTCTTGCAGGCCGGGACCCTGAAAGGGAGAGGGCAAAGTGAAGAAAATATTCTCAAGACCAGACTCTTTGAAAGACAACCCATTCCATTACTGCCCAGGCTGTGGTCACTCCGTCATTCACAGGCTTGTAGCGGAAGTGATTGATGAACTGGGTATCAAGGATACGACAATCGGAGTTCCGCCCGCAGGTTGCGCAGTCCTCGCCTACAATTATTTTGATGTGGATATGTGCGAAGCCCCCCATGGCAGAGCGGCCGCGGTCGCTACCGGTCTCAAGAGAATTCTCAAGGATCGTGTAGTTTTCACTTACCAGGGTGATGGCGACATCGCCGCCATAGGAACAGCCGAAACCATCCATGCCGCTAATCGTGGTGAGCGCATTACCGCCATATTTGTAAACAACGCCGTATACGGGATGACCGGCGGGCAAATGGCGCCTACGACAATAGCGGGACAGGTGACTACTACATCGCCGGGCGGAAGGCTTCCCATTCGTGATGGATACCCACTGGATTTGAGCGCGATGCTGGCATTGGCTGCCGGAAGTGTATACATCGAGAGAACGACGGTCTCTAATCCCAAGGGGATAATCAAAACAAAAAAAGCCATAAGAAAAGCATTTGAAGTTCAACTCGAAGATAAAGGCTTCGCCCTTGTCGAAGTGCTTTCTCCTTGTCCCACAAACTGGAAAATGTCCCCCACGGAAGCTGCTCGCTGGGTTGATGAGACCATGACGAAAATATTCCCGATTAAGGTAATCAAAGATGTCGCTTAAGATAATTTTCTCAGGATTTGGTGGCCAGGGCGTGCTCATGATGGGATATGTGCTCGCCGTAGCGGGTATGAAGGAAGACAAGCACGTCACTTTTTTGCCTGCGTATGGAGCGGAAGTTCGGGGCGGCACGGCGAATTGCACGGTTGTTGTTTCAGATGAAGAGATAGCCTCACCGATAGCGTCTTCGCCCGAGTTCGTGGTCGCGATGAACTATCCTTCGATGATCAAGTATCAGAATATGATAAAATCCGGCGGAACCATGTTCCTGAATTCGGACCTCATAACTGAGGCTCCAGCTCGGGAGGACATAAACGTAGTTAGAGTGCCGGCCAACTCTCTTGCCCACGAAATGGGATCGGACCGCTCTCTTAACATGGTGATGCTGGGGGCAGTCAGGGCGGCCACGGACATAGTCTCGGAGAAATCCATATCTGTAGCGATTGAAACTGTTCTGGAAGGCAAGAAACAGAAGCTTATCGACACAAATCAGAAAGCTGTAAGCGTAGGCTCTGATTTTATGCGAAAGCCCTGAAAAGCTCATAACAAAAATATCTTTGACGGCTTATATAGGTTGGAGGTTTTTATGAAAACGGTCAGAGAGGTCGCGATCCGGATTCCCAACAAACCCGGATCTCTGTCAAACATTGTTGAACTGTTGAGTTCTAACGGTATTTACACCTTGGGCCTTAGCCTAAATATTTCAGGGTCCGAGGGGAATTTGAGTCTTATCGCCAGCGACCCTTCCAGGACTCAGAATATATTGGAATCCTCCGGATTTTCCGTAACTCTTAAAGACAGAATAGTGGTTCAGGTCCCTCAGCATCCAGGTGGGCTCAACGCGATTTTAAGGCCGCTCAAACTGGCCGAAGTGAATCTGGAAAACATGTATTATCTTCAGGGCGCATACGCCGTGTTGACAACGCCAACGCTGGTTCTCGCCGTGGATGACAATACTAAGGCTCTTCAGGCTTTGTCGAAGGAATGGATCAAAGTGGAAGGTGAGGAAGTCCTGACCTACTGAAATTATATTCTATCATCGTGGGTCCATTATCTACGGGCCCGCCACTCCCCCGCATGTGAACCTTCCCGGATTTCCAGTGTCCGTTTCAGAAACGCCACCATTCTCTCAAAAGCGTCCAGCAACGCGGGCTTCATATAGCGATTTTCAGTTTTCAGGTCGTAAACAATATTGAACATGTGACCCTCACACGGGTAGATATTCAATTCAAACGGCCGCATGTTCGTCTTCAGATTCCAGGCCAGTTCTTTGGCGTATTTTACATTGTAAACATCGTCTTTTTCACCATGAAAGATTTCCACCGGGGGCAACTTGTATGGTTCGTAAGGCATAATCCAGGGCCATCCACCGTAGTTCCACACTATGGCTTTCACCCGAGGGTCCGCTGTCGCGACGCTCAACACGGCGTTCGCCGCCTGAGAGAACCCGCTCAACGCAATCTTGCCAGGGTCCACGATTGGCCAGGAGCACATGTAGTTAATGGCGGCTTCAAAGGATTTCAGATACCATTCTTTTCCCACCGCCAGTTTGGCGCCGACAAAGCCCTGGTTGAAACTTCCTAGAAGATATCCGGCTCCGTGATCCCATGTCCAGGGACCGGGCGCCAAGTCCTCGGGATAGTTTGACGGGTCGATCAGAATTACTGCAAAATCCCGATTGGCGAGATTCTGGCAATGATCATGATATTGATAAATTTTCGTCGCGCCTACGCCTACGCCGGCGATGACGGCAGGAAGCGGCCCACGGATTTTATGTTGGGGAAGGAAAATGTACCCCGGTAGACTGTGACCCTTACCAAGGGGTATAAGCGCCCTCATGTAATAGGCGAACGCGTCAGGTGGTAGAAGATATAGCGATGATAGAATAAGGAAAAAGATAGCGACAAACCGATTGGTACTTCATGCCAGACCCGCAAACTGGTCGAGTTTCGACCAGGCTGATTTACATTATTAGCGGAGCTAATAATAAATTAAATTGAATGACTAAGATTATCACTATGTTAAATTACTGTCAACAAGTTAATGAGATGCCTAATATTAACTTATAATTAATCTTATAGATTTAATACATTGTTATATATTGGTAATTTGTATAGCGCCATTACCGGTAAGGTCAGGAACATTGTCAGCCGCATGTGTCGGTAACCTCAAGATACCACACAACCTGTAGGCTCGCTCTATAATAGTTGAATTTGGGGCCGCCTTCGAATATCATGGATAAAGATCCAGGCCGCTTTCATCAAAAAGTTATAGAAGCATGACCGGAGGTTTGAGTGGCTCCCAAGCGCGCTGTAAGAGTCCTGATAGCCGAACCGGGCCTTGACGGTCACGACCGTGAGGTGAAGGTTATGGCTCATGCGCTCAGGGACGCCGGTTTCGAGATAATATATACCGGCCTGAGTCAGACCGTTGAAATGATTGTTCAGTCGGCGATTCAGGAAGACGTTGACGTTATAGGTCTTTCTATCATGTCAGGGGCTCATATGCCCATCTGTGAAAAACTGTTCAGGATATTGAAGGAAAAAGGGGTGGATGATGTCATGGTTATAGTCGGTGGCCTGATACCGGAAAGTGACATCGCGGGTCTTAAAGAAACGGGCGTGGCGGAAGTATTCCCCGGTGGTTCCGACATCGACGCCCCAGCCGAATTCATACGCAAACACATCTGTAAATAAACCGGACAGAGGTCCGAAAAATATTACTTGTCGGAGTTCAGTATGAATCCTTCGTCTGCGCCTTACCAGCCAGTGAACCGCATCAGGATTGTCACAGCCGCTTCATTATTTGACGGGCATGACGCCGCAATCAATATCATGCGTCGAATTCTTCAGGCTTCAGGGGCTGAAGTTATCCATCTCGGGCATAACAGATCGGTTTCCGAAATTGTGAGCGCCGCTGTCCAGGAAGATGTTCAGGCGATTGGGCTCAGCTCCTATCAGGGTGGGCATGTAGAATTTTTCAAATACATCGTTGATCTTTTGCGTGAGCATGAAAGCACGCAGATAAAGGTGTTCGGCGGTGGCGGTGGTGTAATTGTCCCGGAAGAGATTGCGGAACTTGAATCTTACGGAGTTACCAAGATATTCAGTCCCGAGGACGGACGATCTCTCGGATTGCAGGGCATCATAAATTTCTTTCTCCAAACCTCGGATTTCCCCGTTTCAGACGGCAGTCTCAATGTTGATTTGTCCAGCCTGAATCCGAGGAACTGGAAGGCCATTGCAAGACTGATATCGACGGTGGAGGTAGCAAAGGAATCCGGGAACAGTGACATGGCAGACATCCGGTCACAGTTGCAGGAAAAGTCCTACGGAAGGAAAGTTCCTGTCCTGGGGATAACCGGAACGGGAGGGGCCGGTAAATCTTCATTAACCGATGAAATCATATTGCGCTTCCTAAACGATCAAACGGATAAGACTGTAGGGGTGATTTCCGTTGATCCCACTCGGAGAAAAACAGGCGGAGCCTTGCTGGGAGACAGGATCAGGATGAACTCCATCCATACGGATCGAGTCTATTACAGATCGCTGGCTACCAGAAATCAGGGTTTCGAAGTGCCTGCCCACATGGAAGAGGCCATCGAAGTTCTCAAGGCCGCTGGATTTGATTTCATAATTGTTGAAACAGCCGGAATAGGGCAGGGCGACGCCGCCATAGTACCATTGGTGGATGTGTCCCTTTACGTCATGACATCCGAATTTGGGGCGCAGAGTCAACTGGAAAAGATCGACATGCTCGATTTCGCTGATTTGATAGCCATAAACAAGTTCGACCGGCACGGATCGGAAGACGCTTTACATGACGTGAGAAAACAGGTCCAGAGAAACCGCCTCAGCTTCGAGACCGGTTTGGCGGATCTCCCTGTATACGGATCCATAGCCTCCCGCTTCAACGATGATGGTGTAAGTTCCCTGTACGTGGGAATAGTCGAGGCGATTAACAACAAGACCGGCGCTGATTGGAAAACTAACATGAAGGCCCGGCCGGATCGGAAACCGTCATCGAGAACCATAATCATTCCGTCGGAGCGTTCGGGCTATCTATCCGAGATCGCCAGTTCTGTACGCAGGTATCACTCGTGGGGAGCTGAACAGGAGAACCTGATAAGGCGATTGTGGCGCCTGGATGGCGTGGAAAAGGAACTGAGAAACTCGAACGTCAATGAAGAATCTGAAGCGTTTGTCAAGATAAAGAAACTTCAGGAACAAATAGAGAAACAGCTTGACCCGCGAGCTTTGAGACTCGTGGGGGAATGGGAGGATATCAAGGAGGCTTATTCAGGGGACGATTTTGTCTTTACTGTTAGAGGGAAGAAACTGCCAATAAAGCTCAAAATCAAAACCTTGAGCGGTACGCTTCTTCCGAGGATAGCCCTTCCAAAATATGAAGATCCAGGACAGTTGTTGAGATGGCGACTTAAGGAAAATCTGCCGGGCATGTTTCCTTTCACCGCCGGCGTCTTTCCCTTCAAGAGGCAAGACGAAGACCCGACCAGAATGTTTGCAGGGGAGGGAGATCCATTCAGGACTAACAGAAGGTTCAAGTACCTTTCCGCTGGTAGCCCCGCCAAGAGACTTTCCACCGCCTTCGACTCGGTTACACTGTATGGACAGGATCCTCAGGAAAGGCCGGACATCTACGGGAAAATCGGCACCTCCGGAGTTTCGATCTGCACACTTGATGATGTAAAGGTCCTTTATTCAGGTTTCGATCTTTCGGCCCCAAATACATCTGTTTCCATGACCATCAACGGACCGGCTCCAATAATGCTGGCGATGTTCTTCAACGCAGCCATTGACCAGAAGCTCGATACAATAAGAGAGCAGACCGGTTCAGAGCCTTCTCGAGAAGTTGTCCAGAGGGCAAAGTCCGAGGTCTTGAGCAGCATAAGGGGAACCGTTCAGGCTGACATACTCAAAGAAGACCAGGGGCAAAACAGTTGCATATTCTCTACTGATTTTTCTTTGAGAATGATGGGCGACATTCAGGAATATTTCATCCGCAACAATATCGGCAATTTTTATTCAGTGTCCATTTCCGGCTATCACATAGCGGAGGCGGGAGCGAATCCAATAACGCAGCTAGCGCTAACATTGGCTGATGGTTTTACCTACGTTGAATACTATTTGTCGCGAGGTATGAATATTGACGACTTTGCCCCAAATCTAAGCTTCTTCTTCTCCAATGGCCTGGAGCCGGAATACAGCGTCATAGGCAGAGTCGCCCGTCGAATATGGGCTATAGCGGTCAGAGACAAGTATCTCGGCAATGAACGTTCCCAAAAGTTGAAATACCATATTCAGACGAGTGGACGTTCGCTACATGCTCAGGAGATTCAGTTCAACGATATCAGGACGACGCTTCAGGCGCTTATAGCCATTTACGATAATTGCAACTCCCTGCATACTAACTCCTATGACGAGGCCATAACGACACCGAGTGAGGAATCGGTCAGACGAGCCCTGGCGATTCAGATGATAATCAACAAGGAATGGGGGCTCTCGAGAGTAGATAACATCAATCAGGGGTCTTTCCTTCTCGAGGAACTCACGGATCTGGTTGAGGAAGCCGTATTAGCGGAATTCGACCGCATTTCCCAGCGCGGCGGAGTCCTCGGGGCCATGGAAACTGGTTACCAGAGGACAAAGATTCAGGATGAGTCCCTCTATTATGAAACCATGAAGACCACGGGTGAGTATCCGATCATTGGCGTAAACACATTCCTGAATCCTCAGGGGAACTTCATGGAGCAATTGGGGATAGAGTTGGCCAGGGGAACTGAGGAAGAAAAGAAATCCCAGCTTGAAAGACTGGCGGACTTCAAGGAACGTAACAAGGCTAAGTCGGCTCAGGCCCTTGAAAAGCTACACAGAGTCGCCCAGTCTGACGGAAACATATTTGAGGGGCTGATGGAGGCTGTCAGACACTGTTCGTTGGGAGAAATCACCCAGACTCTTTATAAAGCCGGTGGCCAATATCGGAGAAATATGTAAGTGGCTCCCTGAATATAAAGGAAGTGGCTAGAGATCATTAGCTCCGGAAGAACGTTCCGATTCCGGCGAAGATTCGGGATCCGAAATTACGACAGTTTTGGGTTCGGTGACCCTTCCACTGGGTTTATGGAGGAGACGTATCCTGCACACTCCTGGTGGTAAGGAAATGGCCCCGTAATAGACTCCTTTGTCGTCAGTGAGCACCTCTGACAAATCTCGCCATGGACTTTGAGAGATTTGGACAGTGAGGGAAGAATAAGGCAAATTCGGGAAACCGCCGGTAAAGGTAACCGTCTCGCCCATGACCGAGGCCATCAGCGTGCTTCTGCGCTCATAACGGTCCTCCGGCAAGTCATATTTTCTGTTAACTCTTGAAAAAAGACTGTTTCTCACCTTGCGATTATACCTGGTCTCCGAGTATTTGTACGGAGCTGAAAATGGATTCTTGGCTTCGATAATGGAGTTCCAGTCAAAATCCACCCGCAACCCGGCAGTCACGTTGTAATGCCGGCCCCAGCGGCTGTCATTGCCCTGCTCGAGGCGCAAATTGAACATGCCGTCTCGGGAGTTGACAGATAATGCGGCCTGGTAACCGGAGCGATCCGAGGCTCGTCCCGCATATCGATGAGCGGAAGCGTCCAGACGAAAGTCAAGCCAGGAAACAATGGGGGGGAGCTGGAAGCTGATCCTCGCGTCCGCTCCACTGGGGAGGCTTTCCTGAAAAATCGACACTCCATTTTTGGCAATTTCCTCGCGGCTGTTAACGGGGAAATAGGCGTTAGCTGACAAAGTCAGGTCCGAATACCTGCCTGGTAAAGCCGAGAATTCAATTCCCACGCCGGCCTCACGCAGAAATTCGTCCGCCAATCGCCTCGGCCGGGTCCAATCATAGAACGAGTGAAACCCCACCATTACATCAGATGTGACCAGTTGCCGTATGCCGGCTCCTATAGCGTAACTCTCCTTATTACCGGTAAGAAGCGCGCGTGGAGTGAAAAACACGCTCTTGTCAGGCCAGGCCTTGACCGGTATAAAACAGTCCATTTTAAATGTGGGGAGACCCCGCCACTTATCAAACCCCGCGTCAAAATCGAAGTTGTTGCGCATCGGCGCCGGCAAGGCCATGCGGAGACCATGATTAAGCGTGTAGGGCAGGTAGCGTTCGGAATGATCAGGGGCAGGGGTATGTCTTTTATGTTCAAATTGCTCTACAATTACGGGTAGTTCTACTGTAGAAGGGAACTTGGGTCCGGGCGGCGCAGCGGAATAAGACTTAGCGCCTGGGATCATAAAGATCTCGATCGCGATTACGAAACTTAAGGTAACGAGCTTTGTATATGTTTTGGATGATGTTTTCATTATAAAAAGCTGTTTTATTTAATATATTAACGCTAGTAACTTTGAGTCTTGTTGTCAAGAAAAATGATTTTAGCCGAGACGCTTCTTTGAATTTGTCCATGTCCGGCATGGGGTTGACCTGTGGCGCCGCAAAAGCTATAAAAGTCATTCCCCGCATGTTCGGCGGCCGGCCTGGCAGTTTATCCCGCACGACGATCAAGAGAGGTTCCTGGAGCCATGAGTTACAGCATACCGGAGTGGGCTATCTCGAAAGTATTGCCCCATGTTTTGTCAATCCCTGAATACATTCCCGGCAAACCCATAGCGGAAGTGGAGCGGGAGCTTGGAATTTCGGGCGCGATTAAGTTGGCCTCGAACGAGAATCCTTTGGGTCCGTCTCCGAAGGCCGTTGACGCGATAGTAAAGAATCTCGGGATGGCTAACATATATCCGGAATCATCCGCTCCTGAACTTCGAAGAGCGTTAGCGTCCCGATATGATCTCGATCCGGATAATTTTGCGCTGGGAAATGGATCTGATGAAATTATGCAGATGTTGTCTCATGTTTTTGTCAGTGTCGAAGATGAAGTCGTAATGCCGGAAAACGCTTTCTCGATGTACAAGATAGTGACCAGGCTCTTTGGCGGTAAATCGGTTGTAGTCCCATTGAAAAATTTTCGACCTGATATCAGCGCTACGATTCGGGCTTTGAACTCAAGGACTCGACTGGTATTCGTGTCGAATCCGCATAGCCCCACAGGATCCGTTGTCGGCCGTTCAGAGTTCGAAGAGCTTTTAAGCGAGACGAAAAAAGCAAATGCGCTTCTGGTGGTTGACGAAGCCTATTACGAATACGTTGACGCCGAAGAATGCCCGACAGGTTTTGATTATCTGTCAGGTTACGACAATCTGATCATATTAAGGACTTTCTCAAAAATATATGGCCTTGCAGGGATGAGAATCGGTTATGGCGCAGCCCACACATGGCTGATTCAATTGTTGAACAAAGTGAGAGCGCCGTTCAATGTTAATCTTTTGGCCCAGGAAGCCGCACGGGCCGCCCTTGAGGACGATGATCACATCAGGAAATCACGTCAACTAAACTCATCGGAAAAGAGATTTCTGAATGAGAGACTTACGGCTATGGGATTTGAACCTATTCCTTCCCAGGCTAACTTCATAGCTTTCAAGCCTAATCTGGACGCCGGAGAAGTTTACGCCGCTCTGCTGAGAGAAGGGGTGATTGTGAGGCATTTAAAGAGCTTTGGGCTTCCTGACCACATACGTGTAACGGTCGGACTCGAAGAGCAGAAACATAAAGTTCATTGACGCCTTGATAAAGGTGACACAAGGGTCAGGGGCGATCTCGTAAACGGACGGATTAATGATGACAGAACTGAACAGTTCGGATGACGCGTTGGAATGACAATAAACAAGGATAATGTTGAAAAACAATCTGGATTTGTGGTCGCAATAGACGGACCGGCTGGAGCGGGAAAGACTACCATAGCGCGCAGGCTGGCTGAGCGCCTGGGGTTCTTTATGCTGGACAGTGGGGCGTTGTACAGGGCCCTGGCCCTGGCGCTCCTGAGGCGCAATGTGTCCCCGGAATGTAGCGCCATATCGGACAGAGCGCTAAGTTCCATAAAAATTTCTATTCAGCCGGTTTCCGGGGGTATGAAGCTTTTTCTAGACGGTGAGGATATCAGCGCGGAAATCCGATCAGAAGAAATAGGCGTCGCAGCGTCAAAATTTTCCGCTAAGATAGAAGTACGCAACGCTCTATTGGGTCTACAGCGGTCTGTGGCGAGCGAGCGCAACGTTGTGGCTGAAGGTCGGGACATGGGAGCGATCGTGTTCCCCTTTGCCCAGGTAAAATTTTTCTTGACCGCGGACCCTGAAGAAAGAGCGAAGCGACGATACTCGGAACTGGTGGGAAAGGGCGAGAATATTTATTACTCGCAGGTTTTGTCTGAAATGCGCGCTCGAGACAATAGAGATGAGACCAGAAGTGTAGCGCCAATGGTCCCTGCCCCTGACGCCGTAATTCTGGACACTACGCGGCTGACGCCGGACGAAGTGGTCTCATCTATGTTGGAACGCAGTAGATGAGAAATTGATCCCTAAAAATGCTTAGATTTGGCGCTAATGGATAAAAAAACTACATTTCGGCAACTTTTTCTTGTAACAATGTCACACATAGTATATGAATAATCGATTACTCAGCTTAGTTGAAATACCGAAGACGGACAAAAGAGTCTGGGGGTGCTTACTGGATGGAAAACTTGGAAACCCAATCTATTGACAACTTAACTAACGAAGAAGAGGGGCAGGATAACACTAAAGAAGAAAATTTCGCTGAACTTGTCGAAAGCAGTTTTCACAAAGCCCAAGAAGGCCAGATAGTCACGGGGGTTATCGTGCAGATCACCCCTGAGAGCGTCATGATTGACGTCGGGTCTAAATCTGAAGGACAAATACCCATCGACCAGTTTACGAACGCTGAAGGCGATCTGACCGTCTCAGTGGGGGATGAGGTCGAAGTCTTCCTTGAAGACATGGGCGACTCTGGTGGGGTACGAATCTCCAAGACCAAGGCTGACAAGATCAAGATTTGGGATGAGATAGCTCAGATATGTGAAACTGAAAAGACGATTCTCGGCAAAGTGGTCGCTCGTGTAAAAGGCGGCATGCAGGTGGATATCGGTGTCCCGGCGTTCCTTCCAGGTTCTCAGATCGATCTAAAACCCGTCCGTAACTTCGACAAATACATTGGTGAGACATTCGAATTCAATGTTCTTAAGTATAACCGTAAACGCGGAAACATAGTGCTTTCCAGAAGACCTCTTCTCGATAAGTCTCGGGACCAGCGTAAAGACTTCATCTCTACTGCTCTCGAAAGCGGAGAAATCTTTACGGGAGTGGTGAAAAACATCACCGATTATGGAGCGTTTGTTGATCTCGGCGGGATCGACGGACTCCTTCACATAACCGATATGTCCTGGGGTCGCATCAATCATCCGGCTGACATGATCAAGGTTGGAGACGAGATCAAGGTCAAGGTGTTGAAGTTCGACAGTGACAAGGAAAGAGTGTCGCTGGGACTTAAACAATTGATTCCTGATCCGTGGGAAACCGTTGATCAAAGTTATCCTATCGGTTCCAAGTGGTCCGGTAAGGTTGTCAGTATTACGGATTACGGTGTTTTCGTTGAATTGGAGACGGGCGTCGAAGGTCTTGTTCATGTTTCGGAAATGGCTTGGACCAAGAAACCGCGTCATCCTTCCAAAATGGTCCACATCGGCGAAGACGTTGACGTCATAGTTCTTAATGTGGACAAGGAACAGAAGAGAATCTCACTGGGGATGAAACAATTAAGGTCGAACCCCTGGGATGTAATAGCCGAACGTTATCCTGAAGGTACCAAGATTGAGGGTAAAATCCGAAATGTGACCGATTTTGGAGTCTTTGTCGGAATTGATGAAGGGATTGATGGCTTGGTTCATATTTCCGACATATCCTGGACACAGCGGATCAAACACCCGGGAGAGTTGTACAAGAAAGGACAAACAGTTCAGGCCGTAGTGCTCAATATTGATAAAGACAACGAGCGTTTTTCCCTTGGGATCAAACAGATGCAGGAAGATCCATGGGAAACCGTTCCGGACAGATATCCTCCTGGAGCCAAGGTCTCCGGCAAGGTTTCATCCATAACAGATTTTGGAGTATTCCTTGAAATAGAAGAGGGCATCGAGGGGATGATTCACGTTTCAGAACTCTCCAAGGAGAGGGTCAGTTCACCCCATGATTTCACAAAAGAAGGAGCTGAACTAACCGCGGTAGTGTTAAAGGTCAACAAGAAAGATAAGAAGATAGCGCTATCGATAAAGAGTCTGGAGAGGACGCCTGATTATGATCAGAAGGGCTATTCCGGTAGCCAGGATGTGGTCGCTTCAAATCTTGGCGACCTTCTGAAAGAGAATCTTGGGGCGTCGCTGGGCAAGGAATAGTTAGTACAGAATCTAATCATATAAAACTTTCATATTTTACTTCTATATTTGGCGTCTGGTCTCAGTGGTGTTTATGTCAAACAAACCTGGGCCAGACGCCAAATTGGTTCTAGTGGATTTCGCGCCCGAGACTTAAAAATCCCTGCCCTTAATCTCCAGCTTCAGTTCCACTGTTTAATTTTGTCGGCCTATGAGCCAGATAGCGGCGAACTGCCTCAACGGCCTCACTTCGATCCTTGACGGAACCGAGAGTCTGCTCCGTTACCAGCCATCTGATGATCGATCCGAGGAGCGGTCCCTGTTCGAGTCCAAATTCATCCATGATCGCAAAACCATCCAATAGAGGCTTGGTCGGGGAGCTTTCATGCTTGAACGCAAGCTCAATCGCCTGGTAGGCTCTGATCTTCGCTCTCTCGAAATCGACAGATTTCCTGGCAGGTCCTTTGGCAGCGTACAGATCGGACAAGTATATCAATACCAGACCGATGAGATCGAGACCAAATCTCTGATGAAGCCTCACAACAGCTCTCTGTGAGAGGGTCTCATTGGTGAGGATCGAGGACCTCATGTGGCCCTCAACCCAGTTCGAAACTTCGGAAAGCTCCCTTGACGCGAGTTTGATTCTGGTTCCTGCGTCGAGGCAAAATGTCTTGGACAGTTTTTCATGACCGATAAACCTGCGGCGACCGTCGGGGGTTACGGTCAAGGAACCGGGTTTGCCGGAATCATGAAAAAGCAGGGCGAGTTTCATGAGCCAGATTCGGGGTCTCCCCGAAACAGGCTCGTCAAAAATGTAGTCCTTAATCCGGTCGGAAAGTGATCCGAAGATCACGGAAAGCTGTTCCACAGTCCTCTCAAGGTTTGCAATAGTTTCAACCGTGTGTCCCCAAACATCAAGATGATGGAACGCGTTTTGTTCGAATCCCCTCGTGGCCTCTAATTCCGGGAAAATAGCAGTTATAAGAGATAAGTCCGCCATTTCTCTGATTGCGTTAGATGCCTCACCGTGTGATAGAATAATGGCGAGTTCGTCTCTTATTCGTTCTCCCGAAACCAGCTTGACTCGATTGGAGTGTTGCTCAATCCCGGACCGTGTTTCCTCACTGATTCTAAAGTCCAGACACAACGCAAACCTGAATGCTCTGAGCATTCTGATAGGATCATCAGGAAACGAACCTCCTGTGCATACTCTAATTATCCTGTCTCCAAGATCCTGACGTCCATTTAAGGGGTCTACAAGGCCAGGTTGAAGTCGGCCGTTAATTGCGTCCCAAAGATGAACCGCCATGGCGTTAACGGTGAAGTCACGAGAAAAGAGATCATCGGTGATTCCTGACCCTCTTATAGTGGAAATGTCGACCACATTCTGATGCTCTTGGCGTATCACAACCCTGCCTGTGCGACGTTCCTTGTCCAGGGGCACAAACGAGGAATTTGCTCCCAGGCTGCTAGCAAGTGACCTCGCTATTTCATAGCCGTCTCCTTCAACAGCGAAGTCCAGGTCCGTTACGGCATGACTCCCCAGCAAAAGATCGCGAACAGCGCCTCCTACCAGGTAGCTTTCATCGCAAAGACCCAGAACCTCCCTGAAAATTTTCTGTGAAAGATCCTGGCTCAACAAGTTTTGTCCGCACATCAGCAGATTATGAAGAATAAGAAGAAAGGCGACTTGAGGGGCAGGTATTACATCTGGGCATGAACCAGTTCAAACCTGATTGTGCCTACAATTGGAGAAGAGGTTAGAAGAAGGGGAATTCTATTTTCATCATTGGAGATCCACAACTTACCCTTGGCTATCTCTTTGGGCTCGCGTCCGAGACGCTCCAGGCGCAGGGCCATACGAACGGCGGAAAGTGACCCCGCTTTGACATTTACGGTTTCCGGCCCTTCCGGATACACGAAAAGTCTGGCTTTGTCCTTTCCATCGTAAATATCTACAAAAAGTGGCTTGTCCAGGTCTTTCTGATTGCGAAGCAGATAAACGGCGCTTATAGGATCGTGGAGGCCACCAGACTTTTCAGAATGGCTTTCCACCCCTTCAGCTTTGCTCTTATTCACATGGACCGTCTGTTTCTTTTGGTCAAAAGACAGATCTACAACTTCTGAGCGCAACAGATTCGATTTCAGATGAAAACGATAAGATTCCGGTAGGAAAGTACTGGCTGAAAAGGTCGCCTGAACCCGGCTCCAAATTTCGAGCAATGCCTTGAGGGCCCCGTCCGAAACAGCCTGAGCAGTAACACTCATCATTTTGGAGTCAGTCTTCATGGTAATATCGCCGTGCCCAGCCCGATTTCCATTCCATGAAACTTCGTATCTTAGAACCTCGGTCTTGTCCTTAGCGAATGTCGGTCCTGCCCACAGGCAGACCCCAACAAACAACAAAACCGAACATGTTATTTTGGGCAGGGTTTTCAGTTGATCCTTCTCCAGTGGAATTTCTTGTTGACTTCAGGCATGGAAATAATCAAGGAATCCGACGCTATCTGGAACGGCCATTTTACCGTGTTTCCAGCGTCATCGGTAATACTGATCTGATTCTTGTCTACAGTGAACTTACCTGTCCTGCTTTTAACATTGTCCGCATTTTCATTATCGATTCGGTTGAAGACCACCTGGCCATTGTCGGTGAATTCGATCTGAGTTTTGGTTTGATCTCTCGGATTCTGACGTTCTCCTTTGTCGTTAAGCTGGTACAAAAGCTCCCATTTCCCGACAACGCTTTTGTCCCCAGGTCCCTGAAGCGAGGCCGACATATTGGGATTCGACTGCGCATCCTCCAGACGAGCGCTTTTGGGCAGCGACGCAGTGAGACACGATGAGCAGAATGCTGCGATGCACAGCAGGACCGAAAATCCAATAATTCGTGAAGAAAAAGTCATGCGGCGACTACCCATTTCATGCGGGGCAAGACAACGATGTTTAATAAATAAAGAGCCAGGATCAATGCATCACCACAGATTTGAAAGGGGCTTGGGTGGAATTTCCCTTACTGTCTGGGAAACTCCAACGGACTGTGGTTGAGAAGGCTCAACTCTGGCCGTGATGGTCTGTTCTTGATTCGGTTCCGCCGGTTTGGCCTCAGGCTTGGGCAACGGGAATTCGCCGCGCGCCAACCTGACCAGGAGTCCCTGATCCGCAATTATACAATAAGATCCCACGCTAAGCGTGTGAAATACGGCTTCGGCGTCCTGCCAATCGAGCCCGAGACACCCATGGGTCAATCTACCGCCTGTAGCTTCAGCATAGTGAATGTATCTGGATCCATCGAACACCAGTTTGTATCTGAAAAACCCTGGAACCCTACGGTCTTCCCATCTTGCTGGAACTGCCTCGCCTTCCTCAATGAAATACCAGTCAGGCCTCACCCAATCAGCGACAGGAATTTTGCTCTTTATGGGAAAGACTCCCACAGGTGTTTCAAAAGCGCCAACCCGGGTTTTCCCTTTCCCGATCGCTACTGGTCCTACGCGTAGCAACCTGCCTTCCCTGTCAAACAGATAAAACTGAAAATTTCTCTTATCTATAATAACAAAGGCTTTTCCGTTACGGTTCCTGACAAGGGCGCCAATGTTTTTAGCTTCAACAATGACTCTCTGGATTTGTCCCTCATCATGCATGCGATGTCCATAGTAATCATCATACATTTGCGTTTGTTGAGGCGCAGAAGCGGCGCTTTCGGGCGCTGACGCGCGCTCCATCTGCTCGCGCAAAATTCGCTCAGCGTCCCTGGAATCATATTGCAGGTTCGGGGATGGAGATGTGCTGTAATATTGCTGCGAATTTGCCGACATCTGGTCGGAATAACCCGGAGGCGCCCCCTGAGAGTTTCCGTAACCATATGGACTGTTCTGATTATAAGCGTCATCATAATATTGGCCGTGCGCCAAGGAAGAAACACAAAGACCTAAAATAATCCATACTCCGCATTTCACTAAATTTCGCATGGTTAAGACCCTCTTCTCCATAATTACAGAGAAAATTACCTCATCGATTTGAAATTACATTTGCTATAATGTAATTCATATATCGTGTCAACCCACGATATCCTGTAGACGTAAGCCCTATCAAGACAGAAGGCCATACTTTTTCATCTTGTATTGAAGATTGCTTCTCGATATACCTAGCATCTTTGCTGCTTGCGCCTGAACATTTCCGGTTTTCCTCAAGGCATCCCTAATCATTTTTTCTTCAATCGCGTCAAGGGCGTCCATAAGACCGCCACCGGTTTCGACTCCGACAAGAGGCGCTGGAGTTGAATTCGCAAATGACTTGATCTGATTAGGAAGGTCATCCAACATGATCGAACGACCCTTTGACATTAGAATAGCGTATTCTATCGCATTTTCCAATTCCCTGACATTTCCGGGCCAGGAATATGAACATAGGAGTCGTAATACATCTCCGTGAAATTCAGTAATATTTTTCCCAAAACGCTCACAGGATTTTTTCAGGAAATGGGAGGCCAACAACGGTATATCTCCGGCTCGTTCCCTCAATGCCGGCATGGGGACATGCACAACGTTGAGTCGAAAAAACAAATCAGACCTGAAGAGGCCGGAGTCGACCTGTTGCTGTAGATCCTTGTTTGTAGCGGCGATCAGCCTAATGTCCACCCTGATGTCCTTGTTTCCACCAACCCGTTGGAATTCTTGCTCCTGAAGCACGCGCAGCAATTTGACCTGCAAATTGAGTGACATTTCTCCTATTTCGTCAAGAAAAAGGACTCCACCGTCGGCCACTTCAAATTTACCAAGTTTGTTCGAAACCGCTCCGGTGAAAGCGCCCTTTTCATAGCCGAACAATTCGGATTCAAGCAAAGTCTCCGGTATGGCCGCGCAGTTTATGGAAACGAAAGTTTGAGAAGAACGGGAAGACGCTTTGTGAAGAGCCTTGGCTACAACCTCCTTACCTGTTCCAGACTCACCGGAGATCAATACTGTAGCCGACGTGTCCGCGACTCTTTTCACTATCTGAAAAACGCGATCCATGGCCTCGGATACGCCGATAATGGAATTCCAAACGGGATCGTATTCCGCCCCTGTGTGCGCAGGATTCGGATTCATGCTCCTTTTTTGAACCGCTCTGGCTACGGCGTTTTTGATATCGTCATTATCAAAGGGTTTTTGGATATGATCTATCGCTCCTTTTTTCATGGCGGAAACAGCCTGATCAACCTCGGCGAAAGCAGTCATTAGAATCACCGGTAGTCCGGCGTCGTGCGCCATAACTCTCTCTAAGAGTTCAATCCCGTTGATCCCGGGCATTTTGATGTCCGACAATATTGCGTCTATCTGTTTATCTTTTATTATTTCTAGCGCTTCTGATCCTGATGAAGCTGTAAATACGGTGTATCCCTCATCCGCGAGTAAGTCCTCGAGGACATAAAGATAATTTTTCTCGTCGTCCACAACAAGCACAGTTGCCATAAATCAACCTCGTGTATACAAACCTACTCTCGAGACGGGATTTTTCGAGGAAGGATAATGCTGAATGTTGCGCCGTGACCTTCTTCACTAAAAACGGATATCTCTCCATTATGCGCGGTGATGATGTTGTGAACTACAGCCAGTCCCAAACCGGTTCCCATCTGGTTTGTAGTAAAAAAAGGCGTAAATATCTTATTCAGATTTTCTTTTTTGATACCTTGCCCGTCGTCGGCGAAGGTTATTTTAACAAAAGATTCCTGGGGTTGAACAAGAATTTCGAAACGTCCATTTTCATCCATGGACTCAAAAGCGTTCATCGCTATGTTCAAAAAGGCCTGATAAAGTTGATCAGCGTCTCCGAGGATTAAAGAGTCATATTCGGATTCCTCCGAAGATTCTGACCACAATATCTTGCGTGAGACTATTTCATGCTCGAGAATATTCCTGACTCGGGTCACAACGTCTTTCACGTCTACAGGATTGGACGATGGGAGTTTAGGCCGAGCGAAATCCAGGAAGTCAGTCAGAATTATACTAAGACGAGTGGCTTCTTCCAAAATGATTCCCGCGAATTTTCTGATTTTGGACACATCGGGGTTAGCCTTTTTGGCCAGAACTTCCGCCGAAGACCTGATTATTCCGAGGGGGTTTCGGATTTCATGGGCTATGGTCGCAACCATTTGTCCGATAGACGCAAGTTTTTCTGATTGCTGAAGTTTTTCTTCCAGACGCTTTTGCTGGTCAGCTCTTTCTATAAGAATGCGCTCCCCCCGACGCACAATCAGTGTCAGGGCGACGAAGAGGAACGCCATGAGACCGCTGGCTACAAGCAGTATGATTATGATGTAGCGCTGAACATTTACGTACTGATCAGAAACATCCTGGGTTATCTGAATCACTCCGTAAATAGCCCCCAGCATCCAATAATTTCCTGTTCCCTCACGGAGGGGATAATAAGTGTCGGCAAGCCAGACGCCATACCAGTTGCTGGCTGTCCTCTCTCCCTGGCGTATTCTGGTCTGATCCTTTCCGTTTTGAAGGGCTTCATCTACCGCCTGGTTTACCGGTTCATATTTTCCAATAAGGTCATAATCCGTGCTGTATACAATCTTGCGATTCTTGTCGATAATTTTGATTCGATCAATTTTCAGCCCGTAGGTGAAATCCTTGATCAAGGAATCCAGTGCCCCGAATTGGTCCCACTTCCTCAGGTCCATTGTCATGCCGCGGGCTTTAAGTGGAGCGTAGAATCCTGCGAAAATATTATAATTAAGATTTTCCGCCAATAGCCGAGCGTAATTCTCAGCCCCTCTTAACAGAGTGTCGACGCTCCTGGTATATAAGAAGGCCCCCAGGAGAAGAGTGACAATGCTGATGGCCGCAAAACCAGAGATGATAAAATACTTCAACAATCTGAAGGGACCTGCGCCGTTTGTCGAAAGTCCCGTATCAGGGGTTTTGATTTCAGCTATTGACATGATTAGAAGATCTTGGGTATAGCCCCAACATTAAATTATTTCCAAGCTTCATAATTTGGCCTTGAAAGGCCGACCAGGAATGATCTGATACATTGGCCAGTTTGCTAAAAGCAAGGATTGAAAAAACTTGCTGAGGAATCCGCAAGCTGAGGGAGCATCTGTTAGGCGTTTCCAATGTCGTCCGGATTCATTCTTTCCAATATCTTAGTGAGTTCTTCGTCGGTTTTTTCGACATCTTCCTGAGTAAGAACCATTTTAGTCTTGGTGTCTTCTAGTTGCTCGATGCTGGTCATGCCCTCGATTACGACTTCATTAACAAAAATTGGAACTCCGGCCCAAGTAGCCAATACCAGAGAGTCCGATGGTCTGGCGTCTATTGTCACCAACTTTGAGTCCGCCGTCTTCAGGTAAATTGTTGCGTAATACGTGTGATCTTTGAGATCATCTATTTCAATATGCTCAATGTGCGCCCCTGTCTTTTCAATGACGTTTCGTAATAATTCATGTGTCAATGGTCTTTGGAAGACTTCCTTGGCAATGGCCCTTTGAAGAGCCATAGCTTCAACGGGGCCTATCCAGATGTACAACTCCCTGTCCCCGCTTTTTTCCCGTAGGACCACCACTGGTTGCATGTTCCTCGAATCTGAGGCTATGCTGCTAATTGTCATCTCTTTGAAGCTCTTATCCGTTTTCATGTGATCCTCTCCCTGGGGCAGGTTGGGCGCAAGGCGGACTAGAGAAATTTAGGCTACCAAATCAGCGCGGACACGATCGACAATGTGATTCAACTTTATTCTGGAAACTTCAAGTTCATGACGCTTCAGTTCCAGGGTCATCGTGTTGTCGTATCCTGACGACAAGAGATATCTTATAATACCCTCGAAATCTATAATACCATCTCCGACCGGTAAATGCAGGTCGTCTTTAACCCCATCTCCACCTGAGTTGTCGTGAACGTGGACATGGCGTACATTTGAAGCCAGCCGCTCAATTATATCGAAAGCTCTATTGGTTGTCGTTAGCAACTGAGCGTGGCCGATATCCAGGGTGATGGAACCATTGGGCATATTCGACAACGCAAACTCCAAGTCAGACGCGGATTCTGAAAGATTTTCGAGACTCAGGATCACCCCTCTTTTCTCTGCGTAGACAAAAAGACGTTCAAGAGCGTTCCTTTTTTCGTACAATAGTTTCTGAGACACAAACCTGGGATCCATCCAGAGATGCGCAGTCAACAAATTCGCTCCGATCATGACGGTCGTGTCAATGGTAGCTTCGAGCGCAGGACAATAGTTTTTCAACAAATTGTCGAGGCTGTTTGGATCACCTTCATGAGGTCCATGAGCGACAAGACGGAACTCCCTGCTGTTGATACGGCGGTTATACCTATCACCCCAATATGCTCGCGAATCAGGACCATCAAGGATAACCTCCCCGAAATCAAAATGATGATCTCTGAGGAACGTAATGTCGTCCAGGTTTCTTACATGGCCACCATAAAGCATATCGGACAAGCCTTTCGAGCTACATGTTGCATTGCGACGCTAGTGGAGCGCCGAGTTCAATAACTGGCGCCAACCGAAATCTAAGTCAGTCCGATTTCCTTGTCCGTAAGATAACAAGCTGGATCTGGGGCCCAGATGTCGCCAGTAGCAGCCTCAGCGCGCACTCTGAAATTTCCGCCACAGATACTTAACCACTGACATGACGCGCACCGGCCCGTCACAAAATTCTTTTTTACCTTCAATTTCTGGAGCAACTCATCGTTTGGATCAGTCCATATCTGACTAAATGGCCGGGTGCGAATATTTCCGAAGTTTTGATGGCGCCAAAATTGATCAGCGTGGACAGAACCGTCCCATGAAACACATCCTATGCCCCGTCCGGAATTATTTCCTTCATTCATGAGAAGCAGGTCCAGAACCTGTTTGGCTCTTTCGGGATCCTCTTTCAATAGCCTCAGATAAATATAGGGGCCGTCGGCGTGATTATCTACGGTAAGTACTTCGACAGTCATCCCCTTATCATGCAGGGCGGCCGTTCGATCTACGATGAGGTCGACCACCGACCTGGTTTGTTCATGATCAAGGTCTTCATTGATGAGGTCAGCTCCACGGCCGGCATACACGAGATGATAGAAGCATATTCTTGGTATCCGCTCTTGTTCCACGAGATCAAATATTCCACCTATCTCCTTGAAGTTTCGCTTATTGATTGTGAAACGGAGACCTACCTTCAAGCCTGCGCTCTTGCAATTCTGGATGGCTTTTAGAACCCGTACGTATGTTCCGGGAACCCCCCTGAACGCGTCATGAACATCGTTCAGTCCGTCCAGGCTGATGCCCACATAAGATAGACCCATATCTTTGAGTTTGGACGCCATTGTCGCGTCTATCAAGGTGCCGTTTGTGGAAAGAACTGCCCGCATGCCGGACGCTGTGGCGTGTTTTATCAATGAAAGCAGGTCAGGCCTGATAAGAGGTTCTCCACCTGAGAACAAAACCACCGGAGATCCAAATTCCGCAAGGTCATTGAGAAGATTAATTCCTTCTTCTGTAGTAAGTTCGTTTTTATAGCTCTTGTCTTCCGAGCGAGAATAGCAATGAACACACTTGAGATTGCATCTCTGGGTTACATTCCAAACCACAACGGGCTTCTTATCTTTAGAGAACTGGAGAAGATGTGATGGTAAGTCTTTGGACATCCGTCCATACCGCAGGGGGTCTGACGCCTCGACCGCGCCGCAGTAAAGTTTTGATACGCCAATCATGAATAGTCTCCTGATAATACATTACAGAAGATACTAGACAGTTACATCGAATCTTGCAACTTTCCCGTTGGACAAACCACTTCACCATGAACATACACAATGGAGAAAAGGAGAAGGTTAACAACCGGAACTGAAAAAATCCTGCAAGATTTTCAAGTGATCAAAAGCCAGTTCTTTTGGAAAGTTATCCTTGTTAAAAACCTGGATTTGCATCGCGTCGTCCCCTGCTAGAGGTGAGCCGTGGCCTTGCGCTATAAAAACCGTTGAGATGGTGTGATGCCGTGGGTCTCTGTCAGGAGCCGAGTAAACCCCAAGTAGTTTCAGATCCGTAATGTCGAGCGCTGTTTCCTCTTTGGTTTCCCGCACGGCTGCGGTTTCAACCGATTCTCCGTAATCTACAAATCCTCCTGGCAAAGCCCAGCCGAAGGGGGGATTTTTCCTTTTGATTAGAATGAATCCTCCCTGGATCCTGATTATGATATCGACCGTAGGTAAGGGATTCTTGTAAACTAGAGTGGCGGAACCGCATTTCGGACAAACAAATTCAGTTTTCATTCAGTTTTTCCATTTTTTGTTTTGACATGGGGATTGACAAACCGGCCAACTATTGGCACTCATATACAGTGAGTGCTAACAAGCGTCTAGTTCTCTAATTATATCTAAAGCGTTCGGAGGTTATACTATGAAATTTCGTCCTCTTTATGATCGAGTCCTCGTTGAGAGGGTGGAATCTGAGGAAGTGACCAAAGGTGGCATAATTCTGCCTGACACCGCCAAAGAGAAACCACAGCAGGGCAAAATCATCGCGGTAGGCAAGGGTAAAAAGGGCGATGACGGAAAAATCATTCCCTTGGAACTCAAAGCAGGCGACACAGTGCTGTTTGGCAAGTATTCAGGTTCCGAGATCAAGGTTGAAGGCGTTGAATACCTAATTATGCGTGAAGACGACATTCTCGGCATCGTTGATTAAGTGTCCGCTAAAATTCAAAACCACTAATGCCATAAGTTGAAAAAATTTTAAGGAGAAATTATATGGCCGCAAAAATAATTCTATTCGAACAACAGGCGAGGGACAAGATTCTCAAAGGCGTCAACATCTTGGCTGACGCAGTCAAATCGACTCTTGGCCCAAGGGGGCGAAACGCCATCCTCGAAAAATCATGGGGTTCCCCGAATGTTACAAAAGATGGCGTGACAGTAGCCAAAGAAATCGAACTCGAAGACAGATTTGAGAATCTGGGCGCCCAGATGCTCAAAGAAGTCGCGTCCAAGACTTCGGACGTTGCTGGTGACGGAACCACTACAGCCACGGTATTGGCTCAGGCGATGTACCGTGAAGGAATCAAGATGGTTGCCGCCGGCGCTTCTCCCATGGACCTGAAACGGGGCATGGACGCTGCTGTTGAAGCTGTTGTGACAAATCTGAAAAAATTGTCCAAGCCCACCAAGGACAAAAAGGAAATCGCCCAGGTTGGGACAATTTCGGCTAACAATGATCCCACAATTGGTAACATCATTGCCGAAGCCATGGAAAAGGTCGGAAAAGAGGGAGTTATCACGGTCGAGGAAGCCAAGGCGATGGAGACCTCACTGGACGTCGTCGAAGGTATGCAGTTTGATCGCGGTTATCTGTCCCCATACTTTGTTACCGATCCTGAGAGAATGGAAGTAGTGCTCGACGAGCCTTACATACTTATCAATGAGAAGAAGATCGCAAACATGCGCGACATGCTCCCGTTACTGGAGCAGGTAGCCAAAATGGGCCGTCCATTGCTTATCGTGGCTGAGGATGTTGAAGGAGAAGCTCTGGCGACTTTGGTCGTTAACAAGCTGCGTGGCACACTCACCGCTTGTGCGGTAAAGGCGCCCGGCTTCGGTGATCGAAGAAAAGCCATGCTCGAAGATATCGCGATTCTTACCGGTGGTCAGGTGATTTCTGAAGACCTCGGTCTGAAGTTAGAAAATGTCAACCTCAATGACATGGGTCGTTGCAAGAGAGTCACCATTGACAAGGACAACAGCACTATAATAGACGGCGCCGGCGCCAAAGAGAAGATTGAGGGCCGCGTTCGACAGATTCGTACCCAGATCGACGAAACCACTTCGGATTATGACCGTGAAAAACTTCAGGAGCGTTTGGCCAAGTTGGTTGGTGGCGTAGCCGTAATCAATGTTGGCGCGGCGACTGAAACCGAGATGAAAGAAAAGAAAGCCAGAGTCGAAGACGCTCTGAACGCGACTCGCGCAGCCGTGGAAGAGGGTATTGTCCCCGGTGGTGGTGTGGCGTATCTGCGTTGTCTGGAATCCATTACCGATCTCAAGCTCCAGGGCGACGAAGCCACAGGGGCCAAGATTGTTCTCAGAGCCCTCGAAGAGCCCATTCGTCAGATCGCTGTTAACGCCGGTCACGATGGCTCAATAGTTGTAGACAAGGTCAAGAACCAAAAAGGCGCGTTCGGTTTCAACGCTTACAAAGAGGTTTACGAAGATCTCCTTGAGAACGGTGTTATCGATCCGGCCAAAGTAACCAGACTCGCTCTGCAGAATGCAGCTTCAGTAGCCAGCTTGATGCTTACCACAGAGGTCATGATAGCAGAGAAGCCAAAGGATAAAGAAGCTCCTGCTATGCCGGGCGGCGGCATGCCTCCGGGTGGCATGTACTAAAATTCGTAACGTTTCAATTGAAACGAGAAAAGGCGGCCCAGAATATGGGCCGTTTTTTTTTGGGGGGGAGAGAAGCTCCGAAAGAATAGATGACTATGATTTCTCTTTGTATCTAATCAACGGTCCAAAGAATTCGGTTTCACAGTAATGACATTTGAGTGTCAACGGGGTCTTACCGACAATTGAGAATTTGCACAGCACCTGTTCATGGTTGGTTATGCAAAAGCGGTCTGGACATATGACGACGTCGCCAATTTTGTCAGGGATCTCAACTTTGTGTTTTTCAATTACCTTGCCGTTTTCTATCCTGGTGATGGTCGCTAGAGGCGCTATCAGAGACACAACGTTGAGCATGTTGCGCGTCAGACTGAGATTTTCGACTTTAATGATGTCTTTCTTGTTTAAAGATTGGGACTCGAAATTTATCCCTATCGCTATAATATCACCCGTCTTTCGGGCAAGAGCGTTAAGTCCCAGAAACCTGGGAAATCAGAAAAGCCTTGCCTGCTGGAATATGGTCAATGACTATTCCTGAATCAATTTTCGCTATTGTTACGGGTCTGTCCATCATGTTACGGCTCCAAGGATGAGGGCGAGTAAGGTTTCTCGAACCAGTAAACCGTTTTTGGCTTGTTGGAAATAATAAGCGTAAGGAGTTTCATCGACATCCTGGGCTATCTCGGTGACTCGTGGCAAGGGATGCATTATTTTCATATTCGGCTTGACGTCGGTCAACATACTGGCTTCCAGTCTGTAAATGCTCCTGAATTTTTCGGCTAAAGCTCTCTCCTGAAGCCTTTCCATCTGGATCCTGGTCATGTAAAGGATGTCAACCTCGGTGATATGGTCCTCTATCCTGCGACTCTCCACGAATGAAAAGCCACGTTCCGCCTCCGCCCTGGCGCATTTGTCGACAATGGACCGTGGCATGGCCAGGTCTCTGGGAGAAATGAAGAAAAGCCTGCATTTCTCATATTTTAAGAGCGCTTCCGTCAGGGAAT
This sequence comes from uncultured delta proteobacterium, assembly GCA_963846725.1. Taxonomy (GTDB): domain Bacteria; phylum Desulfobacterota; class Desulfomonilia; order Desulfomonilales; family Desulfomonilaceae; genus CAJBEZ01. The sequence goes on along the minus strand of CAWJXP010000024.1, from coordinate 45,627 downwards.
GAACCGTGCGGCCGTTCATTAAATCTCCTACTATGGCTATGGAAATGCCATCAAGGCCTCCCTGCGTTTCTCGAATCGAATACAAATCCAATAACGTTTGAGTCGGATGCTGGTTGGGACCGTCGCCGGCGTTAATTACCGGAATATCGGCGGCTTCGGCCGCCACCCTAGCGGCTCCTTTTAGCGGGTGCCGGATGACGATCACGTCGAAACCATAGCCGTCATGCATTTTGACAGTGTCCCACAAAGATTCATCCTTAACCGCAGATGTTATGTTCGCGTCGTAAAACCCGCCGATTTTGCCTCCTAGATTACGCATGGCCACTTCAAAAGATGTCCGGGTTCTTGTTGAAGGTTCAAAAAAAAGCATTGCGGAAACTTTGTCTCGACACAATGACATTTTATTGGGATGCTTCTGAACAGTAGAAACCTTGGAAAGAATATAATCAATTTCTTCACGTGTCAGATCATTCATCGAAATGATGTCACGACCTTGAAAATTCATATTGCTACATTCCTTTGCTGTAATCGAAAGCGGCGCCGTTGATAACCGTCAATCGGACATAAGCCGGCAGAGAGATTTTCTCAAATGGGGACCATCCACAACGGGTAAAAAGCTTTCTGTTTTCGGGTTTTCCGTCTATGGATCGAATGTTTGTTTCCTTACTCATGTCCAACACTGTAAAAGACCCGGAATAACCCTCTTTAATAATCCCGTGCTTCGCAGGCAAATTTGGAGCCATAATTTCTCGCCGGCGCTTCTGAAACAACTTGAGCTATACGAGCCGGCGAAAATTTACAACTCTTGATAAGCCATCCCGCAAATGGTCCAAGTGTGTCGAGGTGAGGCATCCCAGGGGCTCCTTGGATCTTTTCCTCCAACAAATGAGGCGCGTGGTCAGAAGCTAAAACAGGGATCGTTCCGGTTCTTAAAGCCTCCAACAAATATTGTCTGTCTTCTTCTGATCTGATGGGCGGGTTGGAATTCAATAGATAATCCTTAATATCAATCCGCTGCCCGCTGGCCATGTAACCCTTTTCATCAACGCTAAAAAAGAGATGATGCGGAGTCACTTCGCAACTGACTTTGTTAGACGCTGTAGCGTTAAATTCATTAATGATCTGAACAGTCCGGGCCGTGGAAACATGGCAAATGTGGGACACAATGCCAATCTTGGCGGTTAGGTCCAGAATTTTGTCTACTGCCATGATTTCCGCTTCGGGTGGTCTGCGTTTCCAGTAATCCCTCAATCCGACGTGCTTTCTCAGGACATCCGGATCTTCAGCGTGAAAAAACACCCTACGTCCTTTGTATCGCCTAAGTGAATCTTCGAGAACCGCCCAATCTGAAAAAGTCGATGGGTTTTGAGCTATATCTAAATAGACCTTGTATGGAAGCTCATCCCAAGGCTCGGACTTCTCTGTTATTGACGCGAAGATAATTGTGGGACACTCTGATTGGCTGGATAATAAAGCCTTCTTTTGGTATGCGTCAAAGTTATCAGGGGGAGTCGGGTCATTAGGCATTGCAGCGAAACCGGTGACTCCTCCATTGATAGCCGCTTTTCCAGCAGATGAAAAAACTTCTTTGCTACACACCGTATCCCATTTTTTCAAGGTCTGTGCGTCGTTTACAGGTGGCTTAGGAAATTCCCGGGCATGAACGTGGATGTCAAAAAAGCCGGGAAACAGAAGGAGTGACTCGTCCACTGGGGCTGAAGCAGGAATCACTGACTCGATAAGGCCGGACTCTAGGTCCACCTCTATTTCAACAGGACTAACACCTTGGGGAAGAACAGCCTTGTACGAGAAAGTGGGATTTCCCATGACTATCCTCAGTAGAATCTATTTGATGTTTTCGCCATTCAAAGAATCATTCGTTCAACGCTGAGATAATTGCTCTACAAAAGGCCGGTAGGTCATCTGGCTTTCGAGAAGTGATCAGCAAGCCGTCCCTGACCACTTCGGAATCCTCCCAGAGGGCGCCGGCGTTGATCAGGTCATCCTTGATAGCCACGTAAGATGTCACTCTGCGGCCCTTTACGACATTCGCGCTTGCCAGCATCCAGCCACCATGGCAAATGGAGGCTACTACTTTCCCTTTTTCGACCGCGTCTTTGACCAGTTTCACCATCTCAGGATGGATCCTCATCTTGTCAGGCGCGTATCCACCTGGAATGATCACCAGGTCAAAATCGTCCGATGTAACTTCCAGAGCGGATTTGTCCGCCGGGATGGGAATGCCGTATTTCCCGAAGTAGGTTGAAGCGGTTCCGGACCCCACAACTGTAACCACCACTCCTTCTTCTTTGAGTCGGTAGTAAGGGATCCAGACTTCGAATTCATTGTACATGTCTTCCACAAGCAAAGCGGCTTTCTTTTGCGCCAGTGTCATGTCGGTCTCCTTTTTCACGCTTCGTGATCTTTATGAATCATTCTATTTCAATGGAGACAATTCGCATCTCGTCTTTACCTTGGACAATGTTGAGAATTCCCTTTGAACAGCTCGGACAAAACGGAGCGTATGAATCTAACGTGGATTCACGTCCACAATCCATACAAATGGCCTTTATCGGTAAGATTGTGATTTTTAAGTCAGCGCCCTCGGCTATACTATCTTTTGTGAGAGCCTCGAACGCGAATTCAATGGCTTCCGGCATTACGGCGGTCAGGGCTCCGAACTCAAGCTCTACCCCTCAGAACCTTCGTGGCGGAATTGATTTCAGCCTGTTGTTCAATTATTTCGAGAATACTTTGAACTATGCCTAGTTCATGCATTGGATCTTGTTCCTGAATCAACAGATAGTTTTTCTGGGCGGAAAACGACTCTCATATTTGTGTTGTCCCTTTATCTCGCCCAGCCAGGAAGCTGCCATTGGACTCCGGCGTTAACTTCCTGAAAAAAATGATCGCCCAGAGGATCGATGAACAATCGGTAAGTCTTTTGAACGTCACTATTTGAATGAACACTGAACGCAATTGTTCTGCCTTTGTACGTATAAACCGTAATGATCTGTCCTTCAGGCGCGGAGTAAAAATCCATTTGCGTTTCTTTGCCGGGGATATCAGGCGCGTGATCCGACATTTGAGTAGTTAGGTGTTTGAGTTTAGACACATCAGGAGCTGTGAATTTTTGCTGCGCTGTGACCGGTCCCTGAAAGACCAGCAGTAGCAATGCCGCGATTGCCGGAATCATTCTCAACGTCATTAAGCACCTCGTCTCGAAAACTGTTTTAATTCTATCATGAGGTTTGTGATTGTAAAGAATTGGAATTTGGATCATCACATTGACTTATTTCGGGCCATGTTCCAGAATCTCCTGAAACGAAGAGACATTTGAGGAAGGATTATTTCTGAATGAAGCCGGATTGGATGAAAGGAGAGGCTGCGGATAAATATCTGGAGTTTCTTTTCTGGCATTACCGGGTTGTCGATTCTTTTTGGTACATATTTGCCGAACAGGCCCATGGCACGGAGGAAGCTAACCGTCTGAACGAACAGGTTTGGAGGCGCGTAGCTGGTATGGCGGCCAAAGATATAACCGGACGTTACGGAATCACTGACAAAGGGTTGGTGGGTTTTGTAAAGGCGCTAAAATACTTTCCATGGGCGATCATGGTTGGTTATGAAATCGAAAGCTCCGACAATGAAGTCATAATATCTGTCCCGGAATGCCCGACTCAAGTCGCCAGATTGAAGAGAAACATGGGTGAGTACGCGTGCAAGGAAATGCACCGGGGAGAATTTGAAAGTTTTTGTAATGTTATTGACCCAAACATAAAAGTTGAATGTATTCACGCTCCACTTGATCCGCATCCTCCTGAAAGATTCTGTCAGTGGCGGTTCACAGTCCAAACTGCGGCTCCTTGATCAATTAGCAAGTTGAGTGAAAAAATGTATCTCAATGGTATTACAATAGAGAATGACAGATTTCCGACACGGGATGTCTTTCCATTCAATGTTCCAGCCTTTCAATCCACTAATAATCTTAGGTTCAATTCAAAAATCATTTTGTTTTGCGGAGAAAATGGGGTAGGGAAGTCCGCCCTTCTCGACGCAATTGCCCGGAAATGTGGCTTGATGCCTTGGGGGGGTAGCAAGACACACAAGGTACATTGTAATCCTCACGAAACCCAACTGGCAAGGTTCATTAAGTTAGATTTCCTGGCTAGACCCAAATATGGTTTTCATTTCAGGGCGGAGGCATTTTTCAACTTTGCTTCTTCTCTCGATGACATTTTGGTGGATGACCCAGGAAGGCGGAAATATTTTGGAGGAGGTTCCCTGAATGCCCAATCTCATGGGGAGTCGTTTCTGACCTTGTTTCAAAGCTATTCATTCCAAATAGACGGACTGTACGTTATAGACGAACCTGAAGCGGCATTATCTCCAGCGAATCAGGTCGAGTTTGTAAGAGTTTTGCTCAACAATGTACGATCCTCAAATAAGCAGTATCTCATAGCTAGTCTTTCCCCTATAATTTTAGGATGTCCCGGAGCCCAAATTTTTGGATTTCAGAAAACAGGAATTGCCCCGATCAACTTTCTGGACACAAAGATTTTTAAGTTGTACGAGAGCTTCATCAAGGACCCTTCAGGCTTTTACCAATTGGAAGATAGAATCTGAAAGAACGAATCTGGAGTTGCCCTTATGGATCCTATCATTGTGAAAAACATTCTGGATAGTATGAGTGACTGCCTTGTCGTCATAGACGCCCAGGGCGATGTCATGTACGCCAACAAAAATACAAAGGAGGTTCTTGGGTATTCTTTAGATGAGTTGAAAGAGAAAGGACTTGGGTTAATCTTTTTTGTTAGAGAAGAGAATTACGATTTTAATCAAATACTTATAAATGCAGTCTGGAACAAGTCCGTCTATGGTTACAGTGAAGTTGATTATTACCATCCTGAGGGATTGAGGAAAAGATTAGCGGCAACGACATCATATCTGCTTGAATCAATCGAAAACGAATCCCGTTTCATAGGTTTCGTAGCCATTTTTAAAGATGTTACAGAAATCCACATGCTGCGCGAGAAAGAGAAAAGGTTACTGGAAGATAGAGAACGGGTTTCTCAAGACAAAATGAAGAGTCTCAATAGGCTGGCCATGGGGGTAGCGCATGAGATTAGAAATCCCGTTGTCATGATAGGGGGATATGCGTCTAGAATAATAAAGGATCCCAATATGTCCGAGGCGGTCAAGTCCTATGCGCGAAACATTCTGGAGGGCGCAAAGAGGCTGGAATTGATTGTGGATGAGGTCCAAAATTGCGCAAATCTGCAAGACATTAAACTGGTTTCCGGTTCTATGAAACAGGTTATCCTTGAAGCTATCAAGGAAATAGCGCCAAAAGCTGCCGACAAAAATGTGAAAATTGTTTTTAATACACTTCAATCTAAATCTTGCCAGTCAATGTTTGACCCGGCCTGTGTTAAGACTGCTCTTATCGCTCTGTTGGACAACGCCGTATATTTTTCTTCAGACGGATCGGTTGTGGATGTCTTCCTTGATGAAGGCGAACATGAGACCATCCTTGGGGTCAAGGATTACGGAGCAGGGATTGACGAATCAGACAGGGAATTCGTATTTGACCCGTTCTTTTCGACCAAAACCCAGGGTTCCGGTATGGGGCTTGCGCTAACAGAGAGAATCGTCCATGAACATGGCGGAAAAATACAGTTTGACTCCGTTCCCGGTAAAGGATCCCTTTTTAGAATAAGTCTTCCCAATAATTCTATGTGCGCGTACCGGTATACTCAGGATATGTCCTCCAACTGACCGTTTATTTGAGTTTTTCGATAGAACGACAGACCCTGGAAGGATTTTGTTATGAATTAGGGTCCCGGCCTTGTCATGTCAGATCTTTGTGAATCCATACGAAAAATGTTATGATTCCTGGCTGTGTTTCTGGAAAGGGAAATGACGGGTCGGGTAACGTTTAAATGAGACCATATCCAGTGATGATGAATCTCCATGGCAAACGCGTTGTAGTTGTCGGGGGAGGACGGGTAGCTTTGCGAAAGACATTGAGCCTATTGGAGAGTGGGGCCAAAGTCACGATAATTTCGCCTGCGCTTATCCCGGAAATCAATGTCTTGCTGCTAGAGAACCGAATTGACTGGATAGAGGCTCTCTTTGATGATCAGCTATTGGATAGCCTGCCGGAAATTGCCTTGATTTTTGGGACTACAGACAATCGGGCAGTTAACCTCGGAATTTACAAATCAGCAACTGAAAGAGGCTTGCCGTGCAATATCGCTGACGTGCCTGATCTGTGCACGTTCATTGTCCCCGCGGTGATCTCTCAGGGCGATCTCACTATAGCCGTTAGTACGGGAGGGGCATCGCCGGCGTTGGCCAGACGGATTCGTGAAAATCTGGAGAAGCAGTTTGGCCCGGAATACGGGATGATGACGAAACTGATGGGGGAGTTGAGGAAACAAGTTTTGAACGCTGGGGCGGATTCTGACTCAAACCGTAAACTCTTTTCGGAAATAGTAGATTCCGAACTCCTGGATGCTTTGCGGGAAAGCGATATGAACAGGGTGTTGGAAATTCTCAAGGAGATACTGCCTAAAGAGATCGACGCCAAAGAAGCCATATCAGAAAAGAACCATCAGGAACATGTTTAGGGATCATAAGTGAATCTTGTTTTCTTTAAAGTAGCGGTAATTTGTTATCTGATTTCTTCGGTCATATTTGTGTCCTTTCTTTTCAGGTCTCAGGGAACTCGATGCCCATACGGTTTCTGGTTTTGTCTTGGGGGATTATCCGCTCATACGGTATCCATAGTATATTTGTTCGTTGCGCAGGGATTTTTCCCGATGGCTACCGCCTTTGATTCGTTGTCCCTGTTTGCCTGGCTGGTCGTGGCAATCTTTGCGATAATGCAGTTTAGAGAGCCGAATCCTGTGCTGGGGGCGATGGCTACCCCCATAGCCACTGTGCTGATGTTAATGGCTTCAACATTCTCATATCAGATATCACAGCCTATTGTCCCTGTTCTCAAGAGTTGGTGGTTGCCGATCCATGTTTCTTTCGCCCTTGCCGGTAACGCTGTTTTCACCATTATGGCAATGGCTGGGGCCATGTACATTTTTCAGGAACATCTAATCAAGCGGAAGAAAATAGGCAGATTTCACAGGATCTTACCTTCGCTGGAAACTCTGGATACACTGAACAGGAGGGCTCTACCAGTAGGTTTCTTTTTTCTTACCCTTGGTATTATCTCGGGGGCTCTGTGGGCAAGCAGCGCATGGGGATCGTACTGGAATTGGGACCCAAAGGAAACCTGGAGTCTTATCACGTGGTTCGTTTACGCTGCGATGGTCCATCAAAGGCTTGCTCTTGGGTGGAGGGGAAAGAAAGCCGCCATGCTAGCGCTGCTAGGGTTTGCTTTAGTTATGTTTACGTTCATTGGGGTAAGCCTTTTATTTAGCGGTCACCACTCCTTTGCCCGCTCTTGCACGGACTCGTTTCTCGCATGACTATTCTGAGCGACAACTTTCTGGTATTGGGAATAAATCACAACACCGCTCCAGTGCTCATCCGTGAGAGAATCACTTTTCCCGGAAACTCTGATGGCTCTGTTACCAGACACGTTGTGCAGGCCGGTGGGATATTAGAATGTATTATTGTGTCAACATGCAATCGCTCAGAGTTGATTGCAGTGACCCAGGACCGGGATTCATCCGCAGAGGCTTTGATGGAACTAGTTTGCCGGCTTCATGGAGTTCCCCGGGACTCCATCCAGTCGTACTTCTATGTTAAAACCGGCGAACAGGCGGTTCGGCATGTTTTTAGGGTGACTTCGAGCCTGGATTCCATGGTTCTTGGAGAACCCCAGATTGTGGGGCAGGTCAAGGAAGCGTTCAAGCGGGATGCAGCGGCCAATACCACCGGCCCTTTGCTCAACAGGCTGATGCACAGAGCCTTTTTTACTGCCAAGAGAGTTAGAACAGAGACTGGGGTGGCTTTAGCGGCTGTTTCAATCGCATATGTGGCGGTTGAACTTGCCAAGAAAATCTTGGGCAACCTTGAGCAGCGTCAACCGTTGCTCATAGGCGCTGGCGACATGGCTGAACTCACAGCCAAACACCTGGCGACAATTGTTAACAAACCTATAAAAATCATCAATCGGACCTTTGAAAACGCATGTTCATTGGCCTCTCAATTCAAGGGATCGGCTGAGTCTATGGATCGGCTCTATGAGGCGTTGGAATCCGCGGATGTTGTAATAAGCTCAACGGGAAGTTGCGATCCCATAATAAACTTTGGCGAAATGAAAAAAGTCATGCGCAAGAGGCGGCACAGACCTATTTTCATGATAGACATAGCAATTCCGCGAGATATTGAACCTGAAGTGAATGATCTGGACGGAGTATATCTGTACAACATTGATGATTTACAGTCCGTGGTGGATGAAAATATAGGTGGAAGGCGGCTTGAGGCGGAGAAGGCGGAGCAGATAGTGGATCAAGAGGTCAGAAAGTTCTTGAGTTGGACCAAATCTTTGGAATGGGCCCCCACCATCGTTGCATTAAAAGAAAAATTCGAACAGATAAGATCCGCTGAAATAAGCAGGATGAACGGAAAACTTAACGACTTGAACGTGGCGGAAAGGGATGCGATTGAAATATTGACGAGGGCTATCGTAAACAAGATAGCTCACGGGCCTATTTCTTTCATGAAGAAATCCATAAAAACGTCAAGAAGTAATCAACATGTCGATTTTGTTCAACGGGTTTTTGATCTTGACACATTCGTTTCCGACGACGACTCAGAGGAAATAAAGACTTCGGACCATGAAATTGATAATAGGAACTAGAGGCAGTGGACTGGCTATGTGGCAGGCTCGTCACGTGTCCGGCCTTCTAAGAACAATTGATTCTCAACTCGATGTAGAGTTGAAAATCATCAAGACTACGGGTGACAGGATTCTGGACGCTCCGCTAGCGACAATTGGCGGAAAGGGACTTTTCACCAAGGAGATTGAGGACGCTCTGCTCGATGGCAGTATCGATGTTGCGGTTCATTCTATGAAGGATGTTCCAACTGAGATGCCGACGGGCCTGACTTTGACTGCTATTCTGAAAAGAGAAGACCCCAGGGATGTTTTTATATCAAGGGATGGCAGATCGCTTGGCGAACTCGTCAGTGGCGAGAAAATAGGAACTTCAAGCCTGAGGAGAAAGGCTTTTCTACTCCATAAATTTCCTGAACTGGAAGTCGTGCCCATTCGGGGAAATGTCGATACCCGTTTGAAAAAGATTGAATCGGAAAACTTGGCCGGAGTTTTACTTGCGGCGGCCGGCATAATAAGACTGGGATTTTCGGGAAGAATCAGACATTTTATGAATGTCGATCAGATGATACCGGCGATAGGTCAAGGCGCCATAGGGGTCCAAACTAGAACTGACGATTCCAACACTGTAGATCTGATTACAAAATTGGATCACCCTGAGACAAGGAAATGCGTGTCCATTGAACGTTCCTTTCTAATGCGACTGGGTGGCGGTTGCCAGGTGCCAATGGCAGCTTATTGTGAGCCCTGTGAGGATGGCTTCAGGCTTACCGCTGCAGTTACGCATCCTGATGGATTCCCAATTTTCAAGGAATCTTACGTCGGGCCTATTCGGGATGTTGCTTTTGGTGTCACTGTAGCCGACAAGTTAATAAATAGAGGGGCAGGGGATATCTTGCGCTCAGTGCTCTCGGCGGACTGGGAGCCGGTCACAGTAGGAGTCTGACGCCACAACGTTATATAGAATCCGTGATATACGGGCCGCTGCTCAGGGGTTGTCCAATATGCTGGTTGAGATCTCCCGAACGAGGAATCGAGGTTAATAGAAACCTAAAATGATAAAAGAAGATAGGAAGATATCTGGAATTGTCTATTTGGTTGGATCCGGGCCAGGGGATCCTGGCCTCTTGACCATAAAAGGGGCCGAGAAAATAGCTGAAGCCGACGTAATTGTTTACGATTACCTGGCTGGACGGAACTTTCTTGAAAAAGCTAGAGCTGACGCAGAACTAATATATGTCGGGAAAAGCGGGAAAAGCCATACGGTTGAGCAGGTTGACATTAACCAGATCCTCGTTTCAAAAGCTAAAGAAGGCAAAAAAATAGTTAGACTCAAAGGAGGGGATCCTTATGTATTCGGTAGGGGAGGCGAGGAGGCTCAGGAATTGGCCGCGGCCGGAGTTACCTTCGAGGTTGTCCCAGGGATTACATCGGCAATAGCCGCTCCTGCTTACGCCGGTATTCCGGTAACTCACCGAGACCACGCTTCCATGGTAACTTTTGTGACCGGTCACGAAGATCCTAAGAAAGATGAATCAGCCATAGACTGGTCCGTTCTGGCCAAGATGTCAGGTACGCTCATTTTCCTTATGGGAGTCAAGAACATAGAGAATATTTCAAATGAACTAATCTCAAATGGAAAAGCCTCTGACACTCCCGCTGCGCTGGTCAGATGGGGAACTACCCCCAATCAGGTCTCCGTCGTGTCTGATCTTGAGAACATAGCGATGGAGTCCCGGAGAAAAGGATTATCAGCTCCGGCTATTCTAGTTGTGGGGTCCGTAATTAGACTTAAGGAAACACTTTCCTGGTATGAAAAAAAACCTCTTTTCGGGAGGAAAATTCTCGTAACCAGATCTAGAGAACAATCGCGGAAGATGTCGGACAAGATTTATGCTTGTGGTGGAGACCCGGTAGCGTTTCCAACCATCGAGATTACTCCACCGACTAGCTATGGACCGCTAGACGCGGCAATCGACAAAATCTCAAGCTACGACTGGGTTGTTTTCACATCGGAAAACGGTGTGGAGCTTTTTTTTAAGCGTTTTTTCGCTTTGGAAAAGGACATAAGACAGCTTGCCGGCCCCAGATTTGGGGCCATAGGACCAGTTACAGCCAAGGCCATTAGTTCGAGAGGCATAAGGGTAGACATGCTCGCCAAAGAATTCGTGGCTGAGGGGATTCTTAGCTTTTTTGAGAACCAGGACCTCACTGGGCGAAGTTTCCTTATACCAAGAGCTGAGAAAGCTAGGGATATCCTCCCGGAAGGTCTAATTGGGATGGGCGCCTCCGTTGAAGTGGTCCCAGTATACAAGACTGCGCTTCCATCAGGTCAAGACGTTGACACTATAAAAAAAATGCTTCTTGATAGAGCCATTGACGCTGTAACCTTCACATCCTCCTCTACGGTAAATCACTTCGTCGAAATGTTTCATAGCGTCAACATCGACGATCTCCTGCACGGAGTGCTCTTGGCCTCTATAGGCCCTATTACTACCGACACTTTGGCCAAGCATGGGTTGAAGGCTTCCGTTCAAGCGCAAGAGTATACTGTGGATGGATTGGTTCGGGCCTTGACTGATCACTACGGGGCGCTTGGTCAGTCTTCGGAAAAACTCCCGCCGGAAGGACTGACGTAGGAACCCGAATAACGTTTTTCTTACAGAAATCTTTGTGAACGGGTCCGGGTAGCTAAATGCGCCAGAGGCGAATTGACACCCATTGGCCACTGTGGTAGACCAAATTCCGTCATTACGAGGCGACGGAGCCCAATCAGTACCTCCAAGGCGCCATTTTCACGCAGAACCAACAGAAAGATCCCCGTCAACTTGAAACAGTTTGCCAAATCCGGTTGACTACAATAACAATGAACCTTCAAGCCGTAAGATTGTCAATTGTTACCGCTAGACACTAATAAAGGGGTTAGAATACTAGAATGTTTGCCACACTAGGTCGAAAGATTTTCGGCAGTAAAAACGATAGAGAGTTGAAACGCATCGATCCCATAGTAAAGGCCACCAATGATCTTGAACCACAAATGAAAGCCTTGGGAAATGACGATTTTCCTGCGAAAACTTTAGAATTCAAAGCACGCTTGGCTTCAGGGGCGGAAAGCCTTGATGATCTTGGCCCCGAGGCGTTTGCTCTAGTTCGAGAGGCGTCGATGAGGACGCTGGGAATGCGTCATTTTGATGTCCAGTTAATCGGTGGTTTTGTCTTGCACCAGGGTAAAATAGCAGAAATGAAAACTGGTGAAGGCAAGACTTTGGCAGCTACTCTCGCTGTGTATCTAAATTCTCTGACTGGAAAAGGCGTGCATGTGGTTACCGTCAACGACTACCTCGCCAAACGTGACTCCGAATGGATGGGAACTATTTACAAATTTTTGGGCTTGTCTGTCGGTGTCATAGTCCACGACCTTAGTGATGAGGAAAGACGGGAAGCCTATGGTTGCGATGTTGTCTATGGGACCAATAATGAGTTTGGTTTCGACTATCTTAGGGATAACATGAAGTTCGCCCTGGAAGATTATGTCCAAAGGGAACTCCATTATGCGATAGTCGACGAAGTTGATAGCATTTTGATCGATGAAGCCAGAACCCCGCTAATTATTTCAGGACCGACACACGAGAACACGGATAAGTATTATAAAATAAATCGGGTTATCCCAGGTCTGCAAAAGGATATTCATTATACTCTGGACGAAAAAGCCAGGAGCGTTGTCCTCACCGAAGAAGGAATAGCTCGAGTGGAACGGTCTCTTGGGGTTAACAATTTGTACGATCCTGCGCAAATGGAGACGCTTCATCATGTTAATCAGGGTTTGAAAGCGCATACACTGTTTAAGAAGGACGTTGATTACATAGTAAAAGAAGGCCAGGTAATTATTGTTGATGAATTTACGGGAAGGCTCATGCCGGGTCGTCGTTATTCTGACGGTCTGCACCAGGCTCTGGAAGCAAAAGAGAGCGTCAAGATCGAAAATGAAAATCAGACGTTAGCTACTATTACTTTTCAGAACTACTTCCGAATGTATGAAAAACTGGCGGGTATGACTGGTACTGCTGATACTGAAGCTGCCGAGTTCCACAAGATATACAAACTTGAGGTCGTGATCATTCCGACTAATCTTCCTATGATCAGAGAAGACTTTTCAGACCTGATCTACAAAACCGAAGATGAGAAATTCGAGGCGGCAATTTCTGAAATTCGGGAGCTTCATGAAAAAGGACAGCCGGTTCTGGTAGGTACGATCTCGATCGAGAAATCGGAGTATCTAGCCAGGAGACTGAAGAAACTAGGTGTTGCCCACAACGTCCTGAATGCAAAGAATCATGCTCTCGAAGCTGAAATTGTCGCACAAGCCGGCCGCTATAAGGCTGTGACGATTTCTACCAATATGGCTGGCCGAGGAACGGACATAATACTCGGTGGCAACCCGACTTTTCTTGCTCGATCCAAGCTCAAGAGAGGAGAAAGCTCCGAAGAATACAATCAGGCGCTTGAAGATTTCAAGATTAAGTGCGAGCAGGAAAGGGCAAATGTGCTTAAGGCCGGCGGTCTCCATATCCTTGGAACGGAACGTCATGAATCACGGCGTATAGACAATCAGTTACGTGGCCGTTCAGGCCGCCAGGGTGATCCCGGATCCAGTCGTTTTTACCTGAGCCTTGAAGATGACCTCATGAGAATTTTCGGTGGCGATAGGGTGAAAATGATCATGGAGAGGGTAGGGATGCAGGATGGAGAGCCCATAGAGCATAAGTACACCACAAAAGCAATCGAAAATGCCCAGAAGAAAGTCGAAGGCCACAACTTTGAAATCCGCAAGCATCTCATCGAATACGACGATGTAATGAACAAACAGAGAGAGGTAGTGTATTCTCAGCGCAGGTTTATTCTCGCGGGATCGGATCTTAAAACTACAGCGCTTGAGATGGCGGAAGATTTGTCGGATGAAATGGTTAGACGTTTCACCAACGAGAAGACCCATTTCGAGGACTGGGATATCACTGGGCTGACTGAAGCCCTATACGGTCAATTTGGCCTAAAATTTGACTTCAGTCAACTCCCTGAATCCGAGCAGACGGAAATAGGAATTATTGATCATGTAACGGAGCGGATCAAGCAACGGTATGATGAAAAAGAACAGGAAGTTACTCCTCAGCTTATGCGGGAATTGGAAAAGTTTATGATGCTTCAGGCCGTTGATTCGCAGTGGAAAGATCACCTTTTGAGTATGGACCACCTGAAGGAAGGAATTGGCTTGCGTGGATATGGGCAACGTGACCCGCTCAAGGAATATCAGAGGGAGGGCTATGAACTCTTCCTGGATATGAGTTCCAGAATTAAAGAAGAGACCGTTCGGAACTTGCTCCTGGTAAAACTGGCAGTTCCAAATGAGCTTGAAGAATTGAACGAGTCCAGGGAGAGGGAACTGCAGGCCGTGCATTCGAACCTCACTGGACCTGAATCCGGCTCAACTCCTAAACACAGAACAGTCGAGAAAATAGGCCGTAATGCCCCGTGTCCTTGTGGTTCCGGCAAGAAATACAAGAAATGTTGCGGCAAGGCTGCGTGAAACTGAGTTTTTTGTTCAAAATCCTGGAGAAATGTAATGCTCTCTTATCAGCGTGATCATTTTGTGAACACAGAAGATTTGGTATTCCCTTACTCAGAAGATATTAGCGGCACTTTGCGAGGATATCGCATATTTACTGCTTGCAGAACTGTCAACGGGAAGATCTTCAGATTGGAAGATCATCTGGATCGTCTCTACAAGTCCGCTTCGTTAATATACATGCAACCCCCGAAAACCCGTTCCGAGCTTCAGGACGTCCTGATGAGCGTTGTGGACAAGAATAAGGAGTTGGACAGCGCCGACCTGCTGATAGACATAATCTTCAGTGGAGGACTTCAGGGCGAAACCATGAAACAATCAGGCGGGGGAGCCCATCTTTATATAGTTGCGCAACGAATGTTCAGTCCTCCGGCGGAATTTTATAAAAACGGGGTCACGTTGGCTACTTTTGCGCACCAGAGAATGCTCCCAGGCGTGAAACTCCTGAACTACATCGGCGCTGTCATAGCCCATCAAACGGTTGTTCCCGAATATGACGCTTACGATACCTTGTTTGTATGCCCAAATGACCTCCAAACAATACTTGAAGGCTCTACTTTCAGCATTTTTTTCATCCTGGAGTCCGGTCAACTTGTGACACCTCCACTGGACGGTCGTATTCTCGACAGCGTCACAAGACGCGCGATCCTGGAGCTAATGAAATCCAACAACAAAATTGAGGTCCTTGAAAAACCTGTGAATCTAGATCAAATCGCAACATTTCGGGAAGCCTTCCTCGCTTCTACCACAAGAAACATTCTTCCAGTGGTGCGTTTGAATGACAAAGTCATTGGTTCGGGGAAGCCTGGGCCTTTGACTTTGGAAATGATGGATTTGCTAAATAATTATGTCAATTCTTACTAATTGGTGTGCAACATACTGTTCTTCATGCTGAACGGGTAAATCTCCAAGAGACGATCACTGCTAATTGGATAACCAATAATAAATAGACAGTTAGCCCCTTGATTCTGATTTATGCGCTGATGCAGAATTTCGCTTGACAGAAGTATCTGCATGGAAATATCTTAAGTGCGAGAGTCTAACATGGGAAGACGAAATCCTCTGGTTTTTCGTCCAAGGATGAATGACCTATAATCTACAGTCTGAATTAGGAGGTACTAGCGTGAGCGTTCCGGATAAGATACTCACTTGGCAAATGGTAAAGGGGCCGACTTATGACACTGAAGCTCGTAAAGTCACGGCGCCTGGAGAACTGAAAAAAACCGAAATACCTGTTCCGGAACTGGCCGCGGGTGAAGTTCTGGTCCAGATTGCAGGTTGTGGGGTTTGCCACACCGACATGTCCTATTTCTACGATGGTGTGCCGACCGTGACCAAGCCGCCGTTAACCCTGGGTCATGAAATCTCTGGAACTGTTGTGGCTGCTGGCTCAGAGTCAGGGTCGTGGGTTGGGAAAAACGTAATAGTGCCTGCGGTAATGCCATGCAATTCTTGTGATATTTGCGCAAAGGAACGGGGCAATCGTTGCCTGGCTCAAAAGATGCCCGGAAACTCTCTTGGAATTTATGGAGGTTTCTCCAGCCATATTCCTGTTCCCGCTGCTGATTTGTGTGTGATAGATGATTTAAAAGGCAGGCCGCTAGAGAATTATGCGGTTGTCGCCGATGCGGCTACCACCCCTTATCAGGCGGCAATTCGGGCCGGGTTGAGCGCAGGGGACCCAGTATTGATTACTGGAGTTACCGGTGGCGTGGGCGTGTATATGGCCCAGGTCGCAAAAGCTTTTGGCGCCAGACCGATTGTCGGTATGGCTCGCAATGAGGAAAAACTAAAAAGGGCTCTAGAACTTGGCGTAGACTATGTGATCAACACTAAGGACAAAGATTTCAAGGCTATTCAGGAAGAATTTAAATCAATAGCTAAACAGGCCAAGGTTCGGCACAACGTCGGATGGAAAATATTTGAATGTACAGGCGTTGGCGCAGCTCAAGATCTAGCTCTTGGTCTTTTGGGTTTCATAGGAAAACTGGTTGTCGTGGGTTTTGGACTTCAAAAAAATTCATACAGCATTTCAAGATTGATGGCGTTTGACGCTGAAATCATAGGCACCTGGGGATGCCTCCCGAAATATTACCCCAAAGTTTTGGAAATGGTTCAGTCCGGAGCGATAAAGATAGATCCATTGTTGGAAACACGCCCGATGTCTACAATTCAGAAGGCTTTCGAGGATGCCCACAGCGGCGGATTGATGAAAAGGATCGTGTTGACGCCGGACTTCTAACGGGAGCCTAACGGCGCTAAGTTACTAAATCCCAAGAAACCAGAAGAGCCCCCTGACGCCATGATCGCATCAGGGGGCTCTCTTGTATATTGTGGAGACAATAAGTTACGCTTGTTCCGGTCTCTTCGCTACTGCGATCCGATAGATGTCGTAAACGTCATAGAGCTTTATGTCTGTAAATCCAGCCCTGGTCAAATTCTCAAGGATTTCCTCTCTGGTCTCGTAAACATCACACACCTCTCCTTGCGAGCCGAACAGACCAACAACCCCTCCGGGTTTAAGAAAATTATACATGCAGGAGTAAATAGTGGGACGCAGATGAGGCTTGACGTGAGGTATCATAAATGAACTGATAACCTTGTCAAACTTTGACTCCGGGTTGTAGTCTTCAACCGAGGTTGAGAATAAACATGTATTGCTGATGTTCTTTTTCTTCGTCTTTTCTTCAGCCAGTTCGATCATATGGGGAGACAGATCAATTCCAACAACTTCCCTTGCTTGCCGCGCCGCGACCACGGTGGCAGAGCCTGTCCCGCAGCCTACATCAAGCACGTGATCACCATTTTCGATCACCAGTTCCACAAGCTTTCTGAGACCTTTTCTATATCCTGGATCCATGGACCACTGTAAATCGTAACTCTTACGGCGATACTTGTAATAGAGCTGGATGGCCCTTTCGGAGGGCATGAGCTTCACTACCGTAGTGCCTTGTATATAAGCGGTTCTAAGAGCTTTAATAAGTGGTCTTAATAATCTTTGGAGCGGAGCGTGATCTTCGCTCACCATAGTTCCATTCATTTGTGTGGTTACCCCCTACAAACGTTGCATAGGTTCGAAGCTATACTTTTATTACAATTAGTCCGGATAGGCAAGAGAAAACCTCATAGGGATTCGGAGTCGACCGTTACGATATCCTTAGTAGTATGGATCACATGTTGCGCATTTTCAATACCTTTATCCATGATTAATTTTATAGCGTCGACACCCATGACCAGGAGTCGCTTTACAATTGGAATCTCAGAAGGCTGAAACGGTTTCAGCACATACTCTTCCGCACCCATTCCCGACGGAGGTCTCCCTATCCCGAGGCGGATTCTAATGAAATCCCTGAATCTAAGCGAGTCGGCAATCGATCTAACCCCCTTGTGGCCACCATCACCACCACCAACCTTAATTCTTAGTCTCCCAAGACTTATATCCAGTTCATCATGAACAACAATCAATGCCCTGTAATCAATATTTCGATTTGAAAGTATCTTGCAAACAGCTTTGCCACTCAGATTCATGAAGGTCTGAGGCTTTACCAGTATCAGTTTCCGTTCCCCGTACTCTGTAAGGCATGTCAAAGCTTCATGCTTGATGGGAGACCATGTACAGCCAAGTTCATCAGCTAACGCGTCCACAGTCCTAAAACCAATGTTATGCCTGTGAGCGTCGTATTTCTTGCCCGGGTTGCCCAGACCGACCACCACAAATATTCTACTGTCAGATTCATTCAACAACTTCACATTTATGCCCTTTTCTGTTAGAGCATCCTCTAATCTCTATTTTTGTAACATGTCAAGTTCAATCTCCCATGGATGAAAACTTATTCCGAGAAAAAGCAGTTGAAGCCCTGGAACAAATACCGGCTAGTTTTCTCGAACGGCTTGAAAACGTAGAAATTATGGTCGAGGATTTTGCCGACGCAGAAATTTTGCAGTCCTTGAATATCAGTTCAAAGTGGCGATTACTCGGATTGTATGTCGGAAATCCTCTGAGTCAACGCAGTTTTTTTCAAACTAATCTTCTACCTGATCGTATTTACTTGTTCCGATTGCCAATACTTCGTTCCTGTGAAAAAGAGACAGACATTGTCCAGGTGATACGTAATGTGATCCTTCATGAGATCGGACACCATTTTGGTTTTAATGATGATGAGCTTCATGAAATGTCAAGGTTGACCTCTTGAAAGAAAACTTCAAAATCGAACTTGAGAAAAAGAAACGAAGAAGAGAACTAGTTGTTTCTTTATTTTCAGCGCTGGCGATTGTGGCGCTGTTTTTCGCTGGTTCAGAACTCACCAGATCCGGAGGTGAGGGGCCTTTCAGTGGGCACTTGCTTCTGTTCTCCCTGCTTGGGATTGTAATACTCCTGCTCATCTTGATTATATTTTTTCTCATCAGGAACCTTTTCAAGCTTGTCTTTGAACGTAAAGGCAAGGTCCTGGGCTCAAAAATAAAAACCAGGCTAATACTTGCGTTTGTAGCCCTGACTCTCGTGCCCACAGTGGTGCTCTTTATCGCCAGCGCCGGTGTCCTGCATACCACGATAGACAGTTGGTTCGCTTCTCAAATCGAAGAAGCGTTGACGTCCGCTGTGGTTATCGGCCAAGCGTACCACCAGAAAGCTTCCGAAAACGTTGCCAAAAGCGCAGAGAGACTTTCTGATGAACTTATGCGGAACAAGATCACATCCGCCGGTCAACCTGAAAAAACCAGGGACCTCATAATGTCCGAGATGTCCAATCTGGGCTTGAGCGTAGTTCATGTTTATTTCGGGGAACACGACAAACCTTTGCAAATTTCTTCCGGCAATCTTGGAGACATTACCATTCCGCAAGTAATTCCAAGTTTTCTCAAAATAGGTCGTCAAGGTTCTGACGCTTCCACAGTAATCAAACTTGATTCCGGTGAGGATCTGGTTAGAGGTATTGTCCCAATATCCTCCGGCAAAGGGAAAAAAATAACAGGGGTCCTGGTGGCTGATTACGTGATTCCAAAGGCCCTTTCAAGTAAACTTTTCGGTATAACCAAGGCCTTTGACGATTACCAGGAGGCTAAACGCATTAAAGGCCCGGTAAAGACCACTTATATATTGATATTGTTGATCGTGGCTCTTCTCGTGATCTTTGTTGGATTCTGGTTTGGAATGAGTATGGCCAGAGAGATAACGGATCCCATCCAAAGCCTCGCTGAGGGAACCCAACAGATTGCAACAGGGAATCTCGATGTTTTTGTTGAGCCGATAGGAGATGACGAATTAGGGGCTCTAGTCCGCTCTTTTAACAAAATGGCCGGTGACTTGAGACAAGGGCGGGACGAACTGCTTAGAGTGAACGCCGATCTGGAAAACCGGCGCAAATATATTCAGACGGTGCTAAGAAACGTGGCGGCTGGTGTTATCGCTATTGACGCTGAAGAGCGAGTGACCGCATTCAACGCTTCATCACTAAAGCTTCTAGGATTAAATTCCGAGTTGAATCTTGGTTCGAACCTGTTCGATCAACTCGCTGACGAAGTGACACAACGTCTTAAAAAAATAATATCGGATCTGAGGGAATCCGAGACAGGCGCTATTGAAAAACAACTAAAAATCTCATTCCTTGAAAAATCTTTGACACTCCTTTGTTTTGCCAACATTCTGAAAGATGAAGCGGGAGCTGAATTGGGAGTCGTTCTCAGTATTCGAGGATTTGACATTCCTGGTCAAGGCGCAACGAATGGCGGCATGGAGAGAAGTAGCCAGGCGGATTGCGCATGAGATAAAGAACCCACTTACCCCGATTCAGCTCAACGCCCAAAGGATAAGACGCAAGTACCTCGCTGCTTTGGGAGCGGACGGCAAAGTCCTCGACCAATGCACCGAATCTATCATTGATCAGGTCGAACAACTCAAAAACATGGTTAATGAGTTCTCAAAGTTTGCAAGAATGCCTGCGGCCAATCCCTCGCCCAACAAACTGAATGACATTATCAAAGAGGTAACGCCTTTATACCGAGCCGCCAATGAAGGAATGGAAATCCGTTTCATTCCTGACGATTCCATTCCGATCCTTGATCTGGACAAAGAGCAACTAAAAAGAGCTATTATGAATCTTCTTGAAAATGCTGTGGCAGCGGCTGGACCTCATGGTAAAGTAGAGATCCAATCCAGGTACGAGCCTGTACTTAGGATAGCCTCGATGAGTATCTGTGATAATGGCCCAGGGATAGCCCCCGACGATCGTGAAAGAATATTCGACCCGTATTTCACCAGGAAACAGGGGGGAACCGGGCTCGGATTAACAATAGTGAGCGCAATTGTCGCTGATCACAACGGTTTTATCCGCGTCAAGGAATCTGACGATCGGGGAGCGTGCTTCATTGTGGAGCTTCCTGTCCGCCAAAAACACTAACTAGGTGAAACCACCTTTGTAGCAGTGTTTAGGGATTCAATGACCTCGTACATGTTTGTTACCCGGCCTGCATTTAACTGATCGTTTAACCCAAAGGCTTCGAGACAAGTCCCGCAAGAGAGAATTTCTACACCCCTTTCTTCAAGGATGGCCAATGCGTCGACCGCCTCCTGATCGACAGTTGTCAACTTTACCCCAGAATTTATGAAAATGATTCGCCAAGGATAAGGATTAACATCAATCAAAGTTCGAAGAAATCCTCGCATAAGTTTGAGTCCCAGGTCGTCATTCCCTCTACCCAACTTGTCTGACCCGATATAGACAACGTTTTTTACAGACATCGCTTCAGGAAACGTGATTGGACAGGGGATCAGTTCTTCCTCTTCTTTATAAGACCTCGCCCGATCCTTTATTAAGATATCTATGACCCAATCCTCGCCCTCAATTCTCGGTGTCTGGACTTCAGCCCCATGGTTCCTGGCGAATCTGCACACATTCTCCTTTGAAACGTCATTGTCTACAATCACTTGCAAACGATCAACCGTCCCCATGTCAAAGACTTTCTTTGTCTGAATGACGGGATCGGGACACTTGAGCCCACGCACGTCCAGTCTAAAGATTTCGGTTTTGATCACTCTTTTTTCTCCAGGTTCATAATAATTTTGATACGATCACGTTCCATGTTAGGATAAAAACGTACTCCGTCGCGTTTAAGTTCAATATATCTTTTTTATGTATTCAGATGCCCGATAAAAGCAATAGGAATAATCTATGCTACGGATGTTTTTAAGATGAAAACTGAGAATCTCACCATAACGCTTATCGGCGCAGGCGCCATGGGTCAGGCCATAGCCCGGGGCTTGATTGGAGCCAAAGTCACTCAGGCGGAAAATATTACAGTCTTTGATATTGACTCCGGGAAAACGGCGGCTTTGAATAATCAACTGGGAGTTATGGCTTCAAATTCGTTGGAAGCTACCCTGAAAAAGGAATGCCGAGTGGTTTCTGCTGGCGGTCAAGCCGCAGGTCATTGACACAGTTCTCGACGGTCTGACTAATTTGCTGCACAGAGACACTCTATTGATTTCAATCGCGGCCGGAATATCCACTAAACATCTGTTGGGAAAGCTGGGACATGACCGGCGTGTAATTAGGGCCATGCCAAACGCTGCGGCCATGGTTGGCCAAAGCGCTACCGCCTTGTGCAAAGCGGGGGTAGCGGATGACAGAGACCTTGAGACCGCTGTTCGTCTGTTCGACGCTGTAGGTTCCACGGTCGTTGTTGACGAGAAGAACCTTAACGCAGTGACAGGGCTTTCCGGAAGCGGTCCAGGTTATCTCTTCGTAATGATGGAGGCGATGATTGATTCAGGGGTCCTCCTTGGCCTGTCAAGAGACATAGCTTCGAGACTCACCATACAGACTTTTCTTGGGGCGGCGTCTATGGCCGCCGAAGGTATACCGCTCAGCGAGTTAAAAGGCATGATTACATCACCTGGGGGAACCACCATCAATGGGCTGAAGGTTTTGGAAAGAGCGGGAACTCGGGGAGTGCTGATGGAAACGATAGCGGCGGCGGCGGATAGGGCAGATGAGCTATCCAAACAATGACCGGGAAGCTTGCGATACAGTTTTCCAAAATCATTTGATCCGGTTGAGGGCTGGCCATGTTCAGTAAACATGTGACTGTGGATGAAGCAGTATACCTTCTTGATGTCGATAGCGCAGAGAAGCTCGAAGAAGCTGAGAGCCTGGGTCTTATAAGGCGGCTCAAACCCAACAACAAGAAGGAATCATTCTTAATTCAAGATGTCGTGACGCTCAAGCTCGCTCTGTGCATAATGGATTTGGGGTTGGCCCCTGATAGAGCTATCCGATACGCGGAGGCCGTGCTAGGTGTCCAGTCGACGCAAACTTTCAATAAAGCAATAGCGTGGCTGGACGGAGAAACTCACGAACTTTTTTGTATGTTTGCAGATAAACAGTTGTCCAGAATTTTTATTCGTTCTGTGGAGGATGGTCGAGAATTAGAAGTGGGAGCTGAAAAACCAGTGCTTTTCCCAATATCAAGATGTGAATTGAATGTTTCTAGAGCTGTAAGACCGGTGATCACGCGAACCAATCATCTGATGTCTTCAAAGAAGAAACATTCAAAACAATCTACTGTCAGCAACGAAAAATCAGATCAACAAAGCCCTCCCGTTGTTAAATGAGTCGGACAGAACAACTTCCCTTTATTGGAGAAGCGCTTTGCAGGTCCAAATGGTGATTTAGCAAACCCGTATCACTTGCTCTTAACACATGATCTGATTTCAATAGCTTTAAGA
Source organism: uncultured delta proteobacterium (assembly GCA_963846725.1). Taxonomy (GTDB): domain Bacteria; phylum Desulfobacterota; class Desulfomonilia; order Desulfomonilales; family Desulfomonilaceae; genus CAJBEZ01. The sequence goes on along the minus strand of CAWJXP010000024.1, from coordinate 22,479 downwards.
ACTGCCTGAAGCTGACTCTGAACGCTGGCCTTTTTCATTTTATAGTTTTGAATTGTCGTCATATTGCCGACTTCAATAGCCGAACCGAGAACCGTATCAATTGTCTTAACGTCATCTTGCAGGCTCTGAGCCATTCTCAGCAACTCAGGACAATCTTTTACAACCAGTTCATCAGTCCCGGATGCCTGGGTATTCACTACTAAAATCAGGGTCGCCAAAATCACGGTCAGGATGCAACAAGAACGGTTTCTCATCTAAAATCTCCTATGATGTCTATTGGTTAGCGTTGTTTTAAGTGGTTACTGTCCAAGTGTTTCGAGGACCTTAAAAAGTTCATATATCACAATTTATTAATGAAACAAGTTTTAAAATATATATTTATAATATTTAATTAGAGTAAATTATGATATAAAAATAAAGTCAGACGGGGTATTTTTCATACCGGAACGAAGCTGGAACAGTCTTTAATTGTTGAAACGAAAGCAGACCTTTATATCGACTTTGGATTTGAGATTTATTTTTGGGCTCCTGTTGGCCCATTGATTGACAGGGTTCTTGTGGTATCCTATTTTGACCCCATGAAGAATTCGGAAAGTGGCGCGGTCTCAATGAAAGGGGTCCGTTGGCGGGTATTCCTTAGATCATTCCTGATTGAGATCATGTGGAATTATCCGCACATGCAGAATATCGGGTTTACTTTTTGCCTTCTCCCTGCTTTGGATAGGATTATTGCCGACGAGAGACGTCGTAAAGAGGTTACTCTCAGTCAAATTGAATCCGGGAACACGAACCCGGTTTTTGCGCCAATGTGCATTGGAGCTATTTCAAGGCTTGAAGAAGGGCAATCCCTCCCCAATGCGGCTCAAATAAAAAAAAGACTGATGTCCACTCTAGCCGCTCAGGGTGATCGAATTTTTTGGGGAATATTGAGACCGGCTTCATCACTTATCTCGGTATCTGTCGCCATGCTGTTTTCCTCTTTTTTCTTGGCTCCATTAATCGCATTGTTGATTTACAATGTCCCTAATGTAGTTATAAGATACGCTGGGTTCCCTGCCGGTTGGGATGACGGCGTCAACGTAGTGAGGAGATTCAAGTCTAAGTGGGTTGAAGAATCAGTTTCGGTTTTTCGGGGACTTTTATTCTTTTGCTCGGGTTCGTTGACAGCGGTAGCGTTAATTTTAGCCATTGAGCACGCCGGCGCAGAACAGGTTACGAGTCTCGTAGAGCTTGTGTTGCTATTGTTGGCTCTTTTTTCCGCTTCCTTCTTTGTTTTGAAGAAAAGCTTTTCTCAGACTCGGATCGTCTATCCACTGTTGATTCTGTTGCTTTTGGGTTTCTCTCTTCTGCGAGAATGGACATGAGGTCAAATGATATTAGACCCCGAATTCATTGAAAGGACTATTGTTATCGGCAACGAGTTGGGCCTTCACGCCAGAGTGGCTACCGCTTTGGTTAAAACCATGAAACAGCACTCGTGTCAGGTTACCCTTGCTAAAGATGGAATGGAAGTGGACGCTCGCAGTGTCCTGGGATTGTTATTGCTAGCCGCGACGCCGGGAGCTGAATTGATGATACGCGCTCATGGCCCGGGTTCTCAGGATGCGGTGAGGCAAATATCAGAGCTGCTGGAAAACAATGATTCAGACTATAGAAGATAAAAATAGCCATTCCGATATCCCGGGCTCATTGGAGATCCCGGAGAACACCATGATCAAGGGGGTTGGTGTTTCCGTAGGTATTGGTATCGGCCAAGTGGTCCTTATAGAGCGACTTGTGGCGGATATTTGTCCATGCCGGATACTCAGTCCGGAAGAGATCCCTTCTGAAATAGCACGATTTGAAGAAGCCGTAGATAACGCTGAAAAGAGACTGCAATCGATAAAGAGTCAGATTGATAGCAGTCATCCACTTGGAGACCACTCGTACATTCTTGACACGCATATGCTCCTGATCAGAGATAGAACTCTTTTTGAAGGTACAAAACGGGCAATAGAGCAAGGTCGACAGAATGCGGAATGGGCGTTGTCGGAAATCATGTCGAGAATAACCTCGGCATTTGACTCCATAAATGACGAATATCTGAAAGAAAGGGCTAGAGACGTCCACTTTGCGGGTGAACGCGTCCTGAGGAATCTTCTGGGAGTAACATCAGAGAAAAAAATACATCAACTGCCTCCCAATTCTATTCTTGTGTGTCACGATCTTTCTCCGGCGGACGCAGCGCAACTCAAAAGGGAATCGGTTCTTGCCATTGCTACTGATGTGGGTGGTAGGACATCACACTCGGCAATCATGTCCAGATCCCTGAAGATTCCGGCTGTTACCGGACTGGAAAAAGTCAGCCGGATGGTCCAGACCGGGGATACAATAATCGTAGATGGCAGTACGGGATTGGTCATTCTCAATCCGGATCCTGAAATGATTTTCAGGTATCGTCAGAGACAGGAGCTACTAAAGAATTATCATCAATCCCTATTAGCTTTCGGTAGACTGCCGGCTGTCACTCGCGATGGTGGACGCACAATCCGAATCCTTGCAAACATAGAACTGGTTGATGAGATAGATATAGCCGTCACCCACGGTTGCGAAGGCATAGGCCTTTTCAGGACCGAGTATTTGTTTTTAGGCAGGGAAGATCTTCCATCTGAAGATGAGCAATTTGAAGCTTATCGGGCGGTAGTTTCTCTTAACAAGCCTTATCCCGTCACGATCCGGACTCTTGATATCGGAGGAGACAAGATAGCGAGCAGTCTGAATCTTCCCCATGAGACTAATCCGGCGATGGGATTGCGGGCCATCAGGCTATGTCTGAGTTTAAAGGATCTTTTCAAGACACAATTAAGGGCTATTCTGCGAGCCGCTACTTACGGATCGTGTCGTTTGCTCTTTCCGATGATTTCATGCATCACCGAAATCCACAGTACCAAGGTTATCCTGGAGGAAGTGAAATCCGAACTGGCGGAAGAAGGTATTCCGTTCGATCAACGTATAAAGTTCGGGATCCTTGTCGAAGTTCCTTCGGCAGTGGCAATAGCTGACCTTCTGGCTCGTGAGGTGGATTTTTTCAGCATTGGCACCAACGACCTTATTCAGTACGCCCTCGCTATCGACCGGCTCAATGAACACGTGAACTATTTGTATGACACATTGCATCCAGCGGTGTTGAGGCTTATCAGGCAGGTTGTCAGCGCTGGACAGGCCTATGGAGTTAATGTGGCCATGTGCGGAGAAATGGCGGGCGATCCTGTGAACGTGCCTATTTTGGTCGGCCTGGGAATAGATGAATTGTCAATGAACGCCTTGTCCATACCGCTTGTGAAAAAATTAATAAGGTCAATATCCTATGATGAGTGCATGGATTTAACCCATCAGGCGTTTCAGATGCAGTCGGCTCAAGAGATCCATGATTTTCTCGAACGATGGATTTTTGAGAGATTCCCGGGGGATTATTTCCTGAGTCAACAGTGATAATGAAAACACCCCGGGCTGAAAACATCAAGATAATTTGTAAGAATCGGAAGGCTTTCTTCAACTTTGAAATTGAAGACACCTTTGAATGCGGCATAGTTCTACTTGGTTCAGAGGTCAAGTCTTTACGAAATGGGAAGGCCAATCTTTCCGATTCATACGGGAAAGTCCGCAATAGCGAGATATTTCTCATTGACGCCCACATTTCTCCATACGAGCAGTCCAATCGGCTTAACCACGACCCACTAAGGCAAAGGAAGCTACTTCTACACAAGAGGGAGATCAAAAGACTTACCGGTAAGGTTGCGGAAAGAGGGTTTTCCCTAATACCTTTGAAAATGTATTTTAAAAATGGTAAGGTAAAAGTAGAAATGGCTCTGGCGCGCGGTAAGAAGACCTATGATAAAAGGGAAGTCATTAAGAAAAAAGAGCAACGACGAGAACTGGAACGATTGGTCAAATTCCGCAGTCAGGGGCGTTAGTATGGAAAGAGCGTTTTAGCATTGCTCTTATAAATTCCATTTTGCTGTGTTTTCCTGGAACAATTTGGCCAGGACACCTGTCACAATTACAGGTAGAATGAAATTCCAAAGGGGGCGCACTGGTTTCGACGGGGACAGTTGAGATCGAGGTTGCATGTCGAGCCCTCCGGCGACTCGGTAATCCGCTGGAAATAAATATACTCGCCAATAATTACGAGTACGCTCTAGCCGCGTAAGGCTAGCGTTTGCCCTCTCTTTTCCTGTGAGAGGGGAGCAGGCGAGGGAAAGCAGGATAGCTGATTTCTCGGACCCGTTGGGAATGATGCGAAAAATTTAGCGGGTTGGCCTGATGAGTACCGTGTTCGAGGGGGACGAGTCAGGCGAGACAACAAAACTCGAAACAAACATGTAGATGCCTCAGGTCGAAGGTTTTCGGACGCGGGTTCGATTCCCGCCGCCTCCACCAGTAACCTATTGAAATATATTAGAATTGAGCCCCGAAAAAAGTGTATGCAAACTGTATGCAAATAGGGGCTCGAATCGGCTTTAGGGTTTATAGCTAACCTTGTCTTAGGTGGTTAAAGCAAACCTCTAAACAAAAGCTCAATGTCATAAAACATTCGTGTTTGGGGAAACAATTAATTTCTATAAGTATAGAACCTGTAACGCCTAACCGCCACATTCATAACCTACTAGTATAACTCATCTGTTGACTTGACAATAAAACGCAATAAGCTATCATCGTCAAAATTATTTTTTCTCCGAAATTGTTACCAACGGGAATAGGGCTCAAATTGAAATTTTCAATCAATTATTGGAGGTCAGGAACGATGAAATTAGTATCGGAAAAGTATAATGAATTTGTAAATGATACCAGAAAGTCGGTACTAAGGAGCACCGGAGTTGACATATTCAAGCTCCCGGGTTTCCATCACAAACAATATGCCCAGGACTTTGTAGAACCAGAAATCAGCGTGGCTCACCTGGCGTCTCGAATAATAGAGACCCATGGTCTGAAAAGAATCAAACCTAAATACAGAGTGATTCAATTTGCCGACGGACTCATGGAATTAATCGAAAAAGTCCAAGAGAGAACGGACTCCGGCCATGGACTTCCAGGCGATTCAGACCGTCTTAAAAAATTAATGCTGTGTTGTGTTGATGTTGATAGCTTTTATGGACAGATGAAAAAGACGAATGGAACAAAAGGACGAAAATTAAGCTATCTCAGAATAAAAGAAAAATAGGAAGGGTGAATAGAGCGCATATCGCTCACGCATCCAATCCGGAAGCATGGGCGGGTCCTAAACCCGCCATATCCTGATCCTAGATTTCGTCACGACATGTTCATTTTTCGTCGCATGTTGTCACAACCTTTCGCGGATATATTCCGTTCTTCGGCGCACTTGGCGACACGTCTCCGTGTTACGCTACCGGCTTAAAGGCCGGTGTAATAGGTTTTCCTGCTCTGCCGGGCTCTTTGGTGTAGGGCGAGTTCGTCAATAGCTCAAACTTCACAAAGTATGGCTCTGAGGAGAATGGGATGAAAGTATCCGATGAGTTCATCTCCGGGTATTTTCTGGAGGTGTTTGGTTAGGAATCTACGGCGATCAATTGGTGGCCTCCAGTGGGATCGTTTGTAAAGTATAGTGCGTTTACGGCAAGTCGGTAACGGACGTAAAAAAACATCTGTTGCCACAATCCTAAGGGCCAGTGTAGGCGAACCAGATTCGTGAAACCCATTCTCCGATCACAACCAGGCTGAAGTAAAATCCCAGCGCAGCAGTTGGATTTTTGGCGGTAAGATAAGTACTCGTTTCTCGTGTCTTCTTTGGTGGTCAGAACTTATCAAACAGGGCCGAAGCTGCTAATTTCATTTTTCCGTCTTCTGTAACTAACGCTCTTCATTACAATAGCCTCTTTGTGACTCTTTCCGACAATACCTTCAGTCTACAAATTTTGATGTTAATTACTATATAAAGTTATGGATACGAAAACGGCGCAACAGGGAGATTGTTGTGTTATGAATTCTTTCATTCATATTTTAAAGAACTCTATAGTGTGGCCCATGTATCCGGTTGGAGCGACGTTTCTCTTATTACTGGTAGGGGCGATACTGCTGTTGACTGGCAGTAAAAAGGTTGGGACATTTTTTATTCTTGCTGCGGGTGTAGTATTGTTCGTGTTTTCCCTGCCCTGGACAGGCTTCACTTTACTACATCGTCTTGAAGCAGAAGCCGGTAGCTATGGGGACCCAGCACGATTACGGGCTGCTGGCGTAAGATACATTGTGGTTCTAAATAACGGCCTGGCCTCGACTTCAAGGCTGTTAGAAGGTATCAGGTTGTGGCGTGAGATGCCCAATACCAAACTGGTTTTATCGCGGAGAACATTAAATTCGGTGGACGCTAGGGCAGACGACCTTAGGCGTTTTGGCGTGCCGAGTGAAGCGCTACTGATATTTGAGCCTGAGGCGCTGGATACTGCAGATGAAGTGACGCTGTTCAAACCAATCGTTGGGAGCGAGCCCTTCGCGTCTGGTAACTTCCGCTTTTCACATGCCAAGGGCTGTCCAGCTATTTAGGGCGAAGGGGGCCAGGCCTATTCCATGCCCATGTGAATTTGACAATAGCCGTCTATCGACATATCAGCTATTCGTTCCAAGTTTTAGTAATTTGGAATACTCAAAACTTGCCTTGCATGAATACTATGGCCGTTTGTTTTACTGGATTAAAGGCCTGACGCTGAGTTCGTCCGAGTAAATCCATCGTGCCCTGTTTAAGCGGGATATTTTATTTGCTGCCCACATTTGCCTGTAATCGAGATTGCCGGAACCGAAGTGGTGTGGTAACATGGAAAGGTTTCTGGTTGTTAATTAATGTGATCCAACATAAATTCCAAGGAACACAGATGTTGGACAAATCACTGTGATGACAATGAAGTTCACGAATACCGAAATGATAGCCGACGAGAACCTTGGTTTTGTTGCCTCGCAAGAACACAATGATTTGATCAGAGGTATGGAACTGTTCGCTGAAAGTAGAATTCTTGTGAACTAGACTGGTAGACTGCTGTCCAGGCACATCCGATCCGCCCGACCCTGGCGGTTCGGTAAACAGGGTCTTATTTATCGAGCTTAGTGATAAGAGAGGCCGATGCATCCCTTATCAAGACCGCTGTAATTGTGATTTTTCAAGAGCAGATAGAATCGGATAAATTCTGTCTCTATCAAAATATCTTCCAAATGGAGGCTAAGACATGAAAGCGCGTTTTTTGTCGTTTCTGTTGATTTTCACGTTAGTAATCGCTGCTAACTGCGTTGTTGACGTAAGTCCCGCCACTGCAGCGAGCGCAAGCACTCTGAGCGGAGAAATTCCGATTGGGGCAGTCTGGTCGATGACCGGCGCCGCCGCGGTTTACGGCTCATCCCAGAAAAATGCCTCGGAACTCGCGGTCGAACAAATAAATAAGTCCGGAATGCTTGGAGCAGCCAAGATCAAGCTGATTACCGAGGATGATCGCTCCACTAAAGAAGGCGCAATAACAGCGTTTGACAAACTGATCAAGGAATACAAAGTCGTCGCTATTCTCGGCCCAACACTTTCTAATTCCGCAAAGGCGGCTGATCCCATAGCCCAAGCGGCAAAAACGCCGGTCTTAGCGGTATCCAATACTGCCGGTGGTATCGTCGAGATGGGAGATTACATTTTCCGTGACAGTCTTCCCGAAATGTTGGTCCAACCCAATACCATTAGAGAGACAAAAAACAAGCTGGGATTCAAGAAAGTGGCCATACTTTACGGGAATGACGATGTTTTTACTAAAGGTGGCTATGACGCTTTTAAAAAGGCGCTCAACGACCAGGGCATCCAGATCCTGGCCACTGAAACGTTTAACAAGAACGATAGTGATTTTTCCGCCCAGCTAACAAAAATTAAAGGCCTCAAGCCTGACGCCATTATCGTCTCCGCCCTGGCTGAAGAAGCGGCCGGCATTATGAGCCAGGGCCGGCAGCTTGGCATTCCTGAGTCTGTCCCATTCATCGGTGGTAATGGCTTCAATTCCCCGAAATTGGCTCAGCTCGCCGGACCAGCGGCTGAAGGAGCCATTACCGGCGCAGCCTGGTTGATCAGTAATGACACGCCCGGTAACAAAGCTTTTGTTGAAGCCTATCACAAAAAATACGGCGCCAATCCTGACCAGTTCGCCGCACAGGCGTACACAGGTGTTTATATCCTGGCCAGACGCCATCAAAACCGCTGGTTCAAGTAACCCAACAGCGATCAGGGACGCAATGGCCAAAATCAAGGACCTCGACACAGTATTGGGAAAATTCTCGTTCGACGCTAACCGAGAGCCAGTACATTCCCCTGTAGTCCAGATCATCAAAAACGGAAAATTTGAACTTTACAAGTAGATAGACGTCTGGAGAAACTAAAAGCCAGGTTCAAGTTCCGGCCTTTGCGCCTCCATTGAAGGTTCGTGTATGCAAGAACTCCCTCAGCAACTGATTAATGGCTTGTGGCAAGGGGCGGCCCTTGCCCTTTTTGCCATGGGCTACACCCTGGTATTCGGTGTCCTCGACATCATTAATCTGGCGCAGGGAGCCACCTTCATGTGGGGAGCGTTTTTCGCCTTTCTCTGTGTCACGAAGCTTAACTGGCCACTGTGGTACTCAATTCCGGTTGCAATGGTCGGAGCTGGGCTGCTGGCGGTTTTACTCGATCGACTTGCGTTCAAACCTCTACGTTCTTTAACATCAGGTGGTTTAGTGTTATGGGGTGGTTTCATCCTCCTGCTTTTGGGGATGGTTGGTCACTGGGACTACCCTGTCAAGACTGGGATTACGCTCGCGGGAGCGTTAATCATGCTGGTTGGTTTTGTCCAGGATTACAGGAGTATCAGACCCCTGCGCATCAGGGAGGTTCCTCACCTGGCGCCTATGATCTCATCAATTGGGGCTACATTTATCCTTGTCAGCCTGGCCATAAACGAATTCGGGGCGCAGGTCTCTCGGTTTCCGGCGAATCTGTTCCCTGTAAAGCCATACCAGATCACTGAGAACGCCGTAATATCGCCTATTCAGGCGCTGGTCTTGGGCCTGTCTCTGGCGCTTATGCTCGTTTTGAGTCTGCTGATTAACAGAACACAAATGGGCCGGGCAATACGAGCCATTGCATGGAGCGAACGAACTGCCCGGCTGCTTGGTATAAACGTGGATTATGTCATCGCTCAGACATTTTTTATTTCAGGGGCGCTCGCTGGCGCCGCTGGGGTGCTCCTGGGCCTTGCTTTCAACCGCTTGGAGCCTACTATGGGCAATGAGGTGGAACTGGCCGGTCTCACTGTAATTATAGTCGGAGGGATGGGGAGCATTGGGGGAGCCGCTATGGCGGCGTTCCTCGTTGGAATGATACGAGTCCTCAGCGTTGCTTATATTGACAGCAGTTTTCGAGACGCTTTTGTTTTTGCATTGCTGATTTTGGTTCTGCTCGTACGACCCAGCGGCATCTTTGGACGCAGCAAAGCTGTGCGTGCGTAAAAAGCGCCAAACATGAACAGATAAGTAAATCTCATGCCAGAATTTTTCTCCAACAACATCTCTACTATTAATTTCGTGCTGATTAATATCGCCTTGGGTCTTAGCATCTATATCACCCTGGCCACTGGCCTTCTTTCATTGTCCAACGCCGGATTTATGGCGATAGGGGCGTACACGGTCGCTATCATCCTTGCTGAGGCGCATATGCCGTTCAGCCTCGGTTTCGTGTTGGCTATCGTTCTTGGGGTGGCGTTAGCCATCCCCATTGGGATGCTTGTGTTGGGCCTGCGTGATATTTACCTGGCCATCGCTACGCTGGGTTTCGGTGAAATCGTCAGGATAATCGCCCTTAATGGTGACAAAGTAGTCAGACTATTTAGCGACAACAAGGAAATTACGGTCTTCAATGGCGCTGAAGGCATAACGCTGACGTATACGACGCCTAAACTGGTAATGGGTTTGCCCGACACTACCTGGCCTATCCTCATCTACGTGATAGTGGTCATATATCTGCTCGCTACACTTCATAATTCCCGCTATGGCCGAATTCTGGCGTCGATCAGGCAGGACGAGACAGCGGCTTCAACCCTGGGCGTCAATGTAGTCCGTTACAAGCTTCTGGCGTTTGTGCTTGGTTCCGCAATCGCTGCCGGCGCAGGAGCGCTGAGCGCCCCGATAGTCCGGGTGATTGATCCACATAATTACGTGTTTAGCCGTGGCGTTGATATCCTGGCCTATGCCGTGCTAGGCGGAATGACTCACTGGGTCGGGCCGATACTCGGAGCTACCGTGCTCACGTCATTGCCTGAAACTCTTCGTTTCCTTAAAGACCAACGCGATATTGTGAACGGTCTGATCATCATGCTGTCGATAATCTATTTACCGCATGGCCTTGCAGACCCCAGAATCATGGCTCTTCTGCGAAAGATATTCTCATTCCAATGGCTGTCACGTTCCCATGTCAATAAAATATCCAAGGACCCTGAATGATATGAACCGCAGCAAGAATAGGGAACAGCGTCATTTTTTTGAAGACGATCAGCCCGACTCTTTCAGGTTGTTTCGGATCCCGGTGAGTGGCGAAACACTATGTGAGCGACAGCCATGACACAGACATCAGCCGCGCCAATTCTTGAAATTAGGAATGTCACCAGATTGTTCGGCGGTTTAAAGGCGCTCGAGAATGTTTCATTTGATGTTCCGAAGGGCGCAATCTGTGGCCTGATTGGTCCGAACGGAGCCGGCAAGACAACGCTTATAAACATAATAAGTGGCTTGGGACCGCTTTCGGACGGCGACATCCTGCTCGAAGGACAGCTCGATTAACGGATTGGCGCCGTATCGAATCGCTGAGCGCGGGATCGGTCGAACTTTCCAGAACATTCGTCTCTTCGGTGATCTTTCTGTTCTCGAAAATGTGGTGCTAGGGCATCACCTCAGGCAGACCGGAACCTTGATTGAAACACTGTTGCGCCTGCCTCGGAGCAGGGCTGGTGAACGAGCCTCCCGTCAGGCGGCCCTTGACCTGCTTAAGCGTTTGCGCATGGAGCATCTCGCGGACGTGCAAGCCCGTGCCCTTTCTTATGGTGATCAGAGAAGAGTCGAGATTGCTAGAGCCTTGGCGCTGGAGCCGCGCCTCCTGTTGCTGGATGAACCGGCTGCGGGTATGAACAGCGCTGAGACTGACCAGCTTTCCGAGTTCTTGCTGGAGCTTAGAGAGAGTTCATTGACTATTCTCATCATAGAGCATGATATGGACATGATCATGCGCATGAGCGATCTGGTGATAGTCCTGAACTTCGGATTGAAAATCGCTGAGGGACCACCAGATTTTGTCCGCAATGAACCTCACGTAATCGAGGCGTATCTAGGCAAAGAACATTGATCGAGAGGCTTCGGTCATCAGTGGAATAAAGTAGGAGATCAATTTCTATGCTCGTTGTTCGAGATCTTTATACTTCATACGGCGCAATTTCGGCATTGAAGGGCGTGAGTTTCAACGTGCGTCAGGGTAGTGTGGTAGCCCTTGTGGGTGCAAATGGCGCCGGTAAATCGACAGCGCTCAATACCATCAGCGGGATACTCAGGCCGGATAGCGGGTCCATTCGATTTCGGGATAGAGATATAGCCGGCTGGCGGGCCGACCGCGTGACTGCCTTAGGGTTGGCGCAAGTGCCGGAAGGAAGACAGATCCTTGGTGGATTGACTGTCGAGGAGAATCTGCTTCTCGGAGCCTATACACGTAGTGATTCCGAGGTTGGTAGAGACCTTGACGAAATTTATTTGCGTTTCGACATTTTGAAGAATCGTCGTCGGCAGCCTGCCGATTTACTATCTGGCGGCGAGCAGCAAATGCTTGCTTTGGGTCGGGCTCTTATGTCCCGTCCGGATTTACTGATGCTGGATGAACCGTCACTTGGTTTGGCGCCTCTAATAGTTCAGGAAGTCTTCCGAATTATCGGCGACTTAAAAGAACGGACCACAATATTACTTGTTGAGCAAAACGCCAGGAAGGCCCTTCAGGTAGCCGATTACGCATACGTGCTGGAAGGCGGCCGTGTGGCGCAGGAAGGACCTGCCGCCGAACTGCAGACCGATTCTCGCATCGTTGAGGCTTATCTCGGACGGAAACACTGACAGGCGTGCAACACGGCTTCATGGGCTTGGTAGACTAATGGTTCCCCTGTCCAAAAGTCTTAGAAGCCGGTTTCGGAAGTCGATTAATAATCCCTTTACTGTTAATTTTGTTCAGAGTGGGCCACAACACCTTGGAGATTCCTTGCCCCAAGGAGAAAAGTCTCCTGTTCCGTGAGGATAGACCATACGCTCCTATGGCCGCCCTCTCTGCTAATGGGGTCAGGCCTTTATCCACGCGTTCCTCCCGTAACATGGTCAAGAGTTTCACAAGAGGGACTCGCACCGGACAAACTTCTACGCAGGCCCCGCACAGGGTTGTGGCGTCAACTAGCGGGTAAGTTCCTTCCATTCCTTCGAGCAGCGAGGTCAAGACAATACCCATTGGACCCGGATACGTTACACCGTATGCGTGACCGCCAATGGTTCGGTAAACCGGACATACGTTAAAGCATGCGCTGCATCGGATACATTTGAGAATTTCTCTGTATTTGCCACTAAGAATTTCTGAGCGGCCATTATCTAGAAGGACAATGTGGAGTTCACGCGTGCCCGTAGACTCGCCCGGTTTTCTGGACCCTGTTATGATGGAAAGGTAACTGGACAGGATTTGTCCGGTAGCGCTCCGGGGAAGCAAGCGAGCAAATAGAGACAGGTCTTTCAGTGTGGGGATGATTTTCTCAATGGACAGGGCCGCAATGTGCAATCGCGGCAGCGTAGTAACCATCCGGCCGTTTCCTTCATTGGTAAATATGGCTAGGCTTCCTGAATCAGCCACGGCGAAGTTGGCCCCCGAAATCCCTGCGTCAGCGGTGAGGAATTCTTCCCTGAGAACGGTCCTCGCTATTTTTGTCAGGACGACGGGATCGTCTGAGTAAGGCACACCCAGCTTCTCCGAAAAAAGCTCGCCAACCTGTCGTCGGGTCTTGTGGATAGCCGGAGCCAGGATGTGGGACGGTTTTTCCCCGCGATCTGGACTATGTACTCACCGAGGTCTGTTTCGACAACATGGAATCCAGAATCCTCGAGGTATTCGTTAAGATGAATCTCTTCCGTGATCATGGACTTGGCTTTAACAATCTTTCTGGCCCCATGATCCCTCAGGATGTCACGGATAACCTCCCTGGCGGCTTGAGCGTCGCGCGCTCGATGCACCACAGCTCCAGCCCTTGTGGCCTGGAAAGAAAACTTATCAACATACTCTGATAGATGATCCAGGACATCGAGCCGTATTGCCGAGGCTCGTTCCCTCCATGTATCGATAGGCGCCGTGGTCAAGCCCTCGTTCCTTTTGCAAATGAACATATCCGTGGCAGTTCGCATAGCCTGGCGCAGGGATGTGTTCTCGACAGCTTTGGCGGCATTCTTACGAAAATCTAAAGGCGACATTTTCTCACTCATAGGAGACCTCCGCTAGGCCAAGACTCTCCCACGTCTAAAGTCTCCTTGTCAACCTTACGGGGCTTCTGAGTTTCCGATCATGAAACGTAGACTGTCTGATCTCAAGTATTTTTCATTGGTCGTCGAGTTTCTGTTCCCATGATCGAATTTTCTCGTTATATTTACAACAATGTAATGAGTATTTTCAGAGCAGATTTGATACAGACTGAGGATTCACAAGTGGAAACTCCCTCGAAAAAAAATAGCTTTGATTATAATCCCAGATTCTTTGAGTTTATTGAACTCTTTGCTCGTATTGGAGATGATTCAAGACTCTTTCCCAAAAAATGTAGAAACCTGCGGCAAAGAGTATAAGAGCTTCCCGGATTACATTCACCGCACCGAGGCTTTGGCCCAGGGGCTTGCAGACTACTCGGACGCTTTGGATGTTCCTCGCACCATGCAGTATAGGAACTGTCGATGTGGCAGTACACTTGCCATAATTTTCACCAAGGATGTGTATCCCTTGCTTGACAAATTCTGGGAGATGCTCGGTCGAGAATCAAAAGAGAGTGGGCGACCCTTTTCGGCAATTGTGTCCGAGTTCCGTGAGCAGTGTAACCGATACGTGATTGAACATGACGCATCTCAGAACCTAAAATAAACGATTAAACCTAAGTGAGGATAAATATGACCAAGAACAATTCCACGCATTCAAAATCGAAAAACCACGGGCAATCGGACAAGTTTGAATTCAGCGGCAGAAAACTACACAAGGACTGGCGGGTATGGCTCGTGGTAGGATTGATGGTCGCTGCTATGGTTATCTACGTGCTGACCCTGGACGATTCAGTCGTGCCTATGGCGATCAGGAATTAGCGACAAACCATGATTCGGATAGCTTGGATTTGGCTGCATGAGCCTGACCTCTAATTTGTGCAAGAATCTGTTCATCGACAAGGCCCACGCAACTGTTTCACTGATCTTTCAGCATTTCAGCCTCGCTTTTTAGAACTCTGTATCCTGCTTTGGGATCGTGAAAATGAAGGTGGCTCCTTCGCCCTGCTCTGATCTAACCCAGATGCGTCCTGCATGTCTTTCCACGATCTTTTTGCAAATAGCCAGGCCTATTCCAGTTCCGGGATATTCCGCATTACTGTGCAACCGCTGAAAAATTACGAATATTCGATCCGCATATTGCGGATCAATGCCGATACCGTTATCACTGACCGAAAAATGCCACTCATTGTCATTAGATTCCACTGATACATGGATATACGGGGGGCAGTCCTTCCTGAATTTCAACGCGTTGTTGATGAGGTTCTGGAATACTCTAGCCAGTTGGTCGCCATCCCCAATCACCATTGGGAGTTGGTCATGAGTTACCGTAGCCCCGTTGTCCTCAATCAACAGTTGAAGATGATTAAGGACCCGATCTAACAGTGTTTCGCAGTCAACGGGTCCAAAAGTCTTGCCGTGAGTTCCCACCCTTGAGTATTCCAAGAGGTCGCGAATTAACATCCTCATACGTTTAGCGCCGTCAACTGCGTACCCTATAAAATCATCGGCGTCCGCGTCGAGTTGTCCTTTATAGCGACGTTCGATAAATTGCATGTAGCTGGACACCATTCGCAAGGGTTCCTGCAAGTCATGTGAGGCGACATACGCGAACTGTTCCAACTCTGTGTTGGAACGCTTCAGTTCATCATGAGATCGCCGCAGCTCCTCGTCAGCCCTTTTCCTGGAGGAAATGTCTTCAGCGAATACGAGAACCCCTGATTCTCCATGAAAGTCAATTGGAACCCCCGCTACACTCACGTCGATTCTTTCACCGTCCATCCGGATAAATTTCTGCTCAATTTCCGGGGTAGACGTCCCTTCATTTCGATTTTTTCTACTCTTGATCGAACTACATCCCAAAATTCTGGACTCACTATTTCTTTCACTTCTCTTCCCAGAAGTTGTTTTTTCATGCCTGGCCCCTAGAAGTTCCACGCCGGCTGGATTCATATAGACCCACTTTTGTTTAACATGGACACCTATCATTTTGGGGAGGAACTCTACGAGCTTTCGATAGCGTTCTTCTGTCTTCTGGAGTTTCTGTTCAGCGAATTTACGTTCGGTAATATCGGTAAACATGGCGAACGAACCACAGAAGTGGCCGTCTGGATCAAGCATCGCCGTGGCTGAAACAAGCGCCCAGAGCGCTGTCCCGTCTCTTTTTCGGAATCGTCTCTCATATGACGCTGTTTGCCCCTGATGTCGGTCTGCCATTTTCATCTCATGGCTCCACATATCGTCGGCAAAAATAAAATCTTCCACTTTCTTCTACAGTTTTGCACTTTTTACATCAATAGACTGATATTGCTTATGAATCCCTTGAAAATTATCGGCGTTCCTGCCATAGCCGGTTTGGCAACAAACTGAGGAGGAACGCCGATGCCTAAGCGAAATCTGCCACAACCATTTCAGATTGACAAGATGCGGTTTAAGGATTGCTTCACTGCGTCGAGTTTGCGGCGCTTAGCGGAGTTGATCACCGGATGGGTCATGACCGTGGGGGTTCACACGATCAGTCAGGTGATTCTCACCTGCGGGCTGCATGAATCGGAACACTTCTCGACTATCTATCGGTTCTTGCAGAAAGCCAAATGGGCCCCGGACCAAGTGGCTTTTGAGGTATTCAGGATGATCTTGGATACTCTTTGCCGGATGCCACGGAGTTGGAGCTTGCTCTTGGACGACACGCTAAACAACCCTGTGGGAAAGAAGATCTTCGGCGCAGGGATTCAACACGACGGAGATGCTCCCAAGACCGGAAAGCCGATTGGACATGGAGCCTGCTTTGTCATTATCGGGGTTGTTGTGCGTTTGCCGGACATATCCGGCAGGGTGTTTTATTTGCCATACGCCGCTCGTCTGTGGTATCCGGAAAAAGCCAAGGTCAAGCCTCTGGGCGAACCCCAGAGCAAGTCCGAGAGTTAGCGCGCTCAATTGATTCCAGGCTGACTCGTTCGTGGCTTGATCCCTCCATAACCCTCAGGATAATCGTCGACGGCGGATACTCAAACAAACAACTTCTTCAGGGTCGCCCAAAGAGTTCACATAACGGGAAAAGTTCGTAAAGACGCCGCCCTGTACACTCTGATGGTTCAACCCTCTTCCACCAAGAGAAGGCGTCCACGAAAAAAAGAAAACCGTTTGCCTTGTCCCGGATCACTCTTCACCGACTTGAAAACCCAGTGGGAATGGATATGGATGAGCCTATATGGCCAGGAAAGTATGTTAGCATACCTAGTGTCCTGTCCCATTAATTAACTTACATATTGTTTCGACCTTTTTAAGTATGGAATCAGCGGTGGCTGTCCATGCGAAGGGTCGAGCATTCTCGTTGTAGTGATCGACATAATTTTGTATTTTGGTGATCAATTCCTTGGCGCTTCGAAATGAGCCACGGCGGATCGCCTTTTCGGTTATATGGCCAAACCATCTTTCAACTTGATTGAGCCATGAAGAATATGTTGGCGTATAATGCATAGTGAAGCGGGGATGGCTTGAGAGCCAGCGCCAGACTTTTGGATGTTTATGAGGCCCGTAATTATCCGCAATCACGTGAACATCCAGGTCTGGGGAAACACTCCTATCGATTTGCTTTAGAAAGGCGACAAACTCCTGGTGGCGATGCCGTGGCTTGCAGTCAGTCAAGACCTTGCCATTGGCTACATCCAAAGCTGCAAATAAAGTAGTCGTACCATGACGGAAATAGTCATGTGTCACTCCCTCCACATAACCTAAACCCATGGGTAATATTGGCTGACTACGCTCAAGGGCCTGGATCTGGGATTTCTCATCGACGCTGAGCACGATGGCGTGTTCGGGAGGATTTAAGTACAGACCAACTATATCCCTGACTTTATCCACAAAATACGGATCGTTTGACAACTTGAAAGACTTAGTCCGGTGAGGCTGTATGCCAAAGGCTTTAAAATAGCGCTGGACAGAGCTCTTTGAAATTCCAGTGGTTCGAGCGGCGCTGCGTACCGACCAATGAGTCCCTTGCGCAGGCGCTTTCTCCAAAACTGTTTGAAGCAAACTTGCCACTTTCTCGTCATCGTGAGTCCTGGGACACCCAGGCCGACTCTCATCATACAATCCGACAAGACCATTCTGTATAAACCGTCTGCGCCACTTGCCGATCGTCGGCATTGACACGCCCATCCGACGTGCAATGGAAATGTTCTCCTCCCCGTCAGCAGAAGACAAAACAATCCCTGCTCGCATCACCAGAGAGTGGGGAGCTTTTAATGATCTCGTCAGTTCAAGCAATGTCTTGCGCTCCAAATCCGTCAAAACGATTTCCTGTTTCTTTGGACGTCCCTTCTTCATGTGAACCCCCATCTATCAATGAGGGCTATATCTCACAAAGACGAACCTATTGCAAGCTATTTCGGGGACAGAACACTAGGGTCTTGATTTCAAGTGGTTGTCCCACCAAAGGACTATCTGGAGACTCAAACGGTTCTGGTTCGAGCGGATTCGTGGAAAAACCGTATGAGGCAAGCCAACTCCTGAAAATGGTCCGTGATATTTTGGACAAGCGTTAATGGAACGACGTACGTTTGGAAACGGATCTTTTCAAATAGCAAGTTGTCGCAAGCAATTAAATCTTTCCTGATTCAGATATGTCTTAACGGGTATGTATGTTGATGCGGTTGAACGGATCATACATGAACTAGCCATCATAAGCACGCGAAGGGGAAAATCATGAAAATTCTGAATCTTTACTTCTCTGCCACCGGCAATACCGACAAAGTCGCCAAGCAAATAGAAAACGCTAGTAAGGAAATGGGGCATGAAGTTCATGCTGTAAACGCTGCCCCAAATATTGAACTAGATATTCTCAGCTATGATTTCGTGTTTGTTGGATCTGGAGTTTATACATGGATGCCCGGGAAGCCAATGATGGAGCTGCTTTCGAAAACCCGTGAACGCTATGGCCAATCGGGCCAAATAATGCCTGCCGCGCCGAGAAAATTCGGTAAAAAGGCAGTCGTCTATTGCACGTTTGGAGGCGGTCACACGGGAACCAACGAAGCTCAACCGGCCGTAAAGTATATGGGGCAATTGTTTGATCATCTTGGTTATGAAATCGTGTCCGAGTGGTTTATTGTCGGAGAGTTTCACGGCAAGCTAGAACATCTCTCTACGGCCGGCCGAATGGGGAATATTAAGGGAAGACCTAACGAAGACGATTTGAAGGATGTGTACGAGAGAACTCGGGGAATACTTTTGGTTTGAATGATTACTGACCCGATTTGTCGTATTGCAAGTGAGTCCGGGCAATGTCATGAGAGTGGGAACTCGTGAAGTGTTTTGATTGTCATATCAACAAAGATAAAAAAGATTCTGGCACAATCTCAGCGAATGGATCATTGTTTCTTGTCCTAGGCGAGAAATCGGCGGAAATCAGGTATGATAAATTGCCCCGGGAGAATGCGTCATGCTCAGGAGATTTCTAGGCATTGATTGTGGATCTGTAAGTCTCAACCTTTTTCTGACAAACGATGGTTCATCCGAACCCATCACGGTTTACCTTCGAACACGAGGACAGCCTCTTCAAGCTTTTCTGGATGCAATTAAACAAATGATGGCGTTTTGTGGGGGCGATATCCCTTTAGCAGGGGTTCTAGTAACAGGGAGCGCCAGGGAACTTCTGTCCAGGACAATGGAAATTCCTGCTATAAATGAGATAAGCGCACACGCTCTGGGAGCCCAAAAAATTAATCCCGAAATCAGGACGATCATTGAGATCGGTGGCCAGGATTCGAAGTACATCAAGATAGAACCTTCGTCTGACAACGGGATGCCTCGAGTGCGGGTTTTCAGAATGAACGAAATATGCGCTGCTGGCACAGGGGCCTTCTTGGATGAGCAGGCGCAGAGACTGGGCATCGGAATTGAATCATTTGGTCCGATAGCCCTCCAGAGTAACAATCCCGCCTCAATTGCCGGCCGATGCGCTGTATTCGCAAAGACGGACATGATCCACAAGGCTCAGGAAGGGACTCCACTTCCAGACATCCTGCTGGGGCTGGCAAACGCATTGGTAAGGAATTACATGTCTACCCTGATAAAGGGTGATTCTCCAGAGTCCGTGGTGTCACTTCAGGGTGGAGTAATGAGCAATCAGGCTGTTGTCCACTCCTTTAGAAAAGCATTAGGGCTCGGTCCAGACAAACTCGTAGTCCCGCCGCATTTCAAGGTGCTTGGAGCCCTTGGTTGCGCTGAGCTTGCCTTTCGCAGAGGGGTCAGACATGACTTGTCGTTTGGCAAATTGAAGATGATGGCCCAACGAGCAATCAAAAAGCCGCCGGAGCGATCATTCGCCAAACCTCTAGAACGAGTTGATGTCGACAAGCCTGCCGGCAAAGTCGTTGTGCCAGTCCTGGAGTCCTGGAGTCGTCCCTTGGTCATGGGTCTGGATGTGGGCTCCGTGTCTGTAAAGGGCGTGATAATTGATTCTGTTGGCAAGATTGTTTCGGAGGATTATAGGTTATCCCGATCTCGACCACTGGAGACAGTGGCGGAAGTCCTGAAGGCTCTTCTGGGGTGCGGAATATCTCCAGAAGTGATTTCAGTCACCGGTAGTGGCCGAAATCTTGTAGGACGACTTCTGGACTCGGACGTCATTGTAAATGAAATTACAGCTCAGGCGAGGGCTGCTTTGCATTTTGACTCAACGGTCGACACGGTGGTCGAGATTGGTGGTCAGGATTCGAAATGGATCGCACTAGAAGACGGGCGCATAAAAGATTTTGAAATGAACCGGGTTTGCGCCGCTGGAACAGGGAGCTTTCTCATGGCTCAGGCCCAACGGCTCAACATGAATATGGGAATGGAATTTTCCGAGGCTGCTTTTGCAGCGGATAAACCGGCAGATCTGGGTAACCGCTGTACCGTATTCATGGAATCCGACCTTATCCACCACCAAAACAATGGAGCGTCGCCTGACGATCTGGCCGCAGGGGTCTGCATCAGCATAGTTCAGAACTATCTGGAGAGAGTGGCGAATCACAAGGAACTTGGGCTCAATACGGTATTTCTAGGGGGAGTAGCCGCCACACCCGCCGTTTGCGCCGCGTTTAAACAGTACACCGGTCGTAAGATCCAGGTCCCTCCATTTTTTAGAGTTTCCGGCGCTTTGGGCGCTGCCTTGAACGCCCTTGACAAGATCAAGCTAAAGGAAATAGTCCTGAAAAGTCATAAAGAAATTCTCCGGTATAATGAAGATTTGGAGAGAGACCAGTTTGGATGTCAAGGATGCGCCAACCAATGCAAAATCAATAAATACAGAATCCACGAAAGGACCATATTTGAAGGAGGCATGTGTGACAAATGGGAATCGGAAGAGAGTGACTACAGGATCGCAACTGGGTCAAGTATCTTTTCTTTTAGAACTAAATTGTTGGAAGGCCTGGCAGAAGGTAATTCTGAGGCGGATATGCGCTGGGCAATGGTACGTTCGCCTCAGTTCTATGAGTATTTCCCATTCTGGCAAGCATTCCTGAATGATCTCGGAGTATTTCTAGATGTGGCGCCCCATCCGGACAGGAAACAGTTCGAGGCTGGTTCTCAATCTCTAAGAGTGGAAACGTGCCTGCCCATCAAGGTTATGGCTGGCCAAATAGCCAAGGCAGTCCATATGGGAGCAAAAACACTATTCCATCCAGCTATATTGAGTGACCCTCCCTTGGAGAATGGAGACAAGCCACTGGGGTATTGCCCGTACATTCAGGCGTCTACACAATTTTTCAAAGGAATCTTTGACGTCCACTGGATTGGGCCAACTGTAAACAGTGAGATTGATCCTGATTCTTTCCACAAGGAGCACATTCGTCTGGCTACGAGTCTTGGGTTTTCTCACGCCAGAGCCGAGGCTGCTTTCACTCTAGGGCTTGAACAACTGGAAGCGTTCAACACCGAAATAAGACAAACAGGGGAAGAATTCCTAAATGACCTTGGGGAATCGGAACAGGCCCTAGTCATTCTAGGCAAGCCATATCATACATCGGATCCCTTTCTCAATATGAACTTGGGAAATATTTTGGGGAGGTTTGATATACGTTCATTGCCCGGCGACTTTTATCCTGTCGCCGATGAGGAATCCTCTCCAGTTACCTGGAAATACCACGCGAAAATGATCAGCGTGGCCAGAAACGTGGCAAGTGATCCAAGATTGTTCCCGGTCTATATAGGTTTTTTTGGATGTGGCCCAGATGCCTTCAGCATTCGTCACGTTAGGGATGCGCTTGGCCCGAAACCTCTACTAACGCTCGAGATGGACGAGCATGTATCCAGGGCCGGTATGATTACCCGACTTGAAGCCTTCCTGGATAGAATTCGGAACGAAAAGAGAATAGGTCGTTCCTCCAAGAACTCTATTTTGAGCAAACCTGTTCCCCAGGATTTGCATACAGACGCAACCAGGGACAAGCAACTGTCGCACAGCGGAAAACTAGACAATTAGAAAGAGCTGAAACGCTCTATCTGCCATATTGGGGTGACCATACATACGCATTCGCCGCTGCGGCAATGTCGGTCGGCCTAGACACTCGGGTACTTGCGCATCCTGATCAGGAAACTGAAAGGCTTCGGGAAGACCACACCTCGTAGGGGGCGAGTGTCATCCGTATATGCTTGTGTTGGGCGACTACCTGAAACTAGCGCTAGCGTTGCCTGACGCTTCAGTTTCCAAGTCCAGGTTTTATATGATCAATCCGGATGCTTGTCGTTTGGCGCAATTTCCTGTCTACATCGACAAGGTTCGTACGGATCTAGGGACTTTCCCTAAAGGTAATAACGAACATCAAGAGAGGAGTCGAAAAGTTTAGAATTTCCCGACTTGACTACCAACGCATGATGCTCCGGCTATGGGAAGGTCTCAACGCGTACGACTTGCTGTTTAGCCTC
>CAWJXP010000023.1:0-15020 GCA_963846725.1 uncultured delta proteobacterium | reverse complement strand
ATAGTCAGAATCCACAGCTGCTGCACCCCTGGAGGGTCGAATTTTTCCCAGAGGAATATTAATCCAGCTCCGAGCCCTCCACAGGGGTCCCCCAGGAATTAGTCCAGTCCCAAGACAAACTCACACTGCCATAGATTTCGAATCAGAAGTCCTTCCAACACCTTCTTTTCAAATCTTTTGCACAAAAACACCGTCGAGGCTACCATTACGTTCTTGGGAATGCACCAAACCTCATTCTCTTTGGTTCCCGACTGGCCTGCGTTGTCATATGTAACGAATATCAGGAACTCAGATCAGGCTACATCAAGATGAAAAGCCGTAGTCCCCTTCCGAGCTATTTGAAAAAGCGTATCCAGAAACTGCTTATCACGTTCAGAAATGAGGCGGCGGGAATAGTCCTCGTGAGCTACGACGGGTGAGCGAGTTTTGGTAAGGCGTCAGGTTTGGGCGGAAATAAATTGGATGATACCAGTTCTGAGGACTTACGGAATGACTTCCCGCCATGAACCTCTAGGAGAACTGGAATCACTTTATGGATTACCTTGAGCGCCTTGCGGTAAACTTTGGGACTTTGGTTTCCGGGATGCTGTTTCGATTTTCTGTTTGGTCTGAGGATTCAAACCTGTCCGAGCTTGTCTAACAATCACGGAGAAGACTCCGAAGCCCGGCACTAAAGATGCGTCACCGCAATCAACACGTCAGAAATAGCTGAAAAGACCAGATCAAGCGATTCTGAAGCGAGTTTTTTCGTCATCTGGCCCTTCTCGGCAAGTTTGTCCACCATTTCAGCTTTTGTCACGTCCATTCCTCCCTCGAAATTGTTGATGATTTTCATCAAAATATGAATTGGGGCTATTTAAGGCATGACCGTAGAGAGTGTCAAGACAAGATTGTAGGATCGTGGGAGTCACGCTGAATATTTTCTGAAAGGGAGGGATGCGTTTTTGCTTGAAAAGAGAACATATGGTCTCTATAATAACATGCAAACCACTAAGGACTGTTGGAGAGCCGCGACCGATGAAACAGGTTCAATCATTTGTTAGACAGTGCGCTGAAAGAGCATAAGAGAAGTAATGTCGATGAGTGTCTATTGCCATGCGCATCCCCTGACTTCGCTCCGGCGCACTTTGACCTTAGAAATTATGGGGCGAGTGACCGTAGCTGATCCTACCACACCGATAATCTGACCATATGCCGCAGATGCACGCACAGGGGGAAAGGTGTTTCAATTGGGAGTTGAATCGGAATCTTATCACCGTCGACGATTTCCTTCGGCCTTTAGGCTGGGGGAAATCCCATGATTACAGCAGCTGAATATAATGCTTCTCACTAATATGTTCGCCGCTCCTATTGTCCTGATTAGTTTAGAGCAGCTTACGTAGACATGCCACCGTCCATTTTTTCTCAGACCAGCTATGTCACAAAAAATAAAGCATTTCGGGTCACTCAGAAGTGGGGGGGAAAGAAAACTTCCAAGGTCCTAAATGCTTGAAAGTATTATCGCATATTAAGATAGGTTGTGTCAAATTTTGACTGCGGCTCTCTGCGCCTATGTTATTCTAACGGATCGGAATTAGGCGCGAACTTCGGACCGAAGACGAACCCCGCTGACCGATATTAAGACACCAGACCAATACATAACCCGTTGATAATACTAACACCAGGCTACTTATGGTCGGTTTTTAAGGCACAGATCAGTCGACTTCTTTCTACTGTCGAGGCTTCGGAACTCACACTAAATTCTGTCACTAAACCTAACCATTTAATTAGTTTAGGTTCTTTAAGCAAATGGTTCTGTTTGGACGCTGGCACGGAATGTGCTTCATGTGACGCAAGGTTATAGCTACGTCCATTACTGCAATCTGAAACGTTTTTCAGTTCTCCGGATCATGCTTTGTAGCTGTGGGCCTATTTTTGAATTACCGTCCCCAGCTAATTTTCGACAAAACTGCTTGGAATTGGAGGCAAAGTAAGGTTTTTATCCATCGCTAAAACTGAATCACAATGCGAAGGCAAAAGTTATGAAAATGCCAGGAAACAAAACGGTCGCGGGAGTGTACAAAACCCACACTTCGGCGGAGGCTGCTGTCATGGAACTCCATAAGACAGGGCTCGACATGAAGACGCTTTCTGTGGTGGGCAAAGACTATCACTCTGACGAGCATGTGGTCGCATACTATAATATCCGGGACCGGATGAAGGCATGGGGAAAGATCGGCGGTTTTTGGGGTGGGCTCTGGGGCTTGCTGTTCGGAGCCGCCTTCTTTTTCGTTCCCGGTATAGGTCCCATTGCAGTGGCCGGCCCACTGGCGAGTTGGATCGTGGGAGCGCTTGAAGGAGCTGCCGTTGTAGGCGGTGTTGGAGCCGTCGGAGCCGGGTTGTTCAGTATAGGCATCCCAAAAGACAGTGTAATCAAGTATGAAACCCTGTTAAAAGCCGACAGGTTCATTGTGATCTGTCACGGGACCACAGGGGAGGTGGAGAAAGCCTGGAGCATTCTGCAGAACACAGAAGCCGCTGAGGTCAACATGCACTGCGGGGATTTACTGACGCCCCTCCACCAGTTCTCAACATTTGCTTGCCGGCTAGGATCCATTTCATCTCTTGCATTCAGAATCTATGATCGTACTGATGTGGAGACACATTATAAAAATGATCCTATAGCCAATTGGGAATTTTTGGATTTAATATATGATGTTAAAGAAAATCTACCTGAGGTTCAGGATATTATTGATTTTTAGTAGTGACTTTGGGGGCACACCATCTAATATATATTTTATAGACACATAATCTCCACCATAGAAATCAAATAAAGGAGAAATGCATGTTCACAGACAAATTTTTGGAAGTAATCAGCAAAGAAGGGGTAGTTTCAATAGTATCATGCGCTGATAATGAGGCTCATGTAGTAAACACTTGGAATACCTACCTTGTAAACCCAAATGATGGAAGGCTCTTGATTCCTGCATGGGCAATGAGAAAAACAGAGAAGAAAATACTTAAAAATAATAAAGTATTACTTACTGTTGGTAGCAAAGAAGTAACTGGACGGAATGGACTTGGTTGTGGTTTCCTTATTGAAGGAACGGCAAGATTCATACCTTCAGGGCCGGAATGGGATATGATGAAAGCTAAGTTCTCATTTCTAACACGTGTTCTTGAAGTTACCGTCACTTCAATTAAACAAACTCTTTGATGATTCAGTTAGTTTTAAAGGATACTCTCCCCTTGAGAGTCAATGGACATTATCCCGAAGGGCGAAATGATCTAGATCATCAGCGACTGTCTATGGATTGTTCCATTTTCCGCTGAATTCTTTCGAGTACCCGTTCTGCATCTCCAGCTCAATTTGATGGACCTGGAGTTCGTGAATAATATCTTCAAGGGCCTTGTCCTTGAGACTTGCCGGCATCGTATCCGAAGACCCGCTCAATTTCTCCTCAGTGGAGTGTCTAATCGGCGCCTTCCGAACTTATATTTTTCCCAGGATTTCTTTGTTATGAATTTGTTTCCCCAAAATTGTTTCAATTACCGGCCCATAGCAATCTCTCCAATTCCCCCTTCAGGTCTTCCATTTTGTAGGGTTTGTGCAAGACCGCAGCAGCATGTTGATGCGGAAAGCTCTTCATTACGACATCCTCCGTATACCCGCTGCAAAGTATGACCTTGACGTCCGGCTTGATCCGTATCAGTTCCTCGAAAGCCTCAACTCCATTCATTCTAGGCATTGCGAAGTCGAGTATGACTAGATCAATTTCATGCAGGCGCTCTCGGAAAATCCGGACCCCTTGCTCTCCATCCGCAGCGGTGATCGTGTCATAGCCCAAGAGGTTCAGATGCTGGACAGTAAAATCACGAACCCCTTCCTCGTCGTCAACCAGCAGAATAGTTTTACGAAGGTTAGGGACTCCGGGCGCTGACGATTTAGTTTCCACAGATTCCCTGTAAGTAAGAGATGAGGCCTGAGCTCTCTTTCGACACAGGAAACAGAACCTGTATGGTGGTTCCCTTACCCAACTGACTGACCACAAATAATGCTCCATGATGCCCTTTTAGCTATCCCCATCACTTCGGACATGCCAAGTCCACGACTGTTGGATTTAGTCGTAAAGAAGGGGTCAAACAGCTTGCGCAATGTTTCAGCGCTCCATCCCGCAACCAGTGTCTGTAATCTCCAGAAAGACGAAACGACCTGGTTCAGGCTTCATTTCAAGCCGGTTATGCCTCAGATACGACTTATCGCAATCCAGGACTCCCGTAGAAAGTCGAATCTGACCTTCCTCATCCCCAATCGCCTCCACTGCGTTGCCCAGAATGTTTGTAATCAAACGTTGTATTTGATCCGTATCTCCCTTAATGGGTGGAAGTTTATTTCCGAGTTCCAATTTGAGATTGCCATGTTTAGGGACGCTAAATTTAAGTAAGTCAATGGTTTGGTTCAACAGCTCGTTGAGATGGATGTCCTGGGGGAGATAGAAAGCGCTTCCTGAATAGATCAGCATTTGGAGAGAGAGTTCCACTGAACTATTAGCCGCCTCAATGGCTTTTACAATGCTTTCTGTGGCCTCGGAATCGGGGGGCAGATCCGTAAGGGCCAGTTCCAGGTTGCCCAGGACGACTGCCAACTGGTTGCTAAAATCGTGGGAGATTCTTCCTGCCATAATTCCGAGGCTCTCAAGTTTCTGGGCACGTAGAAGCGTCCTTTCCATCTCCAACCGTTCCGCCTCCAGTCGTTTGCGGGCTGTGATGTCTTCGAAGATCCCCAGCACGCCAATGACTCGTCCTTGCGTGTCGTGGTATGGCACTTTGATAGTATGTATCCACAGCTCTTGACCATCTACTTTATAGGGTTCTTCATCAATGTCTTTAACCATGCCGGTAGCCATACAAGCCTGATCGTCGGCGCGATACGCCTGAGCCAGCTCGGGGGGATAGAACGCAAAGTCATCCTTACCGATGATTTGGTCTGGGGCGATCCCCAGGTCTGAAGCGTAGTTCTTGTTGCACGACAGGTAGATCGAATTTCTGTCTTTGATAAAGATTCGCTGTGGGAGATGTTCAACCAAACTACGCTGGCGCTCTTCACTGTCTTTTAGAGCCTGCTCCGCCTGCTTGAGCTCGCCGATGTCAGAGATTGCTGTGGCAATCGCATGGACACTTGTCTGTTCAGGTTCGGGAGGTTCATCCACTCGGATACTGCTTAAGTGAGCATAAAATAACGAACCGTCTTCCCGTTTGAGCCTTAGGTCACAAGTTTGAGCCTCTTCATTCCGAAGCACAGCAATGATATGATGATCCCATTGGTCGAGGCTCTCGGAAGTGACAAAATGACCAAACCCTCGTTTAATTAATTTTAAACGGGGCATTCCCAAAAGCGCCGCCCCGGTCAGATTGACTTCCGCTATAAGCCCCTTATGGGTCAGGGTGAAGTATCCAACAGGAGCAAAATCATAAAGCTCTTTGTGCTTGTCTCGATACTTATCCCTAGACTCTTCCAATTCGAGTCGAACTCTCTTCAGTTCGTCATTCTGCATCTCCAGTTCAATCTGATGGACTCGAAGTTCGTGGATGATATCTTCAAGGGGCTTGTCGGCGAGTTCCTTGGTCGCATCCGGACACTTGCCAAGTTCTTTCTCGGCCGTATCCCTCAAGGAACTTTGATTTTTACTGTTATTGTCCAGATCCATTTTGTTCGTCATCAGACTGTCTCCCCACCACGACGTTCATCCCGCAGCAAATGTATAATATAATAGACAGTTGAAAACGACTCTTTGTTCAGATTAATTTTGAGAGGGTTATGCGTTTTAACCACAGTTCTCTCTGTCTACCATTAATCCATGAAAGGAGATCCCCAATAAGACCAACAGAAAGCCTCCGATGAAGGCGCCTATGACTCCTGTAACCACATGGATTATCCGACCGTCCCCTCTTCCTTCCATAATTTGTTCGGCTAGAAAACCGGTGACAACGCCTATTATCAGAACCCGATCAAGGGCTCAACAGGCGCATAGATTCGCAACTTTTTCTCCTGCGACGCTCTTGCGACGATCCTATCCTGAATCCAAGCCACCCGAGGCGAATTACGTCACATGACTTTTTTTCTACTACCTAGACGTTACCTTCCCGAAAACGAGTCGGTTTCATGACCCTAGCTACCTATTAAGATTTTCCAAGTCAGGTCGCTTCGAGTGAGCCATGATAAACGTTTCATATTCGGGTGGTCGGCGTCATAAAAATCGGCGAGGAAATTAAGAACCATCAAAGCAGTGTTGCTTTTGACTTCGTTTCGTTGTCTCCCATTTTCCCGGTGTTTGTGGGATTGAACAAAAAATACAAAGGGACGAGATGTAACGGCATATAATCCAAATAGAGCTTCCTACCTCGTCGGTTACTAATTGATAGGAATCCATCTCGTCCCGGTAAAGTGCCCATAACAATTATCGTAAGGCCGGATCGCTGTATTAATTGACTGTTCTACTAATTATTTACACGGCCTTTCGATCAATGGGACCTCCGATTAATTCAGTCAGGGGAAACCGATAGTCACTTTGCGATTGAACGCCTCATCATGGGAAAGCGGAGCTCCATCCATTTTATTGCGGGCTCCTTTCTTACCCAATAAATAGACTTGACCCAATGTTTCCATTAGAGACAACGCTCCAGCTTCTATTCTCGATCCATTCGAATGTTGTAATTCTGAGATGTTGGGAATCTACCGCACGGTAACCCCTTGCCATGCGAGCCCTTCTCGGAAATGTTACAGCCCGGCTTTTCGCGTCAATAGCCTGATATGCGCGAAGGGACACCAATCAAAATCTACCGAACATAGAAAATTCGTCTGTTTTGATTCTCTGTTAGCAACACATGTGCCATCTAAACGTGTTTGGCTGGAGTTTGATAAAAAGTGACATGAGAACGATCGGTTAAAAATGAGCTTTTTTGTTTTTCGCTCAAACGAAGCGGTAGATTATCGAACAGGAAAACGTTAATGGGGAGCGATATTGTGGCGCCTTCGCCCAGAATTATTTATGCTAACAAATTGACTGGTGATATTAACGGGTTATTGTGTGTGCGGTTTTCGCTCCTGCTTGCCTTTAATTGGAGCGGTTGCGCTCGCTAATTCCACTTTTTTGTGCCCAACGCCTCAACGTAAAACGAAAAACCCCTAAATAAGACGCGGCCCATTAATTGCCGCCAGCTCTGTATCAGACAGCTCATTGCCTACGCAGCTTTCAATTCTGATGTGCAATGCGGGCATCGCAGGGCCTTCACAGAAATTTTGGAAAAACAATACGGGCACTCCTTGGTCATAACCGGCTCAGGATCACGTTTCAGACGGTTAATTTGCTTGATAACCAGGAAAATAGCGAACGCCACAATGATGAAGTCGATAATGGAGTTTACGAACAGCCCGTAATTGATGGTCGCAGCTCCGGCAGCCCTAGCGCTTGCAAGGGACTCAAAGGATTTCCCGGACAAATTTATAAATAGGCTGGAGAAATCAACTTTGCCCATCAATAATCCGATTGGCGGCATCAAGATATCATTCACGAACGAGCTGACTATTTTGCCGAACGCTGCGCCAATAATGATGCCGACTGCCATGTCGACAACATTCCCCTTGACCGCAAATTCTTTGAATTCCTTCAACATGTTTTAACCTCCCTTAGACAAAAGTATAAAACTTATCGGTTCGACAAGTATTGTGACCTGACCTTGGATCAAAATCCTGTCCATACGGGTTTGTAGATCACCAACGATGTTTTTCTCTGGCGCCATATGGATACCCAAAATCGACTAATTTATTATGTGTCCCCTATTGTTTCTGGGAGGCGATGAGAATAACTCAATCTGCATCCAGGACGTCACGAATTGTAGTCAAGAGTTGGGGCATACCAAATGGCTTCCCGATGGTGCCTTTCTCCCCTGCCTCTTTCAAATCTCCCTCGACTTCCGGCTTCAGAGCCCCACTTGCCACAAGGACTCTAACTTTCGGGTCCATTTTCAATAGGGCTCGAAGGCACTCTCTCCCATCCATCACAGGCATCATGAGATCCAGGATGACCAGACTGATTTCTTTCCCATGTTTTTCATAAAGCTCTAAAGCGTCCCTGCCATTTGAAGCGGTGATCACCCTGTAATTGGCTCGATTCAACATACGTGAAGTTACTTCAGAAGATGTTGGACTCATCGTCAACCACGAGTATGGTTTCACCTTGTCCCCTCGGTGGTTCTTTCTTCTCAGAATATTGTTCTTGAGGGACTTCCTCAATTGCTGGAAAGTAGATCCTGAATGTCGTTCCTACAGATGGCTCACTATCACAAATAATCCTTCCGCCATGCTGTTCCACTATCCCGTAAACCACTGCGAGCCCAAGTCCTGTTCCTTTACCTGGCGCTTTGGTGGTGAAAAATGGTTCAAAAATATGACTTGACTGTCTCCTTATTCATGCCTGCGCCTGTATCTGATACCGTGATCAGAGCGTATCTTCCAGGTTTTGAGAGTAGGATCGAAGCGGCAGTATTCCTCATCCAATACGATGTTATTTGTTTTTATGGTTAGTTTTCCACCATCCGGCATAGCGTCGCTGGCGTTTACGGCAAGGTTCATCAATATCTGGTCAATTTGATTCGGGGCGGCATTTATCGTCCAAAGATCATCGGCCAATGAAAGATCGATTTCTATCATCTTGGGTATGGATCGGGTCAGCATGGACCTGGTCTGGGCAACAAGCTTGTTGAGTTCAATCGGTTGAAGTTCTGTGGGAGTCTTCCGGCTGAACACCATCATCCCCTTAATTAGCTCAGCGCTACTATCAACCGTTTGCTTTATTAATTCCAAGTCCGGCTTTAAGGTTTCCGGGCAGGTCTTTATCGCAAGAAATCAATTCCACGTAACCAGCAATAACCTGAAGCTTGTTGTTGAAGTCATGAGCAAAACCTCCCGCAAGCGTCCCTACGGCTTCCATCTTCTGGGCCTGGAACAGTTGTTCTTGAAGAGCCTCTCTCTGTTGTTCCGCCTTTAACACGATCAGAGATGTCACGGGCTATTGTCGATGCGCCAATTATGTTGCCCTCTTTGTCAATAATTGGAGAAATCGTTAAGGATACAGGGATGTTGTCGCCATTCTTATTCCGGCGAACAGTTTCGATGTGTTTCACTGATTTTCCGCTTTTAATTTGTTCAAGGAAGCCATGAATCTCATCCTCACGGTCATGTGGGGCTCAATATCGTTATGGGTTTGCCGACTACTTCGTGTTCCTTGTAACCATAAATCCTTTCTGCCCCTTTGTTCCAGCTTGTGATAGTCCCGTCCAGGGTTTTGCCAATGATTGCGTCATCTGAAGAATCAACAATGGCTGCAAGGCTTAGATTTCTTTCCTCAACCTGCTTTCGCTCGGTAATATCAGTGACCGAGACATTAATTCGGTGAGTTTCTCTGTTTGCCACTTGTTGTTCAGCGGGTCCGTCTATCCGGATACTTTCAAGCCTGACATAGAGTGACGAGCCATCTTCCCTTTTGATTTTTACATCGCAACTTTGTTTCTCTTCTTGTTTAAGCACGCTGACAACATGTATATCCCATAAGCCTAGACTCTCAGAGTCGATAAAATGTCCAAAACCACGGTTCACCAAATTCTGACGTGAGACCCCAAGGAGCTTGGCCAAGGATAGGTTGACCTCTTTGATAATCCCCCTATTTGTCGTGGTGAAATATCCAACAGGAGCGAAATCATAAAGCTCTCGGTATTTACCACTGGAATCTTCCAATTCGAGCTGTGTTCTTTTCAGCTCCTCGTTTTGCATCTCCAATTCAATTTGATGAACATGGAGTTCGTGGACAATCTCTTCAGGGGTTTTCTCTGCTAGTTCTGAAGGTAAACCCGAAGACTTGCGTAGTTTATTCTCAGCCGAATGTCTGAGGACACCTACGCTACTTTCTTTTTCACGAATATCTATTGTGTCTACCATCAGTCGGTCTCCTCAACAGGGCCAAAACAGGTTGAACATTGCAGTGTCTTGTCCAAACGACTCTTAGCGATCCCGCTCTCTATTTCTTTTCATCCTTCTCCAAAGGGCCAAGAATCTCATCAGCTTCCTCTGGGTACAATTTTCTCATACAGTCAGGACAAATGCCGTGACTGAATTCGACTTCCGAGTGTTCGCCTATGTATCTCTCAATTTCGTTCCAATAACCGGTATCATCACGTATTTTCTTGCAGGAAGCGCAAATGGGTAAAAATCCGCTGAGTTTCTTGACTTCGGAAAGAGCCTTCTGAAGCTCGTCAATCAGGTTCTGCTTCTCTTGTTCCAATCGCTTGCGGTCGGTGATGTCACGGGCAATAGAAGATGCGCCGATAATTTGACCAGTTGGGTTCCTGATAGGGGAGATAGTTAAAGACACTTCTATAATCTCTCCGTTTTTTGTTCGCCGCTTGGTTTCAAACTGGCTGACAAGCTCTCCTCGGTTGATCCTTGTAAGCATATCCGAAAAATCGTCAAGTAGTTCAGGAGGAAGCAAGATGGAAACGGGTTGTCCGATAACCTCATCTGACCTGTAGCCATATAGACTTTCTGCGCCTTTGTTCCAGCTTGTGATCGTCCCGTCCAAGGTTTTCCCGATGATGGCGTCATCTGAAGAATCAACAATGGCTGCGAGCCTTAGATTCATTTCCGATGATTGCTGACGTTCGGTTATGTCTTCTGAAATTCCCAATAAAAATTGAGGGAGGCCATCAGCGCCCAGGATTGGGATCTTTTTTGTATGCAATGTCCGCTTGCCTTTGAAACTGGTGTCTATTTCTTCTTCAGGAATTTCTACAAGCTTTCCATTTCTCAATACTTCCCTATCGTTTGTAATGAAGAAGCCCGCTTGAGATGGAGGGAATAAGTCGTAGTCGTTTTTGCCGATCAAGTCTTCCCGAGAATAGCCTAAGAGTTCTTCCCCAGCTTTGTTGAATCTAACAAATGACAGTTTCTCAGCATCTTTGACAAAAATCATGTCTGGTATGTTTTCGACGACTTGCTCAAGAAATTTTTCACTTCTCTGAAGATCCTCCTCCATTAGTTTGCGCTCGGTGATGTCCCTGTTGCTACCTCTTCTGCCTGATGGTTGTCCATTTTTATCATAAACCGGCTGGCATACATGACCAATCCAACGTGTCTCTCCACCACGATGGATAATGCGAAAATCTCTTGCCTCCATTACGTCAGGGACTATGTTTTTGACATTATGGTAATGGTCCACCATTTCGTTGCGGTCATCCGGATGGATAATTCTATTCATTAAATCCGTGTCGGCCATAAACTCTTCCGCAGAATATCCTGTTATGCGTTCGCAAGAAGGTGAGACGTATAGGAAATTGCCTTGAGCGTCTACCCAATATTCCCAGTCATAAGCGTAGTCGGCTACAATACGATATCGAGCTTCACTCTCACGCAATCGGTTTTCCACATTCTTGAGCTTAAGTATGGATTTGACACGGGCCAGGAGTTCCCGATTCGGTATTGGTCTTGCTATGTAACCGTCTGCTCCATACTCCAGACCCTCGGCTTGACTGTCAGATTCTGTCTTGAATGCCGGACACGAGAACCACATAAATGTTTTTGGTTTCAGGTTAGACTTGATGCGTCTGCAAACCTCCTTCCCGTCAATATCCGGCAAAACCACATCCAGGAGAATCAAGTCTGGCTTGTGTTCCGCAGCCATTTTCAAGCAATCTTCGCCGTTATTTGCCTCAAAGGTGTCGTATCCGGCGCTAGTCATGATTCTTGACATACCTTTAAGCGCATGGATTTGGTCATCCACGATTAAGATTTTGGCTGGATCCATATTTTAATCCGCTGGAATAATCTTAAAACAGCCTTATAGCTCTGTTCTGAATTTTTGCCATGAATCCCAACTGGCGTTGGGCCAGAAATGTCACAATTGACTAACTATACTATAGCATTCCCCTGCCTAGATCCCCTTAAATCTTTCTGAGGCCATCAGTCGGTCTATTTTGAAGGATGATCTGAAACCAGAGGCTCTGAATTATTTTTCAGCTAGCTGCATTGGTAGATGTCTAAATCGCGAGTGAAGAGTACAAGCATCGGCAGTTAGCCTATGGCAAATCGAGCAATTAAATGTATCGTCAAGTTTTAAACCTAACATGCCGTATTTCGCTCCTATCACGCTATTTCCGCGCGGATGTGCTTCAAGTAAGGGGAATATTAGAAGCAAAATAAAAGACGCGTGGTTTTGACCAGGGACGGAGGATTTGATGTGACGATAACAGGAGCTAAATATAACGTCGCTCTCCGTTCATCGTATCGGCTGCTTTTCTTCTGATTCGTTTAGAGCAGCTTATGTAGACATGCCGGTGCCCTCTATATTCAGACCATTATCGTTCTAAAAAATGAAAAAGCCAGCGCATAATTCCGGTAGACAAAAACCGAGTTTTCTTCAAAGATAGTTGTTGACCGGATTCGACAAAGGAGAATGAGAGTCATGACGAGAGAAAAGGCTTCTAGAAATGCTCAGGAAACAGTGTTTGGAGAAGCGCGACAAAACTGGGGATGGCTTCTCGGGCTTGGCGTCATATTCGTAATATTGGGAATCATTGGACTGGGAATGACTTTTGCGGTCACCATGGCGAGCGTGATGATGTTCGGCGTTCTTTTGCTGGTCGGTGCCGGGGCACAGTTTGCTGACGCAGCTAAATGCAAGGGATGGAAAGGGATCGTATCTCACGTACTTATTGCCTTCCTGTATCTTGTTGCGGGCATTGGAGCAATTTTCGACCCGTTAGGAGCTTCGTCCATGCTGACGCTGATGCTCGCAGGAGCGCTCATTTTTATCGGGTTAGCAAGAGGCCTCATGGCGTTTCAAATGAGATCTGTCGGGAATTGGTTTTGGCCCTTTCTGGGGGGAGTAATCTCCATTGTCCTGGGCGTCGTCATACTGGCACACTGGCCTGTATCTGGGCTATGGATAATAGGTCTTTTGGTTTCGGTGGAATTGATAGTGAATGGCTGGTCGTATATCTTTGTCTCGTTTGCAGCCAAAGGCGCATAAAGCAACATCAAACCCGTAAATCGCTTAGAGGGTTCAAACTCTATCTCTGTTCATTAATCACTATTCTTGTATCTTGGGATTTCCTTCGGCCTGTAGGCTGGGGGAAAGTTAATGATGCTAATGGGTTACAATATTGTGTGTGTCTTGACCTAATAACCCCGTGCTTTCCGTCCCTTACAATGGTTCATCGTTCCCAAATTACCTAATGCGTGTTTGACCCTCTCAATTCTTGACAAGCTATTCAAACGTAGCCTCCCCGAATTTCTATTTGTCCAGCAACACTCTCAGACAGAAACCCGGCTTGCCTTTGATTACCAATTTCTGGCATCTGAGGCCTTTCGAAGTCCGCCCAGAGCAATCCTGTAAGTAGGTAGGTAAAAACGATTCTTTTAATCAAAATGGGACCAAAAACGAGTCAAAAGGTTAATATGTGACGGCACCGCTTCTATGTATTCCCTTTTGATCGTGTCCTCGCATTACTCATAAACGTGATACCTATGTTACAGTCAAATCAGTTTAACTGATTGGAATTCCAGAGATATGACAGCATGACACTAAATGAGCCTATTTCTTACTAGTGTACTGTTTCAGACATTTCAACAGGAAAAAGTTGTTAGTTTCTGATTATTAAGTAGCCACTCCTGTCTTCTTTTCTCCTTGGCCTTCTCGACGTTGCGCCGATAATCTTCCAGAAGTCTGGTCTTGTTACCGCAGCGGTGAACAATCGCCGGTGGATACCCGAACAGCGCCTGGTGCGGCCTGACTTCATTGTAGTAGTTAATCCAGTAACCTATGCTGGCTTTTGCGCTGTCTAGAGAAACGTAGCCATCGTGACAATAAACCTCTTCTTGTTTCAGTGATCGATAAAATCTTTCCTGACGGGCGTTGTCAGTAGGTCTGGCGACCCGTCCGGGGGAAAAGACAACTCCTATTTGCCGAAGAAAAATTCTAACATCCGCAGCCATATTCGGAGAGCCAGGATCAGTTCTTAATATGGGTTTGGGGTCATTCTCACCGATTCTTTCACTCATAATGGCAAGGGCTACCAGGTTCTTGACTTCCCTTTGGGTGACTGTCCTAAAGATCCCCCAAGCCACTAAATATCTGGAAAACAAATCCAGTATAGTCAACACATAGTGACGTAGCCCGTCAATAACTATACCGGTCCAGTCTTCGCCCCAGATCTGATTCGGTCTAAATGGCTCATAATGAGCTGTTTTCCAGGGAGCTTCTCGTAGAGTCCATTCCCAGACCAATTCCTGAGATTTTAGTGTCCTGTAACAGCTTGATGAACTTACCCAGACATCTTGATGTCTTAATAATCCACTGATTTGGCGATGACTCAAATGAGGTTGTTTTTCTTTCATGGAAATAACGCTTTTCGTCTCACTTTCCAACAGAGCGTTGGACGAAGTTGGACTAGTTTTGTTAGCGTTGATGCTCTTCCAGAAATAAAAGGTAGACCGAGGGATCTTTAATCCCAGCAAAGCGCCAGTAGTTGAAACTCTTTGTGACTTGAGCCTTTCCACTGTGTCCAGAATCCTTTGGCGCTGCTCCTGAGTGTAAGCTTGACCTGATTTCCTACCCGTTAAACCAAGTTCATCTTTTTTTTCAAGAGCATCAGTTCCTGGGACAGTAAAGTCACCGTGTCCTTGAGCTTCTGATTCTCCCTTTGCAGTTCCTTGACCTCTGGATTCGGTTTGGATCGGGTTCCCTTGAGAAACTCCGCAGCTCCCTGTTCCAGTCTCTTCTTCCAACGATACAGGGTCAAGGGATGAATCCCATGGCGTCGGGAGACCTCCACTCCATTTCCCGTGGCATCCCATTCCCTCAGAATCTCCAGCCTCTGACTGGCTGTGAACTTCTTGCGCTGTTTGCCTTCCACCGTTGTCAGTTGGACGCTCATGCATACTCCTCCTCCAAGTTCCGGGGTTCATATTATGACTCCCGTCGGGCAACTAA
>CAWJXP010000022.1:0-242515 GCA_963846725.1 uncultured delta proteobacterium | reverse complement strand
CCCGAAATTTCAGAGTATTGACTCAAGAATGGCAAAAAGCGTATCAAAACATATGAGTGAAATGATCGAAGTACATGACCTTGTCAAGAAGTTTGGGACCTTCTGCGCTGTAGACCAAGTTTCATTCAAGGTTTCGGCAGGCGAGATCTTTGGCTTTCTCGGTCCAAATGGAGCTGGGAAGACAACGATAATCAACATGCTCACCACTATTTTGAAACCTACCAGTGGGTCCATTCTAGTGGATGGACACGACCCTGTACGGGATCAACGTCAAGTCCGGAGTTCGATTGGTATAGTATTCCAAGACCCGACTTTGGATGGCGACATGACAGCTTTGGAAAATCTACAGTTGCATGGTGTGCTTTACGGGGTTTCCGCTGAGGATAGAAAGGATAGGACGGAAAAACTTCTCAGGCTCGTCCAGCTTTGGGATCGTAGGAAGGATTTTGTGAAGAATTTTTCGGGAGGAATGAAGCGCAGGCTCGAAATCGCTCGCTCTGTTACATGAACCAAAGATAATTTTTCTCGATGAACCTACTCTCGGTCTCGATCCTCAAACGAGAAACCTTATATGGAATTATATCCGAACCTTGAACAAAGAGAAAAACATCACCGTATTCTTTACAACTCACTATATGGATGAAGCTGATCGTGTAGCGGATGAAATAGCAATAATAGATCAAGGCAAAATAATCGCGTATGGAGCGCCTGACACCTTAAAGGAACTGACGCATTCCGAATCACTCGAGGACGCTTTTATATTATTAACGGGTTATGAGATTCGCCCAGAGGCGGCTTCTGCATTTGACCGGATGAGGACGTTTCGAAAAGTCTGGGGACGAAGATGAATGTAGTCTACATCCTTTGTCTGAGGCAATTGAAGCGTTATTTTCGCGCCCGATCCAGAATAATAGGGTCGCTTGGACAGCCGCTTCTTTTCTTGCTGGCTATTGGGTTTGGCTTTGGACCGACCTTTCAAAAGGCCGGCGGCGGTAATTACATTCAGTTTCTCGCCCCAGGAATCATTTTGATGGGAATACTATTCACAGGAGTGTTTTCTGGAATTGAAATCATCTGGGACCGGCAGTTCGGCTTTCTTAAGGAGACGCTGGTAGCGCCTGTCTCCCGGTTTCAGATTGTGATGGGGCGAACTCTGGGCGGCGCAACCGTAGCCATTATTCAGGGTTTCATCATCATGGCGATTTGCCTGGCGGCAGGATTCCATATTGAAAACCTGGCGCTTTTCCCGATTGCGCTACTTTTTATGTTCCTCTGCGCCATAATGGTAACGGCGCTAGGAACAGCCATTGGATCTGTCCTCGAGGACATGCAGGCTTTTCCGCTAATTATGAACTTTATTGTGATGCCCCTCTTTTTTTTCTCCGGCGCTCTCTTTCCTGTCGATGGATTGCCAAGAGCTTTACAAATAGCCATTCGGCTTGATCCACTGACTTACGCCGTAGATGGCCTGAGAGGGGCATTAGGCGAAGTGTCACGATTCGGAATTGGAATGGATCTTCTGATACTCGGAATTCTTACTGTAATTTTGCTCGCTATTGGGAGTTATCTATTCTCCAGGATACAACTTTAATTGGCTGAAACAAGGATGAGGATGTCTTTTACTCCTGTAGCGCTTAAACACCCAAAAAATACTCTTGCAAATGGCTCGAAGGATATATTTCTGTTTTGATCAACGGTACACTTCTTATACGAAACTGGGAGGAGGTCAGTCATGCATATAGCTGAACGTGATGATCCGCTGGAAAGTCTATCAGCTTTCTTTGGCACCTGTTTCCTCATGACTTTCGCCTTTACGCTTTTCTGGTTCTTTTTCTATTTGGTGGGGGGAGACTGGGGTTACAAGATTACCTCGAAATGGTTCGAAGTGAGTAGGCATGAATATGATTTGATGAGCTACTTCGGAATAGCTTTTATCAAGATCATCAATATTTTGTTTTTCCTGTTCCCCTATCTCTCGATCCGACTCCTTCTGAGAAGGAACAAAATGAACAGGTAATATTGGATAGGCTCTATCGGGAATTCTTGTACCTGGGGAAATCCGTATACCCAACGGCGTCAAACGAATACCAAACTTTCATTTCTGCCGGCGGATTCAACGGCCAGCCATTCGCGAAACGTTCCACGAGGTCGGGATTGCTGAGAAAAGGTCGTCCAAAGGCGATCAGGTCCGCATGTCCGTTGTGAATCGCAGCTTCCGCTGTTTCTTGCGTGTAACCGCAGTTCCCCATGATCGGTCCTTTGTACACGTCCCGGAATTCCGCCAGCGTCATGGGCTCACCCAATTTATGGAAACCAAACGCCAGGCCGTCTACCACATGAAGGTACCCGAGGTTATACCGATCAAGTTGTCTCGCAACATACAGAAACGTCTCACGATAATCCGGTGAGCCCATGTCATTGAAATTGCCGTTCGGCGCCAGATGCACGCCGACTCGATTGGACGGCCAGACAGTCAGAGTCGCGGTCAAGATTTCATCCAAAAATCGGTAGCGGTTTTCAATGCTCCCGCCATAGCGGTCCGTTCGGTGATTCGTCTTGGATTGCAGAAACTGATCAATGAGGTATCCATTGGCTGAGTGCAATTCCACCCCATCAAACCCCGCTGCTTTCGCTCGCTCGGCCGCTCGTCGATAGTCCTCCACAATGGCCGGTATCTCGTCCGATTCCAGCGCTCTCGGTGTCTCGTATGGCTGTTTGCCGTTAGGCGTATGACTAAAATCGCCATTAATCTTGATGGCCGAGGGCGCTACCGGAAGTTCCCCGTTCTCGTGAAAAGCCCTGTGGGAAGCCCGTCCGCAATGCCAAAGCTGGAGAAACATAGGTGTTCCCTTGCTGTGAACCTTATCCACCAATTGCTTCCAGGCTTCGGCCTGCTCGTCCGAATAGATTCCCGGGCTGTTCAGCCAGCCAATACCCTGTTTCGACACAACCGTGGCCTCGCTAATGATCAGACCGGCGGAGCTTCTTTGAGCATAATACTCTGCCATCAATGCATTGGGTAGCCGCTGCTCGCCTGCCCGTGACCGGGTCAGGGGTGACATGACGACCCTGTTTTTTAATTTGAGCCCACGTAAATCAAATGGTGTGAACAATGCGCCACTATTGATATTTGAACCCATGTTTTCCCCCATCCTCCGGA
Organism: uncultured delta proteobacterium; assembly: GCA_963846725.1. Lineage (GTDB taxonomy): Bacteria > Desulfobacterota > Desulfomonilia > Desulfomonilales > Desulfomonilaceae > CAJBEZ01. The sequence goes on along the minus strand of CAWJXP010000022.1, from coordinate 239,355 downwards.
ATGATACGGCGGTCCTGGCGTTCCGGGCCTCTTGCTGCCATCGGGGTTCAATGGATTACTACCAGAATACCCGACGCAGGCAAAACCATCTTCAGGTTGATGCAAAACTCTGCTCTATCATGTCCCTGAAAATATTAACCACACGTGTTACTGTCAAGGACCAGCGCAAACCTATCGGAGCGAGTTACGGTATCAAGTAAAGAGACTTGGCTATTAACCTTTCAACATATAATATCAATCATGATTATTGACATCCGGCATCAGACACATAGAAAATTGGGGGTGTGAAACAATGAAAAAACTGTTTGCGCGAATATCGTTCATCTTCGTGTTGGCGACGGGAATAATCATCTATCCGTTTATCGGATACTGCACAGAAGGTGTTGAATCAATGAGACCACAATCAAAACAAACTGGAGGCGCCCCGTGAAGATATCGCACAAAGCTGTTTTTCATCTTGATTTGAATCAAGAAGACAGACTTAATCTAGCGCTCGCCAATATAAAGAATCTGTTCAGAGAAATTCCAGCGCAACAATGTGATATCAGCGTCGTCGCAAATGGCAACGCCGTCAACCTTTTTAAAAAGAACGCTGTGCCTGGCCATGCCAAAACAATCGAGGAACTTCACGATCTGGGAGTTCATTTCAAGATGTGCAGGAACGCATTAGCCAATAACCAAATCAGTAAAGAGGATTTGATTGATGCCTGCGAAATAGTCCCTGCCGGGATTCTGGAAATAATTGACTTACAACGAATGGGATTTGCATACATAAAACCTTGAGCTTCCAGACATAATTAAATCTTCAGAAAATTGCATGCAGTGAATAATCAACGAGCGTGTACGTTGCATTTCGCGAAACGGGATCAATACTATTATTAATAAATTCTCAGGCATCGGAGGGCGTAATGAAAGCTAGACGTTTACTCGGTTTGTTCATAGCCGTGATTTTTGTCCTGACAACTGTGGCCGCCTTCGCCGCGGTAGAGAGCTATTTCGTAATCAAGGACAAAAACGAGGTTTGTAAGGTAATCGAAGCCAAAGACAAAACCCCCACGACCATTGCTGGTCCATTCAAGACTAAAGAAGAAGCGGAAAAAGCAAAAGAGAAAGCCTGTCCACAAAGCACGTATGAAAAACTGAAAAACAAAGCCACTGAAGAGTTAGAGAAGGCTAAAAGTGAGGCGGAAAAGCTCAAAGAAAAAGCTGGCCCTGCCATTGAGAAGGCCAAAGACGCCGCTGAAAAATTAAAGGGAAAGGCAGAAGAAGGGATCGACAAAGTGAAGGAAAAGATAAAAGACGAACTACCGAAAAAATAGAATTTATTCGGGGGCCAGTGGCTGAAGAGCCCGTTAAGGCTGATGGCATGAGCTTCGATTCTCTTGCGGAATCTCTAATCGGTTCATCGAGCGACATTGAAGATGATCGACAAGTCTTAACGGCGCACCGCTGAATTGCTCGTTTCTAACCCATGTTAATGTTAAGATTAATGAGATCTCATCGATAGGAGGGCATAATGAAAGCAAGACGTTTACTCGGTTTATTCATAGCCGTGATTTTTCTCCTGACAACCGTGGCCGCTTTTGCCGCAGGGGACAACTACGTTGTAATCAAAGACAAAAGGGGTGTTTGCAAGGTCATCAAGGCCAAAGAAAAAACACCTGCGACCATAGCAGGCCCATTCAAGACCAAGGAAGAAGCGGTAAAAGCAAAGGAAAAGGAATGCGCCAAGCCGGCCAGTAAACCAGGTAAACCAGGCAAGGAGCCTAAGATGTAAGGAGTAGACTTTAGACGATCACCGTCCAAAATCCTTGTAAAGCGGATTATTTGCGCCAATTTAGGGCGAATGGAGTAATGCGCACAACTGGCGCTCAGTCGGTTCCACTGAAGTCGAATCAGCGATGGAGCGCCACAAATCTATGAATTAACTTATTTAAACTGCTGTCATTATTTAAATATCCTAACGTAATAGCAATGCGTTATTCGCCTTTGAGATTCAGAAGTTTCTTGACCAGTGTCTTTTCGTGATCAAAATTCGCGATCCTTTGGATCATGATTTTCTGAGCCATCACAGGGCCGGCCCCATGCCATGTACCCACTCCGTGTTGTCCGGCAGTCCAGTGCTGGAGCAATTTGTGAGCCTTGAGAATGTCTTCCGTTGGCTGATCCGATCCAAAGCTAAAAAACTCCTCGACGTATTGTTTTGTTGCAGGATTGTTGAGTTCTTTCATGGATGGCATCGTAACAATCAATCCACCGCCTATGTCACCGGCCAGCGCCATTACACGCCAAAAGGCGTTACAGATGTTCAATTTCGAGACGTTGCCCATAAGTTCATCCGGGAGAAACACGCCGGACCCTACCGGGTCTTCAGTCCCCAGTCGTGCGGCAGCCAAACCGCAGGCTCTTCCGGTTTCACGCAGCACTACCATCTCCGTCAGTTCTTCATTTATGTGAGGAACATCTTCAAGGCCCTTATACTCCTGTATAAGCCTGCACGCGCCAATGATTTGATTCATGAACCCTACTTTACATGTGCCCCCGCAAGTCATCCGATGAGTACGAGCAAACCGGGTGACTATCTTCGCTGAATATTCTGTTTCCCCACAGTGGAATACACGGTTCCATGGTACAAAAACATTGTCGAAGACCACCATGGCGGTTTCTCTCTGTCCAAACACCGGGTTGCCAAGTTCATGAATATCGTCCGCCAACTCTCTCTCAGCAGAGTAGGGCGAATACTGACACACATAAGTGATACCTTCAGCGTCGGACGGCACAGCGAAAGCCACAGCATAATCGGCCTCATTTTTATCTCTGGCTCCCTGGGGCAGCACTACAAATTCATCACACGCGTAAGCTCCGCTAATGTTGATTTTTGCGCCTCTTACCACAATACCTGTCCGAATTCTTATCAACAACTTTGAGGGCCAGGATAAGGGTCAGGCCAATCAATGGCCCTTTTCATTCTATGGCCGCGAGGTTCGGTCAGGGCCCCGGCCACTGCCAGGTCTTCCGTCTGAACCATTTTTAGGTAGTCAATGAACCTGGGATAATACTGGGATCCTAGATCGCGATCCATCTCCCAGGTCGTAGAGGCCAAAGCGTGGAACGCATCATATCCCGCGCATCTGTAAATGCACGTGCCGAGGTTTTCGGCCGTAAAGGTTCCCGCCTGGGCTTTGGCCGTCAAATCCTCTACGCTCGAACTTACATGGGTGTATCGGTTCACCGTGGCATTTATCAGCGGCGAATAACACGTCATTATGCTGGCGCTCTCTGGATCCAAAGCCCATCTGTAGCTCGCCTTGTTCGATTCCACAACTGTTCTCGTGTTTGGGTTCTCAAGGATATTCTCGACTTTTTTACCATTCATAAATACTTTAGGATGTCTCGCCTGAACACGGGCTTCGAACTCTTCGGGGGTTTTTAGAGCCATGTGTAATGTCTCCTGGCAAAGGCTGAAAAGCCTGAAAAAATTATTGTTGATGTAAATTGAATGTCAGATATCTACAATGAATCTCTTCCAAGTTCAATGGCATCGACGACCGATGGTTGTGCCCCACTTACCCCTGACCTGGTTCTCAGAGCAAGAACCAGAACGGCTGTATAAGACGCTCCCGCTTTTTTCACAGCTTTTGCCGCTTCGGAGACCGTGGCCCCGGTAGTTGAAACATCATCGATTATCAAAACGCGTTTGCCGCAGATTCTTTCAGGCTTGGAAACCAGAAAGGCATTCTTGAGATTCAATATTCTTTTAGAACGCGGCAAACCTACCTGGGGTTTAGTATGCCTTTTCTTGATCAGGCTTGTTCTTTCAATTGGTATACCTGTCGAATGAGAGAGCTTTTTAGAAAGGGTTATCACCTGGTTGAAGCCCCTTTCTATAAGCCGTTTTCGATGAATAGGGATAGGAAGTATCACATCAATACTTTCGTCAGCGTAATGTCTATTAAAGGCGTCTATGAGAAACTCGGCAATTGGTCTAACATTGAAAAGAGAAGCATGAAACTTGAATCTGGTTATGGCCGAACGGACGGCATCCTCATAATAAACGCCATATCGGGCCTTGTCGTAAGCTGGGGCGTTTGACATGCAAGAGCCACAAAACAGATCATGGGAACAATGGTCAAACTTCGTAAGAGGCAGTCCGCAGATCTCGCAGAAAGGCATTACGACTGATCTGACTGAACTTCTGCATTTCGAACAAATTACAGATCCTTTTGTATCATTCAAAGAACCGCAAAAGTAGCAGACCTCAGGGAATAATACGGAGGAAAGGGAGTCGATAACTCTGAAAAAAACGTTCTGTCTATTCATGTGGTTATCAGAGTAGTATTTTACTGTGGTTAAGCTTCATCGTCTCCAGAGATAGCGTTAAACTGGCATTTAAACATCAAATCAGGTGTTCAACTACTGTCAATAAATTGCTCGGTACTTTTGGCCAGAATTCTGTTAAGACTTTGTTCAGAGTATCACAAGAATCTGTATTCCGAGGCGCGAAATGAAGAGCATCATAACACTAACTACGGACTTTGGGACTCGAGATGGATTTGTAGCTCAAATGAAAGGAGTCATTCTTGGCATTAACAGTGATGTCCTAATTGTTGACGCTACTCACGACATAGAACCGTTTTCCCCCTTGGAGGCGGCTCTCGTGCTTAACGGGTTTTATCGCAGTTTTCCTCGAGGCTCAATTCACGTGGTGGTTGTAGATCCAGGAGTTGGATCTAAAAGGCGCTCAATTGCCGCAAAGAGTCTGGATTATTATTTTGTCGGACCTGATAATGGTGTGTTTTCATTCGTTTATTCAAACGACGCCTCCGCTGAAATTCGTGAAATCGAAAACCTGGATCTCATAGCCACCTGTCCTCATCCCACCTTTCATGGAAGAGACATTTTCGCGCCTTTGGCCGCCCACCTTTCCCAAGGCTTCGATTTTAGGGAAATTGGACACCTGATTTCGGATCCCAATCGCTTTGACATGCCCCCAGTGACGAAAATGGAACAGGGAATTGAGGGGCAGGTCATTCACATCGACCGATTTGGCAATCTATCTGTGAATATTCATGGGCATATGTTGGAAAGGCCTGTGAGAGAGATAATTCTGGGATCTATTAAGATAAGAGGGCTGAGTAGAACCTTCAATGAAGTTCCGGACTATGAGCCTCTAGCTCTTATCAATAGCTTCGGGTTGTTGGAAATTGCCATGAATAAGGCATCGGCCGCTGACAGTTTGGGAATGGGAGTAGGAGTCCGTGTTAGAGTAACCTGGCGGGACGAGACTAATTCTCCATAATCATTTGAAGATGCGGAATCTTCTTAACCGGAAATTCGAGCGAGTTGAGAATCGTTCTCCCGTTATCTAATCAACCGCCGATTCAATATTTTCAGAAAGTTTTCTCCCATTATTTTTGCTCTTAGATTCTCCTCGACGCCAGTTTCGTCCAGTTGCCTCCGGTATCTGTCAAGGCCCAAAAGTGGAAAATCGGTTCCCAACAGGACATTATCTTCCCCAAGAGCATGAACCGCAGCTAGGAATATTCTGTAGTCATAGATAAATGGGGCAGCCGCCGAATCTACATAAACTCGTTTCATTGTAGGAGCTATTTCCGGCATCATAGAATAAACAAAAAAACCGGCGCCGAAATGGGCTAGAATAAGATCGACATCAGGACATGCCTTGATTGTTTTAAACAGCGCCCGTATATCGACTGAAATTTTACCTGGGTAGTTATGGCCAACCGGCTCATTTACATGTATCATCACGGGAACTTGCCGATAGGCGGCCATGGCCAGACAAGGTTTCAACGCCTCGAAATCGGAGAGGCTCCACCCCCAATCATACATAGAAAGTTCGCCAATCCCTGCGAAGCCACCTGCGAGAGTTCGTTCACTTTCCCGGAAAGTCAGATCCCTGTGAATCAGGGAGAATGTGGCGAATGGGATTATTCTGTCAGGATAGCGTTCGTGGAAGTCCCAGATCTCGTCGTTATTCCTTTTGGCGATGTCATAGTCTTTCCATGGGAAGCCGAAAACTACGGCCTTGTCTATTCCAGAATCGTCCAAATAGCGCAATATATCAGTTGTTGAGGCTATCTTGGCTTTCGATGAAGAGTATAATGAGGCAAAGGCGTTATCCTTCTTGATAAACTCACTCCTATCTTCTTTAGCGAGCTTCAACAGCAAATGGGTATGGCAATCGATGATCATAATTTCTTTAACTTGATTTAGTCCCGTTTACTGACGATACTAGGACTTGAATCCATTTTTGGCAAGCCGAATTACCTGTCCCTGCTTGACAAAATAACGTCTGTAATTAATTATTTTTAAGTCATTCTTAACCAACAGGAAAAATCAAAATGGCGGGTAAAGACTATTACTCGATATTAGGTGTAAAAAAGGACGCTCCGGCGTCAGAGGTAAAGAAAGCTTACCGAAAGCTGGCGCGAAAATATCATCCAGACGTTAATCCAGGCGACAAACAGGCTGAGGAAAGGTTCAAATCCATATCCGAAGCTTATGACGCATTATCTGACCCGGAAAAGAGGAAGATCTATGACGAATTCGGAGAAGATGGTTTGAGAAGTGGCTTTGATCCTGAGCAGGCGAGACAGTACAAGCAATGGAATGAACAGGCGGCCCGTAGTCACGGCAGGGGAGGGTTCTCGGGATTTGGTCAGGGGGCTTCGTTTGATCCAAGCGGTTTTAAATATTCGGGTTTTGAAGATGTTTTCTCAGACTTGTTTGGAGGGGCTTCCCAGGCGCCGAAAGGGCCTACGCGAGGGCAAGATATTGAGTCTGAGCTTGAACTCAATTTCAATACGGCCATAAACGGTGGCTCAACCAGAGTCAGTCTTCAAACCTCAAAAGCGTGCCCGAAATGTTCGGGAAGCGGTCGGATCAGCGCCGCCGGTGATGGTGTTTGTAAAACCTGTAACGGGACTGGACAGGTAAATGTGGCGCAGGGTCCGTTGAATTTCAGTAGACCTTGCCCCGATTGTGGAGGTTCCGGTCGGGCAGGAGAGATTTGCCCGGACTGTGGAGGCGTTGGAGTCAAACCCTCTGTGGAGACAATTGATGTGACTATTCCTCCAGGGGTAAAGGATGGGTCAAAGATACGACTAGCCGGCAAAGGGGCTCCCGGCAGAAACGGGGGGCCTCCAGGAGACCTATACATAATAACACACGTAGCGCCTCACCCATTTTACAAAAGGGATGGCGATTCGCTGCGAGTGGAAATTCCCGTGACCGTAAGTGAAGCGATGAACGGCGCTGAAATCCCGGTTTACACTCCAACCGGAGTGGTTCAACTCAAGATTCCTAGGGGGACGCGGGCCGGTCAGCGTTTTCGACTTAAGGGAAAAGGGGCTCCCAATTTAAAAACCAAGGTCCCCGGAGATCTTTATGTAACCATTCGTGTGCAAGTCCCTGAAACTGATGATGAAGAAGCGCTGAGCGCCTCAAAAACCCTGGATCGTTTTTACAAGGGTGACATTCGCCAATCCATAAGGCTCTAGGAATCAGGCCTTGGGCAGCGATCCTAAGATCAAAGGGGCAGCAGCGGTTCAGGCTACTTCAAGAACTGGCCATCACGTAGGGAGTTAGAGACCAAATCATGGACAACTATTATCGTCGCCAACAGGTATTGGAAATATTCGACCTCCAAGAGAGTTTCCTGGATGAACTGGAAAGTGAGGATCTGATAAGATGTTCAATTCTGGATCGGCCGGAAGACAAGGTTTATCCGGTGGACCAAGTTGAACGGATCAGAATTATTTGCAATCTGACTCATGATCTTGAAGTGAATCTCCCGGGAGTCGAGGTTATCCTTCAAATGAGGGAAAATATGATTATGATGCGCCGTCAGTTTGACCAGATCCTCGATGCGTTAATTAAGGAGATTAAGCTCAAATTGCCTTAACATGTCATTCTGGACTTATAATTAGGCTGCTTCGATGACCATCTGTGTCATGACCACAAGAACAACATGATTGCCACCCTCTTCATTACGAACCGTTTCAAGATTTTTTTTCAAAGATCTTCTCAGCGCCAAAACGTGAGTTGCATGCTGGCGCTGATCTTTTTGTGGGTCTTTCTGAACGGCCTACTTGTCGAAAAATCCTATGCCGCCGATTCGATGACGGCCATATTAAAAACCGTTTTAGAAACTAAAGACCCATCAAAAAAAATGGAACTGCTTGATGAGGCGCTTCAAACAGAGGGTCTAACCGGAAAAACAATGGCGTCTCTGTATTTTCAAAGGGCGCTGGCTCTCAAGGAATTGAAAGATTACTTTAGGGCCTTAGAGGACCTAGACGCTGCAATTACCCAATACAAACGCATGCCTGGAATTATGCTTGAGAAAGCCGAATGTCTGATAATGGTAGATCAATTAGATCAGGCTTCCTTGGCTTTGGAGAATTTCCTGCTCACAAGACCCGGGACGGCGCGAGCCTACACGCTCAAGGGGATAATTTATGAAAAGGAAGGGTCTCTGTTAAAAGCGGAAGACGAATACACTAGAGCTTTACGTTATGAGCCCGAATATGTTCCAGCAATAAAGGAGAGAGCCAACGTATATCTGAAAGAGGGTAAACCGCGAAAAGCCGTGGATGATTTTGACATGCTCGTTAAACTGGAGCCTGACAATTCGGATGCTCTAATCGCCAGGGCCGGGGTCCATTGTAAACTGAGCGATTTCTCGGCCGCATTGGCTGACTATGCCAGAGCTGACGCCCTCAAACCTAATGATCATAGGATCAGAAGAGAAAGAGTCCTAATCTATATTAAATTGAACAAGCCCCAAAAAGCGCTGGAAATCCTATCTCGCTATCAAGGCAGATCCGATGACGTCGAGTCGCTGGTCTTGACTGCTCGCTCTTACATACTTTCGAGCGATTTTAAGAAAGCTGAAGCGATTTTGGATCAGGTCGAGATTGGATGGCCCAATAACGCTGAAGGCAAACTGCTCTATGGAGTCATCAATAGTAGAAGACAACAATTCGATAAGGCTTTGGCCGGTCTTAACTCTGCTCTAGAACTTGATCCTAAGCTAGTGGAGGCCTACAAAGAAAGGGCCAAAGTGTTTGTTGCGTTAAACGAGCCTGTGAGAGCTGTCAATGATCTGACATCGGCCGCTGAGGTAGACCCCGCTGATGGAGAAATCTTTGCTTTGAGAGGAGAAACCCAGTATCTACGGAAAATGTACGACGCAGCAAAAAGCGATTTTTCAAGAGCTGTAGAAACATTGGGTAACGATCCGAGGATACTTTATGATCGCTCATTGGTCCAATTGAAGAAAGAGGATTTTCAAGGGGCCCTCCAGGATCTTGATATGGTCTGTCGACTCAGGCCGGATTCTGGAAGAGCTTTAAGCATACGCGGGGTCACGAGGTTTTTCTTGGGAGACCATGAACTTGCCATTTCAGATCTGGAGAAGTCATGCGCGTTGGATCCGAAGGACCCGGTTGTGCTTAATAACCGTGGATTTTTTTATCTGAAATTGGGGAACTATCCGGCGGCTAAATCCGACTTTGAAAAGGTTCTTACAATTGATCCCTCTTTCAAGGACGCAAGACAAAACCTGAAGCTTGTTGAATACAGAGAGCTTCAAGAAACATTGTCGGTTAAGGATGCCGGCTCAACGTGGGGCCAATGAAGTATCGGGCATTGCTGGTCGATCTGGACGGCACAATAAACTTGGGAAATGATTTGATACCTGGGGCGGATAGGATTTACAGAGACTTATCTGATCTGGGAATTAAATGGCTTTTCCTGTCAAATAGCGCCACTGCCTTGGCGGGAGATTTGGCCCTGAAAATTTCCAAATTGGGCCTGCCCGTTTCGGAAGATCAGGTTATAAATTCGGCGTCCGCTCTTTTAAGAGAGGTCCAAAGGAATTTCTTGGGCGCCAAAATCATGGTGGTTGGTCACGAGCGGCTGAAGCGGGGCTTGGTAGCGTCAGGAGCGGTCATCTCGGGAGATCCCTCGGCTACAGATATAGTTGTAGTGGCGCTTGACACCCAATTTACTTATGAGAAAATGAAGCTGGCGCATAGGGCCATACAAAGAGGGGCTCTGTTCTGGGCGACAAATCTTGATCCAACCTATCCTGAGTCTGATGGCTTCAGTCCCGGGGCGGGAAGCGTTGTGGCGTCAATCGCCACTGCAACGGGAAAAGCGCCGGACAGGATTTTCGGCAAACCGTATCCCGATATGGCCGAAATTGCGTTGGAGAGACTAGGATTGCCCAAAGCGGATTGTCTTGTGGTTGGAGACCGAATGGACACGGACATTCGATTCGCAAAAAATGGGGGTATTCCATCCGCTTTGGTACTAACGGGCGCCACGTCTTTGGAGGACCTGCCGAAATACCCATTTTCTCCAGACCATGTTTTGCAAAGCGTATCGGACCTCAGGCCCTTGATGTGTCTGAATGATTCCTGTGGACAGGATTGTCCCAATTCAGACTCTTGAATCAACCATTTTCCGACCCAGAGAGGAGAACTCGAATTGCCGGATAAATCTGAAATTGAAAACCTTTACGAAATGCTGAAAAAGATCCAGGAACCCAAGGGTTATTACTTCAATTTGGACAAAGAAAAAGTTACGGACCTGTTGGAATCGTTGCTGAAAAACAAGAGCAGGTATGGGTACATGTCGTGTCCATGCAGGCTCTCTTCAGGGAATCGTGAAAAGGACAAGGACATTATCTGCCCATGCGCCTACAGAGAAGAGGATGTAAAAGAATACGGGAGTTGTTACTGCGCCTTATATGTGTCCAAGGAATGGAACGATGGAAAAGGACCCAAGAAATATGTTCCTGAGAGGCGGCCGATTGAAATGTTCTTTTCTTAGGGAATACGAATATTTCAAGACAATGGCCTGACTCGTTGGAGAACTTTGGGCTCTACATGTCCACAATTCCGCTTACCTGTTCTTAAATTAAATCGTTTATTTCGGCTCGCAATAAGACTTGAAACGAGCCTCAACTTTGGGCCAGTCAATTATCTTGGCAAAGTTGTCAACGTATTCCGCCCGACGATTTTGATATTTCAGATAATACGCGTGTTCCCATACGTCACAAACCAATAAGGGCATACAACCCCAACTGGTGAGGTTCTGGTGTTTTTCGACCTGGAGTACCATCAATTTTTCACTGATGGGGTCCCAAACCAGCGCTCCCCATCCTGACGCCTCAACCATCTTGGAAGCGGCTGAAAACTGTTTCCAGAATGTTTCAAATGAACCGAAGTCCCGTTTGATGAGTTCCCCGAGCTTCCCTTTGGGGGTTCCCCCGCCTCCTGGTCCGATTGTGCTGAAGTAAATCCAGTGCAAAATTACCCCTGAGGCGTTAAACGCAATATCCCGGCTCAGGGGTTTGATGTTTTCGAATGAGTCGGTTTGTCTGGCCTTTTCCAGTGTCTTCAAATCTTTGGCCAGCCCGGCTACGTAAGCCGCAAAGTGTTTTCCGTGATGGATCTTTACGGTTTCTCTGTCGATTATAGGTTCTAGCGCATCCTCTGGGTAAGGAAGGGGAGGCAACTCCAACATATTGAAAGGTTCCGGTCCGGACGATGAAGAAGCCGTCGCCTCGGACACAAACGCCTTTGAAAGGATACCCATAGCGCCCAAAGCGCCCAGACCACCGATCACACTTCGTCTTGTCACCTCATCTGCCATGACTTATTCCTTTCTGTTTTAATTTGAGCAATTGCCACCGCCACGGTCGGAAGGCCATTGGAGATCAGAAAAGAGCGCGACTTGCCGCGACTTGCGCCGCTTCTTTCTTGTTGGGACCATGTCCCTCAGCAACGAGATTCTCACCTATTACGACACCCATTTTAAATGTTCGTGCATGCTCTTCGCCGGTTTCTTCCAATAGGATGTAGAAAGGGGTCATTCCAAGCTCAGCCTGTGATTTCTCCTGTAACAGACTTTTTGGATCGTCGAAGTTTCTGGAATCCAGCAGGTTTTGTAACATCAACCGGAAATGGGTGGTGATGAATTCTTCGCCGCAGTGATAGCCCCCATCCAGGAAAACTGCAGCGATGATGGCTTCAACAGTATCGGCTAATATGGAATTTCTCTCTCTGCAACCCGAAATCTCATCGCCTTTTCCCATTCGTATGTATTTGGCCACACCGATCTGCCGCATGATTCTGGCCAATGCGTTTTGCCTCACAAGGCTAGCTCTTTTTTTCTGGAGTTGTCCTTCTGGAGCGTCCGGGAAAGTGGTGTACAGGATATGGGCTATTACCAGGTTCAGCACGGAGTCGCCCAGGAATTCCATTCTTTCGTTATTGTCAGCGCACGTGGAGCGGTTTTCGTGCCAGAAACTTCTGCGGGTTAAAGCGTTGAGGAGTAAATCCGGATCCTTGAATTTGTATCCTAAGGCTGATTCAATCTCCATTAGTTCTGATGGAGACAATGACGAATCTAAATCTTTTTGAATAGACATGCTAAATTTTCTGTATGCTTGTGAGCGGTTAAATCGTAAAAGAGCGGTGTCACGGAAACATATCCTTGCTTTAAACAGAAAATGTCGACTCCATCGTCCACTCCATCAGGTGTTGTTTCACCGGAAAGCCAGTAATAGAAATCCCCTCTGGGGTCTTCTCTTCTCTCAAAGGTTTCATGAAATCTTGACAATGACTGTCTGGTTATCCTGATCCCTTTAATTTTGTCAGGCGGCAAAGCAGGGACGTTAACGTTTAGAGCCACTCCTTGCGGAAGGCGATTCGCAAGGACCCATGAAGCGATTTTTCTCACAAAAGGAAATACCGAATTAAAGGGAGGATTTTTCTTTGCGGCTACCGAGACAGCCATCGCTGGGGCACCCAGTATGGCGGCCTCTGTAGCCGCGGACACAGTGCCCGAATACAAAACGTTTATTCCTAGATTTGCCCCATTGTTAATCCCTGATATAACAAGATCAGGTTTACGTGGCAGCAGGTAATGTATGGCCAATTTTACCGAATCTGCAGGGGTGCCTCCGATCGCGTAGCCGTAAAAAGCCCCGTGCTTTATAACTTCATGCGCCTTTATTGGATCATACAATGTTATTGAATGTCCAACAGCGCTTTGTTCAGTGTTGGGAGCGACTATGATAACATCTCCCAAGGTCTCTGAGATCTCCTTGAGTCGACGCAAACCTTCAGCATGAATGCCGTCGTCGTTTGTTAGGAGAATTAAAGGCCGTTCATCCGCCATTAATTATCTCAGCGCATGCCAATTCTATCCTCTTCATGCCTTCTACTATAATTTCTTCCTTTGTCGCGAAAGAAAGTCGGACATGATTGTCAGAACCAAATGGGCCGCCGGGGACGCACGCCACATGATGTTTTTCCAGGAAGTACCCTGCAAAATCGCTTGAACTGGAAATCCCGGTTTTTCCGAGCAACTTGGAAATATTGACAAAGGCATAGAACGCTCCGTCAGGTTTTGGCACAGAAAGCCCAGGGATCTGGTTCACAAGCTTGATCATCAAGTCTCTGCGACGCTCAAATATCGAGCGCATTTCAGCCACTTCCAACTGTGGGCCTGTAAGGGCCTCAACTGCCGCTGCCTGAGCCGTATTGCTCGGATTCGAGGTAGACTGGCTTTGAATATTGGTAACGGCCTTCACAACATCCATGATGTCCGTACCCAGATATCCAATACGGAGGCCTGTCATCGCATAAGTTTTGGACACCCCGTTAACGGTGATAGTCCGAGATTTCATACCAGGCAGAGTAGCGAATGGCGTATATTTCTTTCCGTCGAAAAGAAGTTTGTCGTATATCTCGTCCGAAATTACGAGGATATTTTTTTCGGCTACAACGGCGGCGAGTTGTTGAAGAAATTCCTTTGAATACATTACACCGGTTGGATTTGACGGATAATTGAGAATAATGGCTTTGGTAGAAGAAGTGATTCGAGATCGAATAGTCTCGAGATTAGGCTCAAACATATTTTCTTCAGAAGCGTCCACTATTATTGGTCTGCCACCAGCCAGGGATATCATTTCTGGATACGAAACCCAGTAAGGGGCAGGGCATATGATTTCGTCCCCTGGGTTCACAATCGCCTGGAATATGTTGTACAGGCTATGTTTTGCGCCACAGGAAACGACAATGTTTTCCGGTTTGTAACTAAGTCCGTAATCTTCCTGGAACCTCTTGACCACTGCCTTTCGCAGTTCCAAGGTTCCCGGAACCGGAGTGTAGAAGGTCTCGCCTCTATCAAGTGATCTCTTGGCGGCTTCACGAATTCTCAAGGGAGTAGGGAAGTCGGGTTCACCAGCCCCGAATCCAATTACATCAACACCTTGGCTCTTCAATTCCTTTTCTTTGGCGGATATAGCTAGAGTAGCCGAAGGTTTAAGTTCATCGGCTCTCCCAGATAGGATTTTGTTCATATTAACTCCTGCTCTTATTACTTGTCCCATGACCGCGACGACTAGCCGGGAACTTTTCTTTAAGAATTCTCAACACGTACTCCGGTACCAGGCCTTCCGGGGAACCACCCGCATAAACGGTCGCTTTTATTATCCGAGAACTTACATATAGATACCTGTGAGCGGTCATAAGAAAGTAGGTTTCAATCTTTCGACTCAGCTTTCGGTTCATCAGAGCGAGTTGGAATTCGTATTCAAAGTCTGAAACGGCTCTTAGTCCTCGAATTATTGCGCAAGCTTTCTTTTTTTCAGCGTATCTTACTAGCAGTCCTTCAAAACAATCGATCTGTATACGGGGATCACCGTTCACGCTGTTGCGAATCATGTCCAGTCGCTCGTCCAGAGAAAAGAGTGTTTCCTTTTCTGGATTTAGCCCTAAAGCGACTATGATTTGATCAAATGCGCCCAGCGCCCGGTGAATGATTTCCAAATGCCCATTGTGAAAAGGATCAAACGTGCCTGGATATATTGCGATTTTTTTCCTCATAACTTTAGTTGGACCCCTAATTTGATATCGACTCCGATCTTACGGGTGTGAATATTTCAACCACAGAGGAACCATAATTCCTAAAAAATGTCTTTTCCAGACCGACCTTCTCAAACTTTTCTATCTCGCTATTGATCTTGGATCTCTCGACTATCAGCAATCCTTCGGGAGATAATAAATTCATAAAAGAACTGTTTGAGAACAACCGCACGAGCCAATCGCTATCATAAGGAGGATCCAGGAAAATTATTTCAAACTTGTCTTCGCGAGTCCCAAGAACACTCAACGCCTGACTGGCGTCCATATTCAGGACTTCTACCTCATCGATCAGATTGTTGTTTCGACAGAATTCAACCAAGTTCTTGGCCAATCGCTTGTCCTTTTCAACCAGAACTATGCCTTTTGCTCCGCGACTGAGCGCTTCCAATCCCAATGAACCAGAGCCAGCAAACAAATCCAGCGCTCTGGCGCCCGTGACAACGGTTCCGAGAACACTGAAAAGAGCTTCCCGGACCCTTTCTGATGTTGGCCTTATTTGGGCTCTCGCGTGGAGAGGGAACCGTAGGCCCTTAAGGCTTCCGGAAATAATTCTCATTTAACCAACCCTAATTAATATACCTCTTATAAAAATCGTTCAAGTTCAAGGGAAAAAATCACCGAACTCCTTTGGGAATTCTTTTTCGCAAGGAAATGACGCAGATGGTAAATCCAAAAAGTTAATAATGTCATCAGAGTTTCACGTTTCAGTTATTTCAGAACATGTCATCATCCCCCGAGATACGGTTGGACCTATCTCTTCTGGTGTAAAGAGTCTTGTATCTGCCTTCAACACCTGGAGCGTCCAGGCAACTCCTGCATCCGGTTTCCTCACCTATTGCTCCGTCCACCTCTAACGTTTCAAACCCGAGCGATTCGTAATACTCTTTCATTTCGTAGAAACGGGGAACTTCGGCGGTAAACCGTCTTTCCCATCCATGGGAAATCAATTCCAAATGTGTTGAGTCATGTGATTTCGTATCCACCACGCTTTGTCCAATCCTTTAACTTATCGTGTTGGCCGCCGATTTTCCGGATGGTTCGAGGCGTATTACAGCTATTTCGGGAGGACAATTAATCCTGGCCGGCACAAATGTGAGTCCGACCCCACAATTAAGATACATGCGAGACTGCCCTGATTCATACAAACCCAAAGTGTAGGGAGATACCAGCCCTGCAAGACTCCACGGTCTGACTGACCCGGGCGCAGGGATTGTGAACTGCCCACCGTGTGTGTGTCCAGCTAATGTCAAGTTGATGCTGGCTTCAACCGCCAGAGGAAAAACGACGGGCCGATGGCTAAGCAATATGTAGAAGCCTGGCGCTCGAGGTTTATTTTTTGCGAACTCATGAAAATTTGGAATTTCTTTGCCGGTGAGCCAGTTTACCTTAGGATCATCAATACCGCCTAAATGAATTTTCGTGTCCCCCTCATCGAATGTCATCCATTCATTTCTAAGAAGCCTGAGCCCGCCTTCTTGAATTGTCTTCACAGAACGATGAACCCCCGCGTAAAAATCATGGTTTCCCAATACTGCGAAATTTCCCCATGACCGTTTCCTTAGATTGCGTAACATTGGACCGACCGGTTCAACCGGGGTCATAGGCGAATGAAAAATATCCCCGGTCACGACCACAGCGTCGGCTTCGATGGAATTAAGTTTTTTGACAAGATCTCTGAGAGCGGACCCTGAATAAAACATTCCATAATGCAGATCCGTAATCTGGATAATGTTCACCGATCTTGAAAGTCCATCAAGAGAAGGATCTGAAAATTTAAGGATATTCACTCTTGGGGTCTCATAAGCTTCCATCAAACCATAAGACCCGGAAGACACGATAGCAAGCGCTCCTGTGGAAGCGGTGTATCTCATGAAGTTGCGACGGGACAACCTGTTTCTGGGCCTGCTTCCCAGCCTGCTCGGGTAGGTTGGAAACCTTAGTAACAGAATAGTCCGATTTGGTTTCCGACTGCAACTCCCGGGCTTTTCCCTCGATCATGAATTTTGCGGCCCTATGCCCCACTCTTACGACCTGGAAAATGGAGTAGAATCCTGCTAAGGCCATGAAAAAAAGGAAAAGACTGAGGCATAACCCGAGATAAAAGAAATAGCTCACGCTCAATGACTGCCTTAATATGGAGTCGGGACCAGACCACGAGGCGTTAATGGACACTATCGCCATTAATAGATTTGCTGCGACCGACAATACGAAAAAGGCTATATGCCTTGGACGGATTTTGAAACTTGGACGAGCCAATATGTAGTTTCTAACACCGAAGAATACGGTCCACTGGGCTACCAGAAGAATAACGAACAATATAAAGACGATCCAGTAGAAGCTTAACACGCCAAATCTCCATAAAGAGAATACCTATAAAGTATAATAGCCCTTGACAGAATTTAATGGAATATCCAGAAAACTAGCGAACAATTCATTTTGGAACAGCCCTCGGTAAGCGTCCTTCGTAAACGGAAAAATAGCGCTATCATCACCAGGTGAAGTTCTAGGATGTTGCCCACAACGCAGTGGTTTGCGTGTGCTGGACACTGTATAATAGAAAAAAGTAAAAAACCTCACACAGGAATGACGATGTTAATTACAGAAATGTTAGCGAAAAATGCCCGGTTGTACGGGGACGCAATTGCGCTTATTGAGCTTGAGCCCTCTAAAGAGATACGAACAGAAATTACCTGGAGAATGTTCGACGAACTTGCGAATAGGATAAGCGACGCACTGCTTAAAGCTGGTATCAAAAAGGGGGACACGGTAGTTCACCTGATGAAAAACTGTATAGAATGGCTACCTATTTATTTCGGAATTCTACGGGCCGGAGCGTTGGCTATCCCCTTAAATTTTAGATTTGATCCTGATTCAGTAAGAAGCTGCGTGGACATATCCGAGGCAAAGGCCTTTTTCTTTGGGTCAGATTTTATCGAACACGCTAATACTGTTAAGAACAATTCTGAAAGCGTTGAGAACTTTATATTCCTCGGCCCCAGTAATATGAAACCTGATTTTGCAATCTGTTATGAGGATTTTGTTGCTTTAGGAGAAGACGTAGGATCTAAAATTGATATTAATTTATTCGATTCCGCGTGTCTCTATTTTACGTCTGGTACCACGGGAAACCCAAAGGCCGTCCTGTTAACTCACCGGAACCTAGAATTTGCATGCTACGTTGAAAAAAATCATCACCATCAGACCCGCAGTGACAATTTTCTATGCATTCCTCCTTTGTACCACACTGGAGCAAAAATACACTGGTTTGGAAACCTCCTGGTGGGAGCAAAGGCTGTGATTTTGAAAGGCGTTAAGCCTCAGTGGATATTGAAGGCCATATCCGATGAAAAAGTCACGATTGTTTGGCTCCTTGTTCCGTGGGCATTGGACATCCTTTTTGCATTGGAAAACGGGGACATCGACCTTTCGGATTATGACCTTAGTAGCTGGAGACTGATGCATATCGGCGCTCAACCTGTCCCTCCTAGTCTGGTTCAGGAATGGAAAAGGGTTTTCCCCAACCATCAATATGACACGAACTATGGTTTGACTGAATGTACAGGGCCAGGATGCGTTCATTTGGGGATGGAAAATGTTCATAAAGTTGGAGCTATTGGGTTACCAGGACTGGATTGGGAAACCAAGATCATTGATGGCGATTTTAATGATGTTTGGCCTGGACAAGTAGGTGAATTAGCAGTCAAAGGCCCTGGGATGATGAAGGAGTATTTTAAGAATCCAGAGGCTACAAAGGAGGTTATGAAGGAAGGTTGGCTTTTGACCGGAGACATGGCGCGTTACGATGAAGAAGGCTTTATCTGGCTAGTAGACAGGAAAAAGGACGTGATCATAATGGGTGGGGAAAATTTATTTCCTGTGGAGATTGAAAGCTTCGTTCAATCCCATCCACAGGTTCAGGATGTTGCCGTAATTGGTCTTCCTAATGAACGCTTGGGCGAAATTCCAGTTGCTGTCGTTCAGGTTAAACAAGGCCACGAGCTCACTAATGACGACATAAACGAATATTGTAAAAGTCTGCCCAGATACAAAAGACCTCGAAGGATCATCTTCGCTGAAGTGCTCCGCAATGAGACAGGTAAAATAGAAAAAACCAAGTTACGAAAACAATATGGCTAAATGCAAAAAAACTTTTAAAAAGAAAACTCTAACTATTATGCTTCGCACAGGGAGTAACTATAATAACAGCCGCTACTTTTAGAGTCAGGTATACGGATCTCTAGACCCTCAATTGTGCTGAAACCGAACTTAAAGCGGAGTTTTATGAAAGCGAGGCAGACAACGTTGACGACTTTGAGCGAAAGTGTTCCGTCTCAGTCGCTGCAAGGACTGAGCAATTTTACTATTGGTTCATATCCCATGGACGTCGCCCATCGTAAAGCGGTCCAACCGTTTCTATCTACTGCGTTTGGATCTGCGCCCCTTTCGAGAAGAATCTTGACCGCTTTGACGTTAAACTCAGAAGCAGAAATTATTAACGCAGTAGCCCCATACTGATCGTGAGATTCCAGGTCCGCCCCATGATCTAGCAATGCGTTAATTATTTCTAGATAGCCTTTCCTGCAAGCCCTCATTAACGGAGTCCAAGCGTAGTCGTCCTTTGAGTTTACGCTCGCTCCTTTCTCAAGCAATACTTTAACTACTGCCAAATGACCCCGACGGCAAGCTTTCATCAAGGCAGTCGCCCCGTACTGATCCCGCGCCTCCAAATCCGCTCCATTTTCCGCCAGCAACCGCACCATTTCCGCATAGCCCATGGACGAGGCCCACAAGACGGCGGTCCACCCTGAACTGGCTCTGGCGTTTACGTTTCGCCCCTCTAGTGATGAGAAGCCTCGCTAGCTCGGTTTTTCCTTCAGACGCAGCCAGAAGCAGTGGACTGTATCCGTATTCATCAGTAACGTTAGGATTCGCTCCCTTGTCAAGGAGCAAGGCGACCTTTTCCTGATCACCCTCAGCGGAATATCGCAACAATTTGTCATCCATTAGAGGTCGCCTCCTCGAATCCGTGAATCAGAGTCATATATGCCATACGCCAATAAAGATGAGTCAATATAGGCCTATGATTTTGTCTCGCCCTTCTTTTCATACTCTTTGAGGAGCTCTATAACATCATTGTGCCTCATGGACTGGGCCCACATGAGCGCCGTCCAACTGTTACGGTCCCGAGCGTTAGGATCGGCCCCTTTTTCAAGTAAGACCTTCACCGTTTCCACGTGGCCCTCAGAGGCCGCCATGATGAGGGCAGTGGCCCCGTACTGGTCCGCTTCCTCAATATTGGCGCCGAAATCAATCAGCAACGTGACGACATCAGTGTAAGCTCGCCTGGCGGCCCGCATCAAAGCTGTCCAGCCGAATTCATCTTCAGCGTTTACCGACGCTCCTTCCTCCAGGAGCACGCGAGCTACATCATAAAACCCGCGTCTTGCAGACTTCATAAGAGCTGTAGCGCCGTATTGATCGACAGCGTTCATGTCGGCCCCATTTTGGATGAGCATCCTGACCGCTTCGTGAAATCCCATGGAAGCGGCCCACATAAGTGGCGTCCATCCGAAGGCGTCCCGAACATTGGCGTCAGCCCCAGAAGCCAATAGACCTCGGAGTTCTGAAAGGTTTCCCGAAGTAGCAGCGCTCAGTAATTTGTCACTCATTCCAAGTTCTCCTTTATGGGACCCTCGCTAGCGCGAGACTTTATAGAATTTGATGAGAAGCCCATGAAGTTGTGAATATTTCCACAGAACCAAATTCGACCATGGCTCGATCCAACTATTGATCTATGGTCCCCAATAATCGATGATAACGTCACCTTACAAAAAAGCTATCAAAATATCGTCGCCGCGTCGAGAAAATTCCAATGGGAAAATTCCTGCGATTGAGCCACAAAGTTCAGTGCGGAAGAGATTGTATAGCGGGTAGGTAAATCATGGCAAGGAGACAGGTCTAGAAACTTTCCGGGAACCTTATTCAAAGAAGAAGATAAATGGCCCCGGAAAGTCCCTAATTATTAGTGTTATGTTACTGGCGCCATCCAGATCCCTTACCTCGACCTCCACCTCCGCCTGGTCGATCGCCCCTGTCTCGATCGGTTCTCGGACGAGCCTCATTGACCTTGATGTTCCGACCCATAAAATCCTTGGAATCCAGCTCCTGAATGGCCTTCAGGCCCTCTTCTCGTTCAGGCATCTTTACGAAGCCAAAGCCACGCGGGCGTCCGGTGAATTTGTCGGAAATTATAGTTGCGGACTCTACCTGTCCAAAGCTTTCGAAAAGCTCTCTGAGCTGATCTTCTGTGGTGTTAAAGGACAGGTTTCCGACATAAATGTTAATTGCGGCCACTTTTTCTTCTCCTTTGATACAAAATCGCCCTCAGTCAAGTCATGAGAGCTGGTTCACACACTTGCGCCCGTTGTCCATGATGGGATTACACTGGAATGAATATTGGCAGGAACCACGAGCATCAGATCCTAAAAATAATACCTTGCTTCGCGCCCGCAGTCCCTATTGAGCCCGGGAGGGAAAGACAAGCTTCATTTAAACATATTTTATAGAAAACAACCGAATCCTTGTCAAGATAAATCCTGAAGGCTAAAAGGTTTCAGACCTGAGGTGATGTGTGCGGAATTTAAGGACTAAATTTGTTTCAGATTCTAGTCATTTGTGCACGACTCTACGATTTAGGAAATATCCCAGCATTCCGAACAGTCCTACTATCCAACCAACACCGCCGATAATCTCGGACACGGATGGTCCCTTGTCGTGCTCCTCAATTAATAATTTATGCTGAGCGACCAAAGCCTCGGAAACTGGTTGAAGCTTCGAATCGAGAACTTCAGCGAAAACAGCCTTGATTTGATCTATATCACAGTCCTGAATGGCTCCGGACCGATCAACAAGATCAGGGGGATGCGCCATTCGAGACTGTGTCTCGTTGATTTCAGATAGTGGCTTGGGGGCTGGTTCTTTGAATGGTTGGGACTTATTTGCTTCAGCTAAATCCTGTCTGGTCAAAAGGTATTCAGCTCTGTGTCCTGAGCCCTCTTCAACTACCACATTGAGACCATCAGCGGGTAACTGGCTAAGATCTTTTAAGTAAAATCCCCACTGACCTTGCTCATTTGTGCTTCCACTAAGTAGAAGGTTTCCCCGAACATCGAGAACCTTTACAGGCGCATTCAATACCTTTGAAGATTTGGTGAAGTAACGTGTCAACATGAACCTGATCTCCCTCTAGCCAAGCGAAAACATTAATTTTGTGAGCATCGGAAACTTGTGGGAGACTTAAAAACAACGTCAAAATCCAAGTCAAGAAAAGCGGTAATGAACCCTTGAGAGCATGGTTAATATTCATGATTCTAATCTCCGGAACGTGGAATCTGGTTCAATAGCCTGATCGGGCAAGAAACATCGCAAGCATATTAACACGTCTAAAAATAATGTGGCATATCGGTCTCCAGTTATGGCCCGACGCTTAAGTTGACTCATTGGTGGCCCTTTGTTACATTTCTATCTTCTGAATTAATAAACTTTGGGGTGCAGAAATGGCGGATCTTGAAGGTTTTAAGGAAGCGAGAGACATTGACATTATATCCGGTTGCAGTTCCGGCGCTTTCCATATCAAAGGAAGTTCACATCTGGACTGGGGGATGAAAAACCGTCTCTCAAGAATAATCAAACCTGATACGGGTCGTACGGTGATGCTTGCGGTCGACCACGGCTATTTTCAGGGGCCTACTTCAGGTCTGGAGATAATGGAAGAAACCCTGGCGCCGCTTGCCGGCTATGCCGACTGTCTGATGTTGACTCGCGGAATTCTGAGGACTTCGGTTTCACCTGGCGTTCAGGCCCCTATAGTGTTACGAGTCTCAGGTGGTCAGAGTGTCCTCACTGAATTGTCCAATGAGACGCTTAATGTGGCGATCGACGATTGCGTGAGGTTGAACGTATCAGGAATGGCGCTTTCAATGTATGTCGGGGCCCAGCACGAACATCAAACCATGGTCGCCTTCGCCAAATTGATAGACGCCGGATACTCGGCCGGTATACCTGTTCTGGCGGTAACAGCGGTTGGACGCGATATGGCCCGTGACGCGCGATATCTAGCTCTTTCTTCAAGAATTGCCGCCGAAATGGGGGCTAACATCGTGAAAACTTACTATTGTGAAAACTTTGAAAGAGTAATTCAAACCTGTCCAGTTCCGATAGTGATGGCGGGTGGTAAAAAACTGCCAGAAATCGAAGCTCTTACCATGGCCTACAATGCTGTCACCCGAGGGGCTGTCGGTGTTGACATGGGTAGAAACATATTTCAGTCGGATTGCCCTATAGGAATGATCAAAGCTGTAAGAGCAGTCGTTCATTACGACGAGAAACCAGAGACGGCTATAAAAATATACTTGGACGAAAAGAAAAAATAAAAGGCAGCTTTTGAGGATTCACTAGAAGTATTTTAGAGTTAATTCTTGACATGGGCAGGGTGTTTTCTCCAATACCTGTTCCTTCCTTCGTACACGTTCCAAGGGGTCACGATATGCGCGTTGCCACGTATTACAATAATAATGACATTAGGATTGAAGAAATCCCTGTTCCCAAAATCAGCCCTGATGAACTGCTTGTTAAGGTCTGGGCGAGCGGCGTTTGTGGCAGTGACGTGTTGGAATGGTATCGGGTACCCAAAGCGCCGCTGGTATTGGGCCATGAAATAGCGGGAGAGATTGCCGAAGTAGGCTCCAGAGTCGAAAACTGGAAAGTCGGCGATCGGGTGTTCGTTTCTCATCATGTCCCTTGCAACACATGCAGATATTGCCTGTCAAATCATCACTCTGTATGTGATACGCTTGCCAGAACCAACTTTGATCCAGGTGGTTTTTCTGAGTATCTGAGAGTTCCTTCAATAAATGTCCGCCATGGTGTTTTTAAGTTGCCCGACACAATGTCATACGAAGAGGCGGTTTTTGTCGAACCTTTAGCTTGTGTTTTTAGGGGGCAACTTCAGGCCGGCTGGAGTCCTGGAAAGCGTTTCCTCGTGATGGGGGCCGGAATTACGGGGCTCCTTCACATTAAGTTGGCCCAGAGGGTAGGGGCGAGTCGAGGACCGGCTGTAGACATAAATCATGAGAGATTGGATGTCGCATTAAAATGCGGAGCTGATGGCGCTATCATTGCCGGGGAAGATCTTCTTCAGAGAGTCAGAAAAATCAACGACGACCGTGTCGCAGAAGTTGTGATTGTTGCGACTGGAGCTATTTCAGCGATTTCTGAGGCCTTTAAAATGGTCGATAGGGGAGGGACGTTATTGTTTTTCGCTCCAACCGACCCTGGGCTTGACGTTCCAATGCCATTTAATGACTTGTGGCGTAAAGAGATCAGCATGACTTCATCATACGCCGGCAGTCCAAGGGATATTTTGGCTTCGATCGAACTGATAGCCGCTGGGAAAATCGTCGTATCCGATATGATAACACACAGGTTGCCGCTCGAACGGACTCAGGAAGGCTTTTCTCTCGTTGCTGAAGCTGGCTCTTCTCTAAAAGTGATCATCGAGCCTCAAGCATAGTGTGTCGCTTAGTAGCGCCGGTTGACTGATTTCCCCGCTTTTTCATCCAACATATGCCCACGTTCTCGAGGTTTTTGAGACTAATGCCCTCTACACCTAGTTTTGAAATTGAGCGTCGCATCAATCTTCTGCAACATGCGCTCATTAAAAATCGAATTGAAGCCGCTCTCATAGTTCAGCGGGCTGACCTTTACTACTTTTCCGGGACAGCTCAGGACGCCACTCTGTTTGTGCCGTCCGAAGGTCTGCCTGTTTCTTCTGGCTCGAAGAAGCTTTGAAAGGGCCAGAGAGGATTCCCCAATTGAACGGGTCGTCTCAGTAAATAGTCTTCATGAATTGAGAAAGACGATAATATCATCTAGACGGGAAAAGTTGTCAGGGTTGGGTATGGAACTTGATGTAGTGCCTGTGAACGTTTATCGTCAATACGAGTCATTATTCCCCGGTGTTCAGATTCAGGACGTTTCTCCTCTGATTCGTCAAACCAGAATGATTAAATCGGAATATGAGCTGGGTCTTATCAGACGCGCGGCAGCGATGAACGATTCGATGTTCAAAAGTGTTTCGCAAGTTTTGAAAGAAGGAATGCGGGAAATTGAACTCGCTGCGGAACTCGAGAGTTTTTATCGACGCCATGGACATCAGGGGCTTGTGCGCGTCAGAAGTTTCAACAACGAAGTATTTTACGGTCACATAATGTCAGGAGAAAATTTAGCCGTACCTAGTTGTTCCGTTGGTCCCACCGGAGGACCTGGACCAAACGCTTCAATGCCTCAAGGCGTTGGGCTAAAAAAAATCAAAGCTGAAGAGCCTGTCCAGATCGATTACGTTGGGATCGTCGAAGGTTATATGGTGGATCAGGCTCGAACCTTTTTTATTGGGTCGGTCCCTGATGAATACTTGCAGGTTCACTCTTTGGCGTTGCAGATTCAGAAGGCTATTGTTGACGAGGGGAAACCCGGTTCTTCGGCAGAGGCTCTTTACGACATGGCCGTTGAGATGGCGTCCTCAGTTGGAACTGCAGCGAGTTTCATGGGTTATCCCGCGCCGGTGCCATTCGTAGGTCACGGAGTGGGTCTAGAACTTGATGAGCTTCCGGTGCTAGGCAGGAAATCCAACGCCATTTTAGAAGAAGGAATGGTCATTGCGTTGGAACCGAAATTCATTTTGCCGGGGAAAGGTTTGGCTGGCATTGAGAACACATTTGCGGTCTGTGACAGTGGGTTAGAAAAGTTGACCAACTTTGGAGATGAGATTCATATAGTCAACTGAAAACCATATGGGGTAACGGGGCGGGGGGTGGTTCTCTTCGTGCGCCATATACGGGCTTACTGAAGGAGGTAGTTCCAACGTGGACATTTATCTTTTTCTGTTGAGTTGGTCTCCTGTATTGGTATTGACGGTCCTGGCCGTCATACTTCGCAGGTCAGCTCTTGAGCTGTCGGTGTACGGCTATGTCTTTTCACTGGCGCTGGCGCTTTGGTTTTTCGATATGGCTCCACTCGTAGTAATCATGGCTTCTTTGGATGGGGTCTTGACTACGTTGCCTCTTCTACTCGTGATCTTGGCGGGCATTCTTTTGTCCAGCTTATTGATGACCACTGGTTCGATAAAACGGATAGTGGAATGGTTTGAGAGCGGAGCGGGTGACTCGTTCTCCAGAAACCTGCTTATTACCTTCGGTGTAGGTAACTTCATGGAAGGGTCGGGGGTGATTGCCGAGCCGGTAGTCGCTCCGATGCTCCATGCGGCAGGAGTGTCTCCAACCGGGTCGGCCGCGCTGTCAATCATAGGCTACGCAGGACTTATGACTCTCGAATTAGCCGGAATAATAGTAACAGTGCTTTCTTTGGTCACAGGGTTGCCCATCAAGGAACTCGGGATAGCCTCTGCCTGGCTTTCGGTTCCCGCCACCTTAGCCATGGCTCTTTGCGCTCCTATTTTTCTTCCAGAAAAGGGGTGGGCCGTCAGGAATCTTGTCCAGGTCCTGTTGACTGGGCTGTTGTTGGGTTTGATTGCGCTTGTGGCAGCCGTTTTGGTGGGTGTTCCAGTTTCTGGGACTTTGGCGGGGCTTGCAGTGATATTTGCGTTTATTGCCATTGGAGCCGGCGGGCTTCAAATAAACAGGAAAATTCTTGTAGACCTGGCGCCTTTTTTGTTCATGCTGGTGTGCTTGCTTTGTGTGAACATGGTTCCCTCACTGCATGAACTGACGAGCAAGAAGCTAATTTTTTCGGTAAGTGTAGTTCCTGGCCGTATGGTTACCTTTAGCCCCCTTTTCTCAGCATATGTGTACCTTTTTCTGGCGTTCCTGATATCGGCCAGGCTGCAGAGAGTTTCATGGTCGCAACTCAAGAGTGTGGCTAATTCCGGGATTACGAAGGGCTGGCGAGTGTTTCTGTCTATGGGGCTTTTCGGAGCTATGGGGCAAATGATTTCTTACACCGGATACAATTCGGATTTTTCTCACGTTGACGCATTTCACAATATCCCTTCGATCATTTCTAAAGGATTGTCACTTTATACCGGGAGCTATTATCCGATCTTTGTTCCGGTTTTGGGATGGGTGGGGACTTTCCTTACAGGTTATGGCGTAGCGTCATTGATGCTCTTTGGTCAGCTTCAGGTGCAGGCGGCTAGTCTGCTCGGCGTAGGACCTGTATGGCTCGCTGCCGGTCTGGCCGTCGGATCTTCAATAGGTTCAATCTCGTCGCCTTTCAAAATAGCTCTTGCGACACCCATGTGCGGGGCGATTGGAAAAGAGGGTGATATTCTGAGGTGGACGATCCCATTGGGGATTTCAGCCTCATTGTTCGTCGGGTTCGTTCTTTGGGTGTTTATCTGAGCTTCTGTAGACGCTACTTGAAGGCCGGCGTTGGAACTGACAGCCTCTTAGCCCCAACCAATAAATTGTTTTTCCCAATGTAAGTAAGACGGAACTCCCAAGCTCCTTGTCGAGCCAAAGCCAATCTCAGGTTGAGTTCTAAAGCATAAAGTTGTAAATTAAACTCACATTGAATCTGCGAATTATGATCGGGGATACTTAAAAGTGGGCGTCAAGCCGCCCGTGAACTGAAAGCTAGTATTTACAGCATCCTGAGTTCGCACTGGCAGAAGGAATTCGTAAACTATTCTGGTGCGCCCGAGACGACTCGAACGTCCGGCCTCAACATCCGGAGTGTTGCGCTCTATCCACCTGAGCTACGGGCGCACCATTAGAATGTAGTTTATGGGAAGATTTGTGTCAAATGCTTTGTTTTTAGGAGGAATTTTATGGAAGTGAAGATTTTTGGCGTGGTTGGAGCCGGTCAGATGGGAAACGGCATAGCTCATGTAGCTGCGGCCTCTGGCCTGGAAGTCATCATGAATGATGTGAAACAGGAGTTTGTAGACAAAGGGCTTAAATCGATCGAAAAGAATCTGGATCGCTCCGTCTCAAAAGGGAAAATGAGCGTGGATGAAAAATCTGCGATAATGGGAAGAATTAAACCCAGTATCGATCTCGAAGATTTTAGAAACGCGGATTTTGTTGTTGAAGCGATTATCGAAAACCTGGATCTGAAAAAGCAGGTTTTTCAGAAACTTGACGAAATTCTGATGCCCGGTAAAGTGTTGGCCAGCAATACGTCCTCCATTTCGATCACAAAGCTCGCCGCCTGCACCAAACGACCCGAGAAATTCATAGGGATGCATTTCATGAACCCAGTCCCTGTGATGAAGCTGGTTGAAGTCATAAACGGACTCGCGACTGATGGCGCAACTACATCCCTGACTGTGGAGCTATCTAAAAAGTTTGGGAAAATCCCTGTGGAAGCTCAGGATTTCCCCGGTTTTATCGCTAACCGCGTTCTCATGCCAATGATAAATGAAGCGATATTCGCGCTTTATGAAGGCGTTGGAACCGTGGAGGCCATTGATGAGGTGATGAAGCTCGGCATGAACCATCCCATGGGTCCTCTGACACTGGCTGATTTTATTGGACTCGACACGTGTCTGGCCATTCTGAATGTGTTGCTCGAAGGGCTTGGCGATCCTAAATACCGACCCTGTCCATTGCTCAGGAAATATGTCGACGCTGGGTTCCTAGGAAAGAAAAGTGGTAAAGGTTTTTACAATTACTCTCTTTAATACTCTGCTGGTTCCCACCTTAGATACGTTTGGGCGGTCAGGGTCAGACCAGACATGAATTTGTGTCGCCCTGATTCGTCCAAATCCTGCGCCGCTTGTTGCGGGCTCTACAACGTTCAGGATGGTCGTTCATTTGCGCTCAACAGGATTCTGCTTGATAGAACGCGAGCCATCAGAAGCATTCCTCATTCGGTGGAAGCGCTAGTCGCTTACGCTGACCGGGTCAGCTTAGAAGCCGAGGCGTCAATCATAGACCCGGCTATTCATGTCTGTGAGTATACGGGTTTTGTGGATCATGTCTTCAGGACCGTCGGTTGTATGCTGCACCCAAATGCGCCTGATAACCACGGCGTTGATTTCAGAGGGTTATGCCATTACGGGAGTATGGCCTGTAAAACTTTTTACTGCCCTGCTTTCGAAGATCTGGAAGATAAGTCCGTAGATATTATTGGAACTTTGGTCAATGACTGGCATCTCTATGGATTGTTGGCGACGGACATCAATTATGTTTCAGCTCTGTTCCAACTAATAGAACTGCAACTCGGCCATCGTCTTAAGTCCGACATTGTACTGGATCCTTTGTTGAGTAACAAATTGCTTGGATTTTTTGCATGGAAGAACTCATGGCCGTATTCTAAGGGTTCTACAAAAAGGCGTAGCGCCTATTATTTTAAACGAGAAGAATTGTTATGCGATGAAGCTGCTCTCGCCCGCTCAATTGTAGACAGTTTATCCTTCAATTTTGACATTTCGACGGTTTCAAGGGAAAGCGCGGATTTTGTCAGACGAGAGATACGAGATTTTGTAAAAGCATATAAACAGGTTAATGCTACACATAATTAACCTCTTATTTGAGGTAATTACTCTGTTTTAATGATATTTTACATAAAAATATTCCCTGTGCTCGAAATTTTGTTGACTACTCTCTCTCCATTTTGTATCCTTGTGCTATCATTTGTCTGAAAATTAATTAAGCTTTTGTTAGAGCATCCGGGTTCTGGTCTTTGGTTTTATCTCGGAGGAGCAGGCGTAGTTGTGGCCAAGAGTCGTGAACTAATATTGTTAGGAATGGTTGTTGCGCTTTTATTGAGCGCTCCGACCCTGTCGGGCGGCTATATGCCTCCACCGGATCCATGCGAGATGGTTCCAATGATTTATGGTCCACCCGCTCCGCCGACATGCGCTGGTCCTCCCACAATTCCACCGTGCGCGCCCTGTCCTCCTGTTAAATGTTACCCACGGAAATTGGTTGGGCCTCCACCGCCCCCTGTTACCATCTGCAAGTGTCCACCAGAGCCATGTCCCGCAACATATAGGGTTTGTCCTCCACCGGCGTGTCCTCCGCCTCCGTGCGCTGCTCCACAATGCGGTCAGTCGCCTCTTGGCTTTGTTCGATAGTATTACGCCTTTCTATCGGTCCCAATGAATCATCATTATTGATTTATCCTCAACCAATTCAGTTTTGGGTTGACACCGACCGATCAATTAGTTACAGGGGAAACATTGTTTTTGAGAATCCTGGCCCGGGGGTCGGATGAAAGGTAAAGTTTACCTGCTAATATATTTCTCCGCGTTTCTGTCTGTTTCCTGTTCGTCATCATCAGGAGTAAGCAAGACAGCCGTTTCGTCGTGTGGGGTAGGTCCCCTGCGCCTTGCTCAATCACTGTCTGGAGAGCAGAAAGCGAGTAAACCTCCTGTCTGCTTCGCTAGTCTGGTATCAGAGTCCTGTGAAGAGGGCGCGCTGGCCAGTTTCTTTAATTCCCAAGCTCGGCTGGCCGGTAAGGCCAATTCCAATCTTCCCACCAGGGAACTCAAGTTTCCCCTATCGTGTGGGGTCCTTTCATCGCCTTTTGGATTTAGAAGGGGCTCATACCATGCAGGTATTGACATAACCGCCAATAGAGGGGATCCGGTGTTTGCGTGCGCTGACGGCGTGGTGGTAGAGGCCGGAACCCAAAAGCGCCGTCGGGGAATGGGGATTTTTGTTACACTTGAGCATGGGAAAGGGGTATCCACTGACTATGCTCACTTAAGCCGAGTTCTCGTGACACCGGGTCAAAAAGTCCGCCAGGGTCAAAAGATAGGACTGGTTGGTAGTACTGGGAGAGCGTCGTGCCCGCATCTACATCTGCAGGTCAGGAACGGTGTCCAGTTCTATGATCCGATGATTTTCTTTAATCAGTCACAGCTTTCAGGCATCGAAGTGGCTGAAACCTTTCTCACGCCCGTAAGGGAACGCCTACCGAGGTTCAGGCAGCGAATCGCCCACGCTCGCTATTAAATCAATACCTTGATTTTATAAGCTCATCTTCATTATAATTATATGTGGTTAACATGCTATAATAATGTATATGAAGCATGTGTTTGCCTGTATCTGTAAATAATGTTTAAAAAGCTTGAAATTATGAATGGCTCATTCTATTTGTCTGTTCAAAGAATCTATTGCGGAGGAGACGCCATGATCGTGTGGAAGAGCGTGGTTGTTGTAGGAACGGTAATAATAGTCGGTCTAAGCGGCTTAGATACATTTGCGCAACAGGCCGGGGCTCCAATAGGAGTGGGGAGCTATTCTCCCAGCGGCGCCCAACAGCCGAACTTCACTCCCGGTCCAGGGAGTTTTCCACCCGCTACCGCTACGGCTCCAAACAGTGTGGGAGCGACGCAATCTGAACAGTCGCAGAATTCAGTGGCTTATCCCAATTATCCGTATCCACAGTATAACAACCCCTACTATGACGGAGGATCACCAGGAAACATGGTCTCCGGGGCCATCGATTGGGCCCTGAGCTTTCCATCCAGCGCCTGGGACAGACTTTCGGAGTTTTTGGATAACAAAGTGTTTCCACGAGCTGCGGCAACATATGGTGGCGCTCCGCAGGTCCAAACAGTAGCGCCCGGGGCATCGGCTCAGCAGCCGCAGAGCCTGCCTCAGGCTAACTCCTACAATCCCAACAGTCGCTGATCATTTTCGTTTCCTTCGGAGTTTGTGACGTGAATCAAGATCTTGATTTTGATCAAGCTCGGGAACACATGGTTCGTAGCCAGATTGAAGCCCGAGGTGTTTCTGATCCACGAGTCCTTTCCGCAATGCGTGAAATCCCCAGACACATGTTTGTGATGCAATCTCTTCGGAACCGGGCCTATGAAGACGGTCCATTGCCGATTGGGCATGGTCAGACGATAAGTCAGCCATACATGGTTGCCATAATGACTCAGCTTCTTGAATTGAAAGGTTCCGAAAAAGTTCTAGAGCTTGGTACTGGATCGGGTTATCAGGCAGCCGTTTTATCCAGGCTCGCCAAGTTTGTCTACACAGTAGAACGCATCTCTGAACTTTCTAAATTGGCGGCCTCAACCACTGCGTCAATAGGGATTTCGAATGTGAATTTCATAGTAGCGGATGGAACTGGCGGATGGCCTGAAGAAGCCCCTTACGATGGTATAGTTGTTACTGCGGGGGCCCCTGGAGTTCCGGATCCACTTTTCGATCAACTGGCTGAAGGTGGAAGATTGGTCATCCCCGTTGGTGATAGGTTTTCACAGACCTTGAAAGTTGTGGAAAAGACGAGGGGTAAAAGAATTGTCAAAAGCTATTTTGACTGCAGATTTGTTGACCTGATTGGCAAGCATGGCTGGCCGGACGGCTGACTAAGTTTATTAGGGAGGCTGATATCTCGTCTGTTTGCTTGACATGACTTGCGAGCGAGCTAGATATGGCGACTCATGAAATTCGGCTGATTTGCTAGATAGTTGCAGGGTCTATCGCCCTTTTTCAGGAGGCCGTCCAATCAAGGAACATTCTAAGGACAAAGTTTGGTGTTTGATCAGCGACCGCAAAAGCCCAGCGTTTTTACGCCCACTGATTTTTCCCCTTTTGATTGTGGCTTTCTTTACGTCCCAAAATGGGTGCGTCCGCAGGGGACCTGATTGGCCGGCGCCGAGGTCACAGTCTGAGCTAGGGCGTTCAGTTCTTGCATCCAATTCCATCCGTCATATAGTGTCCAAAGATGAGACCCTTTCCGGTATCGCTACCCGCTATGGCGTGGACATCGGAGAGCTTGCGGCAGTAAACAAACTTGCAGCGCCATATACAATAAAAGACGGGGCGCTGTTGATTATTCCGAAGGGATTTCGACCGCCTGAACCTGATTCAATTCAAAGCCCCATAGAGGAACAGGAGAAAGAAAATCCAGCGGGTTCAAAGTTCTCGTGGCCATTGGATGGAAAGGTGATCCAGCAGTTTGGATCAGGAGATCAGTTGCATCGTAATGGAATAACCCTAGAAGCTGGAAATAATCTTGATGTTAAGGCCTCGGAAGCTGGAAGAGTAGGTCATGTGGGAGAGATCCCGGGTCTGGGGAAAGTCATTCTGGTAGATCATTCTGATAGACTGGTTTCCGTTTATGCTCATCTCCATGACACGAAAGTATCAGTAGGAGAAACAGTTGCCAGGAATCAGGCAATAGGCTCACTTTCCGGCTCAAGCAAGTCCGGAAAACCGACGCTTTATTTTGAAGTCAGAC
The DNA here is from genome assembly GCA_963846725.1 of uncultured delta proteobacterium. GTDB lineage: Bacteria > Desulfobacterota > Desulfomonilia > Desulfomonilales > Desulfomonilaceae > CAJBEZ01. Next base: position 206,167 of record CAWJXP010000022.1, on the reverse strand, counting down.
TGCACGCCAAACCAGTTAATCCTTTAAAATTTCTGAATTCAAAGCCACAATAGAGGCAAAGAAAGCTTCACAACATATGAAAACCATTACAAGACTATTTCCCACTGACGAATCCGAAATATCCCGAGGTCTATTCACGACGCTCCCAAAGTTCACAATTCCGTCGGGGGTTTTAACGACCGCCCCTACTGTAATATCCAGGATAGCGCGAGAAATTCCGGAAATTGGATTCCTGACGACCAAAACTCTCAGTATAAACCCTCGTGACGGATATCGAGAGCCCATAATTCATGAATATTATCCAGGATGTTTTGTCAACGCCGTCGGTCTCGCAAACCCGGGAGCCGCAATCTTTGCCGAGGCGATGAAACCTTTGCTTCCTCTTTACGGACGAAAGCCTCTGGTCGTTTCCATAATGGGCAGCGATCCTGACGAGTTTCTTGAATGCGCTCTAATTCTCGATGAAATAGCGGACGCTTTTGAACTTAATTTGTCTTGTCCTCATGTTAAATCGGCAGGGCAAAGTGTAGGGTCAGATCCGATAATGGTAGAACGGGTTGTTAAAAAGCTTTGTCAACGTTTAAAAAAACCTATAATTCCAAAACTTTCTCCCAACCTCTCAAATATAGTGGACATGGCTAAGCTTTGCGCTGGGGCGGGGGCGGCAGGCCTGTCCCTCATTAACACAGTGGGCCCTGGAACCGCTGTAGACACTGATGGAGAGCCTGTTCTTTCCAACATAGTGGGTGGAATTTCGGGGGCCTCTATCAGGCCAATAGGCCTAAAGATAGTTCGAGAAGTCTCAGACATTGTAAAGCTTCCTATTATAGCCTCAGGTGGAATATCCTCACCTGAGGATGTTGAGGCCTACCGCAAGGCTGGAGCGACTTATTTCGCCGTCGGATCGGGGTTAGCCGGAATGACAACCCGCCGGGTCAAGAAATTTTTTCAGTGGCTCGATGGTCCCGTAGGTCTCGGGCAACCCAACAGACGAAAACGAAAAGCTCTCTCCTGTGAGGGGCGCACCAGGTATTTGAAAACAAGGGTAACAAGCTGCAAATCTATCTCATTGGACATGTTCAAGCTGGAATTGGAAGAAGGCCCGAATTGCGATCCCGGACAATTTTTCTTTCTCAGGATCCCCGGTTTAGGGGAGAAACCGTTTTCACCGATGAGCGACGTTAGGCCTGTTTACTTGATTAGAACTGTAGGCCCATTCACTAATGGGCTCTCAACTCTCCGTGAAGGGGATTCTATTTATCTTCGGGGACCATATGGGACTGGCTTCAAGTCCCCTTCAAATGGCGACCGGATTGTTGTCGTTGGTGGCGGGACTGGAGTCGCTCCGATTTTGATGGCGGCGAACAAGTGGTCGAAGAGTATTTACAGGACCTTCATGGGATTTTCTCATCCCGCTGCTCAGTGGTTTCTGGATGAGGCCAAATTGTTTGGGGCGAATGTTGAAGTGGCGATCGATGGGCCCTGTGAGGTGGGAGCCATATTGGGAATGATTGAGAGCGAATTCAACGCGCTGCAGGAATTTCCACCTGACTTAAAGGTTTATATTTGCGGTCCAACGGTGATGATGAAAAAAGCGGGAGAACTTTTTTCGAGATTTATTGACAAAAAAAATATATATATAGCTAGAGAGGATGTAATGAAGTGTGGAATAGGCCTTTGCGGCAGTTGCTCCACTGAGGAAGGTCTTGAGATCCTGCGTTGATGGCCCTGTCTTTTCTTTTAATTAATAGCCTGTAAAATCAATTGGAACAAACGTTTCATTGTACCTATTTCTGTTACATAAAATTAATTACTTACGATAACACAAGCTGGTAAGTTTCAACATTGATCACTTTTTTGGTAGTGATCAATGGTTTTTGATTGTTGATAGGATTAATGTCAGTATGCGCATAATGATAGATTAAACTTATGACTAACTAACGTGTCAGTTATAATAATCATTGACACGAAACATCGAAAGGACCTAACATTTAGAACCATGAGACAGAAAAAACTTTCGTCGGAAGACCGCAAGATCCAAGTCCTCGCCGCAGCAAGATCCCTTTTTGCCCGAGGTGGGTTCGCTGAAGTGACTCTGGACGACATAGCCGCAATGGTGGGCATTAGTCGACCACGCGTTATTCAGCTATTTGGGTCCAAAAGAAACATCTACGAAGCTATAGCTGAAACTGCCTATCGATCTCATCCCATGGATCGTGATCTTACCGGACCGATGGAGCGCAAGGACGATTTTGGTGTGTTCAAGGCTTTTGCGTATCACATACTTAAACACACTGTGAATCGTGAAGACCGGGAAATTTTTAAAATCCTGATGTATGCGAGACTCAGAGAAGATAGTTTCCATCAAAAACATTTTCACGCCAAAGACGCCCTAATGATTAGTCGATTGGCCGAATATGTCGCCAATCGGGTTGATGAAGGCGTATTCAGAAAAATGGATCCCCGGACTATCATATTCTGTTACCAGGCCATGATTTCAAACTTGGCCATTTACAAGAATGTCATGAAGAGAATGGAATTTGTCACTGTCGACGCCCTGAGTGAAGAATGCGCCCGAATATTTATCCAGGGTGTTCTGGCTGGAAAGGAAACTGATGGCTCACAGGCGTCTGGTTGATTTGAGTGTTGCTATAGAAGCTGGTTTGCCTTCTGATCCACCCCTCATGATACCTCGTATCGACTATGTGGATCACGCTCAAGGCGCAGATCAGATGACGGAATTTTTTCCTGGACTTAGGAAGGATCAATTGCCGGATGGGATGGGCTGGGCCATGGAATTTCTGACTCTGACGACCCATAGTGGCACTCATCTTGATGCCCCCTTTCATTATCATCCCACCATGGACAGGGGCAAGAAGGCGCTCACGATAGACGAGGTCCCTTTGGACTGGTGTTTCAACGACGGGGTTCTGTTGGATTTCAGGCATAAAGCTGATGGGGACAGAATCACCGTAACAGATGTCAAGAATGAGCTGAAGAGGATCGATTATCAAATCAAACCACTTGACATAGTGTTGATTCAGACTGGGGCCGATCAGAAATGGGGAACTCCGGAATACCTCTTGGCCGGTGCGGGTATGGATAGAGACAGCACTCTGTATTTGACTGAAAAAGGGGTAAGAGTCGTTGGTATTGACGCCTGGAGTTGGGACAGGCCCCTACCTTACCTCGCCAAAGAATTCAAAGAGACCGGAGATCCAAAAGTTATCTGGGAAGCCCATTTCTCGGGAATAGAAGTCGGTTACTGCCACATGGAGAAGTTGGCCAATCTTTCATCAATTGGACGATCTACCGGATTTTCCGTTTGTTGTTTTCCAGTGAAAATCAAAGGAGCCAGCGCAGGCTGGACGCGTCCCGTAGCTATTGTGGATGATCACTGAGTTTCTTTTGGAATGTGACCCGTCACCACAAGGAATCCTGGCGATTTCAAAGTATCGCATGCGCCAAGAATATTAATCGAGGTTTGTGAACCCTATGCTGAAGGGAACAGGAATAGATAAATACTTTGGTGGGGTAAAGGCTCTCACGAATCTTGATTTTGAAATATTCTCAGGCGAAATAGTCGGGATGATAGGCCCCAATGGGTCTGGAAAAACCACGCTCTTCAACCTTATATCGGGCCTGTTCAAACCTGATAGGGGCCGCATATCTTTCGAAGGGTCCAGAATTTCCGGTTTACCCCCCTACAAAATCGCCGCTAAGGGCATAGGGCGAACCTTTCAGATCGTAAGGCCGTTAATGGATCTTAGCCTTTTGGAGAACGTCACAACGGCTGTTCTTTATGGGCGATCCAACGTTCGCCGGGTTGATAAGGCTCAAGACATAGCCATGGACATTCTGGAATTCACCGGTTTGTCTCCCAGATCCGACAAACTACCGGGACAACTTGGGTTGGAGGGACGTAAGAGGTTGGAAATAGCTCGATCGCTCGGTTCAAAGCCAAAGGTGCTGCTTCTCGATGAAGTCTTTGCAGGGATGAATCCAAAGGAGATCGAAGGAGCGATCGAGCTGACCTTCAGGATCCGGGACGAATTTGGAATAACCGTTTTCATGGTTGAACATGTCATGAAAGCCATCATGACCACATGCGACAGAGTAATTGCTCTACGTCACGGGGTAAAAATAGCCGATGGTTCACCGGAGTCCGTCGCCAACAATCCAGAAGTGATCCGGGCCTACCTAGGCGAAAACTATGCTAAAAATTGATCAAGTAACGGTTAAATATCAAGATCTCACTGCTCTATCCGATGTCTCTCTCGATATCGAAGAGGGTAAGATTACAGCGCTCATTGGCTCCAACGGAGCCGGAAAGACTACTCTGCTGAATGCGGTCTCTGGTCTTCGGCCATTGTCAGCCGGGATGATCTCCTGGGAGAATCGCGTCATATCGAGCCTCTCTCCTGACGAGGTAGCCGCTCTTGGGGTTATTCAGGTCCCAGAGGGTCGCAAACTGTTTCCGAGAATGACTGTTGAAGAGAATCTTCAGATAGGAGCCTTTCTTCCAAATCCTCGTAAGCAGGCCTTAAAAACCATGCGTAAGGTTTTTGATCTCTTTCCTAGACTTGAAGAGCGTAAGAAACAACATGCCGGGAGCCTTTCGGGTGGTGAGCAGCAAATGGTGGCTATAGGAAGAGCGCTCATGAGCCTCCCGAAGCTCCTGATGCTGGATGAGCCTTCCCTTGGATTGGCTCCGATCGTTACCGATGAGATTTTCAGGATTATCTCCGAGCTGAATAAGGAAGGCCTGACATTTCTGGTTGTTTCCCAGGAGGCGCTCAAGACATTGTCCATATCGAGCAAGGCTTATCTTTTGGAAAACGGTAGGGTTTTGCTGTACGGCCCTGCGGCTCAGATAGCGGGAGACCCTAGAGTCAAAGAGTCATACCTGGGAATTTGAGCATCCCAGACGGACTGATAATTGGGTTTTAGTCAAACAAATCCGTGAAAATTGAAGGGAGGACAAAATGCTGGATTCAAGACGTTTAATCAAGGTAGTGGGAAAGCTGCTGGGAACCGTCCTGATGTTACTCATGGCCTTCTCTATTTCTGTTGCCGCAGAGAAACCGATACTGATAGGCGGATCACTGCCTCTCACTGGCCAATATGCCGAGACCGGACAATGGATAGAACGAGGCATGAAATTCTGGGCCAAAGAGATCAACGAGAAGGGGGGATTGCTAGGTCGTCCCGTAGAGTTCAAGATATACGACGATGAGTCGAACGTTAACAAAGCTGTCACCTTTGCCGAAAAGGCCATCACAGTCGATAAAGTCGATCTGCTTTTCGGCGGTTATCCTGGAACCGCTGCGAGAGCCGTCATGCCTGTGGCTGAAAAACATAAGTTTGTCTATGTCTCGATGGGCGGACATATGAAAAGTTTTGAACAGGGCTATTCGTATTCTTTCGGCGGACCGCCTCTGATGGGCGAATGGTGGTACGAAGGCTTTTTCCAATGGTTGGAAACGGTACCGGCAGATCAGCGACCCAAGAAAGCCGCCGTTTACACCATGAACAATCCGATCGGCGCTTCTTTGATGGAGTCAATAACCAAATGGACCAACAAACTCGGAATCCAGATCGTCGTAGATGAAAAATACAACCTGCCTCTGCCTGACGCCACACCGCTAATTGTGAAGGCCAAACAGATGGATTGTGATCTCCTTTTCTCAAACGGAGTTTTTCCTGATGGAGTCATGACCGTTAGAGCGGCCAAAGCCCTGGAATACAATCCTAAAGCCATAGTACAGGGTATAGGATCAGTGTTGCCGGCGTGGAGCAAGGAACTAGGTCCTGATGGTGACTACGTTTTTTCCGGTACGTCGCTGCACAATAAATTGAATTTTCCCGGAAACGAAAAACTCAATGAATTTGTGAAAAAGGAATATCAGATCGACGGATATCCTCTTTATTTTGGATTTGGATATGCGTGGATGCAAACATTGGCGCAGGCTGTTGAAGGAGCCAAGACTCTTGAGCAGACTAAGATCCGTGATTGGCTGAAAGCTAATAAAGTCAACACCATAGCTGGTCCGATGAAATTTGACACCAAAGGACTGCCTGATCCCATCAATTTCTGCACTCAGGTAATCAATGGCAAAGCGGAATTGGTATGGCCGCCGGAAGTTAGAACAGCGAAACCGGTATATCCTAAGCCTGCGTGGAAATAGGAGCAGGAATTGCCATTTCTAGCGACGGGATCTCGGGGAACTGATTCATGAACCTTGTGCTGACTCTCCAGTCTCTGATTAGTGGGATCATGATGGGCGCCGTTTACGCTCTTCTCGGGATAGGTTTTTCCCTGACATGGGGCGTTATGAACGTCATTAACGTTTCACACGCGACGTTTGGATTGCTGGCCGCGTTTGTTTCATACTCGCTTTTCACTGCCTTGGGGATTGATCCCGTCGCATCCATGTTTATCACTGTACCTGCACTGTTCGGTGTCGCTCTGCTTGTGTATCGGTTTTTGATTGATCCGATATCAAGAGCCAAAGCCGTCATTGTGTCGTCAATGATCCTTACGTTTGGCATCGCCATAATAATTGAGAACCTTATACTTTTGGTGTGGGGAGCGGACCCGAGATTACTCACCACTTCTTATACCAACAAGGTTTTCTCAATCGGTCCCCTGTATTTTCAATATCCTCGGCTTGTCGGATTTGGTATGGCTGTGGTCGGTGTGACGGCGATCCATTTTTTCCTCAAGAAAACTCTTACTGGCAAAGCGGTCAGAGCTGCCTGGCAACAGCCAGAGGCCTCTCAGTTGTGCGGGATCAATCTGAAAAGAATCAGCATGATCACTTTTGGTCTGGCCGTAGCGTCATCAGGCGCAGGTGGCGTAGGGATGGCCATGCTATATTCCTTTGAGCCCCATTCCCACAATCTTTGGCTGATTTATCTTTTCCTGGTCGTAATTGTCGGTGGCGTGGGAAACATTCTCGGCGCGGCTTTTGGTGGTCTGCTGATAGGGATTATCACTGGTCTCTCCATGGCGTTTCTTCCCTATCAGTGGGTCAATCTTCTAACTTTTGGTCTCCTGATGCTAATCCTCATCTTTAAACCTCAGGGACTGTTTCAGAGTGAGGTTTGAGATCCAAATGAAAGCCCCTGTAGGTTCGAAAAAACTCATCTTGCTGGCCTCGGGGCTTATTCTATTAATAGCCTCGTTTCCTTGTTTTGCTCCCCCTGTATATTTTATTTCTTTCGCGTTCAATGTTTTTCTCTATATTACATTAGCGACCTCCTGGAATATTATAGGCGGTTACACAGGATATTTGTCGTTTGGTCACGTAGCTTTTTTCGGAATAGGCGCATACGCTACTGCTGTATTAGGGCAATTGCTCGATCTGAGCCCTGCTCTCACGATAGTCGCCTCTATCCCGGCAGGGGTTGTCGCGACAGTCGTGGCGGTCATCATCGGTTTTCCTTGCTTGAGGCTCAGAGGCCCTTATTTTGCCGTAATTACGCTTTGCTTCTCCTTTGTTACAGAACTGACAGTACGAAACCTTGATTTTTTAGGTGGCGCTGATGGCCTGTGGCTGAAGAGCCTTGCCTTGCCTATAGAAGTCAGTAGGTCGATTTTCTACGAACTCATGTTGGTGTTGACTATTGTAAGTCTGCTTGTGGCTCGGAGGATTGAGAAGTCCAAATTTGGAGCTGGGCTCCGAGCTATAAAAGAAGACGAAGAAGTTGCCCAGACCATGGCTATTAACACCCCCAAACTAAAAGTCATGGCTTTTGGGATATCGGCTTTTTTCCCGGGTGTGGCGGGTGGACTTTACGCTTGTTACCTTACCTATATTCATCCGGATATTGTTTTTGACGTCAATGTGTCGATCCTTGTCGTCCTAATGGCGTTATTTGGTGGTGGCTCGTTCTGGGTTGGACCACTGGTTGGCGCAACCATTCTCACATTTGTGAATGAAGGGCTTTCGACCTTCGTTAAGGCTGAATTTGCCAGAATAATTTACGGATGCCTGTTCATTGTGGTGATAATTTTTATGCCAAATGGAGTGCTGGAGTTTTTCAAGGACTGGATTGAGAAATCGCGGATAAAATCAAAATCCGTCAACGAGTTAAATCTCCCTTGATCTTTAAATGGTTCCAGGAATTGAGGTTGTTTGGCGCCATTTCGAATGTTTTGGGGTTAGTTCAGGGTTTCGTCATAGCTTAAATTAGCGAACATAATGCTTTGTCCCGAATACGGAGGAAGTTAAGGATATGTCCAACTGGAAGATCAAGACATTGCTTTTTGGGACTATTGAAGTCAAGAAAGATCAGTTGACTACCGGATTAGATGTAGGGCTCCCTCTGACTGTCCCGTATCTTGGCTTTTACATGACTGATGGCAGAAAACGTTTGTTGGTCGATAACGGGATTAACTCGAAATACATAGTCGATGGGAAGGCTTGGGCGGGTAGTCCCGCCATGGGAGGTCAGGACCATGTTATAGAGGCTTTGGCTCGCGTCGGGATAGAACCGGGTCAAATAGAAACCGTTATCTATACTCACCTTCATAATGACCACGCGGGCAACTGTCATCTTTTTCCTAACGCTTCGCATGTATTCCAAGAGGCTGAGTGGAAGGAACTCCTGGATCCTCTGCCCTCTATGAGGATTAGGGGTGATTATGACCAGAGCCTTATCCCCGAGCTTGAGAGACTTGATTGTGTCAAGGTTGTTGGAGACACCGAACTTTTTGACGGCATAAAGTTGGTCCAAACTCCGGGTCATACCGCCGGCAGCCAATGCGTTCTGGTGAATACATCCGAGGGCGTCTATAACATTGCTGGTGACACTGTTCACATTCTTCCCATAGCATTCCCGAGTATGAACAGAATGATCCTGATGGACGGTTCGACTCTTCCGATCACACCTGCGCCCAAACACTGGGGTCCTGCTGTTCCATCATGCCTCGTTTACGATCATTATTCCTGGTTTAGATCCATTTATCGTATTAAGGCTGCCTTGACGAGTCCAGAGTTCCTTCTGCCCGGTCATGAACCCTCATTGATAGGCAGAGTTTTTGGTTGATTGTTTCTGAATAGCGCTGCGGATGACTTTGTTGAAAATAGAATCCTGAGCGCTAAAGATTTGAGCGAGAATTGAATCCACCCCTAGAGACAGGGTGTTAGACCAAATTATTTTTGTGGAGCGCAATATATGGAAAAACTTATTATTACAGCGGCGATTACCGGAGCGGCGACTGTGCCATCCCTTACTCCCTATCTTCCTTTGACCCCCGAACAAATTGCTGAGTCAGCGATTGAGGCTGCCAAGGCAGGCGCAGCTATCGTACATATACACGCGCGTCGTCCTGAAGATGGGTTCCCTTCATCAGCTCCCGAACATTTCAGAGAAATTCTCACGAGAATCAAAGAAAAGAGCGATGTTGTAATCTGCATTACTACTGGCGGTTCGGTTCTCATGACCGTAGAAGAAAGAGCGGCTTCTGTCCCGCTTTTCAAGCCTGAAATGTGTTCATTTAATATGGGATCTATAAATTTTGCCTTACATACGGCTCTCAAGGCTGTCAAAGAGTTCAAATATCCGTGGGAAAAGCAATATCTTGAAATGAGCAAAGATTTTATTTTCAAGAATACATTTAAAGATTTCGAATACTTGTGTCAGGTTACCACAGAGAGCAACACGAAACCTGAGCTGGAAATATACGATGTCGGACACCTTTACAATTTGGACCATCTGGTAAGCGAAAAAATGATGAAGCCGCCGATGCATCTACAGTTCGTAATGGGAGTTTTAGGCGCCATAAGGGGAACAGCGGAAGATTTGACATATCTGGTCACGAAGGCGAAGGTTTTGTTTGGCAAAGACAATTTTACGTGGTCTGTGATAGGGGTTGGGGCTTCTGAGATAAACCTTTCCACTATGGCGATTCATATGGGTGGTCATGTCAGGGTAGGCCTAGAAGATAATATCTACATAAAGAAAGGTGTTCTAGCGAAGAGCAACGCCGAATTGGTTGAAAAAGTCATTAAGATCGCTGACTTACTACACAGGGATATTGCTACTCCGTCCGACGCTAGACGCATCCTTAATCTAAAGGGCCGTGAAAATGTAAATTACTGACAGCTTTGTGAAAACTCTCAATACGACATCTGTCTCAATTTGAGTGTAAAGAACTGACACAGATTAATTCCGATCTGCGGGTAAATTCGCATGATTCCCTGAAATTGACTGTGTCTAAGGACATAAGACTCTGTAGGCTCAACGGCTACGCATGTGGCGCTAGCCGTTTGTTTCGTGAAAAGGCTTAGCTCACCAATGAAAGACCCTGGACCCAAAATGACTTTCTCAACCTGTTCAGGTTTTCCGTAATCCCTGTAAATACCAATTTTCCCCGATACAACCATGTAAATTGACGAGTTTTCGTCATTTTCCCTGATCATTATATCACCAGAATCAAAGCGTTCTACATTTACGACGGACGCTATTGCGTGAAGCTCCCTGACCCCCATACCGTCAAAAATGCTGAACTGCTTCAACTGATTTATCCTTTGAATAACGTCCGGCATCTCAGCCACCTCTTTGTTTACTTTCTGCAAGGCGAAATCTACAACCTGTCGGACATCCGCATTGATGTCGTTCCTAAGGGATTCTATAGCAGGGATGAACAATTTCTCCGGTTTGCATTCACCTATTACGTATAGAGCGAGTATCTTGGTGAGGGCGTCATCTGAATTTGCAAGAAAGGTGAGAATTCTCTCAGGACTTTCATTCCTGATGAGAGGGAACAACTTTCTGCCACGTTCGATTTTTTCGTATAGCGGTATATCTTCTATTAAAGGTATGAGGTAGGGGACTATCTCACGTTCGATCGAATTCTCAACCAATTCGACCGCTATTGATGCAGTCTCCGACTGAAGAGCCTGATACATTAGTCTCATGTCTGCGTGATAAACCCAGAGAGCGTAAAAAATAAGGCTGAGTGTCTCGTCATTAAGCTCTTCAAGGTATTCCTTCAGCATACCTACGCTTTCAGACTGCGGCATTGCATTCAGGACATGGATGGCGACAAGATTCGAATACGCGAGCGCAAGTTCCTGCCCCAGAAACGGAAGCATTTCAAAGTTCTTGAGACCGCATAGACGAATGACTTCGAGGATTCCCTGCTTGGTCCTGATTGGAGCGTTAAGCAATGAAATCTCGAGAAATGGCAGGATTTCTCCTTTATATCCCATTAGGGCCTCGATTGCGGCCTTTCTGGGTTCCTCCTCCATGTCGTCCAGCAATTCCACCAGCCTGCCTACAGCCCGGACATCAAGAGAACACAGGAAAGAAAGAGCCGCTTCCGCCCTTGTCCCTGAGCTTTCATCATAAAGAAGTCGTAAAGCCGTATCCGGATCAATTACAGGGGCTGTGGTTTGAAAGATGTCCCCTTCCACTCTGGCAGGTCGCTCTTCTACGGACAATGGCCCCAGTTGTACGGTAGCTGTGCCGCTATCCATGGCTCTCACCGACTCGATTTGATCAAAGTCGATTTCCTTTTCAACTATAACCTGCTTGAGCGTCTTCTTGTAATGCTTCCGGAAAACAAGCGTTTCGTAACACCAATATACCGCCAGGACGAATGCTATGATGGAAAACTGTTCAGCATTCATTACCGGCTTGAGAATGATCATGCTGAGCGAACCTGCCAGCATGCCGACCTTTAGCACGGTTCCCCTAATAAATGTCCTGGCCCAGGAAGTCAGATCAGAGGGAATTACGTTGAAGAAAACCTTATTTATTGGTCCGGCGACCGCTCTTTGGATCAGCAGTGAAGTGAATTGGCCGTAAGCAGCTACGTAGATATTGAAGAAGAACGTCAAAGATCCAAACAAGACGGCAAAATTAATCGGTTGAACCAACGAGGCGTTTGTAAGGCCCATGGACTGATAGACACGACCCATAAAAAACAGCAGTATGAACGAAACAGATGTAGTAAGTCCTCGAAAAACGCTAAGGAACGTGATGAGTGTTTGTTCTGACGCAAACGTGTGATTTGCTATGACGCTGAATTGATAGGAAAAAATCGGCAATAAAATGTTGGGAATCAGTCCAGTGATGATCAGATATCTGACTATAGGGTAACGTGCTATTAAGCCTGGGACTTCAGTGATTTTTTGGGTCTGGGCTTTTTGAGTTGATGATTTTGGTTTGAGGTTACCTAAAAATTTCCCTCCAGTAAAAATCAAGAAGATACCGACACCGAGAGACACAACTCCAAAAAGAATTAGCGTAGGATCTTCTCCCACAAAAGCAGTGAAAGGTTTTGTTCCAAAACTCCCAAGGGTGCTTGCCAGCACCTGGGCTGCTGTGACGTACGGAAACAGTCGTTTGCCTTGCCGAGCGTCAAATAGATCTCCAGCGACATTCCAGAGATATACAAGGAGAATCGAATCGAGAAGATTCAGAATCTGGTAGAGGATAGGATAAGCAATTGTAATATCCGCCTTAACCATCACGAAAAGAATAACGACAGCTACCCCACAGAAATTGAGGAGCCAGGCCAAAATTGTGTGATCAAGAAAAAGTCGGTTGAGACGATTCGCGAGACCAAAAACCACGAACGTCAGCAAGGCGTTAATAACTAACATGTAGGGAATATATTGCGGGCCATACCTCTTTAAGAATGAAGCGTCTACGTAGTTGCGGAAAAAAGCGAAGCCCAGGAAGATGGTGAAGAATATCCCGGATATCCACACGAACTTAGAAGCCTCATGAGGATAAATTTTAAGGTATTTTTCTAGGAATTTGTTCATTTGCCCTTCAACAACAGTTGATGTTGGCTTTTGTTAGAATCAGGTTTTGGAAAACAGGACCCGTTTCGTTATAAACAAAAAGAGAGAACCATACAATTGTAAACTATTGGGACCCGTCATTCATCATAAAATGAATGTTTTTTCGATCGGGCAGGCTGATAATCTTCTGAACTGATATGAAGTATTTTGTAGAACGAGGTTGGAAGACAATTTATAAGCTCAGATTCAAACAATGTTGACGGGATGACATAATCCAAATCAATACGGAACCGGAACATTGCAAGATGGAGTCGGGACTGGAAGATTCGAATCTGCCGATTCATCCCGACCCCATTCTAGCTTAGTGGTTCTGCAATTTTGTCACTTGATCTTGACAAATTAAGAGCCGGCAGGGATCAATTTTACAAGGGTGTCGTAAAAACTCACGCTCCCACCAACCGGATCCAGCATGCATGTATTTTTTAGCGCCGGATCAACCCACATCGCTGCGTTGGCGTGTATACCGGTGGCCCTTTTCGGTTCACCCTTGATGGTCTTTCCATCTATGGAAAAATCAACAGCCCCAGTGGCCCAATGTCCAAACCCTAGCGCAAAGCTTATCACTCCAGGTCGCATGGTTTGTGTGAGTTGCAATTTACCAATCATTGGCTTGGTAGTACCAGCCCCCAAATCCCAGTCACCTGTTGGATTGGTCGCACTCACAACTTTCACTCTTTGGCCGTCCTTTAAACCTAGCCCCTTGGCGTCAACCGGGTTAATCATGATAGCGTTTTCCGGCATTAGTGGATGTAGCCACTGATTAGTAATTGTTCTGCTCTTGGTGTGAACAATAGATCTATAAGTTATCAAGGCAAGATCGTAACCTTTTCTGAAGGCGTCCGGCTGGTTCCCGTGGTAATCCATGACAGGAATGTAGTTTGCGTAACCCAAGTTCTTTTTGCCGGTTCCAGAGTGAATAGTCGAAGCAGTCTTTTCCTGATAAAGGTTCAGGAGTTTTCCATAAGGGTGGGCCAATCTATCACCCTTATAAGCTTTGTCATGATCTTCAAATCTACCTCCACGGTTCAAGACATAAACTACCTTAGGCCAAAGTTTCTCGCCTGCGATTGTCTTCCATCTCTCGACGTCGAAAACCGTCTTGGGTAGGTTCTTTCGGGCTTCGAGGAAGACCTCGATTTCTCTTTGATCCGCATCCGGAACTGAATCTGATCCATCAGGTTTTTCACCGAAGGCCAGATTCGCCACAGCTCTAATGTAAAAGTCATCAAAATGCTTGAGATCGAGACCGGGACCGTACGCATCTGAGCCAAATCCTGGAAGTTTCAGGTTTTCTGCCATGGCAAAGAGCATGCTCTCAAAGCTTATAGGCATTTCAGAGCCAAAGACTTTGCAAGTTTCGGGGATAGGGGCCATTGCAGGCTGTCTGACCGGCTGAACCTTGCACGGCATACTCGGGTGACTGCCCTGAAACTCCCAGCGTTCCAGATAGGACAGATCAGGGAATATGTAATCCGCATACATTGATGTCGATCCAATCAGTATGTCGGATGTCACAAAAAGAGGAACTTTATCAACATCACAAAGAATTTTAATGTTGGTGTGGCCGGCCGGTAATGAATATGTGGGGGCTCCCATGTACCAGAACAATGCTTTTACCCGGTAGGGATAGGCGTCCCCGATAGAAGGGATGATCTCCTCATAGATGTCGCTGCTAAGAGGATACCAATTACGTTTTGCCGGATAGCCTGCAAATATGGTTGACTTCTCATAATCCACACCGTGTCTGATGCAGCTTATCCCGAATGAAGTCGGCTTCCCTGGCTGTTTGGCAAGCTCATAAAGTTTGCCTTTGCCGCCCATTGTGTCATAAGTCGACGCTATGCACATTCCACCTTTGGCGTCAAAATTACCGAGCAGCATGTTTAAAGTCATCCAGCTTAGGACATTATAAAAACCATTTGTATGCTGAGCTGGTCCTCGATGGATATCGACGGCGGCCCTTTTCCCATAACTCGTAAGTTCTCTCGCCACATCAACCATGTCTGATTCTTTTACGCCGGCGATTTCAGCCCAATCTTTCCCGGATTTCTGTTTAGTGCTTTCTAGAAGAACTTGCAGACCAGATTTTACAATTGTGCCATCCGACAATTTGGTGTCTACGAACAAGTCGGCTACGACAGGGTTCTTCGTATCATTTGGGTCGAATGCGGTGGGAACGCCTTTGACCATTACGACAAGGAATTTTTCCTGATAATCTTTGCCCTCTTTAGTCTTTCGGGTCTCAGGCGCTGTTAACCCCATATCTGCGGCTCTTACAAATTTCCCCGGCTTCCCATCTTTGATCTCCACCAGCCATGAGGAATTTGTCCAACTCGTCTCACCGTTGGTCGTGGCTGCGGCTTTATTGGCATTGGAAAGAAACTTCTCATCGTAACGTTTGTTTTCCAGGATCCAGCGCATCATCCCTGAAGCGAGAGCCGCATCGGTCCCGGGCTTTATAGGCAGCCACTTCCACGCTTTGGACGCTAGTTTGCTAAAGCGGGGATCAGCTACGGCAATTTTCGTGAAACCGCTTACCAAATTAGGGGTCAATCTTACAGCCCTGTTTGGCGGGCCGTAATTGCCTTCAAATAGATTCGCTCCGACGAAGAACACGAATTTGCTGTTTTCCGTGTCCGCCTGCCAATAGAATTTGTTGCCGTCAGAGAACTTCCCCTCAACGTACTGTTCACTTATTGCCTTACACGTGAAATAAAGTGAACCTTGACATACGGTGGTGTGGCCATGAGCATTGGTGGTTCCGAGGCCATCAGAGAATCTTTTATACAGATCACTTCTTCCGCCTTTCAACCGTCCCCACGCCACCACTATCTGATTGTTTTTTGGACCGAGATCGGGATGGTTCGGGTCAATCAGCTTGTCCAGATTAGCGGAGTGTTTTTGCTTGAATTCTTCGACTAGAGCCTTCTTTTTCTCCCTGTCCTTCTCATCCAGGATAGCCTTGACATCCGTGGCCATGGCCTTGGCGACTTTCCCGTCCTTCAGAACAGCTATTTTGGACAATCCTTCAACTTCTCTGTTCTGTTCCCCTGGAACATTGGCAAATAGTTTACCGCCTTCCGTAATTTCCTTGACCGCCTGTTCGAAGGGGATGGTGGTCCACTTGTTTTCCCCCCTTTTACCGGCCCTTTTCAACACCTTTCTGATCCTGTAAGGATCGTAAGCGGTTTGAAGACCAGCTTGTCCTTTTGGACAAATCGCCCCGTCAATGGCCGCTCCAGTATCTACATTGGTTTTGAACGGTATTTGCGGGAGAAGTGTCCAGGGGTTGTAAGGATTTCCGTCAATTTTCACTATTACTCCATCCTGCAATTTGGCGGATATCCCGCAGCCGGTGTTGCATTGAAGGCACGCCGTGTAAATTATGTTTGACGGTTTGGAGAGATTATAATCAACATCCGGCCGATCATTGTTCATGATTGCCGATTCCCGTTGATTCGAAGCAGCTACGGCTTCAGTTCCGGCAAGAGCTATTCCACCACCCAAAAGAGCGCCACCAGCCAAGAATCCTCTCCGTGATGAAAGTTTGGGATCATTGTTGTCGTTCATTGTAAAAACCTCACAATTCCTTTTACAGACGGGATTCGACAAGTTGGCTCAATTTAACGCCAACGTAAAAAATGGTCATTCCAACTGCAATCATAAGCAAAGCCACCAGGTATTCCATAGACGAGATGTGGTATTGATAAGACAGCCTCGGGTCTTGAAAGGCTTGAGCCAATCCCGGGATCTGTCCAATTACCTGTCCCGGAATTAAAACGCAAAGACGTGCGGCTCCAAACCCGATTATCGCTAGTAACGAGGCGAAAACCCATCCGTTTCGATTGTTCATCGAGAGAAGAATAAACGGGGCTAAGACACCGACACCAATGTGCAAGATCCAGAAGACGGCCCAGTATCCTCCGAAGAGGAGATACTCGGTGTTCGGTGATGAAACTCCCGGATTCCAAAAGGTGATTGAAAATTCCGCGAATTCAAATACCACATAAACAATCAGACCAATTATGACTGCCGCCCTCAACATTCTGAGAGCCGAGTCCAAATGGGATTTGTCAGCCCTAGAGGATGTTTTCGGCGCAATGGCTGCTCGAACGAACAGTAATGAGCCGGCGCCCAACGTAATTGCGGACACGAAAAATAGCATCGACAGAAGTGGACTGTTCCAGAATTCATTGGTGCGAACAGCCTCAAAGAACACCCCGCTCTGGCTCGGGAAAAGTATCGAGAAAAACATTCCCAGAGTAATCAAAGGCTTGAGCCATGAACTGTTTTGCTTGAAACTCAACAACCAACACAAAGCCGCCACTACAAGAAACATGTTGTACATCCAGGCGTTAAAAGCCATCATGCTTGTGAATGAAGGGTAAATGAGAATGTTCATTAAACGATCCATCCGCCCCAAATCCAGCCATACACCCAGGAACGCCGGCAATAAGGCGGCTAGACTCAACACTATTGCGCATCTCAGGTCCGATGGCCTGGCAAATCCATCAACTCCGAATAAATAGCCAAGGCCACCCAAAATAAAAGAGCCTCCTGAGATTCCGACTGCAAGAAAGTACACGCCAATCCATAGGCCCCACGGGACGTAGGAACCGTAACCGCTTGCGTTATGACCATAGGTCATTCGAAAGACGACGCCAACTATGCCTGCGACAAGAAAAAGGATCCAAACGAGCCACAAAATCGGGGTCCATTGCGTGGCGACCGCTGACCCAGTCTGAATCGTGCCGGAGGAGTAATCTTGCTTGGTCATGGAATATCCTCCCTTCCTAAACGATGTAGTAACACTGGGGTTTGTTGTCCCAATGCGGTAAAAGGGTCTGAACATTGTTCCTGGTCTTTAATTCAACGACAAGGCTGTCCTGATCGTTAGAATCCCCGAAGTATGTGGCCCTGCCTATGCAGGTTGTTACGCACATCGGCAACAAACCGTTTTCGAGGCGATGCAAACAAAAATGACACTTTCTTGCGTTTCCGACCGGTGAGCCATGGTCCTTACGATTCCAAGACTTGCCGTATTCGTTGCTGGGCAAGCCTTCCCAGGGAGCAGGCGATCCATAGATTGGTCTTTCCTTTCCCTCCGGGGCCCCCAGAGCTTCATTTGACGTGTAGTATCTACCAAAGTCGCTTGTCCTTGCGCCGTATGGGCATGCGTTGAGGCAATATCGACATCCGATGCATTTGTCATAATCAATTACGACAACCCCGTCCGGCCGCTTCCACGTGGCCTTCACCGGACAAACAGGAACACAGGATGGGTTTTCACAATGCATGCAGGGTCTGGGAAGAAAATGAAGCTGCACATTGGGATATTCGCCAATTTCCCACTGAATAACAGGTCGGTATACAACCCCGGGAGGTAGTTTATTCTCGGCCACACAACCGATTGTACAGGCTTGACAACCGACGCATTTCCTGAGATCGATCAC
This sequence comes from uncultured delta proteobacterium, assembly GCA_963846725.1. Taxonomy (GTDB): domain Bacteria; phylum Desulfobacterota; class Desulfomonilia; order Desulfomonilales; family Desulfomonilaceae; genus CAJBEZ01. The sequence goes on along the minus strand of CAWJXP010000022.1, from coordinate 187,890 downwards.
CATAATCCATCGTCGCTTTTCGACAGGTTTTGACATTGCCGCAGCCAACTCCCGCTGCATTCTTATGTGATCGTCTTCATTTGATTGAGGCTTAAGATCTTTCAAGGCGTTTAGATGTCTCACGGTTTTCTCACCGGTAGGATCCTTGGATGTCGGCGCCATCCTGTCCTTAACAATCACAGTGCCGGCCGTCACTGCTCCAGCGCCGACTAGGCCACCCGCAAGAATGAATTCTCGCCGGTCCATGATCTCACTCACCTTCTTCATCACATTCTCCTTATTCTTGTCACATTGATCCAATCAAACTCCCACAATGAATCAGCGGTATCTTGATTACCCATTCGGGTATTTGCCTTCGAATATCGGGTCCAGATTGATCTCAGTTATGCTGTTAAGCCAGAAGAGAAGCTCCTCTTCGCTCAAGGGCTTGCCCAGGCAGGCGCAAATATCTTCTCTTAATGAGTCCATAAGCTCCGGATGATAATTTCGACTCGAAAATGCGACAATCTGCACTCCCTTGTGATTTCGTTTAAAATCCCGAATTTGCCTATTTGTAATATCTTTTTCGTCAAGATCGAGAAGTATGATGTTTGACCAAGTCGGATCCAATTTTTTCGTAGCGTCCTCAACGGATTCACAAGTCTCGATCTCATAATCTCCGTCTTCCAAAGTTGACCGCATCGCACTGTCCAAGTAAGTTTTGGTACCGACAATAATTAGCTTAGATCCCATGGGAGACAGGCCTCATTGGAATAGTGGCGACATACATACAAAAGATGTGCCAGATCGGAGCCACACGGATAGATAGGTCCGAATCTGCGATGACTGAGACATTAATATCTGATTACAAGGTCTTTTCGGCGGGAGTTAGAGAAACCATCACAAGAGATTATGGCCGGTGTGACTCAGAATAAACTGCTGGAAATCGTGTCGGAAATAGACGATGGTGTCATGTTTTTGGACATGATTAAGTTCAGGTCAAATAACATTAAAGAGGTCAGATAGTTAGGTGTGTCCACAAATGATACGTGTCCTGTGTGCGGCAGTATAAAAAGACGCTGGACACCATCGGTCGGTTGCAGCTAGCTTCCAAAAAAGTCAAATAGCAGGAGGGAATTTTGGAGGAAGACGCCACGATGGCAATAACGAAGATCCTCAAACCATATTTCTAATCGCCTATTGAATGATACGCTTGTCCAAGCCATATCGGCGTAGCTTCGAATATAGTGTGCTACGGCCTATCCCCAACTCTTGCGCCGTCTTTTTCTTGTTCCAGGCATTTCTGGACAGAGCCTTTTCCAGGAAGGTTCTCTCATTTTCGGAAAGGTTAGGCGCAACTCGAGGTTGAACTATTGAATCAAATGTTTGGAGAGAACCCGGCAGATCCACGGCTTCAATTACACGTCCCTTGGATCTGACCACCGCATGTTCGACACTGTTTTCAAGTTCCCTGACATTACCGGGCCATGAGTAGTCCATCAGTAGCCTGATAGATTCCGGGCTAAATTCTTGAACGCTTTTTCCCTGTTCGGAACTGAAACGTTTCAGGAAGTGCCGGGCTAAAAGGGGGATATCATTTCGTCGTTCTCTTAGTGGCGGTAAATTGATCGGAATGACATTTAGCCGGTAAAATAGATCTTCCCTAAATCTTCCTTTCTGCACCTCCTCCAATAGGTTTTTGTTGGTTGCTGCCAGGATTCTCACATTGACCGAAATTGTTTGAGTGCCTCCCAAACGCTCAAATCTTTGAGTTTGCAGGACTCTAAGTAATTTAATTTGGGCCTGCGGCGGAACTTCCCCAATCTCGTCCAGGAAAACCGTGCCCCCATCGGCCTGCTCAAATCTTCCTGCTTTCTGCCTCAAAGCGCCCGTGAAAGCGCCCCTTTCATGACCAAATAATTCACTTTCTATAAGGGTCTCAGGATAGGCCGAGCAATTGATGACAACGAATGGTTTGTTACTTCTATCGCTTCGCTCATGAATGGCTTTTGCGACCAACTCTTTCCCTGTGCCGCTCTCTCCCTGGATCAAAGCGGTAGCGTCAGTTGGGGCAATATCTTCAATCATTCTATAGACTATCTGCATCTTGAAGTCTTTACCAGTAATCCCGCTAAATTCTGAAGACGAGTCAAGTTTTTGTTGGAGATTTAGAATAGCCTCCTCATGGGCAATCGACCGCTTAATAACTCCGCCAGCCTGATCTAATATCAAACTTACCATCCGCATCTCTTCAGAATCGCATTTGCAAGTTGGAGAACAATCAATGACCAGAATCCCGTATACTCTACCCTCAGTCCTTATTGGCACGATCGCTTGGCGATCCAATCGCTTGAACGAATCGGGGAGTGGCATATCTTTTAAACATGGTCCAGTTTCAAGCTTAGGCTCGGTCAAATTGTCAACAATCTGGACTACCCTGTCTACTTGTTCAGGATCACGGGACGTTACAATTTCTCGATCTGTAATAATGAAAAAAAACTCTCTGTTTTCATTTAGGAACAGTATTGTCAACCGGTTATTCAGCACTACTTCACTGAGTCGGGAAATCAACGTTTGTCCCAGTTCTTGAAGGTTTGGGAGCGAGCCCAGTTCTCTGACTATCTCGCAAAAAGTGCGAGTTTGGTTGTGGACGCGTTCAAGTTCCTGTTTTTGTTTCTCCAGGCGCTGGGTGTATTCTTTCAGCCGCTGCGCCATGCTCTGGAAAGAATTGGCCAGGATCGCTACCTCGTCTTGTCCAGATGTGTTTACCTTGATGTCCCACGACCCGTGGCTGATGCTTTCAACAGATCGGGCTAGTTCCTCCAGTGGGCGGGTTATTCTTCTGACAAAAAAGAGACTGCCGGTAAGGGCGCAAAGAAGTATGACCAGCGTTATTAAGCTCATATCGAGACGTAAGGCGCCAACCTGCTTCTCAAGGGGCTTCTCCGATACTCCAAGCCTCAACAATCCTGCTTTCCCCTCGAAAATCGGCCAAGCGATGTCGATGAATTTTTCCCCGGTTGTCGAGACAAGTATCTGTGCATTCCCTCGATTTCTGGAAACTACCCTGTTCGCATCGAGCAGTTCCTGGGGGAAACCCTTTTCAAAAGTGTGAGCTATGACCTGCCCATCACGAACAACAAAGAGGTAGGCTAATGATTGATTGCTCTTGATTTGATGATCCAGTGACTTTTGCAATGCCACCAGATCATTTGTGAGAACCTTTTCGGCGGATTCCATGGCCAGAGCGTGAGCCAGATTTTCAGCCTGATTTCTGGCCGAAACTACCAGACTTTCGCTATACTTATTCGTAACGAGCAAAGAAAGGGCCAGCCCGCTGGTGACAACCAGAAGGCAGGCAGCAATCGCCAGTCTAGTCTTCAGGCTTCGAAAGCCCATTGTTTGGCTCCGTGCTTGTCACTGTTGTTCCTAGGACATTACGTATCGAATCATACCAATGGTCGTCCGCGTCGGTAAACCTGTCAATCATCAACCGGTCAAGAATTTCAGCTCCTTTGATGTCGTTACGCATTCCCGTAAGCGCTTTCTTGATTGCTTCCTTCAATTGTTTCAGGCACCTGTTTTGCCGCGACCAGAGGTGGCATTCCGTAATTTTCAGATTTTAGGATGACCTTTGTTTTGGCTGTCATCTCAGGATTAGTTTTGTTGAAGTATTCCCAGATTAACCCGTCTACTGACGCTCCGTCCACAACTCCCTTTGAAACAGCCAATATTGAATTGTCATGACTGTAGGTGTAAATAAAGGAACCGAAAAAAGTTTCCGGTTTCTCTCCGATTTTTCTAAGCCAATCCGTAGGCGCCAGTTTGCCGGTGTTGGAGTCAGGATCAGTGAATGCGAAGGCCCTTGCCGCTAAGATCCTCAAGATTCCTGAATCTGCTATTCTTGTTGACAATTAGGTAAGCGTTGTAGAAATGTGATCCATTGACTTCAGGCGCTGCAAGCAATTCGAATCCGTACTTGTCCTTACCTGCCACGTAAGGCCCGGAACAGACAAAAGCCAAATCAACCTCGCCCTTGCCCAATAATTCGTTGATTTCACCATAGGTTTTCCGCTGCCTGAGAACCACTTTTTTGCCTAGTTTTTCTCCAAGATAATCCAATAATTCCTGATAAGTTGAAAGAGATTCTCTCGGGGAAACCATTGCCCCAATGGCTATTCGTAATTGGTTATCTCCAGGTTCTCTTGTGTCCGGGCGCTCCCAGAACAACTGTTTTTGAAAAATCCACTGTTTTGGATTGTTCTTGATCTGAGCACCCAATGTTAAACAATACCGCCATGATCGTCAGGGATACTTTAAGAAAAACCCCTATCCTGATTCCTGACGGGTATAGAAGGGCCAACCTTGTTTTAACCATTTTGATCCTGCGTTATTTCAATAGGCGCCGGTACCTACTAGCGGAACCAATAGTTGATGTTCGTCGATCAAACTGTAAATATTCTTTGACCTAATGTCCCCATGATAGTAGCATCTAATCGATAAAAAACGAAAATTTTCAAGCCCCAAAATATGTTTTCAGTTACTGCGTCTGTAGGAAAATTAACATGAAATATATACTCTCGACCATACTAAAATTTAATAACACTGCATTTACATTGATAATTTTAGTAATGTTTCTCACTTTGTTTTTGGACAACCCAGCAGTGGCTAAAGACAAGTCCGAAGCCCAAGTCAACTCCCTCGCTGAACTAGTGAAGATGTTTGATTCTTCGAGTTGTAAAGAATGTCATGAGAAGATTTATGAGCAGTGGGAAAAGTCTCACCACGCTCGTCCACTGATGGGGCTGAATGATCAGATATTCATCACAGGATATCTCAAGAAGGGGCCTCTTGCAGTTAAACCGGGGGAGAAAGCTACAAAAAAGAACTTTCCATGTTTCAAGTGCCACTTTCCCCAGATTAAGTATGCGACAGACGTTGTAGCCGCAGAAATTGCGGACGCCGTATTGAAGGGTGACAAGACTATAGTTCGCAAATTGAACATTGGCTGTTTGGTCTGTCACAATGAAAAAGCCGTTGTGCATGGTCGGCCGGAAAAAAACGTCATTTACGGGAATAAAGACATCATTGATCACCCCAATGCCCCCGTCAAGAAGAGCCCTCTTCTGAAGAATTCATTATTATGCGGCCAGTGCCATGGGCTAGGTCCCAACCTGGAATTTGACCATCCTGTTCAGTGTGCGACACTTTACGGAAGTTATCTGCACGCTTACATTCCGTCCGGTGGTACAGAGACATGCCAGCAATGCCACATGAAAGATGGCGATCACTACATGCCTCCAAATTTTAACAATCGAGCCGAATTATCGGAACGGTTGAGAGAGGCTCTTCCTATGCAGGTTCGGACTCTGGCGTATTCGTTTCAGCCTAAGGAAGGGGACGTCAGGCCTATGGTGGTGGTAAACACCAAAATTACAAGCAAGGCGGGCCATCGTATCCCTGATGGTTGACCGTCCAAGACTGAAGTGGTCCTGGATGTGACCGCAAGCGATACTACCGGCAAGAAAATATTCCAGACGTCAAAAATTTACATGGCTCAGGCTACAGATTCCCGTTCAAACCACATGGTTTTAGGCCCTGACAAGAAGTTGGGTTTCATTCGAGATACCAGCATTCAGCCCTTCACCCCCAAGGAAGAGACGATCGAAATTCCGCTACCGCAGGGAGTTACGGATGTGGACCTGGAAGTTACCCTCCGGTATCAGCCTAGACCGGGAGACGTATACCCGATCCACGACATTAAAAAGCGTATAAGTCTCGAACAGAAATAAACGAAGCGCTGTTCCTGTTTGCTCCGGCGATATGATTTCCCACTAAAATAATACAATTATTTTAGAGTTGAATTCGAGTATGGCTCAGACATTGGCTAATGAACACTGAATCCAACAAAGGTGAGGTAATCTCGATCAAGGGAAGCGTTGTCGATGTTTTTTTCTCTCGGCGACTCCCATCGCTGTATAATGTAATCCTCACGGGAAAGAATTCTGACGTTGCCATAGAAGTTGTGAGCCATCTCGATTTTCAGACTATCCGGGGGATCGCTTTAACTTCAACAAGAGGTCTTGCAGTGAGAGACCTTGTCATTGACACTGGAGAGCCCCTTAAGGTACCGGTGGGAGACCAAATTAGAGGCAGGGTTTTCAACGTTTTCGGACGGACTATCGACGGGAAAGGTGATATCACTGGATGCGAGTGGCGTTCCATCCATCGCGACCCTGTACCTTTGAATCAGCAAAATACGTCGTCAGAAGTGTTCGAGACCGGGATCAAGGTAATTGATGTTCTTTCTCCTTTAGAACGAGGAGGGAAAGCAGGCCTATTCGGGGGAGCCGGTGTCGGCAAGACTGTGCTCATCATGGAACTGATTCACAATGTTGTGGCCAGATATGGCGGGGTTAGCCTCTTTTGCGGTATCGGAGAACGATGCAGAGAGGGAGAAGAACTCTATCGTGAAATGGAAAAGGCCGGTATTCTTGGCAACACAGTTCTTGTTTTTGGACAAATGAATGAGCCACCGGGAGCAAGATTTAGAGTAGGACATTCCGCATTGACGATGGCCGAGTATTTTCGCGATGACACCAGACAAGACGTGTTTGTTCTAATCGATAATATTTTTCGTTTTATCCAGGCCGGCATGGAGGTTTCCGGTCTGCTGGGACAAATCCCGTCTCGTCTCGGATACCAGCCAACCCTCGCCACTGAACTCGCTCAACTGGAAGAGCGAATATGTAACACAGGCTCGGGCTCGATAACGTCCGTTCAGGCTGTTTACGTGCCGGCGGATGATTTTACCGACCCTGCCGCAGTCCATGTCTTCGGCCATTTGTCGGCCTCAATTGTGTTATCTCGGAAGCGTTCCTCCGAAGGCCTTTATCCGGCGATAAATCCACTGCAGTCTGGCTCGAAAATGCTTTCTCCACATATAGTTGGAAAGAGACATTATGAGTTAGCTCAAGAAATAAGATCGACCCTCTCCACCTACGAAGAACTAAGAGACATAATAGCCATGTTAGGGCTAGAGGAGCTATCACAGGCTGATCGGCAAACCGTTTATCGAGCGCGTAGACTGGAGAGATTTTTTACTCAGCCCTTCTTTGTTACTGAAAGGTTCACTGGGATGGCTGGGCGCTTAGTGAGTCTCGAAGACTCTCTTAACGGTTGCGAAAGAATTCTGAACGATGAGTTTTCAGAATTTGCTGAAAAGGCCCTGTACATGATCGGGAAAATTGACGAGGCCCACAAATGATGAGACTTAAAGTGGTTCTCCCAACGGAAATCCTGATTGATAAAGAAGTAATCAAAATAATTGCTGAAGCCGAGAATGGTTCATTTTGTCTGTTGCCTCGTCATATAGGTTTTGTCTCTATTCTGGTCCCAGGAGTGATGTCGTACGTATGTCCAGGAGGGCGGGAAGAGTTTGTAGCTGTGGACAAAGGGATCCTTGTGAAATGTGGACCAGAAGTGGTTGTCTCGACCGTCAACGCCTTTGCGGGAGCTGATCTTGGAGCGTTGAAAAAAACGATTGAAACGACATTCACTGTCCTGGATGAACGCCAGCGAAAAGCACAGTCAGCGGTCGCAAAACTCGAAGCTAATCTGGTCAGAAGGTTCCTTGAACTGGAGCGCCATGGCTAAAGACAAATTTACGTCAAGAGAACGTCAAGAAGAATCTCTTAAGGAATTTACAGAACTCGTTGGAACCAAAGAGGCTCGAAAAATAAGGGCTCGGAGTGACAGGAACAAGAGTATCTGGTTCGGACTAGGAATGTTCGGAATTGTGGGTTGGTCGGTAGCGGTTCCTACTTTGATCGGCACAGCTATCGGGATCTGGATTGACACTCACTATCCGGGTCGATTTTCCTGGACGCTGATGCTGTTGTTTGCCGGCGTTCTTTTTGGCTCAATAAACGCCTGGTATTGGGTCAACCGGACAGGTAGGAACGGTTGATACATAATTAATCTTGGTGAAAGCAAGACAGTCTTCTATGAGGCTCTATTGTCAATAGACTTTGCTGGAGTATTTGTAGCCTTGATCATGGGAGCAGGGCTCGGTTTATTTTATTTCTGCGGCCTGTGGCTTACTGTGAAACAACTTCCCAAATCACTGCATCCAGCGTCGCTGACTATTGCTAGCTTCTTAGTCAGGACAGGCGTGATCCTTTTGGGCTTTTACTATATTATGGAAGGGCGACTGGAAAGACTTTTGGCGGCCATGGCAGGTTTCTTAATTGTCCGTTTGATTCTTGTCAGGTTGATTGGTCCTGTCCAATCAAGACTGCGCAAGGCATAGGAACGGCAGGACAACTGATGGTGAGTGAAGCGATTACGCCGGATCAGGTCATTTTTTGGCAAAGAGGTTTTCTGGTTCTCAACTCGACCATTTGTTATACGTGGGGCGTTATGGCTTTGCTAACTTTTGGCTCATGGTTGATTACACGGCGTTTGACTAGTGACACAAAGTTGTCCAGGTGGCAAAATCTGCTTGAAATAATAGTCGTTTTTGTCCAGGACCAGATTCGTGAAATCACGAATCAAGAGCCAGCCCGCTATTTACCATACATTGGAACTCTCTTCTTATTCGTGGCGGTTTCGAATGTCCTGGAGGTGGCGCCTGGCTATCATGCCCCCACCGCTTCTCTCTCCACCAATTCGGCGCTAGCTATAAGCGTGCTGTTTGCAGTTCCTATCTATGGAATAACTGAACAAGGTTTTTTCTCTTACGTCAGGCATTATATTCAACCCTCCGTGCTAATGCTGCCATTCCATATACTGGGAGAACTTTCCAGGACGCTGGCGCTGGCTGTAAGGCTTTTCGGCAACATGATGAGTGGGGCGAAGATTGCGGCTATATTATTGGCCATTGCTCCACTTTTCTTACCCATATTAATGAATGCGCTGGGGTTACTCATTGGTCTGATTCAAGCTTATATATTTGCTATATTGGCCATGGTTTACATCGCTTCAGCGCAGAACGCCCACAACTCAAAAAGGGAAGATCACCATGGAGAAGAGTTCGAATAGGGGAGTAGGAACATGGATAGCTTGACAATAGTGGGAGTAATTTCAATCATCACGGCCGGAGCCTGTATGGCAATCGGGTCTATTGCTCCTGCGCTTGGAGAAGCCAGGGCAATTTCTACAGCGTTGAGTTCAATCGCCCAACAGCCTGACGAGGCCGGAACTATATCCCGAACACTTTTCGTTGGCCTGGCGATGATTGAATCTATGGCAATCTATTGCTTTGTTGTTTCCATGATTCTTCTTTTCGCCAACCCTTTCTGGAACTATGTGGTGTCCAAGACCGGAGGATGATCGATGCTAATAGACTGGTTTACCGTCATAGCTCAGATCATCAACTTTCTGGTTCTCGTTCTTCTTTTAAAGCGCTTCCTTTTTGACAAGATAACAACAGCGATGGACGAGAGACAGAAAAGAATCGCATCTACATTGGAAGATGCCGATATTACAAGAAAACTCGCCGAAGAGGAGGCTGAACGGTATCGTCGGATGAACCAGGAACTTCAAGAGAATCATAACCGGATTCTTGCTGAGGTTAAGGACGAAGCGCTATCCATGAGACAAAAGTTGATTGAGACCGCCCGCTCCGAGGTAGAAGATGTCAAGGCCGTATGGCGCCAATCAGTCGAGCGAGAAAAAAATTCGTTTCTTCTCGAGCTACGCAGCCGTATTGGCAAAGAGGCCGCGTCTGTGGTTCGCTCTGCGTTGTCAGATCTGGCCAACGTCGAACTGGAGCAAAGAATTGTCGATATATTCGCAGAAAGATTCCGTAACATTTCTGAAGAGAAAATACTGGAAATCAGAAATAACTTTAAAATGACATCCAAACAGATAACGGTTCACACGGCTTTTAATCTTTCAGAAGACCAAAAAAAGGCTATTGTGGAGTTGTTGCAAAGTCAAATTGCGAAGGACCTTCCAGTCGGATTTGAAAGGTCCGACGATAATGTCTGTGGTATTGAGTTGAGGTTTCAAGGTTATAAGATCGGCTGGAGCATTGAGTCATACCTCAAGAGTTTTGAGAAAGCCGTCTCTGGCGCTCTAGATGTTTTAGCCGAACGATCAATCTTGAAAAGAGGCTGAAGATTTGATTTGTATGTTGAGCCTACAATGAACAACGATGCGGAAAAAGATAAGTCGGATCTAGGGTTGGTTCTGGAAAATACCATTACGGCTTTAAATCAGAGTCTTGCGGAATGCAAACCGGTTCTGGAATTGCGCGAAGCAGGCGCCATCATGTCTGTTGGGCAGGGAGTAGCGAAAATTTCTGGCCTATCGCGTGCAAGGGCGGATGAACTGGCCATTTTCCCTGGAGACAAACTGGGGGTAGTTTTTAACGTGGACTTGCAAGAGGTGGGGGTGATCCTGCTCGACAATGATCAAAGCCTGCATGCCGGTTCTGAGACAAATCATACTGGGCGTGTGCTGGAAGTCCCCGTGGGGAATGAGCTAATCGGTAGGGTAGTAGACGCTATGGGGCGTCCGTTGGACCAGCAAGGACCGATAAAAACATCGACTCGGTGGCCCGTTGAGCGCGAAGCCCCAAATATTATGGACCGCGATGCTGTGGTAACTCCGCTTCAAACAGGTATTAAAGTCATTGACGCATTGATTCCAATTGGACGCGGCCAACGAGAGTTAATACTTGGTGATCGTCAAACCGGCAAGACTGCTATTTCAATTGACACAATCATAAACCAAAAGGACAAAGACGTCATTTGTATTTATTGCGCAATTGGAAAACAATCCGCGTCAGTGGCGAAAATCGTTAACGAGCTTCGCAGTCACTCTGCTATGGATTACACTATCGTGCTGGTGACCACTGCAGAAGAGCCCCCTGGGTTACAGTTTGTGGCCCCCTATGCGGCGACAACCATGGGCGAGTATTTTATGGAGCAGGGATTGGATGTACTGGTTGTTTTTGACGATCTTACCTCTCATGCCCGGGCCTATCGAGAAATTTCCCTGATGTTGCGTCGTCCTCCTGGTCGGGAAGCTTATCCTGGGGACATCTTTTATATACATTCCCGACTTCTCGAACGTTCAACACATTTGAGAAGGGAATTAGGCGGTGGTTCTCTGACTGCTCTTCCGATTGCAGAGACCGAAGCGCAAAACATCGCCGGGTACATTCCTACAAATCTCATTTCAATAACAGATGGTCAAATTTACCTGTGCCCTCGCCTCTTTCAAAAAGGAGTATTGCCTGCGGTAGATGTCGGCAAGTCGGTTTCGCGTGTCGGCGGCAAGAGCCAGTTGAACGCTTATCGATCAGTAGCTGGTGACCTGAGGCTTTATTACTCGCAATTTGAAGAATTGGAGGCATTTTCCAGGTTTGGGACAAGACTTGACGAGCAAACCCGCAAGACACTGGAACGCGGCCGCCGAGTCAGGGAAGTCCTCAAACAGGGGCAATTTGAACCAATATCTGTCCCGGAACAACTGTCGGTCTTACTTGCAGTCAATGCGGGTCTACTGGATGCAATCCCTGCCAAAGCGGTAACCGCTGCAGAAAAGGAGATTAGAAAAGGGGTAAGGGAAAAGGCGCCGAATCTGTGTGACAGAATTTGCCGGGATGAGCCCCTGAGTCCTACAGATAGGGATTCAATCCTAAACGTGGCGGCGAACGTAATCCAGTCCATGGATAAATAATCAGAGATGGAGACTATTGAATCACTTAGGCGAAAGATTGTAACTGCCGAAGAACTCAGATCTGTTGTCAGGAATATGAAGGCATTAGCGGCAGTAAATATTCGCCAATATGAAAAGGCAGTCGCAGCGGTTGCGGAATATAACCATACCGTTGAGACCGGCCTTCAGATCGCGCTCCGGGACAATACACATTGGGTTGTGAAAGCCACGCCCGCTCCGAGACATAGTTTAATCGCTGTTGTTCTGGGCTCGGACCAGGGGATGTGTGGCCAATTCAACGAATTCATAGGAGATTACGTCTGTGAGAATCTAGAGAAGCTGAACAGATCTAAAGGCCACGCGGCAATGCTGGTAGTGGGAAGCCGTCTCGCAGCGTCGTTGTTGGAAAGATCTCTGGATGTTCGTGAAGTGTTCATGGTCCCAATTGGGGTGACCGGCATAGTCTCCCTGGTTCATGACTTGCTTATAAAAATAGATGAGTTGAGATCGCTGCTCGATCTGGATCAAGTGGTTGTTTTTTATAACAAACAGGTCTCGAATACCAGCTTCGCTCCGTTCCAAACCAAACTGCTTCCGGTTGACCTTGAATGGCTCAGCAGGCTAAAAAAAAGAGAGTGGCTATGTCGGTCCCTACCAACCTTCACTATGGATTGGGACAGGCTTTTCTCAGCTTTAATATGGCAATATTTGTTCGTATCGATATACCGAGCCGTGGCTGAGTCTATGGCAAGTGAGAATGCAGGGCGTCTTGCTTCGATGGAAAGAGCTGAAAAAAATATTGAAGACGGATCGAAGATCTAAATCTGAAATACCACCAGTCGCGCCAACTATCCATAACAGAAGAACTTCTTGATATTGTAGCCGGCTTTGAGGCAATTACCTCTAAGCCCGACAAATATAACAGGGGCTGTGAAGATCAGTGAACTTGCGATTCTAATCTCATACACGTGAGTCACTATTCGCTAAATTGTAGCCCCTTGTAGCCGGTTGCAAGACCATTACCTTTACAGCGGGGCTTCGTTTTGGGCCGAAACGGATCTGACTATGAGCACTGGCATCGGGGCCATTTTCAAAACTTTTTCAGCTATGCTTCCCAAAAGCAAATGGTTCAATCCAGTCCAGCCATGAGTCCCCAGAACGATGAGTTTAGCGGATTCTTCTATAGCGCAATTTATTATTTCTTTCACTGCGATTCCCTTACGCAAGCAGACTTTAACCTCTGATCCAAGCTGGCGACAATCATCCGCTATCTTCTGCAAGGACTTGTAAGCATTGTCTTCGACCGTCTTAAGAGCGCTTTCATAAAGCGCCCACTCATCAGCTTGGGTCTGTCCTGCAAAATCATTATAAATTGATGACTCACCAGAGAATCCATGAGTGAACACGTGCAGAACAACCAAACTTGCGCCAAAAGCTCTTGCATATTCCAAGGCTAACTGTTGAGCAGGTTTGGAATTCTCCGAGAAATCGGTGCAATAAAGGATCTTCTTTGGGATCATGGCATGAACCTCCTTGAATCTATAATCCGCTATAAAACTTCGGGGAATGAGGTATCAGATCCGGGTTGGTTTCATAAAATGTTTTGTTTTGATCTTGCTGGCGCAATACTTCTTACCTATAAGCGCTGAGTGATCTGAGACGGATGGGGCGGTTTTCATTACCAATAGGTCTGTACCTCAAATAACGAGCCTGAACAGGTTCCGCCCCATAATACTCATAAGCGGGCCATAAAGAAAAATTGTCCAGATTCTTGTTGTCACCATTTATCCATGGTACCCAATTCTCGTTGTCAGTAGAAATATCAACCGCCCACAGTTCGGGGACGGAATCTTCATCCCCCCAAACAATCTTCATCCGGCTCATCTTAAAATCATTCTGTAAATCAAGCGTGATTTCCTGCCTGGCCCCATCTCCAGAGGATTGTGATGAATACAGCATGTGACTGGGATATCCCGTAAGAATATTCGCGACGCCATTTTCGTCATTGTCCGGTGGGGGGGCGTATAAAACATTCGATGTCACCGTTAAGCTCCAGAAGAAACTACTAATGTCATCAATATTATCGCCGTCTGTTAGAGGTTTCTTGAAAATGGCCTGCTTAATCATGTTAGAGAGTTGCTTGGCAATCAAGTAATTCGCTCCAGAGGTAAGATGACACCAATCTGTAAAAACCCACTCTGAAGTTTGGTCGAAATACTCTGAAAAATCTGCAAGAATGTAGCCCTTTTCATCTGAGCTGCTCCTGATTTTGTCTACAATGAATTTGTAGGCGCTTGCCGTGGTCATGTCGTAATACTGATTGTGTTCCTCGATTGCTTTGATTTTTTCTTCAACCTCGTGTAGAGGTTTCTTGCTCATGTAGAGCAAAGGTTGCACGGCAAAGATGTGCGGCACACCATCGTTCTCAAGGGCGCTGTGATAATGCTCTACAACCCGAACGACGGTATCCACGTTATCTGATATCATTTTCGATCTGATCTCCGGGGTAATCTCAGAAGTCTTGAACGCCTCCGGATTGTTGGCGCCTGTAGCTCGGTGTAACCTATTGCCCGTTTCCATCGACTGAAATAGGTCAGTTCCGTTCCAGAGAAGGGCCATCAAAAAAGTATTGTTCTTTAGCCACAAACTCAAATAAGAAGCCAATCCAGAGCCATCATACGAAAAAATCTGTCTCAGAATGCTGTTATATTGACCTTCTCGGAAATAATCCCATTCTTTTACTGGCGCAGTAACCGGATTAATTTCGTTTACCCCATCTAATGAAACCACGAGGTCGGGTTTGTATCGGCTCAACTTGGTAATATATCGGAGCAGATCGTGTTGATAGGCATGGCCCCACACTGCGGTGTTGTAAACCTTGATGGTCTTCCCCGGAATGGGCGCAGAGACGTTGAGGATCTTCTCCATAACATGTGAAATCGTTTCTCTGTATTCTATCTCATAGAAACCTGTGACTTCTCCAGTACCGCCGGTGGAGCCCAAACCAAAAGCGGTAGAGCCGCCAGTCAGAAAAACACGAAATTCATCCGCGGGTTTTTCCAGAGAAATTGGTCTAGGTTCTCGAAATCCGGCATTGTTGGCATACTCAAACTGGTTGCCTTTAGCTTGATTGTGGATAATACACGCGCCAGGGACAAGATCGTAATCATAGTGCGAAACAGGTTTTGTGAAATCCCTTTTTGCCCTGTCGAAATGTGTGGGATATACATCCCCAAGATAAGTTGTTTTCAAGGCTACTTCAGACAGTTTATCCAAAGCCAGAAAAAGCAATCCAATAACGCCTATCAGGAATAACGCATATCCAATTTTTCTGAGGCCGAGCCAAACGGCGTTTCGAATTGTTTTAAAGATCATGCTCATACCGGGCCCTTCTGTCCAGAGTTAAACATTCAAATCTATCTCCGAACCAATGTCTAAGGGAGCCTTTGGTCATTTGAACCTCTTGTTAGTGAAATGGTCAAGGCGATGATTTTCTATGAGAGCAACCTTTTTGGCGCCGACAAATTATATTTAATGATTTAACCAAAACCTCAAATAACAGCCAAAATTAATTAACTCAGTCCTGTTCCGCCACGTGTCTTACCAATCTAGTTTGAGAATTTTACCTGTGCCAAAGCGGCGGCGCCTGAAAATACTTGTCCCTGAATTTGAAGGCCACGTTCACGAGGCTTATGAGGACAGGCACTTCGAGTAATGGGCCAATTACGGTGGCGAAAGCTTCTCCTGAATTAATGCCGAAGACTGCGATAGCCACCGCAATAGCAAGCTCGAAATTGTTACTCGCGGCGGTAAATCCTAGAGTGACTGTTTTGGGATAGTCTGCGCCAATTTTGTGTCCCATCCAAAAACTCACCAGAAACATCACGACAAAATAGATACACAAGGGAATGGCTATCCTGACCACATCGAAAGGAATAGTCAGAATTAAATTGCCTTTAAGGCTGAACATAACAACAATCGTGAATAACAACGCTATTAGCGTAATGGGACTTATGGTTGGAATGAAAGATGTCTCATACCATACTTTCCCCTTAATTTTCAGCATGATGACTCTTGTGAGTATTCCTGCGATAAAAGGGACCCCCAGATAAATGAACACGCTCTCCGCAATCTGCCCAATAGTTACCTTGACGACGCTCCCGCTGAGGCCAAAAAGAGGAGGTAGCACAGTAATAAAAATCCAGGCGTAAACACTATAAAATAGAACCTGAAAAACACTATTAAAGGCCACGAGACCGGCAGCGTATTCAGTGTCTCCTTCAGCCAGTTCGTTCCATACTATTACCATTGCGATACACCTGGCCAAGCCGATCAATATCAATCCGACCATATATTCAGGACGGTCCGGTAAAAATATTATTGCAAGGAAAAACATAAGGATAGGGCCTACTACCCAGTTCTGGACCAATGAAAGAACCAGAATTTTTGTATCGCGAAATACTTGTCCCATCTCTTCATATTTTACTTTTGCCAAAGGTGGATACATCATCAGTATCAAGACCAGCGGCAATTGGAATGGATGTAGTCCCTACCTGAAGTCCGGATATGAACTTTGTGATAGCAGGAGCGAGATAGCCGATTCCAATGCCCAAGGCCATCGCCAGGAATATGATCAGCGTCAAGTATCTATCTAGTATAGAAAGCTTCTTCTTAGACCGCATACCTCACTCCTCCTTGAATCGGATCAAAGTCAAATGCTGTTAATATGCTTGAACGCTACTCGGGTCTTATTCATAATAAATTAAAAATTTGTCATTCCTGCGGAGATATTAATCTTGTCACTTTTTCTTTTTTGACTTGCATAACTCTTCAGGGTCAAATTTAGAAACGTCATTAAGTTGACGCTGATCTTCGAGAATTAGTGGGTCTGATGAAACTGCGCTACAAGCCCAAGACAACGCTTGGCGGCATAGAACTGAAGCCTCATCACCTTCCCGTAAACGGTAATAGACCCACCGTCCTTTCTTGCGCGAGATCACGAGGCCGGCCTGTTTGAGTATGGACATGTGCTTGGAAACCGTGGAATGAGCCAGTTGAAGTAGTTCCACTATTTGGCATACACACAGTTCCCCTGTTCGCAGCGCCATAATGGCTCGCAACCTGTTTTCATCACTAATTGCCCTAATAATATTGAGGAATTCGGTCATGGTAATTGATCTACATATCGCCACATAACGAAATATATGAATACTTAGTCCACAGCGTTTCAATTGTCAAGCTAGACATAAGAACCCACCGAAAGACCCTTATCTGACTTCTAAGGAATTCCTAAAGTCCAGCAATTGCGCGCCATAACTATGATTCTCTGTTAAAGCGGCAGAGATACTCCGTCAATTTTATCTTCTTTTCGGGGTCCAGTTCAGGGCAATCATTCACTTCTTTAACTTCATCGATTACCTTAAGCGCAAAAACCATGCACGTCGGTTCCCCGCATTTTTTACAATTGGTTTTGGGGAGCAATTTTAGTATCTCCAGCATTTGCGGAGCTGGGAGTTTATCGAATGTTGGCTCGATCTGATTGCGATGTTCCCAGGTCTGGTTGATTTCCTTTTTCAGCCAATCAATTATTTTTCCAGCTTCTTCTTCATCTTTAAGGGCGTTAACGAATATTTCTTTAGCGTGAAGAGTTATAAGCCTTCCGTGTATCCGCAATGTAAGGGTAGGGGGCGACGCGACATAATCACCGCCTCCGCCCATCGCAGTGTTTAAATAGGGCAAAACCTCGGATATGTCTTCATCCAAATGGGCTACGCAATGAACTGATTGGAAATTTGGATTGCACTTGGGGCGGAACATCTCTATTTCAAGGTGGTTCAACAACATCAGTTTTGATCCTTTACCATGCGTTTTCTTGAAACTAGATCCGAAAAGATTGATGGAATTCGATGATGCAATAACGTTGAGGTCATTTAACGAGCTTGCGACCGCAGCTCAAAAATTGGTCTTCAACGAACTTTATCAGTTACTTTCCGAATCTCCTTTTCCAGCCGACCAGTGACAAATTCCAGGGCCGCCTCACTGTCCTCATCCAAGGCAATGCGTGCGACCGAGATCACGTCCTCAGGTTGGAGACAAATCATAATTGGTTCGGTTAGCCGAGGTAATTCAGGACGCCAGAGCCCCCTTTCGGGAGATTTCCGCGTGATCGTTTCTTGTTCTTCCTTGCCCAGCAACATGAGTCACCAACTGATAAAGAGAATTAAACCCGGTTTATTCAGACTATTTGATGGGGTTTGGCCCCCCACCTGACGGTGGTTTCACTGTGTCGCCGGTTCCCTGTGTCGGCGCTTTCATGGCTTTGCTGGCTTCCTCTTTACTGCTGAATGGTCCATTTACTACGGTGGCGCCTCCTTTTGGGAGATGGTCAACGACTCGGAGTAGACCGGACCGGCTTTTTACAACATAGAATTCTCCACCAAAG
Organism: uncultured delta proteobacterium; assembly: GCA_963846725.1. Taxonomy (GTDB): domain Bacteria; phylum Desulfobacterota; class Desulfomonilia; order Desulfomonilales; family Desulfomonilaceae; genus CAJBEZ01. Next base: position 169,799 of record CAWJXP010000022.1, on the reverse strand, counting down.
CTCGAAGTTACAAGTCCAATAGAAACGATCGCCAAACTTACCAATAAGACACGAAGTGTTTTCATAAAAACCTCCAGTTCGAATTCATCCTCTGAAACATATCATCATGCAAACTTGTCAATTTTCCAACTTCTTGGCTTTTAATTAACAACTACCGAGAGCTGACATGTCGCCTAAGGCGCTTTCTTTGGGGAATAGGTCTCAATCAGAATTACCTTGATCAACTCTATCGGCTGCAAGTTTGTTGCGTTCAGCAGCCTGTTTAATGAGATTCATCTTCTTTTATGTCAATTCCCAGTGAAGTGAGTCTTGCTAATGGTTTTCTGCCGCATTCAGATTCATCGAGCTTGAAAGATCGAGAAACTGTTTTTCGACCGATTCCGGTCCCCGAGAACTTTTCTTCGACCATCTCAGGTGTAAAGCGGTCGATCGTATTCACCGTCAGAAACCGGGGCTTCAAAACGCTTGATCATCATGTAGAATTTGTAAAGGGTTGATCCGGTTGACCCTGGCCACTTCCGCCAAAGAATCGTTGGCGCATTGACCTAAATTGATTCCTTTTGACTGAAGTTCCGCCATTGCCGTATCAAGCGGTATGTCCACCTTCTTGCAAAAGGACTGCAAATTCAACAACTCAGCCCTGCCAGAAGGCGGCTCGTACTCGCGGCTAACCCACGAATTCTTCGCATATTCACTCGAGACCTAAAGCGTAACTCAATGGAGGAATACGATAAATTGAACTTATAATTAAGAGCCCTAAGACGGCGAATGTGGTCGACAGATTTCCTTTTTGTGGTTTAGACCTCCTTTGTTTTTGTTCACGAAATAACCGGTCAAAGGTTTCCAGTTGTAAAAAAGGTGAAAAAACACAGGCCACAACGAAAAATAGACTTCCCGAGATATGAATATCAGCCCAGTTGGTTTTGCTCAAACCAAGGAAGCTCCAGTCCGTCCAGTAGGCGATCCGTCCATGAGGAACAACATAGGCCACTATTCCGGACGCCGTCATTAAAAAGAATGAGGCGACGGTCATCATGGATACCAGTACCCTGTTGGCCAGCTTGAGATCATTCATGATGACTACTTGCTCCTCTCACGAGTTAACCTCTTGCGCCCAATTAGCCACAACACGAGCATGGCTCGTCGGTGTCTGCGATCGGGCCTGTATTTGATTTGCCGGCCGCTTTTATCGCTGCCTTTACCTTTTCCACCTCTTCTGCTGTCATAAAGGTTGTCAGCCCTCTTTTCAATTCCGAGGTTCTGAACCACTACATAGGCGCTTACAGGAACCTCTGCATGTTCCAGCAATCGCATTGCGCAACCTACCGGGCAACCATCAATGGCGACAAGATTTTCAACATTCTGAGCTGAAAACACAAAATTGTTGATGTGCGCTCCAACTGCCGCCAGGCAAAACATTTTGCCAAACCCCTCGCGAGTAAGTTCAACAGCAGTCTGGTTCGAAATTTGTCCTACATTGGAAGACCCTGAACATGCCACAATCATCGTTTTCTTATTTGAAGAGCAACATTCTTCGCTCATTTGTAATTTTTCCTTTCTGAAGCGAGTCTACGAATCTAATGCGCTTTCTCAAAGCGACCTTAACAAGGCTATATTGGCAAACCTGATCCTTTTTACGCAGAAGCCGGAGGAGCGGAAACGCTCGTACCATTCCAAAACAAAATAGCGCTTCGCTCCTCCTGTTTAAACTAGGCTTTTGTCAAAATGTCAGATTTTGTGTCGGGTTTAAGTTTGCCACCTCCGCAGCCACAGGCAAATACGGCGGAATTCATCGCCACTGTAATCAGGGCCACAGAAATGAACATCAGTAGTTTTCGCATTCTAAATACCTCCTCTTTTGATATATGCCGCCTGTAATTGACGACAACTGTAAAAAAATATTCTGATCAGATGGCCGCTATCCCCTCGTTGCGATAATTCATGTGGAGCTTCCAACGGCACGGACCTAAGGCGCCTTGGAAGGCTGAGGAGCTGACACGATCGATCTTGAGAAACTGAAATCCCCTCTATCCGTAACCAGGATAAAAAGAGAAACTACGAACAGTAGAGTGTCACGAACAAGGTGATATAGGCCGACTCGACCTGCAGAAGAAGCTGATGAACTAAAACACCCGCAGTCGATATCCAGTCCTATGTGGTACACGTAAATTAAAGCGACGAGAAAAATTCCCAGCATCACTGTAGTGATCACAGCCGACGGCTTTGTCTCAACACCAATGACAAGAAAAGCTCCGGCCCCCAATTCTATCCAGGGCAGGATCAGTGCCATCATATTGCTCCACGACGCCGGCAGGAGGTTGTAATTGCGGATTGAAGCGGCGAAATCCAGCGGATCGAAAATCTTGTGGACGCTGGCGTATATGAAAAGGCCCCCAATCAATAGTCGAGCCGAAAGTGTAAGATATTTCATTTAATCAAGGCCTCAAATATGACGTGGTAAATTCAAAATCATCCCCAAATTGGTTGTAATATTTTTCCGGGTAGCGCTGTGTTCCGTGACGAGCAATTTCATCGCCCCCACGCCGCGACTCGCTCCGAATTTCAAATAAGAATCCGCTGAAGCGAATCCACTGGTTGACACCTTTTTTTCAAAAATACTGTCGTCATTATAATGTTCATAGGCAGCCCCATTTTCCGTAGCGCCTTCAACCGGATATTTGGCCTTTTCCCACGCGGGAAAACCTGAACTCATTATCACGAGTTTCCCGTAGCCCATCTGACTCAGGAAAGCGGCCACTTTTTCCGCCATGTCGCACTCAGGCCCGTGGCAATACAAAATGATCCGACTTTCAATAGGAATCAGGGGCTCAACTGTCGGAAAACGCTGTTCAACACCATCAGGCGGCAAACAAACAGCGCCTTTAACGTGCGATCTGGCGTAGTCCTTAAAATCTCTGGAATCCACAAACACCGTTTCGGGATCGTCCAAGAACCTCACTGCTTCGTTTTCATCAATGAGCGAAATTTTGACGCCATCAAGAGCAATCTCTTTCGGGGGTTACGTAGACCCAAGGAACCGGGTCGTCAGCGGCAACGTTGGCAAGAACCCCTATGGCGGTGAATGTAAGCGCTATTATGATGGCTCTTGTAAATAATTGAGTCAATTTCTTCATGACACTACTCAAGTTAATATACGATTTGACGTAATAGTGAAATTTACCAACCTAAAAATTACGTTGTTTCACTCAATTATCCAATCAATCCAAATAACGAATTATAAATCTACAGGGGACAAATCAACAACTAGCCGTTTTACGCCGGGTTTGCCTGTTTCAACCATTCCTTGATCTTATTGATATGAGGAACCGAACCTTTCGCAACTATCTTTCCGTTGATTATCAAAGCAGGTGTTGGCACAAACCCATACTTAGCCATTTGTTTTATGTCTGTAATATGTTCAGGGGAAGCCGGTATGCTTAACTCACTCAAGCGCACGCATCACCATCTGCTCGAGGCGATTGCACTCAGTGCAGCCAGGCCCCAATATGACCACCTTAATGGCTCCATCGTCTTCTTCCTGGTAAGGTTGACCAAGAAACTTTCTAAACTCTCGGACAAACGCCTTACCATAATCGCTTCGAGCCGAACTTGCGATGTAGTTCCTGACACTCAAACGCTCTAGCAGCGCAGATTCTATTTCAGCCTCGCTCATATCAGCGTGTGACTCGGCGATTTCTTGAAACGTCTGTTTCAGGCCTGTGATACCGACATCGCAATCAGTAACTCGAATACGAACAGGAGGATCATTTTGATCTGGGCTCATTCTAGCGCTCCGTGAATAATTACATTCCTATTCCAAGGCCAGGAAACAAGGTAGCCACTCCGATGTATGCGCCCACACCTGCCAGAAGCGCTCCAGCCGCTTTCTTAAGTTTAAGATTAGCTGACTGCATCCTTGCGGAACCAATGAGGTGACGAGCGGCTCCTGCCGAAGTCCCAACCGCCAGGATCAATAGACAGTGACCGATGCCGTAGAACAGCATCATGATTCCACCGAAGAGGGGACCTTTCAATGGGATGACGCTGACGATAAGAATGAGGGCCGGGCCAGTGCATGGGAGCGAAACAAGACCGAACATGAAACCAAATAAGGCGGCCCCAAGAAAGCCTGTGTATTTTGGGAGCTGAGCCTGAGAAATGGGAAGCTGAAAGTGAAAAATATCCATAAAGTGCAATCCCAACAGGATGCAAATAACGGCGACCACATAAACCATATACTCGGATTGCAGAAATGGCGCTGCGGCTAAACCTACGGTGAAAAGCACGGCCAGTTCCAGACTGAATCCGACAATGAAAACTGTTGTAAAGAGGAATGATTTCCAAGTGGTCATATCCTCATCCATGCCACCTATAAACCCTATCAAGAGTGGGACCATCACGATGACACACGGATTCATGGCAGTTAAGGCGCCGCCCACAAATGCCCCACCGGCCGCCAAGCCATATGCTGCCGGAAGAAACCCACTGCTGAACTATTGCAAATAATGACTCCATTCACTTGCTCCTAAGCGAAAAGTGACGCTTGTGACTCTATAGGTCACAGGCCTGTTTTTTGGGCAACACGTAGAAGGTATTGGTGATGAGGAGGCTTTACCATTTTTTATGTCAAACGTCATAGAAAAGTCTCCTCATAATAATCCCAACGCCAATGCGCCTCCTAGCGCGCTGCGCCCTGAAGAGCCGGAGCGGCGAGGCCCATTTTTGTAAATACCTGGGCTATATTTTCACGCTCAAGAGTGCCTTCGTTTCTGAAAAACTCTTTACCGTCAGGGGTCAAGAAGACCTGTGTAGGCATCATCCGAATCCTGAAATCTCTTACGAGGTCCTTGTTGGCGTCCATATCTACCGTGGTTACAATAGCTTTTCCTGAGTAGACCTTTCCCATATCTTCCAGAATAGGCTTCATATATTTGCAGGGTATACACCAGCCACGACCGAATTCCAATAAAATCGGGACCTTTTTCGAAAGTAGCGCCTGGAGATTGATTTTAGGGTCCTGAGCGTCGGCATGAGACAAAAGTCCAAATAGACCAACCAAAAGCGTAATGATGATTGTTAAATTGATACGTCGCATAGAAATTCTCCCTTATTTCAAAATCAGCCGAAGACGCCTTAGGTAATGATGAATTTCATTCAAAATTCTGATCGACGTCCGTATGGAGCGAGACGACAGTTTATAACTGCCGGAAATGTTTCCTGTATCTATAATTTATGCTGTCAAGCAGAGAGCCATTTCAGAATTTCGGCTTCTTTGGGTATTTTGCCGGCTACTTTAACCTGACCGTCAACTACAAGCGCGGGTGTCATAAACACCCCATATTGACCGAACACCTTAATGTCCTCAACTTTTACAATCTCGGCGTCTATTGCGTTTTTTTTAACGATGTCTCGAACCAGTTCTTCAAGTTTGTGACACTTAGCGCATCCAACTCCTAGTACTTCTACTTTCATCTAAAAATACTCCCTTCTGTGTTGCCTCTTTCTTAGAGGTCCATTAGCCTAAAGTGAATTGATTGTTAAACCTTTTTTGATCCAAATTCCTATATAAACGCCATTTTTGAAATCGCTGTTCTTAAACCCCGAAGACGGCTCTATTTTCTATACAGCCGCCTGGGCGAAAACCAGCGGGCAAAAATAGAATACTTCTCAAAAAGTTTATCTATTTTGGTCAAATCCTCTAAAAGTCATTCCTAAAAACCATCTTGATTTGTCCTTCCTAGTCCACGAAGGAACCGAACATTACTCCCGCGACAGTTGACAAAACACAGACTAAAGAAACGAAAACAAAAGTCTTTTTGAAACCCATTACGCTGTTGATCACTAACATGCTGGGCAACGAAAGCGCAGGTCCCGCAAGGAGAAGCGCCAGAGCGGGACCTTTGCCCATCCCACTGCCTATCAGCCCTTGAACTATGGGAACCTCGGTCAAAGTAGCGAAATACATGAATGCGCCGGCCACTGAAGCGATTGCGTTGGCCCATACCGAATTGCCACCTAATGCCCATGAAATCCACTCATTTGGTATCATCCCTTCTTTATCCGGGCGTCCGAGGAGAAAACCGGCGATTAAGACTCCAAAAAGAAGTAAGGGCAAGATCTGTTTGGCAAAACCCCAGGATTCACTAAACCAGTCCTGAGTCTCACCTTCTGTAGTGGTCGCCATTACAGACAGGGCAATGACTCCTGCGGTGAACGGCACGAGGGGATCATTTGGAAACATCGATCCGATAATTGCAACCGCAGCGACGCTGACAGCCATCTTCCAGAATGGGACGGAGAACCACAGTACCATTACCGAGGCAAAACCTAGAGACAGTATCCCCGTGATGATCCACTTGGTGGAATAAATGGTGTACCAAACCCCTGTGTTAATGTCGGGTTTGCCCCAGTTGGCGAAAACGAGAATTCCGATCATGAATGCAAAATATATTGTCGTCTTCCAAAGTGGGCGTCCGTCCAGGTTCATAGATCCCATTGCGGCCAATGTTTCTTCTGTGCGTTGCTCTTCATCTTTGCGGAATATGGCATGCATAAGTAGTCCGATAATCGACACTAAATGAAACTGCTCCTACTGCCCGGGCTACTCCCAATTCCATGCCTAATATTCTTGCGGTAAGGATGATAGCCAACACGTTAATGGCCGGTCCGGAATAAAGGAAAGCGGATGCTGGGCCTAGGCCTGCGCCTCGAGTCCAAATCCCGGCAAAAAGAGGCAACACCGTGCATGAGCAGACGGCCAGGACCGTTCCGGATATGGACGCGACCGGATAAGCGATCCACTTGGAAGCGGTCGGCCCAAGGTACTTCATGACCCCTTCCTGGCTCACGAAAACCCCAATTGCGCCTGCTATGAAGAAAGCGGGAACGAGACACAGGAGCACATGTTCCTGGGCGTACCATTTGACAAGGTAAAATGATTCAATTACCGCATTGTCAAATCGTAAGTTGCCAACAGGAATGTAATAACAAATCAGGAAGACCCCTGTGATTAGAACCAGCGGTTTCCACTCATCCTGCCAATATGAAACAAAGCCGCTCTCTCTGATACGTTCGACCAATGATTGCGAAGTGGCGTTAACCGTTTCCTCAACACCGTCGTGCCGAACCACTGAAGTTTTTGTGTCCGAACTCATTTTTGTGGTTTCTCCAGTTTACTGTCCCAGGATGCGTAAAATTACAGAACCATGTTGAACAGATAGCCCACGAGGATAATTCCAACCGTGACTACTCCAATGAAAACAGCTATTAATCTCGGCTTGAGGACCTTGCGTAAAATGATGGCCTCAGGCGTTGAAATGGCTATGACCGCCATCATGAAAGCCAACACTGTGCCAAATGCCGCTCCCTTGGACAGCAGGGCCTGCACTATAGGGATGACGCCCGCTGCGTTACTGTACATGGGCACACCTATGAGAACCGCAACCGGTACTGCCCACCACGCTTCTTTTCCCATGATGCCGGCGAGAAAGTTCTCAGGCACGTAACCATGAATGCCGGCGCCGACAGCAATACCAATTGCGACATACGGCCAGACCTTCAAAACAATGTCTCTTACTGCGTCAATACCGAACCCGATTCTTTCTTTCCAGGTCAAATGTTCTTCTTCTATTGAGATTTGTCCTACTGCGGATTTGTCGGCTGTCAGTTCGATGACCCAATCTTCGAGATATTTTTCCATGTGGAGTCTGCCGATAATGACACCGGTGATAAGCGCAATAGTGAGGCCGGTAGCCATGTACAGGCCGGCCACTTTCCAGCCGAACAGGCCGAAAAGAAGCACAAGAGCAACTTCATTGACCATGGGCGCAGAGACGAGGAACGAAAATGTTACACCGAGAGGAACGCCGGCTGTGAGGAACCCCATGAAAAGCGGAACGGCCGAACACGAACAGAAGGGTGTTACAACACCCAACGCCCCTGCAAGTACGTGTCCTACCGACTCACGGTTGCCGGCCAGAATCCTCCTCGTTCGTTCAGGGGTAAAGAAGGAGCGGATTATACCCACGAAAAACACAATTAGCGTCAGGAGTAGGAAAACTTTGGGCACTTCAAAAATAAAGAACTCGACTGTAGAACCAAAGTGTGTGCCTTCGCTCAATTGCAAGACATGATAAGTGACAAATTTGGCAAAGGTTAACAGGTTTTCATAAACAAGCCACCAGGCAGCCAAGATGACTGTGCCTGAAAAAAGGTACACAAGTTTTGAACGCAATGTTTCATCAAAGAAATTAAGCGTCGAGGCTTCATCTTGAGCTTCCAACTCAATCTTATGGGTTTTGAAAGTTTCTTCTCGTTCCTTGGCGTCTATGGTTTCCGTATTCATCTTTTCATTCTCCGTTCATGCTACCATTACAGTTCTTTGGTCTTCCAATCGCTTGATAACTGTACTCTCAACACATTTGCCGAAATCGAGAGCGCAGGGCATGGCAAGGCTGTACATGATTTTAAGGCCATCTCTTCTGTCCGAGACTATTCCTGATCTTTTCAGTACCCGAAAGGTGCTTTGAGACATTGGAAATCTCAGTCCCGACGTGGTCGACAATTTCGCAAACGCATTTTTCGCCATCTTGAAGGAACTCTATTACCCCCAATCGAATGGGGTGCCCCATGGCTTTAAAGATTTCAGCTTTCATTCGTAACCGTTCTTTTTGTAGGGATGTCACAACTGTTCCTCCATTTCGCTAATTAATCAAATAGTAAAACATGCGGACGTTTAAGTCAAGAACTATTTTCCGTTTTAGCAAAATACTCTAGATTCACACAGAAGCGATCTTCCTCTAGATATTGGCCCCCACCTTTTACCTTTAATGTATATGCGTTTTTGGGACTGGAGAATTGGACCTATACTGATCGATTATCTCGTTTTATCTCCTTTGAAAAGTTTCAATCCTCATCTTGCGGCCAAAAAGGGTAAAACACCTCCGTCTCTAAAAAAGCGATTTACAGTTCTGCACAATTTTTCTGCATGATCTCAATCCACTGCTCTATGCTTACGCCGCACGAACAATGGTCAGCTCCCAATTCTTCATCAGAGCATTCCTGAAAAATCGCGTCTCTTGTGACGAGACAAACTGGCCAGCCGGGCACATGGTGTTTATGACCCCTGCAATGATTGACCCTGTATACGACAAAACTCTCTGAGTCCAATGAAATCCGATAAGAAACGCCTCTTGACCTCTACAGTCAAATCCTCAAGACTAATTCCCAATCCATCGAATTTCCGTCTAATTTTTTCCAGGGTTTCAGATGGTGTCACTCAGCGCCCGCCTCAATTAAGTCGTGTAATTATGAATTCCCAAAAGTGGATCCGTATCGATTCCAGAATTCCTCAAGCGAAAATCTGTGACATTGGGTCCCCTGACACTCAACGCCGAAACTGGCCGAAACAGAGCCCATTTTAGCCGCCTCGATGATGGGTTTGCCCATTACAATACCCTTTGATCAATCCCGCTCTAAACGCATCACCAGCGCCAGTAGGATCACTAACCTTAATTGCGGTTGCGGCCTGGATCTTTGTTTCCCCTTGCGCAGTGGCGACCAGCGCTCCATTTTCTCCCAGAGTCGTAATTATTGCGCCTGTTTTTTCAAGAATGTCTCCCTTACTTAGCCCCGTGGATCTAGTCACCATTTCAAGCTCATAGTCGTTTGAAATGAACATCTTCGATCCGGTCAGACCGCTGAGTATTTTTTCTGGGCCCAGAGCCGGTATTGATTGGCCGGGATCAAAAATATAAGGGATGTTTTTTTGACGGAACATCTCTGGATAGGTAGTCATATCTTCAATATTCCCGGGCGCGACTATAGCCAGGGTGTCGTTTGAGTTATAGCCATCAATATTTTGCGAGCATGGTTCTTTCATGGCTCCGGGATTAAACCCGGTGATCTGATTGTCGGACATGTCGGTGGTAATGTAAGCCCCTGCAGTAAATTCGTGGGGTATTTTCCTTACAGCGTGTAGAGGAAGGGAAAGCTCGCTGAGCCATTTTTCGTATGAATCAAAATCTTTTCCTGCGCTGGCCATTATGATCGGCCTCTCTCCCAGGAGTGACAGATTGTAAGCTATGTTTCCCGCTGTTCCGCCAAAAAGCTCTCTCAGTCCGTTAACCATGAAACATACGTTAAGAATATGAATTTTGTCCGGTAAAATATGATTCGAGAACTTGTCAGGAAAATCCATGATCCGATCGTAAGCCAACGACCCTAAAACCAAAATGTTCATCTTGTACCTCTAAGAAAGAACCCTCAATTTTCCATGGGCCTTTAGATAAACAGGTTACGCGATGAGTATATATGTGTCAAGGTTGAGATAACTCAAAAAAAGGCCATTTTAGTGGACCATTTTACCGGAAATGAGAGTAATTCAGTAACGTATCCAGTTGCATGATGAATCAAAATTAAATTGGTGGAATCTACTTATTCAGGATTTACTTAGGAGAGTGAAATATGGAGTCTACGATGTCAACGTGCTCGTTAACGAAGACGCAAGAATCAAAAGAATGGCCTGAGGCCATAATATCGCTGAAATTAACCATGAACCCCTACCTCATGGTAATGGCTGAGGACAAAGCCGCGCAGCATGGACTCAAACTTTGGGAGTTCATAAATGTGGCTTTATGGGAAAAAATAGGTAAGCCGTCCAAGGAAGATCTTTTGAACTTCGCCGCTGGATTCGAATTGGACGATCTGGACCCCAAGTGGAAAAAGAGGCTTAAATTGGCCGCAAGATACGAAGTGGAGACTCAGCAGGCGATACTGGGTGAGGAGCAGTGTAAAGCAGAGCCTGGGTCTTCCAAAGAGGATCATCAATAAAACGACGCACTCATGATATTACTCAGGAGGTCTAAGATGCCAATATTGAATTACAAATGCGATAGTTGCGGCAAAGAATTCGCTAAGATTTTCGTTGACACACAAAACGCTCCGAAGAAATGCCCTGTTTGCAATTCCTTCGCCATAAAAGAAAAGGGCCAGGCTTTTAGGGTAGATTCAGGTTTATTCACGAGGATTGCATGCGCGTCTTGCGACACCTGTGACTCGTGCTCCGCTCCGACAGGAATTTCGATCGGCTCATCCTGATAGCCCATGGATAAGTCTCGGTGAGACTAGATCTAGCCTTTGGTGTCGAGATTCTTGATTTTATTTCATGCTTCTTCTAGTATGATTAAAGAGGTTGAGCGGTTTGATCACGGTCTATAAGGCTGAATGGTTACGCCGCTTATATTTTGTCTCTAATGTTCGTGAGGTTAGAACATGCTAAAGTTTTTTTCGATACTGGCTCTTATAATGTGTTTTGCGCAAGGAGTAGTCGAGGCGCAACCGGTAATGGATGAAAGAGGAGGGGATGTCCTGGCTACGGTTGGGAATCAGAAGATAACCCGTGAAATGTTGGATAACATAATCGCCACCATACCGGAAGAAAACAGAGCCCCGTTTTTAACGCCGGACGGTCGGAAGAAAATACTGGATGAGGTCGTAAATTTTGAACTCTTTTCCCAGGCTGCAAAGGATGGTGGTATAGACAAGGAGCCAGCAATTAGGACCAGACTCCTTTATGAACAGACTCAGTACCTCGCCAGGGAATATTTCAGGCGCATGCAGGCGAAGCAGCCGCCTATCTCAGAGGATGAACTGAAGGCCTATTACAAGAGTCACATTAGCGAATTTACCCCCCCTGAGGAAATTCAGGCTCGCCACATACTTGTCAAGACCGAGGCTGAAGCCAACAAGATTATGGACGAACTAAAAAAGGGGGCCGATTTTGCCGAGCTAGCCAAGAAGAAATCGATAGATCCTGCAGCCCAGAAGGGTGGAAAACTAGAATTAATGGATGGCAAGGATTGGCTGCCGAAGGGATCATTTGAGAAGTCTTTTGAACATGTCCTTTTCAAGATTCCCAAGGGAGAGATTGGGGGACCGGTCAAGTCACAATTTGGATGGCATATACTCAAAGTTGATGATCGTAGACAGCCGGAGCCACCTAGTTTCGTGCAGGTTCGAAGCATGATCAGGAGTAGACTGGAAAATGAGAGAAACGCTGAACTGCACAAGAAGATAACGGACGAACTAAAAAAGCAGATTCCGGTGGTGATAAAGTAGAGAACGCTCCATGAAGGTCTGTAGCTTGTCAGTCCCATATCTTAATCGCTGAATGACAGATTTTGCCAGGTTTCAAAAATCCGTGAGCAAGTCTTTTTCGACATTACTGTCGGGGGGAATCCGCGTGTCATTTTTACTGTTTCTTCAACTACTGATAATTGTTTCCTTCGTTGGCGATCCTGGAACGTATTTGGCCGCCTCGGATTCCACGGATGGCATTTCATGGAACCAAGGGTCCAAGAAAACGGATGTAAGCCCTGGGAAGCTTTATGAGGCTGTTTCAGGATACTTTGAGGGCCTTCATAGGCCTGCGTCACAGAATTATCTCCGATCCCACAACGAAGGAAAGGAGCAGAAACGAAATCCCCAAAGGATCGTGGCCCAGCGAATCGACAATTCCCAACCCCTGGAATCGGAGTTGGGGCTTGCCCGGCGCCGTATTCAAAGGGGGGAATGGGAGTTGTCCTCCATGCCCTTGAGCAGGGCCTTGAGGTTCGCTGACCTAACCGACAAAGAAACCGTTCAAGCCATAACGGATAAAGTTCAGAACACAAAAAACGTCGCTGAAATCAGAGCTTCTTCTCAGGGGACGGCCGGTTCGGAACGTGTTAATTCTATTGGAATGAGACTCGTTCTTGCGCCTTCCGGGGGATTCACGATGGGGAATTCGCTGTCCGAAGTAAGACGCGTCAGAGCTGAATGGAACGTTCCTGAGAATCTCGTTGAGCCTGAAACCCCGGATCATACAGTCGAGATCTCCAGACCGTTTCTAATCGGAAAATATGAAGTGACCGTAGGACAATTCAAGCAGTTTGTAACTGAAACTGGCTACAGCACCGTTGCGGAAACTCAGGGTTGGGGATGGGGATATGACAACGAAGAAAAGCATTGGTCTAAAAAGAGTGGTCTTTCCTGGAAAAATCCAGGATTCCGGATCTACGACGACTATCCGGTGGTCATGATTTGTCATGTTGACGCGGAAGCGTTCTGCAAGTGGCTTAGCTCAAAAGAAGGCAAAAGGTATGGGTTGCCTACTGAGGCTCAGTGGGAATACGCCTCCAGAGGAGGAAAGAACGGGGAGAAGTTCTCCTGGGGGAATGATTATCCCGATGGGAAGAACCTTAATTTTGCTGATAGGACTTGCGAAGTTGCTTGGGCCGATAGAACAGTGAATGATTCCTATGGTCACCTGGCGCCTGTCGGAAGTTATGCCCCTAATGGTTTCGGGCTTTATGATATGGCCGGTAACGCGTGGGAGCTATGCAACGACTATTTTGATCCCAAAGAATATAAGAAAACAGGGGGGGTACAGCAGATCCTCAAGGACCTAAGACCGGGAAGACTAGAGTCGCCAGAGGTGGAAGCTGGGCTTTTGACGCCTGTGAAGCCAGAAATGCCTTTCGTTTTGGGATTGACCCAAGACTTTGCGTTGATGTTAGCGGTTTTAGAGTAGTAACAATCCCGGACTCGACGGATAAAGCCCTGCGATCCGTCAGTTCAGAGGTGAAGGCAAATGTTGGGATGTCCGATGAGCAGGTTAACACCCTCTTTGATCGTGTCAAAGAATTGGTGAGGGATGGAAAGCGCCTGAAGGCGTCAAGCCTGGTAGACAAGATTCCGGACCTTAAGCCTGTGAAGGATGGCGCCATCGATGATGTGTCGGGTTTTGTGAAAAACACCCTAAAAACATTCATTGACCAGACGAAGGACAAGTCATTTGAGTCCTTCAGCAATTCTCTAGGCATGAAGATGGTGAGAATCCCTGAAGGATCTTTCGTTATGGGTAGTTCCGAAGCGGACATAGCCTGGGCCATGAACGTTTTGGTTAGAGGTCAGCCAATATCCCTCGAGAACGAATTCCCTTTTCACAAGATTAGGATTTCCAGACCGTTTTTTATGGCGGCTACGCCAGTCACTGTAGCGCAGTTTCAGGCTTTTGTGAATGACACCGGTTACATTACCGACGCGGAAGACGACAAAGGCGGTGAGGTTTTTGACATAAAGAACAGTCGTTTTACCAAAAAAGATGGAAGCTCTTGGCGAAATCCGGGGTGGAGTGTGGAACCCGATCAACCGGTGACCATGATTTCCTACAATGACGCCGTGGCCTTTTGTGAGTGGCTATCAGCTAAAGAACGAGCGTCTTATAAATTACCCACAGAAGCTCAATGGGAATACGCGGCCCGGGGAGGTCTTCCTATGGCGCAGTTTTCCTGGGGGGACCAACTGCCTGATGGCAGAAGAGCTAATTATGCTGACAAAAATACTGAATTCGAATGGAGAGACCGTGATATTGATGATGGGCACAAGTATGTGGCTCCGGTAGGAAGCTACGAGCCAAATGGTTTCGGTCTTTATGACATGTCCGGAAATGTTTTGCAGTGGGTGAGAGATTTCTACGGGGAGGACTACTATCGTTTTAGTCCTGAAATTGACCCGGAAGGACCGGGTCATGGTGAAAACCGTATTATGCGGGGTGGCGACTGGACCTCAGGGGGAGTCAGCCTGAGATGCGCTTTCCGGGGATGGGCGAGGCCTGATCTGGCGCTATATAATGGGGGTTTTCGCGTAGGTAATCGAAACCGATTCTCCTCAACGGCCGTTTCATTTCAGTGACAATTTCTTGACCCAGGAATGGGTTCCCAGCCCTGTTCAGCGCGAGGTAGCCAAGGCTATCGCAAAAGAAGAAGAACTTAGTGTCAAACGTTACGCGGAGTGATGAAAAAACTTCGACCACTCAAGATGACGAGCCCATAACACATGGTGTCTTAATAATAGAATTTAGTCCCAAATCCGACGCCAAGCGATTCGGCATGATAAAAGGGGATGTGATTGTTGAATATGATGGCGTCTTGGGCCTTAGCTCTGAAAAACTGATAAATCTCACTGCCCGGACGAGAAAAGAGCGAAGAAAGCCTGTGATAAAGTTTGTCAGGGACGGCTATGAATACTCCATTCATGTTCCACCAGGATCCCTTGGCGTTTCTATCATGGACACCATATTACGGGGACCGTTCAAATCGCGCGAAAATGATGAGAAAAGTAACCCGCAAAATGACCATGAAAACAAAGGCAAGAGAAAAGACTGGACATGAGGTAGCAAATATTTCTAGCATAGGAATCAGTTGATGAATATGTGGGAATTGACAGCCGGCTGGAAATTAGCCGAAATCAGTTCGAACAAAAAAAAGTGGATTTTCAAAAGAAATGTGATAGAGGGGAGCAAAATCTGTAACGTGGAGACGCTGATGAAAAAGGCCTTTCTAACATTCTCTATTCTGGCTTTGATAGTATCTGTAGTTGATTGCTCGCTGGCCCAAGACAAAAACCCGAAGCTCATTGCAGTTAAGCCAGCCTACGATCAAGCCTCGTACACCCCCCAGAATTCAGAACCCGCGCCTAGCCTTCAGACGCAATACGATGATCCGGCCCCAAGAGATCAGCTATATGTTTTCTGGCTACTTGGCAAGTTGATCAGTTATCCGATCGACAAGGTTGAGTCCTACGTTTCAAAAAAACTGTATCCTGCTGAACGACCCAAGGCGGTTCCTGCTGCAGCCTCAGGCTCCGTTCCGAGCCCTTTTGAATCAATTAACCGGCGAGAAATTCCACCTGCTCCTCCAGTTGAAGGCAAGAGTGTACGGGTCAGATAAGCAAAAAGTCTAGGACTGGTCGTCAAGGCTCTGCTTAGTGTCACATTTTGGACAATGCAGATAACGCCCTTCTTTTTTAGAGTTTTTCTCTTCCATTATTGATGAATCGCAATCTGGATTTGGGCACTTCATCGGAACAGGTTTATTCCACATTGAAAAGTCGCATTTCGGGTACTGATCGCATCCGTAGAAGGATCTGCCTCTCTTGGTTCGTTTTTGAACAAGAGCGCCTTCCCCGCATTTAGGACACGTGGTTCCTGTTGACAAAGAGCCTGAGCCTTTACATTCCGGGTATCTTGAGCAAGCAAGGAATGGTCCTGATTTTCCCTGTCTCATTACCATCGGAGCCCCGCAGGAACAGACTTTATCGGTCGGAGTAGAAACTGACGTTCCAGCCGATTCAGAGACCAGTTTTTTGGTGTACGAACAATCAGGGTAAGATACGCAACCCAGAAAAAGACCGTATCGTCCAGCTCTTATGAGAAGCTGGTTTCCACATACCGGGCATTTGACTTTGGTAGGTATTCCCTCTCTCTTGATGCTCTTCATGGTTTTTTTGGCGTCAAGAAAAGCAGAATTAAAGGGCATGTAGAATTGCTCGAGGATGTGAGTCATTGTCTCTGCGCCCTCTTCAATTAGATCCAGGGATGATTCCATCTCCGCCGTGAATTGAGGGCTGACAAGGTCAGGAAAACTGTCGATCAGTAATGAAGCGATGATTTTCCCCAGCACTGTGGGCTCAAATTTCTTGTCTACCAATTCGACATATTTGCGCTTTTGTATAGTGGTAACAATTTCGGCGTAAGTTGAGGGACGCCCGATGCCGCGCTCTTCAAGTTCTTTTTATCAGTGAGGCCTCGTTAAAAGCTGGGGGCGGTTGTGTGAACCTTTGCCGTGGAACAAGGGACTGCGCTTCCAGAACGTCACCGCTGCGTAGGTCCGGTAAAATTAACCCGTTGTTTTCTCTACTGTCAATTCCGCTTGTCGATTCTTCATCAGATGACGCTGAATAAATCCTCGTGAATCCGTCAAATTTCATTATTGAACCGGTGACTCTAAACAGAAGATCACCAGCTGAAATGTTGGCGGTAGTCATATAATAGACGGCGGCGGCGGCCTGACTCGCCATGAACCTGTTCCAAATAAGGGTGTAAAGGTCTTTCTGCTGTTTATCCAGAAAGGACGCCACTTTCTCAGGCGTGAACTCTAGGGATGTAGGGCGAATAGCCTCGTGCGCCTCTTGCGCGCCCTTTTTACTCTTGTATATGTTGGGTATTTCCGGCACATATTGTGGGCCGTAGTTTTTGGACAAAAAATCCCTCGCTGCGGTCATGGCCTCGGGGGCTATTCGAGGATCATCGGTTCTCATGTAGGTTATTAGCCCTATCGAGCCATCTTTGCCGAGTTCAATCCCCTCATATAGCTGTTGAGCGATGCGCATTGCCCGGTTCGGGGACATTCGGAGTTTTCTGGACGCCTCTTGCTGCATAGTCGAAGTGATGAATGGAGGATACGGTTTACGGGTTCTTTCCTTCCGCTTTACTTCAGTTACCTTGAAAACCTGGCGCCCAGCGTAATTAGTGATCTCAGAAGCCCTGACAACATCATCAATCTCAGCTTTTTGGCCGGCGATTTCGACCAATTTGGCCTCAAACGGCGAAGAGGTGTTTTTGACCAGATTGGCTGATAGGGTCCAATATTCAACAGGAACAAATGTGTCAATCTCAAGTCGCCTGTCCACAATGAGTCTCAGTGCTACTGACTGGACTCGCCCGGCGCTCAAACCGTATTGAACTTTGTCCCATAAAAGCGGGCTGATCTGATAACCCACGATGCGGTCTAGAATTCGTCTGGTCTGCTGGGCGTTGTACCGGCTGGGGTCGAGCTTCGAGGGGTTGGCAACCGCTTCCTTTATGGTTTTTTCGGTCAGTTCATTGAAGCGTACTCTAAAGACCGAACCAGCAGGTTTTCCTAGTTCTTCGCTCAAGTGCCAGGCAATAGCCTCGCCTTCTCTATCAGGGTCTGTTGCTAGCAACACGCGTGAGGACCTTCGAGCGATGCTTTTCAGTTCAGAAATTACCTTCTCTTTTCCTGGGATTATTTCGTAGTGAGGCTTGAAGCCGGAATCCACCTCAACTCCCAGAACAGGCCCCGTCCATTTCGTTCGTCCATTTGTTTGGTCTTTTGATTTTCCCGCCGTTTGCGGTAGATCTTTTACATGGCCTACAGAGGCTTTAACTTCGAAATCGGACCCGAGGTATTTCTTAATAGTTTTGGCTTTGGCGGGAGATTCCACCACAACTAGAGTCTTTCCTGATGAATCTTTCATCCTATTCCCTAAAAGTATATTGCATCGGTGATGAACGGTTTATACCGGCTCCCGCATGATCAATCATCTTGAAACATCGTTGCGCTTCATCGAGATGAAAAGCTTTAAGATCAATTGGATAAACTGTCAACCAAATTCATTCCGTTCGTTGTCTAGCCAGTCGCTATGTCCAACGACAAGTTCCGTCAACTTAGTCCCTAATTTTGGAATCTGCGGCCTAATTTCTCAAAGTCAAGTCATGGCTTAGCTATTGAGAACATCTTCCCAGGGCTTTGTCTGACAAGGCCGGACATTTCGAGTTCAAGTAGGGCCGCCAGAAGTTTCCCGGGTTCGAGTTTCAGTCCCTCACATATTTGATCAATCGGAGTAGGATCGAGATCCAAAAAATTAAGAATTGTCCTTGCTGTCTCTGAAACTTCGATAGTGTCCGAGGAGTCCATGGCTGATTCGGCTGGCTCGTGGGTTTCATGGAATGCACATGTTCCTAATGCATTTAGAATGTCGTCTGCCGATTCAATCAGACCGGCTCCCTGTTTTATGAGATGATGAGGTCCTCTGGAACGCTCATTGGTAATGTTTCCAGGAACGGCAAAGACGTCTCTGTTTTGCTCCAGCGCATGGAATGCCGTGATCAGCGATCCACTTTTTTTTGCCGCCTGGACAACGACAACAGCCCGGGATAGACCAGACACAATTCTATTTCTCCGAAAGAAATTTGTTTTGAGCGGAGCCACGCCAGGTCGGAATTCGGTCATTACCGCACCATTTTCCGAGACTCTCTCAATCAAACTTTCATTTTCTCTCGGATAAATAACATCTAATCCACATCCGAGGACGGCAATGGTTCGACCGCCTTCTCTTAAGGCTGACAGATGACAGGCTGTGTCAATGCCTCGGGCCAGACCGCTTACAATTGTGACAGATGACCTGACAAGATCTCGAGTTATCGACTTGGCAAATTCCAGACCATATCTTGTGGGATTTCTTGTTCCTACCATTGCGACTGCTCTGGAGTCATCAACGTATAGTGAGCCTCTTACAAAAAGGATAGCGGGAGGGTCATAAATATCTTTCAGGTTCCTCGGATAGTCAGGGCCCCATCTGGTGACAATTCGGGCTCCTAGACCTTGGAGGGTTGCTATGTCCTTTTCTATCTCTCCGTTTGCTGGTTTATAAGATATGATCGAGTCGGCTAGACGCTCCGACAATCCAGCTTTTTTGCAGATTTCATGTCTCGATGCGCCTAGAGCCTCAACCGGTCCGCCAAAAGCCTCAATCAGCTTAGCGATACTTATTGGTCCGACCAACGGAATTCTTTCAAGAGCCAGCCAGGCAAAAATGTCCTGTGCAGACTCATGTTCTCTGTGGACCATTTTTGAAATCCCCCCTGTAAAGTTACTAGATTCCGAATTTAAGGACTGTAATCAGATATGTTCTCGAGGCTCACGCATGAACTTATTTCTGTCAGTGTTCAACTCTTCTGTCCTTCGATCGACAAATATAGATCAGCGTCTGAAAAATGGGAAGGTTCCGTGGGTGATATTGGAGCTATTTTACTACCTTTGACAATCGATGAGCCACAATCCAGGATTATCCCCATGATTAGATCACAACCAACGCTTGTGATCTCTATTTGGCCCAGAATTCTACCCTTGGAGTTGGAGCCAGCTACCCGATGATTCAAAGCGGCTAGATGCCTGGTCTCATCTATGATGCAAAAACGATCGCCTTCCCGTATCAGTCCACGTTTTGTATCCGCGATCTTTATATAGACGAGATCCCGTTCACCGTAGTATTTTTTTGTTCCCGAGGGTGTATCGACTATTTTACCCCAAGATAACGATGGAACATTGATTGATGGATTTATTGGGTTTCCAGCCATTCGATGTGCTTGGTCATTTGTGGGACAGAAGGAATTCTCCGCAAAACTTAAAACTGGTATTAAAAACGATAAAATGAACAGGGACATCCCAAAGAGAATTGGGATTCGACTTTTAAAACCTGCAAGTAGCTGTTTTGATCCCGGGCTTTTCACTGCGCTGCTGTCCATGAATTTCCGAAAATGTTAGATTGCTTCAACTGCATAAATATATATAACTCGTCAATCTTATTATCTATGTGTTAACTAAACATAAGGACACGCCACAACATTAACTTAATCCATTAAATTAACTAATATAAATAACATGCTGAATTTTAATATGCTTATTGTGAAATGTCAACGATAATTCAGGCTTTACTAGTAAGAGGGCACCTAGCCCTTCAGTTTTAGAGGGCTAGGTACTTAGCTTCAAATATCGAATGTAGATCTAAAAAATAAAACTGATCCGACATTTCTTGCTGATGTTTAGCAGGATACTGCCAGGACAAGTGAATCTATGGACGCTAATACAAGGTCTCTGGGCTCAATCCTTTGCGCAAAATCTTCTATGGAACAGGAACTGGCTTGTTCCTCAAGTTTTTCCACAACGTCGTGAAATCTTCCGCCCATCGCTCTAAGAACGTTTATCTTCTGTGAGACAGAAGCCCTGGTTGCGAATTCTACATGCAATAGAGCCAGGTGCTGGCAATCACTGGAATTATCTCCGAAAAGTGGTAGGACCAGAAGACTTTCCTGGCCACCTTTTCCTGAACTCCAAACAGCCCGGCGAAGTCTTAACGCGGTTCTTTTACTCCCACCTGCCGGGTTTGGAGTATCATATCGAGATGGTTTCCCATCAGAGTGTCCATATTTTGCAATAACCTGTATTGGGGCAAATTCACCGGTCGATTCGGTAGGTTTACCGGAATCTCCCACTTTGTAAAGCATGCCTCCCTTTACATTCTCAATCACTTGGGAGAGAATTTTAAGAACTCTTTTATCTTGTTCCTTTAGCCATCCGGGCTGAGCGCCTAAAATTTCGAGCGCCTTTAACAATATTGAAGGGAGGGAATCCTGAGGTCGAGAAATGCCCACAGTAACAGTCTTAGCCTGGTGCCGAATCGAGTCTATTGGCCGAGTCATTTCGTCTACAGCTTTGCTGAGAGTCAAAATCCCCTCGTTGATCAGGAGTTCACGATCTTCAGGCATTTCATCGCTCAGAAGCAGCTTAGCCGAATAGAGGGCCATCGCCGACGCAGTGGAAGCTGGGAGTGACGCGTTCATTTCGCCATTGGAAATTGATTTCATGGCGGTTTGGAATCCTTTTTGAACATCAAGTCGGTTCCACGTTTCGGGTCGCTCGAGAGATGTCGTCAACAAAGATCTAATATCTCTCAGGCTCTTGGCCTGGGTATCAATAGCCTTTGCGGCATGAAAACCCCAGAGGTGGCCCGCTACTGTAGCGGTTACAAAGTCGAGCCCAGCGCCCACGACAGGCAATTCCACAATACCTTGCGCGTGGTCGAGAAAGCGTTTTTCTCCCTCAGCGCAAAAAACCAAGGGTTTTCCGGAGTGGGCCTTGAATATTGCTACTTCCTTGGCGGTGTCCTGAACAATTTGATCCGGAAGATCATTCGCTATGACCAGAGTTAGAGGTTTCTGTGGAAAGGTCGATATGCTTCTTGTCTTCCGTGAAGTCGCACGGTATTGATTTATAGCAGAGTTCACTCAGTTTAATCCTGATTTCATCTGCCGCTATTTTGTTTGGCCCATTTCCTACAACCGCCCAGTTTCTGCTGCTGGGTCCGTAAAGCTCGGCCGAACGTTTTATCTTCTGGCCCTGTTTCAGCACAGACTCTATCAAGTCCGGCAATTCTTCGAGAGAACAAACTTCCTGATAGATCTGTTCATCCGACAAGCTGTTGAATTCTTTAGCCAGGAGCATCGCTGTCACTTTTCCAGCCGCAATTTGCGAATAAAAAGCCTTGGTTGACGCAACGGCCATTTCTACATCGCGACCATCACTGGTATAAAAGTGGGAATTGGATTTTGAAACGAGGGGAGAATTGCGTCTGTTCACAATTGCATGAATCCAGGCCCCCTGGGAGGAGGCCACGTCAACCGTTCTCGTTGGTGTCTGTAGTCGTTCCACTCTGCGAGATAGCTATAAGTAACATGTCGTCAAGAGATTGCGCCGGGAAGAAACCGGACAGTTCAGAGGCCTTGCAGGATGTCACAACGATTCCCAAGCCCTCAATGGCCTTTTCAATCAGGTATGCGACTCCCTTGGCTGCGATGGAGGCCGTTCCCTGACCAATTACCATGATTCTTTTTATTCGTGGCTTAGTGGTATCACGGAGTCTGGACACCAGTGATTCAAAAGCCGAATGCCCGCCATCCACGAACTCTATCTCTCTGCCTTTTTTCTTGTATTTGCCCTTTATCGTTTTTCTTATACTTGAAGGAGCCTCGTGAATCTCCTTCTCGAAATAATAAGCGAAATCGCCCCTGTAGATATCCCTCGAATGGATATAAATAGGCTCTTTTTTAATTGTAGATGGGGAACCGTCTTCCAGGAAATAGGACTTTAGGTCAAGACCTGATTCAGTGGAGATGACTACCCCTGATCCACCTTTTTCAAGACCGGACAGAGCCATGGACTGTCTTGTCCAGGCAGCCAAACCGTAGACCTCGGACGCAAGTATAAAACCGTCAATGGGTTCGCCTATGAAGAGGCTCTGTCCGCTCCCCTTCTGTCCCATTACCAATTGATCAGGAAATAAAGGGTGTTGCATTACTACAGCCAGAGATCCTTCACAACTATTCATCAATTCGGCGAATCTTTTGAAATGAGGCTGGGAAAGGCTTGTCCCCAGCCTGTAGAAAACGGGGAGGATTTTCGCGTCGGTAGTCACTGATGGCTCGATTTGATATCCCCTAGAATGGACGAAGTTTTCAACGAGATAATGATAGTTGTCCACATCACCATTTAGAACAAACTGAGTGTTCCTATCGTCTATCGATTGGGCATCTTCTTTCTCATATAGTTCCCCATCCACGGGATGACAGTTCGAGAGACTTATGATTCCATTGGAGGCCCACCTCGTATGCGCTATTATGTTGATTTTGTGAGTAAGGGCCGCGATATTCCACAGTTCTTCATCATTTCTCACAGCGTTTCTTATGTGCTTGGTGTTATCACCTAGATGACCCACCAGGTTTGCCACTTTGTAAGAGAAGGTTAGGCATAGCCCTCCGGACGGCAACGTGACTTCCTGAAAACCGATGCTGACTCCATTTTGTATTCGGGAACTTTTCTTGAGCCCCCTGTCTATTGTCAATTCCTCGATCATGGGCCGCAAGGAATCCCCAGCGGTCATTATTTGAATTGATATGCCGGCTGAATCTCGTCCTCTCACTTCCAGTCTATCGATATTTTCGAGTACTCTTTCTATTGCCCAGGCAACGAACCGCTGCGGGCGACTCGGTCCTTTTGAGAGAAGATCCGGGTTGATTAGTTCATTGGTACGTGCGACATTTTTAATTACTTCCGCCCTAATCTGCCAGATGAAGTCACCTATATCTTGGCTAAGAGATTCAATTTCTTCTGTCAGGGGTTCTTTCGATAGGCGTTCGAGAGCCTTTTCCAATAATTCGGCCAGGTACTCAACCTTTGAGAAGAACTCAGGATCAGAAACCAGGGAAAAATGAAACGAAAACTCCATCAATTGATCAAAATGTCGGATCATGTGGTCAACAGATTTGCGCAATGTGGAAATCTCAATCGATCCGGCCGAAATCCCGGAAAGTGGACCGATGGTTTGTTCGATCCAGCTAAGATCACTATTTCTCTTCCATGCCTCATTACTCAAGAAACCAGCTATTCCGCACACGTTGTTTACCTCTTAATAATTGTTAACTTAAACATAACATGATGGTTGGATCTCGATAAATTACGACAGCTAAATAATTTTTCAACCCCGATCTGGAGCAGGCGCTTGCCTGAGACCTGAATTCTAGATTATAAGCTTGATTATTGGAAGCCCTTTTTGCTCACTTCACAAGCCCAGGGACTGGACGATCCCCATACATATAGGAGGATTTTGAGCATGATTGATTTTCACACTCACACACTATTTAGCGATGGAGTTC
Source organism: uncultured delta proteobacterium (assembly GCA_963846725.1). GTDB lineage: Bacteria > Desulfobacterota > Desulfomonilia > Desulfomonilales > Desulfomonilaceae > CAJBEZ01. The sequence goes on along the minus strand of CAWJXP010000022.1, from coordinate 145,687 downwards.
TCGTGCCGAGCGAGTTAGTTAGGAGGGCTGGAGTAATTGGTTACCGTGCGATAGGTTTGACAGACCATGTTGACTCTTCAAATTTGGAGTTCGTTGTTCCAAGAATTGTCCGGGTAGCGCATGAACTAAATAAGAATCAGAACGTATTTGTCATTCCAGGGGTTGAAATAACACATGCTCCGCCTGCCCAGATAGCGGAGTTAATTGTTGAAGCCAGAAAACAGGGAGCGGTATTAGTCATTACCCATGGGGAATCCCCCGTTGAGCCAGTGGCCCCAGGAACAAATCACGCGGCCATTTTGGCTGAAACGGATATCCTTGCCCATCCCGGTATGATTTCTGAAGAAGACGCAAGCTTAGCCAAACAAAAAAACGTTTTTCTGGAAATCACATCCAGATCTGGCCATAGTCTAACCAACGGCCACGTTTTCAGGATGGCTTTGGAAAGTGGGGCGCAACTGCTTATCAATACGGATACTCATACTCCGGACAACCTGATCACCGACGAAAAGGCTGAGGTTGTGTTGAGAGGATCGGGAATGACCGGGCGCGAAGCGACGAGAGTTTTGGACTCTAACGAGAAGTTTCTTGATGTTTTGAAGGCAAGAATGGATTGGTGAGCGACCATATCCCTACTTCTGCCCACCAATTTGAATTAATAAGGGAAGGTTACTTGCGACAGTCGTTGTTTTCTGATAATTTTTTCATTTACAAATAGTTAGGTTAAACCTCTTCGAAGAATGACGCCTCTCGACTTTAGCGGGTGAGAATTCAATGAAAAAATCTAGGCTTGGTGTTTCTCTAGCTTTCGTTATGGCCCTAATGATAATCTTTGTTATTATGGTAATGACGCTGTCCCGCTTGCTGGACACTGAAGACCGGTCTTCCGGAATTTCTGAAATCCTGGATTACGGTAACAAGATCGGGGTGATATCTATAGAAGGAACCATCCTTACTTGTGATGAAACGCTCAAGGAATTAAGAAAATTCAGGAAGAAGTCTTCTGTAAGAGCAATTCTGTTGAGGATCAATTCACCGGGAGGAACAGTCGCTCCTGCTCAAGAGATCTACAGGGAAATTGAAAAAATCAGAAAGAAGAAACCAGTTGTGGCCTCCATTGAAACGGTTGGGGCTTCAGCGGCGTATTATATCGCCTCCAGCGCCGACAGGATTGTGTGTTCAAAAGGCTCAATCACTGGTAGCATAGGAGTGATCATGATGCTGCCGGACATACATAAAGTCATCGAAAAGATTGGTGTAAGTGTAAATGTGATCAAGGCTGGCGCTTTCAAAGACATTGGATCTGGTATCAAGCCTCTGGACGATCAAGAGAGGGACATACTTCAAAATTTTGCCAAAGAAGTCCATGAGCAGTTCATTTCTGATGTGCTTCAAGGCCGCAAGGGAAAAATTGAAGAGGATAAGTTACGTGATATAGCGGATGGCAGATTTTTTACAGGACAGTCTGCTAAGGAATTGGGATTGGTTGATTCGATGGGGAATTTCTACGACGCTGTGAAGGTCGCAGCCAATTTGGGTGGAATCAAGGGAGAGCCTGAACTCGAGTACCCGAAGAAAAGGTGGAACAGTTATCTTGATCTTTTCATGGATTCAGCTTCCAAAAGCCTAATAAAAGGTATGGAATTCATTGGGACCACTAGAAATCAAGCCCCCATCCCACGCTAAAAGAGATTTGGAAAGAATGTTTAAGTTCTGTAAAATTTCCTGATTGAGTTTTATTATTTTCCTTGGGTTGTTTGTCAATAAACCCTGGTTAAGGACCGGAACCAGAACAACACATAGACTAAGATGGAGAGATATTGATGGTTGTCCACGAATCTTTGACTTTTGATGATGTTTTCCTAGTGCCCTGCTATTCAGAGTTGTTACCGTCCGAAGTTGACGTTCAAACCAGGCTTACGGCGACGATTGCCTTGAATATTCCTATCGTCAGTGCGGCGATGGATACGGTTACGGAATCGGAGATGGCTATCAGCCTGGCTCGTCAAGGGGGAATAGGCATCATCCATCGCAATCTTGGAATTCCTGAGCAAGTTCGGGAGGTTGATCGGGTAAAGAGATCAGAGTCTGGCATGATCGTGGATCCAATAACGATACACCCAGAGCAAAAGATATCGGATGCCCTTCAAATAATGAAGAAATATCACATCTCCGGAGTGCCTGTAACAGTCAAGGGATACCTCAAAGGCATACTCACCAACAGGGACCTCCGTTTTATCGAAGACCTTGATCTCAAAGTCGAAGAAGTGATGACCAAAGACAACCTGATTACAGTCGACGAGAAAATAGGTATAGAAGAATCCAAGGCCTTGCTTCACAAGCATCGGATCGAGAAATTGGTTGTCGTTGACAGTGAAAATCGCGTGAAGGGGCTCATTACCATAAAGGACATTCAAAAGGCGATCATGTACCCGAGTTCGGCGAAAGATGAGTTCGGACGACTCAGGGTAGGCGCTGCTGTTGGCGTTGGGCCTGACCGAGAAGAACGAGTACAAGCGCTTATAAGACGAGGAGTCGACGTCATTGTAGTAGACACCTCGCATGGTCATTCAAAAAATGTGATTGAAGCTATTGGGGACATAAAGGCAAACTACAAAAACTGCCAGGTGATAGGGGGAAACATAGCTACTCCCGAGGCTGTTCGCGATCTTGTAAAGGCAGGTGCGGACGGAGTTAAGCTGGGGGTCGGTCCCGGGTCTATCTGTACGACTCGAATTGTAGCCGGCGTAGGAGTGCCACAAGTATCAGCGATTATGGAATGCTCCAAGGTAGCAAAGGAATTGGGGGTACCAATGATTGCCGATGGTGGCGTAAAATATTCCGGAGATGTAACAAAGGCGATCGCAGCGGGGGCCAATACCGTCATGATTGGGGGCCTCCTTGCCGGCACCGATGAGAGCCCCGGAGAGTCGGTCCTCTACCAGGGACGATCCTACAAGTCTTATCGAGGGATGGGATCACTGGAGGCCATGAAGGATGGGTCACGTGATCGTTATGGCCAGCACGAGGGAGTCCAGGAGCATAAGCTAGTGCCTGAAGGAATTGTGGGGATGGTGCCTGCCAAGGGCCCTGTGGCAGATTCGATTACTCAGCTTATTGGGGGTCTCAAAGCCGGGATGGGCTATCTTGGAGCGAAGACTTTAGATGAACTCAGGTCAAAAGCAACGTTTGTTAAAGTAACCGCCTCGGGACTGAAAGAGTCACACGTCCATGATGTGGTAATAACTAAAGAAGCCCCGAATTACAGAAGAGAGTCCTAAGGGAGTTCAAAGTTTTAAACATGTTAAGAGCTTTAATATTCGGAGCCACGGGTTATACCGGTATTGAGTTGATCAGAATCCTGTCCGGCCATCCGAACGTTCGCATAGAAGGCGGTAGTTCGAGGACATGGTCGAAACAGAAAGCTAGCGCCATTTTTCCATATATTTCCAAGAAAAACGATTTTCCCCTTTTAGGGCTTGACGATCTCTTGGAGTCGCCCAAAGCCGATGTGGCTTTTTTGGCTCTCCCTCACGGGGATTCTGCCATAGCCGCGCGTAAACTGCTCAATGCTGGTGTCAGGGTGATAGATCTATCAGCGGATTTTCGTCTCAAAGACCTTGAGACGTATGAGCAGTGGTACGGGAAGCACAAGGACCCTGATCTGCTAGGCAGATCAATATATGGTCTACCGGAGATTCGTCGAGAGGAAATCAAAAAAGCTGAATTAATAGCTAATCCCGGTTGTTACCCCTCCACGGTAATATTAGGGGTGGCTCCGACTATCGGTTTGCCGGGAGTAGATACTTCATGTCCCGTTGTAGATTCCAAATCCGGAATCTCAGGAGCAGGTCGGGGAGCTAAACTCAACACTAGCTTTTGTGAATCGGGTGAGGGCTTCAAGCCATATGGAGTGTTGGGCCATAGACACATCCCTGAAATGGAACAGGAACTTTCCTTGTTGGCAGGAAAGAAGATTACAGTCAGATTTACACCACATCTCATTCCTGTGAGTCGTGGAATGGTCAGCACAATATACTTGAAAACCGAACCAGTATTAAAATCAGAACATTTAAGAGAAATCTTCTCCGAATTCTACAGGGAGGACGGCTTCATCAAGGTCCTACCTCAGGGAATGTATCCCGACACAGCTCGAGTTAGAGGTTCGAATCAAGCTCATATATCGGTGGAAATCGACGAACGAACCAATTACGCAGTGGTTATGGTGGCGATTGACAACCTCGTAAAAGGGGCTTCCGGAGTAGCTGTCCAGAATATGAACCTCATGTTCGGTCTTGAAGAAAACGCAGCCTTGACAGCGCTCCCGTTGTTTCCGTGATTTGCAATCATGATTAAACTTACTCTGAAGGCGACAAGGTGAATGGCATGAGTTCCAGAAAAAAAAATGTCGGTGTCGATATGGGGTTGACTGATGAAGATAAGAATGAACTCCTGAGATTGGTTGAAAAAGTCGTTGAATGTAGATGTAAGGGGCTGAAGACCGAGAGATATGAGCCTAGATCTGAGAAACTCAAAGAAAAATGTGGCGCATTTGTAACTATTCATAAAAAGGGTATGCTCCGGGGTTGCATAGGATGGCTTAACGCTAGCAAGCCACTTTGTGAGACAATAGAGGAAATGGCTGAAGCCGCAGCTTTCAAGGATCCTCGATTTAGACCGATATGCACGGATGAATTGGAGTTCCTGGATTATGAAATATCCGTACTTACACCGTTTCAGAGAGTCAAAGATATTGATGAAATTCAAGTCGGTGTTGATGGAATTCTTGTGAAACATGGAGCGTGTTCCGGACTACTCTTGCCTCAAGTTGCAACGGAGCGCAACTGGGATAGAGTTACATTCCTGGAAGAGACATGCCGGAAAGCGTGTCTCCCGCGTGACGCATGGAAAGACCCTGGAACTGAAATCTACAAATTCTCTGCTGACGTGTTCTGAAAAAACGCACGTAGGCTGGTTATGATGGTCTCGTGATTTCAAAATGAATTCGCGAGGAGGCGACAGTGATTTGTCCAAAATGCGGGAAAGAGTTTGATCCTTATCTGAGGCCCTCTGAATTGTGTGAAGATTGTCTTGGAAAAACTGATGCGGGCCAACAGAGAGAATTTTTTGAGCAAAGCCCTCGATCTGGTTCAAGTTATGCGGGCTTTAAGGGATATTGCCCTTGGGAGGACGAGGAAGGGCTTGGCTTTACGCGAGGTTTAATCGAGACGTTTAAACAGTCTTTGTTCGATTCAACCAATTTTTTCAGGCGCTTGCCGCTTCACGCGGGCTACAAGCTTCCATTCCTTTATGCTCTTGTAATATCAAGCGTTTCTATTGTGATCGGATACACGTTTTCTGTTATGACAAATGCAACAGCAATCCCTATGATGATGCCCGAAGGAATGATGGTGGGCTCAAAATTAGGGAGCCTTATATATATGCTGTTGATGCTGATTCTGGGAATCTTTCTGCATCCGCTTCTCTTGTTTCTTTGCCTAATGGTCCTTGGAGTTCGAAGCGCTTCACTGGAATCTACATTTAGAATAAGCTGTTACTGTTTTGGGCCGGAAATCTTTCACTCAATTCCATTTGTAGGTTGGCTGATCGCAGGGATCTGGCAGTTTGTCATTCTGGTTATAGGTTTGAAAGAAGGTTTCCGGATAGGAACCGGTAGAGCTGTAATCTCAATCATGTTACCATTAATTGTGGTTCTCACTGTCGTTGTTATCATCCTGATGATGGTAATTGGCAAACTGATGGCATTTCATGCCTTGCTGTTGTGATGTTACGTGGAATTTTAGCCTCCATGAATTGCCCAGCAGAAAAGAATGGGCAGTTCTACTGCTGTTTTGCAACGGACCGAATATGACGCTTTGTCGGTCCCTCCTACCGAAACCCATCCTCTCGGAGGATTGATACCCCCTCTCACAGCGTCGAACTTGCAAGGTTCGTTGGGAATTAGCTTCTCGATAACTAGTTGCGAGTATTCATTGGATGCGATTATTTTACATGGTTCGGCAAACTGGATGTCTTTCACATAGTGAGAAAACTGCCAGTTATGAACAATGTCATGAATCCCTCGTCCTGAGATGTGTTCAAATACAATCCAGAATGAGTTGTTCACTAGAACGAGGGCTCGTTCCAGTGAACAACTATCCCCGTGTTGATCGACCAATTCATTGGAAACACCGAAAACAGCCAGAAAATTCTTTCCGTCTAAAACCTGAATTTTGTCTCGGGCTGATTTGATCCTCTCGGAAATTCCCGCAGTGGACCTTGTCGGTTCGATACCGTCAACAGTCAGCATATTGTGGAACAAACCTGACCGATACTTCGAGGTTAAAGGATCTGGAGCGTACTTGGTTATTCCGGGATCAACCAGCCAGGAAAATTTTCGATCAAAGATTTCTATTGAAAGGACATCGTTGTGGACATGAAAAGCTCCGGCTGGCCCAGCTCTAAATAGGCCCCATTTTTTCTCTTTTTTTTCGGTTCCTTTTATCACGCATATCCCCGAATCAGGGAAACAACAAAAATTCCTGCCGGGAGATTCGCCTTTAATCCCTTTGGTAGCTATCCACTCAAAATCCGATCTGTTGAATATGTGAGCCGCTCTGGCGAAGAGTTGACAGTAGTCCCTATCAAAACTCCCTGAATCATTTATAGAAGGCCACGTAAAATCAGGTCTCGCTATATCCATTAAATATTGAAAACTCTTTTCCAGCGGCTCATAAAATAGCGGCGCCAAATGGACACCAACCGATTCAGCCACAATCCTCACTTCAAGAATCGAGTGGATACAGATCGCGTGATAAAGCGTAGAAATCTCAAAGTGCGACGAATCGTCAAAAAATTGTCTGTCGTGTTCCTGTGCCAATCTTTTTATGCCCGTTTCTATCCATCGGACAGCCTGTTTTAATTCTGGGAAAATCATTCCCGCACAGGCAAGAGCTGCCGATTCAACTATCATCCAGTTATTCGGATGGCCCTGGTGGTCCATAAGGCTTCGAGCGTGTTCCCATACGGAGCGAAGCATCAAGGATTTGACCGATTCGGGGAATGATTCGGTATCCCATAATATTCCCTTGATCCAAAACCATTCTCTCAATCTCCATGCGACTGTCAGGGTTTCCCATGTCGGGCCTGCTCCGCCGTTTGAGTTTATAGGGACAGGGCATTTGTGAATCCAGTCTTTCAGGACATTCAAGACCATTTGCATGGATGATTCATTTTCGGTTTTCGCATAATCCTGAATCAGGGTACGGAGAAAATGATGGCGGTTCAGGAAGTGCGACCACTCAAGTTCTCCGGTAAGATTGTCATGCCATGGAATCGCGGACGGGAGGTATTGCCCCATTATTTTACCGTTTAGTATTTCTGGGGCTGTTTCCAGCGGATAAGGATGAGGCGGCTCCACATATAAACCCGGATCCTGCGCTGAGAAAGGAACCCAGTCTGTTGTGCGACAAGGCTGCAATTTCTGTGGAGATGTTAATCTGAAGTTGGAATTTGTCTCAGAAATAGAAACTCGAGTCGGTGTTTGTGAGCAGCAGATGTTTAAGGCCATCTTGAGACAGTCTCGGACCTTCCGGGACAAGACTTTTCACCGCCTCAAGCCCATGAAATTCGATTTTAAGGTCTCCTGATACCACCAGGAATTTTTCAGTCGAAAAAATCAGCTCAATTTTGGAAATATTTTCCCATCCGCGTGGTTTTCCGTAGGTTCCGAAACTTTCTATCGGAAAGTTCAGACAGCTCAACCTCCCTGGCTGAAGGAACTCTCGACCACCGGAAAATGATACCCCTTCTCCTTCCTTCTGAGGAACACCTGTGCCATGGATGAGAGTAAGTCCTGCAAGAATGGTAAATTCTGAACGGTTGATAACAGTTAGTCTAAGGGAGTTGTAAGACCCGAGATTCAAAAAACGAGGTATTAAGGTCAGAGAGATTTTCCCTTTCCCATGGATGAGCGCTAGGGATGGTTCAGTTCTTATTTCCCCAATTGTGCCAAGATCGATGCTGTTTACCAGTTCGGAGTAGAACTGTGGAAGGTCGGAGGCAAAGTATCGCTGGGAGATGTCCGGGTATTTCATTTGAGATTAGGAGAAATTCTCTCGGCAAACTTTCGAGATACTTTTAGAACAAGAATCGCGGGATCGGATTCGATCAGAAATGGAGCTGCAGGAGTTCGTCCCGACCACAATGCGATTTCCGATAGCTGGTCTGACATGCCACCACTACCGGATAAAATCCCTATAACCTTTTCATCTGTAAATTCATCAAACGCTATAGTAAACTCGTTGAGAGTTCCAATTCCGCCACCTATGAACAGCGCAATGTCAGCGCTCCTGACCAGAACAACATTTCGCCCCTTATTTCCCATTCCTGTGAACATCGTGACATCGCTGTCATAAGGATAGCAATATTTCTCCACATGTTCCTTTCTGTTCATGGCAGGGGAAACAGCGACGGTTAATCCTCCAGCGCTCCTGGCCCCTAGAGAAGCCCTGTGAGGCAAACCCGGACAACCGCCAGTAGAGAACTACGCCTCTTATCTTCGCGATCTCACGACCTAATTCAAAAGCCATCCTGGACACTTCGGAGTCTTCCGGTTCCCGGGCCGAACCGAGAACGGCAACCTTAGGGTTTATCAGCATAAATTTTTGTACTCCGGGTTATGGAATTTGGTCTTGTGTCACTCTTTTCATCCAAAAAGAAAACTCTCAGTCCGGGTGTTCCTTTTAGTCTAACACATTTTGGGGTGTTTTCTCGTGATGGGATGAAAAGAATGAATTGACAACTCCCGCCGGCAAATAAATTGAGTGTTTTCGAACATGTCGGTTGGTCTTCCTCTGACTACACCCAATTAACCTTGACACTTCCTCCTCGAACATATAATTTTTTAAATTGCTATTTCCATAGATTGGATATCTACAAACATGAAACATTACGGCGCCGTTATCCTTGCCGCCGGCAAGGGAACGCGTATGAAATCAAGTTTTTGCAAGGTGCTCCATCCAGTGGCCGGCAGGCCCATGCTGGACTACGTTCTGGACGCTGTCAGAAATTTAGACATTGATAGAACGGTAGTCGTGGTTGGTCATCAGGCCGAAGAGGTTATGCTTCGGTTCAATTCCCAGAATCTTAATTTTGTGCAGCAGGAACCTCAGTTAGGTACCGGTCACGCAGTGAAGCAATGTTCCGCTTTGTTTGAGAAATTCGATGGGCATGTGTTGATAATGTGCGGAGACACTCCCCTCATTAGGTCAGATACCTTAGAACTCTTTATGAGGTTTCACGACGAGAGATCGAGTTTGCTCAGCGTATTCACGACGCACTTAAAGACTCCTTTTGGCTATGGTCGAATCATACGTGATGACGCGGACCATGTGGCAAAAATAGTTGAAGAAAAGGACGCTAACGCCATTGAGAAGGCTGTCCTGGAAATCAATACCGGAATATATATTGTTGAGGCCGCCCTACTGTTTGACTTGCTTGGGAAAATTAGGGCCGACAATGTTCAGAAGGAATACTACCTTACCGATGTCGTTTCGGAAGCTAACAAAATCGGCGTAAAGGTTCATGCTTGCAACACAGAAGATTCTTCGGTTGTCGTGGGTGTGAACAGCAGATCTGATTTAGCGGTTGCCAACGCTGTTATGTGGGACCGCATTCGACAAAGACTGATGTCGGATGGAGTTACTCTCCAAGATCCGTCCACCTTTTTTGGAGATTTCGGAATATCCATTGGCCCTGACACCACAATTTGTCCCAATGTCATGATAACCGGAACCACGTCAATTGGACAGGACTGCGTAGTGGAGCCGGGTTGCTTGATAAACGATTCTAAGATAGGGCACAGGGTGCGTATTCTTCTGGGGTCCAAACTGGATAAAGTCGAGGTTGAGCACGAAGTGTCAGTAGGCCCTATGGCCCATTTAAGGCCAAACGCTAAGATATGCAGGAACGCTAGAATAGGAAATTTTGTTGAAGTTAAGAACACCGTTGTAGGGGTTGGAACCAAGGCTGCTCATCTGACTTATCTTGGTGACAGTCATATAGGCGAAGATGTGAACATCGGTTGTGGTACTATCACATGCAATTATGATGGGAAGAAAAAGCATCCTACGATAATTGAGGACAAGTGCTTTGTGGGGTCGGATGTACAATTTGTGGCTCCTGTCCGCATAGGCTCAGGTAGCGTTATAGGAGCAGGAAGCACTATTACAAAGGATGTGCCTCCGAATTCTTTGGCTGTTTCCAGGTCAAAACAAAAAGTTTTTCCTCTTCGTTTTGGACAGGGCCCCATTTCCAAAAATGAAGATCGGTAGTCTAGAGCTGGACGGAGCCGTTTTTATGGCTCCAATGGCGGGGATAACTGATCCCCCGTTCAGGAGAATAATTCAACACTTTGGTGTGTCGGCCTTGTGGACGGAGATGATCAGTTGTGACGCAGTTGTAAGGGCTCATAAGGTTTTTGCCACAATGGACATCAGGGACCACAAGGTCCCAGTTATTTTCCAAATTATCGGCAAGGATCCCGAAACTATGGCTGAGTGCGCAAGGATTATTGAAGATCAGGGCGCAGCCTCTGCAGTAGACATCAACATGGGCTGTCCGGCCAAGCAGGTGGTAGGGTCGGGTGGTGGCGTGGCCCTCATGCGAGATCTTGCGCTTGCGGGCAGAATCATTAGTTCGGTTAGAAATTCGATATCAATACCTCTTACCGTCAAAATGAGAACAGGTTGGGATGAAAAGAATAATATCGCTCCAGAATTGGCTAGAGTGGCAGAAAACGAAGGCGCCGACGCCATAATCGCTCATGGCAGGAGTAAGTCTGGTGGTCATACTGGGCCGGTGTCTTTGGATTTGATAGGAGAGGTCAAATACAGGTTGTCTATTCCTGTTATTGGGAATGGAGGGGTATCTGATGTCGAGGACGCTATTACAATGGTACAAAAAACCGGATGTGACGGGGTTATGGTAGGGAAGGGGGCGTTGGGACGTCCATGGTTTCTAAGAAGCATCTTGGAGAGGATGTTTGGTTGGACGGTCGAAAAGCTCGAAAGCTCCATGAGTGAGATAATTGCTACGCACTTTGAAGACCAGGTCAAGTGGGATGGAATTTTGAAAGGTGTCCGAAAAATGCGTAAGCACTTGGGCTGGTATTCCAGGGCGATTCCTGGAGCTGCGGAGTTCCGGTTCCAGGTGTTCAGAGAGGATGCTCCTGAACGGGTATTGGCGTTAATAGAAAATTTTTTTGGAAAGGTAAGGATTCCATGAAACTTGGGGAGACAAAGACCAGCCCAATTACCGCTAGGTCGGAAAAGTCCAGTGATGACCAAGGCTCTGGAGACCTCTGGAAAACGAGCATCGGAGATTCGTTAGATTCGTTGGTCGAGTATCTTGTCGACAATAATGTGGAAGGAATTCATCCCCTTATAATGGGAGAGGTTGAGAAAAGACTCATCATAAAGGCGCTGGAGAGGAGTCGAGGAGACAAGCTTAGGGCCGCGCGTAGCTTAGGGCTCAGCAGAAACACTTTTCATAGAAAGATTGAAAAGCTCAAGGAGACGTGTGAGTTTGTCGGGATAGACCCGGGTTTGTGAAACCGACCGATGCGCAAGTCTTTATTTGGCAAGCCAGTTAAGACATGATATCAAACAGTTACGCTGCCAACCCTTAGCTGGAAGAGGTGTTTTCCATCCAGATATAACTTGACACCAACACTCAATAAAATATAATTAATCTAGATCTTAAAGCTGTTTTGAACGGCTTATGAATCGAGATGAAAAACGGCAAAGGGGCAGTCAGAAACGGATATCGAGTAGCTGGATGTTTTAATTGATACAAGGGCAGGAGTGGTTTCAAGATTTTTGGTGTCAGAAAACGACCAAGACTTTCAAGCGGTGAAAGTGACCCTCTTCGGTCGGCAATATAATGTTCACGGTCGCGGGGCTGGAGAGTACATGTAGAAAAGCTTGTTGATTTTATCAACGCTCGATCAGAAGAGATCAAAGAAAAATCGAAGGTTGTGTCGACATTTGATCTCGCTGTGCTTACTTTGCTGAATGTAACTGATGAGTTTTTCCAGTGCAGGCAGACGATTCAGGATGGAATCGAGAAAGTGGAGGCAGAACAAAACGGTCTCTTAACTCCTTGTGATCTTGAAGAGACTGATGTCAAGATTCCCCTGCGCAGTTCGTGAGAAATAGAAAATTTTTGAGCCAACACTCGAAAATTGGGAGCCGTACTCCGATTGTGGTGAGCATGCCTGTCATCGAAGCAGGAAGCCTGAAGCAATCGCCAGGATCCCACCTGGGAAACCAGGTTCAAAAGTTCTATTTCAACGGCTGATTGCGGGGGATACAACCTAAAGTGACCTGTGTTTTATTTTACACCCAACAACCGGGATGTGCGCTGAAGCCTCTGGATGGTAGCTCAGGGTTCTACATATAGATTGAAACTTAGTGATTATCGGCCTTATACTATAACCCTTGGACATTTAGCAGAATAGAGTCCCTCATCTTAGCTAGCTTCTCCGCCTTAACATCCCGCCAAATAAAATTATACGGAGGGGGTTGTGGGATCGATTCCCTTTTTTGTTTATGTGTTTGCTTTTTTAGCAATAATTTTGGGCCTCGGGGCAGGGTATGCGGTCGCGAGAGTTTCTTGACAAAAGGCGCATTGAATCAGCCAAGGCAAATGCAGATCAAATAGTCAAGAACGCCCAAAAAGAAGCGGAAACAATCAAAAAAGAAGCTCTGCTCCAGACCAAGGATCAACTGTTCCAGGCCAGAGCGGAACTCGAAAATGAAATCAAGGAAAGACGGTCTGAACTTTCAGCCAGAGAGGCTCGACTTCTCAAAAAGGACGAAAATCTTGAAAGAAAGGCCACCCAACTTGAACAAAAAGACGTTCAACTTACCAAACATGAGAGAGAAATTGAATCTAGCCAAAAGCGGATAAAAGATAAAGAACGTGAGGCCGACAATCTTGTAAAGAAACAACAGGACAAGCTTGAGACTCTGGCGGGCCTGTCAACAGCCGAAGCGCGTGAAATGCTCCTCAAAAAAGTTGAAGATGAAACCCGCATGGAGAGCGCCAGAATCATAAGGCAAATTGAGGAAGAGACTCAGGCCCAGTCCGATAAAAAGGCTAAAGAAATCGTCTCAACAGCCATAGGTAGATATGCGGCTGATTTTGTGGCTGAAAGGACCGTTTCTGTGGTCAATCTGCCTAATGAGGAGATGAAGGGTCGAATAATAGGCAGAGAAGGCAGAAATATCAGGGCTATCGAAGCCGCTACAGGTGTTGACCTAATAATTGATGACACCCCTGAGGCAGTGATCCTTTCGGGTTATAATTCTATCAGGCGAGAAATAGCGAGAATTGCCCTGGAACGACTTGTCAACGATGGTCGTATCCATCCTGCCAGAATTGAAGAGATAGTAAAGAAAGTTACGCAAGAGATGGAGGACGCCATCGTTGAGGCTGGAGAACAGGCCAGTTTCGATGTGGGTGTTCATGGAATTAACCCTGAACTCATCAAACTTCTCGGTAAACTCAAGTACAGGACTTCGTTCGCTCAAAACGTCTATCAGCATTCCATCGAAGTAGCGTTCCTCTGTGGCATAATGGCTGCCGAACTGGGGCTAAACCAGAAGAAGGCGAAAAGAGCAGGATTGCTTCACGATGTTGGGAAAGCGATAGATCATGAGGTAGAAGGAGCCCATGCCATCATAGGGGCCGACATAGCTAGGCGTTATGGTGAATCACCTCTGATTGTAAACGCGATCGCTTCCCATCATGGCGATGAAGATCCTACCAGCGCTATTGCTGTTCTGGTGCAGGCCGCTGATACGCTTTCCGCAGCCCGACCTGGGGCAAGACGTGAAATGCTCGAGAACTATGTCAAGAGGCTCGAAGACCTGGAACGGATTGCAGATTCTTTCAAGGGTGTCAGTAAATCTTTCGCCATTCAGGCTGGACGGGAGATCAGGATCATTGTTGAAAATTCAAACATACGGGATGAACATTTGACCCTGCTTGCCAGAGACATACGGAAAAAAATTGAAAAGGAGCTTTCTTATCCCGGGCAAATAAAGATTGTGGTTATTCGGGAAAGCAGAGCGGTGGAATATGCCAGGTAAGGACCCCTCGTGACTTTTTCCGTCGATGACCTTGTTGAATTATCCGACGAGGAGTTATTGGCGTGCACGGTTTTTCCCGAGCTTGTCGGAGGTATGGCTCACGAAGTCGCTCAGCCTTTGAATGCCATATCCCTGACATGCGAGGTTTTTAGGCTTAAATTCCAGAGGCTTGGTTTGGGTGAGGCTGAGACCAAATTTTTTGAAGATAAGATAGTTACTATAAAGAATTTGGCTTTCAAAGCTTCCGAGGCCATTAACGGTGTGAGGAAATACACGTCTTTATCCACTGGCAGTGTGTCTGGAAATATCAAGACTTCATTTGAAAGAGTATATGAACTTCTGCGGCAGCAGTTCATCGCAAGGGGAATTGATGTAGATCTTGAAAAGGGAGGACCCTTTAGCGATTTAGGTATTCCATCCGGAATTCTGGATCTCGCGGTAGGACAATGTCTCGTTCTGGCTAGAAACCACGTTGAATTCCTGGAATCCGCTCATAGGGGCAAAGGCGCCAATTATGACAAGCGAATGGAGATTTGCTTGAAATCCGCCCCAGAGAATGAGTCGGTTTCGATCAGGTGGGATCTCGGAAGATCTGAAGGTTGGAATCTTGTCCAGGAAATTCCTGCTCGTCCAAAGCTAGGCATGATCGCGTTGAGGAATCTTCTCATCGGGTTTCACGGAAATCTGGAGGTTCACTCCGAGCATATAACGATGACTTTCCGGCTAGATTCTAAATAGTTATCCTCTGAAGCCTATCTATTCTTCACCTTGTTTAATAAATGTGATAATATTCGTCAGAGTTTGGGTTGGACGCAATCGACTGTAGGCCCCGAACGCCGATACGCTTTTCGAGCAATGGGCAATAAAACGGTGGAGGAGTTCTTGAACTGCGGCGCTATCCCGGACAACATTTTCTACAACCTGAAGAAACGATCCTTTTGGGGCTTGTTGAGGCTTACTTCAGTCGTTGTAGCAATTGCCTCATTAGCCAGTTGCGGGTCCTCTTTGGGGATTGTGAAAAAGGACAGTTCCAATCCCTCTTCGATATCTAATGCGATTTCCAGGGTGTTCGACTTTGGTTCTGAAAAGTCCTTTTTCGGCTCAAACAAACCGGGAAGCTATCCTCCCATACCATTAGAAACCAATGAACCGCGTGTCAGAAAATTTCTGAGAGAATACGCATACGAAAGAAGAGACTCTACCCGGAGTTATTTATCCCAGGCTACAAGATATCTTCCCATGGTCAAAGAACAAACTCAGAAGCATCACCTTCCCGAAGAGCTTGCATATCTTTTTCTCCTAGAATCCGGGGCTAATCCAGAGGCCAGATCTCCAGCGAACGCTCTGGGAATGTGGCAATTTATGCCGGCGACAGCCAGGAGTTACGGCCTCAGGGTAGATAGCTATGTCGACGAACGTCTAGACCCGGCCAAATCAACCACAGCCGCTCTTACATATTTGAAAGACCTGTATGGTATGTTTGGTTGCTGGCGGCTTGCGCTTAGCGCATACAATTCCGGAGAAAACAAACTCAATAAGGTGTTGTGCAAAGAAGACGCAAATGAATATGAGGATATTTGTTCCAGTCGGATGCTCAAACGAGAAACTAAAGAGTTTTTGCCTCGTTTTCAGGCGTTGGCCATAATCGCCAAAAACCCTGAACGGTATGGATTTCAGAGCATTGCTCCAAAGGAGCGTGACGAAAAGACGGAACTGGCTCCAATTGATGGGAGCTATTCACTGGCCAAATTGGCAGGTATTTTAGGAGTTTCTTCCGCTTCGATGATGGAGTTGAATCCGGCGCTTGTTCGTGGTGTGACCCCTTCTGAAGGCGCCCCCTATTCGATTAGAGTTCCTCAGGGAAAGAAGGACGCCATAATAGCAGGCGTGAGACATTTGCCGGAGGAGTCCCCAAATAACGGCCACGTGGTTCATTTGGTGAGAAAGGGTGATAGCGTTCCTGGGCTAACAAAAAGATATGGAATTTCTAAGGAAATGTTGGCCCAGATCAACCCGGACGTCAATTTGTCTCGCAGACTGAAAAGAGGACAAAAAATCATGGTGCCTCGAGTTCCCGCCAAAAACAAGTTGGCGTTAAAAGAAAACAAAAACGGACACAAGACTAAACCGAAACCACCTGCTACGGCAAAAAGGTCCTGAACATTCCCATCCACCTATTTCGGATCAGATCTAATTATTTCTGATGCACGGCTGACGATTCTCAGGATCGGTAATCAGCGTTTATCCCCACATATTCCGCTGACAAATCGCAAGTAAAAATCGAAGCCTCAGATGTTCCAGCTTTCAAATCTATCAAAACTGAAAATTCGGGGTCTCCCATCACTCGTTTAGCGCGAATTTCCCAGTCATCCGACATAAGAGCCCCAGATTTTACAATCTGTACAGACCCTATCCAAAGATCTATGTTAGAGGGGTCGAATGAAACCCCTGCAGACCCGGCAGCGCATACGATCCTTCCCCAATTCGGATCTTCACCGTGAAAGGCTGTTTTTACCAGGGGTGATTCCGCTATCCGCCTGGACACTTTGACGGCTGATGGCTCGTCTGGAGCGCCCAACACCCTAATTTCCACTAATTTTGAGGCGCCCTCTCCATCCCTGACAATTTGCTTGGCCAAAGAAGAGCACACCTCAAACAGCGCATCAGAAAATATTGTCCGATCCGACATGTTGTCCAACAGGACCCTGGAGCTGAGCGAGCCACCTGACAAAACCACGGCTGTGTCGTTTGTGCTAGTGTCCCCATCCACTGTAACTCTGTTGAATGTGAGATTATTGATTCTAGAAAAAACGTCATGGAGATAAAGCCTTTCGACTCGCACGTCAACAAGAATGACAGCGAGCATGGTGGCCATATTCGGCGCAATCATCCCCGATCCCTTCGCCATCCCAAGAATTTTTAAGGGGCCATTGCTGAGGGTCTTTTCACAAATCGAGGTTTTTGAAACAGTATCGGTTGTCATTATGGCTGAAGCCACTTTTAAGAAGCTCGACTTATCCAATGAACTAACTAACTGAGGAATCCGGGCCATCATACGATCGACAGGAAGGCGTTGACCAATTACGCCGGTAGACATCGGAATTATGAGGTCCGCCCGGACCCCAAGTTTCTCAGTTAGGATTGAGGAAAGAGATTGTGCGTCTGAGATTCCCGCTTCACCAGTAAAAGCGTTGGCGTTTCCCGAATTCATGAGTATTGCCTGCGAGACCCCAGCCCGAAGTCTGTCCCGAGCCAATGTGACCGGCGCGGCGCAAACCAGGTTTGTCGTAGTGACTCCCACGGTTACTGCGGGGGCCTCAGATAATATCAAAGCGAAATCCAGTCTGTCCGAATCGGCCTTCTTGACGCCGGCGGCAACCGCTGAAAATTGGAATCCATCGATTAGAAATTCTTGATCGCTCAACTATCTTGCTCCTTCAGACTTATCGAACATCTACCCCAATTCGGGTCAACTCATTCACGAGCGCTGGATAATTCGTAAATTGTATTCCAACTATTCCTATTTTTTGTGCCCCCACAACATTTTCGGAAAGATCATCGATAAAAACCGCCTCATCTGGTTGAATGCCAAACAATTCGATCGCCTTCGTAAAATATTCCAGTTCCGGTTTTTTTGTCCCCATTTGGTAGGATAGCGCCGCTCCTTTGTAAAAAAGAATTTCTGGAAAACTTCGAATTATGTAGTCGTAATGGACTTCATCTGTGTTAGAAGCCAGCCACACGCCATATCGCTTTGTGAGAGACTTCCCTAAACGAGTCATCTGTTGGTCAAGTGTGAATATCTGACTCCAAATTTGTTGAAATTCATTCAGATCAGCCGTCAATCCTATCCTCAAGGCCACAAGCCTGTGAAATTCCTGAAAACTTATGGCTCCAATTTCCAGTTTATCAACAAGATCATTGATTGCTTTTGCAAGCGTTACGGGATCTCGTGTGGCATCTTCGGCAATGTCTGCAGGAAGATACTTCAGGAGACGTTTGACCGCAATTTTCCAATCAAAAGGAACCAGAAACATTTCCCAAGTCAAAAATTACATTCGAAATCTTCATGTGTTATCCGTATGATATTATTACCAAGAAACAATCCGTTCGGCATTTTAAAAGCGCTTGTGCCTATCCAGACAATCATATTGTTTGTGAATTTGACGTTCCCAGTCTTCAACAAACAAAGTTACGATCTCCTTAAGCGGTTTTCCTTGAATTTCGGCCATTCGTCTTAATTCTCTCCAAAAGTCGGTGATTGAAGGCAGGATTTGATCTGTGACCGTAACTACCAAGGTGTTGCCACATGAACAGTTGCGGTAAATCATGGTTGATGATTTTCCCATGATTTCGCCCGCATCCTCTAGGGATTGGGCCTTTGCTTCCGTATCGCACAAGTATTGATAAAGGCTCTCATATACTTTACCGCATGTTCTGCACTTCTTGGGAAAGATATTCCTGTTGTTGTTCATAATCGAGAACTGTTGAACAAAAGAGCTGAAAAGCTGGTCACGAGTTTCTTTCAAAATCTGGTGATTTGGCCTCGTCAACCATAAATCCTCCCAAAATAAATTGAAGGCGCCACAAGATGCATCTAAAGGTTAATCAAATCAACGACAATTCACAGTTTCTTATGATGTCTATGTCTCGCCCATTTTTCAATTCTATCACGTTGAAAAAATATTATTACAAAAGATAGAAACACATACTACAGTCAATATGAAAAGTAGTGTCCAATCTTGGTCGTAAATGGCAGAACCGCTCAAGCTGAGCATTATTGTGCCAGGGATTCTGCCAAGAGTGCTGACCCAGAAAAATGATGCTACACCCATGGGGCTCATTCCAAGGATGTAAGACAGGATATCCTTTGGGAACCCAGGAATGGCGAAGAAGGCGAACGCTATAATGGCTCCCTTGCGCTCGGTCAAAAAATGAAATCTTTTTAGGTGAATTTCGCTGACGAAATATCTGACCAACGGCATCCCGATTATTCGAGCCGCCATGAATGCTCCCATCGATCCAACAGTCAGTCCAATAGTCGAATAAACCACATTGGGCCAGGTTCCAAAAATGAAACCACCCACTGCGCCGGTAAGTTCGCCGGGAATTGGAGCCACAACTACCTGCAAAGCCTGGATGAAAATAAATGCCAACGGGGCGGCGCTACCCCAACTCTCGACAAAATCCCGAAGGGCCTCTTTGCTCTTAAATATGTTGAAGAGACAAGCGTAAAGGGGCCCTAATCGGCCTGAGAGTAGAAGAAGAATCACTACAGTAAACAGAGCGAGCAAAACGCCTACAGCTAGTCTCAATTGTGTCTTGTCACGCTCATCAACGGTTTTCATAACCAAGACTCCGGATGTTGGATTTATCGTCAAGATGCCCAGTGAACCTGGAGTCAACTACTTTCAAGATTTCATCTTCCATTCGCCTAATTAGGGGATCAAAGGTCTTGGAATTTAAAGCTGAAACTGCGACTCCATCGTATCGGGCGCATAAATTGTCAACTGTTTCTTGATCAGCCAGATCTATCTTGTTGAAAACTCTAATAATGGGTTTGTCAGAAAGATTTAGTCTAAGAAGCAGGTTCTCAACCGCTTCGAGTTGTTTTTCAAGCTGAGAATTTGAACTATCCACGACGTGCAACAGCAGATAGGCGTCCGCTAATTCATCAAGAGTCGCTGCAAAGGCTTTAAGCAGCGTCTCGGGCAGGTCTTTGATGAACCCGACTGTGTCGGTAATAATAACCTCGGTCTCCCGTGGAAATCTCAGCCTTCGGCTCGTCGGGTCCAAGGTGGCGAACAGTTTATTTTCCGCGAGTACTGCGGACTTAGTCAAGTTGTTCAAGAGTGTCGATTTGCCTGCGTTTGTGTAACCCACGATTGAGATAATGGGAACCGTTCTTTTGGCGCGGAGACTTCGTCTAAGCGCTCTCGCCTTACCTATCTGTTCAATTTGACGCTCCAGAAAACCAATCCGGGTATGTATTCTCCGCCTGTTAATTTCGAGCTTTGTCTCACCAGGACCTCGTCCTCCTATGCCTCCAGTTAGTCGAGACAACGCGTCATCCTTCTCACTGAGCTTAGGCAGGGCGTATTTGAGCTGGGCAAGTTCAACTTGAAGTTTACCCTCACTTGATTTGGCCCTCTGTGCAAAAATATCCAAAATGATTTGAGATCTGTCGAGAACCTTGATTTCCGTGAATTCTGAAACCGCCTTAACCTGCGCGGCGCTCAGTTCAGTGTCAAAGACCAGAGCGTCGGCGCCCTTCTGCAAAGCGTCGATAATTATTTCCCTGAGCTTTCCTTTTCCGACTACGTAGTGATAGTCAGCGGAGTTCCTGTGTTGCGTGGAGGAACCGACAACATCGAGCCCACAAGAAATAACCAGCTCTTTAAGTTCTTCAAGCGATTCCTCCGCCTCCCATCCGCTTCTATCGATTTTACCTACTAGATAAGCTCGTTCATTCTTGGATCCGACCAATTGGGAACCAACTGTTCGGTAGATTTCGTCTTCCAGAGATTTCACGAATGCAAGAAAGTCGAGATCCAGTTGCGAGATCGCCTGGGTCTCGAGAAACCCCCACACTTGTTTGTTCGGATTGGGTGGCAACAGATAAGCGATTCTTATTAGAGTAGGGAGTCCGTTGATGTCAACCCCTACAGTAGCCAAGATGTCAAATCTTAGAAGAGCCAAATCTGTAAGGTCTTCCTGCGATAGGGGTTCATCTTTGAGGTGGGTGTGGATGAGCCGCAGACCTCTTAGCCTCCCTGCTCCTACACGCCACCCGGTTAATTTCGGAATGAAAATGGATTTAGCGTCTCCTATTAAAAAACGCTGAATTTGTCCCTTGCGGTCGATTAGCAAACCGAGTTGACGTTTAACCTCCAAGGAAAGCTCTGTAAGGCTTCTCGCAAGCTCATGGGTTATTACCGCGTTTGCCGGAACTCGGCGGGTGGCGAATTTTTCGATTCTGGTAATTTGAGAGTGCTTGAGACCCGATGTTGAACCGGAAACAAAACTCAAAAAAGTCCTCCGTCTTAACAGCCATTTTAAAATGAAATTACACAATTCTTGTGATCAAAAAAGTCCGATATGTTTTTCCAAATGAACTTTCTCTCACCACAGAGCCGAAATGTGTATGGACACCCGGCAACACCGGGTGTCCATTAAACGTGAGGCGGGGCCTACTTGTCGTTGTTTTCGGGTAAAATCTTAAGGAGAGCCTGTTTCTTGGGGTTCAAATACTTACGAGCCACCCTCAGAACATCTTCCGTTTTCACTTCGGAAATGTTTTTGACATACTTGTCTTCATAGTCCCATCCAAGGCCGTAAAGTGTATTTAGCGCATGATCCTCCGCTCTTGACCAGGTGCTCTGGAGGGCGATTTCATGGTTACCGATCAGGTTGTTAATAGACCTTTGGATCTCCTGCTGAGAAACAGGGTTTGACCTAACTTTTTCTATCTGATTCGACAACCCTGCCAGCGCTTTCTCAGTCTTTGGAACATCACATGCAATGTAAAAGCCGAATAAGCCCGGATCCAGAGTCGGTCTAAAAAACGAGGTTACGACATACGCTAGAGATTCTTTGTCTCTGAGTTCCAGGAACAGACGTCCACCTTGACCGGAAAGGAGATTATTCAGGACCTCGAGAGGATATCTGTCAGGGTCAGAGAGGCTCACAGCATGATACCCCAGAGCTACGTGAGATTTCGCCCTGGGAATTCGGATGGTTTCCTGTCTTGGCTGTTCAATCGGTGTTTCGGCCGGAACTTTCGGAGGCTGGAACGATGAAGCCGGAATGTCCCCAAAATATTTTTCTAGCAGGGCAAGCGCTCTATCAGGTTCTATGGAACCTACTATTGAAATAACAGTATTGGCAGGGTCCGAGTACTTACGGTAACAATTGGCCAAATCATCTTTGGTGATCTTTGCTACAGTAGCCAATGTCCCTTCTTTGTCGAAGCCATAGGGGTGATGTTTAAAAACCTCTTTGTTCAAACACGTAATGGCATACTGAACAGGTCTGTCCGGTTCCGTTTTGATCCTGTTGAGGATCAGTTGCCTTTCCCTTTCAACTTTGTCCTGGGGGAATGTCGGATCCTTGCAGACCAACGCTGTTAGTTTCATAGCTTCTTCGACGTGGCGACTCAACACCGTTGTAGAAAGTCCAAACGAATCATAACCTGAAAACCCTGACAACCTCCCCCCGATGTTTTCAATTTTTTCGGCGATTTCAACCTCCGAGAGATTTCCTGCGCCTTTGGTCAAGGTCTGGGCCATAAAATTCATAATACCTTCAGTTTCTTTTGTTTCATATCTCTTGCCGCCCAGGTGAGCCACTTTGACAGAGACAACAGGATTTGCGTCATCCGGAGTAATTATCACTCTGGCGCCATTCTTAAGAGTGGTCGAAACCGTTTCAGGCGCTGAAGCCTGTTTCTTCGAGAGAGTTCTCGATACAGCGCCAAAAGACTTTACCATTTGAGAAAGATTATCCACATTAAAAGCTTTTGCCGCTGGGTCATTAGGAGCTAAAATCGACACAGTAGCGTCTGACGCGTCCATGTAAGTCTTCGCCGCTTTGGATATTTCGGGACCGGTGACAGCATTGTTCAAGATCAGATACTTGTCTTCGTAATTGGGATCATCGTTATCCGCCATGCATGAACCGATGTTTCTGGCTGTTCCCTGAACCGTCTCCATTGAATAAACATGTTGCGATTCAATATGCGTTTTAGCTCTTTCAAGTTCTTCCGCCGAAGGAGGCTCTGCGGAAATTCTCTTGATTTCTTCGAAAATCCCACGCGTTGCGGCCTCTAAATTGGCAAAGTCCAGGGTTGCGGAAACTATCATTAAACCCGGATCTTTAGGGGTGAGCGAGCTAACCGAAATTGAGTGGACAAGACCTTTGTCTTTTTTCAAGATTTTGACCATCCTCGAACTGTCCCGTCCTCCGAGAATGTCGGCTGTTAAATCGAGGGCGTTGACATCAATAGACTTGGCTCCAGGAATATGAAACGCGATGTTTAGTCTCGTCTCACGTGAATTGTCATCCGACACGAACGCGGTTCTTATATCTTTCTGTTCCGGTTCAGAAGGTCTTGGTGGTCTAAAGAACCCGACCGGTTTCAATTCAGCGGTGAGCTTTTCAACCTCTTTGAGGACGTCAGCGGTATTCACATCTCCGACAACTAGCAGAAACATGTTTTCCGGCACGTACCATTTCTTGCGGAAGGCCAAGATGTCGTCTCGAGACAATTTTTCGACTATATCCTTGTAACCGATCACCGGGAATTTGTAAGGACTAGCCACATAAGCGGTGTTAAAGAGAAGTTGTGATGACTTTCGTTCGGGTCTCTCAGCGGATTCCAGTATCTCCTCAAGCACCACCT
Organism: uncultured delta proteobacterium; assembly: GCA_963846725.1. Lineage (GTDB taxonomy): Bacteria > Desulfobacterota > Desulfomonilia > Desulfomonilales > Desulfomonilaceae > CAJBEZ01. The sequence goes on along the minus strand of CAWJXP010000022.1, from coordinate 122,131 downwards.
GTTTTTCCTTTTGCAATTCTCCTTGGTCAATGGAAGGATGAAGCACGGCGTCTGTGAGGATATCCAAGGATTGAGACATTGCGCTGGAAGGGCCGGTGATATGGAATACTGTTTCATCCCAACTGGTATACGCGTTTATTTCTCCTCCGAGACCTTCAACTTCCGAGGCAATCTGGCCTAGTCCCCTCTTTGCAGTTCCCTTGAAGGCCATGTGTTCAATAAGGTGACTAATCCCTCTTTCTGAAGACTCTTCGTCAGCGCTACCAACCATAACCCATAACTGAGCGGTAGCTACTTTCTTGGCATGATCCTCTTGAATCAGGACTTCCAAACCATTAGACAGTCTGTGGCGCGTCAACTTTCCCTCCTTTGCGCAAACATTTTCAGCATGAAATGTTAGAAAAAAAATACACGTTAAAAATAAAATAAATGAGAAGAACTTCGACGTAGAATTCATTATCTTTCCCTTTCAGGTAGTACGAACAAGCTTGGAACGAAATCTTTCGTGGCCAATACCAATTGGAGACAAACATCTGGTAGATTCGTTTCCTGAGATATTACTGGATCGAGCGGGATACGGATTCACACCCAGGCGAATGTATTAACCAGCCATCAACAAATCGTTTCTAGTTTTTAAAATACGGTCAACGGATGTTTTCTCGGGCGCAAGTTTCAAAAAAGCCAGTTTGTAATTTTCAGCCTGATGCTTCAAAATGTCCTGAACTGCTTCGCTACGTTGGTGATCAATTCGCTCACCTATTTCTCTCAATATGTCAACGATCTTAAGCTTCAGCAACCACTTGGGAATAAACGGCCCAATGGCGGTATTCAACACCATGTCCAGTAAAGTGAGCCCACCTCCGATGGCTACCTCCGCTGTGATCAATAATAGAGCCCAGAAGGTATATGAACCATACAATTTGATTTCATCAACAGTGGAAAGGCCCTGCTTGAATTTTTCGAATTCTGCTTCTAACAACTGTTCAACGTTGGGGAACGATTCTTCATATAACTTCCGGATCTCTTCCGATGAAAATCTGGAACATGATTCGCAGCGCTACGCGTCTGAAATCAAATAGATCCTCCTGATCCGACAGTAACTCAGCGACTTCGAGGTTAAACTTCGCAATTGAAGCCTCAAGCTGCAATGGAACATTGGAATAATCGCGTTCTTCAAAGAGTTCCACGGGAATTCTATCATGCAAGGAAGAGCTATCGGAATCAGCCCAAGACGAGAAAAGGACACGTCCAAGGGTTCCGGCGAGATTCTTTACTACCCCTTTAATGGCTGCTCTAGGACCATACAAAACATCATACTTCCGCAAAAGTCTCTCCAGCCTGGCTTGAATCTTTTGTTCAATGTCCCTGGGAGTCGAAAGATTCAACCTCAATTCCATCTCCCTGGAAGCTTCCTCTAGTGCGTCGTTTACCCTTCCAACTACGATATCCACCCTTTCGGTAAGATCTTGAGCGGTGGCCAATATTAGATTCAGACTTTGAATTGTTTGAACACGCAATCGATCTTTCTCGGCTTCTCGAAGTTGAATCAAATATTCCTCACATCGAAAATTGGGGAGAAGAGAGATAAGGGATTCTCTATCAGTAGGATTTTCCAATATTTCAGGCGATCCTATCTCTCTATCGATGCGTATCAGGGAAACTGGACCAAACTCTTCATTGACGCTTTTTTGAAAATCGAGAAATGCGCTTTCAGAAGTCGCTTTATTGAGGACAATTCTGATTTCTTTTTTCCACGAAAACGCTCGACGAATCACCTCACGACCGGCCATGTCTGCGTATTTTTCCTGTGAGGCCACAAACAGCGCCACATCTGACAACACAAAAAACTGGTCTGAAACGATTTGATTAGCTGCTTCAATGCTGTCAAAGTCAGGGGTGTCTATGAGAGCCAAGTATTGAAACTCGGTTTTGTTGGTCGGGAGGATTTCGATTTCGTTCTCAATTTGCAGACTTTCCATCAATTCTGTCAGAATACTTACAAACTTGGGTGGACAACAGATTACTGCTCCTCTGGTACAAGGCCTTTTTATTCCAACCTTACTTGCCTTAGCCTCAATTAGAGAATTGAACAGCACACTTTTGCCAGCGCCCGTGCCTCCCAAGATGGAAACCAGGATTGGAAAATCCTGCGGTAGATTTTTTTTCCACTCGAAGCAATACAGCAACATCGCCGAACGATTTAACAAGTCCTTCAGTTCAAGATAATTTTTCACTCTCGAATCTATCGCTAATTCGATATTGCCTGAAAAGTTAGACAATTCAGATAACCTACTTATTTCCCGTAGTTGTTCACAATTCCGCGATGCGCCGCTGGTGCGTCTAGAAAAATGGGTCGGCAAATTCTAGCCGATGATCCATTGGATGAATTATCACTTGCTGGTCAAGTTTATTATACGACGGAGAGCTGGGGGAACAAAAACAGTTTCCAGATCAAATCTCTGTAGAGAACGAGCGAGGAGTTTTATCTTTCTTTTTTTCGAATCATTCTTGTCTATCAGGATCATGTGATTAGTGTCTAGTCTACAATAGCCACCCATGGCCCGAATGGGTCCCCGGGAAAGGTTTTCGTAACGAAGCTGGACCCCCAAACGGTTGGCCAAGTCTTCCAGTTTAAATAACACATCAGAATCGTTCATACAAATGTCTCACCGATTTGAACTACTCTGTTCGATTAAGTTGTGTGACGATGCTTGTCAAGCAAAAACTGACATAATTCCAAGGCGCTGATTTTCATCAGAGCGCCGGTAGGAAACGGCCATGAAATAACGAACGGTAACACAATTACGGGCTGAACTTGACAAGCGAAATGTTTGTCTATACCATGCGGTGACTCATGTTATTGTAACATATTGAATAAATTAAGTTTTGATTGGAGGTGTTTTGGTGAGGACATCTGAAGTAGTAGATTTGATAGCCCAGGAAGCAGGGATAACTAAGAAATCCGCTGCAATAGCGCTAAAATCAGTTGTTAAGGCAATTCAAGATTCATTGAACACAACCGAAGCCATGATTCGTATTCCTGACCTTGGGACATTCAGAGTCATTGATAAAAAAGAGAGAATGGGGACAAATCCTAAAACTGGCGAAAAGATCAAGATTCCAGGTGGCAAGTCTCCCAAGTTTAGCGCGTCTGCGGCCCTGAAAAAGCTTGTCGCTGAAGGAGGATGAATCCATCCGACGTTCTTGGTTGATTAACGTTGCGCTCTTTTTTGCGACGGTATTGACAACGACCATCGCGGGCTCGTTGTACGCCAATAACGAGTTCACTTCCTGGTTCTCGTTTTTCCTTAATGGACTTGTGTTTTCAATTCCATTGATGTCCATTCTTTTGGTCCATGAGATGGGACATTTTCTTGCGGGTAGACGTCGCCATTTAGATGTGACGCCCCCCTTTTTCATCCCAGCGATTCCACCGGTGGGGACATTTGGCGCGTTCATCAAGATTCGTTCCATGATTCCCGATCGTCAGGCTTTGATAGAGGTTGGGGCCGCTGGGCCGGTGTGCGGCGCCATAGTGGCCATCCCTCTACTTTTTGTCGGTATGAGTCTTTCTGAAATTCATGCGGGAGCCGAGGCATCTGGAAGTGGCCTGTCGTTTGGCACATCGATAATTTTTGAATTGGCCTCCCTAATATGGTTCGGTAAACTATCTTTTCAAACCGTGATAATTCTTCACCCCATAGCTATAGCAGCGTGGTTTGGGCTTTTTGTAACCGCAATGAATCTGCTGCCGATGGGACAACTTGATGGTGGTCACGTTATTTACGCTCTTTTTGGGCCTAGGGCAGCCCGCTACGTTAGTTACGGGGTATTCGGGTGCCTTATACCTTTGGGAATATTCACCTGGCCAGGGTGGATAATGTTCGCAGCGCTGACACTGATCATCGGATTAAAACATCCGCCGCCTGTCGATACATATTCTGAGCCATCCCCTAAGGGTCGAGCTTTGGCCTGGACAGCGATAGCTCTTTTCGTGCTGACATTTGTTCCTACCCCCATTACTGTATTTTGACGCAACATTGGCTCATCTGGATTTCTTGAATAAAGAGAAATGAGGTTGGTCTTGACAGTAGGCCTGGGGTGGGATAGTTTACGACACATAGACAAAATTGGAATGTAATGAGCAACCTAATCCTAAATAAAGATATCCTATCAAACTTCCTGTCCTCAGACGCCGCACTGTCTGAAAAGGGAAAACAGTTTTGTGTTTATTATTGCTGGCGCCATTTCCAGCCAACGGTGTGGTCTGCCATGTATTGATCTAACTAGACGATATAACACGAAATGACGACAAGACCCACCGTTGATTAACGGTGGGTCTTGCTTTTTAGGAAAGGAATCACATTTTGACTGCGCTCAAAATTATGTCCAAAGAATTACTTGCTGATCTGGAAACCCCTGTTTCAGGCTATTTGAAACTCTGCGTGGGTGAAAAGGTTTCGTTTCTTTTCGAAAGCAGCGAAAATGTTGAGAGAATAGGTCGATATTCTGTTATCGCTTGGGATCCACTGGCTTCAATAATTCTTTCAGACAAAGGAACAGAAGTCAGTCAGCCAGAAGGTGTTTCAGAGCATTCAGCGAATGAATTCTTCAAATGCGCCCGAAAACTCATGAACGACATGCTTTGCCCCAACTTGCCACAATTGCCTTTTGTCGGTTTCTCTAGCCGGATACGTCGGTTATGACGCTGTCCGCTTAGTAGAGCGACTACCAAACCCGCTTCCGGACAATCTTCCAGTGGCTTGGTTGTGCTATCCCTCGCAATTCCTGGTTTTTGACCATCTATATAGAACAATGACAATCTGCGCTATTGGATCAGATGAGACTGATTGTAAAAATAAACTCGCTCTCATCGAAAATAAATTGGCGCAAGGCGTATTTTCAGAAAAGCGACGATCTGAGATTCTCATCGATTACCCCATTCAGGAAAAGTTTGTGGAAGCGGTTCTAAAGGCGAAAGAGCGCATCCTGGACGGTGACATATTTCAGGTTGTTCTTTCCGACCAGGTTACTGGAGAAATCGATGTGGACCCGTTGGAAGTCTACCGATGGATGAGAGTTAATAGTCCTTCGCCATATATGTTCTTTTTGAACTTCGGGGATTTTAAAGTTGCAGGAGCGTCTCCCGAAACACTTGTGAAGTTAACCGGCGAGCAGGTCTTGATAAGGCCGATAGCGGGCACGCGAGGTAGATCGAACGATCCTTCCAAGGACAAGGCTTTAGAGGAAGAGTTGTTGGGGTCAGAAAAGGAAAGAGCCGAACATATCATGCTCGTTGACCTGGCTAGAAACGACGCCGGCAGAGTGTGTGAATACGGCTCCGTAAAGGTCGAGCCATACATGACAGTGGAGAGATACAGTCACGTCATGCACATAGTGTCACAGGTGACAGGAGTTTTACGGGAAGGCTTGGACGCATGGGATGCGTTTATCGCAGGTTTTCCCGCAGGCACAGTTTCTGGAGCGCCAAAAATAAGGGCCATGGAAATAATAGATCATCTTGAAACAGAGCCTAGAGGCCCATACGGAGGAGCTGTGGGTTATTGGGGGCCTGGCTACACTATGGACACATGTATAGCTATAAGAATGATCCAATTCTTGGGCAAGCGATTCATATTGCAAGCCGGCGCAGGAATAGTGGCGGACTCTTCACCGGCTTTTGAATATGAAGAAATTATGAGGAAAGCGGCCCATGGAATAGCCTCATTACGCTCGGCTACGGGAGTTCAGCCATGATTTTGATAATCGACAATTATGATTCTTTCACCTTTAACATAGTCCAGTCACTGGGACAGTTGGGTAAAAAGATTGAAGTGGCTCGTAATGATGAGATGGAAGCGCAACAGATCGCAGGGTTGAGTCCTGAAGCCATAATAATTTCCCCAGGTCCAGGGAGGCCGGAGGATTCTGGAATTACTTGCGACGTGATCAGGGCTTATAACGGGATTATTCCGATACTTGGCGTATGTTTGGGACATCAGGCGATCGGCTGCGTGTTTGGCGCGACCGTAACCAGGGCGATCCGTCCGGTGCACGGGAAAATCTCGGAAATATTTCATGATTCTCTAGGAATATACACTGGTCTGCCAAACCCATTCCCCGCCGCGCGATACCATTCTCTTGTTGTTAGAATCGAGACTGTGTCCTCTCCTTTGCGTGTGACAGCCAAGACATCGGAAGGTGAAGTAATGGGGCTGCGAAGCTCAGAACTCAAACTCGAAGGCGTTCAATTCCATCCAGAATCAATAGCTACTGAACATGGGATGGAACTTTTCAGTAATTTCCTGAATACCTACGTTACCAAGGAAAGCGAACTATGATTTTATCTGGTGTATTCTCGCCTCCTGGCGACAAATCCATATCTCATCGTATAGCTCTGTTATCGTTGTTGGCCAAGGGTAAGTGCTCTGTCTCTAACTTTTCGACGGCGCGGGACTGCCTGACCTCTGTCAACGCCATTAGACAACTCGGGGTCAATGCCATTTTTACCGATGGAAGGCTCGAGCTGACCGGCGCGAATCGCTCTCTGAAAAGTTCAACAGGAATAGATTGCCAAAATTCAGGCACGACACTGCGACTTCTCATGGGAATTCTCGCCGGAGTCTCCGGGCAATCAACTCTTTGGGGTGATGAATCCTTAATGAAACGCCCCATGGAGCGAGTAGCCGAACCACTGCGAATGATGGGATCACGTATAGAGTGCGCTCCTTCCGGAACCCCCCCTGTAAACATAACGGGAACAGGCTCTATCTGGAATCGATTTCGAAATGCCTGTGGCGAGCGCACAGTTGAAAAGCGCGGTTCTGCTTGCCGGGATTCAAGCTCAAGGTTCAACCAGAATCAAGGAACCCGTGAAAAGTCGCGATCACACGGAACGAATGTTGGAACTTCTCGGGGCTGACATCTCTTTTGATTCGGGTGTATGGACAGTTAAGGAATCCGAACTAAAATTGCCAGAGACTTTTGAAGTCCCAGGAGACCCTTCATCTGCGGCATTTTTCCTTTGTGGCGCTGTGATGCTTCCAGGAAGTGAGATACTTTGTGAGCGGGTTCTACTTAACCGCACCCGGACGACTTTCTTGGAAAAACTGAAGGAAATGGGCGCGAATGTTGTAATTGAACACAAGGACGATCACCCGGAACCGTGGGGTCATATAACAGCCAGTTATTCGGAAAAGTTGGCTCCTTGTCTTGTTAAAGCTGACCAGTTGCCTGTGCTGATCGACGAAGTTCCAATATTGACCTTATTGGCCACACAGGCCCACGGTGTCTCAGTATTTGAGGAAATTGGGGAACTGCGAATCAAGGAGTCGGATCGAATCTCGGCCTTGATTTCAGAGCTGGGGAAAATGGGGGCTAGAATTGATCTGGACCGCGACAATCTGTTGGTTCATGGTCCCACCAAACTTAATCATTCAAAGATACTGGACAGTTTCGGTGATCACAGGATAGCCATGACGCTCACCATTGGAACGGCGCTAGCCAACCTCAACGGATATCAAGAATCGAGAATCAGGGACCTTGATTGCGTAGAGGTTTCATATCCGGAATTTTTTGATGTAATGAAAGACCTGTCCGCATGAAAATCTACTGCGTAATTGGCGACGAACGTGTCAACAGGTCTCTATCTCCTCGCATGCACAATTCTGTCTTTTCGGGACTGGGCATGGATTCAATGTACGTCGCTGTTAATGTGAAGCCGCATGATCTCGAAAAGGCTGTTGATGCAATCAAGTGTCTCGGTTTTTCCGGCGTCAATGTCACAGTCCCTCACAAGGAAGCGATTATTCCATATCTAGACTGTCTTTCGGACGAAGCGACGACTATCGGAGCCGTAAACACACTTGTTTTTCAAAATGGCTCTGCAATCGGCCACAATACTGATGTTGGCGGGTTTGGAGACCTGCTTGACTTCAGCGGGTTCAATTCGGAAAACGCCGATGTTGTTATTGTAGGCGCTGGCGGGGCGGCAAGAGCTGTCCTTTGTAGTCTGAAAGATCGTGGAGCCAAAATCACTGTAATTAACCGGACCTTGGAGAAGGCCGTAAAATTGACAGAAAATCTTGGCGGATCGCCTGCGCCTCTTGGGGATGCGCCAAAGATTTTGAGAAAAGCAAAGTTGCTGGTGAATACCAGCGCTGTTTCAGAGAATTCCGGAGGCTCAGAGCTGACTTCTACTTTAGATGACGCAGGTCTGCTAAGGAACCTCAAACTCGTGATAGACATCAATTATGGGCGAACAAACAACATTTGGGCGCTTTTAGCTCAGCGGAGCGGCGCTCAGTTTCAGGATGGTTTGTACATGCTGGCCGCTCAGGCGAGGCGTAGCTTTAATTTGTGGACAGGCTTGAAGCCCGATATGAAAGAATTTCTTAGCCCCCTGGGTATTTGCGAATGAAAGAGAATATTTACATCACAGGTTTTATGGGCGCCGGGAAATCTACGGTTGCTCAAACCCTCGCCAAATTTCTCAAACGGCGCTCTATCGACATGGATGAAGTCATTTCGCGTAAGAGTGGCATGAGCGTAGCCTCCTATTTTGAGCAATTCGGTGAGAACAAGTTCCGTGAAGCGGAGACAGTCGCTCTAAGTGAAATAGCGAGGCAAAACAGGGTCGTGGTGGCTACTGGAGGCGGGACTCCCATCCGACCAGCGAATCGTTCAATGATGCGGGATTCCGGAACAATTGTTTGTCTTCAGGTTCCGTTCAAGGATTGTATGACTCGTCTGGGTCCCCCAGGTTCGCTGGAAAGACCGCTCTGGAAAGATGTGACGTCAGTCGAGACTTTGTTTTACAGCCGAATGCAAGCCTATGAAGACTGCGACTTAAAGGTTGATACTTCGAATAAAACACCGGAGCAGTTGGCCCGGGAAATTTGTGAAAAACTGGAACCGCCCCGGACTATTAATGTCAATTTAGCCGGCTCTGAACATCCATTGATTATTTCATGGCGGGCTCCTTGTGAGCTTCCCAAGATACTGAAAACAAAAAAGAAAATCGTATTAACAGACAAAAGGATTTCCAAATTTCATTTGGATCGATACGCTCCTATCCTTGAAGACGCCACCATCGTCGCTTTGCGACCTGGGGAAAGATCCAAGACTTTGGGTAGCGCCAGGCGACTTTATGAAGTCATGTTGAAAGACAACATAGGTAGGGATGGACTATTAATCGCCATTGGGGGAGGGGTGGTGACCGATCTGGGCGCGTTTGTGGCTTCAACTTACAAACGAGGGATACCGTTCATTTTGGTTTCAACTTCACTTGTGGGTTGTGTGGACGCGGCAATAGGTGGCAAGGCCGCTGTTGATCTTAATGAAGTAAAAAATCCGGTTGGTTGTTTTAGCGCGCCGGCACGCGTGATACTAGACCTGACCGCCTTGGGAACCTTACCTTCCAGATGCGTGATCGAGGGGCTGATTGAGGCCTACAAAACAGGCCTTGTAGCTAATAATGAACTTGCGGGATTTATAGAGACAGACATTGACCCTTTGCTGCGCGGTGACATGCTTTTTCTGGCAAGGCTCGTCAATCTGTCAGCTTTTACAAAAGCAGAAATTGTGGGAAAAGATTTCAAGGAAAGTGGGCTTCGGCGCATTCTGAATTTTGGTCACACATACGGGCACGCTGTCGAGAGCTTTAGCAACTATCGCCTGAGTCATGGGACAGCCGTGGCAGTAGGTATGATGGTGGCGATTTCTCTCTCGGAGCGTCGGAGAATGATTAGTAGCGCTCTTTCAGAGTCAATTCTGAGAACGTTGAACCGGCTAGTGACCGGACCAGTGTTGGCGCCTCCTGCCGAAAAAGCGTGGGAAATCATGATGAATGACAAAAAGAATCGAGATGGTCGAGTAAGTTTTGTGCTACTCGAGGATGTGAGTTCACCTGTTTACGTGGATGATGTTACTCCGGATGAACTGGCCAAGGCTGTTCGGGAAGTTGAGGCTCTCAAGAATGGGTAGCGTGTTCGGGCGATTCCTCAGGATTTCAACTTTTGGTGAATCTCATGGGAGGGCGGTTGGAGTTACCATTGATGGAATCCCCTCTGGTCTGGATTTGACGGAAACTGTCATTCAGGCTGAACTCGACAAGCGCAAGCCGGGATCCAGCAAGTATGTTTCCCAACGAAGGGAATCAGATGAGGTTGAAATCCTTTCCGGGACTGCAAATGGGAAGACCTTGGGGTCACCGATAGCCATGCTGGTCAGAAATACAGACCAGCGATCAAAGGACTACGAGTCATTAAAGAATCTTTTTCGTCCTGGTCACGCGGATTACACGTATTTCATGAAGTATGGAATCGATCCGCAACCAGGAGGTGGAAGATCCTCGGGAAGGGAAACCATCGGTCGGGTCGCTGCAGGCGCGGTGGCCAAGTTGTTGCTGGGGAAAATTGGTGTGACCGTTGATTGCTATACCGTCCGAATTGGAAAGGTGTCAGCGTGTCTTATAGATACTGAGTTTGCCGCGACGCACAATTTACGTTGCGCTGATCCGGAAGTTTCTGAAGCCATGGAAGCTGAAGTTCAAAAAGCGATATCAGATGGTGACTCAGTTGGGGGAATTATTGAGTTGTATGTTAGAGGGGTTCCACCTGGTTTGGGAGACCCTGTTTTTGACAAGCTGGACGCTCTCTTGGCGGCCTCACTTTTGTCGATTGGGGGTGTAAAGGGAATAGAATTCGGAGATGGTTTCCGCTCTGCGGAGCTTCGAGGATCCGAACATAATGATCAAATTACCTCCGAGGGATTTTTGTCAAATCACGCGGGCGGCATACTCGGGGGCATTTCGACCGGGCAGCCAATTGTAATGAGACTCGCTGTAAAACCTACCGCATCCATTTCGTTACACCAGAAAACCATAGATATCAACGGATGCGACAGCGTCATTTGTGTAAAAGGAAGGCATGATCCGTGCCTTTGCCCAAGAATCGCTCCAGTGGCGGAGGCTATGACCGCATTGGTCCTTGCTGACGCGTGGCTGGCAAACGCTACCGTAAAAGGAATACCCAAGTGAAATTGTATGTAATCAATGGCCCCAATCTCAACATGTTGGGTAAGCGGGAGCCCGAACTCTACGGTTCCAAGACGCTATCCGAGATAGAGATCGAGCTTGGTCTGCTTGGCGCGAAACTGGGCTTGGAACTCAAGTGTTTTCAGTCCAATTTTGAGGGTGAAATAGTTTCTCTTATTCAGTCTGCAGGGACTGACGCTTCTGGTGTGATACTGAACGCAGCCGCTTATACACATACAAGTATCGCAATCAGAGACGCTGTTCTGTGTTGCAACGTGCCAGTCGTCGAAGTACACCTTACCAATCCCCATGGAAGAGAGTTATTCAGGCGCCGTTCTCTATTGTCCGATGTTTGTGTGGGTGTGATTGCCGGATTCGGGTGGCGATCATACTGCCTGGCGCTGGAGTGGTTTGCAAATTACTCTAATGATTAGAGGTTGATATGCCTAATGTTCAGCCCCCTGAATAAGAGCTTGACAATGTTTTCCGGGTGCTGTAAAAATAGAGACACTACGAAGTTAGGAAACGGATCATGGGTTTGCAATTTAGTAATACCGCTATAGTCGAAGGCCAGTTTGAAAATGAGGCCTACTATTATTTTTGGCGATATTATTTTTGCGGCTGTTTACCCGTGTGTCCGGAGGGCTATAAAGAGTAACAGAATTTAGTCAGTAAGACACAAGGCCATGGGTAGACAGCAGATTCGCCCATGGCCTTTTTTATTTTAGGGCCTTGGGCGTGCAAAACTCCCAAGGCCCTTTTCGTTGATTAGAGGAGCTTTTCAAATGATTCACACCAGCGTTGCCGTAAACAGAATTAAGGAGCCAATTTTGTCTCCAACACCCGAATCTCTCAAACCACCGACCAAAACCGGCCTTATGAGCCGTGATTTTCAGAAAGACGACACGGTGATAAGGGTAGGAAACGCCATCATCGGGGGAGGATCTTTTGCGGTTATAGCAGGCCCGTGCTCTGTAGAAACTCTTCAACAGCTTGTAGATACGGCTTTTGCCGTCAAGGAAGCCGGAGCTGTGATATTGCGAGGAGGGGCGTTCAAACCCAGGACGAGCCCGTACAGTTTTCAGGGACTGGGTGAGGAAGGTCTGAAAATCCTGTCACTGGCGCGGGAACTGACAGGTATGCCGGTCGTCACCGAGGTTATGGACACCGCTGATGTGGAACTGGTTGAAGATTATGCGGATATTCTTCAGGTCGGCGCCCGCAACGTGCAAAATTTTTCCCTTTTGAAGAAGGTGGGGAAGTGTCACAAGCCAATAATTCTAAAGAGGGGCCTGATGACTACCATCAAGGAATTCCTGTCCTCGGCGGAGTATATTTTGGCTGCGGGAAATCCTGAGGTGGTTCTTTGTGAGCGAGGTATACGGACGTTCGAAACGGCTACTAGAAATACACTGGACCTTAGCGCCGTATGTGTTCTCAAGGAGCGCACTCATTTGCCGGTGATAGTTGATCCCAGTCACGCCGTCGGTTTGAGAAGGTTTGTTCAACCACTGGCGCGGGCGGCAATGGCAGTTGGAGCGGACGGTGTAATGGTCGAGGTTCATTGTTCTCCGGAAACAGCTCTTTGCGACGGTGAACAATCATTGAGACCAGAGGACTTCACTTGCCTCATGAGAGACCTCGAGGTCATGGGAAAAGCCATGAACATGTTGGCTTAATCTGAGTTGTGAACCGCGAGTTTGGAAAGAGGCCCTGATGAGTTTATCGGAAACACTTACAATTAGTGAAGCGCAAGGTGATCCAGAATCCTTGGGAATGATGTCGATTCAAGGACTAAGACAAAAAATTGACAATATAGACATGGAATTGTTGAGTCTAATTAATCAAAGAGCTTTTCACGCGGCTACAATTGCAGAATTGAGAAGCACAGTTAATGTAACCAATTTTTCCCCGGAACGTGAACTCACAATTATAAAATCCTTGTGTGAAGCCAACACGGGGCCTCTTTCCAAATCCTCGGTCGCAAACGTTTTCTCTGAAATAATTTCAGCGTGTAGAAGCGCCAAACGCCCCTTGAGGGTCGCTTTCCTCGGTCCTGAAGGCACATTTAGTCACCTTGCTGCGCTCAGGAGATTTGGAAACTCGGCTTTGTTCTTGCCCCAAGTCTCAATTGACGATGTCTTTTATGAAGTTGAAAAAGGCACGTGCGATGTGGGAGTCACGCCGGTCGAAAACTCCTCTGAAGGCGCTGTCAGCGCAACGATGGACCGGTTTATTGATTCAAATCTCACTATCTGTGGGGAAATCTTCAGTAAAATTAGACATGTTCTGATGTCCAGAGAAACATCTGTAGCAAACATTTCCGAGGTTTATTCACATCCACAGGCGCTAAATCAGTGCCGAAACTGGCTTCGGAAAAATCTCCGTTCTGCGGCCCTGGTACCTCAGGCTAGCACAGCCGAATCTGCGCGTCTCGCTGTTATTACCCCACGAACTGCCGCAATCGGTAGCGAAGTGACGGCTAAGCAACTCAATCTGTCAATCCTGGCGTCGGATATTCAGGACAGCCAGCACAACACCACCCGCTTCTTGCTAGTGGGAAACAACAAAAGCGCCCCTACCGGTTCAGACAGAACATCACTGATTTTCGCGACGGCGCATAAACCAGGCTCACTTCATAAAGCTCTGGGGCATTTTGCAAAAAGATCCGTGAACTTGACTCGAATTGAATCCCGTCCCATGAAAAATGGAAGCTGGGAGTATTTTTTCTTTGTGGATGTCGAAGGTCATCAAAATTCGTCTCTGATAAATGAGGCCATAGAGAGTTTAAGAGGGGATGTAGAATTTCTGAAAATACTTGGTTCCTATCCGATAGGAGATTCTGAATCCACCAATTTGGAATAGATCATATTACCCAGGCGCCAAACGTGAACATGAAAGATTTTCAGACTGCGAATATTTGTATTATAGGCGGAAGAGGCCGGATGGGCGGTTGGTTCGAATCTCAATTTAGAAAGGCCGGCATGGATCCGGTCATTTCTGATCTGAACGATTCTTCACTGACCCAGAGCATGATCGCCTCATTCGATGTGGTCATGCTGGCTGTTCCCATCCCTGCCGTCGTGGAAGTCATGAAGTCAATCGGATCATACTTGAGGCGAGATACCGCAGTCATAGACATATCTTCGATTAAACGTGAACCGGTAAATCACATGCTCGAGTATTCCCACGCGGAAGTTATAGGATCACACCCTCTGTTCGGCCCATCAGCTCCGTCGTTTTCGGGGCAGGTCATGTTTCTTTGTCCGGCTCGTATTGGAAAATGGACCGATCCGTTCAGACATTTTCTGAACGTTCAAGGCGCGACGGTAAATGAAATAGATCCTGACGATCATGACAGGCTTATGGCGTGTGCGCAGTCTTTAAGACACGTGATGCTTACGGCTTTAGGAAAGACTCTGATAAGTCTGGGATTTGATCTGCAAAGAGATTTGCCGGTTTCAGGCCGCTGGTTTCAGCAATTAATGGGAATGATGACGCATCAGTTTGAACAGCCTGCTGAGCTATACGCTCATCTTGCCATCGAAAATCAATACTCAGACATTGCAATCAGATGTTTTCACGACAACCTTCTGGAACTTGTTGACTTGGTCCACACCGGTGACCGAGCCGGTCTTGTCCGCGCAATGGGGTCTGTGGCCGGATTCCTCGCGTCAAACGAAACAGCGTCAAAAGATTCTTCATGGGGTTGGCGTGATGACACAGGAGGAGGTTCCCGGCATATGGAGGTCTGACCGAACCAACCATCAAAACAGACAACAAAGGGCCGTGAATCTCGAGATTAGAAAGATTCACGGCCTTTTTCTTTTTCAAGCAGACCAGAATGGAGGGCATGATGATCAAAGAATCAATTGAAAAAGCCGTATCGGGAACAGACATCCCGGAGGCTCAGATGATGGAAACGATGGAAGAAATAATGGAAGGTCACGCTACACAGGCCCAGATAGGGGCTTTGCTGGTTGCGCTCCGAATGAAAGGGGAGACCGTCGAGGAAATAACGGCCGCGGCCAGGGTCATGAGATCTAAAAGCGCTCACATTCCGTATGAATGTGGGGAAGGGGAGTTCCTGATCGACACCTGCGGTACCGGGGGCGATTGCGCAAATACCTTCAATGTTTCAACTACTGCCGCTTTCGTGGCTGCAGGCGCAGGGTTAAAGGTCGCGAAACACGGAAACCGATCGGTTTCGAGTAGATGTGGAAGCGCGGATCTGATGGAGGAATTGGGATTGCCACTCGATCTTACACCCGAGCAGGTAGCCTTGTGCATCAAGGAAGTTGGAATAGGGTTTCTTTTTGCGCCGGTTTTACACACAGCGATGAAATATGCGATTGGTCCGAGACGGGAGCTGGGTTTGAGAACAATATTCAATTTATTGGGACCGTTAACCAACCCGGCCGGCGCAACGGTGCAGATAATGGGAGTTTACGATGACCGGATGGTCAAACCGTTGACTCAAGTTGTCGCCAGACTAGGGGCCAGGAAAGCATTCGTAGTGCATGGTCACGGAGGTCTTGATGAAATTAGCGCCAGTGGACCGACTCTAATGGGCCTGGCCGAAAATGGCTCAGTTTCATTCCAATACATGGATCCAACGGATTTCGGTCTGGAACTTAGTTCCTCGTTTGAAATAGGCGGTGGAGACGCCATAGAGAACGCAGCCCTTACAAGATCCGTTCTGAACGGCTCTCTTGGTTCGTACAGAGATGTGGTTCTGTTGAATGCAGCGGCAGCCCTTGTCGCTGCGGACAGGGCGTCGAATTTCAGGGAAGGTGTAGCTCTCGCCGCCTTCTCCATAGACTCAGGAGCGGCTGCCAACAAACTCGATGAGCTTGTCAAGTTCGCTCGATCCCTGAAGAATGGAGGAAACTAACTTGGCGGCGTTAACAGAAAATTTTCTCGACAAAGTTGTTGAAATGAAACAGCAGGAACTGTCGCGACTCAGGGAGATGGGAATGACAGTGCTTGGGACGCTCGCTGACGCGGCTCCGAAGCCTCGAGATTTTCTATCGAACTTTCACGGAGCCAGACCAGTGCCGATAATTGCGGAAATAAAGCAAGCCGCCCCTTCCTGGAAAGGCTTTAGAAAAAATGTTGATGTCAAAAATGTCGCGGGCATCTACGAATCCAGTGGAGCTGCCGCTATCTCAGTACTTACGGATTCCCGGTTTTTTGGGGGTTCAATTGATGATCTTAGATCTGCCGCCGAAGAAGTGGCCATCCCGATTTTGAGGAAAGACTTCATCATTGGGTTAGAGCAAGTGTTTGAAGCCAGGGCAGCCGGCGCAGACGCAGTTTTGCTGATAGTCGGCATTTTGGACAATGATACTCTTCAAGAACTTTTCGAGACTACGATTAGACTTGGTATGACCCCTTTACTGGAAATCCATAATGAGAATGAGGTCTCAAGGGCGCTCAGGCTTAATCCACAATTGATTGGAATAAACAACCGAAACCTCAAGACGCTTGATGTGAATCTGGACGTTTCCGAGCGGCTCAGGAAGATGATCCCTCATGATGTCACAGTCCTGGCCGAGAGTGGGGTCTCGGATGAGGCTGACATTAGAAGACTTCTGGAGGCGGGAATAGACGGATTTCTTATTGGAACGACTCTCATGAAATCCCCTGATCCGGGGAAGACACTTCATTCACTTGTCAATCTTGGGAGGATGTAATGGTTCGGGTAAAGATTTGTGGAATCACAAGCGCTGAAGACGCTGTTTTTGCGGCGGAAATGGGGGCTGACGCCTTGGGGTTTGTGTTTGCTCCAAGCCCCAGGCGTGTGTCACTGGATGACGCCTTGGAAATTACCGGGGTTTTGCCTCCTTTTGTTCAGACAGTCGGAGTTTTTGCGGATTCCGACATAGAAGAGGTAATTTTCTTTAGAAACAGGCTGAGATTAAATCTTATTCAGTTGTCCGGCTCTGAATCCGACGAATACATTCGGGCCTTGGGTTCAGGGGTGATAAAAACGGTTCATGTCTCTAACGGGTCTAAACCAAATCTTGAGGTCAATGAATCCGCCACCATTCTCCTTGACTCAGCTTCCGGCGATCTCAAGGGGGGAACAGGTAGGGTTATTGACTGGGATACGCTCACCGAGGCGTCTATCAGACGTCCCTTTATTCTCGCCGGTGGGTTAACGCCGGAAAATATCTCTATTGCAGTAGCGAAGGTCAAACCCTATGCGGTTGATGTATCAAGCGGGGTAGAAATAAAGCCAGGTAGGAAGGATCATGACAAAATTAGAAGTTTTATACAAAGAGCCAAGTCTGCTGGGTTCAACGCCTGATTCCAGGGGCTATTTCGGTCGTTTCGGTGGACGCTTTGCGCCTGAAACGCTAGTGCCGGCTCTTGAGGAGCTTTCAGAAACATATGAACGAACAAAAGACGAATCTTCATTCAAATCTGAATTGAAGGAATTACTGGAGCACTATGCCGGTAGAGAGACACCGTTATATTTTGCCCGCCGCCTTTCAGAGAAGCTTGGTGGCGCGAAAATCTATCTGAAACGTGAAGATTTGACCCACACTGGAGCCCACAAAATCAACAATGCCTTGGGGCAGGTATTACTCGCGTCAAGGATGGGTAAAAAGAGAATTATCGCTGAAACAGGCGCGGGCCAGCATGGAGTAGCCACTGCGACTGCGGCCGCCCTAATGGGATTGGAATGTGTGGTGTACATGGGTAGCCTTGACATTGAACGCCAAGGACTGAACGTGACGCGTATGAAAATGCTCGGCGCGCAGGTTGTTCCGGTCAACGACGGTAGCTGTTCCTTAAAGGACGCAGTGAACGCAGCGATAAGAGATTGGGTAACGAACGTCTCAACGACTCATTATATAATCGGATCAGTAATAGGGCCGCATCCATATCCAATGATTGTGCGGGATTTTCAGTCGGTGATCGGCAAAGAGGCTCGAAAACAGATACTCGAGCGGACGCAAAAACTCCCTGACGTAGCGATTGCCTGCGTTGGAGCGGGCAGTAACGCTATCGGGCTTTTTCACGCCTTTCTGGATGATCCTGTCCGGCTGATCGGAGTCGAAGCCGGCGGCTATGGTTTAGAAACAGGCCGTCATGCGGCCAGCCTCTGCGCCGGTAGTCCAGGGACGCTACACGGGGCGTATCTGTATCTTTTACAGGATGACGACGGTCAGATTACCGAAGCCCATTCCATAGCGGCTGGACTTGATTATCCGGGAGTCGGCCCAGAACATGGCATGCTCAAAGACATTGAAAGAGTAGAGTATGTTTCCGTTACGGACGATGAAGCGGTTGTTGGATTCATGGATCTGGCCAGGATCGAGGGAATAATTCCAGCGCTGGAAAGCGCTCACGCGATCGCATACCTGAAAAAGTTCGCAGGAGCCATGTCTGTCAACGAAAGTATCCTCGTGTGTCTTTCGGGGCGAGGGGATAAGGACGTGGCGCAAGTAGCGGATTATTTGGAGTCAAACAACGTTTCAATTACAAATGAGAATCCTTTGACTGGAACGCAGCGCTTTTCTACAGCGCCGGAGAATCGAAGATGATATCTAAAATTACCGCAAGATTTAATAAGGCGGCCAAAGAGAATCAGAGCCGCTTATATTCCTTTCATCATGGGGGGCTTTCCAGATGAAGAGACGTTTATTGGTTTATTAAGAAGCCTGGATAATTGCGGCGCAGATGTAATAGAGGTCGGGATTCCATTTTCCGATCCTCTGGCCGATGGCCCCACCATACAGAAAGCCGGTAAAATAGCTCTTGAAAATGGCTCCAGCCTGGAGAAGACCCTGAGCGCCCTTAATTCCATACAAACTGAGATTCAATCTCCGGTGGTTTTGATGAGTTACTGGAACCCCATCCTTAAAATGGGAATTGACAGGTTCGGAGAAGAGATGAAAAAGTCCGGATTATCAGGAACCATAATACCTGATTTACCACCTGATGAAGCCACATGTTGGATGGATGTCGCTGAGTCCCATGGACTTGATACGATTTTCATGGTTGCTCCAACTACAACTCCGAAGAGACTTGAAACGATTGTGAACGCGTCGAAGGGTTTTGTTTATTTGGTGTCCATGACGGGTGTCACGGGAAGCGAGTTAGTGGTGAGCAATGCGCTACTGACAACCGTGCTGGCTGTCAAGAAATTAACATCCCTTCCCGTGGCGGTCGGCTTCGGTGTGTCAAACCCGGATCAGGCGGCGGCCCTTTCTGATGTAGCGGACGGGGTGATAGTGGGGAGCGCTCTGATAAAGAAATGCCTGGAAGCCCCTGATGGGATGTCTGCTATAAAGGCGGTTTCGGATCTGTCCCTGGGGATTGTCGAACGGTTGGGCAAGCGCCAGGTCGCAGGGCACGCATAAAACTTTTTCATTGTTCCTGGACGGCGCATGTATAATTGTGAAGGGTAGGTGGTCCTGAATAGATCACTTCCTGAAAGTTACCAAGGACAGACTATTCTCTTTCATGGAGGATGTGATGGTTGACACTTCTGAACTCAATGGATTTTTGTCGGCTTTAGGAGCGTCCGAGGAACCGTTCGGTATGATGTACTCCGACGTAGAACCAGACGACGGGATACACCCCAAGTCGGCTGCCGTTACCCACTCGTGAGGATGAGAAGACAGGTAAAGTCGACTGGGCTGCTCTAAACAGCGCCCGATCCTGCGTAATCGGATTGATCTGGCGCGCCCGTAAGAAAAGAGGTGTCGCATATTTTGACAGGGAACATTTTGGCTGCCTGGGCGGGGCTTTTTACCTGGGGTATATGGAATCCCAATTAGATTCCATTGCCCATTATGTTTCCTCAGGTGTCCCCGGACAGATGGAAGGGGAGAAATATCTGTCATCTCCCCAAATCACAAGGCATTTTTTTGATACTTTGAACCCGAGACCCGCTCCGGCCAAATATTGTGTGTTCAAACCGATTTCTTTATTTCAGGAAAATGAAGATCCGGAGTTGGTAATATTTTTTGCTCGGCCTGAGGTTATGTCAGGCTTATTTACAATCGCCACTTTTGTCACAGACGACTTTGAGGCTGTTAGGACTCCCTTTGGCGCCGGGTGTACCGCAATAGTAACCTGGCCGATCAAATATGCGGCTGAAGGAAAGCTCAAGGCGGTACTCGGTGGATGGGACCCATCTGAAAGAAAATACCTTGGTCACGATGAACTTTCCTTAAGTCTTCCCTATGAAATGTTCAAGAAGATGGTCGAAAGATGGCGGGACAGCTTTTTGACTACCCATACATGGTTGAGTCTGAAAAGCCGTCGTGAAAAAGAGTTGAGGAGTTTGGGAGATAGCACAGGTGTGGGCAGACAGGCTATCAGATCCAGTGATTCCGCCCAAGCTCAAACTTACCTAGTGTTCCGGAAAGGTTGACAGAATACAGCGCTTTGGTCTATTTTTATGAGCCGTGTGGCGCAATCTTGATACTTCACGACAAAGCCGGGGTAGCTCAGTGGTAGAGCAGATGATTCGTAATCATCAGGCCGTGGGTTCAACTCCCATCCTCGGCTCCAGAATTACTTGGAATTCCCTCCTGGTTTATTGACCGGCTCGCCTATGAAATTTCTTTGTCAGGATTAACAATGAATGAGAAACAGGGGTTTCTCGTATTCAATATGTCGGGTTCTGTAATGTTCCCAGAGCTGCTCAGGCTACAAAGATAATTGGCCTCAATACACCAAAAAAAAACCAACTGAAACTGCAGTTGGCGTAGGATGGGAAGATTATTTTCTTGCCCAATCTCTCATGCAATTGCTGGGCCAAATGGTTGTTTTAAGCTGAAAATATTGCATATCACTCTTTATATTAATGGGTTACAAAAACTATCCTTCATCGATTTCATGTTTGATCAGTAGGGCTGAATTGAGGTCGTTGTCCAAAAATTTGGACACAAAAAAACGTGATGCTTCCCAACATACTACAATTACTATGCTTTTGCTTGTATCAAAAACCGGCGGCCTATGCCGAAAATTTGAACACGCTAAAGTAATAGGAGACAAAATTCATTTCTTGTGGCTTACAGTTCAAATTCCCCATTCCAGGTCAATGTCACACTTTTTTTGTTCCGCTTTAAAATTTTGCCCAACTGGAACTGAAACATTATAAATGGTCTACGTGTCTACCTGGTTTTAAAATCAACGTGTCGTTTATGAAAGGAGAACTAATGAAAAAACTGCTTTTGATAGGCTTGGGGCTGGTGATGCTCATTGCCTCTTTTGGTTATGCCGCTGACGAACCTGCGAAAGCTCCTGCGCCTGCACAGTCCCCCGCATCGGCCCCTGCTCCCACAGCAGCCCCTGCGCCTCCTGTGGCCGGTTCCGAGACCGTAGTCTTAGGCGTAACGGTTACAGAGTTAACAAATGTAGTCAATGGTTGGAGCGTCAAGAAAACAGTTTTGGGTAAGCGAGTCTACAACGATAAGAAGGAGAAAGTCGGCACGGTAGAGGATATTATCATCGCTCCCGATAAGGTTGTTACCTACGCCATAATTGGAGTTGGTGGATTCCTGGGTGTCGCCAAGCATGAAGTCGCTATTCCCATCAAGCAATTTAAAGTGGTAGACGGTAAATTTACATTACCTGGGGCGACAAAAGACGCTATCAAAAAAATGCCCGCCTTCAAATACGCAAAATAATATTTATGTTCATTCAGGGACAGAACCTGTTTTGCGAGAGCGGTTGCGTCATGGAATTATTTAATTGACTGAATAGACTACTGTTTGTCATAATGGATCCTGTTTAGTATCAATGACGCCCTTTAGAATCCGCCTGGTATCATCGTCCTATAGCGGATTTACTTTGTAAATATGACAGACTCACTTAGCGGAAGGCATATTGCTACCGGCTTAACTCTTAAGCCAGTGTCTTGAAAACATATGCCTTCCTCCCTTTATTCCCTTGTTTCTCCTCCCCCTTTTTCACTGATGTAGTTTCCGGGTGTGGGTGACGAGCCAAATGATATCTTGAATATTGTGACAAACAACATTACGGAGAGGATAATGCTCAGGACTGAAGACGACACGATAGAATCGTACCTAAAAAAAATCGAAGCCCAGGTTCGTGAAGACCATCCCGTTTGGGATAAACAAAGACAATGGAAGATAGGCATATCGAGCAAAATACCGATGCTAAAAAAAGAAGCAATTGACTACGATGAAAAGATAATTCGTATTGATAAGGGGATTCTTAGAAGAGCTTTAAATGGAGACGAATCGACCGAGATTAGAATCTTGGCCCATTGTTCCGCTTGTGCTACTGGTCTTAAAATTACGTATAGATGATTAATGGGGGGTCGAGTAAATCCCTAACCATCAATAAATGCCGTGGAAATCCAATAACCCCTGAACTGGTTGGCTCGTTCTTGACATTACCTTTCCCATAATACGTCTGTGCCACTCAATGGGGAATTCCTCAGTTATCCGGGTGACCTTGCCACAACTATGGCACCAACTGAAGAAGATGGCAGGACTTTCATTGGACCTTATCAGAACTCTCCTAACCTCTACAAAAGACCCACCGCAGTGGCTACATGTATGGTTCAAGGGACCCATGGCGTTTACCACCAGGCTCTTGGAGTCGTCCTGCAAAGGAATTCCGTCTAAATAAACACTCAGCATATACTATTCTCTAACAAGTCTGATGAGGGCGTCGCATCTTATTTTATGATAAATTCACGAAGACATAACCCCTATTCTAATTTTAGAGGCGTAAACTTTGAAAGTCAAATCAAAAAATTTAAGCGCCTCGGAAAACAAAACCAAGAACACCCCTGTCTGAGATTTCAAAGCGGAGCATCGCTCCGATCTATCGTCAGGCTTGAAACTTGACGATCCATTTATTTCATTGTATTTTCTGAAAAGAGACTCCGTAAATATGTATGATTTACCTATGAATTTGTAGGTTAGAATTTCTTACAATCTTTTGTTGGATCTCTAACGGTTAGGCATTGAGCGTACAGGTGGTTTGATATTATCGGTTGTATTCGTTGTGTTTTGGGATTCGTAATCATCAGGCCGTGGGGTTCAACTACCATCCTCGGCTCCAGTCATTTGTCTGAAACGGGAAGTCTGCCCTCTAAGCCCAATCTTACTTTCTACCTAGACTAAACAAGGAAAGGACGGCAGTGAGCGAAGACGAAACAAGAATGTCGTTTTTCGATCATCTTGAAGAACTGAGGAAGAGAATAATTCGAGGCGTCATAGGAATAGGCGTAATTTTCCTCGTTTGCCTGGCCTTTTCTGAAACGCTTTTCAGCTTCTGGGCGGCTCCAGTAATAAAACTCTTACCCAAAGACTCATCTTTGGTTTTTACCAGTTTGCCAGATCCCTTCTTTGTTTATCTAAAAGTTGATTTTATAACCGCCCTGTTTGTGGCCTTACCATTCATACTTTACCAGATCTGGCTGTTTATAGCTCCGGGTCTACTTGAAAAAGAGCGCAAGCTTGCCATTCCTTTTGTTTTTGCGGCGACATGTCTATTCTTTTTGGGAGCGGCGTTCGCATATTTTATCGTATTCCCGGCTGCCTTCAAATTTTTCCTGGGGTATTCGACCGCAGAACTCAAACCTATGATCGCAATCAGGGAATATGTTTCCCTAGTGATGGTTCTGATGCTGTCGTTCGGATTGGTTTTTGAGACCCCAATAATTATAGTGTTTTTGGGATTACTGGGAGTAGTGGACAGCGCCTTCTTGAAGAAGGGCCGGAGATACTTCATTGTATTGGCCTTCATCATAGGAGCTATCTTGACTCCAACTCCGGATGTCATAAATCAATCTCTTATGGCTATCCCGCTATTGATGTTTTATGAAACAGGCATTTTTATCCTTGGGACTCATAGAGAAAAAACGGCGGCGGGAAGCCGAGGCGGAAGAAGTTGAAACTGAAATTGACAAAGAGTGATATTATTGACACTGTATGAGTAATGGAATTTGTGAGATTTAAAAGGACCCAAGAGGCAAAGCCTGCTTGAGCCACCACGAACTAGCGCTAACTTACAGAGGGCTCGTAGTAATTACTTCGAGTCCTGTTTTTATGTGAAAAAGACGGAGTGACCATTTGCCGGGAACGACTTCATACCAACCTGGGGTTTATATAAACGTATCAGCGACGGGACAGAGATTCAGTCAATTTGCCACTTTGTTGCGGGCTTTGGTAGTGCGGGACGTGACCAGCCGCTACAGGCGATCATCTCTGGGAATGTGGTGGGCGTTTATCCAACCACTGGTCCTGATGCTCCTTTTTAACATGTTAAGAGGGTTTGTAGACATTCCTAGTGACGGCGTGCCTTACATTCTGTTCAGCTACACAGGACTGGTGCCATGGACTTTTTTTACCAACGCTATAGCTGCTTGTGGACCAAGTATTATCCAAAACGCTGAGATCATAAAAAAAATATCAATGCCGCGCGAAGTTTTTCCTCTCGCCGCTGTTTTCGCTACTCTTTTCGATTTTGCAATGTCCTCGATCATATTGGCTCTGTTATTAATATGGTACGAGGTATCAATAGGCTTGGTAATCCTGTGGATTCCGGTTCTGCTCGTTTTGATGGTAGGAACCTCCTTTGCAATAGGAATACTGATCGCTGGTCTGGGGACATTCCGGAAAGATTTCATTTTTGCGACTCCGTTCCTGACTCAGGCATGGTTGTTTATTACCCCGGTAATCTATCCTCTTAGCAGCGTTCCGGAAAGTTGGCGCTCATTTTATATGTTGAATCCAATGGTCGGAATAATAGAAGGTTTTCGATCCGTGCTTATTAAGGGCCAATCTCCGGAACTGCAGCCCATGGTTCTTTCCGCCGTAATGATGGTTGTGATAATGGGTTTGTCCTGGCCGTTATTCCGAAAACTTTCGGACTATTTTGCCGATGTATTGTAGAGTTTGCGCATGTCTAGCGATGTAACGATAAAAATAACCGGATTATGGAAACGATACGGTCTGCCTGTGCCCAGGTTCGTCCAAAAGGGATTGAATCTGATCAAAAGGAGGAGTTCTGGCTACGAGGAAGATCGTTGGGCCTTGAAAGACGTGAATCTTGAGGTCCGCAGGGGAGAGACCCTCGGGATTGTCGGGCGAAACGGCGCTGGGAAAAGCACTCTACTAAAGGTGCTGGCAGGTGTCACAGCCCCCACTAAAGGTAGGGTCGAAATATTTGGCCGGATCTTTCCCGATGATCGAATTGAACGCCGGGCTTCACACAGAACTGACAGGTCGGGAAAATGTCCGCCTTCTAGGCGCTGTAATGGGGCTCTCCAAAACGGAAATCGAACGTATCTTACCTGAAGTAGAAGATTTCACTGAACTGGGTGAATGGTTCGACGAACCAGTCCGAATGTATTCGAGCGGTATGTTGAGTCGACTGGGGTTCGGTGTCGCTGTGAACATAAAGAGCGATGTCGTGCTGATCGATGAAACATTTGCTGTTGGAGACCTGAAATTTCAGAATAAGAGCTTTCCGCGAGTAAAAGAAATGCGTGAAAGCGGCGCAACCATACTATTGGTAAGCCACAGCCTTGAAACACTTCAATTTGTGGCAAAGCGCGGAATATTACTGGAACAGGGGTCGATTATATCTGACGGTTCCGCTCTGCATGCGATAAACGCGTATGAGACCCTGGTGTTCCGTTCGGAACAAAAGCGCCTGGAACACAGAGTTAGAAGTCGTATCTCAAGTGAAGACGTCAACATCTTTGGGGCACGGATGTTTGATGAAAATGGAGACACTTTGAACGAACTCCATGCAGGGCGCCCTTTTGGAATTGAGGTTGATCTTCAGATCAACCGGGACCTTGAGCACCCAATGTTTTCTCTGGGCATTCTTAACGCTGCGGGAATACTATGTAAGTGGAACGTTTCAAAAGAGGATGGTCTGATAGGGCCAGGACCAAAGAATCATTATATTCTCAAGGCGTGGTACCCTGAAAATAATTTATCCACTGGGGCATACGAGGCTCATTTCGCTACCAGGGACGCCGCTTCCTTTGAGACCCTTGAAAGGATCGCCGGCATAGTGACCTTCTCTGTAGTAGGGCCTGAGAGATCTCGAGGGATTGTCCGCGGGAAGGTTGACTGGCGACTAGTACCCTTTGATGAAGGGTGTGACTGTAGTCGGCCTGATCAGTTGTGTCCTACGGGTAATCCGGAGGAACGTAGCCATGGCTGATTCACTGACGCATTCCTGGAACCGGCTCATGAAGTGGCGCTCTGAATGCTTCAATCGCTTTGGCGCTGTGCAGGGCTTCCGAATTGTTTCTCCGCAAGAAGAAATCACTGCTTTCTTGCTTCCGGACTCAAGGGTGCTCGACATCGGGGCCGGAGCGCACAAACCTTTGGAGAAAGTAATCAGGGCCGTCACACAGTTTTATTATTGTCTCGACACCGACCCGGATGGAGTCTTCGATTTCCGTTCTTTTTCCGACGTGCCTGATGATTTGTTTTTTGATTTGGTGGTAGCAAATCAGGTCCTGGAACACCTTGAAGTTCCTGATGCGGTAAATGTAGCCTCAATGACTTTTTCAAGGCTGGCGGAGAACGGCAGATTCGTAGCGACTGTGCCCAATTCCGCTCATCCGGTTCGTCAGCGAGACATTTCACATGTCACGCCCTGGGTGGCGAATGATTTGTATAGCCTGCTTAAACATGTTGGGTTTGAAATAGAAAATGTAGCCAGGTACAACAAATTTCCGCTGACGGATGACCCTCTTAAACGATGGATAGTCGAAACCGTTTGCCAGGAATTTAGAGTCGATTGGTGTGACAGCATAATGGTTACGGGTATCAAGCCCCCTGGCAGCCCAACGATGTTGAGAGATAAGTAATGGTTGGAGCTGCTAAACAAGTTGAATTGACGATTGACTCTAAAGTATACAGCGTTGAGGTGATACAAAGGGTAGTTCAGCGTGCGGAAGCGCCTAGAATAATAATTGTTTCTCACGTTGTGAACGGTATGGGAACGGAATTGCTCAATGCGTGTCTTGATGGCGTGAGACACTTCACACCAGAAGAGCATGAGGTGTGGGTAATTGACAACAATTCTCCCAGAGAAAACCTCAAACGACTACTAGATCGAGATGACGTCAATGTTGCCTTGAATCGCGTTGAACCAGTTCCCCCAGATGCCTGTAACTCATTTGCAAGGGTTCAACTGAAGCAAGATCAGAAGAATTGGGGTAGTTACGCCAACGCCATCGGCCTCGAGATAGGAATAAGACTTATAGATCCATCGACAAGTTATCTTATGTTGATGCATATGGATACCTGCCCTTGCCACTTTGGTTGGTTGACATTCCTTAGATCCAAGATCGACAATCAGGTGAAGGCTTCAGGGGTACGCATGGACAAATCCCGCACACCCGAAGGAGTGCTTCACGTTCTGGGGTATATGGTGGATTTCAAAGTATTCAAAGATCTAGAGCTAAATTTTTTCCCGGATCTTCCTCGACTGGATGTTGGGGATAATGTGACGGTGAGGCTCCGAGAGGCCGGTTACGGAGTCTTCTCGTGCAACAACACCTTGTGGGCGCCTGAGCTCGATGATGAAATTCCAGATTCTTCTCCGTTGAAGGGTTTGCGAATAGACCGGTCCTTTGACGATGAAGGGAACGTTATCTTTTTACACTTGGGCCGTGGTGTCCGCAGATCAACTGGCGAACACAAAGCCGGCGTGAACGTGGAAAAATGGCTCGACGTCATTCACAATTCACTCCTAACAGTTTAGAATGTCTGAACCCGGTCCTCCGGTCGATCCCAAGAGTTGAAATCGTTCTGACAGTTTCTGTCCATAACATATGAATCGATCCATAAGCATTGAAAAATCTCGCGACATTTCTTATTCCCTTCGGCGCTACTATGTCGACGAGTTTCATTTGAGGCAGGCGTTATCACTGAAAGCCGGTTCAAGCACACTCGATCTTGGTGGTAATCGTACTGGAAAAAGGGGACAGTTTGACATCAGAACAATTTGGGTTGGATGTCACTTACGCAAACCTGTCTCTGGCCAAGAATCCTCACGTCGGGACTGACGCCGCCAAACTGCCTTTTAGAGAAGAAAGCTTCGACTATGTAATTTGTTCGGAACTTCTTGAACACGTGCCGGATCCTGTCTCTGTCATAAGAGAAATTCATTATGTGCTCAAGAGACGGGGAACTGTGGTGATTTGCTCACCATTCAACTTTCCTATACATGGGGATCCAAGCGATTACGGCAGATATACAAACTTCTATTGGAAGGAAATCCTTGAGTCCTGTGGGTTTTCTGACATCATTATCGAATTTCATGGTGGTTTTTGGAGTGTCATGGCTGACATGAGCCGACACTGGGTATATTCACAAACGAGAGAATGGGGAAGGGAACGGGCCATGAGTCTTAACGTCATAGGCCGTGTTCTTGGTATGCTTAAACGTAAGGCTATCACGCTGGATATTCGGCGCAATCAAGGTGTAAGAAAGGATTCAATGAATTATACTACAGGATTTGGGGTAAGAGCATGCAAGCTTTGAAAAAACTAAAAGTGTTTCTCTCTGGTGGAGATGGTATTGGCTGGGCAATTGACGAGGACCTGAGACTGACTGCGCTCGCTTTGGAAGGGATAGTGGATTTCGTTGACCTGGAAGAGAGTGAAGTCGTCCATCTGGCTTGGTGGGAAGATCTCAATCTTTTGCCCCCCGACAAATTGAAAGGAAAGTGGATAGTCTGCCACGTTCCCGGAGAACCGTTTCGGTACTTCACGCTACCTCGGCACCGTCATGTCGTTCCCATGATTTCCACTTGGATTGCGAGGAGTTCTCAAGCAAGAAGCCAACTGGAATCGATCGGGATCAGGAGTGAACTGGTCCCATACGCTATTGATACGAGCGTTTTCAGACCGTTGTCCAAAAATGATAGCGAATTGGCTCAGCTAAAGAGTGATTATGGTATTCCTTCTAACTCTTACATTATAGGTTCATTCCAGCGAGATACAGAGGGACAGGATCTGGCTAAGCCAAAGCTGGTGAAGGGCCCGGACATTCTCTTGGAAATCCTGACCCGTCTAAAACAAAGGGGATCACGAATCCATGCCTTGCTTGCGGGTCCGAGACGTCACTGGCTCATACAACAGCTTCGATCAAGGGATATTCCATTCACGTATGTGGGGAACGAAATCGGGACAGACGATATCCAGATCAATTCACTTTCACGAGATAATCTTAACGTCCTTTATAACCTGCTTGACTTGTACAGTTGTTAGCAGCCGATCGGAAGGCGGTCCTCACTCCATTCTCGAGGCCGGCGCTTCGAAAACTAAAATATTAAGCTCCAGGGTTGGTTTGGCTACAGACGTTCTTGAGCCGTCCTGCATTTTCGACAACCCACTGGAAGCTTCAGACATCATAGAACGTGATATTGAAGAAAACGATCTGTTTCAATTCGTAGATGGGTTGCATGAAAGGGTTCTGGATAAACACTCCCCAACATCGTCGTCTCCAGTTTTGAGAAGTATATACAATCAGATAGCCATTTCTTTGGGAAAGACCGATGCTTCGACTGAAAGGGTCATACAGATCAAGACTCCCAATCCATTTATCAGCCAGAAAGAGTCAACCTCGAATGCTGAAAGGAAATTCACAATTTGCCTCTGGCATAGTTTCTACGAGCCCCCGTATGGTGGTGGCAACCAGTTCATGATGGCTCTCAAGAAAGCTTTGTTGGGGCTCGGTGTTGACGTCCGGGAAAATGAACTGCATGAATCTATTGACGCATATATTCTAAATTCAGTTCATTTTGACGTCGAGCGGTTTCTTGAATTCAGCAAGAGTCATCGCTTGAATGTGGTTCATAGGATAGATGGACCCATTCACCTGATCAGGGGATATGATCGTGAAAAAGATGAACAATGCTTTAACCTGAACCAAAAATTCGCCTCAGCAACTGTCCTTCAATCAGCCTGGACGTTCCAGCGCATTGTGGATATGGGGTACAAACCCGTCAGTCCCACGATTATTCACAATGCCGTGGATGACGAAATCTTCAATTCTATTGGGCGTGTCCAGTTTGATCGGTACCGAAAAGTTCGCCTCATTTCGACAAGTTGGTCAAACAATCCACGAAAAGGTGGGCCCGTCTATAAGTGGATTGAAGATAATCTGGATTGGGATCGTTTCGACTACTCTTTTGTTGGCAACGCTTCAGAGAAGTTTGAGCATATAAGACACATACCGGCCGTTCCGTCACAAGAACTGGCTAATTTGCTCAGGAATCACGATATTTATATTACGGCCAGCAAAAACGACCCCTGTTCCAACGCTCTTATTGAAGCGCTCTCCTGCGGTCTTCCTTCATTATATTATGAGGATGGCGGACACCCTGAATTGGTGTCAGCTGGAGGTCTCTCGTTTCGTACCGAGGACGAGTTATTGGAGCAACTTGAGAATATGGTTGATAACTATGAAATGTTCCAGAGCCTGATCACAGTGTCTCGATTGAATGAAGTGGCTTCCAAATACCTGAGCATAGCGAGAGAAATTGCTTCATGAACCTCCGGATTGGTCTGTTCTTTACCAGAGGGGTATCGCTGAAAACATGGGACATGGTGGGAAACCTGGATCGAGAAGTCGCTGTTTATCGACGAATGATCGAGGAGATGAATAGTGTCACTTTCGTAACCTATGGAGACGCGAGCGATTTGAGTTACGCAGACCGGTTGGGTGGAATCACGATCTTGTGTAATGAAGGCAATCTTGGCCTTGAGGACTATGAATCGCATCTACACGAGATCCACAAGGATCAGGTTTGAGGAATTTGATATAATTAAAACCAACCAGATGTACGGCGCCGAGTTGGCCCTGGCCATCGCAAAGGAATTTGGGAAACCGTTCATTGCTCGGTGTGGTTACATGTGGTCCAAGAATTGCCTCAGGGAGCAAGGTCCTGATTCTTCGATTACAAAGGAAGCTCTGAGGGTTGAAGCCAGAGTGTTCGACGGCGCCGACAGCATTTTTGTTACGACACATGAAATGGCAAAAGATGTTTTATTAAGACTTCCGTGGGCTGAAAACAAGTTGAACGTCGTGCCCAATTATGTTGACACTGATGTCTTTCGGCCACTGAGTATTGCAAAAGAGCCTAACACACTTATTTTCGTAGGGCGCATAGCTCCTGAAAAAAATCTCGAAGCGCTTTTTGAAGCGATACTACCATTAAATGTCAGGCTAATTGTTGTCGGTGAGGGGAGGCTTCGACCCAGGCTTCAGGAGAAATACGCCCATATGGGAAAAATGATCGATTGGGAAGGAGGAGTCCGAAATTCGGAACTTCCCGAATATATTAACCGGGCTCAAGCCTTTATTCTGCCATCACTCTATGAAGGGCATCCAAAATCGCTGATTGAAGCTATGGCTTGCGCTGCTCCGGTAATAGGATGTGATTCCCCTGGCATCAGGGAAATTATTACAGATGGTCAGAATGGTCTGCTTTGCGGCACGGACGCTGTTAGCATTCGGACGGCCGTAACCAAAGTTTCTGGCTGACAAGGCTCTCGCAGACACAATGGCTCGAAACGCCTCAGAATTTGTCCAAAGAAATTGTTCTCTCGATACCATAGCTAAGTTAGAACTTTCTCTGATAAAGGAGACACATCGGAATGCATCGACTCATTGAAGTTGATGACCTGGCTAGGCGAATGCAAGCGTTGCCCGACGAAGTCCTTAAGGATCTAGTCTTGCGTGTTGTCGGCCAAAGAACCAAGTCTATGTCACCGGCAGATGGTTTGAAATTTCTGTTTCAATTGGACGCCGATTTGTATCCACTGATGGGAGAGTTGTCCGTAGCCTATGACGGAGGCACTCATACCAAACACAGGCATACCAAATATCATGATTTCTTCATAAAGCGGATAAAACCAGATGAACGTGTTCTCGACGTTGGATGTGGCATCGGCTTTCTGAGCTTTGACATAGCTGAAAAAGCTGGAGCGTTTGTAGTTGGGGTAGACCTGGAAGAGCGGAACATAGAGATCGCAAAAGCCCGATTCGCGGCATCCGAATGTCAATTACGCGCAAGCCGATATTCTAACCACCAAAATGGACGAATCATTCGACGTCGTAGTCTTGTCAAACGTTTCTGGAGCACCTTCCAGATCGGCCGGAATTCCTGAAAGCCATGGTTGAATCTATCAGACCATCCCGTATCTTACTTCGTGTGCCGGTTTACGAGCGAGACTGGCGAGTGCCGTTGAAGGAAGAACTAGGCGTGGACTATCGTTTGGACCCAACTCATTGCACTGAATACACCCTAGAGAGCTTCTCCCAGGAAATGGCGGCGGCAAGGCTCAAAATTACTCATCAAGAGTGCCGGTGGAGTGAAATCTGGGCTGAAGTAGTTCCCTGCCGATAATCAGTAGATGTTTCATCCAAAAGTCACAGTACTCTATGTCGGTTTTCAACGGTTCCGGTCATCTGGGACCCGCGGTTGAAAGCATTTTGAATCAAACTTTCAGTGATTTTGAGTTTCTCATATTGGATGACGGCTCTACAGAACCAATAGTGGAACAAATTCTGGATTACAAAGACGATAGGGTGAGGATAATTCGACAGGAGAATATTGGACTCACCAAATCACTTAACAGGGGTATTAGTCTTGCCGGATGTGATTATGTAGCAAGAATGGACGCAGACGATATAAGCCTCCCCGATAGATTGCAGCAGCAGTTTGATATTATATCGAGAACCCACAGCATTGATCTAATCGGAACTTTTTTTGAAATCATGGATGAACGCAAGAATACAATTGAGAAAAAAGTCTTGATCACAGATCCCATTTACAGGCTCTGGAGATTGCAATTTCATAACAATTACGGCCATGGAACCATGATGTTCAGAAAAGAGTCAGTGATAGGGGCAGGAATGTATGACAGTCGGCTAAGATTTGCTCAAGACTACGATTTGTGGTCCAGGATCTCAAGAAAAGACAATACTCATATCATACCGGAATTCCTTTACCAATATAGAGTCGATAGCAAGGGTCCTCAAGCGTCAGTCAAGAATTATGACGATCAGTTGCAATCTGCGATATGGATCAGTGACAGAAACTTAAGAGCGTCTAATCCATCTTTGACTGACCGGGAAATTATTGAGTTGCGTTCGCTATACTGGGAATTCCAACTGCCTAGTGTGGCTGACACTGCAAGGTCTTTGGCTCTTAAGACCTTGGAGACATTCGCCGGAAAATACCGACTTGATAGCAAGGAAAAAACGGGTCTGCTGGAACGCATCTTAAAAGATATAGGGACGATTGAGGCATAATTGATACGGTGTCGAATTATTTCTTGAATTTCTTTATGTTACTTCTTATGATCCGAAAGATTGATATAGCGGATGGGTAGCCAGTAGAAGTCTGCGCCTTTGTTGTAAGGCCAATTATGTAAGAAACAAGCGATTGGCGCAATGGCCTTTGGCTCTAGTTAGTGGACATGTTGGTATTTCTTGACAGTTAGAATTCGGAGGAAAAAGATGTCGGGAAAGAGTCTCTTAAATAAACTGAGATCCTTAATAAATAATATGCGATCCGGAAACGGATCGGATGAAATAATTGCCCTGAAGAAAGAAGTGGAAGGTTTAAAACGCGATGTGGAGGCTCTCAGAATAGTCAACTCCAGTTCCAGCGACATAGCCGCTGGTATGGTGGCCCCGCCCCCATGTGTTCTAGACCTCGACACAGATTTTGATCTCGTAAAACAGGAAATAGAGATTCTGCGAAACGAAATGCAGGATAATATTGCAGCGATACACAGGCTGGAGATTCTGACGCTTTCGACCCGCATGGACCTGCTCAGTGAGTTCGGAAAAGCGCTACCTCCGACTGTTCCTGGGCGAACAAGGACATCACACAAACCTCAAGGATTCAGTTTTGGAATAATTACTAACGGCAAGAGGCCGGAAAAGCTTGCTAAATTAGTAGACTCAATCAGATTCCAAAAACTTTATCCTGATTATTACGAGATAATGGTCACTGGATGTGTCTCAGATCTCAACGCATCCGATGGGCTACGGACTTTCTCAATGGAAGACGCCGCCAACAATGGGCGGCTTGGAGCTATGAGAAACGTTTTGGCTCAATCCGCCAAATTCAACAAATTCGTCTGCCTGGATGACGACTTTCTGTTGCACCCGAACTGGGCGGAAGCCATCAATGAGGTCAAGGGCGATTTTGACGTGGCTACAGGTATAATTCTGAACCCGGATCTATCACGCTACTGCGACTGGGTTAATATTATTGAAAATTACACATTCCTTAGAAACCTATGATCAAACTTTCGACAAATGCCAGTATGTTACTGGTGGCTATGGAATCTACAAGGACTACCTTTTTGATGAGCATTCGTGGAACGATGATCTTGGCTTCTATCAGGGAGAGGATGTATCGTTTTCCAGACGGTTATTTGACGCTGGGTATCAGTTGAAATTTATACCTAAGGCCATCGTAATGCATGATGACGAGCGATATAGACAAAAAGGATACGGTGTCATTAGGCTAAAACCGGTTGAAAAAAGGACGGTTGACCGTAATCTTAGCTTGAAAATGGAGAAACTTTGTCCAAGAACTCTGACCTAAGTCCCTGGACTAAGCGAAACGATCTGCGCATCTCTAGCAATAGAGATTAGGATGATAATCCGAGACACAAATCAGAATGACGCGGCGGAAATAGATTTACCGTCGCGTCCTGTTTTTCAGGGACTTCTTCTCAAGATTCACATCTCGATATCCAATACAGTTTCATTATTGGAGACAAGAAGCAAAATTGAGCTTCATAGAGCAAGGGGCTCGGCATGACCATTTTGGTGATAGTAGTGTTTTTGACAATCTTCATTTCGGCGAACTGTTCTCTTTTCGAAGCGGTCCTTTATTCCACCAGGAGGGGTACTCTCGAGGTGGCGGTAACTAGAGATCATGAGTCCAGGGCCGCCAAAAGATTCATCGCTATGAAAAAATCGATTGCGGAACCACTTTCTTCCGTTTTGATCTTAAACACGGTGGCTAATACTGCGGGTGCTGTCCTTGCAGGGTATTACGCCAACGAAGCGCTAGGACATGGGGTTATGCCGCTTTTTTCAGTGTTCATGACTCTTGGAATACTGTTTGTTGGAGAGATTGGGCCAAAAACTCTAGGAGCCGTTTACTGGAGGAACTTGTGGCAGGTGGTTGTCTGGCCGGTCCATTGGCTTACCATATTGATGTATCCACTTGTGGCAATGATAAGATCCTTCACGAATATTCTGACAAAGGGAAACAAGACCCCCTCTATCACGGAAGCGGAAATCCTTGCGGCGGTGCGTATGGGCGCTCACGAGGGGGAAATATCCGCGGGAGAAAGCGCTCTGGTTCATAACATTATCAATCTTGAAAACAGGGCCATACGAGAGATTATGACCCCTCGAACCGTAATTTTTTCCCTTGAGGCGAGGCACGACTGTTGAGGAAGCGTCAAGGGCTTTGGATCAAAAGGGTTTTTCTCGTGTCCCCATCTATGAGGGAGATCAGGAAAACATCATAGGATACATCATGATTCACGATCTTTTCTCTGTAAAAACCCTCTCAAGCCCAAAAGCTACCATTAAAACGATTGCTAAGCCAATTTCCTTTGTACCCGGCACCTGGGACGCTCTGGCGTTACTAAGCAGCTTCCTCAAAAAGCGCAGACACATAGCGGTTGTGGTTGATGAATACGGTGGAGTGGACGGCCTTGTAACCTTAGAAGACCTTATAGAAACCCTCCTCGGGTGACGAAATAGTCGATGAAACCGACAGAGTCGTAGACCTACAGGTGCGGGCCCGAGAATTGAAACATCAGCGTCCCAATTACTAAATAGCCCTAAATCAGGCCCATTCCTTTTAGCACGGACAGCATGATAGCGGCGGCCATGACCGATCCAATCTGTCCGCCTGTGTTTGCTCCCATTGCGTGCATGAGTAGAAAATTTTTCTTGTCGTACTTTTTCCCTGCACCTGAGCAACCCGGGCCGCCATCGGATAAGCCGAAATCCCGGCCGCTCCGATCAAGGGATTTATTTTCCAACCTGATAGTCGACACATCAACTTCCCAAATAATAATCCGGCCACTGTGTCAGTACAAATGGCAAGAAAGCCAAGTCCGAAAATAGCCAGAGTCTCAGCCTTCAGGAACGCATGCCCTTCCATGGTTCCTCCAATGGCCAGACCAAGGAACAAAGTGACGATGTTCGCGATCTCGTTTTCCGAAGCGCCCGTAAGTCGTTGAACCACGCCGCTTTCTTTCATGAAATTGCCCAGCATAATCATGCCCATCAGAGGCAAGCCTTTTGGAGCAATAAGGCCGGTCACTACCGTTACGGCTATTGGGAAAAGCAATCTCGTCTGTGTTGAAACATTGGACGTGGTGACTTTCATTTTCACAACCCGCTCTTTTTCGCTGACCAATAAGTTCATCAAGGGCGGTTGAATTATCGGAACCAAGGCCATGTAGGAATAAGCGGCCACTGATACGGCTCCCAGTAAATGAGGAGCATACTGGGATGTGACGTAAATAGCCGTTGGACCATCGCATGCCCCTATGATTCCAATGCAGACCGCTTCCAATTGCGAAAACCCGAGAACCAAAGCCAATAGCAACGTCATGAAAATTCCAAATTGCCCAGCCGCGCCGAACAAGAGAATCTTCGGGTCTTCCAGGAGTGGTCCAAAATCGGTCATGGCTCCAATGCCAATGAATATTAGAAGTGGAAACACTTCCGTGATGATCCCAATGTCGTATAAAAACTTCAGGATTCCGCCTTGATCCATCATGTCGCTCAGTGGCATGTTTACAAGCAGGCAGCCAAAGGCAATGGGAAGTAGCAATAGTGGTTCTACGCCCTTCTTGATGGCCAGGTACAAAAGAGTGGCCGCAACTGCAAGCATGACCAGGTTCGGCCCTCCTGATGTGAATAAAAATCTAACCCCTAGCGACAGTCCCGAAAGACCGCTGATGATGCTCTCCAACATGATTTACCCTCTATGGTTTTTTATTTTTGTGAGATTTGGCTGTCCTGTTTGAGCGGAAATATTCTCTTAAGTATGTCCATCGACAGAATAAGAATTCCTATTGTTAAGAATGTCCCAGTAAGTCCGACCAAGGTCATGGTGAAACCAAAATCCCAATTGCTCATTGTATAAACTCCGTCAATTCTGTTTCATTTTAAGTTGTATGGGCGAAAAAGATTAATATATTTTTTATATCATAACGTGGATCGAATTGAACGCTATAAAGACAAAAGAGCCATCTCACTCTGGATTCGGTCAAAAGCCGCTTGCTCTTGATATTTGGCTGTGAGATCATGATAATGTGTTATGATTATAAAAACTTGGGAATCGAGGAGGAATGGCCATGATACCGAAAAAAATTTTGTTCTGCACTGATTTTTCAGAAAACTCGCTTCCAGCCAAGGTGTACGCGGTAGATTTTGCAAAGGCTTTCGGAGCGAGCCTTGCGGTCCTGCACGTTGTCAATTCTTCCCGTTTAGGCTATCCCGCATTCGAGGCAGGAGTGCCTTTTGATCTTCAGTCTGTTTTGTTGAACATCGAGGAATCGGTTAAAGCGGCATTCGATGATTTCCAGTCTGAATTTAAAGACCAACTCATCGAAATCACAACTACATCGAGAGTGGGAGTTCCTGCAGTAGAGATCAAGAAATTCGTCGAAGAAAACGGTATTGATCTCATAGTCATGGGAACTCACGGATGGACTGGATTTAAGCATCTGATTCTCGGGAGCACGGCTGAAAACGTCGTTAGAACAGCCAAATGCCCGGTACTAACAGTAAAGTCATCAGAAACTGGAGCATAATAATTTTTATCGACATCGGCCCGGAAGTTGACTCGTGCCCAAAAAACATTATAATAGGAAAGTTTAATCTCTGGATGGGAGCCAAGCTGTAATGAAATTCTGGCGTCTACCCCTTGATTCTGAGGCCCACTCCATTCCCCACGGAATCGTTAGGATTATTCAGAACAGGTGCAAGGGATGCGGTTTCTGCATTGAATTTTGCCCCAATGGTTGTCTCAAGCAGAGCAAGGGCTTCAACTCCAAGGGTTACCACCCTCCTGAAGTTGTTTCTCAGGCGGAAGACTGTGTGGAATGCGGGCTGTGTAGTCTTATATGTCCGGAGTTCGCTATTTTTGCGGAACTCAAAGACGCAAAGAAAATCACGGAGAATGACATACTTAAAGTTACGACAAGATATTCCCGTAAAGACAAACGATATGTGAAGAGCTGATTGGTAAGGTTAGTTTACCGGGTTTTTTGAATTTAATTTTCTCATATGATCTCTACCATTAGACCCTTCTCAAGATTTTGAGGAGGGTTATTACTGTAAGGACAGTTTGAAATGGGCAAAGAACTCTTGACCGGCGAACATTTTATCCATGGTGACGCTGCCTGCGCCGAAGGTGGCATTGCTGCGGGATGTCGTTTTTTCGCCGGATATCCCATTACCCCGGCGACTGAGGTTGCTGAGCGCATGGCTAGGCGATTGCCTCAGGTCGGTGGGATTTATATTCAGATGGAAGACGAGATTGGGTCTATGGCTGCGATCCTAGGAGCGTCCTGGGGTGGCGTTAAATCCATGACCTCTACATCTGGTCCGGGATTTTCGCTAATGATGGAAAATATCGGTTTGGGAATGATGACCGAGACACCGTGTGTGGTCGTCAACATCCAGAGAGGAGGGCCATCAACAGGCCTTCCCACCTTGGTCGGTCAAGCCGATGTAATGCAGGCCCGTTGGGGTTCACACGGGGATTACGGATGTATAGCCCTTTCCCCATCTTCACCTCAGGAATGTTTCGACCTGACCATGCACGCCTTCAACCTTTCCGAAACATACCGGTTGCCAGTTTTTTTGCTGGCGGATGAAGTCGTGGGACACATGACTGAAAAGGTCGTGATTCCGCGAAAAGAAGACCTTGTAGTGGTGAATCGGCCGAGACCCGACGCTTCCAGGGAAGATTATCTTCCATTTGACACTTCCTCAAGCATGCCCTCTCCAATGGCAATTGCAGGGCAAGGCTATCACGTTCATGTAACAGGATTGACTCACGATGAGAGAGGCTATCCGGTCATCACGGATGTGGTTCAGGAGAGGAATGTCCGCCATATTGTCGATAAAATCAGGAAAAACGCTGAAAAGCATAATCCGCGTTGAGACGGTTGGGCTAGATGACGCCGAAGTGGTAGTCGTGGCCTACGGATGTACGGCGAGAGCGGCAAGGCAGGCCGTGGAAGACCTGAGAGAACGTGGTTACAGAGTTGGTTTACTGAAGCTTGTTACCATCTGGCCATTTCCGTCTAATCTCATTAGATCCATTGCTCCAAGAGTGAAGGGGTTTGTCGTTCCGGAGATAAATTACGGACAGGTGGCCTATGAGGTTGAAAGGACATCCTGTGGGCGCTCGGAAGTTTTATTGATGGCCCTGATGGGCGGGTCCATCCATACGCCTCAAGAGATAGAAGAAGCGGTCGGAGAATTTCTTTAAGCCATTTTATCGCAACAACGGGCTTTCCCGTTAAATCATACATTCTTGTGATCCGGATTGGAAACGACGATGAGAGTAAGATGCAGGCCAATTCAGCCATTCAACAAAGAAGCTGCGGATGATCTTATACAGAAGGATCACGGGCTTCATCCAGATGATAAGTATCTAAAACCAGGCAGGATTCCCCATATATGGTGTCCTGGATGTGGCCTGGGTGTTGTTGTGACAACATTTATTGAGGCCATACACAGGAAGGGCTTACCGATAGACAAGTGCGCAGTCGTTTCTGGAATAGGCTGTACGGGACGTGTGGCGGGATACCTTGACATGGATACCTACCATACGACTCACGGCAGGGCCATTCCGTTTGCTACTGGTCTGGCGTTAGCCCGACCTGACACGACCGTAACGGTTTTTTCAGGAGATGGGGATCTTTTCGCCATCGGTGGAAACCATCTTATACACGCTGCTCGCCGAAACGTTAATCTCAAGGTCATTTGTGTCAATAACTTCAATTTCGGGATGACCGGCGGACAGGCGGCGCCTACTACTCCTTTACAGGCCAAGACTTCAACAACGCCAACCGGAAACGCTGAACCTGCCTTTAATCTCCCGTATCTGGCGCACGCAGCCGGGGCGATATATGTGGCTCGATGGACGACGTTTCATCCTCGGCAACTAGTTCACTCAATTTCTGAGACGTTGGACAAGAAAGGCTTCACTTTTGTAGAGGCTATCGCCCCTTGTCCCACGGGCTTTGGAAGACCGAACAAACTTGGCTCCGGCCTGGATGAAATGAGATTCTACAGAGATAATTCCGAAATCAGGAATGGAGCGAACCCCAGTGAGGCTATTGTAGAGTTGAGGGGCAAACTCGTTGTCGGCACATTCGTGAATACGGATCGTCCGGATTTTTTAGAAAACTACAACACCAATGTGGTCTCCAAGGTTGTTGGCAAGGCTGATGGCCAAGGTAAAGGGAGAGCCGCCTGATGGCCAAGAGAGAAATAAGGTTGGCTGGATTTGGAGGGCAGGGGATAATATTGTCGGGCCATATACTAGGCAAGGCAGCGGCTCTTCATGAGCAAAAGAACGCCGTTTTCACCCAGAGCTATGGTCCTGAGGCGCGAGGCGGATCATGCAGCGCTGATGTTGTAATTTCCGACACATCAATTCACTACCCAAAAGTGGTTGAGCCGGATGTCCTGGTTCTGATGAGTCAAGGCGCATGGGGAACATATGGAGGAATCATCAGATCGGGTGGGGTTCTGATCCTGGATGAAGACCTGGTGAAAATCGACAAGGATCCTGACGGCCTTACCGTGTATAGGGTCCCGGCCACAAGAATAGCTGAGAGCATGGGGCGACGAATCGTTGCAAATATCGTCATGCTTGGCGCCCTCACTTCACTGGGGAAAACAATTCAATACGATTCCATGAAGAAGGCCGTGTTGGCCTCCATACCGAGTGGAACGGAGGATTTTAACCTGAGCGCTTTCGATAAAGGTTATGAATACGGCCAATCTTTGTTGGGCCAAAAATGAGCACAGAAGTTTAGGTTTGAGAGGCGCGAGGAGATATCTGAATTGAAACATGCGCTGGAAGACTCGAGGAAAGACAAGGATTCCAAAGATATAAGAATAGGGGTATATGTCTGTCACTGTGGGAAAAACATTGGCGGCACGGTTGACTGTGAAGACGTGGCCCAGATTTGCGGGAGAACTTCCCAATGTGATCCTGGCCAAGGATTCACTGTATACCTGCTCGGAGCCTGGTCAGGAGCAGATAAAGACAGACATTCGTGAACAGAAACTCAATCGTGTTGTAGTAGCTTCCTGCACGCCCCGACTGCATGAGCCCACCTTTAGGGCGGCCTGTGAGAGCGCCGGACTGAATCCATATTTACTTGAGATGGCTAATATTAGGGAGCATTGCTCGTGGGTTCATCTTCACGACAGGGCAGCAGCAACATCTAAAGCGAAAGATCTGGTGTCCATGGCGGTCGCAAGGGCGGCCCGATTGCAACCTCAGTTTGAGCTGACTGTTCCGGTCAAGCGCTCCGCAATGGTCATCGGTGGCGGAGTCGCCGGAATCCAGGCTGCGCTGGATATGGCCGACGCCGGGTACAAAGTATACCTGGTGGAGAGAAGCGGTAGTATTGGCGGCAGAATGGCCCAGATAGACAAGACTTTCCCGACAATGGATTGTTCCATCTGCATTCTAGCCCCTAAAATGAGCGAGGTAGGCCGTCATCCCAACATTGAAATGCTTACGCTTTCAGAGATCAAAGAAGTCAATGGCCACATTGGAAATTTTAAGGTCAAAGTTCTCAAGAAAGCCAGATATGTGACTGATGGATGCACTGCCTGCGGAGACTGTATTCAGGCCTGTCCTCAACTCGCTCCTGATGAGTTTAACGCCGGCCTATCGATCAGACACGCCATCTTCATACCGTTCGCTCAGGCTGTACCGTCGAGATATCTTGTAGACATGGACTTGTGTCTGAATAATCAGGGCATAGTAGCTTGCGACAGGTGTTTTCAGGCCTGCGCAAGAAGATGTATCGATTTTGCTGAACAGGATCAGATTTTGGATCTTGAGGTAGGAACCATAGTGGTTGCTACCGGTGTAGATGTGTATGACCCGACTGCTCTAACCGAACTTGGTTATGGAAGATTTCCGAATGTTATTACCACACTGGAATTTGAGCGTCTGATCAATGCGGGTGGGCCGTCTTCAGGAGAGTTGATAAGGCCTTCCGACAGAAAAAGGCCTGAAACAGTAGCGTTTCTTCAGTGCATCGGATCCAGAAGTAAGCGAAGCAATCCATATTGCAGCAATGTTTGTTGCATGAATACCATCAAAGACGCCTTGCTGATAAAGGAACACTGGCCTGAGACGGAAATATTTGTTTTCTACATAGATATCCGAGCGTTTGGAAAAGGATTTGAAGACCTTTTTCAGAGGGCCAGAAGGGAAGGGGTAACGTTCATTCGAGGTATTCCGGGTGAGATCATAGAAGACATCAACAAGGGTAATCTGACGCTCTTGGGGGAGAACACCCTGCTAGGATCTTCTTATAGATATAATATGGACATGGTAATCCTGTCTGTCGGGATAAGGCCCAGAAGTGACGCTTCGGTGATCCAAAGGCTATTGAATTTGTCCACGGATACTGATGGTTTTTACATGGAGGCGCATCCGAAGCTGCGTCCGGTAGACACCACCACAGGCGGAGTCTTTCTGGCCGGCGCCGCTGAGGGTCCAAAAGACATCAAAGACTCCGTGACCCAGGCCTCTGCCGCCTCATCTCGCGCCAATATCCTAATGAGTAGGGGCGAGGTCAAGATTCCGGCCGTAACGGCCAGAATCAACCCTGAAAAGTGTACCGCGTGTGGTCTTTGCGCTCGTGTTTGTCCTTACCACGCTATCGAGGGCAGCAAAGAACAGGGCTACTTCGAGGTTATAGAAGCCATGTGTCAAGGTTGTGGCGCATGTGTGCCTGAGTGTAAATTTGGCGCTTTGGATCAAGCCCATTTCACTGATGCCCAAATAGTCAGTCAGATAACAGCAGCGCTACAGACTGAACCTGAACGTAAGATTATTTGTTTCGCTTGCAATTGGTGCTCATACGCCGGCGCCGATTTTGCCGGTGTTTCCAGAATTCAATATCCAGAAAATATTCGTATTATCAGGACGATGTGTTCCGCAAGAGTCTCCCCCGAATGGATTGAAATGGCATTTATGAAAGGAGTGGGCGCTGTATTGGTTTCCGGGTGCCATCCGTCGGACTGCCATTACAATAACGCCAATCAGAATACGTCTAAGCGGGTAGAAAAATTCT
Source organism: uncultured delta proteobacterium (assembly GCA_963846725.1). GTDB lineage: Bacteria > Desulfobacterota > Desulfomonilia > Desulfomonilales > Desulfomonilaceae > CAJBEZ01. The sequence goes on along the minus strand of CAWJXP010000022.1, from coordinate 78,710 downwards.
GGAAACGTATGGAGAAATTGGGTCTGAATAAGGATCGGCTAAGGCTTGCCTGGGTTTCCGCCTCTGAAGGCGCTCAGTTTGCCAAAGTCGTCAAGGAAATGGAACAGGGCATACAAAAACTAACTCCCCACCAAATAGAAGAGACCAAACAGAAACTGGCCAAACGACCGACGAAGAAGGGAGAGCCGGTATGACAGTAAAGATATGGAATTTTTTCCCCAGGGAGGCATTGTATGAATGCTATCAATGCGCCCGATGCACCGGTTCCTGTCCTGCCCTTGAAGTCGCTCCAGCGCTAGGACCGTAGTGAAACAATACTCAAATGTCTTAATCTCGGCCACGATCAAGTCGTTGAAGACGAAAGACTTTGGGTGTGTTGCACATGTAATGTTTGCGAAGATCGTTGTCCCCAGAAAATTCCTATTTCCGATCTTCTTGTGGCGTTAAGAAATTCCGCCGCAAGACGGGGCAACATTCCCGATAAACTTGGCATAGCGATTGAACTCCTGGCCAAAACAGGCAGGTCGATGATAGTGCATCAACTAGACGAGATGAGAGCCCACCATGGTTTGGAGCCTCTCCTCCCTGTCCCGATTGATGAGATACGAGAAATATTCAAGAAAACTCGACTCGATGAAGTCATCGAATTCTAAGACCGGGGACCTACAAACGTCCCCTTTAATTACAAGGAAGCCATGAAATACGCTCTTTATCTGGGATGCGCCATTCCTATAAAATATCCTGGTTTCGAGGCTGCTACACGCAAGGTCTGTGAACGGTTAAACATAGATCTGGTCGATTTGCCTTTCGCCTGCTGCCCTCCTCCTACAAGTCTTAAAATGGTTCACTATGATTCCTGGCTGGCGCTCGCCGCCTTAAACCTTTGTTTGGCGGAGGAACAGGGCCTTGACGTGATGACTCTTTGTTCAGGGTGTGTAAATACTTTGAAGGAAGCAAATCACACTCTTAAGAAAAGTGATTCAAAAAGACGAAAAGTAAACAGGATACTTGAAGAACAAAACCATCATTACAAAGGGACAATTGAAGTTACTCATATCTTGGATGTTCTCTATCAGGACACTGTTATCGAAAGGCTCATAAAAGAGAAAGTAAGAGATATTCCAGTAAAAATCGGTTGTCACTATGGGTGTCACTATTTCAGGCCACCTAAAATAATGTATCCTGAAGAACTATCAGAGTCAGAATCATACGTGCCGGTACGTATGGACCATCTCCTGTCAATTATTGGTATGGAACCGACCGAGTATTCCAGGAAATTCCTCTGTTGTGGCTCTCCACTTGGGGCAAATGCCGATCAAGACGCCGGTTATGCAATTGTAAAAGAAAAACTTAGACATATAAGGGAAAGGGACATCGAGGCCCTGTCAGTCATTTGCCCTTCGTGTTTCGAACAGTTTGACATGGGACAGATTGCCTTATCCAGAAAATTTAAGGACCTTGTCAAGGTTCCCACGTTCTACTTAACCCAGCTAATTGGATTGTCTCTTGGTATGAGTCCGAAAGAAGTTGGAACGGATGTGCATCGAGTGAAATCAAGAAAGCTACTCGAAAGCATAGGGATCTCATAGGTCCATTCATAGGAGAAACGGTATGCTGGAAAAAAAGAAAGCGCCTTTGACCAAAGAGCAGATTGAAGAACTTCGGGAAGATTTGAAATTAGCCGATACCCTTACCAGAATTGATAATACCCTCCTCGTCCTCTCGGGAAAGGGCGGAGTCGGCAAGAGTACCGTGGCGGTTAACTTAGCTGCCGCTCTAGCCGCTGCGGATAAAGAAGTCGGGCTTTTGGATATTGATTTTCATGGTCCGAGTGTACCGACATTACTTGGCCTGGAAGGGGCGGAAGTAGAGCAAGGTACAGGGAGAGGGCTTGAACCGATAAAGATAGCGAAGAATCTCAAAGTTATGTCCATTGAGTTCATAATTCGCGAAAATAAAGATCAGGCCGTGATATGGCGTGGCCCCATGAAGCACAGAATGATCCACGAATTTCTATCCGAAGTTGATTGGGGGAACCTTGATTTCTTGATTGTGGACGCTCCCCCAGGGACAGGTGATGAGCCGCTATCCATTTGTCAGATGGCTCCTCCGAGATCCCAGGCTATAATTGTAACAACTCCACAAAGGGTCGCTATCAGGGACGTCAGGAAGTCAATAAACTTCTGTAAGAGCCTAGGAATGCCGATTTTTGGCATCATTGAGAATATGAGCGGTTTTGTGTGCCCTACGTGTGGCGACCAGTCACCCGTTGTTCAAAACTGGGGGTGGAGAGAGCCTGGCCAGGGAAACGGGATTCCGTTTTCTGGGCGGAGTTCCGATCGACCCTAGAGTTGTTACCGCTTCTGATGACGGAAAACCGTTTGTGACTGAATATCCCGCCTCTCCGACGTCTAAGGCTTTTGAGCAAATCATAGGCCCTATTTTGTCCCTGTCATCCCCACGTTTGAAGAAACACTAGATGCTGTTGCGCCTGATTTCAGAAGCATCGTTGAGTAGATCGTAAAAAGTTTTCAGACATGGAATCATTCGCATAGGGTGATTCCATGGGCCGGCGTGTCGTAGCCTATTACTAGAGACTCTAATGATTCCCCTGAGAGATAGTGAACCGTCCGGTACCTTTCCAATCGTGACTGCATCAATTATAGGGGTGAATTTTTGTGTGTGGTTTTACGAGGTGTCACTTGGGGCTAATGGCACGGACCAGGTAGCTACCCAATTTGGTCTAATTCCATACAGATTTATGTTTTCAATGGTTTTACCGGGAGGTGTATGGAACAATGCAGTTGAGCCTATGTTTTCTTCAATGTTCTTACATGCCGGCTGGTTGCATATCTTGGGCAACATGTGGTTTTTGTGGATATTTGGAGATAACGTAGAGGACCGTTTAGGACGGATTCGGTATCTCATCTTCTACATTCTGTGTGGGGTAGGATCAGGACTACTCCAGATCATTTTTAGTCCAATGTCGAAGATACCGATGATTGGCGCAAGTGGAGCGATTTCTGGAGTACTGGGAGCTTACCTCATTGGTTTTCCGCATGCGAGGATTCATACACTGCTCATAATTTTCATAATAATCCGTTTCATAGAAATACCCGCTTTCATTTTCTTGCTGTTTTGGTTTGTTTTCCAGTTTGTTGGGGGCGCCGCGCAGATTGGAACCCCGGACTCGGGAGGAGTCGCTTATTGGGCGCATATAGGAGGATTCCTTGTGGGAATGGGCTTGTTTGCTATAATGCGTAAGAAAACTGGACCCCATTATAAGGTTTTCCCTGTCGGCAGATATTAAAAGGAAATAGGCTTAGGATGATAATAGAAACCGCTCTAACTAAATATCTGAAGTACAATTTTTCTCACAGCCTCAATTTTAATGAATTTCAGGACTTGATTCCGCCGGTTCCTATGCCGGACTCCAACTATCTTATTTATATACATATCCCGTTTTGCGAAGAGTTGTGCCCTTACTGCTCTTTCAACAGATATGTTTTTCAGGAGGAACTCGCAGCCAAATATTTCAAAGCTTTGGAGCTGGAGATCGAGATGTACAAAGATCTGGGATTTGACTTCAGATCGGTATACATCGGAGGCGGGACTCCAACCGTGATGCCCAAAGAAATTAACTCCCTTTTAAACAAACTCAGGAAAGATTTCAGTGTGCAGGAAGTTTCCATCGAAACCAATCCAAACCACTTGACCGAAGAGATAGTCAGCATCCTTCTCGATGCAGGGGTTAACCGGTTGTCTGTCGGGGTTCAAAGTTTTGATGACTCAATGCTCCAGCAAATGAGTAGATATCACAAATACGGCTCTGGAAATGAGATCAAAGAAAAACTGACAGGAGTCCTGGGCAGGTTCGATACGTTGAACATCGATATGATATTCAATTTCCCGACTCAAACTATTAAAATGCTCAGAAAAGACGTTTCAATCATAAAGGAAATGAAAGCGGATCAGGCCACCTTCTATCCCTTAATGGTTTCGGACATTACGAGGAGCGAGCTTGCAAAAAGATTCGGATCAATAAGTTATCGGCAGGAAAAGACGTTTTATAACGAAATATATGATTCTCTCAGTGACGAATACGCCACTGGAACGGCATGGTGCTTCTCACGAAAAAAGACGATGATTGATGAATATATAGTCGATTATGATGAATATGTTGGTGTTGGAAGTGGATCTTTCGGCTATGTTCATGGCACATGCTTCGCTAACACGTTTTCAATTCCCGACTATATAGACCGCGTACGAGCCGGCAAATTTCCTTTGATGGCGAGGAAGGGATTCAGTTCTATCGAGCAAGCCAGGTATTATTTCATGATGACTCTGTTCGGAGCCTCTCTAGATCTGGAGAAGGCGGAGAAAGCCTTTGACGGAGCTTTTTCCAAAACATTGTGGAAAGAACTTTTTGGTTTTAGAATTGTTGGCGCCATACGTAATAGTGGTAAAAAGCTTTTTTTGACGCGAAAAGGACTTTATTTGTGGGTGGTAATGATGAGAGAGTTTTTTACCGGGGTAAACAATTTCAGAGATATATGTAGATCAACCGCAAGAATATAAAATTTCCAGGCTTGTTATTTGGTTTGTATTAGTTCCGGCGTTTTGAGGCACAGGAGACCGATTCATGCGAAAACCCACGTATGAGGAATTAGAACGAAGAGTACAGGAGTTAGAACGTCTGACCGGTCAGCTAATAGATACTGCGATGGATCAGGAACATCATGAACTCTTCGATCTGGCTGTTTTATGTAACGTATCCCAAGCCCTTGCCTCTACAGTGGATTTGGATCAACTATTGCTAATTGTTATAGATGAGGTCAACAAAGCGCTTCTCACCGAAGGAAGCGGTGTGCTCCTCTACGACGAAAACAGGGGAGATCTTTACTGGCGGCAGGTAAAGGACGCCCGAAAAATACTGGCGCATCAGACGGAAGTTTTAAGATTCCCGATGGACAGAAGCATAGCCGGCTGGGTTTTTCAGAACAACAAATCGGCTGTTGTCAATGATACATCCAAAGATCCCCGATATTATCCAGGAATTTCAGAAAAAAGTGGTTTCGAGATCCGCAAGGTCCTGCAAGTTCCGCTTCGAACTCCTGAAAAGACCATCGGTGTCTTGATGGCAATGAACAAAATTGGTGGTGATTTCACAGAACAGGATGAAGCGCTTTTAAGTTCGATAGCGTCAAGCGTCGCCCTGGCGGTAGACAACGCTACATTTTACAAGAAGCTCAAACAGTCTCGCGATGCTCTTGAAATATTGTATCGCTCTAGTATGGCTCTTGCGACCACCATGGATCTGGATCATCTACTCGAGGTCATCATTAGTGACCTTAGAAGCGCCATGGAAACAGAAGCTGGAGGCGTTCTTCTGTTTGATGAAAGCGGCAACGATCTCTACTGGAGGGAAGTGCAAGATAACAAGGGCCTGATAAATGCCAGAGGGGTAGATTTGAGGCTCCCGATTGAAGGCAGCATAAGTGGACAGGTGTTTCAATCAGGTGAGGCGGCGTTAATAAATAACCCAAACGAGAATCCTTTATTTTTTAAGACCTTTGAGGAGACAACCGGTCTGATCATACGTAATGAGATTATAGTTCCTCTCAATACGCGTGAAAAAACGATTGGCTGTTTGGTGGTCATGAATAAGAAGGATGGCCGATTCTCTGCGGATGACGTTCAATTGCTTTCGTCCCTGGCGGGAGTAGTGGCGCTGGCGGTGGAGAACGCTACATTCTTTGAAGAACTGATGACATCGTATCACGACCTTGAGAATATGAACCGTGTCAAGACCAAGGTCCTCAATCACTTGTCTCACGAACTGCGAACCCCCTTGGCCATTATACGGGGCACCCTGATCAATATGGAGAAGAAATTCCTGGAAAAAGGAATTTCAGACTTTGATAACGCTCTAGCGAGGATAAATCGTCATCTTCAAAGTCTTAGTCGACTCGAATCTCAAGTTGAAAGTATAGTGATGACGGGGTATTCCTGGGAAAAACGATACATAACAGGCTTCCTACAGTCAGCCTTGGATCTCATGGATGTTCAGTCGGAATGGACACCAGAAATCAAGAATGCCGCGACGGTCATTCACAAATGGCTGGAAAAAACATTTCCAACCAGGCACGACAAACTCGATCTTATAGACGTTCAGAATTTTGGCCGCTCGATGTCTCAATTTATCCAACAAAAGGCAGACGAGCAAAAGCGTAAGGTTGCAATCAACTTTAACCTGGAACAAGGTAAGCTGCTGATTCCTACTCACGTGCTTCAGGCTATTATGGAGGGCCTGATCAGAAACGCCATCGAGGCCACGCCCGACGGGGGCAGAGTGGATGTCCTGGGAAGAACCAAGGGGGGCCGTTACCTTCTGACGGTTAAGGATACAGGAGTCGGAATACCTGACAAAGACAAAGAGCTGATTTTTGAAGGGTTTTACCCAGTGCAGGACACGGACAACTATTCCAGTCGCAGGCCCTATTCATTTAACGCCGGCGGCAAAGGAATAGATCTTCTGAGAATCAAAATGTTTTCAGAGCTGTACGGCTTTAGATTGTCCTTTTTCAGTAATCGTTGCAGATACTTGACGGAAAAAGGCGTTGAATCTTCAGACGTAGTGGAGTCGTGCTCAAATTGCAGGAATTATGTTGACTGTCCTGAAAATGGTGGCTCAGAGTTCGTGGTAGATTTTGCTCTCGCCAATATGGAGAAAATTGAAGATAACATCTGATGAATTCCTTAATGTTTCCCAAGACTTGATTGTGCCTCAAACCGCTGTGCCTTCCAGAGCCGACAAGTTGTTAGCTGATCTGTTTACTGGAAAGCTAACCCGATCCTCTTTATCCCGAATGATAAGAACCGGGCAAATTTTAGTGGACGCCGAGAAGATAAGACCGTCAACCATCATAAGACCTGGACAAGCTATTCTGATCAAGATTCCGGACAAAGATGAGAATACCGCAATAACATTTGACGCAGGGCCAGAACCGACAATCCTATTTGAGGACGATGACCTGATAGTCCTGGAAAAACCACCGGGGCTCACAGTTCATCCTGGGGCAGGCAAAGAGGCGCCTACGCTCATGGAAATACTGGTCAAGTCGAGGCCAGAGATGGTCGGTGTCGGGGAATCGGGGCGTTGGGGGATTGTCCATCGACTCGATAAGGACACATCTGGAGTCATGGTTGTAGCGAAGACTCAAACAGCTTATGAGGGGCTTTCAGATCAATTCAGGCGCCATTCAACAGGACGAGTTTACATGGCTCTGGTTCGCGGCGCACCCAATTCGGAAACAGGGATCGTTGACAGGGAACTTGGGAGAAGTCGGTCGGACCGCAAGAAAATGTCTACGGTGACACGGAAAGGTAGAGCAGCCATTACCTGCTGGAGTGTGAAGGAGAGATATGACGGGATCTGTTTGATGGAGATTCGCCCTCAAACAGGAAGAACCCACCAGATTCGGGTACATCTGGCCTCAATAGGGTTGCCTGTAGCTAGGGGACAGGGTTTATGGGGTAGGGTCCAGGAAACAAAAAACCACAGATCCTCTTCTCAATCAGATACGGTTGATTTTGAAAAGACAGGCTCTTCATGCGGCGTTTCTAGCGTTCAAACACCCCGTCACTCAAAATGAACTGCAGTTTTCCTCTGGGCTACCCGCTGATATGGAGGAAGTAATACGGATGCTCAAACAAGCCGCGGCTAGAGGCGCTAGAGCAAACGCATGGCAAGCTCAGAATCCCTGATACGGGACAAAAAAAGGAGGGTCCGTCACTACGGTCCCTCCATCGACAACTCATGATCTTATCGTCGAATGTTTATATCTTTTCCGCTACAAGTTCCGACAGATCCATAACTTTAAGCTGATCCGCTTTTCCCATTACGTTACAGGAATCTTCCAACATCGTTATGCAGTAGGGGCATGCTGTAACTAAAGTCTCGGCCCCCGCTTCCAAAGCTTCAGAGATACGAAGTTCAGCGAAACGCTCGCCAGCCTTGGTTTCCATCCACACGCGTCCGCCGCCGCCGCCGCAACACAAGCTGTTCTTGCGGTTTCTGGACAACTCTCGAACCTCAGCCCCTGGCAGTCCTTCGATGAGTTCCCTCGGTTGATCATAAATGTCGTTGTGCCTACCAAGATAACATGGGTCATGAAGGGCCACAGGTCCGGTCGGCTCTCCTGCTGGTTTCAACTTACCGGATTTTAACGCGTCGGCAAGAATCTCGGTGTAATGATAGACTTCCCATTTTCCACCCAGTTCTGGATATTCATTTTTGAATGTGTAGAGACAATGGGGCGAAGTCACAATTATTTTCTTAACACCCTTACTGTTGTAAAGATTGATATTTGATTCAGCCAGTTTCTGAAACAGGGCCTCGTCGCCGACCTTTCTGATGGATTCACCGCAGCAACTCTCTTCAGTTCCGATTATTCCGAAACTGACGCCAGCCGCTTTAAGCGATTTCACCACAGCCCTTGCTATTTTTCGGCTTCTGATGTCGTAGCAGGATGTACAACACACAGACAGAAAATACTCAGTATCCTCGGAAAAACTTGGAATATCAAGTCCCTCGGTCCATTCCGTCCGTTTGTCTCTCGGACCTGACCATGGATTGCCTTGGGAATGGAGACTTCCCACGATTGGCTTCAAACTGGGAGGGATTGTGCCAACCTCGGCAAGCATGCTTCTCATACCTCTGACATTACCGATTATGTCAACACCGCGAGGGCATCTGTCCACACAAGTCCGGCAGGTCGTACAAGCAAAGAGGCAGTTTTCTGACTCAAACCCTTCGAGGCCCAGTTGTCCCAACCGTTGAACTAATCTTATGTTGAACTGTTCAGAGGCTTCTCCTGACACTAGCCTCCACGGACAGGATCCGGTGCAAAGTCCGCACTGCATGCACCAGTAAAGCGTTTCCGCTCCTGACATTACTATAGCGTCACTGACTTCTAGGAATGGTATTTTAGTTTCCATTTCACGTCCTTCGTTTAGAAACCCTTGTATGGGTTGGGCCCGAGTTCCTCGAGTCTAGCTGAAAATTCTTCAAGGATTTGAGGAATCCTGTAGTAGTCATCGATCGACAACTGTTCCAGTCTGATGCGGTCAGATTCAAGGACCAGGCGGTCGAGAGTTTCTTTGACCTTGCTCATTCTGGTGTTGGCAAGTTCACTTCCCTGAATAAAATGGCACTGATAATCATCCCCAAACTTACATCCGAACAGGACGATTCCATCAATACCCTTGGATAGGGCGTCCGCGATCCACACAAGATTTATTGATCCAAGACAGCGCAAAGGTATGAAGCGAACCCACGGTGGATATTGAAGTTTATTCAACCCTACCATATCAACAGCCGGGAAGGCGTCATTTTCACAAATTAATCCTAAAATCCTGGGTTTTTCGTCATATTCCTCCGGAACATTGATCGATTTGATCATAGAGCCGATCATGTCAACGGAGTAATTGTTGAAGGATATAATCCTCTCCGGGCAAGAACCCATACAGATGGCGCAGCGTCTGCATCTGGTGGGGTGGGGCAGGGGTGTCCCCTTGATGTCCTCGTTATACATTCCGAAGGGACATTCTTCTGTGCAACGTTTGCACTGGGTGCACCGCTGGATAAACAAATTGGGATAAGACAAATCCCCTGCTCTGGGATGAACCGCCTTGCCTTGAGCTGATAGCTCAACACATTGAATGGCTTTCAACGCGGCCCCGGTACCGTCACTCGAGGATCTGGTAGCCGTCATTGGTTGTCGTACGCAACCAGCGGTATATATACCCGTCCTTCTCGTTTCATAGGGGAAACATACGAAGTGGGAATCCGGAAAGCCGTATTTTAGCTCAGGTAAGGCCGGGCCCTGTCGATACTCAAGATTAAGTATTGGGTTATCCAGAACTGCGGGCTGCATGCCGGTGGCTAGAACCACCATGTCAAATTCCATCATTATGGGTTCGCCGAGAAGCTCATCAATAGTTTCTATGGAAAGTTTCTTCTCCGAACCTTCGCTCATGGAAATTTTTGACGTGTCGGTTTTTACGAAGATTACCCCGTCCTTCTGGACCTTCTTGTAAAATTCTTCGGCCTGTTCGGGAGTTCTCATATCTTTGTAGAAAACAACAACCTTGGTTTCCTCATTTTGTTCCTTGAAATACACGGCCTGTTTCAGCGAGACTCGGCAGCATACAGCGCTGCAATAGGGCAGGTGCTCCTGATCGCGGGAACCTGCGCACTGGATGAATGCGACAGCGGAAGGAGAAGAACCGTCTGAGGGGCAGGCGAGTGATCCGGATTTCGCCATTTCTTCCACCTGCACGTTTGTTACTACATCAGGGAATTTCTGGAATCCGAGGTTTTCCAGCTTTGTGGCGTCGTAAGGCTTCCAACCTGCTGCAAGCACTATGGAACCAATTTTCATAGATCCGGCGCCATTCTTTAATGTGACGTCGAACATTCCAGGAGCGCCCGCGATCTTTTCAATCTCGGCGTTTTTGAATACCTCAATATTCTGGTTGTTCGTTATCTGGTCAATCCTTGTGGAGAGATCGATATCTTCAATTTCCTGGTATGGGGGAACTGTGGGAGTATTCTTGTTCCATTTCGCCATATGGCCGCCAAGTTCCGCCTCTTTTTCGACCAGTTTCACACTGTAGCCCGCATTGGCAGCGTCAAGCGCCGCCTGCATCCCAGTCACTCCGCCGCCGACTACCAGGATGGTTTTGTCAAGCGCTTCGAGAAAGGGAGTAGGCAAGGTAGATTTCTCGACTCGGACAATGCCCATGCGGAGATAATCTTCGGCCATGGCCTGAGTATCTTCATGACCCGGGGGTTGACACCATGCGACGTGTTCACGAAGATTAACCCTTTCCAGTATGGTTTGCATCGGATCAAACGCGAATATATCTGATTTTACCCGTCCTGAGCACGCCGCTATAATTACTGAATTGACAGCTCCTGACGCTATATCATCTCTAATGATCTGAGCTCCCTCAGAACCGCACAAACATGGGTGAGTCTGATTCTTCGCCACGGTAAATTCCCCGGTTACACTCGACAATGCGTCGACATCGATAGCTTCACCAATTCCGCAGCCTGAACATATATAAACACCAAGATTCTGATCCATATGGGTTACCTCCGCACCGCGACTTGAATCGCCTTTAGAGCCGCGGCAGTAGCATCCTGGACAGACGCCGCCACCTCCATCGGCGCTTTGACACATCCTGCCGGAATGATGCCGGATTCTCCAGAACCAGTCACGAATCCAAAGTCATCATAATTCATGTCCAGTTCAGGCTTATTCTTTGACGTTCCGGGCCTCATACCCACAGCAAGCACAACCATATCCACTACCTGGCGTACCGTTGATCCGGCGCCGATATCTTCACCTTCAACGATTAGACCACCAGTTTCCTTATCCTCGGAAACCCGGGCTATTTTACTCTTGACCAGAGAAAGATTTTCATCTTGCTGAACTTTTGTATAGAAATCTTCGTACTTTCCCATGGCCCGGATATCGATGTAATAAATAAAAGCTTTGCTGTCCGGTACCCTCTCCCGAATGTAGGTCGATTGTTTTAGGGAAGCCAGACAACAAATACCAGAGCAGTAGGCCAGATGATTTTCGTCTCTGGAGCCTGCGCATTGAACAAAAGCGACGCTCTTTACTTCCTTCCCGTCTGACGGTCTGAGTATCTTCCCACTTGTAGGTCCGTTAAACGCTGCCAATCTTTCGAACATCACGCTCGTCACAACGTTGGGAAATCGTCCGAATCCAAGGTAATCGACTTTTTCCACTTCATAGGGATCCCAGCCTGTCGCCCAAACGATTGCTCCGACTTTCAGATTGATCGTCTCGGGCTTCATACTCAGATCAATCGCGTTGTAGGGGCAAGCTGCCAAGCATTTTTCCGCTTCATCAGTTCCAATAATTTCAGGAGCCAAAACATACTTGAATGGATATGCCATCTGATGAGGCAGGTAAGCCGCTTTCATGGAATCCATACCGTAATTGACCATGTTGGGAACGCTAGTGTCACAAACCTCGGCGCATTTGCCGCAAGCTGTACAATTGTCGTTAACATACCTGGGGTTGATCTGAACTGTGACTGTATAGTCTCCGGCCTGGCCGGATATTGACTTGATTTCGGCCAGAGTAAAGATGGAAATGTTGGGATTGTTCTTGATTCTTCTAAAATTTATCTCAAGACCACATGTTGGTGGGCACAGTTTGGGGAAGTACTGATTCAGTTGAGCCACTCGGCCGCCCAAATACGGATTCCGTTCCACTATGACCACGTTAGCGCCTGTTTCGGCGGCTTCGATAGCGACTGTCATTCCGCTTATGCCACCACCTACGACTAGAATCTTCTGATCTTCATCGCCCATAGGCAACCTCCGTGTTTACAATCAAAAGCGACCAATATATGTCGCCCGTATTACCATCCGTGAATTCCCAACCAGGGAGAATCCATCGATGCTGTTAATGTATCCAGTCAATTTTTTTTAAAGATAACTGCATATTTGAGTTCTTCTGAAGCCAACGCACATTTTCATTATAGGTTGAAGCAATATGTAAAAAATTCCTTATGAGGAACCCTCCATCGGGCCTAGAACCAAAGAAGCTTTCCGGATGCCCTTGTATTCCGTAAATTGGTTTGAATGGATGTCTGATGATTTGATTACGACTTGTTTTGTCCGAAGCTAGCAGCAAGAATCCGGGAGGAAGAGCTTTTACCTCATCATAGTGGCTCTCAACTATGTTGATCTGATTATCCAATCCCACAAAAATGGGATCTTTTGTGTCCTGGCTCAACCTAGTCACCCCAGATTGTCGATCCCGAGTATAAGGCATGCAATCATATTCGCCGGCTCGAATCGGCCCGACTTTTCCCCCAAAGGCTAAAGCGATGGCCTGATGCCCTCCGCATACTCCCAGAATGGGTATGTCCAACTCATCCGCCACGCGGGGAACCAACCATAAGAAATTTTGCAACGCTATCCCGGTGGTTCCCGTGTAACGGCACCAGGGAGTCCCCTGCGGGCTCAACACGATAAATTCAGGGTCAAGATCGGAAATTATTTCAAATGTAGCGCTTCTAAAGTCCAGAGTGACTACATTACTGTTCCCGCTCAACTCGGTAATTACTGAACGAAGTCTCCTACAGCCGCCTGAACATCCATCGGGAGAAAGCCCGATCATGACCCACGGCCTGCGGAGTCCCTCACCACTTTTCTTAATTTCGACAGGAGATTCTGGAAACACGGCGCTCGTCTGAACCAACACCAGACATATAGCCACAAGAACGGAAACAACAATTCTGTCCCGCCCACAACATATTTTCAATAAAGACATAGGCCAGTTCCCACAACCCTAGAAGGTGAAGAACTATACTTATAACTCACCTTGGGGCAAGTAGGCAACAGACCAATTCGTAGAATAAACACGTCAGTCGATTTTTTAAACTTATATGATCTTTTTAGCCCTTTCTTTCTCGCTATAGACGCAGCCGCAATATTTCTGGCGATAAAAACCGAGCTTTCGATATCTCTTCACTCCTTCATTCCAACCGGTTCTCCAGTCTCTGTAAATGAAAGGTATCCGATGACTTTCCGAGATGGCTTCACACGCAGTTTTCAGTAGATCATGTTTTTGGAACCGGCTATAGAGAAGGGTCGTTGAAAACGCGTCAAACCCTTTAGCCTCCGCAAGGCGCGCCACTACATCCATTCTAAAATTAAAACAAAGCCAGCATCGTTGCGGTTCACGAAAAACTATCTCCTTGAACCAGTCTTCCATTTCAAGGCCGGTGTCATCTTTCATCACGCGAATTTCATTTGCTTCAGTGTACGAATTAAAAGCATCCTGCCTTCTCAAATTTTCACTGTAGGGATGAATATTTGGATTAAAGAAAAAAGCCGTTACTTCTTGTCCCTCTTTTGTCAGATCATCATATGGAATTACCAGGCATGGCGCGCAACAGGCGTGGAGCAGTATTTTCATAAATCGGGTTGTCTCCTTTCTTTAGTCGTGGTATCTTTTTACGTTGAAAACGCATTGACAATATTTAGACCAACAAGTGAGCAAATGAGCCGGATTTCTGGGTTAGTAGCAATCATCATCCTGTTAATGGCTGGGTTGTCCTGGGCTGCAGACCAATCGGCGCTCACCGACGCGTTTGCTCAAACAGCGACGGCATACGCGAATGATTCCTTTCTCTTGCTCGGCATGGTAGGAGATCAGTTTGTAGCAGGCTCCCTGGACGGGGGCGCCGCAGCCCAAACCGTGACTGGGGTTCAGAAAAGGATTCGGGTCATCAGGGCAAAAATCAACCTCGTTCTGAGCTGGGCCAACTCCGATCAAGACAGGAAGTGGCTGCAAGTTCTGGACAATGTCTACATTTGCCTCGACCGGCAAGCCTGGGCGGCGAGAAAATTCGTTGATGACAGGTCCCCAGCTAGCGCTAAACGTTTTGAAACATTTAGAAACGAATGTCTCGACAAGATCAGAAACCTCAGTCAATTTTACGAATCCTTGGCCAATTCCGAGGAACTTCCTGCTCCTCTTAGCACTCGTTGATCACCAATCCTGAGAGTGACCTTTTCACGATCAAAGTACTCCAACAGTGGAATATTGTATTTCCGGGAAGATTTCGTTATCTCCTGAAATTTTGACGGGGTTATCGATCCTTCTTTTTTCAGGAGTTCCACGAGACGACCTTTGACATCATCAATGAAATCTTTAGAAAAATACATTTCCTCCTTTATTTTTACAACCCGCCCTTCTTTTTCCAGAACAGCGAGCAAACCTTTTACCTGTTTTTGATCAGCCCCTACTTGCGCTGTCAACTCTTTGAGCACCGGAGGAGAATTATTTTCTTTCGCGAGAGCCGCAAGAATCTTTACCCTAAGATTTTTTTCTTCATCTTTCAGCCGTATTTTGTGGGTAGAGGCTCTAATGGTGTCTCCCTGATCAACCAGAACGCCATTTGAGATGAAATTATCCAACGCGATCTTGAACAGACGATCGCTGCCCGGCGCCATGGAGCGCAACTCCTGCTTTGATATTCCTTCTTTCAGAGGATTATCCCTATGATATTGCTCTAGCCTGTCCAATATTTTCTTTTTTACGAGTTCAACATAATCACGATGTACCAATCTCTTTTCTGTGGAATCCAGTTGAATAACCGTATGTTCATTTCTGAGCTTCTCAAGAGTCTTGTCGAGTCTGGAGGACGAAAACGCAGACATCCCCAGCAGTTCGTTCTTATTGACCCCGTCCACTCCGGAGCCTTTTACCAGCGACGACAGAACCCCAACATCATCTTCCCTTTCGGATTCCAGAAAGGACTTCACAGATCTTGCCCTTAATTTGGGGGCTCTGGGGTTAAGAATGACCCCTCCACCCAGGGTCACTGAAGGCGAGATAGCTCGAACGACAAATCTATCTCCCGTTGCCGGCACTATGGGCGAAGCCGTCCGCAACTGCGCCAGCACCTCTTCTCCAGGCTCCATTGAATCACGATCAGGAAAGGCTATGGTCGCCTCTACATCAGTGGTGTAGTGATGAAGCCTGACTTTTTTAAGATTGGTGAGTTTTATCGGGCTCCTGTCCAAGGTCGTCAGCTTGACGTCAATAATGTATGAGGGACGAAATTCACCGGGATGAGTTACAACGTTTCCCCTGTGCGCGTCCTGCTGTTCAAGCCCGCGGAGGTTTACTGCGACCCGTTCTCCGGGAAATGACTGTTTCTCAAACTGTTTGTGGGATTCGATAGATCGAACAGAAGATTTTACGGCCTGAGGTAAAATTTCTACATCATCTCCAACTATAACTGTTCCTGAGATTAAGGTTCCAGCCACCACCGTTCCGTGGCCTTTCAATGTGAACACCCTGTCGATCGGCAGTCTTAGAAGCCCATACAACGAACGCTGCGCTACATGTGAACTCAGATCCAGGATAACCTTCTTTAATTCTTCAATACCTTCCCCGGTACGGGAAGACACACGGACCATCGGAGCGGTTTCCAGGAAGGTGCCTTTGACCAAATCTCTCGCATCTTCCTCAGCCAGCATGGCGAGTTCTTCGTCGACCAGGTCGGACTTGGTCATGACAACCAGCCCATACTTTATTCCGAGCAGACGAAGGATATCCAGATGCTCCACGGTCTGAGGCATGACGCCTTCATCCAGGGCAATCACGAGCGCAGCTATGTCAACTCCACCGGAGCCTGCTACCATCTGGCGTACGAATCTCTCATGACCTGGAACGTCGACTATGCCGATCCGAATATCCGGCCCCAGGTCCAGATAGGCGAATCCGAGTTCAATGCTAATTCCCCTTTCTTTTTCCTCCTTGAGCCTGTCGGTATCTATACCGGTAAGAGCCTTTACCAATTGGGTTTTCCCGTGGTCTATGTGGCCCGCTGTGCCGAGAATTACGCGTTTCATTATAGCTATCCTCGAGTGTCGAGAAGATAAGAAATTCTCACATAGTCAGCTAACTGGCTGTCATCGTAGGTCATGCGACGCAAAGGAAGTAATTCAACTTTCTTGCGTTTGCCGTTTCAAATCTCTTCTTTAGCCGGATCGTTTTGAGATTTCCTGCTATGCGCCCTCCTGGAGGGCTTTGGGGCGGTCGGGTTCGGGGGAGATGTCCTTCTCGCATTCTCTACTTCCAGTTCTCCCAGTATGTCCTCTGGACGTACTTTCGATCATAGTGTCGTCGGCAAGCTTTACAAGCACGGTTTCTTCCAATGGGTTGTGTTTGATCACGCAGCCTTCGCCTTTGGTCGTTCCAATTAGTTTTCCAACCCGAGGGAGGTTTTTGCTGAATTCTTCGTAGACATCATGCTCGTAACTCAAACAGCACATCAGGCGACCGCAAACACCGGATATCTTGGTGGGGTTTAGGGAAAGGTTTTGATTCTTTGCCATTTTTACCGAAACAGGCCTGAAATCGGTGAGAAATCTTGAGCAGCAAAGTTCCTGCCCGCAACATGCGATACCTCCGGTCATCTTGGCTTCATGACGAACACCTATCTGTCGCATTTCTATCCGCACGGGAAAACGGGATACCAGTTGCTTTACCAACTCTCTGAAATCGACACGACCTTCTGATGTGAAATAAAAAACGTACTTTGAACAATCGAAGAAGCACTCGACCGACACAAGCTTCATTGCAAGAGCTAGTTCTTCTATCTTGTCCATACAGTAGGAATAGGCCTCCGATTCCCTCTGACAGCACCGTTCCCTTTGATCGAGATCGACTTTGCCCCCTTTGCGGAGTATTTTTCTTAGGGAGTCCGCCTGTGCGAAATCAATGATTCTCTCAAACGGTGGAATCGCAACCTGTCCGAGACCGAGTCCCTTTTCCGTTTTGACTAAGACCCACTCTCCATATTCAAGATCCATATCGCCAGCGTCGAAATGATAAACCTTACATGCATACCCGAATCTGATACCAGCGATTCTGGCGGTCAAACCAGCGTCTGTCTGATCATCCGAAGTCCAGTTTACTTCTTTGTCTGACCCCCCGTCGAAGATCGTTTGGCGCTCAATTGCTTCATCTTCATAATATTCAGTCCCCTCTGCTGTCGTTGGGGATCCCGTAAATCCGACGGAAAAGGTCTCGGTCGTTTGCGAAAAATCAATGGAATAAGACGAGTCGGTACTGACCGCAACCAGCGCAGGAATTGGTAGATTCAAATGTTTCCGCTACAGAATCCTCAGAATTGGAAGGAGGCGCTTCAGATTCCGTTTGCTGCGAAGTTTGTCCTGATCGAATATCCCCGGCCGGTTTCTGACCGGAAGCATCGCCCCATGATCTCGGCATAAACGATTTATCGCCTCTTTTTTTGCTATTCGGCATCAGATTGTACCTCGGACCACAAAAAGTGGGTCTATTGAGACCACTTTTCGTTCATCTTTTCCCGAATTCTCAGAAACATGACGTCAGCAGCGAGATTGCGATTTATATTTGTATCCGCATAAGTAAGCTTTAGCGCGTCGGACATCTCATCATGCGCTGCCAGCAATTGTTCTACTGAGTAATGTTGAGCCGAAGCCTTCAAAATGTCAATGAAGTCGATATTGACTATTGACTGAGCTTCTGCGCCGATTCTTAATAGGACCAAATCCCTGATCCAGGACATCCCGAATTCGATGGCGTCGACAAAATTTTGGGTGTCGGAACTCAATTGCGCCGACATCTCCAGAAGATTGGCCAAACCGAATTCACTTCCTTTGCTCAGGAATTGCGACAATATGTTTCTCGATGTCAAAATCTTGGGTGTCAACAGTTCAATGGCGTGGCCCAGACTTCCAGAAGCAAGCCCAGCGAGAGCGTCAGCCTGATTTAAAGGTAAGTCTCGAGTTCTGAAAAGCTCTTTAGCCACATCCGATCGAGCCAGTGGGGCGAATTTGATTTTCCTTAGTCTTGACAGAACTGTGGGAAGTAAAGAAGACGGTTTTGACGATATCAGGATCAATACGCCGAAACTCGGAGGCTCTTCAAGGGTTTTGAGCAAAGCGTTTTGAGCCGCTCGGTTCATAGCGTGTGCGTCGTCAATAACTATGACTCGATATGGCGCTTCAATCGGAGAATATTTGAAAAATCCCTGGAGATTCCGAATTCGGTCGATTCTTATAGAAACCTTTAAGAGGAGCCTCCATCAAGACGTCAGGATGGGCTCCTCTCTTTATCTTTTCACATGTCCCGCATTCATGGACCGGTTCACCAGCATATGCTGGGCAACAAAGCATGCAGGCGAATTCTAAAGCCACCAGCTTCTTGCCGATTCCTTCAATGCCCGAGAATAAATAGGCGTGAGCGGTTCTTTTCGAACCCACAGATTTCTCAAGCAAGGCCAGCGTCTCAGCATGCCCCAAAATTTTTGTCATTTCCAAACAGCTATCTCGACCGCTGGGGGCTGAATTGACCCGGCAACAATCCTATCCTCTTTTTACTGGAATATATTTGTTAATTCCTAGAATCAAAGGAGCCGCAACAAATATTGAGGAATACGTTCCAAAAACTATACCTACAAATAATGCCCATGCAAAGTCTTTAAGTTGTGGTGTGCCAAAAATCAGCAGGGCCACGACAACAAGCAATGTAAATCCTGATGTCAAAACCGTTCTGGAAAGTGTCTGGTTGATGGAAAGGTTCAAGACCTCGACCAAGGGCTGTTTACGCATAGTCCTCAGATTTTCCCTGACGCGGTCGCAAACAACGATAGTGTCATTGATATCGTAACCGATGCAGGTCAGCATTGCGGCAAGAATGGTGAGGTTGAACTCCTTACCGGTCCAGACAAAAAAACCGTAAATTATTATTAGATCATGAACTAAGCAGAAAATAGCTCCTAAACCCATGCTCAATGTGAAGCGGAAAGCCATGTAAACGAGAAGCATGGCCAGAGCGACAATTGTAGCCCAGATCGCCGCCTGTCTGAGATCATGACCAACCTTGGGACCGACGACTTCAAGTCCCCTTATCTCCGCGGTTCCTTTGCCAAAAGACTTGTCGAAAATTTCCTGCAACTGCATGGAAAATTTCTCGGAGCCCTCCTCCGGAGATTCCATTCTGATCAAATAATCCTCAGCCTTGCTTCCCATTGAGAAACTTTGGACTGTGGCGTTGGCGCTCATTGGTTCGAGCGCTTTTCTGATGTGCTCTGTATCGACTGGTTTCTTAAATTGGACCTGGACGGTAACTCCACCGGTGAAGTCTATTCCGAGGTTGATCCAGCCCTTGATGGGGTAGGAGAGTACGGAAAGAAGTATCATGATGGTCGTAAACGCATACGCGTATCGCCTATTGCCCATAAAGTCTATGTTAGTGTTTGGCGGTATGAGTTCCACTGCTCAATCCTTACTTAACTTGGAAAATCAAAGGTAAAGAATCTCAGATATTAAACGCTGAGTTTCTTGATCCGTTTAACCTGAAACGCATAGTCAAAAATAGCCCTGGTCACAAATAAGGCTGTGAACATTGACGCTATTAACCCTATACAAAGCGTAATGGCGAATCCCTTAATCGGTCCGGTTCCAAACTGAATCAAGGGTAGCGCTGAGAGAATTGTTGTCAGGTTTGAATCAAAAATGGTCGAGAAAGCTTTGGCGTAGCCGTTCTCCAACGCGGCCCTGGGGGTCCGTCCGGCCCGCAACTCCTCTCTGATGCGTTCAAAAATCAAAATGTTCGCGTCAATAGCCATACCAATAGTAAGAGCGACTCCGGCGAGGCCCGGAAGTGTCAAGGTAGCTCTCAGTCCAGGCGACACCATGACTGCGAAAATCAATATTAAGTTAAAAAACAGGGCTATGTTAGCTACAAGTCCAGACCATTTGTAATAAAGTGCGATACAGATGACTATAAGAATCATGCCCAACACTATCGCGTTTCTTCCCGATTTTATCGAATCTTCTCCCAAGGATGGTCCAACCAGCGGTTTTCCAGGATCTTAACAGGCGCAGGAAGTGAGCCTGCCCTAAGGACTAGAGCGAGGTCGTGAGCCTCGTCAGGAGAAAACATACCCTCTATGATCGCTGATCCCCCAGCAATACGGTCTTTGATCACGGGAGCGGAATAGATCCTGTTGTCCAGGACAATGGCAAGACGCTCCCGAACATGCTCCCCTGTTATTCTTTCGAACTGCTGCGCGCCAAGCCGATTAAAATCCATTCCAATTGTCATGCGACCGGTCTGGTCGGGATGAACCCTGGCGTCTGTAAGCAAATCACCGGTCAACAGCACTTGTTTCTTAACCAGAAACGGCGTCCGGGTAACAGCTCCGGTTCTGGGATTCTTGTCAAGCTGATAAAGGATCTCATCACCCGGAGGGACAGCCCCTTTCAGAGCAGCGCTGAGGTCTCCTTTTTCATCGACAAGCCTGAACTCCAATCGGGCGGTGCGTCTTATTATGTCAATGGCCCGGTTGACGTCTTCTTTCAGACCCGGCAACTGGACGACTATTCTGTCCGTGCCTTGAATGACAACGTCAGGTTCGGCCACGCCAAACGCGTCTACTCGATTCCTAATCGTGTCAACAGCCTGTCTGACAGCCTTCTGTTTGATTGATTCGACTGTTTTGGGATCAAGCTGCAGTTCAGTCTCGATTCCCTTATCAGTTTGTCCCGACGAAATCTTTTTAAAGCTCGAGATCTTCTCCAGGACCTTTTGGTCAAACAAGGAAGCCTGGTCGGGATCCTTGAATGTTATGACAAACGAATCCGGAGAGTTTCGATGTAAATCGACATACCTGATCCGTTCATCCTTCATTAGGCCAGAGGCTTCCAGCATCGTTTGGTCAACGACGGCTTCCACAGCTTTCTCCACCTGCACTTCCAGAACGAGGTAAAGACCGCCTTGAAGATCTAGTCCAAGCCTGATAGGGCTATCGGGCAAATACTTGGACCATATAGCCGGCACTGGGCCAATCGAAGGATAAATCAAAAAAAGGCATATCGCCAAAACGGAAAAAATTATTACAAATCTGGTCTTGAGACTCTCTATCATCTACCGTGTCTCCTCAGGCATTCGGTTCCACAGGGGGAGGAGGTGTTGAAGCCAATCCGGCGATGTATGGCCTGGCTACACGCACTCGAACCTTGTCGGCGATTTCAAGGACCACGATCTGATCCTGAATAGCCGCGACTTTTCCATAAACACCGCCCTGGGTGATGACACTGTCGCCCTTTTTCAGGTTGTCAAGCATCACTTTGTGGTCTTTTGCCTTTTTTTGCTGGGGTCTAATTAGCAGGAAATAAAACACGACAAAAATAAGAACTATAGGTAGAAACTGGATCAAAGACTGGATCCCGTCTCCACCCGCCTGTCCGGTCTGAGAACCCATGGCGTGAGCCAAATCAATCATCGATTTCCTCCGTTTGGAATGAGTACCTGCTGCAGCAAAGAATTCAAACGATTTTCCCTAATAGCGGATCTAATATCAGACATGAGCCGATAATAAAAGTTCAGATTATGGATAGTGGCCAAGTTAAAACCGAAAATCTCCTTCTCCCGAAAGAGATGTCGCAAATAAGCCCTGGAATAATTCCGACACAAAACGCAATCACAAACGGGATCTACCGGCCCGTGATCTTCCCGATGCTTCGCATTGCGTATGTTCAATCGGCCTGATGATGTGAACAGATTTGCGTTTCGAGCGTTTCTAGTGGGCAGGACACAATCAAACAAATCTACTCCCCTGATGGTCGCCTCGATAATATCGATCGGCATGCCGACTCCCATCAGGTACCGAGGCTTATTCTCAGGTAAGCAGCGGGTGGTCGCGTCAATAATTTCGACCATCAGTTCGTGAGGTTCCCCCACACTCAGGCCGCCGATAGCGTAGCCGTCAAATCCCAATGAGGTCAATCCTTGGGCGCTCAACCTCCTGAGATCAGGAAACATCGATCCTTGTACTATGCCGAACAACGCGGGGTCAACTTTTTTTTTGGCGGCAATTGACCGCGCCGCCCATTCTGTGGTCCGGTTGACAGCCTCCAGCGCTTCTGTTTCTGACGCTGGATAACCTCTAACATCGTCAAGGACCATTATTATGTCTGCCCCAAGAGCTTCCTGAACAGCCAGGCTCAGTTCCGGAGTGAACAAATGAGTTGACCCATCAATATGAGATTGGAAAAGAACACCCTCGTCAGTGATTTTTCTCAATTTGGCGAGGCTGAACACCTGGAAGCCACCGCTGTCCGTAAGGATAGCTCCCTGCCAGTTCATGAATTCCCTGAGACCGCCGAGGCGCTCAATCAATTCATGGCCCGGCCTAAGGTAAAGGTGATAGGCGTTAGCTAGTATGAGTCGATATCCCGTATCCCACACTATATCAGGCGCCACGGCTTTTACCGCCGCCAGGGTGCCGACAGGCATGAACGCGGGTGTTTCTATTTCAGCGTGAGTCAGTGACAGCAGCCCTGTTCGAGCTTTAGATCCGCTATGTTGATGAGTGATGGAAAAATTACACGCCATTGAGCAAGCCAATTTTCCGGACAGTAACGGTCGGTATTTGAAAAATAAAGAGGATTGGGGAAGATGACAAATTTGTCAACCTTCGTCCAATCCTCCGAAGATTGGCCATTAAGGGCTAGACCGGTTCTCACCCCTGGAACATGAACTTTATGACATCATCTGTTTGCCTTTTTCAATCCCAGCGCATCAGTGGCTATTATCATTTTCATGATATTCGTGGCGCCTTCAAGGATCTTGTATACCTTGCCGTCTCTCAAGATGCGCGCGATCGGGTATTCGTTCGAATATCCATAAGCGCTAAGCACTTCAAGAGCGAGATTCGGGACTTCGTCAGCGGCTCTACAAGCGTAAAACTTTGCGAGGACGGTTTCCCGCATGTTGTTCACCAGACCCTTGTCTTTCTGAATCGCGCACCGCCAGACAAGCGCCCGCGCCGCCTCTGTTTCAGCTACCATCCTGGCTATAACTTCCTGAACCATCTGAAATTCGGCTATGGATTTACCAAACTGCCGGCGTTCAGTGGCGTACTTTATCGCTTCGTCCAAGGCTGCCTGACATGAGCCAACGGCTCCTGCCGCAGCAGAAAGTCTGGTGCTGATCAATTCCTTCATCAGGTAGCCAAAACCTTTGCCTTCTTCACCCAAACGATTCTTTGCAGGAACCCGGACATCTTCCATTATGATCTCACCGGTAGGGCAGGCCCATATGCCTAGTTTTTCCTTGATGGCCTTGGTTGAAACCCCGGGAGAGTCCATGTCCATCACAAACACGCTCATCCCGTTGTGTTTGGCCTTCCTGTCGGTCATAGCGAAGACAATGGACATGTCTGCAACCGGAGACCAGGTTATCCACATCTTCTGGCCATTAAGGACGTATTCGTCTCCGTCCCGGACGGCTGTCGTCATCATTGCCGCCGTATCTGATCCAGCGTCAGGCTCGGTAATGCCAAAACATCCAAGAATTTCAGCCGACATAAGAGCTGGGATATATTTTTTCTTAAGTTCCTCACTGCCCCACTTGAGGATGGACATGGCGGTTCCCATTGTCTGCATGTTAAATGCGACCCTGAGCGAACCAGACGCCCTGCCGATTTCTTCAGTTACTATCGCATGAGCCAGGTAACCCATGCCGTTGCCCCCATACTCTTCAGGCACAGGGCATCCGAAAAGACCCAGTTCTCCCATTTTGGTAACGAGTTCGCGCTGAAAACGGTGTTCATTTTCATCCTGGTCCACTGTTGGGGCAATTTCGTTTGCGGCGAATTTCCGGACCATATCACGAAGCATTATATGTTCTTCGGTTAGTTCAACATCGTATTCGTCACTCATTTTGGCTACTCCTAATGAAATAAGTCCCCTACTAAGGGGGCATGGATTCTTTGAAATCGACCCAGCTTGGGAGCAAAGGCACAGACAGCTACAAAATCTCAAGCCTACATTTGTTCTGCATTGTAATCATTCAGATCAAGCGGCGTAATCCACAATATCGCTACTCTAACAGAATTTAAGAGGCTTAGTCAATATTGGAAAGATAGAATTAATATTTATAAAGTTCACTATGATGGACATTCATGTGACGCCCGAGCCTTGCGCGAGGCGAGAAGATACAAGCTCATCGCCATCCCCACAAAAATAGCATACCAAAGAGTGCAGACCCGAATCAGGATGACCGCTGGAAGACCTTTTGAATAGGATATTCCAAGATACGCGAAAAGACCCATCATACCGGCCTCAGTTCCCCCGATACCACCAGGGAGCATAGACAGCGCCCCCAATATCGTCGAAAAGCAATATACGAAATTAGCTTCCGTCACACTTGCCGGCAGACCGAATCCTTTCATCACGATATACATCGACAGTGATTCCATTGACCACGCAATAACCGAAACAAAAAGACCTACCAGGAAAATTCGAGGTTTCATTAAATTTTTCCCGGACAACAATATCTTCAGAACTCTGGCGGCAAACCATGACACAATTGGTATTCGCTCCATGGCTTCAAGTATTGGCCGATAAAGCCTCTCCAGGCAGAGAAAAGCCCCGGCCGCAACGACTACTCCGGCCAAGGCCAGGAATAGGCTCCTCCATCCTTCAAAAAAGAGCAGAGAGAAGGACCCAAGAATCAGGACGGCAAAGAGATCCATCAGACGTTCTACGACGACAATACCAACTACCCGAGTGACCGACACTCCGTAATCCCGCTTCAAGAAAACCCCTTTCATCGCCTCTCCGACTTTTCCAGGCGTGCCTGTTAGCGCAAAACCAGCGAGGAAAGCGCTTGTAGCGTACAAAAATGGAACTCTGGCTCCAATGTTTGCGAGATAGTAGTGGAACCTCCATCCCCTAATCAGCCATCCTGAAGTAACAAGTCCCAAGACCACGCCCAGGTCACTAAGAGGGAATAGTGATATTGCATGCAGAATTCGCTCATGATCGGAAAAGAGCGCTGCCCCTGCGTATAGCAAAACTCCAGCTAACGAGAAAATAATTATTGAACTGAGTACGCGGTTGAGAGAAAACTGTTCGCGGTTGGTCTGAGCCTCTTGAGCGGTTGTGTCAACGAGCGAATTTGCTTGCTCCTCTACATAATTTGACATTCGATTACCGACGCTCAGGGAAATATACGCATTTGCCGCTGAATTCTGCCCACGCCGAGTCGAGCTGACTCTTCATGTAATTTACATAATTCGCCGTTTGCGCATATTGCGGATCACTTGGATTCATCCCTCGCGCTTGATTGTAGAGCGCATAGTATGATTGGTACAGGCTTTGCCACCGCTTTTCCATTCCGAGACATTGCCCATATTCGGGGTTGGTAAGATTAGGGCGGAAGGCATAAGCCAGTGGTTGTGGTTGGGGCTGTGGTTGTTGGAAAGGCGCCTGCTGCTGAGGATATCCGGCGGGAGGACCCTGAGGAGGCGAGGGGGCCATGGGATACTGAGCGTTTGTGAACTGGAAGCCCATTAGCGGGATTGACGCCAGCGCTACTATCACCAGAAAAAATGGCCTGCTTGACAGGAAACTTTTTGGAAACATGGTCAACTCGAATGAAGATCTTAAAATCATAAATGATTATATATAAATGAGTTGGTAAGGTCAAGCCGAAGACATATCAGACGTTGCGTCCTGGACATACCTGCGTCCTGCGGCGCAGCGGCGCCTTGAAATGATAATAATTTTCTTCGGCTTAAGTGCGTCCGGAGCCATCATCGGCATCATCATCAATCCTCGCAGGTATCTTGAACAGGCAAAAATAGAGCCAAGCGATTATCGAAAACACAATCACGCCGGACCACAAAGTGTCGGAAAGGAAATGGGCGCCCTGAACGATCCTTGCGAATCCCCCAAACGCCCCCAATGCGAGGCCTACGCCCAGGAACAGCCCCGCCAATCCAGGGGAGTATGGGAATAATGCTACGCCGGAGGCAATGGAGAACGCGTTTGCGCAATGGCCTGAAACGAAGGACTTGCCATTGTCTGGACCCGCTGGGCTGAAGACACCTCTATACTGATATTCTCCCCCGAACGTGACAGTGTCGGCCGGCCTTGGACGGCCCCAGAATGGTTTCATAATGCCGTTTACGACGAGGCCGGGCCCAAGTATTACTGTCAGAACTATCACAAGAAGCGGTTTGGCGTATCTGGATGGGAATCTGTTTACCCTCGTCAGCAGATACAGGATGAAAGCGACAACGGCCATGATGATCGCTGGATATTCTCCGAAACGGTAGAATTCTGCCCACGGTGATTGTTTACCAGTCGGCCATCCATTTCCCACAGGGCCTGAGTCGTGAAACCCGGCTGACAGTCTAACGTCCCAATCTCCCAAGTCAATTAACAAGCTGACCGCAACACCGGACAACAGTAGTAAAACTACAATTACCCAGCCCACACGTCTGGATTGAGACTCAGTCATTTAAGTTGCGCTCCTGACCAATGAATTTATGTCTGGAAACGTGAAAACAGAAAGGAAATGAAATCATTTTTGATGTCCCAATTCAAGAGACGCTGAAGCAGTATTTTGGAATTTCGTATTAGACAATTTTAAACCAGACTATTGACACGTCAAAACTGATGTGTTTTACTCAATAGACGGCGTCGCGACGGGGCTTTATGAGCTGGTCATCGGACGCCTGTTGAAATGTTGGCATAGCCATATACAAGCGGGCCGTTAACTCAGGGGTAGAGTATCTGCCTTTTAAGCAGAGAGTCGCTGGTTCGATCCCAGCACGGCCTACCAAAAAATCAGCCAAGTGACGCTGGTTTAATTCATGTTCAGCGTCCCCATCGTCTAGCCCGGCCTAGGACACAGGCCTTTCACGCCTGCGACAGGGGTTCGAATCCCCTTGGGGACGCCAATCATTTTTTCCCGACCAACTATTCCAGATTCTAATCCGCCATCCAGTTAATTACATAATGCCCCGTCCATAAAGTTTCAATTTCTCAATCTATCGGAAGGAGATTCATTATGCCAGGAGAAACGCGTCAAGAGCAGGCCAATTTCATTTACGAAAACCTTAGGCTGAGAAGTCAACCCATTGGAGTGAAATTCCTTGATACTTCAGACTTCCCAGAAAAAACCAGACGTCCTTCTCAGGTTTTGGGCAAGAGAGTTACGATCTGCCAGGGCGTGACAATGGCGCGAGTTTACGGATGGCCAGTTGGACTAGGACGAGAAGACCTCATTTGCGTCCCGGCAATGATAGCGTTTGGATTTACTCCAGCATCGGACCAAAAAGCTGTAATGAGCAAACTGCTATGCAACGTTACTTTGTCGAAAGATATGGACACAGCCAGAGTTGAAGCGGATTCCATGTTTACTCTCGAAAAGAACCCAAACAAAGGGGTCTACCTCGCTCCACTTGCCAAGACGGCTCTTGAGCCGGACACAGTAGTGACATACGGCAATCCGGCCCAGATAATGAGGATGATTCAGGCGTGGGTTTATATGACCGGTAAAAGGATCACCGCAAACCTTGGTGGAAAAATTGAATGCACGGAATACCTCATAGGCCCATATAAGGATAACGCAGCGAGAGTTTCTATTCCAGGCAATGGAGATCGAATCTTCTCAATGACCCAGGATGATGAGATGGCGCTTTCCATACCATCCTCAGGTTTAGAAATTATGGTTGAAGGCTTGAAAAACGCGGGTAAGGCCCTCGGAGCCAGATATCCTGTGACGTTCTACCAGAATTTCCAGCCTGAGTTCCCGAAGTATTACAAAGAACTGGGCAAGGAATTGGACATATAGAGGGACACAGCAAGCGACTCCCCCGATATTTATCTGGGGAAGCTTGCTCCCACAAATTATTTCAGAGGCATCGTCGGCATCAGTTTTGGATCCAGTCCATAAGTCCACGGCGCTCCGGAATTTTTCCAGCCGTTACGCATACGTTTTCCTTCAAAGTAGCTTTCCGGGTCGGTAACGAAGTCACCCTCAAAACCGTCAACCACATTGTAAACGATATATCCAAATAGCCTAATGAAGGAAGCCTTGTCTGCAAACAAAAATTGTTGTTTGACCAGATATTATCTTTACATGGCTTTACTGTAAGTGATAGTAAAATACCGGATCTTGGGCAAGTAAATTACTGACAACTTCATTGTGAATACAATTTTCAGGGGGTATGTCCCATGGCCAAAGCATTAAATTGTTTGTCACCGATCAGGCAGCTTTTATCATGAGCGTTTGAGCTTCGTGCAATTAGGGTTTGTAGGGTACCAGCAACATCCTGATACTGAAACTGCAAAGATCGAGGGGGGCTCAAGTGCAATTTGGTAAATACGATTTCCATTCAGTTTTCAATGCAGACGCTATTCTCCCTCGTTACAAGGGTTCTACATTCAGGGGAGCTTTCGGGATAGCCCTAAAGAACGTCGCCTGTGCGCTAAAGCATCAAGATTGCCGACGCTGTCAGCTACTGAAAAACTGCGCCTATTTTAGAATTTTTGAAAATGCTCAGCCTCAAGAAGGTGACGGGAATGGGGTAAGGCCTCATCCCTTTGTCATCGAGCCGCCCGACAGAGCGAAGACCAGGTTCTCGAATGGGGACGAATTTAATTTCTCTGTTCTGTTGTTTGGTTTTGCCAATGGTTACCTGCCGTATTTTGTATACGCGTTTGAAGAAATGGGAAAGATAGGGATTGGCAGGTTGCTGGAAGGAAGCAGGCCTGGGTATGACCTTGTCCGAGTAACGTCTTCGTCCAGAATAGTCTATGAAGGAACCGACGGATTTGTGTTGATGGGATGTGAGATTGACATGCCCTTCGATGAAGGTCTCGAAGATGACGGCCGGGAGTTTGAAATTACCATACGCATTGAAACCCCGCTCAGGCTTAAATTCCAGAATAAGTTCCATACAGAATTGCCTTTTCATATTCTTACGCGTTCGATGTTACGACGAATTTCCAGCCTTAATAACCACTTTGGCAATGGTGAGCCTAACCTCGATTATGTAGGCCTCATAAAACGTGCCTCGGATGTTGAGACAATTGATTCATCACTGGAATGGCTCGACTGGACAAGATTTTCCAATCGGCAGCAGGTGAGAATGCAGCTTGGGGGTATGGTGGGCGCAATCAAATACAGGGGAAGACTCAGCGAGTTCCTGCCTCTGATCAGATATTCTTCCAGGGTCCATCTAGGCAAAGCCACCACATTCGGTCTGGGGAAGATAGAGATGATCCAAGACCCTGCTTTAGAATCGCGAGTTTAGGGCTTTTCTCATGAGGGAGCGCCGGGATAGCGCTTTCCCAATATTAGATAGTAGAGCCCAACGATTAAAAAGAACTTCGCTTAAGCAAGAATGACCAAATGGGGGCTAACGACCTCTTGACGCTAAATTTTCATTTGAATTTTTTTGGAATGTTTGCGATGGTGGTATTTCTTGCTTGCGCTTAATCAATCACCGGAATTGCGCTTTGAAACTGCCTTGCGTCCTTTTTCACAATAAAATTTCCATTTCATCGTCGAAGTCTGTGAGCGAACCAAAGCCCCCCGTTCGGCGCCACAAATGGAATGCGTGATGCCCATAGAATTGCCCAGAGCGCTTGATGGAATGTCAGAGCTGATGGTTTACTCCAACTATCCTGACGCAAAAAACATCATGTTGTTTGGCTTTGATCTCGAAGGAACAGTCGACATCGACGCCTTGAATATAGCCTTGAGGGATTCTTTGCCGAGTTTTCCGGAATTTTCGAGTTATGTGAAAGAATCCACGATTCAAGGGGAGCGCCGCTTGACATGGGTCTCTGGACCCGGATTTTCAACCAGAAATTAGACTTTCAAATATGGAGACGACTGATTCCCCGCTGGGTTTTCAGCATTCGTTGCTCCAGAGCCTCCATCGAAGTCTGGAGAAGGATTGGGACCTATTACATACTGCGCCAACTGAATTTCACCTGATTCGTCTTCCTGACGGACGAAGTAGTCTCCTAACGATGGTACACCATGCCGCTGCCGATGGATGGACCTTGGCGGCATTCTACCGAGCATTTCTGGGACGCTACCATGAGATCGTGACCGGAGAAGAGCCGGAATGGGCCCATGATTACGACCATGTGTCCAGCGTGAAGAATCGGATGGTAGAATTGAAAAGGACAAGATGGGGCGATGCGGCTTTTTTTGTAAAAAACGTCCTTGACCCTTATTTCTCCAGGCCTACTCTTCCAAAGGGAACCGGAAAACCACTGGATGTTGGAGTACACTATGCCAAGTCGGTCCTGACCCTGGAACAGACAGATCGTGTTGTAAAGAACGTTTCGAGACGAGGGAGTCCTTTCATTGATGCTCTCTTGGGAGGCATGGCTTCGACAGTAGACAGATGGAATGCCTCTCTTAAAATAAGCAAGCTTGGAAACATAGTGATTTGTGTCACAGTACAAATGAGAGGAAGGTTCGGAAAAGCCGAGGTCGCTTCTAACACGTCTTCTCTTGTTGTGAAATTGCGCCAGGGTGATCGGACGAATCCGGAACTGTTTTCCAGGTCGGTTTCACAGCGAAGACAGGAGCAGTCTGACAGTCTGGCGGACATCAGGGCCTGGCTGGCTGGCTGCGGGCTGGCTGACAGTGTTAGGGGTCTTCCTCTGTCAGCAAGACAGCGCATAGCCCATTTTGTATGCCATATTCCCCTTATCCCAATCCTGATTGCCCCATTCGGGATGATGTGGCCGGAAACCAGGGAAGGGCGGCGGACTGGAGACTCATATCTGAAACAGGCTGGAGGTCTGAACCTCATTGAATTTCATGCGATCCCATATAAACTTGGATATCGCTGCCCCTTGATTCTGGGGGCATATACTTTTCGGAAAAGGCTCAACCTTCAGATCATGGCATCAGCGAACCATTTCACCCAAGCGGAGACTGAGCGCTTTGTGAGCCTGCTTGGAGATGTTCTGGTCGAGGATCCATTTGGAGGCGCATGAAAAGGTCTGAATCCTCGGCGCCATTGAAGTTTCTAGACCCAAACTCCGAGATGATTGCTCTGAGCAGTTTCGCCAACACCAAGAACCTGCTGGTAACTGCATTCGAAATCAAGGGCCCATTTGACGAGAGCTTGTTGAAACCATCCGTGATCAGGGCACTGGAGGGGTTTCCGCAACTTCTCTGTTGTCTGAAGGAGACGAGAAAAAAAGGCAGGCATTACTTGTACTGGCATCCCCGTCCGGATGTCGAGTTTCCCACTATCATATCGGATCTGAAGGATTACCAGTCTTCTGCCTCGATTCTTGACACCGTTTTGAACCATCTAACTCCTAGACTGGATAGGGATTGGGATCTATTCGAGGAACCGCCAGGCGAGATTCATTTGTTGAGAATTTCACACGATCATTATGTAGCAGTAGCAATCGCACATCATGCAGCCTTTGACGCCGCTACGGCTTCTGAATTCGGCAGACACTGCTTGTTGCAGTATCGGGAGTTGCTGACGGGTGTCAGAGATGATTTCCCCGGCATGATGACTCATGGTCTGTCCACTTCCAGGAAAAGAACCGTGAAGGTCAGGGTGCGCAAATGGGAGGATATTATCCATACTGGTCGGTTGGCCATTAAGCCTTTGTTTTCGAAACCTCCTTTGCCTGCCGGGACCGGGATACAGACAGACAAGAAGCAGTATCACATCAAGAGACTCCTGTCCGTGGAAGAAACAGCACGCTTAGCAATGTCTACGCAAAAAAGTGGGGGAAATTTTATAGACATCCTGATAGCGTCCAGCAATCTGGCTATAGAAAAATGGAACGCTCTCCGAAACGTGGAAACCGGTAATGTTACCACGGCCCTGACTATGAATATAAGGGGAAGATATGCGAGCCTGGATCACTTGAACAATGTGAGCGCATTATTTTTTGAGTCTAACTCGAATGAGAGAAAAGACCCTAAAAAACTAATTCATTCATTGTCAATCGAACGAATTAAGCAATTTCGGAAACAGATGGACTTGAAGCATTATAAGAATGTCGCCAGGATGATTTCCTGCGCTAGTCTCTTACCATTCAATGTAAGGCGAAAGGTAGTGCGTCAGATAACTCAAAAACATCAGTGCTCGATCGCAATTACATTACTCGGAGTAGTCTGGCCTGAAATGAAGAATGGGAAACCAACCCTCGATTCTTATCCTACCTCTGTAGATGAGACCCTTATAACCGAAGTATATGGAACAGGTTATAAACACCTGACCAGCACGCCATTGGTCTTGATCGTCTATTCTTTTCTGAACCGGCTCAATCTTGTTCTGGCCGCTTCTGGTTCACTTTTCTCACGAACAGAGGCCGAAGGTTTTATGGATCTATTTATGCGTGTACTTCAGGAAGACATCTGATTCGAATCAGAGATCCATAAGGCAACTTGAAATTGTCTTTATATCCACAATTCTCCAATCACCGAACCCCGAAGTCCTTTCCTGTAATCTTGGAAGCGCAGATTAAACCCGCAGCGCAGGCGCAATCCATTGCGACGCCAACACCTTCGCTTCGCTTGAAAAAATTATCACAATCATGAAACAAAATCGTACCAAACCGGAGCTTGAAATCTACGACACGAGTCATCTTTACAACGCGCAATACCTAGTCCAGGAAGGACTTCTGGAATATCCGCTCCACATGCAATTTGTGCTTGGAGTTATGGGAGGGGCTCAGGCAAATGGTTATGACCTGGTTCATCTGAAAACCACCGCAGATAGACTCTTCGCGGACAAATACTCTTGGTCGGTTATCGGGACAGGTTGGCCTCATGAGTTCCGTATGGGAGCAGTAGCCTTGACTCTTGGAGGCCACGTTAGAGTCGGATTGGAGGACAACCTGTTGATTGATAAAGGAGAATTGGCCAAAAGCAACGCCCAGTTAGTGACAAAAATGAGACGTATCTCCGAGGATTTGGGCAAAGTAGTAGCTAGCCCGAATGACGCACGACAAATGTTACGCTTGAAGGGATTGGAGCATGTGGCTTTCTAGGAATTTCCAAGGTAAACTAAACGCATCGGACCAGACAGGGGGTCATGGGGACCAGAAGTCAGTTAACTGAATTAGGAGGCATTTGTGGACTTACAACTTGGTAGATCATATGAAGAGCTTGAACTAGGCGACAAAGATTCTGTTTCAAAAACGATTACGGAAACGGATGTTTATCTGTTTGCTGGAATATCTGGTGATTTTAATCCGATGCATGTTAACGAAGAATATGCGAAGACAACGTCTTTTGGTAGCCGTGTGGCTCATGGTCCGCTGACACAATCGCTGTCAGCTCCATTGGTTGGAATGAAACTGCCCGGGTTGGGGACAATCGCAGTCGAATTCTCGACTCGCTTTAAAGCCCCGGTATTTTTTGGCGACACGATTACGGTTACCGGGGAAATTGTTGAAAAGATCCAGGACAAAAAGTGGGTAAAAGTGGCGTTGACTTGGACAAATCAAAAAGATGTGGTGGTGGCGGAAGGGTCGGCCGTGGTATCGCCACCTAGAAAGGCGGCTCGATGAGCTGACCTCTTTTACTTGATTTTTCACGCCATGATGTGTGCGATTAGGCTATCGAAGGGAATAGACTTGTCGTGAATGAAACCAGGGCAAAACCATACTCCGGGTCGCCTAAGAACTGTTGTCTGAGTCAGGGGTCGCAAGGACCACCATAGCCCAGATCGCCAAAAGGCGAAGGTTTCCGAGATCGCAGGATTAGCAGGAGTTGCGGAAGGCTCAATATACGATTTCTTTGAAAACAAAGAGGATCTATTTCTGTCGATTACCGAAGCCAGATTAAAAGAAACACATGGAGTCATTGCCGGAGACTTTTCATATTAATACACCCACTCGCAAGCGCAGAAGGTTCATCAGCGAGAATTAAAAACCGCCTAATTGAGGAAATGGCGCTATGATTACCAATAAACTGGTGGAGGCAATAGTAGAAGCCGCGGGAAAACCTAGGTCTACTGTATACAAAACGGTAGTAGTATTGGTAGGGGCCTCTCTGTTTCTCATCATAATTCCTCTTCTCCTGTTACTGGCCAGTTACGGCATTGAAGAATATTTCCTAACTCATAGGTTTCGGATTTTACAGATAATAGTTGCGCTGTTTAGCCTTGCGTTTGGATTCTTCCTAATGGTCTGGTCGTTCATCCCGTTAGTTAGAACTGGAAAAGGCACCCCAGTTCCTGTAGCTCCGTCTCAAAAATTAATTGTAGATGGTCCCTACAGAATATGCCGAAACCCAATGTTGCTCGGAGTGATTATTTATTTTCTCGGAGTTGGAACCATTGTGGACTCCATAACTATTGGGTTTATAATGTCTTGTCTGATTCTTCTAATCGGAACTTGTTACAGTAAGTTTATTGAAGAGAAAGAATTGCGTATGCGGTTCGGACAGGAATATGAGGAATATAGAGAGAAAACGACGTTTCTGATTCCAAGATTTTGAGAACGAGGCAATAAAATGTCCCGTGTTCGAAATCAATTGAAATTGTTTCTGAAACGCGGTATTCTAGTCCTACCGATCCAGATCGGAGAGAATGCGCCAGAGAATCTTGCGGACTGTCATATCCAATTTTCTGTTTTGAGGAGCGCCATTCGCAAGAGCGAATATGCCCACCTTATCGGCTCTGCTGAACGCTATAAAGCTCTGAAAACCTACTAATCCTCCATTCTTGGAGACGATATGTCTGCCTTTCACTATATTCACATGCCACGTAAGTCCCATGAAACGTGTTCTTCTTTCCTGGAATCCGTCGACGAGGTATTTGCGCATCAAGGAGCGCCGGTACAATTTCTGCGTCAGAAAGGCCCATGTTGGCAGCCAGGTAGTTCAACATGTCGTTGCCCGTCGAATAGAGACCCCCCGACCCCTTACCGACGTCGTATTTCTGCAACTTTACGACCTTGAGATTGATGTCGTAGCCTTTAGCCAGTCTCTTCCGCATTGATTCGTCGGGTGTAATTCGCGTGTCAGGCATGTCTAGAGGCCTACAGATACGATTTTCCACCAATTTTTCATAAGGAACTCCGCTTGTGATTTCAAGAATATGGCCGAGAAGCGCTACCCCTATATTTGAATATTGAAATTCCAGACCCGGAGGGACAGGCAGACGGTAGTGAGCGAGGAATTCGAACAACTGCGCGACGCCGTACGGGGCCATCGACTTCCCGGTGTGAGGCGTATTCATGTTGGTTGGCATCTTAGGCAAACCTGAAGTATGCGTGGCCAAATCGAGCAAAGTGATGCGACTAACCGGCTTGCCTGGTTCGACTACCTTGGAAGGTAGATACTTGGCAATCGAATCGTCGAGTCGCACAATTCCTCGCAACCTGAAATCGGATAAAAGAGCGCCTGTGAAAGTCTTGGTAATTGACGCAAGTGGGAAGACAGTATCTCCGGAAGGTTTGTCAATTCTATCTCGGCTGGTGGTTCCAAACCCGAAGATTTTCCGTCCCTCGGGGCCTACAATGCCTACAACGATTCCGAGATATGAATCATCTTGAAGAAGGGGTTCGATTTGGGAAGCTATCTGACTCTCGTTGGGTAAGACGTCGATTGGACCGCCCGAAGCGAGCCTAAAGCTTCCAATAAGCAATAGCAGACATAGCGCTACCATGTGGCCCGCTATTAAATGTCTTCTAATCGATGCCATTTATATGTCTGACAACCTCAACTCAGGGCGTTTGGCCTAAGTGAATTACTTCCTTTTTTCATTCATTAGATCAATAACTTCTCTGTACAGAGTATTATCACGTGGTTTAGTTTAGTATTCATCTGAATACCAGTTCCTTTATAATGGTTCAATCCTGTTGGACAAGACCTGAGATAACGTGCTCCACGTTGACCTAAAGGGTTCTTGTAGAGTCGCTAGTAAATCATCAGAAAAAAGCAACTTGTTTGTGGACAAGTCCAAAACATGGTTGACGGAGAAAAATATGACCACTAAACGGTTCCTAGTTCAGTTTTCAGCGCTATTTTGTACGTTATTATCGCTGTTCACCTTCGCCGCCGCGAAAAATGCGCAAAACAAGGAGTGTCCCATGGAAGAAAACGATCCAAAAAACTCAGCTTCCTGTTATGAAACGCCGGTTCTTTATTTCAATGAACCTGGCCCTCGTGATACAGGGCAAGTGCTTGAGTGCGTCCGTCGGCGAGCCCAGGAACTCAACATCAAATGGGTGTTGGTGGCCTCTGTAAGCGGTGACACAGCTCTGAGGGCGCGACAGATCCTGGCTCCGGAGATCAACATCATAGCAGTCAGCCACGTGACGGGTTTCGTAAAACCTAATCACCAGGAGATGTCTCCAGATGTTCGCCAACAATTGATTGCAAAGGGCATAAGCGTGCTTACGGCGCCGCACGCTTTTGGAGGCGTAGGCCGGGGCATAAGGAAGCAATTAGGCGCATATCAGGTTGATGAAATAGTTGCCTACACCTTACGTATTTTTGGTCAGGGAACCAAGGTTGCGATAGAACTGGCTCTAATGGCCGCCGATGCTGGCTTAGTCAGGACTGATGAAGATGTTATTTCGGTGGGGGGAACCGGGAGAGGCGCAGATACGGCGCTTGTACTCCAGCCCGCCAATAGCGCCGACTTCTTGAAACTTAAGGTCAAAGAGGTCATATGTAAGCCTGCGAGGTTTTAATGCAATTCATGTTCCTGGCTATCCGTGGACCAAGTGGGTGAAAGAGGGATCTACAGGAAAACGATGTGATCCCGATTTCAATTCGAGACAAAATCACCTGCCCATTTCAGTCTGCATGGAACATGACAAATTGTATTCAATTGTCCCAACCCGTTGGAGCGTTGCCGTGAAGGCGGCTGAAACAGGGACTGGCCACGCCAATGCCCTCAAAACATTTTTCTTTAGTCTCTGTTTCTTCTCAGTCGGCTTGTCCACCACCGTTCGAAAGCTGCGGGTCGATGGAATAGAACGCGTCCAGGCTTTTTATGAACCATCCTTATTCGGGTTTATAATGTGGATAGGACTTTCAATTTGCTGAGTTTTCTACCATGGTGTGATGTACCCGGTAATGGTAAAATAGAGTCGTCGGGGTCGAAAATGATCCATATGCTGCATTATTCGGGCAATGTACGAGGAGATAAGTGATGAGCCAAGGGCACGAAACGAAAAAGAATCCAGACGGCTCATGTGACGTGAGCTGGGACGACTATCTCAAGTCCTACTATGAGAAGCCCCAGAGCGCTGAGGACCTGGTCGGGACATGAGGTCAAGGAACTTTACACGCCTGATGATCTGGTGAAAAGGACTACAAGCAAGAAATTGGCGATGCGGGAGAATACCCCTTCACAAGGGGTCTCCATAGAAACATGTTTCGTGGTCGGTACTGGACCAGGCGCGAGGTAGTTGGTATTGGCTCTCCGGCAGACACGCACGCACGGGCAGCTTTTTGTTTCGAGCAAGGAGGCTCAGGCCTGAACACCATCGCAGACGTTACCTACGAAATGGGGCTCGACGTTGACCATCCCTGGGCGGAAAACGAAGTCGGTTTGACAGGGGTAAACATCACGTCCGTCAAAGATATGGAAACCCTGGTTGGTGACATTCCACTGGACAAAGTGAGTTGGTCTCTAATTACAGCCTCGACGGCGGCCGCAGCTACCATGGCTCAATACGTGGTGGTGGCTCAGCAAAAGAATTATGACATAAGCCTCCTGCGCGGTTCGATCCAGAATGACCCGATTCACTTCCGATACTGCGGTTTTAGGCCCGCATGCCCTTTAGATCTCTCCGTAAAGCTCGGTTCAGATGTCATGGAGTACTGTACCGAGGCACATGCCCAAGTTCTATTACACCACAGTGAATATGTACGATCTGAGGGAACAGGGAATTAACGCCCACCAGGAAGTGGCGTACGGGTTCGGGATCGCGATGTGCTACATCGACGAATTGCTCAGGCGTGGCCTCCATATTGATGACTTTGCTCCTCGATTCACCTTTTACGTTTCATGTCATGTGGACTTCTTTGAAGAGATAGCCAAGATCAGAGCAGCGAGGCGGATGTGGGCAAAACTCATGAAGGAAAAATACGGGGCAAAAGATCCCAGGTCAATGCAGTTCCGCTTTGCCGTTCATACTGCAGGCTGCTCGTCGGTACCGCAGCAGCCTCTGAACAACATCGTTAGGATTGCCTATGAAGCTCTAGCTGCGGTTCTTGGCGGAGTTCAATCTTTGCATTGCTGTTCTTACGATGAGCCGATGTGCCTCCCGACTGAAAAGGGGCATCTACAGGCCTTGAGAACGCAACAGATACTGGCTTACGAAACCGGAGTTACCAACGTGGCGGATCCACTGGGCGGCTCATACTATATCGAGAGCCTCACGGACAAGATAGAGGAAGAAGCGTTAAGATGCATGAAGGAGGTCGAGGAACTTGGCGGAATGGAGGAGGCTATACGGACCGAGTGGTTGGACCGCAAGTTCGAGACCGAGGCCGTCAAACGCCAAAAAGAAGTCGATAACAGGGATAAACTAATAGTTGGCGTCAACATATTCGATTCCGAGCCGGAAACAAAGACCCCTCTTGGAGTCCAGCGTATTGCGGAGCAATCAGCCAAACAGCAAATATCTGAGGTACAGGAACTCAAGAGAACCAGGGATATGGCGAAGCTTCGAGATGCCATCGATCGTCTCAGGGATGACGCGTCAAGAGGCAAAAACACCATTCCAGCAATGATCGAAGCTACAAAGGCGTTCGCAACGACTGCGGAACTATTGGGAACAGTTCGAGAAGTAATGGGCTATCCTTACGATCCGATGCAGGTAATCGAATCTCCCTTCAAATAAGCTTAGAGTCTGGAGAATGGTGTGGCATGAACCAGAATAAAATCAAAGTGATTGTAAGTAAGGTGGGCCTGGATGGCCATGATCGTGGAGCAAAGGTCGTCGCTACTCTGTTGAAGGAGGCTGGAATGGAGGTTGTTTACCTCGGGATGTATCAAACGCCTGAAGGAGTGATCAAGGCAGCGATCGATGAAGACGCCGATGTCATAGGTCTTAGCTACCTTTCCGGTGAGCATCTTGTTTATACCCCCAAGATTGTCGATGAAATGAGAAAATCAGGACTTGACGATGTTCTGCTTGTAGTGGGCGGCTCCTTTCCGCCGGAGGACGTACCGGTAATGAAAGAGATGGGTGTGGACGAGGTATTTCGAGGAGGGTCGCTAACAGAATCCATAGTCGACTACATCAGGAAAAATACTCGGGAAAAAGGCTGATTCATGGCAAAGAAGACGCCTGATAACCCCGATGAGATGGCACAGAAGCTCCTTGCCGGTGATCGTCGGGCAGCGGCTCGAATGATCACCCTTATTGAAAATCAGTCTGAGAAAAGCAACCAGGTTATGAAGCTGGTCTATCCCAATACCGGCAAATCCATGGTCATAGGACTGACCGGGGCTGGTGGCAGTGGTAAATCCAGTCTGATCAATCATTTGATCCGGCAGTACCGAGATCAAGGCAAACGAGTTGGTGTGGTGGCAGTGGATCCGAGCAGCCCATTTTCAGGTGGAGCGCTTCTTGGAGATAGAATTCGATTCCAGGCCCATTCCATGGATGATGGGGTGTATATACGGTCCATGGGCTCGCGTGGTTACTTGGGTGGTTTGGCCAGGTCCACAAACGATGTGGTCCGGATAATGGAGGCCATGGGTAACGATGTGGTGATCGTCGAGACTCTCGGGGCCGGACAGGATGAGGTAGACATTATCCACGTAGCTCAGACATGCATACTGGTTTTGACTCCAAATATGGGCGATGACATTCAAGCTATGAAGGCGGGGATCATGGAGATCGCTGACATAATCGTGCTGAACAAGGCGGACCTGGACGGGGCCATCTCATGTCTTCACAGCCTGGAAGCGACTATTCAGATGGGCATTAGCCGCAAGGAAGGCAGTTGGACGCCACCGCTGATCCCAACGGTGGCGTCTGCAGCAAAGATAGAAGATCTCCAAGGTATCAACGAACTGGTGAAAGCCATCAATGATCATCAGGAATACCTTCATCAAAGCCATGCCATAGATGAGGTTCAAACAAAGCGCATTGAGCAGGAGCTTGGCCTGGTGTTCAAGGACGAAGTCCAGAAGTTTATTTTCAAAGGGCTGAAGGGTACAGGCAAGAAACGCCAGTACATTAGGGAAATCCTTGAGGGCAGGACAGATCCTTACTCGGTAGTTGAAGAAGTCCTTAAAACTTTCTTGAAAGAAGGATCCAGGGTCAAGGAAACAACCAGTTCAAAAAAACAGATCTAATCCCTGGCATCGTCTAGCTCGGGATCAATTTCCTTCCAGCGGAAGCAATCCACCGTATGGTCGTTGACCATCCCAACAGCCTGCATGAAGGCGTAACAGATCTTGTTTCCCACGAAGGAGAAACCTCGCTTCCTGAGGTCCTTACTCATGGCCTCAGACTCTTTTGTTGAAACCGGCGCTTCGGAAAACCTCTTCCATGAGTTTCTTATTTGTTTGCCACGCACGAACCCCCAAATATAGGTGTCAAACGTCCCAAACTCGTCACGGACTTTAAGAAACTCCCTGGCATTGCGAACAGCCGCCTCAATTTTGAGCCTGTTACGGACGATGTCTCGCGAACCCAGAAGTTCTTCAACCTTGTGCTGATCGTAGGAGGCGACGACGTCTGGCGCAAAGCCGTCGAAGGCCTTTCTGTACCCTTCACGCTTACGCAGAATGGTCACCCAGCTCAGGCCAGCCTGGGCTCCTTCGAGAACTAGAAATTCGAAGAGCAACCGGTCGTCGTGAAGTGGGCACACCCCATTCCGTGTCATGGTATTGCTGTTCCAAAGGGCCTGTGTCAGCCCATGCGCAACGAATTGGCACTGACTTATGCCTCCATTAGGTTGAATTGTCAGACACACTTGCCATTCCGACAGTCCTAATGTCAAGCAAATCCCATATACGTGCTTGGCGCCAATAGATCTCTGGGTATTCTTGACCACGAACATCGAATGATGGCTACCACCTGGGAATAAAGGCGATATGCCGAACCCCTGTTGAATGGGAACCCGTA
Source organism: uncultured delta proteobacterium (assembly GCA_963846725.1). GTDB lineage: Bacteria > Desulfobacterota > Desulfomonilia > Desulfomonilales > Desulfomonilaceae > CAJBEZ01. Next base: position 37,186 of record CAWJXP010000022.1, on the reverse strand, counting down.
TAATTCGACAGAGCGACAGAGAAACGTATCCTCTTTGAACCAACTATCTGATATACTATAGAAAAGGAACTGAACATTGCTAGCCCATCCGGAACCACAAGCGCACAAGATTCGAGCGGCTGTTCTGCGCAAGGGGGGTTGCCCTTTGAAGATCGAATCCCTCGAACTTGAAGGTCCTCGGGAAGATGAGGTTCTGGTGAGAATCGTTGCTTCCGGAATCTGTCGTACCGATATAGATTTCTGCGAAGACTGGGATTCTACTGACATCCCTGTAGTGCTGGGGCATGAGGGCGCTGGAATAGTAGAACAGGTTGGGAAGAAGGTGAAGGACTTCACGCATGGCGATCATGTCGTGCTCTCTTACCAGTCCTGCGGCCACTGCCGACAATGCCGAAGTGAACACCCCACAGACTGTGAACACTTCTACGAGCTGAACTTTGGTTTCGCTCGCCTGGACGGTAGCAATGCGATGCAACGCAGTGGCGTTCGCGGGCACTTTTTCGGCCAGTCTTCTTTCGCCACTCATGCCCTTGCCACTAAGCGCAACCTCGTGAAGGTTCCCCGAGACTTACCTCTGGAGATTTTGGCTCCGCTGGGTTGCGGTATGCAGACCGGAGCCGGTACCGTAATAAACTCTTTGAAGGTCTCGAAAGGGGCAAGCATCGCGATTTTCGGCACGGGGGCTGTTGGTCTTGCTGCGGTCATGGCTGCTCGCATCGTGGGAGCCACGACGATCTTTGGGGTAGACATCAAGCCCAATCGGCTCGGAGTAGCCCTGGAGTTGGGCGCTACCCACGTGATTAACAGTCATCATGATGATATCGCCTCGAGCATTACCGATGTCACAGGTAGTGGCGTTGATTTCGTGGTGGAAACTACGGGTGATCGGAAGATGCTACAGCTCGCGATTCAGGTGTTGAACCCACTTGGCGCTTGCGGGTTCCTCACTGGAAGCGGTAGCGCAAACTTTCTGACAGAAGGGAGGAAAACTCTCAGTATAATCCAGGGCGATGCCATTCCACAGCGCTTCATCCCCAAACTGATTGATCTGTATGGGGCAGGGCAGTTTCCCTTTGACCGCCTTGTGAAGTTTTATGACTTCAGCGAGATCAACGAGGCAATCGCCGACGCCAAGAGAGGCGACACGATCAAGCCTGTGCTACGAATCAGTTAGGCGCATGGAACGGAATAGGTGATAAAGGCTTTGTATTCAGTGGATCAATCAACATCGGCATTTTGGAGCGTCCCATCGGATCAAATGCTTCAGCGGCTTGAAACCTCTACAGAGGGTTTGACTGACCGTGAAGCTCAGCGGCGACTCTCATTATACGGCTCTAATCTTCTCAAACCGAAAAAGAGATCTGATACGTTGACGCTCCTGGTGTCTCAGTTCAAGAGTCCGATTATCCTGATCCTTCTTTTCGCCACCGGATTATCGTTTCTTTCTCCATGATCACGTAAATGCGATTATTATTCTCGTAATTGTTGTGGGAAGCGGCCTTCTCGGATTCTGGCAGGAACGGGGGGCCGCTGACGCAGTGGAAAAATTGCTGGCAATCGTTCAAATAAGAGTACCTGTGATTCGAGACGGAACTGAAAAGAAAATCCCACTGGAAGAAATTGTCCCGGGTGACGTGGTTTTAGTTAGCGCAGGTGATGTTATTCCTGGAGACTGCCTTGTCCTCGAATCCAATACTCTCTATTTGGATGAAGCCACGTTGACTGGTGAAACCTATCCAGTTGGAAAATCAGTTAAAGTTGTCGACGCTGAGACGCCCCTCTCTCAACGAAAGGGCGCTCTATGGATGGGAACGCACGTTGTTAGCGGCAGCGGGAAAGCCCTGGTTGTCAGCACGGGGAAGCAAACCGAGTTTGGTAAGGTGTCTGAGCGGCTTAAGCTTCGGCCGCAGGAAACTGAATTTGAAAGAGGGGTAAGGCGATTCGGGTTTTTCCTCATGGAGGTGACCCTGATTCTCGTGATAACGATCTTTGCCGTCAATGCGTATTTGCAGCGTCCAATCCTCGAGTCATTTCTCTTTTCCCTTGCGCTGGCGGTTGGACTGACCCCTCAACTCTTACCTGCGATCATTACCATCAACCTTGCCCATGGAGCCAAAGACATGGCACGGGAGAAGGTGATCGTCAAAAGACTGGCGTCTATTGAAAACTTCGGGAGCATGAATGTGCTCTGCTCAGACAAAACCGGCACTCTTACCGAGGGGGTGGTTCATTTACACTCTGCCCTAAATGTGGACGGTGTCTCAAGCGAGAAAGCGCTTCTCTATTCCTATATAAACGCCTTTTACGTTACAGGTTTCGTAAACCCTATCGACGAAGGCATTCGAGCTTATCGTCAGTTCGACCTTTCCGAGTATCAGAAGCTGGACGAATCACCTTACGACTTTGTGCGCAAACGATTAAGTATCCTGGTATCAAAAGGGAACAAGAATCTTATGATTACCAAGGGAGCTTTACGAAATGTTCTTCAAGTGTGTTCGTCGGCCGAAGCTGGCAACGGTACGATTGAAGACATTTCCTTGGTACGAGACGATGTCGAGCGGCACTTTCAAGAATTTAGCAGCAAGGGCTTTCGGACTTTGGGGATTGCATATAAGGACGTAGGACCGGAATTGACTATCGGAGCGGACCAGGAAACCGGCATGACGTTCCTGGGTTTCCTGGTCCTCTTCGATCCGCCAAAAGCTGACATAGCCGAGACCATAGGGCTGCTAAAACGCCTGGGTGTTTCACTGAAGATTATTACTGGTGACAATCGACTGGTGGCCGCCAACTTGAGTCAGCAAATCGGTTTGCCAAGCGCCACGATCCTGACAGGTCCCGAACTCAGGGAGATGAGTAATGAGGCCTTACTCGCAAAGGTCACTGATGTGGATGTTCTCGCTGAAGTCGAACCGAATCAGAAGGAGCGGATCATTCTGGCTCTCAGGAAGGCCGGCAATGTCGTTGGCTACATGGGTGACGGCATCAATGACGCATCAGCTCTCCATGCTGCAGATGTAAGTATTTCTGTGGATAGCGCTGCCGACGTAGCCAAAGAAGCGGCTGATATTGTTCTGCTGGAAAAGGACTTGAAGGTGCTTGTTCAAGGGGTAAACTCAGGCAGGATGACCTTTGCCAACACTCTTAAGTATGTGTGCATGGCGACAAGCGCGAACTTCGGAAATATGTTCAGCATGGCGGGCGCATCCCTTTTTCTACCTTTTCTTCCGTTGTTACCAAAGCAAATTCTGCTTACCAATTTAATGACAGACTTTCCAGAAATGGCTATCGCCACTGACAGCGTGGACATAGAAATGGTGGAACAACCAAGGCGCTGGGATATAAAGTTCATTCGGAAGTTCATGGTAGCGTTCGGCCTTTTGAGTTCGGTGTTTGACTACCTAACTTTTGGTTGCCTACTTCTTATCAACGCCACAGTGGATCAATTTAGAACTGGCTGGTTCATCGAGTCTGTTGTTTCCGCATCGCTTATTGTGCTTGTCATTCGAAGTAGGAAACCGTTCTTCAAGAGCAAACCGGGAAAGTACCTCTTAATTGCCACATTGCTAATCGTTGCCCTCACATTGTTTCTGCCGTTTTCGCCTCTCGCTGGCTTGCTTGAATTTCAGCCCCTGCCTCTTTCGTTTCTTCTCACGTTGGGGGCGATCCTGATCGGTTATATTGTTTCGACGGAATTGCTCAAGAGAGTCTTTTACGCCAGGGTAAAGCTTTAAAGAATGAGTTATGAGTCATCAAAAAGAAGGCCAGGTCTCGGTCAACGAGTGTTCCTGATCAGGTCAAAATAACGGTAAAAGGAGAGAGTATGATGATGGACCCAAGGCAAGTAGAAAGGGCCATGCTCGTTGGTCTTGCCGACCTTGGCGTTGTCAAGGATGCGCTTGATTTTCCGAGCGCTCGACGAATTGCCGACCACGTTGCATTAGAAAAACTGGTCGATCCTCTTCTATTAGCCTGGTTTGACAGAAAAGCCTGGAAGCATTCTCCGGTCATCTGTTGAGGAGAAGGAGAAACACCCAGTTGGGTAAAATATGCCGTGACACGGGGAGCAAAACTGTCAGTGTACATCAACGACGGAGATTACGTTTTCATCTATATGGATGCAGATATCCAGACTTAATTCTTATTCTGTTCTTATTGCTCGCCAGTCATCGGCAAACCAGATTATGACAACATGTAAGACTGTTAGTCTGGCGACCACAGGGCTTGACTTTCAGTAAGCCCTGAAATGAAATACATTCGGTTTTGGAGAACTTTCCAGAACCAAACCGAGATACCCAACTGTAACAAAAACCTCGCATGAATAATTCTTTTATGGATACCTGGATCGAACTCTCGCAGCCTTGCAATATACTTCTATACCCACTGCTCTGATCTTTTCATTTATGATCACCCATCCTTTATACAGGCCAGGATCAAAATTAGTTTTCTTACAGGGAAACTGGTCACACTGGTAGCAGAAATCAATCTGCTTCTCCTGGTGACACCCGCGTATTCCACAGTCCTTAAACAACTTACACTGCTCGTTACGACACCCGTTACAATTCTCCGAGGCAAAATAATCCAGCATCTCTTTGAAAGCAGGGTATTTGCTAAAAATAGGGTCATTCAGAAGAGTCTCAAATCGTTTGGCGTTGATGTGGAAATTTCCCAATTTTTCTTTAAGTTTCAGGCTGTATTTCCGTATATCTCCGTCCACATGCGCAAAACAGGTTTCGCAACACAGGCCGCAGGGAGCTATAGACTCTTTAATTCTTTCGTCAGTCATGCGCTTTCTCCTAATGATGAAATAAGTTACTCCTATGGGGAGTTCAACACCCCGTGATTTGCTGTGGAGTAGTCTTTTTGATCATAGCTATGGCGATCGTGAGAAAAAAGTGGCATAATCGACATTATGATAGGCGATATCGCCAATAATAGCCTTCTAACGGGGACCGATGAAAAAAGTTACTATTCTTGCTCCTTACAACACCATGGCAACAACCATATTTGGCCCCATGGATATTTTGAATCAGGCGGGCCGGCTCTGGAATCGTTTGGCCAAATCCCCCAGGACGCCGTTTTTTGACGTTACAATCGCCTCTGCAGACGGACAGCCCATCAGATCCGTGAATAATATTTATATTCAACCGCATTGCAGCATTGAGGATGTTCAGGAAACCGATCTGATTATTATCTCCTCTGCTACCTACATTCTGGAAATTCTTGAAAAAAACCCAGAACTGGTATTTTGGATACGCGATCATTACGATCGAGGCGCCCATGTCGCCAGTATTTGCACTGGCGTGTTTTTACTGGCCGAAACCGGACTTCTTGATGGAAAATCCGCCACGCTCCATTGGGGATTTGTAGACATGTTCCGCAAAAGATATCCGCAAGTGAAATTAAGACAGGATCAGATGTTTATTGATCACGGTCGTCTCTATTGTTCGGCCGGCGTAAACGCTGGTCTGGATCTTTCTCTGTATCTGGTGGAAAAATTTTGTGGTCGAAAAGCGGCTGTAGAATCTGCAAAGACCATGGTTCTAGATATGGGTAGAGTGTCGCAGGCGCCTTACGAGCGTTTGTTTTTTCGAAAAGACCATGGTGACCCTTTAGTTGTGAAGGCCCAGGAATGGATAGAACAGCACAACTCTGAGGCAATTGATTACGAGTGGCTTGCGCAAGAATTTGGAATGAGTCGTCGATCAATGGAACGCCGCTTTAAGCAGTCACTGGGAGTAACTCCATTGGGCTATTTACAGAAGTTACGGGTGGAAAGAGCTAAACTCCTGCTTGAGGAAGGCGCCCACACTTTCAGTGAAATAACATATCAGGTTGGGTACGAAGATATTCCATTTTTCAGGAAAATATTTGTCAGACTCACTGGTTTGAGACCAAATGAATATCAGAGGAGATTCAAAAGTTACTCTATAGCCGCTTGCAAAACCTCTGACTGGGGTTAACTGGTCGGATATACGAGTGATGTTATGATGTGAGGCTCGATAGGAACAGCCTCCTTTTGAAGTGGCCTAACAACTTTCCCCCAGATCCGACCATAAAGGCTTACGACTGGACATATCTCTATGATAAATGGGTCGGACGCTTTACTCCGGTAGCAGGGGAAATCGGCGTATGATCGGTCTTCCTTCTTAGCAGGGCCATGTGCCACTGGAAGACTTCGCATGATTCACAGGTTCTGAGACAGGCAGGGATGTCTCTTTTCTTGGACAAGAACAGAAGTTTGCCTCTAATCAGCCAGCATGACCTCCCATAGTGAGGAAATGCTGGGCACTTTTCCTTCCCATCGCACTGCTGGATTTCCCAACAATTTTCTAAAGCATACATCCTGTGGTCTTCCCCGTTCTGACGCTTGAGGAAAGTCGTCCGGAGTGTGATAATGATTTAAAGTGAAAAGTATTCGTTTTCAATAGTAAGAGATCCCCGTTAACAAGCTAAGCAAGTTCAATGCCAGCAACATAATATTACTGAAATTAGGTAATTACGCCATGCTTCCGAAGTAGTAGTGGGTTTTACCGTGTCAGGTTGTTTTACAGATTGTCAAAATGTGGGCCACCAATTCTCTTTCTAATTGCCGACAAAAATACCAAGCTGGTAAATTTTGGCGCAGATATTAAATTAAAAGAAATCAGCAGGTGAGGGCGAATGAATATACCTCAAGCGTCAACGTATCTTGAGATGTGTTTCATCATCTGACGGCATATCCCTTCATAGATTTCAGAGGTTAAAAAGTAATCGGGGTTTTCGGCCAGAAAAGACGAGGCTGCCTGTTGGGCTGCAAGCTCAATATCTCTGACCCTTAGGTAGATTTCTTTAAGTCGTGCATGCTCAGCCTGAGCCGCGTCGATGGAATGACTTAAGTAAGATCCAGCCTCATCGCCGTAAACGTATCCAAAGTGGTCTGCGCACAAATATTCGACTTCCAGAGGCTCCAACTTTTTGAGACTTTCAACATACTGCGTGAAATTTGAGTTTGCAGCAGGAACTATGGTGTCTTTATAAGGGATCCCACCGCCGTCGGACGGAAAAAGCGCCCGGAGTTTCGGCGCATACGCCGAAATGGAACATGAGGAATGCCCAGGCGTATTAAATATGATTACCTCAATGCCACCGAGGTCTATTATGTCTCCGTCGGAAACCAATTCCAAATCTAATCCAACGGTCCAATCGCAATGGTTTGTGGACCATTCTCTGTCCATACCCATCCGAACGGCTACACGGTGACTGAAATCATTGATGGTAAGAATATTTCGTGGCTCCGACAAGATTTGCGCAGCCCTCTCAGAAGCATAGACTTGTATATCAGGGTCACGTCGTCGGAAAAACGGAACGATCCCGATGTGGTCGAAATGAGCGTGAAGAATCAGTATATTTCGGATTTTGTCTTGTTTGATTCCAAACTTCTGTATTTGGTCCATCAGCGCAGGCGCAATGTAACTCATGCCGCCGCTGATAATCATGGATTCGTTCCGCCCTTCCAGCAAGTATACACCAGTTTCCGGATGCCCCAAGTACCATAACGCATCACAGATTTTACCGGGTTTTTGAGACCTCATGAGGATTACCTTTCCAGTTTTTGGTTTCCTTGGAATCCCCGAAAATGAGCGGTTCGACGATTTTCATGCCGAGTTTAAGGGCGACCGCCATTTTCGTTGTCTAAGATAAGAATAACTCATTTCCTGAAAATCGTTAATGCGCTTCTTGCGCCGTTAAATTCACGGTTGAGATAATGTTCTCCTTAAGCGACCTTCGGAAACAGGCCTCCGCAAAAGGTGTTCTTTGTCAGAGGTCCAGCCCCGATGAGTAGCTCTATAATAAATCTGATATAGTCGTTCCATATGGCCGCGCCACCGGAGGCTCTGAAACAAAGGTCCCATATCGGAGCATGCCGTGTAAGGAAGATCTGTTTTCAGTGATTGACCAAAGGCTAGTCTACATCAAGGGCGAGGGGCTCTAGGAGGGCTTACCAATGCCTCACCGTTTAGCACCATACTACCATCCTGTTTTGTACACCAAGTCCTTAGTCGAATCCGGTTCATATCCTTCATGATGTCAATGACTTCCACGTGAGCGGTGATTGTGTCACCGATACGAGCCGGGGCTAAGAAATCGAGTTCCTGTCTGATATAGATGGTCCCAGGTCCGGGGAGTTGGTTGGCCATAACTGCAGAAATCAGGCCTGCGGTGAGAAGTCCGTGCGCTATCCTGGTCTTGAAGGAGGTGGCCTGTGAGTATACCTCGTTTACGTGAGCCGGGTTGAAGTCACCGGTGATTCCTGCAAAAAGGTAAACATCGGATTCTGACAGTGTCTTTGCAAACTCAGCAGAATCTCCCACATGGATTTGGTCGATGGTTTTTAGAATCATGATTTAATAATCTCCATGGCATTTGACTAATTATACTGGCTCAAGGTGAGATTTGGGACTAAAAATATGACTCAATCTCACTCTTTGGGTAGCCCGGTTTCGTTGGAATCTGTTGAATCTTGGGAACATAGTGTCTTGCGTAATTTCAGGTGTTCAAAACAATTTGCCCGATGGATGTCCCATGCATATAGTGGGTGATGTTTTTTTAACAATTTGGAGTTATTTTCTAGAATGGAATGATTCCCAATCGATAACTATCGAGGCTCCCGAAAATGAATTTACATTATTTTTGCTCTCGAAGGTTGGGAAGATTCGAGTAGACTAGCGCAATGGTAACAACAAAGGCCGGTGAGCCGAGAAAGGCTCCGGTTCGGCTGAGCTTCGGGAAAGAATCAATATGGATAAGTGGAAATGTTATACCTGCGGCTGGATTTATGATCCTGCCGAAGGTGATGCGGAAAATGGCATAAGCCCGGGAACAGCGTTCGAGGATTTGTCTGATACATGGAGATGCCCCATTTGCGCATCTGCAAGTGATGTGTTCGAATTAGAAAACATGGCGATAAGCCGCATCGATGCTCCTAATCCGGGTGATGAAGAGCAGGACCTGTCTCTGGCTGAAGGAAAACTTTTTAGGGAACGCTTCGAAAACGTTTTTCGGGTCGCCCAAAAGCTGACGTCGTCAATGAACATTAGCGAAGTGCTGGAGATGATTAGGGACGAAGCAAGAGCGACCTTACCTCAGTTGCAGGAGGTTTGTCTTCTCGTAATAGACCCTGAAGCGCAGCATTATACCAGACCACTTCACTGCGCTGTGGCAAAGCAGCGGATCAATTGCCAGCTCTGTAAACGTGGGAGAGGAACGGTAAATCGCGCCGTTGGTCAAACCGCCTCTGCAGTGTGTTTTCTTCCCGATGATCAAGGTGGTCAAGCGTCTGAGGACGGCTTACATGCAGATGGTTTTTCGGAAATAGTGTTTCCAATCTATGAAGAAGACAAGCCACTAGCTGTTCTGGATGCTATAGCGCGACCAGGTTTCACTATGGGCCACAAGCACTTCCTGCTATTGAAGGACCTCGTTCAACTTGCGAGCAATGTAATCAAGAATGCTCGAAACCACTGGAGAATGTCCCAGGAAAAGCTTACCGTAGATAGAATTCTCGATCATCTTAGGCCGTTTGTCCCATCAACCGTTCAGAAGATAGTGGAAAAAGACCCTGCTGCCCCTGACCTTGAAAAGAAGGACGTAGACGCCACTGTGCTGTTTTTGGATGTGGCGGGGTATACGAGTATAAGTGAGACCCAGAGTAGGGACAAAGTCACTTTCATCATCGAAAAGTATTTCTCCAGTTTCCTGGACCTAATCTACGATCATGGGGGAGATATAAACGAAACGGCAGGTGACGGGCTGATGGTCATATTTCAGGGCGAGCCAAAGAAAACCGCGTTGGCTGCGGTAAAGGCGGCTCTGGAGATTAGAAAAAAGACGATGGAGATTAACGAGGAATTGAAGAATCGATTCCTACCGGTGGAAATTAACATGGGCATCAATTCCGGCACGGCCGCTGTTGGGATGAGCCGATTCACAGGGATTTCAGGAACGAGAATGACCTTCACAGCGACTGGGCCGGTCACCAATGTAGCAGCACGCATCGCCTCTGCTGCAAAGCACGGGGACATTCTCGTTGGCCCGGAGACGGCCCGAAGGGTGGCTGAAGATGTGGAGCTGTTCGACAGGGGCTTGATGAATTTCAAGAACGTAAGCGAGCCGGTTCAGGTGTTCAGCCTAGTCAGGAGCGGGAAATAAGGCTCCGCCTTTGAATTCTGATTAGGACACAGCCCCCAGAGTATGCTCCCGGCCTTACCGGGAGTCATTTAACCCGTCAGATCTAATTGTGTGAAACAGATCGCCAAGGGCAAATGTCATGAGCTAGTATATGTGCGGCAAGTCAGATGTGTATTAGACCATCGTAGCTCTCCCTGAATATGTCCATTTTCCATCTTTCGATTACGGGAAAAGGAGTTCCGTGGGAGGCCTTTCGCCTATGATTTTCCGCCCATCAGCGCTTTGTATTTCATCTGATCTTCGTACATCCGGAGGAAAACTTCGTGCTTGGCGTTGTGGTATCTCTTTGCGGCCCCTCGGCATGGTTCGATAACCGTGTCAGCGGCGCTCATTTTAGTCATCGCTTCGGTCACCGTGGCGCAGTCCCCGGCGGCGACAGCGCCGAGCATGGCCGACCCGAGGAGCACAGCCTCGGGCTCTTTAGGCAGGACAATTTTTCGTCCGGTGATGTCGGCGTGTTCACGTAGGAAGATTGGATTCTTGGCGCCTCCACCTGTGGTGAGCACGGTCTCGATTTCGTAACCGCTCTCGGTCATTGCGTCCAGGATGTGGCGGGTCCCATGGGCTACGGCTTGGACTGTAGAAAGGTAGAGCAGGGCGAGGTCTTCCAGACTGTCGCCGAGCCTCAGACCCGAGATCATCCCGCGAGCTTGCGGATTGGCTCTGGGGGAGCGGTTGCCGTGGAAATCCGGCTGCACGTGGAGATCCTTGGTCAGTTCGGCTGGAAACGCTGTTCCAGCGGCGAGCTTAGCGAGAACCTCCGCGAGGATTTCATAAACGGTGATCCCACGGTTTTTCGCATCTTGCTCGAGTTCATGGCTACGAACGTGACTGAAGATGATGTGATCGATGAGAGCGCCAGTTGCGGATTGGCCACCCTCGGTGAGCCATAACCCGGGGATCATTGCCGAATAGAACGGACCCCAGACTCCATCGACGAATCTAGGTTTTTCGGAGACAGCCATGTGACAACTGGATGTGCCACCAATGAGCGCCAGGCGCTTTTCGAATTCAACCTCACCGCCCTCAGTGAATTGCGCTCCCAGCATTCCAACGCCACCGGCGTGAGCGTCTATTATGGACACCGCAACGGGGGTTCCCGGGCTGAGACCAAAATCTACCGCCGCGGTTTCGGTAAGGCCCTTACCAATAGGCTCGCCCATTGGCCGGATCCGAGTTCCAATGCGCCGGTAGCCTTCCGAAACCAGTTCACCCAACCCGATGGACTGCCAGTAGCTGTCGTCCCATCTCCCCACGCTGCACGGTATCCTGGGCTCCAAGTGACCTTGGTAGGTCCACTTGCACACTGTGGTACATAGCGAACGGGTTTCGTCGCCGGTAGCGCGGTAGGTCAGGAAATCAGGCAGATCGAAGAAGCGACAGGTTCGTTTCCAGCATTCGGGGAGATTCTCTCTGAGCCAGCAGAGTTTGGGCGACTCCATCTCAGGGGAGATCACCCCACCCACGTAGCGCAGGACGGCATGTCCCCTGTCGTTGATGCGGGTCGTCTGCTCGAGGGCCCTGTGGTCCATCCAAACAATGACGTTCTGTTCGTCTTTACCGGTGGGGCTCACCGAAACGGGCCTATCGCTAGCGTCCAGGGCCACCAGGGAGCAAGTGGCGTCGAAGCCGATCCCTCGTACATTTGTCGCGTTGATGTCAGCCTCTTTGACGGCTTGACGTACTGCAGTTGCGCAGGCGCTCCAGATGTCGTCCGAGGATTGCTCTACAAAATCGGCCTGTGGCTTCCACATTTTGATGGGGCTCAAACTCTGTCCGAGCATCTTGCCGCTGGCGTCGAACACCCCCGCCCGGGCGCTCCCCGTGCCTACGTCGATGCCAATGTAGCAGCGTCGGTCCTGCGTCATATCATGCGCTCCTTCCCAGAAAGCGAACCCTGAAGCCCAGCATTTGAGAGAGCGCTGCCATTTCCTCGAGGATGTCACCGTAGGCCACAGCGATGTGGTTGCTCAGATAGAAGGCCATCAGTGTGTCTCGCGAGACTCCCAGATCGGCGGCCATGAACGGCCACTGACGTGTGGTTCCGCTCCACCACTGCTCGCGGATTTGCTCTGGTAGAGTGATGACTTCTCCTCGCCCGACGTCCATCCACATCTCATCATCTTTGAGATAGGCCCTAGCCCACGTGATGTCGCCCGGATGCGCTTCACCTGAGAAAGTGCCGCCGGGGATAGGGAGGTACTCGGCGGGTTGCCGATACGAGTGGACGCCCATGAGCGTGTCAGGGTTACCGCTCATGGCATACCCTCCGCACGAACCCGAGTTGAGCAGGACCCACAAGAATCGTCCCTGATATTCGGCGCCCCAGCGCACATCGTGGAACATCACCGCTTGGTGCAGCCCCTTGATCTTGAGCAGCCGCTTCATCAGTTCCATGGGGACGAGGTTGCCTTGATCTCCTTCCGTGGAGGTTATGATCACGTCGCCGTTACTCTCTGGTCGGCAAACGGAATTGAGCAGCCCTTCGGCGAAATCCGACGGTGGCCGCAGCGACACTAAACCGAGCTGATACTGCCAACCCACGCAGTCGGCCTTGAATTCTCTCACGAGGTCGAGCACGGTAAGGTAGTCCCGCAGTTGTTCGCGTGTTGCGTTTTCGTCGAAGTCGTTCGCCCCGTCTTCGCCCCAGTGGAACTTGACGCCGCTTTCCTTTACGAAGGCCATCGCACTGTCGAGTCGGTCCGCGGAGATTGAACGGCCTCGGTCAATGATCCAGGCCTGGTCGACTTTGTGTTCCGAGAATCCTATGGGAGCTAGTCGGCGCGGGCCAAAGTAGCCGTTTATCATCCCCATGGACGTATCGCCGAGCATCAGGGCGAGGATCCTTCTTTTCCCGATCTCCTCGGCGACACGTCTCGAGCGGGCTAGCGCCTCTTTGGATATGGGAACTGAATAGCCAATCTGCTCGGTGGAGTAGCCGATGCGGCCTGTGCTGAGCCACTCCTCCAAACGATCCATGAACGTGTCGTCTGCCGTCCAGTCTTCAGCGTCGGTCCACACACGAGAGAATTTACGGCCAAGGCTCTCCAGGCAGGCTCCAGTGTTGAGTAGGCCAACGAGCCCTGGCCACTGACCTGAGAAATTACTCGCCAGCAGTAACGGGCTGTCTTTGCCGACGACGCCGTCTGTAGTATGTGGCCCGTAGCACCAATGCACGCAGACACCGATGAGAGGGTCATCCACTGGGCCAAGCTTCTCGATAGCCTCGTGCGGTCGTGTGATAAACCCTTCGATGCGATAGCTCTTACGACCTAATCTTTTCAGGGCGCGCTCCAGTTGGACCGTGGCTTCCTCAGCGTTTGGCCGAGCCAGATCGTTGGGTTTAGACCGGTAATCGCCTGGCCAGAAAACGCCGATTTTGGTTCTGGACATTTCTTCTCCTTCACGCGACGCCTGTCGCAGAATTTCTTAGGCCGTTTCACCCGCTTTGCGTCGGGTGAACTGGTCCATCGCTACAGCGAGCACGATCACCACGCCGATCACAATTAACTGGGCGTTAGTCGAGACTCCCACCAGGGTGCATCCGTTACGCAAGAAGCTGATTAGTAACGTGCCTATGATGGTTCCCGTGACGGTTCCGCTGCCTCCGGAGAGGCTGGCGCCACCGATAACCACAGCGGCGATGACGTCGAGTTCTGCGCCCACGCCGGCTGTGGGTTGCGCCGAGACTGTTCGGCTCATGGCAATCATAGCGCCAAGCCCAGTGAGCAGGCCTCCGAGGGTGTAGACACCGATGAGACATCGGTCGACTCTTACACCTGCGTGGTGCGCCGCTTGGACGTTCGAACCGATGGCATAGGTGTGACGACCGAACCGAGTGAACCGCAGGGTGGCTCCGGCAAAGGCGATGACGACCAAGAACAGGACGATTGAAACTGGTATCCCTAGCAGAGAGCCTTCGCCCAGATAGCGGTAAGATGAGACGTTGATTGGCTGTCCGTCATACATCACCAGGGCAATCCCGCGGTAGAGACTCATAGCGCCAAGGGTCGCAATGAACGGTTGGAGCTTCAGCTTGGTGATCAACGTTCCCGAGATCATACCACCAACCGCGCCGACCAGGAGCCCTGCCGCGGTTCCAATGGCCATCATCCCCACACTAGGTTCTTCGCCGCCGAGGCCGATCATTGTTCCTGCGGCGCACATGCCGCACAACGCAAGGAGGGATCCCACTGAAAGATCTATGCCACCGGATATGATGACGAATGTCATTCCAACAGCGATGATGCCGTAGACCGATGAGCGACGCAGCACGTTGAGGAAATTGTCGGGAGTCAGAAAGCTATCGGGCTGCCAGAGCGACAAGATGGCGATGACCAGGATGAGGCTCCCGAACGGTAGCATCTCCCGAGCGAGTTTGTTCATGCGCTGCCCTCGTCCACTGCAGCGAGTTGCATCACGGCCTCCTGGGAGGTTTCTGAGGTGACGAGGTCCGCGACCAGGCGGCCCCGGCGCATCACCAGAATTCGGTCGGTGATTCCGAAGAGTTCCGGCAGCTCGGAAGAGATGATGAGAACTGCCTTCCCCTCAGCGACCATGCGTCCAATTAGTTCGTATATGTCGACCTTGGCGGCGATGTCGACGCCCCGAGTAGGCTCATCCAGCACCAATAGTCGCGACCTAGCGATGAGCGCGCGACCGAGCATCAGTTTTTGTTGATTGCCACCCGACAGAGCGCTCGCCGGCGCTCCTGGCCCGGGCCACTTGAGCGATAGCTTTTTGGCCGTCTCTTCGACGATTTCGTTTTCTCGGCCGAGGCGCAGGATATGTTTCATGCCCAGTTCGGCAAGGCACGGTAATGTCATGTTCCACGCCGCTGGAAGTTCGAGGCATAGCCCCGTGCGATTTCTGTCTTCGGTGACGTACATGACTCCGCAGGAAAGAGCGTCACCCGGAGTTGTAATTTTCACGCTTTTCCCGTCGAGAGCGACGCTGCCGCTAATTGGGGGATCCAGACCGCACAGGACTCGGGCAAGCTCAGTGCGGCCTGCGCCTACTAGCCCTGCGACGCCGACGATCTCTCCCCAGCGCAGCTCGAAACTGATGTCTTTAACTCTTTGGGACGACAGTTCCGACACGCTCAGAGCCGTGGGCCCGACGCGCAACCTCGCTCTTGGGGAAGTAGTCACAAAGGTCGCGCCCGACCATCTTTTTAACGATGTCATGGATCTTGAGGCCCTTCATGGGGCCAGTGTGAACGGCTCGTCCGTCTCGGAGAACAGTGATGTCCCCGGCAATCTCAACAACCTCCTCGAGCCGATGAGAGATGTAGATGATTGTGGTCCCCGCCCGACTCAGCTTCTTGACCATTTCGAGGAGCACGGCCACTTCGTTCTGTCCACAAGAGGAAGTTGGTTCGTCCATAACCAGAATTTCGGCGTTACGCGCAATA
The DNA here is from genome assembly GCA_963846725.1 of uncultured delta proteobacterium. Lineage (GTDB taxonomy): Bacteria > Desulfobacterota > Desulfomonilia > Desulfomonilales > Desulfomonilaceae > CAJBEZ01. The sequence continues at coordinate 21,543 of CAWJXP010000022.1, read as the reverse complement.
GCCTTCAACGCTTCGACGATCTGGCAAGCGCTCGCCGGAAGGTCCTGGACTCTCTGATTGGGGTCCACATCAAAGTCATGTCTTTCTGCAAGGGCTCGAGTGTCTGCGAGCATTCGAGTTTTGGAGTAGGCGCCGGGTAGCGGTCCCCGGGGTTCGATCCCGAGCCAAACATTCTCAGCGACGGTGAGATCTGGAGCGAGGCTGAGTTCTTGGTAGATCATCGCGACCCCGGCCGCAAGAGAGTCGGAAGGACTGCTTCCACGCGCAGGCTTTACCCTTTCGCAAGATGGTTCCGGTGTCGGGCCGATAAACTCCAGCGAGGATCTTCATCAGGGTGGATTTGCCGGCCCCGTTTTCGCCCACCAGGGCGTGAACTGTACCATGCGGGACGCGTAGCGTGACATCCTCGAGAGCCTTGATGGGGCCAAAGCTCTTACTTATCCCCTGCATCTCGAGGGCGAACGGGGAAGACTCGACTCCAGGGCTCAGCGTCATAAACTTTAGCCCCCGATTAGCGCTCGAATCTCGGGCGAGTTCAGTCGATCCTTGGTGACAAGTTCAACCCCGGTATCGATCCTCGACTTAACGTTTTTGCCCTTGATCGTCGCAACGGCGCTGTCTACGCCCAGGTATCCCATGGCTTGAGGATTCTGAACTACGAGAGCGTCGATGCGCCCAGCCTCTAGCCCTTTGAGTAGGGCGTCAGCAGCGTCGAAGCCGATCATCTTCACGGCGTTGGCCCGTCCCTGGCTCTCGATCGCTCGTAGGGCTCCCCGGGAAGTGGACTCGTTGGAGGCGAAGATGCCGTCGAGTTCTTTGTGGCGGGTGAGCACGTCTTCAGTGGCGGAGAGCGATGTCTCTACCGTGTCCATGCCGTAGCGGTCTTCAACAAGCTCGATCTCGGGAAACTCCTTCTTCAGAGTTTCGATGAAACCGTTTTCCCGAGCCGTGGTGGACGCTGAGCCGGCCATGTACTTGATGACAGCCACTTTACCTTTTCCCCCGAGGATCTTCGCCATGCGCTTCGCAGCGAGGGCGCCGCCGGCGTAGTTGTCTGTGGCCACTAAGGAGACCCGCTTGTCGGTCTCGATGTCCGAGTCGATGATGACGACCGGTATCTTGGCTGCCGCCGCATGTTCGACTACGGGAACGAGCGCTCTAGCGTCAGTGGGCGCCAGCACGATGCCCGCCACTTTCTTCACGATGAAGTCCTCAACGATTTGGATCTGTTTTTCTCGATCCCCCTCACGATCCGGACCCGCCCAGAGAATCTCCACATCGTTCTCTTTGGCGGCCTTTTGGGCGCCGGTGAGAACCGAGTTCCAGAACGAATGGGTAGTCCCCTTGGGGATGACTGCGATGGGGCCCACTCTCTTGGGCTCTTCAGCGGTGTTCTCGGCTTTGGAGGAACCTGATTGGGGGCTGGGATTGTCTCCCTTCTTAAGAAACACTCCAGCGACCACGGCTGCAATTGCGACCAGCAGAAATACCAGAATCAGGACGTTCTTGTTCAAAACGACTCCTTCTGTGACCCGTCCCCGAATTATGTGCCACATATTAAGTTGGAGGTAAAGAATCTTTTCCTCCTGGGAGAGGAGGGGGCGCTTCCCGGTTGGTTTGGATGATCAATATCGCGAGTATGGTCTCAAGAGCAGGTTGACGCTAGTTCTAATGAACGGTATGGTCTGAACGTGTTGTATTTCTTTCGCCCTTGCCGCCTGTTCAACTGAGCAAAGTTAAGGGCTGCTGGTAAGGACTGATAGAACTAACTATGCGTAAACATGTGAAACCAGGCGCCAAATTTCTGCCGAATGGACTCGTGATGATCTATGAAGACAGAGATATTCTGGTGGTGGATAAACCACCAGGACTCTTGACGATGGCTACAAATACGGAAACATCACGGACAGCTTACTATATTCTCACGGATTATGTCCGCAAGGGCTGCGCAAGGTCCAAGAATCGAATTTTCATCGTTCACCGACTGGATAGGGAAACTTCAGGCATACTTATCTTCGCGAAGAACGAAGATGCAAAGTTCCGGTTGCAAAGCCAGTGGCAAGATACGAAGAAGAAATATCTCGCCGTAGTTCATGGCAGGTGTGAGAAGGACTCGGAGATGATTACCACGTATCTGTTAGCGAACACGGCTTACGTTGTGTACTCTACGACCGATACCATAAGAGGAAAACTGTCTCATACGGCTTACCAGGTGCTCAAACAGACAAATGACTTTGCTTTGCTGGAAGTTGACCTGTTGACAGGTAGGAAGCACCAAATACGCGTACATCTGGCCGAAATCGGACACCCGATAGTGGGAGACAAAAAGTACGGAAAAGGGGATAAAGTTTACAAACGTCTGGCGCTTCATGCGAAATCGATTTCTTTCCAACACCCTTTCAGTGGGGCGCCGCTAACTTATGAAACCAAAGTCCCCGCATATTTCAACAGACTGATTGGGGGCTTGAATCAAATAAACGCCCAGGGTGACCTTAGCGACTGTGGTCAGGATGAAACCGTTTGCCTCCCGAAGCAGCAGTTTGCTGATAAGACTGGTGATGCAAATATTTGACGAGGCCCTATCGCCATGAAGTATCCAGATGATTTGGCAGAAGAGACTTTGGAGAGAATATTTGAACGATTTAATGAACCAGTTATTCCTATGGAATCAATCAGGAGATGGCTGGATCGATTCGCGGAAGAAGACAGAGACACCGCATTGCTATTGCTTAACAATATTGAATATCATTCTCAACCTCGTATCAGGCGAGAAACGAGAAGGCTTCATCAGAAATTGTCGGACAGACTTGCCGGGAGCCATTTTGACGTCGAACAATTTAAAGATGTTGATTTTAGCCGTGAATTTACCTGCAAGAGTGGCGACGTCGTTTCATACATATACAGAAAATCAAATCTGATACCATCTATTGATTTCAAGACTTTTGACCTGCTTACACGCGAAACATCGGAAGATCCCGAACGGTTCGGTAATCGGGCTTTAGTAATCCTCGATGATTACATAGGCACTGGATCCCAATTCATTTTTCAGTTCATCGGGTTAAGTGACGAAGACGTCAGGGTGGTTAATTCATACAAGAAAACTTACTTGGTTTGTTATGTGATTCACGAAAAGGCGCTCAAGAATTTCCATCTTCTGGAGGACGGTAAAATTGAGGAAATAATCAGGATCGAAGATGAACTGTTCCCAGATATTGATCTGTCAAAAGAAGCGGATTGTTTTCGAAGGACGTTGAGATCCCTTGACTGGAAAAAACTGGAACTCGTCTATCTGGAAGAAGAAAAACCCTTACTTTCGCCTGATAACATGGCGCTGGATGACGAGAAAAAAAACAGACTGGACAATTTTTTGAAACGTCATGGCCATGAAGGTTACTCGGGAACGTCTTATTTACTTGGTCATCACACATTCTTTTTTGGCGCTCCCAACTCGCTGCCTGAAATACTGTGGCCGCTCTTCAAGCGTGTCGAGGATCTTTCGATTTATCCTGAAAAACCGGGCGGTATTGAGGAAGTCAATAACTTGCTATAATATAGATGATGAAAACTGATGACCATGAGAAAAAGCGGGAAAATCAAAACTAAAGGCTCTCCAGGGGGAGTTTCATGGAAAAAGAACCCAAGCAATCAAAATGCGCTTGTGAAGCGTCGTCCACATCCGTTGACGAACAGCCGGAAAAAACGGGTAAAGGAATCTCTCGGCGGGGTTTCCTGACCTCACTTGGTGTAGGGGCTGCAGTGGCAGCGACCGGAGTGCCTCTTGCGGCCAATGCGTCGACGGACGTTATGCAATCCGGGGAACTGGCGCGCATTTCCCTACGGATCAATGGCCAGACCCATTCTATGTTAGTGGAGCCCAGGTGGTCATTACTCTACATCCTCCGGGAGAAACTTGGTCTCTCCGGCGCCAAAGTTGGTTGCGAACGGGGTGAGTGCGGGGCATGCACGGTGCTTATAGATGGCAATCCCCGATACGCTTGTATGATGCTCGGTGTCGAATCCGAAGGCATGGAAGTCACCACACTGGAGGGCCTCATGGACGGAGAAGAGCTTGGCCCGGTCCAACAGGCCTTCGTGGAAGAGGACGCTCTTCAGTGTGGGTACTGCACTTCCGGACAGATTATTGCGGTGGAGGGCCTACTGCGCAAGAATCCAGACTCCCTCTTTGGAGGCCATCCGCGCGGGTGTGAGCGGAAACATCTGCCGGTGCGGGACCTATCACAACATCTTCAAGGCCGCAAGCCGTGCCGCTAAGCTTAAAGCTGGCAAGAGAGGAAAGTCATGAGCCAGCAAAAGGATGATCTCTACTTCATCGAAGGTTTTTCGGTTCCCGAGACACCCGTTCAGGGACAAGATCCCAAGCCGTGGAAAGAGACACGTGTCGTCGGCTCAGCGCTCCCCAGGATAGATGCGTACGAGCGGGTGAGTGGTCGGGCCGTCTATCCGTCCGACGTGATACTCCCGAACATGCTCTACGGAGTCGTGCTGGGGTCTCCTCACCCCAATGCGCTGGTCAAGCGAGTGGACATTTCCAAGGCGCAGAAAATGCCGGGGGTATTTGCTGTCATCCCTGGAGGCGCTCCTGGGACAAATATTGACTGGTCATACCGGGGAAAAGGCAAGACAAAGCTGTTTGATAGTCACTGCCGATATGAAGGAGACGCCGTGGCGGCCGTTGCGGCGGACACGCCCTATCACGCATGGGACGCTGTGAGAGCCATCGAGGTGGAATATGAGGTGCTACCTTTCGTTTCCGACCAGCGAAAGGCCCTGGATCCAAAGGCCCCAAAGGTTCACGACGAAGGCAATGTGGTCGGAAAGCCAGAGGTCTACGAGCGAGGCGACGTGAGTAAAGGATTCACGGAGGCCGATGTAGTGCTGGAGCAAGAGTACACCACCATGGCATTGCTCCACACACCCGTCGAACTCCACGGGTGTGTCGCCAAGTGGGATGGCGACCATCTTACGCTTTGGGAGTCCACCCAAGGGGTTTTCGCGATACAAGAGGAAATGGCTCGGGCTCTCAAGCTCCCTTTGTCCAAGGTGAGGGTGATAAATCCGTACATGGGCGGAGGGCTTCGGGTCCAAACTACAGTCTGGCAAGTACACGGCGTGCGCGGCAATCCTTGCGCGAATGACCGGGAGGCCGGTTAAGATCTTTCTCACTCGAGAGGAGACGTACCTCTGTACGGGCAACAGGCCTGCCAACATCATGACGCTTAAGGCAGGGATCAAGAAGGACGGTACACTGACAGCGCTTCAGCTCACCGCGTCGGGAGAAAGCGGCGCATATCCGGCTGGAGGCGTTCAGTTGCTGGATTTTCAGATCACGGAGCTTGTACACGTGCCCCAACGTGAAGTGCCAATCCACGGACTTGTACGTGAACGCAGGACCGGCAAGGCCATTTAGGGCGCCGGGACATCCACAGGCATCGTGGGCGCTGGAACAGATGCTGGACGCTCTGGCAGAGGCCGCAAAGCTGGACCCCGTAGAGTTGCGTCTGAAAAACATCCCGACGTCACAGCCAATCAGACCGTAGGGAACCCGCCATACACTTCCACCGGCCTCAAGCAATGCCTCGAAGAAGGCGCAATGGCATTCGGGTGGAAAGAAAAGAGAGCAGCTCAGAAAGCTAAGCAGGAAGGCCACATCAGGACCGGGATCGGCATGGCGAGCGCCCTATGGTTTATGGGCGGTGGACGGCCCCCTTCAACGGTGCTGGTGCGTCTCTTCTCCGACGGGAGCGCAAACCTCAACATGGGAGCAAGCGACCTCGGCACAGGAACCAGGACGATTATGGCCATGATCGTTGGCGAAGAGCTTGGTCTTAAGCCGAACAAAATCCAGATCGAGAGCGCTGACACGGGGACGACGCAGTTCACCCGCCAAGCGGAGGGAGCAAAACGGTTCCTTCGGACGGCCCGGCAACAAGAGCCGCTGCGGTGCATGTGAAGCAGCAGCTCCTGGAGATGGCGGCTCAGGATCTGAAGGTCAAGCCTGAGGAACTCACCATTGTTTCAGGAAAGGTCCAGGTAAAAGACGATCCGTCCAAGAGCGTCAAGATACCTGATATTTCAGGTCTGAAGACGCGCGGGGTCATCGTCGGGGTGGGGTACAAGAAACCTAATCCTCCCGACAGAGCCATTAATCCCTTCTGCGCTCAATTCTGTGAAGTGAAGGTTGACACTATGACGGGAGAGGTTGAGGTTACCCGCTTTGTTTCAGCCAATGACAGTGGTCGTGTCATGAATCGCCTCACGTACGACAACCAGGTCCGTGGCGGCATCACCATGGGGATCGGCTTCGGGCTGACCGAAGGCCGAGTCCTGGATGCCAACCAGACAGGAAAGCTTTGCAACAAGAACTGGCACGACTACAAGCTGCCGACAGCGCTCGATGTGCCCGCGGAGATAACCTCGATACCCGTTGACCCTCACGACACCGAGGCAAACTCCATCGGGGCCAAAGGACTCGGAGAGCCTGTCACGATACCGACTGCCGCCGCGATCGCCAATGCAGTCTACAACGCTACTGGCATACGCGTGACCTCCACTCCCATATCTCCTCCTCAGCTTTGCAGACTGCTCGCTGAAGCAAAAAGAAAGGGATGAGACGTGATACCTAATTTCAGCTATATACGGGTCAAGTCCGTCAAGGACGCGGTAACGCAGCTCTCTGACAAAGGTTCGAGAGTGATGGCTGGTGGCACGGATCTTCTAGGGTTGTCTGCGAGACGGTGTTTTTGCTGCAGAAAAAATTGTCAGCATCACGCAAGTGGACGAGCTGCAGGGGATCAGAGGAACGGTCGATGGTGGTCTCCGCATAGGCGCTCTCACAACCATTACCGAGGTATCGGAAAACCCGGTTGTCATGAACCTTTATTCAGGACTCGCGGAGGCCGCATCGAGTGTTGGCAGTCCTCAGCTCCGCAATCAGGGGACCATTGGGGGCAATCTCTGTCAGAAGCCACGATGCTGGTACTACCGAGGTGATTTTCATTGTCTTAGAAAAGGCGGAGAACTCTGTTACGCAATGGAAGGGGAAAACCAGTATCACGCTATCTTCGGGTACGACAAGATCTGCGCCATTGTCCATCCCTCAGATACGGCTCCGGCTCTCATTGCTTGCGGGGCTTCGGTCCGTGTGGTTGGCCCCTCGGGCTCGCGTCTGATTCCAATCGAAGGACTCTATGTGTTTCCTAAGGTAGATGTGATGCGGGAAACGGTTCTCCAACCCGACGAAATCATCACTGAGATCATGCTTCCCAAACCAGCCGAAGGCACCAAGAGTTCATACCGAAAAGCTCGAGCACGTCGTTCGTGGGACTTTGCGCTTGTCGGAACAGCTTTTGCTATCGAGTTCAAAGACGGCAAAGTTCACAAGGCCAGAGCGGTTTTCAGTGGCGTTGCGCCGGCTCCCTGGCGATCCAAAGAGGTGGAAGACGCCATTACGGGCAATAAACTGGATGCTCTAACTGTCTCAAAGGCCGCAGCCGCAGCGGTGAAAAACGCGGAACCGTTGGACGGAAATGAGTACAAGATGGCAATGTTGAGTGGGCTCGTGGAAGAAGAGCTGCTCAGATTAGCGCGTAGCTAGTCTGTAATGGGGCCGATCGAGGCGTACGTCCTGAAAACATTACGTCCGGCCTTAAACCTGACCCCTAAGAGCCGAAATGACCGATGTTAAAATGCTTGTGGATGCAGCTTGTTTGTCTTCAATAAATTGTTCTCGAAAGGTATGAGGAAGACCATGGAAATCAATATTCAAGACCCACCCAACGTAGTCACAGGATCTTTTGACGTTGGTCTTTTTTGTTCTGCGGATGGAGAGGGAGTTGCACGTCTGTTCCGATCTGTGCATGGCGAAGATTATCCCATCAAAATGTTCTATGATCCGGTTCAACTCAACACGGCCAATGAGAAGGGAGACTATTACAGTATAGTCGCCAGGTCCTCAGAGGGCGAAATCATAGGTATTCACAACCTCTTCCGGTCAGCCCCTAGTCGAGAAGTGTATGAATGGGGAGTTGGTCTGGTTCTGAAAGAATGGCGAGTTAAGGGGGTTTCGGGAGCCATTGAGCAGTTTATGGTCGACAATGTAGTCCCAAAATTGGGTATGCACACTGTCTTCGGTGAGCCGGTAACCAACCATGTACACATGCAGAAGCAAGGGGCCAAGTATGGTTTTAATAGTACGGCGTTGGAAGTCGGATTAATGCCGGGAGAGACCTATTCAGGTGAGGGCGTGACCTCGCAAAGAGTCAGCACGTTATTATTCTTTCGAGTGTACCGGAACATTCCTCAGAAAATATTTCTGCCAAGACCCTACAATGTGGCTCTGAAATTCATGTATGAACATTTCTTGTCGGGTCGCTCTTTTTCTGAATCAACGGCGTCACTTCCCATACACACCGTTTCCCAATTTAGTATGAATATCTTCGATTTTGCAAAGGTGGCACGTATAGCTGCTCATGAAACTGGTTCGGATTTTGCTGAGTGTATATCTGACTTGGAAGCCGAAGCAGTGAAAAAGGGATCCGTCGTCATTCAGCTATGGCTGAAACTCACCTCACCTTGGATAGGAGAAGTAGTGAAAGATCTTCAGGCAAGAGGTTTTTTCCTGGGTGGATTGCTTCCCCAGTGGTTCGATGATGATGGTCTTTTGATGCAGAAGCTTTTGTTTACACCTGATTTCGAGTCAATTCAGCTTTATTCCGACAATTCTCGGCAAATAGCGGACCTCGTGGCAACCGACTGCCATCGATTGTACGGGCAGTAGATTTATTCGGGTAAACCGCTACGTAACAAGCGCTTAAGTCGACAACGGGAATAAACAACTCAACACAGGGATAATGGTTGGAGTCAAATATCGTGACCAGGATGTTTACAATGACTACGGGGACGTGACTGTTTTGGGAATATAACAATTGAAAACAGGAACTTGCCGAAGCAAGCTCCTGTTTGATTATCTCAATGGTTTATTTTTTCGCTAAGGTTTTACCAGCGAGAACCGCCGTCTCTGTCATTGCGACGGCCTCCTCCTCCTCCAGAGGTTTTTGGCTTGGCTTCATTTATCTTTAGGGCTCGTCCACCCAGTTCCTTGGAATCCAGTTCCTTGACCGCACGTAAACCTTCTTCACGGTCCTGCATCTCAACAAAACCAAAACCTCGAGATCTTCCCGTAAACTGGTCAGAAATGATCTTTACGGTATCCACTGCGCCATATGCGCCGAATAGAGTCCTTAGTTCTCCTTCGCTAGCATCGAAGGACAGATTGCCGACATAAATGTTAAAACTCATCTTGTAGCTCCTTTTGAAAAAACGCTCGACACAAACCTGTGAAAGTGCGTTTAGGTTAATGAATAACGGGGTTTTGGTGATCGGGGATAAATCGACTGGATAATTCAGACCTATCCACAGCCAGGCGCCACGTCCTACGATCTTAATTCTCGCATAACACCCGTGACCATGAATTAATAAGGCAACTGGAGCAATACAAGTTAAGCTTCAAATATATAATACATCATCGGTGACAGCGAATCAATAGAAATATTAGATTTTTCCGAAATAACAAATTCATGCTCAATAATAGCGGAAGGAACACGGTCTCGTTCGTGTCAGTCTCCGCAGTTTCAGGATGCTGAGAGAAGTCACATATTTTAGGTCCGTCTCTTTCTGTGCGTAAAAGTTTGCCTGAGCATTTGTACTTGCTTTGAATGGCGGTGTGGTCCAAGAAGGTACCGGTAGTATTACTGATCAATACGGCCTGGAGCAAACCAGAAGAGCCTTCGGCTCAACTGAACCGGTGTTATCTGAAGGCGACTATACTCCCAGGTCTTTTGCGCCAGACAAGACACTTTACTCCCTTACAGGGTCAGGCCTTAACGAGGGTTCTCTCCGGTATGGGGTCTTCCGTCTCGCTGCGTTTTCTGGATATCAAGAGACGCTGTAAAAGATCCAACTCCTGGGGTTGAGCCTTGGCAACCCGTTGAAAGTCTATAGCAATCGCGCCGTCGGCGTCGCTGAGTTTAAAATAATCCAAGAAATAAAAAGGGACATAGACGTCGGGCAGATAGCCAAAACGGAGCGGTACCCTGACAAGCCTTTTCAGCCATGTGCCGGTGTTGAGCACTACCCGGTTCCCCAGTCGCCTCAGCGAGGGGACGTGGGTGTGCCCATAAATGAAAATGACCGTGTCCGGATCGCTGTCAAAGACCACTTGGGCAGCGTCCAGATAGCTCTGTTCCTTTCCTGCGCTGAGTTCATGCGGATGCGTAATTAAGTGAAATCGTTTCAGAGTCTTCTTGATGTCTCGCAGTATAAAGCTCAGCGGTATGAAAAGGACGCCCAGGACCGAGAAGACAATGCCATTAATGATTAGTACGATCTGCACCAGATTCCCTAGGAAGCCCAGGGAGCTAAAGAGGCCGTTGTATAGGAAAATATTGGTCTGGGTTATACCCAGCCACTCCAGGGCCGCCCCTGCAAGGACGAAAGTTGTCAACCCGGATAGCAGCAAAAATGGCAAAATCAGCCAGCGTAGCCAAGCGCTCATTTCCCGGTAAAAGTAATTGGACATCACCCAGTACGGAATCTCTTCCGTGGGATACACCGACTGGATATCCTTTAGCCAATTGTAGCGTCCGTATTGGGAATGTTTGCCGGCCCCACTCACCATCCCGCTGGTGATAAAATACCCTACCGGTAGCGCATACGGGTTGCCGAAATCAGGCATGTGGTTGAAGTCGTCATACTGATTGCCATGTTCGATCCAGAACCGCTTGCCTCCCAGTTCACGGGTGATTGCCGCTCGCTGTTCAAGATCGATATTGAAATCCTTGAAAATCGCGACAAATTCCGGATAACAGGCGATTTCATAGTCGTGATTACCGGGCAGAATGGTGATCTTGATCTTCTCGCCGGCTTTCCGGAATGCCTCGAAAATATTGGGGAACTGTTGCATCAAAGCCTGCAGTTTCTCCGGGCCCTCGATATTGGTAAATTCCCACATGCCGAAGATATCACCCACGATAATGAGTTCGGCTTCTTCTTCATTTGCCAGCCTTTGCAAAAACGCCACCAGCTCCGCCTCATAATCGCAGACGCCCAGCGCCTCATCGCCCCCGATGTGCAAGTCGCTGATAAAATAATAACTTTTAGCCATGTCATGTACCTCAGGGCTGTGGTCGATCTTACTGACTGCCCCCATCCACGAGTTCCTCTTTCATAATTTTACTCAGCCGCTTGATTCGGTATTCCTCTCTGAATGCGACTGATTTCGTAAATTCATCGGACATCCAGACCAGCCTGACAGGAAGTCTGGCTCTGGTATAACGAGCGCCCACCCCGTCGTTGTGCTCATGCAGTCGGCGTTCGACATCAGTCGTTGTTCCGCAGTACAGAGTATCGTCAGAGCAACGGAGTAGATAAACTTTCCAAAGCATAATCTAGGTTCCTGCGTGCAAAGGAATGCTAGTTCGTGGCCGATTATGCCCGAGGCGATGGTTCAATGCAATCGGGCCTGGCATAGTTCACTCTATTTAACCTCGGATTTACATGAAAGCAGGTAATTTCAACTAAGTGGCATGGCTGACAGCAACGCTTGACTTTGAACATTTAGGCGGAGCAGGGGGCACAATCATTTCTTGAAAGGATGACAGGCATCCGGTCATGAATCGGACTGAAAAGATCATTTGTTTCCTTGGTTTCAAGTCAGCGTCCTCTGGTTTTTCATTAAGCCGTTGACGCCCTGATACGTCCCATAGACAATCGAAACCATCAAATCATTGAAGAGGCTAGGACGGGAAAATGAAAGAGTATAGTGAAGAACTAGTATCGGTCTTCCGAGGATTTCTCTGTAACTCAGACTATCCAACTTTACAATACGTTGGGCAATTCGGAACAGATGATGAAGTTGTGGATATGACGAACCGAGTACATATGTCGGCCCAGCCAATTTTTGATCAGAAAGCGCCAATGGACAGGGAGATAAATTGCTGATAGCCAATATCACGGGAAAAGGAATTCTTGAACGTGGACCGGAAGTCAGGCTGCTTGTCAGGATTATGGGCCACGATTGTGAATCCCGTGATACATGATTGCTCTTAGTCCGCAATTGCGACAGAAGCCTCACTGAAGTCAACGGTGTAATGGGATAATGCAAGATGAGTCAACCATTCTATGAAATTGGTAGCAGAATTACCATCCCGGACAGTCAGGAAGAAGGTGAAATAGGGGACGCATTTGAGACTGAAAATGGGGACTGGGAATACACTGTGATTCGCAACGATGGGACGAAAGCGGTGGTCTACGAGTCAGAAATATCCTGCATCTGTTCAAGATGACGCGCGGGTCATTATAAATCTTAATTAAATCAGCGAGCCTTGTTATGAAAAATATCCCTCAGAATCACGTGCAGGGTTCTCCGCTCAAAAAAGGGTCATAATCTATCCGTAGTTTAGCCAGGATAGCCTCACGAGTTCTTGACATTAATTCAGGAACGTCTTTTTCGGACAGTCCTTGGGTTGAGATAGGGGGACAAATGTTCAATTCAATGTGTCCGCGACGAAAAGCTAAGGTTTTTTTGGGTAAGACTTTGAATGCGCCGTTACAAACCACTGGCAAAATAGGGATGCCAGTCTGAACGGCCATCATGAAAGCCCCTTTTTTAAAATCCTTTAAATTTCCATCAGGAGTACGTGTTCCCTCAGGATAAATAACGACTGACCATCCATCTTTTAGTTTCTCATCTTTTTCTTTATTCAGCCTCTCTATTGATGACGCTGAGTTCGATCTGTCAATTGGAATTGCGCCCGTAGACCATAACGCCAATCCCCACACCGGTATTTTGAACAATTCTTTCTTAACCACCCATCTAAAACGAACCGGCAAGGTAGACACAATTGCAAGAATATCTGCAAGTCCCTGATGATTGGGAGTTATGATATAAGAAGTATTAGCGTCAAGGTTTTCCACGCCACTTAAAGAAAATCTAAGCCCCATTAGCTTCGAAACAGTTTGGTTCCACGTTTTCATCATAAAATACGAAAACTTACCTGGTTTAATAAACAAAGCTGATACGAGCATCGGAATCGTTAGAATAGGGGTTAAAACCACTATTCCAATAGCAGTGATAATTATCCTGAACGTGGACTTCTGAGAAGGCTGCAAGGTTTACTCCAGTATGAGGTTATTAGGTTGAGATGATTGACCAGATTTCAGGCTATAGTTAACAACAGTCGTCAGTAGGCGCTCCAGACAAAATTCGGATTTCACCCATCCCCTAAAATTGACATAATTAGTGTATATTCTTTTATTCCTAAATTCAACACTCAGCGCTGTCTTGTTAATTAGTGGAGAATTAACAGAATATGAATGGCGCCCGACTCCTCTCCTAAACCCTATCGCCGATCGGCTGCGCTCCCAGCGGCTTCCCTAAGCCGTTTTTCGTCTTCCGGCGTTAGCTTTGGCGGATCAACAGCGATCGTGAGCTTCGAAATCTTGCCGGTTAATTTGAATGGTACCTGGTAGTCCCTGTCATCCACCGGTGTTCCGGTGTCCTCGCCGATATCGAATGTGTCGTCCCACTGGAGGATGAGCGGTACGGTACGCTCCATCTTCTCCGACGCTACGACCTTCCCGTCGACCTTCAGCACGCCGACGCCTCCGCGGCCGATACCACTGATGTTATTGAGGGCCAGGGTGGCGAAACCCAAGCCATCGTAACTGAAGTCGTACTCGATGGAGTGTTTCCCGGGTGAAAGAGACTCCTTTCCCTCCCACCGAACCCGCTTCAGATTGAGCAGGTTCCAGGTGAAAACCGGCTTGTTTTTCAGCAGATAGAGACCATACCCACCGAACCGTCCGCCATTCGTATTGATCATGCCCTCGGCGCCACCCTGAGGAATTTCGACCTCGGCGGTGATCGTGTATGAGGTGTTCAGCAGGTTGGGAGCGCTCCCATGTGGGATGCCGGTCACCGTCTCGCCGGAGTACGTAAATACGTTCCGACCGGCTGTGGGGCTGGGACGTGGAGCGTCCAAACGTGTAAACACCGCTGCATCCAGTGGTAGGACATGATGCTTAGCCATTTCCACCCAGAGTAGTTCCTGCATTTCCTTGAGCTTAGCGGGGTTGGAAGCGGCCACGTCGTTGTTCTGCGTCCAGTCCTTGCTGATGTCATACAGCTCCCATTTGAATCCATCGGCGGGATCCTGAATTGCTGTTCCCATCAGTTGCCAGGGCGGCCGAATCGGGACAGTGCTTAGCATCCATCCATCGTGGTACATACCCCGCACACTCATTATCTCGAAATACTGGCTCTTGTGTGTAGTCGGGGCATCCGCGTTGGCTTTGTCAAATGTGTAGGCCATGCTTACGCCCTCGATCGGCTTCTGCGCGACGCCGTCAACCATGACGGGCGCAGTAATGCCGGAGACCTCGAGGATTGTAGGCATAACGTCAATCACGTGGTGGAACTGCCAGCGGAGGCCGCCCTTGTCCTTGATCACCTTCGGCCATGAGATCGCCATGCCCTGGCGAGTGCCGCCGAAATAGGCTGGTATCTGCTTGACCCATTTGAATGGTGTATCGAAAGCCCAAGCCCATGGAACAGCGTGATGAGGAAAGGTCTGGTCTGTGCCCCAGACATCGTACCACTTCATCTGCTCGGCTACAGGCAATTCGACCCCGTTGAATTGCATCACTTCGTTGGGTGTGCCGTTTGGTGATCCTTCAGCGCTATGGCCATTGTCACCGCTGATGTAGATGATCAGGGTGTTATCGAGCTTACCCATGTCCTCGATGGCCTGGATCACGCGACCGATCTCGTGGTCGGTGTAGGCCAGGTAGGCCGCATATACCTCTGCCTGCCGGATAAAGAGCATTCTTTCCTCGGCCGTTAATGAGTCCCAGCGCTTAACCAACTCATCCGGCCAGGGAGTCAGCTTGGAGTCCTGTGGGATCACCCCGAGCTTCTTCTGGTTGGCGAAGATCTGATCGCGTAGAGCGTTCCAGCCCTTGTCAAACAGGCGCATGTCACTGATCTTCTTGACCCACTCCGGCGTCGGGTGATGCGGCGCATGTGTGCCTCCAGGAGCGTAGTGGACAAAGAACGGCATCGAGGGGTCAATGTCGTTTAACTGCTTCAGCCAGTGAATGGCGTCATCGGCCATGGCCGTGGTCAGGTTCCAGCCGGGATTGCCCACGTACGGATATATAGCCGTAGTGTTGCGGAAAAGGTTTGGCTGCCATTGGCTGGCGTCACCCCCGACGAAGCCATAGAAGTACTCGAAGCCCATGCCGATCGGCCACTGATTGAAAGGGCCAGTCTGACTCGCGCACCAGTCCGGAACGTTATGATCTTTGCCGAACCATGACGTGCGGTAGCCATTGTCCAAAAGAATCCGGCCAATGCTAGCGCTGTCTTTGCCGATGACGCTGTTGTATCCAGGAAAGCCCGTAGACATTTCGGAGACCACACCGAAGCCCACCGAGTGGTGATTACGGCCGGTGAGTAGGGCCGCTCGCGTGGGCGAGCACAGCGCCGTGGAATGGAAGTTGGTGTAGCGTAGCCCGGTGTTGGCTATCCGGTCGAGGGCCGGAGTCGGAATGACCCCTCCAAAAGTGCTTGGAGCGCCAAAGCCGACATCGTCAGTTATGATTAGTAGCACATTTGGGGCTCCCTTGGGTGGCGCCACCTGGGGAGGCCACCACGGCTTGGACTGAGTGGCGTTTAGATTGATCTCACCCCCAAACTTCGGTGGAGGGGATGGGAGATATCTTCCATCAACGGTTGTGGTCGATGAGGGCGAACCGGGTACGCCGGTGGTCTGCTGGGCACTGCTGAAACCGGCAGCGAAGGTGATGAGTGTTGCCAATGCTGCGAAAAGCAGTAGCTGATTGCGAGTTCTCATTTGGTCTGTCTCCTTGGCGATCTCCGCAAGCCAAAAGCGATAGCCCCTCCCTGCATTCCTTGAAACAGTCTTTCAAAGACGTATTGGTTGGCTGTCATGGGAGGAGTTCCACTCAGATCTTTGTCCTTTCAGCCTAAGGCTGAACAGAATGGGATAGTTAAAAGCTCACCATAGTCACAACTATAAAGACGCTTACTATGTATCTCGTGTCATTGCCGCCTCATTTTATAGCAGAATAAGCGTGTCACGACATCGCTTCATATCAAATAGTGGAGTCAATCAGAATAGAATTGACGCTGTGACCTGGCTTAAATCTTTTGGCGCTTAATAATATTCGGTAGGTGGCTCAGAATAGATTTTTCCCTGTCATCCTTTGCCATAGAGATGGTTGTACAGCATGAAGTCTACAATCGCAACGTGTTAATCCTTATCAGTTGGTTTGTAGTAGAATCAGGTGTTGTCCAAAAAGATCCACTCCCAATCATTTTCAGGAAGGAGATTTTTCTTAATTTGCTGAGTAAACTCTTCAAGAACTAGCCATTCACCCCATCCCCACGCTACCGGTTCAGGTTTGCCTGGGTCGAGCATTGATAAAACCGTACCTTCGGCCGCATAAAATCTTGGTTTCCGAGGATTGCCTCTTATACCAGTGGGCCGACTCACGAATAGCAGTGGTTCTGTGTGGCCTACAGGACGGATTAACCTGACGTTCATCCTCACTGTGAGCCCTGCTCCTTTTGTGGCCAATAGACCCGACCAACCAGTGTTCTCATCAAATATGGATATGATGACCGCTGGATGCAGCTCATTGTCAGTAATTTTGAACTGTTTTGCTCGATCCAGATCATCGTCCACGGCCCCCCAAGGGGTCGTTACGACAGGCGCTCCCTCATGGGGATGAACTCTAAATCTCCTTTTGAGTCCAACCACATTTCGATGGCGGCCGCAAACGAAGCAATTTCTGTAATAGGGAAGCTTCCTCATTTCTCCGGTAGGTTGAATCATCGGTATGCGCCAATTAGAGTCCAGGTCAGCATGCGTAATTTGAGCCTTAAGATAAGGTGTCTTTTCGCCTCTCTTCATAATTTCTGCAATTAATGCAGGGCCGTTAGCCCGTAACTCATGCTCCACTGAGAAGTCGGCCGTTTCTCCGATGGCTACTCCAGACCCTCCAAATTTGTAGCTGACGTCCACAGGGTACTCAGGCAAGGCAGATCGACGCCAGGCATCGAGGCACAAACCCATTACTATCCCGCCGTGGGGACGTCCGATGGCTCCCTCATGATGCAACTCGAAGAGAACTTCAGTCTCAAATCTTCCGCTGGAAATCTCCTTGTGCCTGGTTTGCAGAAAAGGCGAATCTCCAGTAAGGAACGAATAAGGATTATGTTTGACGATCATGATTTCCTCTCAACCTGGATTGAGGAGTACCACAGCCAATTCCTTTCCAATGGTGACTCATCTTCATTGAGTTACGGTAGGACCTAAAACTTTTTGTCTCAGATGGATATGAACCAGCAAAGCGCTTCTTCGAGGTTATGATGAAAGTCTAGCACAGCCTAAACCTCACGAAGTGGGATTGCAAGTATCACGTTGTTTTCATGCCGAAACGTCGAAGAAAGCTTATTTGCGGGGCCATCAGAAAGCATCTTGGTGACGTGTCCCACGAATTGGCCAAGTAGAAGGAACCCAAGATCATGGAAGGCCATCCGTGCTCGGTCCATGTGTCAATGTGTCTGAGTATTCAAAAAGACGGGCCGTAATATGACTGAGCATTTCTAAGAGACTTGTCACCGGCGCTGTCCAAGCCCAAAAAGCACGGACACAACCACGCAGGCATGGCCAACCAACAACAAACTCATTCCTTCCCTCCATGAGCTTTGAGGACATTCAGCATTTCATTGTTACCTTTCTTGGACGCCAAATCGACGGCTGACCATCCGGCATTGTTCTTGGCATTAACATCCGCCCCTTTGTCCAGAAGAAGCCGTAGCAATTTAAGGTTCCCCGCGCTAGTAGCCAACATCAACGCAGTGATACCGTCCTTGTTCTTGGCGTTGGCATCAGCGCCTTTATCCAGAAGAGATTTAACCACTTCCATGTTACCGTTCCCACAAGCCATTATCAGCGCCGTATAGCCACCATTGCTCTTGTCATTGACATCCGCTCCCTTATTCAAAAGAAACTTAACGACCTCAGGGGCGCCTTCATAAGAAGCCATCATCAGAGCTGTCACGCCATTGTCAGACCTGGCGCTAATGTCCGCTCCTTTTTCAAGAAGCTGTTTGGCTTCTTCCCAATGACCCTGAGTAAAAGCAGCCACAAACTCCTGATTAGTGTCAGCCGCAAAAACCACACTTGTGCCAGACACAAAAAAGATTACAAATGCCATCACGATGCCTGACATGAAGACTCTGGACATTTAATGCCCTCCTAATAGACATTTTAGACATTCGGAGCATCTGTAGCTCCAGAATAAATGTTTTCCATCATATAATTTGTCGAAGCATTTGCATAGCCCGATTCAACCGCTTATTCCCCCCTGAAGTTTCTCGATCTGGTAGGCGAATTTAGAAACTTGGCGCTTTTGCAAAAATTTGGGCGGGTAATAAACAGAAAGTTTAGCGCACTTTTGCTTCCAGGACCAACTCGACCCTGAGGAAATACGACGGTTTCTGACAAGGTCTGGCGTTACAATCGGAGACAGCCGTGATAAGATTCATCATGTAACTTTGATTCTGTCCGGAGTCCACCATGACTGACCAGAACCGCTTTCCCCTTGAAGAAAAAACTTTGGCCATCGACACGGAGCTAGCCCAACAAAAGGACGGCCCTGCTCAATCTGAATTGCAGGAAAGAATCCTGGAATTCGAACGATTCAATCGCCTGGTCATGGCCAGGGAACAGCGGATTCTTGACCTGAAGAAAGAAGCTAACGAGTTGGCCCAGGCTGCCGGCAAACCCGCGCCTTACGGCTCCTTGGACCGGATCGAAAAAGATGAGGCATTGGACAATCTGGTCCAGTCCATGACGGATCGAGGCGAAGGCGTCACGCTCGGGGACCTGAAGAATTGCAGGTATCGGACTTGTTGGATCTTGAGGATTTGCAGACCCTTCTCACCAACTTCTGCGACGCAGTCGGGGTTGCCTCAGCCATATCAGACCTCAAAGGCAACCTGCTGGCATTCGCAAACTTTCGGCGAGCTTGCACCCAATTCCATCGTGTTGGCGAAATTTCCTCTCAACGCTGTGCCGAAAGCGACTCAATACTGGGTTCCAGACTCGAGGAAGGTCAGGATTTCACCATTTATCAATGCAAAAATGGCCTGACGGACGCGGCTTCGCCGCTGATCATAGACGGGAAGCACCTGGCCAATATTCTCATCGGCCAGTTCCACTTGCAGGAACCTGATCTGGACTTCTTCCGTCGCCAGGCTCGAGACCTCGGTTACGATGAAGAGGATTATTTGGCATCCATCAAGGAAGTGCCAATGATGTCCGAGGAGAAGCTGCCCAGCATTCTCGGCTTCTTGTCAGGCTTCGCCAAGATCGTGGGCTCCCTCACGTTAGACCGAATTCGCGCTTCACAGGCAGCCGAGGACCTAAAAAGGAGGGCCGAGGAACTGCGCCGCAGTCAGGCCGCGGCTTTGAGCCTGGCCGAGGATGCAGAAATGGCCCGCAGCGAGATCGCGCGATACAGGGATCATCTGGAGCAGTTGGTCAAGGATCGCACGGAAGAGCTGCGAGTTTCGGAAGAACGCACCCGGCTGCTCCTTGAGTCTGTAGACGAGGGAATCATCGGTGTGAGCGTAGACGGCAAGATGACTTTTGTCAATCCCGCGGCTTGCCGGATGCTCGGATACTCGCCGGATGAATTCGAGGGCAAGGAGCTTCACAGCCTGATTCACTATGCTCATGAGGATGGTTCTCCATATCCGCAAGAAGACTGTCCCATGCACAAGTCCATTTCAGGTGGAACCGCCAGTCATATCGACAGTGAAGTGCTGTGGCGAAAAGATGGCACCAGTTTTCCCGTAGCTTATTCCAGCAACCCTGTCCATAAGGACGGCTCTCTCGTCGGGTCTGTGATCACTTTCAGGGATATAACCGCCCGCAAGCTCGCCGAAGAGCAAGTGCGCCGCGCCAAGGAGATTGCTGAGGAAGCCACCAAAGCGAAATCTGATTTTCTGGCCAACATGAGTCACGAGATCAGGACTCCTATGAATGCGGTGATTGGAATGGCGCACTTGGCGCTTCAGACTGAGCTGACTCCCAAGCAGGCGGACTATCTGACGAAAATACAGCGCTCCGCACACTCGCTTCTGGGGATCATCAACGACATCCTGGATTTCTCCAAGATCGAAGCAGGTAAGTTGGAAATGGAGTCGGTGGATTTCAGTTTGGACGAAGTCCTGGACAATGTATCTACAGTGGTGGGAGTGAAGGTTCATGAAAAACAGCTGGAGTTCCTGATGGATACCCCGCAGGACGTGCCCCTTGCCCTGGTAGGTGACCCGCTCAGGCTGGGGCAGGTTTTGATCAATCTGTGCAATAACGCTGTGAAATTCACGGAACAGGGTGAGATCGTTATCTCTACCAAGCTGTTGGAAAAACAAGACGAATGGGTCATGCTCCAGTTTTCTGTTCGAGACACGGGCGTCGGCTTGACGCAAGAGCAGAAGAGGGAAACTGTTCCAGGCCTTTAGCCAGGCAGACATGTCCACCACGAGAAAATATGGAGGGACGGGCCTAGGTCTTACTATCTCCAAGACGGTTGGTCAACATGATGGGAGGGGAGATCTGGGTCGAAAGCGAAGCCGGAAAAGGGAGCGAGTTCATATTCACGGCAAAATTCGGTTTGGCCAGGAAATTCTCAAGAAGCAGTCTGGAGCCATCGGTCGATCTGCGAGGAATGCGGGTGTTGGTGGTAGACGATAATGCATCATCCAGAGAAATTCTACAGTCTTTGCTGGAAACCATGAGTTTTGAAGTAACCGTTGCAGCTTCTGCCGAGGAAGGAATAGCGGAGTTGGAAAAAGAGGCAAAGCACCCGTCCATATAGACTCGTCCTGATGGACTGGAAGATGCCTGGTATGGACGGGATCAAGGCAACCGAACTGATCAAGAATCTTCCGAGTCTCCCCCAGAAACCCAAGGTTATCATAGCGACAGCGTATGGTCGTGAAGAGGTTATGCAGAGATCCGAGAAAGTGGGGGTCGACGAGCTTTCTGCTTAAACCCGTAGGTCAGTCCGTACTTTTTGATTCCATCATGATCGCCTTGGGGAAGGAAGCGCAAGAGTGTGAGACCGTGAAGAGGGTGAGTGGCAGAGATGAGGAGGAGTAGAAAGATTAGCGGCAAGGGTACTGTTGGTAGAGGACCATGAAATCAACCAACAGGTCGCTGAGGAAATTCTGCAGCAAGCTGGATTGGTTGGACCAATTGCCAACAATGGTAAAGAGGCAGTGGAGATGGTCAAAGCGGGGAATTTTGATGTGGCGCTCATGGATATACAAATGCCTGTGATGGGAGGATTTGAGGCCACCCACAGGAGATTAGAAGGGATGAAAGGTTTCAAGATTTGCCGATCATCGCCATGACCGCCCACGCC
>CAWJXP010000021.1:0-6224 GCA_963846725.1 uncultured delta proteobacterium | reverse complement strand
GGGAGAAATGGTGGCGTCTTCGTGGTATTCAGTTCCGTCCTTTCTCTTGTTAATAAACCGCCCTGCCCACACTCTCCCAGAGTTAATGGCGCCCCAGAGATCGTCATAAAATTTCCCGTTGTGTTTACCGGTTTTAAAGATACTGGGTTTCCCGCCGATCAGTTCATCTCGACTGTAGCCGGTAAGGGCCTCCTCAGCCGGATTAACGTATTGAATTGTTCCAGAAGGGTCAGTGATAATGATGCCGTCCGCAGCCTGCTCAATAGCCTTAAACAGACTTTTTTCCTGCCCTTCGGTCTGTTTGCGTTTGGTGATGTCCTCGAAGACGCCAATGAGCCTTAACGCCCTTCCACCCGCATCCCTTTCCACAATCTTTGCGCGAGCTGAAACCCATTTATATTCTCCCGATTTAGTCTTTACCCGGTAATTTGCCTCGTAAGAATCAGTATGACCGGCGAGGTGATCTCCAAAGGCTCTTAGGGTGTGAGGAATGTCGTCCGGATGAAGTGAACTTTTCCAGAAGTCAATTGTGGGTGTGATCTCATCCAATCGGTAGCCGGCGATGTTTGCCGCTCTTTCGTTTAGAACCGCGTGTCCAGTAAGCATGTCCAGATCCCACGTTCCGAGGTCCGCTACTTTCAATGCAAAATCCAGTACACGCTGACAATTTCTCGACGCTTCGTCAGATCTGATTCGCCTGGTCTCATCAGTGTAAATGGCGACGATTTCTCCCGAAGGCAGCTTGTAGACGAAATTGTCTTTCCATCCCTGTATCCTGTTGTCCTTGTATTCCTTGATGGGATAACGTTCAGGGTTACCGGTTCGCCAAACCCGCTGGAATACATCGAAGAGGCCAAATTCTCTCATCCCTGGGAAAACATCGAGCACGCTTCTGCCAATAACCTGGCTTCGAGAAATTCTTTCGATCTTTTCGGCCGCCTCGTTGAAATCCAGGAAAATGAAATCCTCTCCTTCTTTCAGGGCTCGGTATATCGCAACACCGTTACTCATAGATTCAAATAGAGACCTGAACCGGTTTTCGCTCAACAGCAGCGCATTTTCAGCCAGTTTGCCCTCGGTGATGTCACAGACCGCAGTATGGATCCGGTGACCATTGCTATACCCCCCTCGGGGCTCAGCGGGGCTATCCGTACGGATGCTTTCAAGACGGGCATAAAATGATGAACCGTCTTCACAGTTTAGTGTAAGGACACCAGAGTGTTTACCCTCACACCCCCGCACGGTAAGGACATGCTTTTCCCATTGGTCCAGGCTCTCGGGAGCGACAAAGCGTCCAAAACCTCGTCCAATTAATTTTGGACGGGCCATGCCGAGGAGCGCTGCGCCCGCGAGGTTTACCTCTGTGATGAGTCCCTTGTTGGTCAGGGTGAAATATCCAACAGGAGCGAAATCATAAAGATTACGGTATTTATCCTGGGATTCTTCCAATCCGAGCTGAACTCTTTTGAGTTCGTCATTCTGCATCTCCAGCTCAATCTGGTGGACCCGGAGTTCGTGGATGATTCCTTCAGGAGTTTCATCACCCAGATTCTGTATCTCATCAGGAGACTTGCTGAGCTTTTCTTCAGCCAAGCGTTTTAGATTGCTTACGTTAATTTCAGTCTGATCTAGGAATCTTTTGTCCGTCATGAGTTTATATCCTTGGAAACACCTGATTCTCTAGTCTCTAACAAACACTCGAGTTCATTCTTGAGGTCTTTGATCTTGCAAGGCTTGTGCAAAACACCGGCGGGGCGTTGCCCCGGAAAGCTCTGCAGCACAACATCCTCCGTGTAGCCGCTAGTAAGGATCACCTTTACATCCGGCTTAATCCTGATGAGTTCCCCAAAGGCCTCAACTCCGTTCATTTTGGGCATAGCGAAGTCCAACATCACAAGATCGATATCATTAAGGCGCTCTCGGAACAGGCTGACTCCTTCCTCTCCATCCATGGCGACAATCGTAACTCCCGCGTCGTCAATTTTCCAGACAATAATTTCGTGGTATTCTTATCAATTGGCTCATTGGTCTTGTCGTTGATTTTGGGGGTGGCCGAAAAGTAGAGTTCATTTCGTGTTTAGTGTTGTCCAGCTTGAAAAACCTTGAATTCCTCATGGGAGGCAGATCCGGTACAAAGTTTCCTCATGGATCATCTCAATACAACAGCAGACGTGTTCCTCGCCGAGGTGGTAGCTTCGGGTTGCCAAGATTGAGGCCCCGATATTAGCAAATTAGTCCAGGGCGGGACTGACCCGCCCTAACAAACGACAATCACATTTTGTCCGTCAATGTTAAAATAGGATGGAGTAGCTTATCGTATCAACTGAAAAACTTCAAAAGTTAGTCCTCACTACCTACAACTACCTGGCCGCTACCGTAAGTGACCCCCTGGAGATTTCCTTCGGACAGAAAGGCGCTGTAATTGTCGATGAGCCTTTGCACAACCGCAGCGGCCAAACGTTTGTAAAAAAGAGCGGCATCTCGTGGATGACTCTCAAGTATCTGATTCAGGTTCTTTTTCGAGATTTTAGCCACTTTAGTTCGGATGACGCACTTGGCAGTGGTCGTGTAAGACCCACGTCCAACCATGCTTGACCAACCAAAGACTTCACCAGCGCGGTTAACCGTATAATTGATTTGGGCGTCCTTACCGATTGAAAGTTGTACCCTCCCGTCCACCAGACTGTAAAAATAATTGGCCGCGTCTTTGTCAGTGTAAATTACCGTCCCTTCGTTGTAGGATTCCGCAATAGCGGCCTTTGAGATTTCGTTCAAGGCCTCTCGGCTGAGTCCATTAAAAAGATCGGTATTTTGTATGATCATGACACAATCTCCTTTCTCTGAGTCCGGAGGAATTCGGGCTCACATGAATCCGATTTCGTCCAGGTTAGAAGTCCAATAACAAGCAATGACGTGGTGACAAACAAGTCGCTCCGGTTTGCGTAAAAATCGTTGGAATCCGCAGCGTCCAGGCGCACTAACAGCAATGTCTGTAAATTAGTGAGAAGCAACAATTGTGCCGCTACCAAGAGACGTTGTATAGGCTCTTTTCAGTGTAGAAAAAGGATTGGGCCGGTTTGGGCATGTCAGGTTTTCTGACAGCTTGTCAAAACTCAACGCTCTGGCAATGATCATTTTTCATCAATAATCTTCGGTATTTTATCAACCATGAGTCAATGTCCTTGTAAACGCCACGGCCAGATGCCTGTGCTGGAAAATGGGGACTGGTGTTCATGGTTTCAATGAACTAGAAATTGTTGGAATGGAACAGGAGCTTTCTCAAATGTTTGGCGGAAGAAAAATAGATCTTCGGACGGACGCGGCGCATGTCATCTCGAGCGAGCCTTGCGACGAGAGATCTTTCCCGGCCGCTTTGGGGGAAGTCACGGGTGTGGAGTTATTGCTATTATCGTGATTTGATCCTTTTCAGGACCGTAACACCAGAACAGACGATAAGCGCCTGGAGTTTTTTGCTGGACATAAGCCTCGAAGACCTTGCCTCCCTGTGTGTGTGGATGGTTTTTTGATCGGAATTCGTGGGTACTCAATCCTGGGTGTCGTGGATCTTCCTTCAACAGATCCAAACACTTTTTAACTTGCTTGAAGAGACCCTCTTCCGGCGATGCTTTGAACTTTTTCTTTTTTAGCCTCGCGTCCAGCGAGGAAATGGCTTTGGATCTCAACTGATTGTAAGTGTCCTGTGCCTTCTCAGTCCAGACAAGTGTGAACACCATCCTAGTCCTCAAGCTGATCGGCTAGCGTCTTGTCGGCATCGAGATCAGGAGGAGATGAACGTGAATTGCTTTGATTTGGCCTGTTCCAATCCGATTTCGAGCAAGGCTCTTGCTTCAGGATTCCTGTACAGCCAAAGTTCCCTTTCCGGTATGACAGCGGCTATTTCGAGTCTGATTTCCGTCTCTCCGATCTTTTCAAAGATGCAGGTCTTGTTGGCAAACTCCTTGCCGATATTGATCCGTCCTCGTGAATCTACTGTCTTGGTCTCCATGATCATTCCTCCATGGATCAAGGATATCACCGTAACCCATAAGAGGCAATAGGGTTAGTGGGTAATTCCCATAAATATCCGACATCCGTGGTGGCCGGCGTTTTTTGATCGCAGGATTCCCATTTCAAGAAACAAGGCTAACCGGTCAACTCAGACCGACGTAGTCCACTCAAGTTGCTGGCGTGTCAGTAACATCTTCAATCGCCAGTAATAATAAAAGGCCTTTATCCGCCGTTTGCGATATTCGCCGTCCGTTAAGCAGCATTTTCCTTTGGCCGATGATCGGAAAGTCGTGACTCACCTCAACCTTTTCAAAGGTTGTGTTATGCGTCAAAACATTGTCCAGTAATTCCCGTAACGACGGAATGTCCCACTGATGGGCGCCGATTTCGTAGAAACGCCGGCCAACAGTGTCCTGTGGCGTAACGTGGAAAGCGCTGTAAAAGGAACGGTTAGCCGAAACAACCTCCAACTTTTCATCCATTATGACTAGAGGTTGAGTTATTGTGTCAACTATACATTCCGAATATTCACGAGCCGACTGAGCCACTTCCTGCGCCTGTTTTATGTCGGTAATATCCGTGAAGGTCAGCACCACCCCTTCGATTACATTATCGAGCGTCCTATAAGGCAATATACGAACGAGAAACCAGACGTGGTCGATTGTCCTGACTTCCTTTACTATGGGCACGAGCGAATCCAGGACAGCTTGAGCGTCTGCAATCAGGTCTTCTCCCTCAATATTTGACTTGATGTCGGATAACTGGCGACGGGAGTCTGTCGGGACCAGGCGGAACAGCGCCGTGGCTTCCCGGGTGAAACGTTTTATGGCAAGGTTTTCGTCGAGAAAGATCGTACCGATATTGGTATTATCAAGAAGGTTCTTCATGTCATTCTGCATCCCGGCGAGTTGTTCTATTTTAGCCTGCAATTCGGAATTGACTGTCACCAGTTCTTCATTGACCGATTGAAGTTCTTCTTTTGAGGTCTCGAGTTCTTCGTTTGTGGATTGCAATTCTTCATTGGTGGACTGAAGCTCTTCGTTCGTTGACTTGAGTTCCTCGTTTGCGGCTTGAAGCTCCTCTATGGACGCTTGAAGGTTCTCTTTTGTGTAGAGCAGTTCCCGTTCAAGCTCCTCCGCCCGTTCAGACTCTCCCGATTTTGCAGACGGTCTGGTCCTGGATCGTTTCCCCTTTGCCGGAGGAGCCACATCTTCGAACGACACGATCAAGTATCCCACAGGCGAACCTTGATCGGCTAATGGTCTTACGGTGACGTTCACACCCTGGACGCCGCCATTGGTCTTAACCGGCACAGCGGCGCAGGTTAGCTGTTTTTTTTGTGTAGCCGCAGTCAGGATAGCTGTCCTCAATTCCAACTGAAGCCCTTCTCTGGCCATTTCTATAACATTTAGACTGGCCTGACCCGGCGCTGGCCGCAGGTATTTACCAGTATCTCCATTGACAAACAGAATGTTACCTTTCTCGTCGGTTATCACAGAGGGCGGGGCGTAATACTGGAGCAGCGCCTTTCTGGCGAGTTCAGCGAAGTTGATGTCCTTGCTCTTTTTCAGTGTCTCGTCCAACCCGGCGCGGGGTTGGTCACGGGTCCAGGACAGCCCTTCTCTCATCACTCTCGCGCCGGTGTTCATCGATTCCTTCGCCATATAGAACTTCCATTTCTTGCTGACCGGCGCAAAGAGATCAGGCTGGTTCCCAATACTTTCCGAAGGGCTTAGGAACAGGAATCCTCCTGGCTTTAGCGCATAGTGAAAGGTTGGGATAAGCCGGTTTTGAAGTTCCGGCTCAAGGTATATGAGCAGGTTTCTGCAACTGACAAGATCGAGTTTGGTAAATGGGGGATCTTTGATGACATTCTGTGACGCAAAGACGATCATCTCGCGGATTTCCTTCTTCACACGGTAGCCCGCCTCTTCCTTAACGAAAAACCTTTTTAATCTTTCATGGGAAACATCTATGGATATATTGGGCGGATATGCCCCGGAGCGTGCTACAGCGATCGCGTCATCATCAATATCTGTGCTGTAAATCTGGACTTTGAATTCCTGCCTGGAATCATCCATGTATTCCCTGAAGATCATTGCAATCGAATAGGCTTCTTCGCCTGTGGCGCATCCTGCTACCCAGACCCTGAACACATAATTCTCCGGTTTGTGATCGAAGAGTTTGGGGAGAATGTCGGACTTTAGGGTTGTAAA
>CAWJXP010000020.1:0-3302 GCA_963846725.1 uncultured delta proteobacterium | reverse complement strand
TCATCGGTTTGACTCTACCAGTAGGACAAAAAGCAATTTGTCAAACGGGGGACAAAAAAAATAAAAATAACGGATTCCAGTGAAATAGTTGTTATTGGGCTTATGTGGTTCTGTAGCGCAATGTTTCTTATTCTGGTTATTATGAAACAACTCCTCTAGAAACCCTCTTTATTTCTCTTGATCCGTTTCCGGGGAAGGGCCAAATTCATCAGCAATCTCGGGATACAATTTTCTCATGCAGTCAGGACAGATACCGTGGCTAAATTGGGACTTAAGATGCTCGCTTATGTATCTTTCAATATAGTTCCAATAACCCGTATCATCACGTATTTTCTTGCAAGAGGCGCAAATAGGTAGAAATCCACTCAGTTTCTTTACGTTGGATAGAGCTTGTTGAAGCTAGAATAATAAGGTCATTCTTGTCTTTTTCCAACTGCTTACGCTCAGTGATGTCCCTGTTGCTACCCCTCCTGCCTGAAGATAGTCCTTTTTTGTCATATACCGGTTGGCATACATGACCAATCCACCGTGTTGCTCCATCACGACGGATGATGCGGAAATCCTTTGTATCAGCAATATGATGGTCCACTTTCCTCGTTTTATGAAAGTGGGCCACCATTTCAGCGCAATCATCCGGATGGATAATTCGAATCATTAAATCCGGGTCATCAAGGAACTCTTGAGCTGTGTAACCTGTTATGCGTTCGCAAGAAGGTGAAACGTACAAGAAGGCGCCTTCGATATCCACCCAATATTCCCAGTCATAAGTGAAATTAGCGATCGTCCGATATCTTGCCTCACTTTCTCTAAGCGCCTTAGCCATCTTACGCTCGGTGATGTCCGTTAGCGCCATGCGAATTTGATAGGGCTGGCTTTGCTCGTCTCCATCTCTAGCTGGCGCATCTATTCGTGTACTTTCGAGACCAGCATACAATAACGAACCATCTCCACAATTGAGCGTGACGTCGCAAGTTTGTTTTTCTCCCTGTTTAGTTACGCTGATGATGTGCTGAAACCATGTGTCTTGACATTCAGGAGTGACGAAGTGGCCAAAACCCTGTTTAATTAATTTGGAACGTGGCACCCCAAGGAGTGTAGCTCCGGCCAGGTTCACATCTGTGATGATTCCCTTGTGAGTTAATGTAAAGTATCCAACAGGAGCGAATTCATAAAGGTCTTGGTACCTGTCCTTGGACGCTGCCAATTCGAGCTGAACTCGCCTTAGTTCTTCATTCTGTATCTCCAGCTCTATTTGGTGGACCTGGAGTTCGTGGATGATCTCTTCAGTGGTTTTCTCTTCCAGATTCTGTGTCGTATTCTGGAGCTTGCTGAGTTTCTCCTCAGCGACGTCTCTCAAGTGGCTTGTAGTAATACGATTCTTATCAAGGTCCATATTCTTTGCCATGGATTTTCTTCCTTGTTAAGCACGGAATTTTCTGTTGTTAACAATTATTGGGTTTTCCTCTAATGTGATAATTCTTAAAGGACCATTTCTCTTTTTTATTGGATCGCGGGCCCAGCGCCATTAGGAATAAAACAAATGGAGACAAAACTTCCTTCTTTCTCTGACATTGCTGATAGCCTGCATGAGGGGCTATATGTCGTAAATACGAACAGAATAATAACCTATTGGAATAAGGCAGCCGAGCGAATATCCGGCTTTATCGCCGCAGAGGTGGTCGGCAAATCCTGTTCAGAGAACATTCTTACTCACATAGACAATGAGGGGAACAGTTTGTGCCTGGGAATGTGTCCTCTGGCTCATACCATGGAGGATAGGCAGCGACGTGAGGCCAAGGTGTATTTGCATCACAAAGATGGCCATAGAGTCCCTGTAGCTGTTAGAGTTATTCCGCTGAGCGACGGCGCAGGTAATGTTATAGGTGGTGTTGAACTGTTCCTTGAAGCAAGTAATCAACGAACCTCTGAGTCCCGAATCATAGAACTTGAAAAAATGGCAATGCTTGACAGGCTTACTCAAATTCCAAATAGAAACTACCTTGATAAGGAAATTGAACGTCGGCTTGAGGAGAATCGACTTTACGATCTTCCTTTCGGACTCCTTTTCATGGACATAGATCATTTCAAAAGCTTTAATGATACCTATGGTCATGAAATTGGAGATAAGGTTCTCACATTTGTTGCAAACACGCTGGTTGGTTCTACAAGACCAACTGACGTATTTGGTCGATGGGGCGGAGAAGAGTTTGTCGGGATTCTGCTCGGTGTCAATCGCCAAGGCATGGAAACTCTGGGTAATCGGTTGCGACTCCTGGTTGAGAATTCTTACATCATGCATGGCCATGAAAAACTGAATGTCACGATTTCCGTGGGGGCATCCCTGGGCCAGAACGATGACACTATTGAAAGCCTGTTGAGACGGGCGGACAGTCTCTTGTATGAGAGTAAAAAGGCGGGACGAAATCGTCTTACAATCGGTTAAGAAATGGTTGAATCTGGAGAAAATGACCCGGCGATTTCCATAGACTGGGGCATGTCATAAGTTAGGTTGGGCCTGTTGACAGTGGAATTAGATACCCGAATATCAAGTATGCTGTGTCCTGAGGTTCTGCGTTCATAAGGCACATGTTAGATTTCAACAAACATCATCGCCTATGAGCATTCTTTCGTAGTTCCCGATGCGTTAAGAATGGAATAAAGTAACAGAAGCCAAAAGAGTTCTCAGCGATGCGAATTGCCCTAAACGGAAGATCTTTTAGCCAGTGGTTCTGGCATCATGAGCCTTCCATTTACTTGAACTGTGGATCATCTTGAATCCTTCAAACCACAGAATACTTGTGATCCCGGCAGCCAGGCATACAACTAAATCTATCCAATGGAGTCTGCTGAAGTGGAACAAATCCTGTAAAAACGGAACGTAGAGCACAAGGCCTAAAAAGACCACGGCGCCTCCAAAAACCCACCAGAGAGCAGTATTCGGTGATCGGAGGGTTCTGAAAATAGTCCTGGACCACGACCGATTTGCTAATATTAGCGCCAGATTCGCAACAACTAGAGTTGTGAACGTGAGGGCTCGAGCATCCGGTTCTGTATGCCCGCGATATAATGAAGTGGCATAAACCGCAAAAACTATTGCTAGCAGGCTCAAACCCTGGAAGAGGCTTAAAGTTATGAGCTGGGCGCCAAACAATGTCTCTTTAGGACTTCGCGGCGGAAGTTTCATGACATCGGCCTCTTCCGGTTCCGCTTCGAAGACCAACGAGCAAGCGGGATCTATTATTAGTTCCAGGAAAGCAATATGGACAGGATAAAGAACCAGTGGCCATCCGATTAAGACGGGA
>CAWJXP010000019.1:0-4285 GCA_963846725.1 uncultured delta proteobacterium | reverse complement strand
TTTTATAAAAAAACTTGACAACTCTCTTAATACAATGATTATTTCCACCTTAGCGACAAACCAAACCTAATCCTTCCTTTGGCCCGTTTAACCAACGGGTCAAACTTTTTTGTGGAGACTAAAAGAATATCGTTCCATTAATCTCCAGGTATTTCTGCTCACTCCAAGCCTTTGTTCCATCAATATATTTGTCGTTAGGTCCAGCAGGGTCTCCGTTCATATCCAGCATCTGTCCAGTTGTGTGATGTGCCATTTTCGTGCAATGCGTCACTCCTAAGATTCTGTTTGACTGGAAGACGCTCGATAAGGTACGCTCAGGCAAAGGACAAAACTGGTGTTTTAGACTACGTGAC
The DNA here is from genome assembly GCA_963846725.1 of uncultured delta proteobacterium. Classification (GTDB taxonomy): domain Bacteria; phylum Desulfobacterota; class Desulfomonilia; order Desulfomonilales; family Desulfomonilaceae; genus CAJBEZ01. The sequence continues at coordinate 3,932 of CAWJXP010000019.1, read as the reverse complement.
GACGGTTTTGCATATGTCGGGTGTTTTCTGGAAGATAGCGAGACTTTCCGTGGTTTCTGGAACCATTCCCGTCTGCAATTTGCACTAATATGAACGAAACAACAAGTCAGTCGGATCATGACTCATGTTAAAGAAATTTATGGAACGGGGCTTGCGACAAACAGATGACTGCGACAACTCAAGGAAAGCGCTGGCAGGATGAGTACACCTCTAAACTGATCTCCCCCTCCGAAGCGGCGCAAAAGGTCAGGAACGGTGACCGAATTTACATTGGGAGCCTTTGCTCTGAACCGAAGACAATACTTAGGGCCCTAGAAACTTCGTACGCTGAAGACGTTGAACTTGTGCAGTTTATTCGAGGAACAGAAGCGTCCCGATTGGCCTCGGATCCATGGGGCAGGTTCAGAATCAAGACATTCTTTACCGGCAGCGGAGCGGACGGTTCCGGATCGTCCCCTGAGTACAATTATATACCGCTTTTTCATTCGCAGATCCCATTCTTTTTTCGAAACCGCCGGATTCCTGTTGACGTGGCTATAATCCAGGTGTCGGAACCGGACCGATTCGGTAGGTTCAGTCTCGGGTATTTCGGTGGACTTCACCATAGCGGCAGTGGAATCTGCCCGGAAGGTTATAGCTCAAGTCAATCCGCTCATGCCACGCACGTACGGAGACACGTTCATTCCCATAGACAAAATAGACTACCTTGTGGAGGCGTCGGAACCCCTTGGTGAATTGTCTGAAGAACCTCTAGGGGAGGTGGAAAGAACCATCAGCGCCTATAGCAGCGACCTTATCGATGACGGATCTATTCTACAATTCGGTTTTGCCGGGATTTCACGAGGGTTGATGGACTTTCTCAAAGATCGCCGACACCTCGGACTTCACACTGAGATTTTCACCGATCCCCTCATTGAGTTGATCGAATCTGGCGTGGTAGACAACAGCACGAAGAAATTGTTTCGAGGCAAGTCTCTGGCAACTTGTTGCATGGGCACACGAAAATTATACGATTACATTCATGATAACCCTATGGTTGAATTATATCCTTCCGATATGCTTTTGGATCCTACATTCATAGGCTCGAATGATCGCATGGTTGCGGTCAACCTTGCTATGCAGGTAGACCTTAGGGGGCAAATCAGGCAGGGCAGTACCTCTTGGACCGCTTTCGAAGGGTCCAGCGGTGACAGTGATTTCATGCGAGGGGCAAACCTTTCCAAAGGTGGCAGATCTATCATTTGCCTGCGGTCGACTTCCCCCAAGAGAAACAAATCTAATATTGTCCCCGTCTTCGGGCCTAACGCTGCGGTCATAATGAATCGAGGCGATGCCAATTACGTCATCACCGAGTATGGTATCGCATATTTGGGCGGCCGCTCCATCCGTGACCGGGCCATGGCGCTCATTGACATTGCTCACCCGGACCACAGGGAAAGCCTGATGAAGTCCGCGAGCGAATTGGGTTACGTTTTCCCAAATCAGGTCTATTACCGGATTTGTTCTCCAGAAATGCGCCGTCGTTTCCAGACTGATAGAATATTCAAAGGTGGCATGAGAGGCCACATCAGGATTATAAAATCGACGGATGAAGAGATGTTAAGGGACCTTTTCTACAACCTCTCGGAGGAATCCGTCTATTTCAGATATTTCAGCGCCCGCAGGTCCATGCCGCGTAAAAATCTCCAGCAATACGTCAATATCACGGAGGAAGAAGGGCTGTCAGTGGTTGTCGCGATCGGTCCTAGAGAAGACCGTAAGATTATTGGGGAAGCTCGTTATATGATCAACCCTGGACACTCTCACCCGGACGTGGCTTTCATGGTTGACGAGAATTATCGGGGTCGCGGAATCGCAAGCGCTCTGCTTCACTACCTGATAGATATCGCACGAGAACGAGGCATAAAGGGGTTCGGGGCTGAGGTCCTCATTTCGAACAGGTCCATGATGCGGGTCTTTGAGAAATTGCCGTATGAGATTCGAAGGACCATTGACGAAGGCAGCATCTCACTAACATTCGATTTTGATGAACTAAAATCGCCCGAGAAGCAAACTGGCGGAGATGCGTCACATCTCCTGGAATCACCCTGATCGTAGCGCTACCTGTTACAAATTTAACACCGGCTTCCGGACAATTACGAGAACAAACATCCCAGTATCGATTGCCTATCGACAACCCAGTTCTTACGTAAGCAAAATAAGTCATCAAGGAGAGAGCGTTTCGAGCAAATTTGAAAAAACTTCCAAGGATCTAAATTATTTTGTCGTTCGATTAAGTCTTCTTAATCCTTAGCTATTTTAGATCAACTGAGCTTCGCTCAGAAAATTAACCAATTATGGCAGGATATTCTATTGTCATTTTCTTCTCAAAATCGTCCCAGAACTCCTGCTCAGACTTCCGCCAGTCTGAACCGATTTTTCTTTGAAAATAACGGTCTACCTTATCTAGCGCTTTCTTCGACCCAGTAGTACAACTACAGTTTAGGACATCTTCAAGAAATGGTACCAGATCTCCAAGTTGTTCTTTTGGTAAAAAGGCTCGCGCTCCTGACTCGATAGACTGCTTCAACGCTTCCGGAGTGAAGGCATGGGCCGTTAGCATGACCGTCGGCAATTGGGCCTCGGTAGCAATCTTGAGAAGATCAAATCCCCTGACGCCCATTATGTCCAGAATCACCAGATCATATTGATGAGATTGCAAGTAATGTTGAGCAGTCTCAAAGGTAGCAGCTAGATGCAACTTTACATCCGCTGACTCCGAAAGCTCTTCCTGAATGATGGCGAGAACATCCTCTTCGTCGTCAACTGCGAGGATCAGTTTATCGTTTAGAAGTTTCGAACCAAACATGTTATATCCCTCTTCTGAATCACTTTATCGATTCTTTAAGGGCCTTCGCTGCGGTAAACTTTGGGGCTTTCGTTTCCGGGATGTTGATTTTCTGTTTGGTCTGAGGATTCAGACCTGTACGAGCCTGTCTGACAATCACGGAGAACTTTCCGAAGCTTGGCACTGAGATTTCGTCGCCCGCAACCAACACCTCGGAAATAGCTGAAAAGACCAGATCGATCGATTCTGAAGCGAGTTTTTTGGTTATATTGCCCTTCTCTGCAAGCTTGTCGACCATCTCAGCTTTTGTCATGTCCGTTCCTCTCGAAATTGTAATTTTGTTCCGTCAAGAATATGAGTTGGGGCTATATAAGACATGACCGTAGAGAGTGTCAAGACAAGATTGTAGGCGCAGTAGGAGTAACCGGAATATTTTCAAAAAAAGCATATGAGTTTTTCCCGAATAGAGAGCATATGGTCCCTATGATAACGAACACGCAAAACTACGAAGGCCTGTTTTGAACATTCCAGCTATGAAGCCTGTTCAATCATTTTGTCGGCAACGCTATGAAAGGACATTTAGGGAAGCCATGTCAATGATTGTCGATTGACATGCGCATCCCCTGAATTCGCTGATGCCGAGTCGAGCGATGATAGAGGAAGCTCTAGTACGCTCAAAGGGCAAAAGCAATTGGCAGCCCCTATTTAGGGGTTTACCGCTATACGTTCAGGCTACGGACGAAAGCTCGGGATTGATGTGCGCAACTGATCCATTTAACCTGCAAATGGGGGCGGAAAACGCACGCAGGCGAACAACTTAAAATAACGCAACAAATTGGTGGCCTTGGTAATATTGGGCGAAGTCGCCACAAAACCTCTTCCCATCAAGATATTCCTGCTCACTAATCTACCGTTTCATTTGAGCCGCAAATAAAAATCCACCCCTTTAACTAATCGTTCTCATTTCACTTTTTGTTAAGGTCCAGCCATATGTCTTCAAATGGCACGTGTATTGCTATCCAACAACTACATGAGACCAATTTCCCATGTTCTGACGTTCTTGATTCGCGTTCCGTCGCTCACAACTGGAAATTGACGCGAAAAG
>CAWJXP010000018.1:0-12756 GCA_963846725.1 uncultured delta proteobacterium | reverse complement strand
TTCCTGAGTCGGGTGCCATATCCGCTCCCTGACAACATGAGCCGCCCCAGGCGTGAGTCTGAAAGTCACCTTCTCCGGTTTGCCCCGCATGACCCGGAAAGCTGTTTGCAGGTAGTCTTCGAGCTTGAAGTCCTCAGACATTTCGAACGATTCGTCGGTTACCGTGTAACTCTTTATCCTGTCCATTGCGAACGTCCGAATGGCGTTTCTTACATTACAGAATGCTATCAGGTAAAAGCTGCCACTCATGACCCACACCTGATATGGATCGACCTTCCGTTTCGTAGTCTTTCCGGTTGAGACCGCCTGGTACATGATCTCAACACGTTTTCTTGACGTGGTGGCTTCACTTAGATCCTTGACGATTTCATTCAACCCCGAAAAATTTTTCGTAGGTCCAAAGTCAACCTTAAGCGAGCCCGCTACCTTATCCAGAAATGTGATGGTTTCGGGCAACAGAGCCGCCTTGACCTTCTGAAAAAGTGTCTCGATGCTATCGTGGAAGACGGTCCCGTGCAAAATACTCAACAGGTCGCGGCTCATGTGAAGCGCCATCAACTCAGTGCCTGTCATGGGAATCGGGAAATCTTTCCTGAATGCGTCAACCATCTTCCAGACCGAATTCTTGCCGTCTTTGTCGGTGTAAAGGGGGAACCCAGCCTCCTGGATCGCGTCCAGGTCCCGGTAGATAGTCCGGAGAGGCGTGTCGAGTTCAACGGCGAGTTCGTTCCCGCTAATCCCGTATTTGTGGGACTCCATCAACCGGATGATTTTCCACTGACGGGCCATTTGAGTTCCACGCATAAGGCATTCCTCCTTTGTAGTTTTTTGCGCTATGCGACCAATTGAACATCCGGCGGCAACCCCTCTCTCAACTTTTCAATTCGATTAAGAGGTTTCTCAAGCTGATTTACACGGGTAGATCTCAAGGATTGAAATTCACTCTGAGTTTCTTCTATTTTCTTGCCGAGTTTATCAAAGGAACCAACGAAGGCTGTCCACTGTTTGTTAAATTGTCCGAATAATGAAGCCATCTCACCAGTAGCTTTCTCCAGCCGAAAATTGACTACGGCCTGTCTCATGACTGCCAGAACCGCGAACAACGTCATTGGCGCACACAAGATCACCTTGTTCTTGAGGGCCTCATCCAGGATTGAATCATCCTGCTCGTTTATGAAGGAAAACACCTGTTCATTCGGAATAAATACTATGACGTAATCGACCGTGCCCTGCATCTGGGTTGACGTAATTTCTTCCGGTAACCTCTTTAATTCTGTTCTTTACATCCTTTAGAAACAGTTTTCTATGATTTTCCTTGTCTGAAGTCGCTTCGGTCTCTAAGTATTTCAGGTAATTGCTCAACGGGAATTTCACGTCCATATTCACCTTTTGACCCTGGGGCAGCATAAAAGTGAAGTCGGGAATTGATCCGGAGGCGTCCACTGCTTTCTGTTTGAGGTAATTGATGCCCTCTTTTAGTCCTAATAGATTCATCACATCTTCCGCCATCCTCTCGCCCCATTGCCCTCGTGCCTTAGTTCCGGCCAGTGCCGCTTTGAGTTCATTTGCTGTGTTTTGGAGTTTCAGTGTCTGCGCGGCGGTGTTTCTGATTTCATTTTCTACTGCTCCGAACTTTTTTTCTCGATCTTTTTCGAGTTCTGTAACTACCCCTTCGAGTTTCTCCAGTTCCGACTTTATAAGATGAAGCGTTTCATCTATTAGCCTTTTCTTACCCTCGAGTTCATTTTTGCCCATCTCGGTCTGCGTGCCCAGACTTTCCCTGGCGAGTTTCAGGAACTCACTGGTGCTGTTCGAAAGGGCTTCAAGGGACAATGCCTGAAACGATTCCTTGACTCTCCCCAATATTTTGTCCATGTCGTCAATTCTTTGAGTTTCAACCACATTTACCAGATGCCGGGCAATTTCCTGAGTCTGCGAGCTGCGTAGCCAATTGATAATTAAGACCACGACTGATCCGAAGACGACGCCGGATGCAAAGGTTAGCAAATAGTCCATGTGGTATTCTCCTCATCTAAATCTATGATATCGACATCATCGACCCTTTCCATCCTGTCAAAAAACGCCGATTCCGCAGTCTAATTTGGACGTGTGTCAAATAAGGACAAACGTCATGGATTTTTTTTCCAGGACGCATTTATATGTCCAAAACGCTTACTGTACGGGCTATGGTTCCCCATCTCGTCAATATTCCTACATTCACGTAGCTCTTCCGGCAAATCAATACCATTGTGTTGCAAACAACAGCCTGTCTCCATCCAAATCTGTGGCTAACTGTTTATAAATATTGTCTTAGTGAGTTAATTCAGCTCCATGGCTTGGATATTGCATACATTTTGAGGAGCCTGTGGCTGCATGAATCCTGAAATTGCTGTGAGAATGACATGAAGGCTCTTATAAATCAGCTAGAACTCAAGGCCTTATACAAAATTAGTCAAGTTATAGGACAGGCACTGAATCTCGACCAGACTCTCGAAATTATTCTTTCCACACTGTCGGAAGATTTGTCAATGAAACGTGGGGCCATAACCATAATTGATTTCGAAACGGGAAAACTTGCGATTAGAGCGTCACATGGTTTGACGAATCAGGAGAAAAAACGGGGAGTATACAGGTTTGACGAAGGGATAACCGGAAAGATATTCAGTTCAAATGAGCCGTTTGTAGTTCCAGACGTAAGCAAGGACCCTCTCTTTCTAAACAGGACAGGCGCAAGAACCCCGGAAAAAGGCAGAATCTCTTTCATCGGCGTTCCAATTGGCCTCAATGGCTATCCTATTGGTGTTCTGAGCGCTGACAAACTGTTTGAGGCAGACATATCGTTTGAGGAGGATGTTCGGTTCCTTAGCATTCTCGCGGCTTTCATCGGCCAGCTAATTAGTCTCAATGAACAGGTTAAAGCCAGAGAGAAGACATTGGTCAGGGCCAATCTCTTTCTTAAAGAAAAGATATCCAGAAAAAGCGATGGTTTTTTTTCAATCGCCAGAAGCCCTGCGATACTGGAAGCGCAACAGCTTGTAAAAAAAGTGGCCCCAACCAGGGCCACTGTCCTGATCCTCGGAGAATCCGGAACGGGCAAGACCCTCGTGGCGCAAATAATTCACGAACTGAGTTCACGATCAAGGAATCCATTCATTAAGGTGAATAGCGCCGCTCTACCGGAAAACCTGCTGGAGGCCGAACTTTTTGGATACGAAAGGGGCGCTTTTACGGGAGCTACGGAAGCCAGGACAGGTCGAGTCGAAGAGGCTGAAGGAGGGACCCTGTTTCTTGATGAGATTGGTGAGATGTCCCTGCCCGTTCAGGCTAAACTTCTCAGGTTTCTCCAGGACAAGGAATTTGAGAGACTCGGGAGTTCCAAGACACGAAAAGTGGACGCTCGAATCATAGCGGCTACAAACAGAGACCTCTCAACCGCCACATCCACGGGCGAATTCCGGCAGGATCTTTATTATCGACTCAATGTGTTTCCAATCCGTGTTCCTCCTCTTCGTGAAAGACAGGAAGACATCGTGGGGCTTCTCACTTTTTTCACCAGGTCACTTGTACGGGAATATGGAGCTGAACTACATTTTTCTCCGAAAGCGATTGAGGCGCTCATCAGGTATTCCTGGCCAGGAAATGTCAGAGAGCTTGAGAATCTCCTGGAAAGGCTGGCCATAATGTCTGAGAACGGCCTCATTGATATTGGTGATTTGACCCCCTATCTAGCGCATGTCGTGAAGGATCATCACACCCCTGTGGCCCCAACATTATCAAGGCTGGATTCATTGACTGAGATGGAAAAGAGAGGCGTCGTGGCCGCTCTCGAGCGCAATGGCTGGATTCAGTCGCGTGCCGCCAGAGATCTGGGAATAACGCTCAGGCAAATGGGATACAGGGTAAGAAAATTTGGATTGGAGGACTATTTGAAGAGAAAGAAGCTATTTATTTAGCACTGGAGCCGACAGCATTATGACCATTCGATAATGTCGTCACATATATTGAAATCCTAAGATTTTTCAGAGCGTCGATTTTTTCTCCCCCCTTTACCTACCTGAAGGACATAGACCTTTCTGTGAAGATGGTCTTTCGACAAAGTTGACGCTCATATTTACATCCTCATTTCCAAAACCACCCTGTTAATATCAATTCCTTCTGACTGTTCGTTTTTGGCCTGTCGTAAATCGTGATTCCCGAAACGAGATTCTGACAAGTGGGACAATATTGTTACAATTTTGTAAATACACATAACAATTCTGTGAACATTGTCAGTTTTCGCCATTTTCTTGTCTCACTGATTCTCGACACATCCACATCAACTAATCCAATAAATACATAGCCTTACAACTAACTTGCTTCCCTCCTGTCCAAATGGCGCCGAACTTGCCTTTACCCTCTCAAAAACAGTGAGAGGTAAAAACAAGACAAAATGAGAAAAATAGCGATTTACGGCAAAGGCGGCATCGGAAAATCGACTACGACACAAAATACAGTGGCCGGCCTGGCTGAAATGGGACGAAAAGTCATGGTCGTGGGTTGCGATCCGAAGGCCGACTCGACCCGTCTTCTGCTGGGAGGCCTTTCCCAGAAGACCGTATTGGACACCTTGCGAGCGGAAGGTGAAGACGTGGAACTGGAAGACATTCGAAAGACAGGTTTCCAGGGCGTAATTTGCGTCGAATCGGGCGGACCTGAACCGGGGGTAGGTTGCGCTGGACGTGGAATTATAACTTCCATCAACCTGCTCGAACAGTTGGGAGCCTACGCTGAAAAGCTCGATTACGCCTTTTACGATGTTTTGGGCGACGTCGTCTGCGGTGGTTTCGCTATGCCGATTAGAGAAGGTAAAGCGCAGGAAATCTACATCGTTGTATCGGGTGAAATGATGGCCATGTATGCGGCCAACAACATCTGTAAAGGTATCGTCAAGTTTGCCGAAGCCGGTGGTGTTCGCCTGGGAGGCCTCATATGCAACAGCAGAAAAGTTGATTTTGAACTGGAAATGATCGAGGCGTTCGCCGAACAGTTGGGTACCCAGATGATTCACTTCGTGCCCAGGGACAACATGGTGCAGAAAGCCGAAATCAACAGAAAAACTGTTATCGAATACGACCCTGCCCATTCTCAGGCCGAGGAATACAGGACTTTGGCCAAAAAGATCGAAGAGAACAAGATGCATGTTGTTCCTCAACCCATGACCACTGACGATCTCGAAAAGCTACTTATAAAACATGGTTTGGCCGGTTAAACAGCGACTAGATTCCGAAAACCAAATAACGAAACGAGGTAATGAATATGTTGATGATCAGATCCATCGTCAGACCCACAAAGGTGGACGACGTACTGGCGGCCCTGATGGAGGCCGGCTTCCCGGCAGTGACCAAAATATCGGTAGTCGGCCGTGGAAAGCAGCGTGGCATAAAAATCGGTGAAATCACTTACGACGAGATCCCGAAGGAAATGCTTCTAACGGTAGTGCCTGATACTGACAAGGATTTTGTTATCAAAACGGTGATCAAGGCTGCCCGAACCGGCGATAAGGGCGCTTATGGGGACGGGAAGATCTTCGTGAGCCCGGTAGATGAAGTCTACACGATTAGTTCGGGCATCAAGGAGTCAGCTTCGGGCGAAATTGAAGAGGTAAAGATATGAAAGCAATTATGGCCATCATCCGCATTAACATGATGAACAAAACCAAAAAGGCGCTTTCCGACGCCGGTTTACCGTCTATGACCGCCAAGGATGTCCTCGGCAGGGGAAAAGGCCTGGTTGATTACAGTTTACTTGAAGGCGCAGAAAAAGGTTACGAAGAGGCAATAGCTCAACTTGGTCACAGTCAACGCCTGATTCCCAAGAGGATGCTGTTTATGGTGGTCCCGGAGAAACTAAAAAGTAAAGCGGTGACAACCATTATGACAGTCAACAAAACAGGCAAGTCAGGGGACGGTAAAATATTCGTAATGCCCATCGCCGGTTCATTCAGTGTTCGTACCGGTGAAGGCGGCGATAAAGTCCTCGATGAAATGTGAATCCGGCCTCTCTCAGGAGAAAATTATGAAAGCTTTGAATGAAAATATATCGCTCGAAACCGAGCAAATTGATCCGCAGGAAGTCAAGCAGGAACTGCTGAAAAAGTATCCGACTAAAGTAGCTCGCAAACGGGCGAAGCAGATAATAGTCAACAGAGTCTCGGAAGAACAGGAATTGCCGGAAATCGGAGCCAACACCAGGACAATCCCCGGGATAATTACACAGCGAGGCTGTACATACGCCGGGTGTAAAGGGGTCATCATGGGCCCGACCCGTGACATAGTAAATATCACCCATGGTCCTATCGGTTGCGGTTTTTACAGTTGGCTCACACGTCGTAACCAGACCCGTCCTGATGGACCGGAAGACGATAACTTCATGACTTACTGTTTTTCCACGGACATGCAGGAAGAAAACATCGTGTTTGGTGGTGAGAAGAAGCTGCGGGCAGCCATACAGGAAGCGTATGACCTTTTCAAACCCAAGGCTATAAGCATTTTTTCAACGTGTCCGGTAGGGCTAATTGGCGATGACGTGCACTCGGTGGCTCGCGAAATGAAAGAAAAGCTCGGAATCAATGTTTTCGGGTTCAGTTGCGAGGGATACAAGGGCGTAAGCCAGTCGGCAGGCCATCACATCGCAAACAACGGAATTTTCAAGAATGTAGTTGGACTCAATGACAACGTCAAGGAAGGCAAATACAGGATCAACCTGCTTGGAGAGTACAACATTGGAGGCGACGCGTTCGAGATCGACCGTATCCTTGATGACTGTGAAATATCAGTAGTATCGACATTCAGCGGTAACTCGACCTATGACCAGTTTGCCAACGCTCATACAGCGGATCTGAACACAATTATGTGCCACCGTTCAATCAACTACGTCGCTGAGATGATGGAGACCAAGTTCGGCATCCCATGGATCAAGATTAATTTCATCGGGGCTCAGGCCACTGCAAAATCGTTACGAAAGATCGCCAATTATTTCGAGAACGACGAACTTAAACAGCGAGTCGAAGATGTCATCGCTCGTGAGATGCCCGAAGTGATCAAAGTCCGTGATGAAGTCAGAACCCGCTGTGAGGGAAAGGTAGCCATGCTTTTTGTAGGTGGCTCCCGCGCTCACCATTATCAGGAACTATTCAGTGAAATTGGGATGAAAACCATTTCCGCCGGATACGAGTTTGCCCATCGTGACGACTATGAAGGTCGGAAAGTTCTGCCATCCATAAAAGTCGACGCGGACAGCCGTAACATCGAAGAACTCGAAATCCATCCTGACCCTGAAAGATTCCGGCCCCGTAAAACGGATGAACAACTGAAGAAACTCCAGGATGAAGGTTTCCGTTTCAAAGACTATGACGGAATGATGAAAGAGATGTCCGACCGGAGCCTGGTGATTGACGACATAAGTCAATACGAATCGGAACAACTGATTGAAATCTACAAACCGGACATCTTTTGCGCAGGCATTAAGGAAAAATTCGCCATACAAAAAAAGGGCGTCCCAATGAAACAGCTCCATAGCTACGATTCAGGAGGCCCATACGCCGGCTTCAGGGGGGCTATCAACTTTTATCGGGAAATTGACAGAATGGTGAATAGCCAGATTTGGAAACACATCAAGGCTCCCTGGCAGGAAAGCCCTGAACTTGCGGCAAAATACGCCTGCGATTGAGACCCCAAGGAAGGAAACGACTAATGTTACTGCGACATACTTCAAAAGAAATTACTGAACGAAGCGCCTTGACTATCAACCCGGCAAAAACCTGCCAGCCCATTGGCGCCATGTACGCCGCTCTGGGTATTCACGGTTGCCTCCCGCACAGTCATGGTTCGCAGGGTTGCTGCGCATATCATCGAAGCGCTCTTACACGCCATTACAAAGAACCGGTAATGGCCGCCACCAGTTCGTTCACCGAAGGGGCGTCCGTCTTCGGCGGGCAGGCGAACCTGGTGCAGGCGATAGATAACATTTTCACCATCTACGAACCGGAGGTGATAGCCGTTCACACTACATGTCTATCCGAGACAATCGGTGATGACATTCCCCAGATTGCACGCAAGGCCGAGGCGGATGGCAAAATCCCTGAAGGCAAGTACGTCATACATGTGAATACACCGAGTTACGTCGGGACTCACGTCACCGGATTTGCCAACATGACCAAAGCAATGGTGGATTATTTCTCTGAGTCCAATGGTCAAAAGATCGATCAGATCAACATTATACCAGGCTACGTAGAGCCATCGGACATGGAGGAAGTTAAACGAATAGCTGAAATGATGGGCGTGCGTGTTGTTATGTTTCCTGACACATCCAAGGTGCTAAATCGGCCTCAGACCGGAAAATACGAGATGTTTCCCTCCGGCGGCGTAACAGTGGAAGCCCTCAAGACCACTGGCGCAAGTATGGCTACAATTGGCCTGGGACAACTGGCTTCGGGACCGGCGGCTCGAGCCCTCGACACGAAGTGCAATGTGCCATGTGAAATACTCGATCTGCCGATCGGGTTCAAAGCAACCGACCGGTTCGTGGACACACTGAGAAAAACACTCGGGATAACCGTTCCAGACAGTCTGAATGAGGAACGTGGTCAGTTACTGGATATCGTTACCGACATGCATCAGTATTTCTACGGAAAAAAGGTTGCCCTGGCCGGCGACCCGGATCATCTGATCGCCCTTACTGAATTTCTAGTTTCGATAGACATGTGGCCGATTCACATTGTTACCGGCACATCCGGCAAGAAATTCGAATCCCGTATTCGGGAAATTACGAGTGATTCTCCTTATCCCATAAATATTAAGGCGCCGGGTGACCTGTTTCTGTTGCATCAGTGGATCAAGAACGAGCCGGTAGACTTGCTTATGGGGAACACCTACATGAAGTACATCGCCCGCGATGAGGACATTCCTCTGGTTCGGATGGGCTTTCCCATCCTGGATCGAATTGGTCACGTTTATTTTCCGACTGTTGGGTATCGCGGCGGCATGCGCCTGTTAGAAAAGATCCTCGACGCCATCCTGGATCGACAGGATCGGGACGCCCCTGAAGAAAGCTTTGAACTCGTTATGTAAGAGGAGACGATACATGAATAAACCGGATTATCATTTTTTCGTATGCGCCAGTTTTAGAGGCACGGAAGCCAAGGGGAAATGCATAAAAAAAGATTCGCTGCGGCTTATTCCCTATCTGGAAGAAGAAACTGGCAGACCGTGGGCTGAACGCAATGGTATCCAGCACGGGTTGTTTGAAACTTTGCGAGGAAGGACCGGTGATGATCATCTATCCCCAGGGACATTGGTATCGTGATGTCAATAGTGAAAAGGTTGTGGATGAGATCCTGGACGCATTGGAAGATGGTAGCGTTGCCGAGCCCTATCTTCTCGCATGAAATTGTTATTTGGAAGGCCACTGCAATGACAAACACAATTTTTGCAGAGAGAAAAAATCAGGTCCATCGAAAAGGCGAAGAGCCTTTTCAGATGTCCTGTGACAAGGAAAGCCTCGCTGGAGCGGTAAGTCAAAGGGCATGCGTCTTCTGCGGCTCCCGAGTGGTTCTTTACCCAATTACAGACGCCTTGCACCTCGTCCACGGTCCAATTGGCTGCGCCGTATACACGTGGGACATCAGAGGCGCATTGTCTTCGGGTCCTGAGCTTCATCGACACAGCTATTCCACCGACCTGCAGGAGAGTGACGTGATCTTTGGAGGCGAAGACAAACTTTACCGGGCCCTCAACCAATTGATAGATCGGATCAACCCGAAAGCCGCATTTGTTTACTCGACGTGCATAGTCGGCATCATCGGTGATGACCTCACCGGTGTATGCAAGAAAGTGGAGCGTGAAAAGGGCATTCCCGTAATCCCTGTGGAGTCGGAAGGTTTTAAAGGCAATAAGAGAGCAGGATATAACGCCGCTTGCAGGGCCATGTTTCAACTCGTAGGAACCGGCGCAATTGATGATATCAGCCCGTTGAGCGTAAACATTCTCGGTGATTTCAACCTTGCCGGCGAGATATGGATTGTTCGCGAATACCTGGAGCGGATGGGAATACATGTCGTCGCCAACATTACTGGAGACGGCAGAGTGGACGACCTTCGTCGAGCGCACGGAGCGGCGCTGAATTTGGTCCAATGTTCGGGCTCAACAATAGATCTGGCCAAGATGATGCAAGACGAATATCAGATACCTTTTTTACGGGTTTCCTACTTTGGTGTAGAAGACATGGCCGATTCGCTCTACAAGATCGCTGACTTTTTTAAGGACATGGCCCCGGAGATCATGGAGAGAACCAAAGAGCTGATCCGGGATGAATTGAGTGAACTGTATCCCAAATTGAAGCAATACAGAAAGGCCCTGGAAGGAAAGAAAGCCGCAATTTACGTTGGTGGCGCTTTTAAAGCTTTTTCCCTGGTAAAGGCGTTCAGACTCCTGGGGATGACTGTGGCGCTGGTTGGTTCCCAGACAGGAACTGAGGAAGACTACAAAGAACTCCATGAAATAACTGATCCAGGAACAATAATAGTGGACGACTCCAATCCGCTCGAACTCTCATCGTTCCTTCAGGAAAAGGATGTAGACATCTTCGTTGGTGGAGTAAAAGAGCGTCCGATAGCGTACAAGTTGGGAGTGGGATTCTGCGACCACAATCACGAACGAAAAGAAGCCCTTGAGGGCTTCGTGGGGATGTTGAATTTTGCCAAGGAAGTCTATTCGACGGTAACCAGCCCAGTCTGGCGATTTACCCCAAGAAAACAGGCGCTTTCATCAAAACCGCAGGAAATGGATGTGCTCAATGAAAGAAAAGCGATTGAAAACTAAAAAAGAACCTTATGTAGCGACTACGGATAGTTGCAAGCTATGTGCGCCGCTTGGGGCTTGCCTGGCGTTTAAGGGCGTGGAAGGCTCGGTTCCGTTTCTTCATGGATCACAAGGATGCGCAACTTACATGAGACGCTACGTTATCAGCCATTTCAGGGAGCCCGTAGATATCGCTTCATCGTCTCTTGGCGAGAAGCATGCGATCTACGGAGGCGGGCCTAATCTTAAGCAAGGTCTCATAAATGTCATGTCCAAGTATCATTGTGGTCTTATTGGAGTGGCTACCACCTGTTTAACCGAGACAATCGGTGATGATACGTCGAGGCTTGTAAAGGAGTTTCAGGACGAATTCTCGGAAGAGACGCTGAAACATGGACAGCCTTCGATCGTAAACGTTTCCACACCGAGTTACTCAGGTTCCCACATTGAGGGATTCCAGGCAGCGGTGAGGGCCATCGTAGACCAATTGGCGTCTAATCTCCCATCCTGTCGGAACTCAGTGAATCTGTTTCCTGGCTTCGTTTCTCCGGCGGACACTCGTTACCTGAAAGAAATTGTTCATGATTTTGGGCTCAATCCGGTCATACTGCCTGATATTTCCGAGACGCTTGACGCCCCGGCCGCAGCGGAATACGAAAAAATCCCGTCTGGCGGAACGCCAATCGCAAGCATTAAAGCAATGGGGACAGCTTCACTTTCCGTAGAATTCGGTCGGTGTTTAACCGATTCGATGTCGGCCGCCAAAGTTTTGGCCGACAGATTCAATGTTCCTTCCAGGAAATTGGGGACACCCATCGGACTCAGAGAAACAGATATTTTCATGAATACGCTGCAAGAAATTTCCTGCAGGAAAACCCCTGTGAAATATGAGTTGGAAAGAGGTCGATTGATAGACTCCTATGTGGATGGCCACAAATATATTTCCGGGAAACGGGCGGTTATTTATGGTGATCCCGACATGGTCGTAGGGTTGACGTCCTTTCTGACGGAGATTGGTATTAAACCGGCGCTTTGCGCTACAGGCGCTAAAAGCCAACATTTTCACGCTGCGATTAAGGCCGTAACAGAAGACATTCTGGATGAAACACCCGAAGTCACAGATAATAT
This sequence comes from uncultured delta proteobacterium, assembly GCA_963846725.1. GTDB lineage: Bacteria > Desulfobacterota > Desulfomonilia > Desulfomonilales > Desulfomonilaceae > CAJBEZ01. The sequence goes on along the minus strand of CAWJXP010000018.1, from coordinate 793 downwards.
TGATTTTTTCGATATAGAAGAAACAGCCGAAAAATTGAGGCCTGACATATTACTAGGCTCCAGCAAGGGCTATAAGCTTGCCCGAAAATGGAACATACCTCTCGTGCGGCTGGGGTTTCCGATTCATGACCGCTTCGGAGCCCAGAGAATTTGTCAACTAGGCTATAAAGGGACTCAAGACCTTTTTGATATGATAGTCAATGCAGTGATACAGGCGACGCAGGACCGGTCTCCCATTGGTTATACCTACATCTGACCGGGGTTCAATTACAAGCGGCGCCGAGTAAGGAGTTACCCATGAACCAGCTAATTAACACGAAATTGCATCCATGCTTCAATGTTGAGGCTAAACATACTTACGCCCGGGTCCACTTACCAATAGCGCCGGACTGCAACATCAAGTGCAATTACTGTAATCGAAAGAATGATTGCATAAATGAAAGCAGGCCCGGAGTGTCCAGCGCAATTTTAACCCCGCAACAGGCGGTTGATTATCTTGAGAAAATTGTGGCTGAGGTCCCAAACATCAGCGTTGTTGGTATAGCCGGTCCGGGAGACCCTTTTGCAAAACCTCAACTGACAATCAGGACATTGGATCTCGTGCGTGAAAAGTTTCCGCATCTGCTGCTGTGTCTGGCAAGCAATGGTTTAAGCGTATTGCCGCATGTCCAGGAACTCAAACGACTGAATCTGTCACATATGAGCATTACAATAAACGCTGTGGACCCTGACATCGGGGCAAAGATTTACAGTTGGATAAGGGACGGCAAAGTTATTTATAGAGGTCGTAAGG
>CAWJXP010000017.1:0-7296 GCA_963846725.1 uncultured delta proteobacterium | reverse complement strand
CGATGTTCGACCATGATGAGAGTTATCCCCTCCATCTGAAGTTTTTCGATCAGAGGAACCATGCTGGCCATTTCGCTCATACTCAGTCCTGAAAAAACTTCGTCGCATATTATCAACTCAGGTCTTAGAGCGAGACATCTGGCAAGTTCCAATCGCTTCAAATAACCAGTAGGAAGGGATGACGCCAACTTGAAAGGCACGTAGGAGTCTCTTTCAAAACCTATTTCTTCGAGGATATCTACCGCTACTGTGTCTCGGCTGCCCATTTTTCCACCGCCACGCCAACCTCCGGTCTTTCTGGCTCGAGGCGAAAAAAGTGGAACAATGAGGTTCTTATAAGCGGGGAGACTGAAATACGGTCTCATCACCTGAAATGTTCGCGTGTAGCCCTTGGGCCGCGATCTTGTGCGGAACAGTATCGGTGATATCCTGACCGTTGAAAAACACTTTCCCTGTGTCGGCCTTTATGAATCCAGTGATCGCGTTGACAAGCGTAGTTTTTCCAGAGCCGTTTGGGCCTATTACGCCGACAATGTCACCTCTAAAAACATCCAGACTTACCCCTGACAGGGCAAGGACACCACCAAATTTCTTGCTTACATTCTGAACCGACAATAAAGGCTCTGAACTCATAACCTGCTCCAGTTCGACGAGCGCCCGATCTTCTTGAAATTGATGAAAGACAGAATCGAAAGGGTTCCGGCGTTGTTCTCAGTAACCCCAAAAATCTCCATTCTAGATTTCCACCCAACGCTCAAACTGCTCGTATTTGCGCGCAGCGTAAGGTATTATTCCTTCAGACTTGAAAACAATGAATCCGGTGAGAACTACAGAATAGACTGCGATCCTGAGTGAACCGAAATCGCGGAGTAATTCCGAAACCGGGACAAGGATCAGGCATCCAATCACCGGACCGACGAGGGTCCCTCCTCCACCGACCACAGTAGCCGCAATCGGAATAATGGAGAAATCCAGGGCGAACTGTGACAAACCTGCCCACATGTACATGCTTGAAAGGCACGCGCCTGCAAGACAGCCGAGAACCGAGGCGACAAATACCCCAAGGGCTTTGTATACGGTGATATTGATCCCTGAGGCTTTCACCGCCTGATCATTGTCTTTGACCCCTCTGAACACCAGTCCGATATCTTCCTCAACAAACCTTCTGAGCCCAAATACCGCTACCAGCACCGCCAGTATGAGGACGTACCTGTTCGACCCAGGCGTTGGGAAAGCCATCCACACCAAGTATGCCGTCAGTTCCGCCGAAAAGATCGAAAGCTTCTATGATTCTGGCTGCGAGCAGTGGATACATCAGACTGACTATTGCGAAATAGACACCTCTGAGAGGCAGGCACGGCACAAACGAGAACGGTGCAAATGACACCCCCAAGAATGGCGGCTATAGGAATGCTGAGAAAAGGAGGAACCCCGAGGCTGGTATTTAACAGCGCCGCAACGTAAGCGCCCACACCAACGTAAAAACCTCCACCGAGGGAGACGAGGCCAACATAATTGGCCAAAAAATCAAAACCGATTGCGAGGAGAGAATATGAGCACACTATCGAAATGACCCGCTGCCAGTAAGGGGCTCCGCTCAGCAAAAGAGGAGCCAGGGCAAGCCCGACAATGAAAAGCAGACGCGGGGTGATCAGGTAGGTTATTTCTCTCCAGGAGGAAATAGCGTAGACGCCGTCGGACCTAACCTTGATGCCGCGATCCAGACGTTCTTTACGACTGTCAGCTTTAGATCCGGACATATCAGACTCGCTCCTCCAACTCTTTTTGCCTTCCAAACAGACCGCTTGGGCGAGAAATCAGGGTCACGACAATGGCCAGGAGAGCAACCACCACCTGGAAGTGGGCCCCAAAAATAACCACAGTTAATATCTGGGCAAAGCCTATGAGGAACGCTGCCATCACCGCTCCGGTCCAACTTCCCAGCCCGCCCACTATGCATACGGCGACCGCCATTATGAGGACATGGTAACCTGATTCCACGACAATACTTCCTAGAGGAAGCAGAATGATTGCGGCGGCTCCAGCTAGCATGGAGCCAATGGCGGTAGCCACCACGGCCATGCGATCGGAATCGATCCCGAGAGTCATCGCAGCTCTTTCATCCTGCGCCATTCCTTTGAGCGCCAGTCCCAGTTTGGTGCCATTCACAAATAGCAAGAGAGCCCCCATTAGTCCGGCGCCCAAAACTACGACGAAAATTCGTTGGTAATCCACTGAAACCCCGAAAATGGACACACTTCCTTCAACAAAGGGTGGCAATCTGAAGGTTCCTCCCTTTAGACCGCCCCATCGCAAGCCTTCCAGAATCGCCAGACCGATCGCATAAGAGGCTATGATTTCGGAAATAGGCATTCCCCGGACACGGATCAAAACGAGCTGATACATGAGGGCGCCGATTATTCCTGTCAGTCCGAGTGCCACGAGGGCTGAAAAGAGATAGTTGAGCCCAACTCTATTCATCAATATCCAGGTAAGGTACCCGGTCAGGACGTAAAGCGCTCCGTGGGCAAAGTTAGGCAAGCGACTGACCCCGTAAACCAGGGTAAAACCCACAGCCATGAGAGCCAGTGACACACTGTTTATGATCCCGTAGATGATGATGTCCATTAAAGGTCCTCTAGGTGGACCCCGATACCGGAGTGTAAAAGCCCTGGATATCCGGACTGATCGGGGTCCCTAGTTTTCAGTCGGCTGTTATTCCTTTTTCATCCATGGAGGAAGAAGGATGTTGCCAGTAGCGATACTTTGCGGAAACACAACTATGCGTTTGCCGGCCTGCCATTGGAAGATAGTTCCCACAGCCCCCTCTTTTGGATCCAGGCTTGGAACGATTTGATTGGTCTGCGGGTCAAACTTGATTCTTCCGTAAACGCCCATCATGTCGGTTTTTTTCATGGCGTCCACGACCTTGTCAGGATCAAGGGATCCCGCTCTTTCTATAGCGTCTTTCAAAACATACACGGCCATATAACTTGACGAAGTGCCGTATCCTTCAGGTTCGAGACCATATTTCTTCTTGTAGGCGTCCACGAATTTCATAGTCCAAGGTGAGGCCTCACTAGGCACGTTACCCGCGTTGACCACGTTTGCCAGGCAATATTCACCCTTTCCATCAGTAGCCTTCCAGAAACCAGGTTGTTCAGCCGCTGCTATTATGGTTCCAAACGGGAGAGCCGGGACCTTCATGTCATACCATTGCTTGAGAAGAATCGCGGACTCGGGCATATCCATCCATATTATTATTACCTGAGCATTCTGCTTCTTGGCGTCGAGCAAGCCCATCGAATAATCCGTGGTCCCAGTAGGATACACAATTGGATCACCCAAGACCGTCCAGCCTTTTTTGGCCATGACAGTCTGAAGTATCTGTCCTCCTGCTCGGGCGTGAGCCACGTCCTGAACCATGATCATGAGTCTGTTAAGGTTGAATGTCTTACCGATGTATTCCAGGCACGGAACGATCTCACCCATAACCATCCATTTGGCTTCACCTGATATTCTGAAACAGTATTTGAATTTGTCAGGCTGTTGTCCAACCGTCTCGTGGTACTTGGGTGTCAACGAACCCGTGGTGAGGATGGAAATCTTTTTGTTCTTGGCCAGGAGGGGCATTGCGGCAAGGGCGGCCTCGGATCGGTACAGGGCCACCGATGAGGAAATCGGCTTTTTTCTCAAGTATAAGCTTTTCTACAGCCAGCAGAGCGTCGCTGACGGGCACGCCGGGTTCAAGGTCACGAGTGTCTATTACGTCAACCTTGAACGGCCGTTTTTCATTGCCGACTTTAACACCGCCGGCGGCGTTGATTTCGTCAACCGCTAGCTTGATTCCCCGTTCAGCGTCCCAACCATACAGAAAAGCCGTTGAAAGGGGAGCCCCGATGATAATGGGTTTCTCCGCAGCACAACACATTGAAACCATTGCTAAAAGAATAAAAAGGACAGTCGACACAATCGTACACTTGTTCTTTCCAGTCATCTCTAAACTCCTTTGAGGATGTATTTGACTTTGACCGAGAAAAGCGCATGTAAAACAGCTTAGACATGGTCGACGCCCAAAAAGGACGCATCAGACCATGACAGTGGATACGTGTTGTGTATATTGGGGTTGTCTTTGGAAAACTGTCCTGACAAACTCGTCTAGATTACATATGTGGATGACCGGATGTCAACCGATTTTTTTCACAGATGCTTGGCTGCATGCGCCCGTAAAAAATGTGCGCTGTAGTAATGTTCTGATATTGATGGTCTTTCATTGCGCGGTGTCAGATAAATTCGGTTGTAGGACCTTGCAAACCTTAAGTGGAAGCCATCTCGCGTTTAAATGCGCATCAGTGAGCCACTTGGAACAGACTTCCGGTATTACTCAGGCCAGTCAACGAAACTCTCAAGGAATTGAGGACCATCTGTTGATGAAGATAGGGTTGACGTCCTTCTAAAGATGCGACTAGCCTCTGATTCACGAGAACTCGTCCTCAAAATTCATGGTTAGTCGAGCGCATCCCGAATCAATTTGAGAAGTTTACCGAGATCATACGGTTTCTGGACGAATCCTTTGGCTCCCAATATTTTAGAATCTTCTTCAGTTCCGCCGGAGGAATAACCACTGGCTATGATGACCTTCACTTTAGGGTTAATTCGCAGTAGTTCTCTCAAACAATCACGACCCCCCAGCTTGGGCATGATAAGATCCAAAATCACCAGTGATATGTCCGCCTGATTTTTACGGTAAACGTCAATCGCCTCCATCCCATTTGACGAGGTTAGGATACTGTATCCCGCATCATGAAGTAGATCTGAAGCCAAGTCTCTTACCGCCTCTTCATCGTCTACAAGAAGAAGGGTCTCAGAGCCGCCGGGGAAAAGGTAATCATTGGCAGCCGTTGGCTGTTCGATTTTCGCTACCGCTTCCGGCAGATAAACCCGAAATGTTGTTCCATAACCGATATGGCTTTCACAAGTGATACATCCTCCGTGTTGCCGGACTATCCCGTACACGATGGCAAGCCCTAGGCCGGTTCCTTTGCCGATATCCTTAGTTGTAAAAAAAGGTTCAAAGATGTGATCAATGACGTCTGTTTCCACTCCATGTCCAGTGTCTGAAACTGCCAGCATCACATGAGGGCCTGGGTGGGAGCCTACATGGTCCATGCAAAATTTGTAATCAAGAACTACTCTGCGCGTCTCAATAATCAGCAGGCCTCCGTCAGGCATGGCGTCCTTTGCATTGACCCCCAAATTCATGAGAATCTGTTCCATCTGAGCGGGATCGGCGTGCACCGGCGGCAGATTCTCCTGCAAAAGCGTCTCAATCTTGATCATCTTGGGGATGGTACGTTCAAGAAGGCTGGTGACTTCAGTGATCCTATTGTTGAGGTTCAAGGGACGGGGATCTGTCGAAGCTTTTCTACTGAACGTAAGAAGACCTTTCACCAGATCCGCTCCCTTTTGAGCCGCCGAAATGATCTTTTGCAAGGTCCCGTATTCAGTTGTATGTGGGTCTTTTTTTGCCTGAAGGAATTGGGAATAGCCCACAACGACCTGAAGCAGATTGTTAAAGTCATGGGCGACCCCACCGGCGAGCGTCCCTATGGCCTCCATTTTCTGCGCCTGGAAAAGCTGCTGCCGGAGTTCGGTCTCATGGGTAATGTCTCTTTTTACCGCAACAAAGCTGATAATCTTACCTGCAGGATCTCTAACAGGCGATATGGTGACATCTTCCCGATAAAGGGTTCCGTCTTTCTTCCTATTTAGGAATTCGCCTGTCCAGGAATGTCCGGACGTGATCGTTTTCCACAAAACGTTATAAAAAATTCGGTCGTGCTTTCCGCTCTGTAGTATTTTGGCGTTTTCTCCTATCACTTCTTCACGTGAATATTGGGTAATTTTTTCAAACGCCGGGTTTACATACGTGATCCTGCCCGAGGTATCCGTAATAACGATTACTTCAGCGGCTTGCTCGATTGCAGTAGCCAAACGTCTTTGCGCCTCTTCGGATCGTATTCTCCTGGAAATGTCCCTTACCCAAACCTGCACCCCTGTTTCGCCGAAAACTTTTACCGGTGTGGCGCTGATTTCACCGTAAAACGATGAGCCATCTTTCTTCTGAAGCTTGACTTCATATTGCGGCGTCACATCTTGTCCTCGCATCCGAGCCGCTGCCCGGTCACGAGTGATTTGATGATATTCAGGATGGTATACCAGCCAATGGTCCATACCCTCCAATTCTCCATGAGAATAACCGAGCATTTCGTACAGGCGAGAATTAGCGAATATTATTTTTGATCCCTGTTGAACAAATACCCCGTCAAAAGAATTTTCCACCAGAGAGCGGTACCACTCTTCGCTTCGTCGAATTTCCTCTTCCATCTTTTTTCGTTCGGTGATGTCGGTCATGAAAAACAACGCAGCAGGAGACTCTTGCCATGAAACCAGACCTGAATCGATTTCAACCCAACGTATAGAGTTGTCCGCCCTAACTATCCTGAATGAATATCGACTGAGAAACTTTTCTCCTTTTTGCCTTTTTAAGTGGTTTTGAAAAACCATTTCCCTGTCATCCCCATAGATGAACTCGGTAAAAGGTCTATTTTGGACTTCGTGAGGATCAACACCGATAATTGCCGCAGCCGCCTGATTCACAAAAACCAACAGTCCGTCCTGAGCTACCACAATACCTTCCAACGCCTTTTCCACCAGGACCCGATATTTTTGTTCCGATTCCCGCAGCAGACGCTCCAACAATTTCCTGTCCGAAATGTCAGTGATAGAACAAATGGCGCCTTTGGAAGTATCAGCAGGATCCAACGAGTAAATTCTGATATGCCCTTGAAATAGTGCTCCATCTTTTTTCAGCATGTCGATTTGACGCTCAAAAACATGGTCCTTTTCTAAAAGATGAGGAAAATCGGATAAAAAGTTGTCTCTGGATTCTGAGTGAAGGAATGTGTCAAACGATTTTCCAATTATCTCCGAGCGTGAATAACCCATACTTTCTATCCACGCCTTGTTTACATCCAAGAGCAGTCCGTTATTATCAATAGTTTGGTGAGGCACGGGGGTGTTTTCGTAGAAGGAATAAAGTTTTGCTTGCCTTGTCTCTAAAGATCCAATTTTATTGCGCATCTCATTTAATTCATCAATTAACTGGTCTTTGGTCTTATACCGGTCATGCATTTGCGAATACCTCAGCAGGAAAACCAATGGCGCATTTCTAGATTGGTTGTTGATCTTCACCAAGAACAGGCCCGCCCCAATGGCCTCGCAGATTTTCAGCTA
>CAWJXP010000016.1:0-12588 GCA_963846725.1 uncultured delta proteobacterium | reverse complement strand
ATTTGGAGAGAGACCAGTTTGGATGTCAAGGATGCGCCAACCAATGCAAAATCAATAAATACAGAATCCACGAAAGGATCATATTTGAAGGAGGCATGTGTGACAGATGGGAATCGGAAGAGATGGACTACAGGATCGCAACTGGGTCAAGTCTCTTTTCTTTTAGAACTAAATTGTTGGAAGGCCTGGCAGAAGGCAATTCCGAGGCGGATATGCGCTGGGCCATGGTACGTTCGCCTCAGTTTCATGAGTATTTCCCATTCTGGCAAGCATTCCTGAATGATCTTGGAGTATTTCTTGATGTGGCGCCCCATCCGGACCGGAAACAGTTCGAGGCTGGTTCCAATCTCTAAGAGTGGAAACGTGCCTGCCCATCAAGGTTATGGCTGGCCAAATAGTCAAGGCAGTCCATATGGGAGCAAAAACACTATTCCATCCAGCTATATTGAGTGACCCTCCCTTGGAGAATGGAGACAAGCCACTGGGGTATTGCCCGTACATTCAGGCGTCTACACAATTTTTCAAAGGAATCTTTGACGTCCACTGGATTGAGCCAACTGTAAATAGTGAGATCGACCCTGATTCTTTCCACAAGGAGCACATTCGTCTGGCTACGAGTCTTGGGTTTTCTCACGCCAGAGCCGAGGCTGCTTTCACTCTAGGGCTTGAACAACTGAAAGCGTTCAACACCGAAATAAGACAAACAGGGGAAGAATTCCTAAATGACCTTGGGGAATCGGAACAGGCCCTAGTCGTTCTAGGCAAGCCATATCATACATCCGATCCCTTTCTCAATATGAACTTGGGAAATATTTTGGGGAGGTTTGATATACGTCCATTGCCCGGCGATTTTTATCCTGTCGCCGATGAGGAATCCTCTCCAGTTACCTGGAAATACCACGCGAAAATGATCAGCGTGGCCAGAAACGTGGCAAGTGATCCAAGATTGTTCCCGGTCTATATAGGTTTTTTTGGATGTGGCCCAGATGCCTTCAGCATTCGTCACGTTAGGGAGGCGCTTGGCCCGAAACCTCTACTAACGCTCGAGATGGACGAGCATGTATCCAGGGCCGGTATGATTACCCGACTTGAAGCCTTCCTGGATAGAATTCGGAACGAAAAGAGAATAGGTCGTTCCTCCAAGAACTCTATTTTGAGCAAACCTGTTCCCCAGGATTTGCATACAGAGCAACAGGGACAAGCAACTGTCGCGCAGCGGAGAACTAGACAATTAGAAAAAGCTGAAACGCTCTATCTGCCATATTGGGGTGACCATACATACGCATTCGCCGCTGCGGCAATGTCGGTCGGTCTAGACACTCGGGTACTTGAGCCTCCTAATCAGGAAACCGAAAGGCTGGGAAGGCCACACTTGGTAGGAGGTGAGTGTCATCCGTATATGCTGGTGTTGGGCGACTACCTGAAAGTAGCGCTAGCGTTGCCGGAGGCTTCAGTTTCCAAGTCCAGGTTTTATATGATTAACCCGGATGCTTGTCGTTTGGCGCAGTTTCCTGTCTACATCGACAAGGTTCGTAAGGATCTAGGGCTTTCCCTAAAGGTAATAACGAACATCAAGAGAGGAGTCGAGGAGTTTAGAATTTCCCGACTTGACTACCAACGCATGATGCTCCGGTTATGGGAAGGTCTCAACGCTTACGACTTGCTGTTTAGCCTCTTCCTGGAGATCAGGCCTAGAGCAAAAGATGAATCGAAAGTTCACAAGGCTTACACTGATTGCAGAAATAATCTTTTTGACGCTCTCAAAACAGGCAACGTCAGGGAAGGATTGGAACAGGCTTTGAGCAGTCTCTACATGTTCCCGATTGATGATCATGAACCACGACCAGCCATAGCTGTAACAGGAGATTATTATACTCGTGTAGTCCCATTCGCCAACAACGATGTTTACCGCGAAATTGAGGCAAATGGTGGATACGTGTGGGCTCCACCTACGCTATCGGACTGTTTCAAGCTGGGAACGCTCAGAGATTTCGTGTGGAGCCTACTGAGCGGCAGATCCAGGGATGCGGCCCGGCACGGATTATTTTACACATTGATGACCGCATTGGAGCTTAACCTAAGAGTGTCCAGAACGGCCCGGCAAGTTCTAAGGGGCCCGATGGACATCATGGGCCTAGGTATGTGGAGGACAGCGAGTAATTATGCCGATACGAAACTCCCCGCAGGAATCACTGCGCCTATCGCCACGACGTTGAAGGATCTGGAAGCGGGAGCCGATGGTGTTTTGAATCTGATGACTCTAAATTGTTCGTTTGGGACAGTGGTCACCGCAGCTCTAATCAGGGCGTTGAAAGCCAGACCTGAGATACCCATGCTCACGCTCGTTTATGATGGGTTGAAGAAAACCAATGAAAAAACCCGAATTGAAGCTTTCATGGAACAGGCTCACGATCATTTCAGAAGCAGGCTCGAGCAAAAAGACTACAATTCGGGCCATTCATCATTCTGGAGCAGGCTGAGAGCGAGTTAGATCCCATCATCCTGATCATGTGGAATCGGGACGATTTACCATATAAATGCCAGCGCCCACAAGAATGAGAGCTATCAATAGCAGATGGGTAATAGGCTCATGCAAAATGATCCCTCCGGCTATTACACCGAAAAGTGGTGTGAGAAAGGTAAACGATGCAAGACGGGAAGCCGGGTAATGTGTGAGGAGCCAAAACCAGGCGAGGTATGTGATAAAAGCGATCCACACAATTTGATAGACTATGCTTGCAACTATTAACGGGGTGATTGACACAATTCCTGTTTCACCAATCGCAATTGACCCCAACGGAAGCGTAACTGCAGACACTACGAGTTGATAAAACAACGTCTTGCTCGGAGCTATTGTTAGCCAGGGGAGACGCCTTTATCAGCACTGTGGTAGCGCCCCAAAGCACGGCTGCCAGCGCTAGCATCGCGTCCCCAATGAGCATCCGATGAGTTGGCAAACTTACGGACTCACCAAAAGCGACCATAATGCCTGTGAAGGCGCAACAGAGCCCAATGACCTGGATTCTTCTCAGACGCTCGGTTGGAATAAATATTTGAGCGCCCAAAGCAACCACAAACGGTGACAGATAGAGGAATATGACAGCCCGGGAGGCGTTAGTGAATCCAAGCCCTACGTAGATTAGAAGAAACTCAGCGGCAAAAAGAATACCTGCAGCAATCCCCCACCATAATGTGCCATCTCTCTCTAACAAAGGCTCACGTCTTAGTAACATAAAGATTCCAACCAGGATTGACGCCCCGATTGACCGAATGCCGGATTGAAGGATAGGGGAGATACCATGATTTGCAACCTTGATAGCTACCTGCTGCAAGCCCCAACTAGCGCAAAGAACTACCAGGATGGCCATCGCTGTGAAGTCCAGAGCGTTTTTCTTTTGTGAGACGCTATAAGTCATATGTTAGTCCAGTCCCAAAAAAACTTGAGAGGCATAGGATCATATTGCTTAGATGGAATCATTTACAAGTGAAAACGAGTACTATCATGAAGATTCCCCGTGTTGACTTGTAGACAATCATGGGCTATATAATTTTTATAAAAATCTCGGAAACGGCTGGCGCCTTACAAGTTAGGAGCCGTAGTTTTGTCATAATATAGTCCTCGTTCGTGTGGCTGAGTTGAGGAGGGATTTATTGGTCGCAGTCTTGAGGGCCATTTCAAATAACCATCCTTTTTTCATGGGAGAACTCCCCATCTAAGTGTGAACATTTCTCTAAAGGCGAAAACAGCAAAAAAACCTTATGAACTCTTGGTTCAATCCTATAAGCGTTTAGAGTTAGAGATTTCCTAAAAACTTTTTTCACTGAATTGATCCCGAAATTTTGGCTTGATAGATTTTGGAGCTTCCTGCTGATCGGAGGACCAAATGAAGTCCATAATTTTTGGACGTTGGGGAAAAGCGCTAAGGCGCAGTAAGGAAGGTGAGAGCATCATCGAAGGGGGACGTCTGGAAGATTTCCCTTCAGAAAAAAGTTTTCCGGATAATGTCATAGCGTTGATGAGCGGAAAGGGCTTTTTGCAATTCGAAGAGGCCTTCAATTTCGTTCCCATGGTGGCCGAGTATGTAAAGCAAATTCAGTCAAAATATTGCTGTGGTAAGTGCATAACAGGCATAAAAGGGTCCAAGGTGATAATGGTTACCTTGGATAGAATCATGAGAGGAGAAGGAAAGGAGTCGGATCTGGTCCTTTTGGAACGCATGGCTGTGGTCTTGAATGACGGAGCCAAATGTTCAGTTTGTCAAAGCGCTGGTGAATTGCTTGTAGATGGTCTGACTCATTTCAGGGAACACTTTGTGGATGCCCTGAAACGTGGCGTAACCAAGGACTCCATCCGTTTCGTAGGGAGCATTTCAGCCCCATGTATGAACACTTGTCCGTGCCATATTGATATTCCTGGCTATGTCGAAATGCTTCAGGAACTACGATACGGAGACGCCCTGGAGATAATTCGCAGAGAAATGCCTCTTCCCGGAATTACGGGCCGAATTTGTCCGGCTCCGTGCGAAAAGGCTTGTAGTGTCGCCAATATGGGAGACGTGGCCATTCCAATCAAGACTCTGAAACGAGTCGCTGCTGATTACGAGATGATTCATCACCTGCAGCCTCCAATTGAAAAGGTAGAACTGACCGGTCATCCAGTAGCGGTGGTCGGCGCCGGACCCGCTGGATTGTCAGCCGCCTATTATCTGAATCGCTTGGGGCACCCTGTAACTATATTTGAGGCGTTGCCTCGTCCAGGTGGCATGGTGTCAGTAGGAATACCACCATATCGCCAGCCCAGAGACGTCCTCGGTCGAGAAATTGGCATTCTTCAGGATCTGGGAATAACAGTTAAACAGGGAGTTGCCCTTGGGAAGAATTTGAGAATATCCGACCTGTTTAAGCAGGGTTTTAGGGCGGTATTTCTCGGAATTGGTTCGCACAAGTCCTCGCCGCTCGGAATTAAGGGCGAAAATGATGGGATCGAAGGCGTTTTCGGTGGAGGGATTGATTTCTTAAGAGACATAAACCTGGGCAGAGAATTACGACTTGGAGAAAACGTGGTCATTGTCGGGGGAGGGAATACAGCTATCGATTGCGCCAGGACATGCCTGAGAATGGGGGCTCCCAAAGTTTCCATTGTCTATCGAAGGACGGAATCGGAGATGCCGGCGGACCCGGAAGAAGTCGAAGACGCGCGAGAAGAGGGAGTTGATCTCCATTTCTTGACCCAGCCAGTAGAAATCCTGGCGCTAAACAAAAAAATGACTGGACTGAAGTGCATTCGTATGGAACTCGGGGATTCCGACAAGAGTGGAAGAAAGAGGCCTGTTCCTGTGTCTGGATCAGAATTTGTCCTTGAGGCCGACACGCTCATCCCTGCGATCGGGCAAACCGCTGCTCTGGATTTTCTCTCACCGGAAGACGGAATTGAAATTACCCGCCATGCCGCCATTCGGGTGGATCCTTCAACAATGATGACGTCCAGGTCCGGAGTATTCGCCGCTGGCGACGCTGTTTCCGGACCCCTTACTGTGGTTCATGGTCTAGCCGGAGGGAAACGAGCGGCTAGGATGATTCACGAGTATGTAACCACAGGGACTTGCGCCCCTCCAGACAGTCAATGGATAGAAGATTTGATAGCGAGGATTGAACAGGACCGGGGAGTTCTCGTTACGGCACGGACTCCCGGCAGAGAAGGTGGCAAAGTTTCAAGGACAAAACTTGATCCACGAGAGAGAATTGCCAGTTTCCGTGAAGTCGATTCGGGCTTGACCCAAAAAAGCTCGTTTATAGAAGCAAGTCGATGTTTGAGATGTTTTCACCTGATACTACTCATGGTTGATGAAGCGAAATCCGAAAGACTCGCATGATTTGTTTCCGCCAGACGAGGGTCGCAAAATGCCTCTTCTTACAATCGACGATATCGAAATTGCAGCTTCTGACGGGATGACTATCCTTGAGGCCGCAAATCAAGCTGGAATCTGGATTCCAACTCTTTGCTACTATCCAAAGATTACGCCTTCAGATTCATGCCGCATGTGTGTGGTGGAGATTGATGGTGTATCTCGTCCTATGACCTCTTGCAACACTCTAGTAAAAGAGGGGATGCGGATACATACCGACACTCCTCATGTGAGAAACATCAGAGAAGAGGTCATGAAGCTTGTATTGATGGACCACCCTCTCGAGTGCCCGATTTGCCCAGCAGCGGGTGAATGCGAGATTCAGAATCTGACCTATAGGCTTGGAATTTCGGGTTCGGACGATATTATGGGGACTCGTAGCGGTGAGGTCGTCAAAAATTGGCCCTTGATACAGTATAATCCAAACCTGTGCATAACCTGTCTTAGATGTGTGAAGGTATGCCACGAAGTAATCGGAGCCGGCGCACTGGCTCTTCATGATCTTGGTTACAATGCTCAAATTGGAACCACAGATGGTAAAGTTCTAAATTGTGACTTTTGCGGAGAATGTGTTGAGGCATGCCCTAGCGGCGCTATGTCTTACAAGGAGTCCAAAAACTTGGCGCGGCCTTGGGAATTGAGAAAAACTCAGACCATCTGTCCCCTATGTTCGTCCGGTTGTCGGATGGAGATGAATGTCAAAGACAACACAATCGTTAGAATTACTACGAATCCAGCCTCACACAACAAAGGAACTTTGTGTGTAGGTGGGCGCTTTGGCTACGACCTCATTCATAGCGAAGAACGTCTTGTCTCGCCCCTCTTGCGAAAGAATGGCTCCCTGGTTCCCGTGTTTTGGGAAGAGGGGCTTTCTCATGTATCCAGAAAGCTGCAAAGTATCATCAGCGAGTCGGGTCCGGATAGCGTGGCGGGTTTGGCGTCCCCTAGATTAACCAATGAAGATTGCTACGCTTTCCAAAAGTTTTTCCGAGCCGTGATTGGGACGAATAATATAGATAGCGAGGCTAGGTTCAGCTTTCTGAGGGTTCAGCGAGCCCTGGAGTTAACCTGTGGTGTCAAAGGTGTCGCCAACAAGCTTGAAAATCTCCTCGAAACTGAAGCGGTTCTTGTCATTGGAATCGATCCGATCGAAGAAACTCCTGCTCTGGGATGGAAGATAAAGATAGCTTCCCGAAAATATGACAGCAATGTATTGGTAGCAAATTCCAGAGAAACGAGCCTAGACCCTTTTGCCCGGCTGAGACTCAGAATCAGGCCTGTACTCCGAGAGTGAACTGGCCCTCGGTATGATGAAGGTTATTTTGGACCTGGATCTCTGGGATGGTAAGTTTGTCAGAGATAGGACGACAAATTTTCTTTCGATGAAGGGTCTGCTTGACAAGATTCCCCTCAAAGGAATCTTGAAAAGAACAGGTATATCCTTTGAAGAACTTCAGGAAGCGTCCAGAATTTTCGCACAGGCGTCTACAGCGTCGATCATTTTCGGTGGGGATGTGATCCTTCAGGAAAACGGGCTCCAGTGTGTGATGAATCTCGCGAATTTGGCTTTGTTGACCGGCAATATGCGACAGTCCGGCGCATCGATTTATCCCGTATTTGAAAAGGGAAACATAGTCGGATTGTGCGACATGGGAGTCATGCCGGAATATATGCCCGGCTATCAAGATATGGCAGAAGTCAGAGACTTCTTTGAAAAAACCTGGAAGACAAGGCTACCTTTTAGCAGGGGCAAAACAGCCACAGAAATCGCGAGAGGACTGGAAACAGGGGAAATTAGAGCCTTATTCCTGGCCGGAGCTGATCCTCTGACTGACTACCCCAATGCCGGCCGCTGGGCATCGGCCTTGAATAAAGCGGAATTACTTGTTGTTCAGGATATGTTTTTGAGTCCGTCTGCCGAATTGGCCCACTGCGTTTTTCCTGTTGCCTCGTTTGCCGAAAAAGAAGGGACGATGACCAACATCGAACATCGGGTCCAGAGGCTGAATCAGGTGATTCCCCCGTTGTCTCCCACGATGCCGGATTGGTCAGTTCTGGAAGAATTGGCAAGGTCAATGGGAAAACCAATGGGTTTTTTCCGGGCTGCCGACATCTTCAACGAAATATCGCGGACGGTTCCTCTTTACAAAAGCCTCGCGCTTGATGACCTAAGAGATGATGGAAAGATTTTGACTCCTTTTCAGGGGGCGTCTCAACGAAACACGTCGGACAGACCATATTCTTTTGCTCCGGTACGAACATGGGAAGTCCCAGACCGAGAGGCGGCTCAATATCCTTATGAAATGATAGTTGGGCGCTCTATGTACCATTTTGGATCAACCTCAACCAGATCCAAGAAACTCTTGAGCCTATGTCCCGGCGGATATGTGGAAATCAATCCTGAGGACGCCACTGAATCTGGGTGTTGAAGATGGGGCACGCGTTGAGGTAGCTTCAACTCAGAGCGCTTTCGTAGCCCCAGCCAAGATTACGTCCAGAATCAGACGGGGCATGGTTTTTGCGCCAGTCAATTTTCCAAAGTTTGGTGTTTACAGGTTGTTCAATGAAAATACCAATGTTTGTAGAGTGAGATTGACTGCGTTGTGATCAAGTTACAATGTTTATGAAACATTGAGGCCAAATCCAATTTATTGGCAGATAAGGAGGTAAACATGAGCGCCGCCGGGAAACCGAAGGCAACTATATTGGTCATTGATGACGAGCAAATCATCCACGAGAGCGTCAGAAGAATCCTTGAAGAAGAGGGATACCAGGTTGAAGGCGCAATGAGGGTAGACCAGGCTCTGGATTGTCTTGCCAGACAGTCCTACGACATTGTGCTTACTGACTTAATGATGCCTGACCGGAACGGTATGGAAGCTGTAAAGGCTGTCGCCACGGATCATCCAGACACTGGGGTAGTCATGTTCACAGGTTTTGCCACAGTAGATTCCGCAGTGGAATCAATGAAATTTGGCGCTTTGGATTATCTGCCAAAACCGTTTACCCCTGAAGAGCTTGTATCTGTGACGGAGCGGGCTCTCCAACAAGTTCTAAAAAAACGACGAGACAAAGAGATTGAACTGTTGTATGGGGACGCGGAAAAAGCCATCAAATCCAGTCTAGACCTTCAGGAAGTATTAAGACTCATCTGCACCAGTGTGGTGGGGCTGTTCAAAGTAAAGGGCGCCTGCGTCCTTATATATAATAAAAAAGACCACAGTCTCGACGTGGCGTCTCATTACGGATTGAGTGAAGAATATGTCCAAAAAGGGATACTGAACAGCGAAAAGAGCGTTTCCGAAATCTTTCAGTCTGGGCAGCCTATTCTCATTGGGGACAAGGACTTCGATTCAAGCCTCCACTATCCGGAAAATGCGAGGTCCGAAGGTATTGCGTCCATCCTGTCAATTCCTCTTAAACTGGACATGACGATCCTGGGAGTTTTGAGAATATATAGCGCTCAAGAAAGATCCTTCGACAACGATGAAATGACATTACTGATGAAATTCGCAGACCAGGCGGCTAGAGCGCTGGAAAACGCCATGGTTTATGAAAGTGTGAGGCGGGACATAGATGGGTTGAAAAAAAGTATACCTCGCTCGTCAGGCGCCTCAACGGTTCCTGAAATCAAGGTCACAAACCAGGTTGGCTGGGTAAACGATATTTTTCATAAATTCGACAAATGAATAAGCGATCCTTTTCTGGAGTGAAAAATGGAAAATAAAAAAGTGAAGATTTTAGCGCTGGATGACGAAAAAATCGTACTCGAAAGTGTTTCCCGTATTCTCGAAGAGGAAAATTACCAGGTCAAAACATGCAGAAATGGCCAGGAAGCCCTGGAGACCTTAAAAGAAGGGGGCTTTGACATTTTGATAACAGACCTAAAGATGCCCGGAATGGACGGTCTGCAGGCTATGGAATCAATGCTGGAAATTGATCCGGACCTTTCAATCATCATGTTTACTGCGTATTCCACGGTCGATTCCGCAGTGAAGGCGATGAAAATGGGCGCTGTTGACTACATTAGAAAGCCCTTTACTCCCGACCAGCTTACAGAACTTGTGGCGAAGATCATGAACGATAGGAAGGCTCGCATGGAAAAGCGCTATCGTGAGGATACATTTGCGGAAATAAAAAATGCTATTGCGTCAACTTTGAACCTGAAGGAAGTACTGGATCTAATCGTTCAGGGCGTAGTAAAGGTCATGAAAGTCAAAGGCAGTTCGCTGAGCCTTATGGATAAGACCAGAGAAAAATTACGTATCTTTGCCTCCTATGGACTTAGTCGTAACTATGTGGACAAAGGCCCTCTCGATTCATCCAAGAGCTTGTCAGACACTACTATGAACGGCAAAGTGGTTTGGATAGAGGACGCTTCCACAGATTCACGAGTCCAGTACCCGGCCGAGGCCAAACGTGAGGGCATAGCATCTATCCTCAGCGTTCCTCTTATCGTTAGAAACAAAGTCATTGGGGCATTGAGGGTTTACACGTCGGAATTGAGAAAATTTTCGGAAGAGGAATCGAGATTTCTTTTCGGATTTGCCGAGCAGGTAGCTTTGGCCATTGAAAACGCTCGATCTTATGAGGATGTCAAGGATGAGTACGAAACGCTTCGAGATGACCTCTGGGATTTCTTTGACAAGGATGGCTGGAATTAGCCGACGATCTGCCTGCTTAAAGGGTATGATGGGGAAGGAGAATGGCCAAAATTCTTCTCGTTGACGATGAAGAGAGTATTCGCAACATGATGCGAATGACCCTCGAACTCGATCAGCATTCGGTGTGGACGGCGTCTGATGGCCCCAAGGCCCTGGAAATCTTCAAAGATGAGGCTCCGGATGTAGTTTTATTGGATGTGAGAATGCCTGGTATGGATGGAGTTGAGGTCCTCCGTCGAATCAAGCATTTGAATCACGATGCTGAGGTCATTGTGATCTCAGGTCACGGTGACATGGATATGGTCGTAGAATGCTTGAGGAATGAAGCTTCAAATTTCTTGACAAAGCCTGTCGCCGAAGAACTCCTGTCTCTGTCGTTAAAGAGATCCGTTGAGAAAGTAGCGCTCAGAGAGAAGATTAAACAGTACACCCGTAACCTCGAGACCCTGGTTCGTCAGGCGAACACGGAACTGGAAAAGGCTTATCGTTTCAGGGAGAACATCATTGAAAGCTCGCCAGACGCAATAGTTTGCATAAGAAAAGGTGGCGAGATCATGATCTTCAATTCTGCGGCAGAGAGACTCCTCGGTTATCGAAAAGAAGAAGTCATAGGAAAAATGAACATCGTGCAAATCTATCCTCCCGGTGTAGCCAGACAAATCATGAAAGATTTGAAGTCGGACGATTTTGGAGGGCCGGATATACTGCAAAAAAGACAAATTTCCCTCGTAGACAAATATGGCCATGAAATTGAGGTCTATATATCGGCGGCCATTCTTTATGAAAACGCGAGGGAGTCTGGGTCGGTTGGAATTTTTACCGACTTGCGGGAAAAAATTAAACTCGAGAAACAATTGTTCAGATCAGAAAAACTTTCGTCACTTGGAAAACTCTCCGCAGGAATCGCTCATGAAATCAACCAGCCTCTTACCGGAGTTCTGACGTTCGCCCATCTTCTTGCAAAGAAGTTTAAAGACGATGAAATAACTCGGAAGGACCTGGAAATAATTGTTCGTGAAACTACACGAGTTTCCCGAATTGTACGAGGGATCCTCGACTTCGCCCGTGAAATGCCCATGCAGAAAATGCCTCACAGAATAGAGGATGTGCTTGAGCAAACTCTCGAAATAATAGTTCATCAGCAACGATTCTTTGGAATAGAACTTATAAAGGACTATAGCTCGGACCTCAACGAAGTGTTGGTTGACGCCAATCTAATGGAACAGGTCTTTATGAACATTATTCTTAACGCATTGGATGCGATGCGCGGGGCTGGCACGCTCACAATAAGAACCCACAAGGTTGATGAATGGGTCGAGATTCAGTTCCAGGATACCGGCTCCGGGATGCCTGAAGCAATTCAGGATAAGATCTTTGATCCATTCTTTACCACCAAGGATTCTACCGAGGGGATGGGCATGGGGTTAGGGCTCGCCGTGAGCTACGGCATCGTGAAAAACCATAATGGTGACATATCGGTTGTGAGCAAGCCAGGGCAGGGCGCTACTTTTGTAATCAAGCTGCCGCTGAAAAAGACGTAATCAGGGTGAGCGGCCTCAGACAACTTCGTAATTGACGAAATAGTGTTTTATCAGGATCGAATTCCTTTAATTATCTGGCTCAGATGGTGAAATCCTTGCTTGAAAAAAGGTAGAACGTGTTAGCTGATGTATTGTTTTTAAAAGAGTTACTTCAGGTTTTCAGAGACTCTATTGATTAATGGAATGACTTGACGGCGCTCTCAATTGAATCGTGAATTTCGAAAATCCTTTGAAGCCGAGTTAATTGAAAAATCTCTACAACTTTTGAGGTAGGTCTGGCTATTTTTATGTCTCCATGATTATTCATCACAGTTTTTAAGGATGATACCAGCCCTCCGCAACCTGAACTATCCAAGAAGAGGGTCCCCCCCATGTCAATCACTATTTTGAGACAAGGTTCCTGAGCTAACTGCTTTATCACATCTTTAAGCTTTGGCCCATCGAGATTATCCAGCCTTTCCTCCGTGATCAATATGA
>CAWJXP010000015.1:0-49000 GCA_963846725.1 uncultured delta proteobacterium | reverse complement strand
GGCGATCGAAATAAGGGTCAACAGCCGCAGACGTTAGTCGGGTGGCTGATATTACCAATTGGGAGTCTGTCCGCTGCGGATTTTGGATGGATTCGGAGACAGAGCTTGACTGGCATTCCTGAAGACAGCCTTTTGGAAATTCGAGATCACATTCGTTATCTGGTGAACACCGGTTATTCCGAAATGGCTTTGCCTTTGCGCCAGGATAGCCATGATCCAGACTCGGCTTCTCTTCTGGCTTCTATCCGTAAGGAAATCGGGGATTGCCACAGGTGTCCTCTTAGTAAGGGGAGAACCAATCTGGTTTTTGGTGAAGGGGCTCCAACCGCTAGATTAATGTTCATAGGTGAAGGTCCCGGGGCTGACGAAGACCGCGAGGGAAGGCCTTTTGTAGGTAGGGCCGGCCAATTGCTGACTCGTATGATTAAGGCCATGGGGCTGGACAGATCCGAGGTTTATATAGCGAATGTTGTAAAATGCCGTCCACCTGGCAATCGGGACCCTGAACAATTTGAAATTGAAACGTGTTTCCCCTTTTTGCAGGCTCAGATAGAGGCAATTTCTCCTGAGGTGATTGTGGGGCTGGGTAGAGTAGCGGTTTCCACCTTGCTGGGAAGGAAGATTTCCATGACACGAATACGTGGAAACTTACAGGATGTTAATGGTATTCCATTGATGCCTACATACCACCCGGCTTTTCTTCTCAGGAAAGAGCCTGATCGTAAGTGGAAGGCTGAAGCATGGGAAGACCTAAAGAATGTCATGGCTTTGCTGGACTTGGACGCTGATCGTTATGGAGACTGATTATGAGATATAAAACAATCCGTATGGCAGCCATAATAACATCATTGGCCTGCTGTCTGTTCCTGCTGCTAGGCTCTCCTGCGTCGTGTGACACTGAAAACCTTCAGAATAAAAGAGTTGTCTATTTACTGGACATAGACGGCACGATAAATCCCGCTTTAGCCGATTATATTACCGAAGGAATTCAAAAGGCTGAGGAAAGTAAGGCTGAATGCGTGATCATAAGGATGGATACACCTGGAGGCGTACTAAGCACTACCAAGTCGATTATTAAAGAAATGGTCAACGCAAAGATCCCGGTAGTAGTTTATGTCGCGCCTAGTGGGTCGAGCGCAGCGTCGGCCGGAGCTCTGATAACCGTATGCGCGGATGTGGCCGCCATGGCCCCGGGCACTAATATAGGGGCTGCTCATCCTGTCAGTGGCGGAGGACAGGAAATTGATTCAACCATGTCCGAAAAAATCATGAACGACATGACCGCCTATATTCGCGGGATAGTGGTGGAAAAAGGTCGAAACTCGGAATGGCCGGAAAAAGCCATCAGGGAAAGTGTTTCCATAACGGCACAGGAAGCCCTAGACTTAAAAGTTATTGATTTAATAGCCGATTCCGTCCCGGAATTGCTGGAAAAATTGAATGGTCGAAAAGTGGACAAGGATAGGGTCCAATACATTCTAAACACTAAAGGAGCCAGAGTCGAAAGAGATGTCCCCGGATTAAGATTCAAAATTCTGGATGTGATTGCAAATCCCAACATAGCGTACATTCTCATGATGGTAGGTGGGCTGGGCATTATGATTGAACTCTACAACCCTGGGCTGATATTCCCAGGTGTTGCAGGAGGGATTTGTTTATTGTTGTCATTTTTCGCATTGCAGGTTCTCCCGGTAAATTATGTAGGAATTCTCCTGATACTTCTGTCGATCATTCTGTTCATACTGGAGTTGAAGGTTCAGTCCATGGGGTTGTTGTCATTAGGGGCCGTAATAAGTCTAACTTTAGGGTCAGTTATGCTTTTTAATTCGACAGAAACCGCGATGCGAGTGTCCTGGTCGGTAATTATTCCCACTGTTGCGGCGGTTTCCGCGTTCTTCATAGTTGTGTTGGGACTCGTAGTCAGGGCGTGGATGAAGAAGCCAAGAACCGGACAGCAAGGCTTACTAGGGGAAATCGGAGTAGCTATTTCGGATATAGATCCGTTTGGAAAGGTCGCTGTACACGGCGAATACTGGAACGCTCGCTCTGAAACACGCATACCCAAGGGCGAAAAAGTTGTAGTCACAAAAGCGTATAATCTGGAGATCAACGTTTCAAGATACACTGGACAATAAAAATTATGTCCAACTCCCGAAGAATTAAGTCCACATTTCCGTTACGCAACTCAACTTCAAGGAGGACACCATGTACGGTCTAGGCATAATCATACTTCTGGCCATTGCCATCCTTTTTATGGCCATAAAAGTGCTCAACGAATACGAAAGAGCTGTTATCTTTCGGCTCGGGCGCATAATAGAACACAAAGGCCCTGGAATTATAATACTTATCCCTGGGGTCGACAGGATGGTCAGGGTTAGCCTCAGGACGGTGACTATGGACGTTCCCCCCCAGGATGTCATCACTCGTGATAACGTATCTGTGAAGGTGAACGCCGTCATTTATTTCAGGGTCATGGAGCCAACCAAAGCTATCATAGAGGTCGAGAATTATCTCTACGCGACCTCGCAATTGGCTCAGACGACACTGAGAAGCGTATGCGGCCAGTCTGAACTTGATGAGCTACTTGCCGAGCGCGAAAAGGTCAACCTGCAAATTCAGGAGATCCTTGACAGACATACTGATCCGTGGGGAGTTAAGGTCAGTATGGTTGAGCTAAAATACATAGATCTGCCTCAGGAGATGCAGCGAGCCATAGCGAAACAGGCTGAGGCTGAAAGAGAAAGACGGGCAAAAGTAATCAATGCAGAAGGTGAATTTCAGGCGGCGGCGAAACTTTCCGAGGCAGCGGTCATAATAGCCAAGGAACCTATAGCGTTGCAATTGAGGTTCCTGCAGACTCTAGTGGAAGTTGCGGCGGAAAAGAATTCTACTACGGTCTTCCCTGTGCCGATTGATTTGTTTGAGCCCTTCCTGAGAAAGATGAAGGAGAAGGACGAGAGTTAATTTCTTCGGCCACTCAGGCCGTTTGAGAAAGGATAGAAAATGCCGGGAATACTTATTCGCTGGATAATTATGACTGTTACTGTGCTACTTATATCCAAACTTCATTTGGGAGTCACAGTTGATGACACGGGCTCAGCGTTGGCGTTCGCCGCTATCCTGGGGGTATTGAACGCCTTTATAAGACCGGTCCTGATAATTCTGACGTTACCGCTTACGGTGGTAACGTTGGGGTTCTTTATCCTGGTGATTAATGCGTTGCTTTTCTGGTTTGTAGCCGGACTAGATGTGGGAGTGCACGTAGCCGGCTTTTGGTCGGCTTTTGGCGCTTCTCTGGTTGTCAGTATTGTTTCCTGGTTTATCAGTTCGGCTATTTCCGGAGGTGGCGGAGAGAGAACAGTCTTTGTAACCCATTGGGGTCGTAATGTTGTTGATCTGAGAAAGGGAAGAGGGGGCCGATGGGAATGAGGTTTCATACGGCCAATGGAAATTTCGCTTGGGAACCTTCCACGCAGAGGGGAGGATAAGTGCCCGTTATTACCGGACTGGCCGAACTAAGAGAGCATCCTAAAATTGTGGACCAATATGAGCGTCTGGGGCTTTTATACAACCAGGCTTCAATTGATATCGATTTCAGGGAATCTTGCGAAGTTGTTTATGGGATTTTAGGGGACAGGCTCACCACTCTGTTTGGTCCTCAACACGGAGTCGGGTCGACAGAACAGGATAACATGATCGAAACAGGTCATTTCCTGCATCGAACCCTAGGCTTGCCGGTTTACAGTCTTTATTCCTCAAGCAGACGTCCGTCTCCTGAGATGTTGGACAATGTAGACGCTGTGCTTGTCGATATTCAGGACGTGGGCGCTCGCGTGTACACCTTTTGCGCAACCGTAGCCCTTCTTATGGAAGAGTGCGCAGCTCTAGGAAAGCCAGTAATCATTCTTGATCGCCCAAATCCGATTAATGGAATGACCGTTGAAGGGAATGTCCTTGACCCCGAGTTCTCATCGTTTGTCGGTCCATATCCTTTACCCATGAGGCATGGTATGACTGTCGCGGAACTCATGGGTTATTACAACACGGAATTCCAAATTAATTGTGAGTTGATAATCGTTAAAATGAGGGGCTGGGACAGGACCTTCTATTTTGAGGACACAGGGTTGCCGTGGGCTTTCCCTTCTCCAAACATGCCGACTGTTGAGACGGCGATTGTATACCCTGGGCAAGTGCTGCTCGAAGGAACCAACCTGTCAGAGGGTCGTGGAACTACCAGACCATTTGAAATATTTGGGGCCCCGTTTTTGAACATGGAAAAAATTGTTGCGGATATTGATCCCAGATGCCTTGCCGGGGTTTGCTTAAGGCCCATCCAATTCAGGCCGGTTTTTAACAAGTGGAGTGGCAGGTCATGCCTTGGCTTTCAAATCCATGTCACAGACAGAAACTTGTACCATCCTTACAGAACTACATTGGCGATTTTGTCGGCGATCAGAAAATATTGTCCCGACGAGTTTCAATGGTCGGACCCTCCGTATGAGTATGTTCTTGATAAATTGCCTATAGATGTGATTCTAGGTGATCCGGAAGTCAGGAAATCGCTGGAACGAGGAGATTCGGTTTTTCTCATGGAGGAAATCTGGAAAAGCGGCCTGGAGAATTTTCTGAAAATCAGGCGGGATTTTATGATCTATTGAAAAGTGATAACCATTTTTGAAATTGTGAACGTTACTACTTGAATCTGTGCCCACCACCCAGCGGACTGTTTCCATGAAAACAGCTCTATTTGTTCAATTACCACCTCCAAGGTTTCATTTTCAGGACCAAGGGGCGAACATCCCTTTGGCGGCTGGATTGCTGGTGTCTTCTCTAAAGCCGGGACTCCATCCGGAATTTCACGTTGAAATACTCGATTCTTGTATAGTCGATGTCTTTTGTGACACTGGGATAATCCGGAACATAGTGAACCGAGCCCCGGATATTCTGGCTCTCACTCTATACCTGTGGAATTCGCAAAGAAGTCTTTTTATAGCGTCCGCGGTAAAACGCCTATTGCCTAATCTGAAAGTAATGGTAGGTGGGCCGGAAGTGTCAAGAGACAACGACTGGGTTTTAAGCCACCCTGCTGTTGATATGGCGGTTATGGGGGAAGGGGAACCACAATTTGGAGATGCCCTGTGTAAACTGTCTAGCGATTTCAGTGGAAAGAAGAGGGGAAAATCGAACCATTTCCTGGCCGCTACGATTTTCAGGCCAGAAAAGGAAAATCACACAGACTGGGATCTCGGTCTTTCCTCAAATCCTTATGTAGATGGAACAATTGAACCTGCGCTCAATGGATCAATATTTGTGGAAACGGTTCGGGGTTGTCCTTTTAAATGCAGGTATTGCTATTATCACAAGGCCTTTAGCTCCGTCAGAATGTATCCGCTGTTACATGTGAAAAAGGCTCTGGATTTTGCCTATTCAATGGATAACGCCGTAAAGGAAATTTATCTGATGGACCCAACCTTCAATGCTAGACCCGATTTTCGCGATATCCTGAAGTTAATGGTCTGTTTACGAGAGAAAAAGGACCTTCGTGTTCATACAGAATTGAGGTCGGATCTGCTCCTGGAAGGAGACATACAGCTTTTCAAGGATGCTGGGCTTGTGTCTGCGGAGAGTAGGTCTTCAAAGCGTGAATCCCAAAGTCCTGGCCCTAGCCGGCCGTTCCGGAGATCCGGAAAAGGTCCTAGATAAGACGGCTGAATTGGCTCGGTCCGGAATTGACGTCACTACCGGGATTATTCTGGGATTGCCGGGAGACGATCCCAAGGGTTTTTCATTGACCATGAAAAGACTGAAAGAAACAGGGGCGTTTTCCGTAATCCAACCCTTTACCCTGGCGGTGTTGCCGGGTTCTGATTTTCGCCGGGAATCCGGCTCTCTGGGACTTCATTATGACAATAGACCTCCATATTACTTGTATGAGTCGACAACTTTCTCGGCGGAATCGATGAAAGACAGTCTAGATGAGTTTGAAGATACATTTGACATGGAACTTGATCATATCGGATTTCCTTCTCTGGTGGAGTTTGGCAAGGACCATGGGGTGTGTGGAGAGACTAACGATTATGTCAGCAAGTGGATCATTAGTTCGGATGGCCTTCAAAAGGCCTCACGTATGACATGGATGTGGGAACGGGCGACAAACCCCTTCATCATTTGGTTTAAGGGAAACGACGCGTCAAAATCATATAACTCTATCATCAATCTTGTGTCGGCTTTCCTGGATCATAACCCTCACACGGTATTGCACATTGTTCTGGAGTTCAACGGTGGAATTTCACGAGAATTTCTGCGAAACATCTCGGAATCGAGCGCAAATCCCGAAACCTATACCAACAAGGCGTTTTTTCCTTTATACCCAAAGGGATCCGTCGTTTCGCCTAACGTGGTCGTCATTGTTCCTTTGCCTGAAACCACTTATGCTCTGGGAAGAATAAAGGATTATTATTCGACGGGCGCCACGGTGGTATGGAGAGCGGACATTTCCAAAATTACGGATCATCGGAATCTCAGCGTGCCACTGCTTATTTCAGGCCCGATTCCGTCCCAAGAGACTCTAAAGCGGTCTTTGGAAAAGGATCTCAGGAAAATGGCTGGTGACCTGTTGGAAGAGATTATGTTTCTAAGCGCTGACGCTCAAAATTGGTGGGATCGTGACGTACGCGGGATCTCCACGGAGTCGCGACTGGCCGAGAGAATCCTTAGGACATGACCGGCGGTCCATTTTTCCCCAAATCATGATTCTGATCTTCAGCGCTCGTTTTTAGCGCGAATTGAAACACGGATCTCTATCAGGCCTTAGCTACACATATGTTCTGATTTCACTCCCGGCACTGTCAACAAGGTGGGTTGATCTCGAACCCCGCTTGTCTGACCATTTTAAGATCATCTTCCACTGCCCGGCCACCGGTAGTCAGATAACCTCCTATTATCATACCGTTTGCCCCTGCTCTTAAGGCCAACCCCTGAAAGTCTCCCAGATTACGCTCTCTTCCTCCTGCTATTTTTATAGTCGCATGAGGAAGAATGAGCCTGAACAGGGCCACGGTCTTGATGATCTCCATAGGTTCAGGCGGGGCTGCATACTGAAGAGGAGTGCCAGGTCTAGGGTTCAGGATATTTATCGGAACGCAGTCCACCCCCAGTTCAGAAAGAGTGAACGCCATGTCAATTCTTTGAAGGGGGGTTTCGCCAAGGCCGATTATGCCACCGCAGCAGGCCGAGACTCCTTTGCTCTTGACAACCTTCACTGTTTCGACGCGCTTCTCATAACTATGTGTAGAACAAACTGAAGGATAGTATTCCCGAGAGGATTCCAGATTGTGATTGTACCTTGTAATGCCAGCTCCAAACAATTCAGCGGCCCTGTTTTCATCGAGAAAGCCCAAGGAGGCGTCTAGTTGAATGTCCACTTCGGATTTCACAGTCTTGATGGATTTGATCAATGCTGCGAAATCTTTGTCGTTCAGCGCACCGCCGCTGGTTACGGTGCAGAACCTCCCAGCGCCGAACGCCTTGGCCGCTTTAGCCGCACTCAGTATTTCCTCTGTTGAGCGTAAGGGGTAGACATCGCCAGCGCTTCTGTGCTTGGCTGATTGGGCGCAAAAGACGCAGTCTTCCGAACACATGCCTGACTTGGCGTTTATGAGGGAACATGAGTCGAACTTGTTTCCCTTGAAAGCTATTCTCAGGCGATCGGCCGCCGCCGCCAGTTTGATCAAAATGCTATCGGAAACGGACAGTAGTAGTTCCGACTCGAATCTTTCTATCTTGCCTCCGGCAAGAATCCTGTCCTCGATTTCTTCAATCAGTTTAGCCAATGAGTTTTCATCCATAGACATGTGAACCTCCACGAACATATTACCTTATCAAAATTATAGGATAATCTGAAATTACTTTTAATCGTGACCAGCGTCATTTTTTTTGAAACCAAAAGCTTGAGTGTGAATCAATATTAGTTGGAATTAGCGCGGGACCTAATGCTCTAATGGAAGGGACCAGTCAAATGCGTATATTCGGCAGCCCGGGTTCAAATATTATGAGGAGTCAACTATATAGCCTGGGTAGAGAAATGGATAGCCTTTTTAACAGTCTTTCTCAAAGCTCAAGCGCTTGGACTGTCGCTCCATGGAAAGACTCAAGATTCATGCCCCTGCTGAATGTCACCGAAACGATTGAGGGTTTTACGGTCACCTGTGAGATGCCAGGAATAAGAACTGATGATCTGGAGATAAAGATTGAGGGGGAAACCTTGACGTTAAAAGGGGAGCGTAGGCCGGATGCTACGATTGAAGCTGGACGATACCACAGACGTGAAAGAGTGACGGGTTGTTTCCAGAGAAGTATTCGGTTGCCTAGAAAAATTGATGAGGATGCTGTGACTGCCTCGTACCGAAATGGGGTCCTCAAGGTGACGCTCCTGAAAGAGCGGAAGCCCTTGACCAGGCAAATAAAGATAACAGCGGAGTAATGCAGCAGAAGAATTTGATGTGGAATGGATTATTTGAGACGCACAAAAAAATTATGATTTTTGAATATATGAGGAACCTTTGTATGGACGGGTTGACAAAAACGATAATAGTTAATATTTAATACTGTGTCCTGCAATGGAGCGCAGTAAATTTTAATCCCAGGAATCAACACCTATTATGGGGACTAAACGGAGCGTAGGAATGACCTATCCTGTAGCGATAAATCAACTCGATCAGTTTTTGACCCAGGTCCGCTCTATCAAACCTCTTTCAGCGGAGCGAGAATTCGATCTTGCCGTTCGGTATAGGGAATCTGGAGACGTCGAGGCGGCTCACGAACTCGTTGTGTCGCATCTGCCTTTTGTGGTGAAGATCGCGTTTCAGTATCGACACTATATGTTGCCTGTCCAGGACCTGATTCAGGAGGGTTCTATCGGCTTGATGAAAGCCGTTAAACGGTTTGATCCGGACAAGGGTTACCGCTTGGTGTCTTTCGCAATATGGTGGGTTAAAGCATACATCAAGAACTTCATTCTGAAATCATGGAACCTGGTTAAACTGGGCACTACTCAGGCCCAACGGAAGCTTTTCTTCCGAATTGGTGACATTGGTGAACAAAAGGATGGTGAATCCAGAGCTGAGCGTATTGATAAGCTGGCGCGGGAACTCAATGTAAAAACAGACGACGTCATAGAAGTTGAGGCTCGTGTGAAGGCCAGGGAATGGTCCTTAAACGAGGCTCTCGGCGATGACAAGGATTTCACCGCCATCGAAATGCTTCAAGATGAATCCGACAATCAGGAAACCAGGATGATGGCCAAGGAGTCTGAGAAGGAATTACATGAAGTTACCGGTCAGGCTTTGAGTAAGCTCGACGATAGAGAGCGTTTCATAGTAGAGAAAAGGTTCATGGATGACACTCCGTGGACTTTGCAAAGACTTGGTGAGCATTTTGGTACCAGCCGAGAACGTATGAGACAAATAGAAAAACGGGCTTTGGGAAAATTGAAGCGGGAATTGTCTACTACTTTTGCTGAAGCGCCTGCATATTGATCCAACAGGCCCCGCTTCGAGTCGCTTATTAGCTAGACAGGCCGTTAGCCTTACAACAAGGTGGCGGCCTTTCTTTATTTAGAGGAAATAGCTTATGTTAAAGCTAATTCTTCCAGTAGGTTGTTGACTTTTATTAAAGAGAGTTCTATATCCGATTGGGTCAGGTTCAATCACTATTGTTATGGTGGCTCAGATTTGAAATTTAGTATTGTCACACTGACCATAGTCTATTTTCTTTGCTTTCCATTTGATATATCCATGGCGATGGTTAACGAAGCACAATCACAAGGCTCTTTTCGAGCACCCGAGGTCAACGGCGCCATACGGGTTCCCAACAATGTTCCAAACTCTCCAGATCCCTCGCAAGGGATGTCAGAACCGACTACATCAGAGTCGTCGGCGCTGGAAATGCATTTCAGACGAGTTAGGGACGCTGAAATTGTTGAACATCAATATGCGGTGGATCAGGAAGAGGAGAGGGCCACAGCAAACGTGCGTGAACTGGACCCAGGGAATGCGGCGAGCTGGTTGGCTGGGTTTATCTCTACCAAACCGCTTAGTTGTCCTGTGAAAGAGCGCACAGAGTGGGTCGACGCGATTTTGTACGCCGTCCAGAAAAATGGTTTACCTCTGTGTAAGGAAATATTAGGGCTAACAGCCTCCATAATATCGATCGAATCGAGTTTTCGGGCAGATCCGGCGGTTGCCGACTCTTCAAAGGCTGAGACTATATCAGGCCAGCTTGAGCGTGCGGAGAAGGAGTTTTCGCAAAAGTATGGAACGTGGTTGGTCATTCCTCCTGTTCCTCAACTGTATCAACGATACAAGGACAAATATTATCCTCAACTTTTACAATGTCGAACTGAAGGAGAGGTTGAAATTGTAGCGAGACATATTGCGGATGATCTGAAAAGAGACGTTTCCATTTTACCGGATTTCATGAAGGGTGTAGTTAACAAAGAGATCGACAAGGTCGTAAACGTTGTGAGGACAAAAGGATCCATGCAACTCAATTTTCCCAGAGCCAGGCAATTGATGAAGGAGAGAGGTGAAAGTTTCACTGACCAGGAATTGACCGACTATATTTATACCATCCCAGGTGGAGTTGACGTAGGGGTTGCGGCTCTGAAACCGATGTTCATGCAATATGCCGCCACATATGGCTCGATCTCGGATCTCTCATGGCTATTCTTCGTAGGCATGGACTACAACTATGGCCCTTTTTCCAGTCGGAACATGGTTGAACAGATACGTATCAGGGACTTATCTTCCTTTATGGATCTCCAAATCGATGGAGACCTGCTTCAATATGATGATAAGGGAAGGCCATCCCCTAAAGAATCGGCGACCCTTCGAGCCACCTCAATCGCTTTTCCCGCAATGCCAAAACACAAAATTTTTGATTCTTTTCTTCTCGAGAAAGAGCCTCACTATATTTACTCGGACATACATCAGACGATTCTTACTCAACATGCCTCACGTTTCGGCCCAACCCCTTTTGCGGTCATAGGTGATTTGTGGATGGGAGAAAATTCCCAGATCAAGCACGGAATTACATTCAGGACGAAGACCTATCTGAACAAGCTTGACAGGTACCTTAACGCCATCCCTTGGGACCACTGACCCCGCGGAACATTGTTAGTTTTCGGAAAGCCGGCTACATTGGGTGGAATCAGCCGGGGTTTACGTCGCTACAGTTCATCATGCGTGATGAAGGATCTCAATGATTTGAGTTGCGGCTTTGTCCCAAGAGAATTCGCCAGCCCTTTTTAATCCTTTTTCAATCAGGAATTTCCTCAAAGAATCGTCCTTTTCCAGCGCCAGTATTGCCCTCGAGATTTCTTCCACGCTCTCCGGATTTACGGACAACGCGCAGTTCCCTGAGACCTCACCAAGCGAGCCCTTCTCTGAAGCTATTACAGGACAACCGCAAGCCATGGCCTCTATCACAGGCAGTCCAAAGCCTTCGTACAAAGAAGGGAAAATGAGGGCTCTGGCTGCATGAAACAGGACCGCCAAGTCTTGGTCATCCACAGAGCCGAGAAATTTTACCCGTTCTTTCGCTAGACTCGCGGATATCAGAGACAGGATCGAATCCGTGAAAGCGCTTCTGCTGCCTACTATGACTATGGATAAGTCTAAGGTGTCAGCAATCCGGGAAAAAGCTTCAATGACACGAGGCGTGTTTTTATACGGTTTTCCGTTTGTGATGTGCAAAACGAACTTCTTGCCAGCCAGTCCAAAATGTTTGAGTTTGTCCACAGTGAGCTGATTATTAGGCGATTGCATGAATGATTGATCAATACCGTGGTAGACCACGCTGCAATCCTTAATGCGGTTAGGCCAAAATCTGGAAATATCCTGACAAGTAGATTTTGAAGGCACGATTATCTTGTTGGCTTTTCTTACAGATAATTCCACAAGACTACGAAAATAAAATTTTCCCGCGATCATTCTTAGTTGTTTGCCATGAGCTTGCATCCATGTCTGATCGAACCACATCGTGTCATGAATGGTTATCACTCCTGGGGTGCTCATGCTAAAAGGCTGGAGCATGTGAGGGCTGTAAAAGATATCGGCTCGAAGTTTGTCTATTACCCTGCCAAGGCCAAAGACGGTATACGGATGGATGTGGCGATATGGGATGTTTAGAACCCTAATTGAACCTGGAATTTTTTCCCTGATAATTTTCGAGAGATCTGATCGAATCAATACCTGGAGATCAAGATTGTCATCAGAGTTTGAAAGGGCCTCTATCAAATTGATGGTGACCCGTCCCGTTCCATCAAGTTGATTAGGTATACATCTTCCGTCAACTACGACCTTCATGTCCTAGTAGTTACCCATTTACTCCTATACTCGGAGAAAAACGCGAGTAGTCACCGACTCGCGTAATCTCCATAAATATTTTTCTGATTGTCTTAAATAGACTCGCGTTATCAGACAACGCTCAACGAAATTTATTTCTTGGCCTTTTCCGCAAAATATCCCGCCGCCTCGTGAGGAAAGATGGCGTGAATGAGTAGTTCTTCGTCAGTAAGCTCTGGAAACTTAGCTTCCAGTTCCGGCCACATGGGAGGCAGCAACTCGGCCGGTCTTATTGAAATGGGTTTTTCGCCTTTTAGAACCCTTTCCTGTAATTCTTTGTTCACTGGAGCAGGCGTCTCGCCATACATTCCCTTCAACAGGTTGGCGGTATGGTTTGCGATTATCTTGTAGCGGCCTAACAGTACATTGAAAGTAGCTTGAGACACCACAATCTGAGAAGTTGGCGTCACCAGAGGAATAAATCCAAGGTCCTCTCTAACTCTTGGGATCTCATCGACTATTTCATCCAGCCGGTCAAGAGCGTTCTGGAGCCTGAGTTGACTGGCCAGGTTTGACATGACTCCACCCGGAATCTGGGTCACAAGCATTTTGCAATCAACTCCACTGTAAGGGGCCTCAAATTCCCTGTAAAAGCCTCTGACGGCCTTTGCTTCTTCCGCTGCCTTCGTCAGTTTCTTCAGGTCGCATCCTGTGTTGTAACCGAAACGCTCGAGGGAAAAGACAAGTGATTCAGTGCAAGGATGACCGGTGCCTCCGGAGAATGGACTCAGCACCGAGTCTATCATTTCACAACCCGCTTCTACTGCCTTCAGCGCAGACATCATGCCCATACCGCAATTATCATGTGTATGAAGATGAATGGGCACTTTTACGGCCTTTTTCAGGCCAGTAACCAGTGCAAAAGCGGTTTGAGGATCTATCAGACCCGCCATATCCTTGATGGCGATCTGGTCGACGCCTTTGTCTTCAAGTTGACGGGCCTTGGAGACAAATTTATCAATAGTATGCACTGGGCTAATTGTATAGCAAATGGCTCCTTCAGCGATCTTCCCGACAGACTTGACCGCCTTTATAACCATTTCGTGATTTCTCACATCGTCAAGAGCATCGAAGATTCTAAATACATCTATGCCATTCCTAGCAGAGCACTCGACAAATTTTTGAACAACATCATCCGGGAAATTGGAATAAGCGACCAGGTTCTGACCACGGATTAACATCATGTTCTTGACATGAGGCATAACTTCTTTAAGTTTACGGGCCCGTTCCCATGGATCTTCCCTCAGATAACGAACGCAAACGTCAAACGTCGCTCCACCCCAGGTTTCAGCTCCGTAAATACCGCTATCCGCAAGCTTAGTCGCAACCCTTAGCAAATCATCCAGCTTGATTCTGGTAGCGACTTTGCTCTGAGATCCATCTCGAAGAGTGATATCAAAAATTTTAACCGTCTTGGGGCTCTGATTTTCCATTTATTTCCTCCCTGGAGAAATCGGTATACCATGATTATGGTTACAGGCTAAATTAATCCAAAGGTCGGCCTGGCCGGTGAGCGCGAATAAATCTGCTGATTAACTGGTTGTCACCCTGAAGATACCACAAGGGCTAACATGGGGCACTCGTGAATTTATTTCACTCGATCTTGTATACCACTTTTGATTCATAATCTAAAATGACTAATTTTTTGTTACACTTCTCTTAACAATTTGTCCCTTTTCAGGGAAAAACGTTCTTACGAATTTCTTTTCTTCTTCCAAATTTTTAACGAAACCGTCCAAACGGGCCTCTCTTAACGAGTTCAAAATGGAGCCGAATAAAGGACCAGGTAGGTAGCCCATCTCTTTAAGTTCTTTTCCGGTCATTACAGGCTTCACATGTCTAAGGGTTATAATATATTCCGAAATAGACCGTCTAACAGGCTCTCGAGAAGCTTTTGCCATCATGAACAGAAGTGACTCCGTAGACAATTTGCTGAGCGCCAAGAAAATCTCACTGGGTTTACCCATCTTTTCCCTTTCCAACAGGCTCAGCATCCACTTGAGTTCCCGTTTTTCCTTGACCAGGCGCTTTGTTTCGGAATCCGGCGCCGACAGCCTCGCCGCAAAGGATTGAAAACTTGACTCGTCCAATGAATCAGTCATAGCTAAAAAATAAACCAACCAAGCGTCAATCTTTTCGGTCAGAAAAAGGTATTTCCACCATGAAAGGACACCGGACACCGATTCCACAAGATCAGAAATCTTTTTGTTCACAATCAGCCCTGGACACAGAGCATCCAGCACTCCCATACTCGACATTTGCTGGATGGCCGGAGAAGGATTCCTCTCCTCAAGTATATGGAGCAGTTCATTTAAAAGACGCTTCCCTTCAACCCTGTCAAAAACCTTTAGCTTCAGGGCCCCTTTGATAAGAGCTAGCGTATGTTTGCCAATGTTGAAATTGAACCTGCTCGCAAATCGAATGGCTCTAAGAATTCGGGTGGGATCCTCGACAAAAGCCAGATTGTGCAAAACCCTGATCGCTCTTTCTTTAATGTCTCTGACACCTCCGAAGAAATCTATCAGGTATCCCCATTCAAGCGGATTGAGACATATCGCTAGCGTGTTGATCGTAAAGTCACGGCGGTATAAATCACGTTTGATGGAACTTGTTTCAACCTGGGGCAAGGCTCCAGGCCTTTCGTAATATTCGTGACGAGCCGTGGCCACATCAATTTTGAAACCATCTTCAAACAGCATTACAGCGGTTCCAAACTTTTCATGGCTACGCACGCGGCAGTTTTGATAATTTTCTGCAAAGGCTTTGGCAAAAAGGATCCCATCGCCTTCGACGACCAGATCGATGTCCAAATTGTAAATTCTTAGGAGCAGGTCGCGAACGGCTCCTCCGACAAGAAAGACTTCGTAGTTGAAATTTTCCGCTATCTGACCTGCCTTCTTGAGAATATCCAGGACTTTTTGTGGTGTCCTTTCATCAAGAAGTTTCTTGACACTCTTTCGTTTCTCCCTGCCACCCGGGTAGTCATCCGGGCTGGAGGAGTCACTGGTTCTAGGAAGTTTCAGATGTTCCAGAAGATCACTCCTCGAAATTACGCCCACCATCTGTCCTTCATCAATTACCGGAACCAATCGGTGACGACCATCTACAGTAATTCTCAAAGCACGGTCTATTGACTCTTCAGAAGTTACAAACACAACCCCTGGATTCATGAAGTCTGAAACTGGGTGTTTTTCCAGTCCGTGATGTCGGGCTTTATCGACAGCAGATCTATGGAGTATTCCTAAAACTGAGTGGTTTTTTTCAACGGGTAGCGAACTGATTTGGTATCGGCTCAGCAATGCAGACGCTTCTTCAATAGTCTGTTCAGGACCTACCGTAATTACGGGCCTAGACATTATCTCGGACGCTTTCTGTTTGGGATGCGCTCTGGACCGTAGCTCGTTGAATATCCGATCTTTAACTTCATAAAGGGACAAGTCCCTTATCGTAGCGCTTGCGGCTGTGGGATGGCCACCACCACCGAATTCCGAGGCAATCTCTCCGACGTTCACTTCCGGAACCCCACTACGCGCAATCAGGTGTATCCTGTCTTCCATTCTCACTATGGCTATTACAATGTCATAATTTTCCATTTCCTTGAACTTGTGAACCAGTATCGCAAGATCGCCTACGTATTCTTCCGCGTGGGCAGTGGCAACGATAGCCTCGATATTTCCCATGCTAAAGACCTCGGATCCTTCTATGAGCTGATGTAGAATGTCGATTTGGTCTTTGGTCAAATCGCTGGTCATCATGTTGGCCACAATGTTCAAGTTAGCTCCTCTCCTGAGAAGCCATTGCGCGGCTTGAAGATCTTCCGGTGTGGTAGATGAAAAAGTGAAGGAACCCGTGTCTTCGTAAATTCCTAAAGCCAGGACAGTAGCTTCTTCTGCGTTGACTTGGATCTTCTTTTGACGAAACAGGGTAATGAACAACGTGACGGTTGAGCCCACCCTCCTTATGACTTCGAGTTGCCCCTTGATGTCTTCTTCGGAATCGGGGTGATGGTCGTAAATGTGAATTTCCACCTCCCCGGAATCACAAAGCTCTGCCAACTTGCCTATGCGGCTTCTTTGTCTGGTATCGACGAGTATTAGTTTCTTGACTTTCGAAAAATCTAAATCCTTGACGCGGTCTATCGATAGTATGTACAAGGTTGATTCCATAAAGAAATCGCGCAGGTTCTTCTCCCGTGATCCTGGAAAGACCACCAATGCGTCGGGATAAAGTTTCTTTGCGGCTACCATGGAAGCAAATGCGTCAAAATCGGCGTTCAAGTGAGTTGTAATTATTTCCATATAATGAAATTTCCACCATGAGTTTCTAGCTTGGGACGTCCGGGATAATCGAACGAAAAATCAATTTAAGAAAATACCAGGCATTTTATTGATTGTTCGACGATTTGGAAATATAAGAATTCGAATCATTCCGAAAGAGGGTTTCGATTGATGGAACCATTCAAGGTCGACTTCAACAGATTCCAGAACAATAAACTTCTGTATTTGATATTGGTTTCGTTTATATGCTCGATGGCTTTTGGATGCCAGGAAGTTGAGACGGTCAAAAAAGAAATTATTCTTAAGATGCAGTCCAAACTGCTCAAGAAAAAAACTCAGTTTACTCCTCGAGATGGCATAACTCTTCGGCCTACGTCACTATACCAGACTGCCAACCTCAATTCTGAAATCCTTAGGAAGTTACCGGCCGAAACCCCTCTGGGCTTATTGGACAAGGTCGGCGAAATGTTTAAGGTAAGAACAAGAGACGGGCGAGAAGGCTATGTTGAACAAAAAGCGATAGGGGGCGAGGACATTATCGCCAAGACCCAACAGTTGAGAAAATCAATAGAGGGTATGCCTTCTCAGGCTGAAGCAGTCACAAAGAGCAAAGCCAATTTTAGACTCAGCCCTGGGCGGCAGCAAGAAATTATAGAGGTTCTACCTCCTGGGAAAAAACTGGAAGTCTACGAACGGGTCGTGACGGTTAGAAGTCCGTCTTCAGAAAAAGGCTCTAGTCGAAACAAACAATCGGAGAATGGCGTTACTCCGGCAGATGAGCCTCCAATTCCGGAGGAGGGGGCCGGAACCGATGATGTCCGCAAGGACGTCTGGTACAAAGTCAAAATAGAGGACGGACGGGTTGGCTACATATTTACCCACAACATGAAACTGGCGCCACCGGAAGATATAGCAAAAATCGTCCCATTTATGCGTATGGTGGCCTGGCGTACGGTCAATGTAACGGATGACCCGGACATTGGAGCCAAAAGTAACTATATTGTAGCTTATGCCCCGATTGGCAAAGACCCTGGATGTGACTACACGCGTTTGTACCTCGTGAGCTGGTCTTCAAAGCTCAAGAGAAGAATCATTACTTGGCAATTGAGGACTACCGGGGTTCTCCCAATCACCGATTACCATTTCGAAGGGAAACCTGGATTCAGCGTTCGCTATCTCCATCCTACAAAATCGGACAAACTTGTGTTGGCAAATTTCGTATTCAATAAAGGGGCTGTTAAGAAAGTCAGCGAAGAAGAGGTCCCCAGCACGATAGATTTACATTGACGGGAATTTAGCGATTCGAATCACGCGTTTCCACGACGATCAACATGTGTGAATGGAAATTTGTTTAGGGGAACAAATCCAAATATTGCGGCGAGCATGTTTTGAGGGAATGGAGTCAATAGGCTATTATACATTTTGGCTTTTTCGTTGTAATTCATTCGTCTCATTTTGAGTTCACGATTTATTGTGTCTATACGGGCCCAGTTCCCGACGAATGTCGGATGAGCCCTTAGTTCCTCCGAAGAATCGGCGATTTGAGCAAGCTTGGCCAATCTCTGGTCAGTTTCATCAATGCTGGATATTATAGAGTCGGGGTCGGCCGCTCTCAGGAGTATGGATCGTTCCTCGAGGATTTTCTCTCCCCATTTATTCTGTATAACTCCAAATCCCCTTAGGACTTGCACTACTCCCTGAATTAAATCATTGCGCTCTCTGGCCAGATTGACCATTCCATCCCATTGGACTCTCGCTTCGCCTCTAATCTCCTTTAAGGCAGGCCTGAGTGAAAGAAAAGAAATGATTGAGAGTGTCAGAAATGCGACCAATACCGCGCATGAAAATTCAATGAACCGCGAAATTGTTCTTGAACGATGTTTTGAGAAACACATAAGGCCATCGTCGACCCCTTCCGAATCCACACCTCGGAGATCCATGATAGGCCTTTGATGGTAGTTGGAAAAATTGTGGTTTAGCGCCATATAACTTTCCAAGAGTATTAACAAACAGTTGAAGTCAGAAACAAATAAGCTTTCTTATTTCTAAGACGGAACTTGTATTGTTACTCAAGCAGCGTGTCAACAAAATTTTTGGCGCCTGAAACAAATTTTCCGATTGTGAGCATCTGTTGATCCCGGAAGCCGTTCGCGTTGACTTTGCTCAAGTCGGGAATCATGATAATCTTGCAACGTTGGACTTTCTGAAGACTTACGAGGTGCAAAATGTCACGTTACAATAATCGTCGGGAATTTTTAAGAAACGGTTTAGTAGCGTCTGCCGCTATAGCCGGCGTTTCTCTTGGAATCATAGAACCATCTGAATCCTTCGCGGACGAATACCCGGATCTCACCATTTGCAACGGCAAAGATCCAGCTATAATCACTAGGCAGGCGATCGACGCGTTAGGTGGAATTAAGCGATTTGTCAAACCAGGGGCCAAGGTTTTGATCAAACCTAACATGAGTTTTGCGCGTGGACCTGAGTCGGGAGCCAACACTAACCCGCTAGTAGTCAAAGAAGTCGCGAGGTTGTGCGCAGACGCGGGGCATCTCGGATATCAATTGTTGACAACGTTTTGAACAACCCCGCAGATTGCATGAAACTGTCTAAGATTCCCGAATCCTGCAAAGACGTGCCGAACACCCATGTCAATTATGTGAAGAATGAGCGTCTTTTCCGGGATGTTGCTGTGGATCGTGGAACACAGTTTAAAAAGATGAAAGTACTGTCTGACGCCCTTGACGCTGACACATTGATAGCGGTTCCAGTAGGAAAATCTCACGGGTCGTCGGGCGTAAGCATGTCGATGAAGGGTATGATGGGCCTGATCTATGATCGGATCTCATTTCATAATCGGTATGATCTTCATGAGTCTATCGTAGACATGGTGACCGTTCTAAAACCGCATTTGGTAGTTATGGATGGGACAAGAATTCTGAGCACCGGCGGGCCGGGCGGGCCTGGAGAGGTTATTCCAATGGATCTAGTGATAGCCTCAACAGACATGGTGGCTGCAGACGCCCAGATGACGGCCCTGGGAAAATGGTATGGGAAGAAACTTCAGCCCAAACAAATTAAACACATCCGAATTGCGGCTGAACGCGGACTGGGAAGAATAGATCTCGAGAATTTGAACATAAAGAAGATCAGCGTTTGATTCGATTTCAGAGACTAATACAGCTAATCAGCTTTGCAGCTTTTTTGTTTTTGATAATCTGGGCAGCGTATCCCGAAACACTTGATTTACCTCTGGACACGTTTCTCAAACTGGACCCCTTGATTGCCGGCGTCACATTGATAACGTCGCGGCATTTTCAGGCGGGTTTTCTCCTGTCATTGCTGGTATTGCTGAGCGCCCTGGTGGTCGGACGGGGGTTTCTGCGGGTATGTGTGTCCCATGGGGACAACGATAGATGGGATTCAGAGCGCAATTTACCCCAAGTCAAGACTAAGGTCTCCGCGATCTGGATATGATTCCAAGTCCCAATATCGCTCGATCAAATATTATATACTGCTAATCGTGCTCGCTGCAGCGGTCGGAGGAGTGTCTCTCGCCTTTCTTGTGGCCCCGATTTCTCTTATCACCCGGTTTTGGGGACAAGTAGCGTATCCGATTTTACTCTCCATACTTGACACAGTGCTGGATCTTGCCTCTCCGCTTTATAAATTCTTCCCGGATCTTGCCTACGTTCAGATTTCACGCAGAGTTTCCGCAGCCAATTATTTCATCGCCGGGTTTATATTCTTTGTTTCAGCGCTGGCTATAATTTCTCCCAGGTTCTGGTGTTCGTTTCTTGTGCCCGGCGGGAGCGATGCTGGCGGTCTTGTCGAAAAGACCCCTCATTCGTAGGAGTGTCAGCTCTTCGTGCACCCAGTGCGGACGATGTGTAAGGAATTGTCCTACGGCAGCCATCGGCGAAGATCCGCACATGACAAGTTTCCAGGATTGCCTGGTTTGCCGTCGTTGTAAGGAGCTATGTCCTGAGAACGCCATTTCCTTTTTTCCCGGTGTTGGTTCTACGGACAGTGTCTCCGTTACGCCGGATATTACGAGGAGAGGTATCTTACTTTCTGCGTTTTCTGGGCTAACTCTGGCGTCTCTGACAAG
Organism: uncultured delta proteobacterium; assembly: GCA_963846725.1. Classification (GTDB taxonomy): domain Bacteria; phylum Desulfobacterota; class Desulfomonilia; order Desulfomonilales; family Desulfomonilaceae; genus CAJBEZ01. The sequence goes on along the minus strand of CAWJXP010000015.1, from coordinate 28,208 downwards.
GACTGGCTGGAATCAGCCGCGTTTATTGGGACAGGAAAGGGCTGTTACTCCGGCTGATTTGATTCGTCCTCCAGGAGCGATTCCCGAGTTTGAATTTTTAAAACTGTGCGTTAGGTGCGGACTATGTATGAAGGCCTGCGCTACTAACACTTTACAGCCAATATGGCTGAAAGCTGGACTGGAAGGGTTATTCAGCCCAACACTTGTTCCAAGGTTGGCCGCTTGCGCCGTTAACTGCGCAATCTGCGGCTCTGTTTGTCCGACAGGAGCGATCAGGAAGCTGCCCGTGGAGGAAAAGATTCAGGCAAAAATTGGAACAGCCTGGATTGACCGGCAAAACTGCCTTGTCTGGAATCAGGACAAGAAATGTCTAGTGTGTGGCGAGGTTTGCCCTTACCATGCGATTTCTTTTCAACCTGCTGAAGGACGTAAGAATGGTGTCCCTGTGGTTCACGCGAATCGATGCGCCGGGTGTGGGTGGTGTGAAAATAAGTGTCCTGTGGAAGGGGCTGCGGCTGTGAGGGTTTCAGTGGCCGGAGAGGTAAGACTAGACTCGGGTTCTTATATTGCCAAAGCTAAAGAATACGGACTGGAGTTCAAGGTTGCGGACAAAAATTTTGACAAGCTCGCACCTGACACATTTGATTCGTCCGGGATCGACGAAGAACCAGGGACTGGGACCAGAGTCCCCGCATCCAATAAGGACAAGCTCCCGCCAGGTGTGCTAGATGAGTGACATATTCGTCATTTGCCGCGTAATAAACCCTTCTCATAAAAATATCGAAACACAACAAACTGGTCGATTCCAGTCAATTCTACCACTTTAAAAATCGTTACGGATTGTCTGGCCATCTTGAGTTCGTTAATTACCCGCGTGATTCTGACCGTACACCTCATTACTTTCATTTATGTCCATCTGTTGATCTCCCGCAAACACTCGCTGACTTTCGTTACTCAAGGAAAAATAAATTTCACCGCTGAATTGAAAGCTTCATCTAAGGATTCCACATCCGGGGCGCCTGCTTGAGCCATGTCGGGGCGTCCTCCTCCCGAACCTCCGATAGATTCAGCAACACGCTTGACAATGTTTCCTGCGTGAAATCTGTCGGTAAGATCCTTAGTTACCAGCGCCAACAGAAAGGCTTTGCCATCAGCTCTCGCCCCTAACAAAGCCACACCCGATTTTAATTTGTCTTTTATTCTGTCCGCATGTTCTCTCAATTCTTTCGGATTGTGGATATCTTCAACGATTTGGATTAGCACCTTGACACCATTAATTTCCTTTATGCCTTCTATGATATCAGCCCCTTCCCGACGAGCGAACTTTTGCTTGATATCAGATATCTCCCGATCTTTTGCCTTCTTTTCCTCAATCAGCTTGTCCAGTTTCTTGACCACGTCGCCCTTTCCGGCGCGAAGCCGGCTACCGACCTGGTTCAATTCATTTTCCACTTTGCGCAGGTAAGATATCACACCCATTCCCGTCACGGCTTCCACTCTACGGACTCCTGAAGCAATACCTCCCTCGGAAGTGATTTTAAACAGCCCAATCTCTCCAGTCCGGGAAGCGTGAGTCCCACCGCATAACTCCTTGCTGAATTCGCCCACTGAGACAACCCTTACATCAGTTCCATATTTCTCTCCAAACAAAGCGGTCGCTCCCATCTCTACGGCCTTTTCGATGGGCATCTCCAGGACTGTCACATCGATGTCTTCAAGGATCCTTTCATTCACAAGGTTTTCAACTCGCTCCAGTTCCTCGTCTGTTATGGAGGAAAAGTGAGTGAAATCGAAACGGAGTCTGTTGGGTTCAACGAGAGATCCTCTCTGGTTGACGTGTGGTCCAAGAACTTCTCTTAAGGCCCACTGGAGAAGGTGTGTGGCGGAGTGATTGGCCATGATCGACCTTCTTATCCCTGTTTCGACCTCTAGTGAAACCACATCTCCGACTGAGAATGAACCTGATTTCACAATTCCTTTGTGAACTATCAGCGTTGAGCCTAGTCGGGTAGTGTCCTGAACTTCGAGTTCCGCTCCGTCTTTGGCTATAGCTCCATGATCCCCAACCTGTCCCCCGGATTCGCCATAGAATGGGGTCCTGTCAGTGATGATCGAGACAATATCGCCTGCTCCAGTTTTGGCGATCCTGTTACCGTCTTTTAAAATCGCTGTAATTGCCCCGGTGTCTTCAAGTCTTTCATAACCGGTAAATTCTACAGCCCCAAGGTCTCGGACAGCGTCCCACGGAACCGTGGTTTCTATGCTGCCACTTCCTTCCCATGCCTGACGAGCCATCTCTTTCTGTTTGGCCATCTCAGTCTCGAAACCTTTGTGGTCAACGACCATTCCAGACTCTCTGGCAAGGTCCTCAGTCAGGTCTCTGGGGAAACCAAACGTGTCATAGAGTCGAAAAGCCACGGCTCCAGGAATCTCTAGGCTCCCGGAATTGCCTAGACGGGTTATTTCCTCATCAAAAAGAGCTAGTCCGCGTGTCAGGGTCTGAAGAAAACGTTCCTCCTCATTTTTGATGACTTCATCTATTAAAGCTCGTCTGGTTTCAAGTTCGGGGTACACTGGGGCCATGGTCTCAACTACGACCGAGGCGGTGTTGTACAGAAAAGGTTCATTTAGCCCCAATCTTTTGCCATAACGTAAGGCTCGTCGCATTATCCTTCTCAGGACATAGCCTCTGCCCTCATTTGAAGGCAGTACTCCGTCCGCGATCAGGAAGGCGGCGGCTCTGCTGTGATCAGCTATTACCCTGATAGCTACCGTTTCGTTCGGGCCTGAATCGCGGCCTTTCCCTGATAGATCCTCGATCCTGCTAATTATAGGCTCGAATATATCTGAATCCCAGTTGCTGTCCTTACCCTGGATTACTGCAGCTAGCCTTTCCAGGCCAAGACCTGTGTCAATCGAAGGGCGAGGCAACGGCGTAAGCCGACCGGAAGAGTCTCGATCATACTGCATGAAAACAAGGTTCCATAATTCGAGGAATCTGTCACAATCGCAGTCAGGGCCGCAATCTGGGGAACCACAGCCCAGCCTCTCTCCCTGATCAATATGTATCTCGGAACACGGGCCGCATGGTCCGGTATCACCCATACTCCAAAAGTTGTCTTTTTCACCCAGACGGATAATAGGGTTGGCGTCGGTTCCTAAAACCTTTTTCCAAATGCTGTTAGCAGAATCGTCGTCCAGATAAATCGTGACATGCAGTTGCTTTTTGGGGAGAGCAAGCCTCTTTGTAAGGAATTCCCAGGCGAAAGCTACGGCGTCCTCTTTGAAATAATCACCAAATGAAAAGTTCCCGAGCATCTCGAAAAACGTGTGATGCCTGGCTGTTTGGCCAACATTCTCCAAGTCGTTATGTTTGCCGCTTACTCGCAGGCACTTCTGAGCCGTTACCGCTCTTTTGTACTGTCGATTTTCTTTCCCCGTGAACACGCCCTTGAATTGAACCATTCCAGCGTTTGTAAAAAGTAGAGTCGCGTCTCCACTGGGTATCAGGGATGAACTTTCCACTCTTGTGTGTCCTTGGGCTTCAAAATATTTTAGAAACTCTTCACGCAACTCAGCGCCGGTCATAAATCCTCCCAGCCTTGATGTGAGACTCATAGTCGCTCGGCTCAGGCCCGAATTTCGCCATTTTTAAAGAATTATCACACTTTAGGAGTGTCTGGCAACAAGGCGGAGCGTTATCAAAGCGAATGGAAGCGATTTTGTTCAGTAGTGCTATTCCCCCTCTGTTTAAAAGGGCCGACATTTGAATCCCTTGCGAGTGTTGATGGGACCGGGTCGTAGCGTGGCTCGGACCTAATTCCAATTCTATAGAACTTAATATTGTTAAATTAATAAGTTACAATTATTTAAAGCTATATTACATGGATAATAAATGACCTACAATATTAATTAAACTGTTCATTTACTCGAAATAAAAGAAAAAAGTTGACATGTAAATGTTGATATATTACTTGTCATCCCCGTCGGCCACTGAGCCACGCCACTAAATCATGACTTCCCAGAGACAAAGTGCAGAAACACAGAACAACTACTAAGGCGTTTGGGGTAGGTAAACGAGAGAATCATGATTCCTCGTCATTTTATGGCCGGAAGCTATTCGCTTCATCCAGTGTAGAAGGAGAAAGGGAAATTGAGGGATCTGCGCCTGCAGAAGTATTGGATCAAATTTTCCCGCATTCTTCCGAGAACATGTATGAACTGCCTGACAATTCTGTCGCTTTGATGGTCACATCCCCACCGTATAATGTTGGTAAGGATTACGATGTAGACCTGACTCTTGAAGAATATCTGAACCTTCTGGAAAAAGTGTTGAGAGAAACGAAAAGGACGCTCATGCCAGGGGGGCGCATCGCATTCAATGTCGCCAATGTTGGACGCAAGCCATATATACCTTTGAACTCATTTGTAGCGGTGATTGCTTCCCGTCTCGGTCTGCTGATGAGGGGTGAAATAATCTGGGTCAAGGGAAAAGGATCCAGCGGTTCGTGCGCATGGGGATCATGGATGTCGGCAGGCAACCCTACTCTAAGAGATCTGCATGAGTACGTGCTGATATTTTCGAAAGATCGTTTCGATAGGCCGAATAAGGGAAAATCGACAATCAGTCGTGAAGAATTTATGCGTGCCACCACAAGTGTTTGGGAAATCCAGTCTGAATCAGCCAGGAGGGTAGGGCACCCGGCTCCGTTTCCCCTGGGTTTGGCAGAGCGTTTGATCAATCTTTACAGCTTCGAAGGCGATGTGGTGCTTGACCCGTTCATGGGAAGCGGGTCCTCCGCAGTTGCGGCTAAAAAACTCGGACGGCATTTTGTTGGTTATGAAATAAACCCAGCGTACATTGACCTCAGTCATCAAAGACTTGGGCGGCTAACGACTGACATTCCCAAACAGGATAAGCGATCCGTCGCATAAAATCCGGCCTGAAAAATCAATTTCGTCCCATCCAAATCCTTCTGCATTTCCTGGTATCAACATCCAGTAAAAAGAATCGCCTGTTTTCGATTAAGTTGAAAAACTATGTTCAACATGATATATTTACATTACTTTTTTCGTAGATTATATCAGTGGATTAATAAATGAAATCTTATCGAGGCATGCTTTTTTTTCTTGCATTGGTGGGGGCCCTGGCCATTGTTGGTTGCGTTTCCGCTCTAAAGAGCGTGAAGGCTCCGAACGAAGAAGCAGGTAAACAACCGGTAAAAGCTTCGACGGAGAATGCCGGGCAAGCTGAAAGCGCCAAGAAAGGTTCCGACGAAGAACTAAAAAAACTACTGGCCACTCCGCCTCCCCCTCAGTATACCCCTCCGGCGGGTGGAGAGCAAAAGGGGTCCTCGGAATCACTCATCAACGAGGGTGAAAAGGATCAAGTCAGCAAGGCGGCTCTCGATTTCGCTGGTCACATGAAAAACGTCAAGCATGTCAAAATTTGCTATTCCAAGCTTTATGGCGGATGGTATCTCATGCTCTACCTTCAGAAGGGGAAAAAAATATCGCTTGACCAGTATTCCTGGAACAAGAAGTCACGGGAATGGGAGATCGTTTACCACCTGAAGGAGATCCCTCAAAAGCAGATTGAATTCCACCTCAAAGGTGAGGTTGGTGATGAAAAATGCTTTGTTTTGAAATGAGCGCCTGCGACTCGATCGTGATAGACGAAACGTGTTGGTCGCAATTATCTTTTGAATCTCCTCCCGTCGTAGTATCTGTCAGGATCAGAATCAAGCCTGTCCATGACCGGGGTCACGATCGGGCAGGTTATAGGGCTCAAAAGGGCCAAAGGCACATCCAGCGCATAGGCGAGTCCATCTTCTAGAACTTCAAGAACTGGTTTTTCACCTTTGCAGACCATGACACACTTATATTTAGGATTATAATTAACCACTGCGTTTGCAGGTTTATCGGTTTTTGGAGCTTCGGCGGCCGCCAGTGACAGTCCTGAGCCCGCAATTAGAAAAAAAGTCAGCGACAAAAACACCACCAGTGTTTTCATTTGGACATCCTCCGCGTATTTTTTATGGGAATTTTCACTATATCAATAACGGTGGTCTATTTCAATTCCCTCATATTTCAGCCTGTTTCCTGTTGACATGACACTATGGTAATCGTATTATCATCTTTTTACACCGCAGCCTATCTTGTAAAAGGACCGTTTGATGAGAGTCGGGCTAAAAATATTCACTGGAAATTCTAATCCTGCCCTATCCGAGAGTATTACCAAGTATATGGGGATACCAATCGGAGACGCTACCGTTGGGCATTTCAGCGATGGTGAAACCCAGGTTGAATTCAGGGAAAACGTCCGCGGCATGGACGTTTTTGTCGTTCAGTCAACATGTAGTCCAGTGAATGACAACATAATGGAACTACTGGTTATGATCGATGCCCTGAAGAGAGCCTCTGCAAGTCGCGTCACAGCGGTAATGCCCTATTATGGATATGCCAGGCAGGATCGTAAAGTTGCGTCCAGAGCTCCCATAACGGCCAAACTCGTTGCGGACATCATTACCGCTGCAGGAGCGGACCGCGTCCTCACGTTGGACCTGCACGCGGGTCAAATACAGGGATTTTTTGATATCCCGGTGGATCATTTGTACGCAGGACCCATTATGGCGGACACAATCAAGTCCGATCACGATGGTGGTGAATGCGTGGTGGTCTCACCCGACGCCGGCGGGGTGGAGAGAGCCAGGGCGTTCGCCAAGAGGCTTGGGGCCAATCTGGCCATTATCGACAAACGCCGATCCAAACCCAACGAATCAGTAGTAATGAACGTAATAGGCGATGTTGCCGGGAAGGATGTTGTCCTTTTGGATGACATGGTCGACACAGCCGGAACCCTTGTCAAAGCTGCAGTTGCGCTGGAAAATGTCGGAGCGCGTAAAATAGAAGCTTGCTGCACGCACTCTGTGCTGTCGGGCGCCGCTATTCAACGAATTAATGATTCTCCAATAGTTAATTTGTACATTACAGACACCATACCGGCAAATGATAAGCTGGAAAGATGCCCAAAACTAAAAGTGCAATCAGTCGCTCCACTTCTTGGTGAGGCGATAGGTCGGATACATCGAGAAGTTTCCGTCTCTGAACTATTTGTTTAATCGAGCGGGATCGGAACGTCTAATTCTCTAGACAAATCCTGCAATCCCCAAACGGAGGAACAGTGAACAAAGTCACTCTCAGCGCTGAACAGCGTTTTGGAACCGGCAAAGGACCGGCAAGAAGACTAAGAGCCCAGGGTAAGGCGCCTGCGGTTTTTTATGGCAAAAAAATTGAACCGATGAGTCTGTCTATACATATTCATGAATTCAGAAAGGCTGTAGAGAAAGCTGGAAGCAACCCGCTTTTCGATCTACGGATAACCTCTGAAGGTGGGAACGAATTGACCATGCTGGCATTGCTTAAGGAGCATCAAATCCGTCCGGTCGATGGATCCATCGTGCATCTGGATTTCCTCCAGATTTTTATGGATGAGCCCATTGAAGTAGAGGTGCCTTTGGAATTTCAAGGTAAGCCTGTTGGAGTTGAAAAGGGCGGTATGTTCCAAACCGCGGCCAAAGAGATTCGAGTGTCATGCCTTCCAGCTGACATTCCTGACCAGATAGTTGTGGATGTTTCAAAACTGGAAAGAGGCCATTCGATTCACGTGGGCGAAATAACGTTGCCCACTGGTGTAATTCCCGCAATGGACCTGGGAATCGCTTTGGCGACAGTGGTTGCGCCGAAGAAGGAAGAGGCGGGTGAAGTAGAAGCCGCCGAAGAACCTGCAAAATAATTTTACTTAACGTCATCGGACTCTTCCGCCCGTGGCTTTCGGGATTTTTGCCCGAAACTCACGGGTTTTTTGTTCCTGGTATCCATGAAAGACTGTCTTCAACATGAATCCGACACGATAGCGGCGATGGCGACCCCCCCGGGATATTCCGGAATAGGGATGATAAGAGTAAGCGGTCCTGACGCGGTCCGAATCATCTCTGATGTTTTTGTGCCCGCAAATCCAGCTGATAGAGCATTCCCCGAGCGCAAGGCTGTTTATGGCAGACTTGTCTTACATTGTCCGGAATTGGCTGATCCTCCCGCTATTGATGATGGGCTCGCCATAGTAATGAGAGGCCCGAACTCCTATACAGGAGAAGACACAGTCGAGATCAGTCTTCATGGTGGTCCCGTGATTATGAACGAAGCTCTCAAGACTCTTCTTGGTTGCGGGGCCAGGCTTGCGGGTCGAGGGGAGTTCACCCGACGAGCGTTTCTTAACGGAAAGCTTGATCTTATTCAGGCTGAAGCAGTGATAGACTTGATCATGGCGTCAAATCCCGCCTCAGTCGAAGAGGCCAGGGGGCGACTGGAGAGGAAACTCTCCTCAGAAATTCTGGATATCATAGCAGACCTTACGGACGCAGTCGCTGAGATAGAAGCGGGCATTGATTTTAGCTGAGGATGTTGACTTTGAGTTTCCGGCGCCTCTGCCTGTTTTAAACAGGGTCCGAGACAAGATGGTTCGGCTCATAGAATCAGGCGTCGCCGGCAGACGGAGGAGCGAGGGGATAAGAGTGGCGATTGTCGGTAAGCCGAATGTTGGCAAATCCACACTCTTCAACTCTCTTATCAACGAAGACAGAATGATTGCCACGCCTTTCCCAGGCACTACTAGAGACGCAGTATCGGAACACATCATCATAAACGGCTCGATGTTTGAGATTTGTGACACTGCCGGTCTAAGGGACGATCCTGATCCGATCGAGAGTGAAGGAATACGCCGCGCTCTGTCCTGGATGGAAAAGGCGGATATTCTGCTGATGGTTATAGATTCAGGCGCTGTAATCGATAAGGATGATTTGTCTGTTCTTGAATTCGGCAAGGCTTCACCGACCATACTTGTTCTCAACAAGACCGATTTGCCTGGTGTCCTAATCGACTTGGACCGCTTTCCCGATTTTTGTCCCGTACCCCTAAAAATAAGCGCCAAAACCGGGAAGGGTCTCGAAAATCTTAAGCAGGCTCTTCATGAACGGGCTATGGAAATTTTGTCGACATCAGGACATTCAACAGCTCTTAGTCTGAATCAGAGAAGTCTGCTGCTCGTTGATTCAGCCTTGCGCAAGATTGACCCGGTTTTGGAATCCCTTTCGACGGGAAACAGTCCAGCCCCCGAGATCCTGTCTCTGGAACTGACCGGTATTTTAAGGGATTTGAGGGAAATCACCGGGGAACAGGTGGACGAAGCCGTGCTTGATCGAATCTTTGAGCGATTTTGTGTGGGAAAGTAGGAATGACTATTCTAGAGCTATGATCAGAAACAAGATTCATCCCAAGGCAGTTTTCAAGGCGAAGGGACTTGCGCCGAAAAAGTGGCTTGGCCAGAACCTGCTTGTTGATCTCTCGTATCTCGATATGATCGTGGACGTCGCGAACCTGAGAGAAGGAGATCATATAATAGAAATAGGCGCCGGGCTAGGGGCTTTGACCAAAGAGCTGGCCCGATTAAACGTAACAGTATGGGCAATAGAAGTAGACGCCGGTTTTTTCAGGGAACTTGAGTCGAATCTTGCAAGCTTTCCCAACGTGAAATTGATCCACCAGGACGTTCTGCGATTTGATTTTAGATCTTTGGCTGCAGATGTAGGCAAGCTTAAAGTAGTGGCAAATCTACCGTACAGTTTATCGAGCCGCATAATTTTTACCTTTCAGGAAAACCATGACATTTTCGATTATGCGGTGGTGATGCTACAGAAAGAAGTAGCTGAGCGGTTGGTGGCTGATCCAGGAACGCGAGATTACGGAGCGCTGACGGTTCTCCTCGCCGCCACGGCGCATTCTCAGGCCCTTTTCAATGTCCCTCCGGAAGCCTTTTATCCTCGGCCGGAGGTCACTTCCACCATGATTCGAATAGAGTTTCCTGACACTCCTCCGCACAAAATAACCGATCACAAATTCTTTACGAAACTTGTCAAAGCAGGATTTTCCTCAAGACGCAAGACGCTTCGGAATTCACTGAAGTCATTGGTTGCCCCTGACTTGAATTTTGACCGTATTATGGAGGCTGCTGGTATCGCGGGTATCGATCTGGGCCGAAGGGCTGAAACACTTTCTGTAGAGGAGTTTGCAAGGTTCGCCAACACTTTTTCAGAGATGTCGCTGCGCTGCTCGAAATGATATGCCAGCTCTTTCGCTCCCATGCCGGGATGCGGGGGATTGCTTGAACTATCGTCCAAGATGAATTATATTTGTACCAAAACGTACAAATAGTACGCTGAGAAGGAATGGACATATGAAACGACTAACAACAGGGAACGTTAGGAAGGACTTTGCTCAAACGTTAAACCAGGTAGCCTTTGGCCGAGAACGTATTGTCCTTAATCGACGAGGCAAGGATGTCGCTGTCCTTGTTCCAATCGAAGACCTTAAACTCCTTGAGGAAATTGAAGATACTCTGGACACTGTTGAGATTGTTCGAAGATTGTCGGACCCCAATGAAATCCCAATCCCGTATGAGACAGCTAGAAAAGAGTTTGGCGCTGATTGAACTATAGGATCCAAATCATTCCTTCCGCCCTCAAAGAACTAATCGCCCTTCCCAAACGCGACCAGAAACGGGTTGACGCGACAAATTCTGTCCCTGGCCACTCGAGCCTCGACCGAATGGAGCGAAAGCGCTGATTGGTCTGGAACAATTTTACCGCCTGAGGGTCGGAGACTATCGAATAATTTATAAGGTCCAAGACCAAGATCTCTTGATACTGGTCACAAAAATAGGCCACAGGAAAGATGTTTATCGAGGGCTAAACAAAACGTAGAATCACTATATAACGTGCTATTGACCTTTTAGCTCATACATGCGGCGTCTGGGAGAGCCGTCACAATTAGAATGCCGTTCTGTCATTTCTATCCAGTCACGTTTTCAGCTTCTCCTCATATTGAGCCAGGTTGGGCAAAGACAAGCGCCAGTGGATAGCTGCGAGACGTATCCCAAGTGTGACCGCGGCTCCTCCCAGCATTGCCAAGCCGTCGGGCATATCCAGAGCAAGGATAATCAAATAAGCCGCTCCACCGACAAGGCAGGCCGTGGCATAGATTTCCTTACGGAAAAACAGGGGGATCTCCCCCGAAAACACATCACGCATGATGCCGCCGCCCGATCCAGTCAGCATCCCCATTGTGACTGTAATAAGAGCATTTGACCCAAGATTTACAGCAGTGTCGCATCCGATCACGGTGAACAGGGCGAGTCCGAACGCATCCGCTACATTAAGATGTTTGAAGGGAATCTTGCTAAACTGGCGCAAACTGACATAGGTGAACGTCAATGCGCCACAAACCCCGGCGATCACTAGCCCAGTCGAGTCAGTTACCCAGTTGACCGGGTGAACTCCAAGGCAAAGGTCACGTAATGTGCCACCGCCTATCGCTGTCAATACAGCGGCCACCACTACCCCGAACAAATCCATTCCCTTACGCGCAGCAGCGAGGGAACCCCCAATCGCAAAAATCGCAGTCCCAAGGATATTCAGATAGTAGACCATTTTAAGCGACGCTCCTCATGTCCTGTTTATCATTTTTCCTTGACTAATTATAGCAAATTAATATAACATACTAATACAGCAATATAATTTCTATTAATAATAGTTAAAGTAGTTTCGGAGGTTTTGTGACTTTTCAAACGGTCGCCCAACGTATCGAAGAACTTGCTGATCAGTCCGTCGACTTTCTGGCGCGGATATGCTCCATTCCCGCTCTTGGTCCGGAAAACGGCGGAACGGGGGAAATGGCCAAGTATTTGGTCATAAAGGAAGAAGTTCTGAATATAGGGCCGGATCGGGTTATCGAGATTCCAGCGCCGGATGATCGAGTTCCCGACGGAGTTCGACCCAACCTCCTGGCGATTTTCGAAGGTAAAGATACTTCAAGAACACTATGGATACTTAGCCATATCGATGTTGTGCCCGTTGGAGAACGTAGGCTATGGGATCACGATCCATTTCAACCACATGTTGAAGATGGCTACCTTTACGGACGCGGCGTAGAAGATAACGGGCAGGCATTGGCTTCGAGCGTTTTCGCCGCGCGAGCGGTCAAAGAGGTCGGAAGCTTCAGTCTGAATGTTGGGCTTGCCCTTGTTTCTGACGAAGAATCAGGGAGCCATTACGGACTGGACTATGTTCTAAAGAACCGACCAGATCTATTCAGACACGGAGACCTAATACTTGTGCCGGACGCTGGGTTCTAAAGACGGAGACATAATTGAAATCTCCGAAAAACATCTCTTTCCAGGTGCAGTTCAAGATAACGGGAAAGCAGGGACACGCGAGCCGACCGGACAAATGCAGAAACACACTTCGAGTGGCTGCTCACATGATTGTGGAGCTGGACAACGCCTTGCACGAACGCTTCAATCAGCGGGACAGCTTTTTCAACCCTCCGGAGAGCACTTTCGAACCGACTCGTAAGGACGCAAACGTCCAAAATATCAACACAATACCAGGTGAGGATGTATTTTTCTTTGACTGCAGGGTCCTGCCTACAATCGATCCTGCTGGTGTGTTCCAGGAGATGAGAGCTGTTGCAGGTGAAGTCTCGGATCGGTTTGGTGTGGAGGTTGCGGTAGATGAGCGTCTGAGAAGTGAGTCTCCTCACGGCACACCGCAGGATTCTCCAGTGGTAATTGAACTTGCGCAGGCGGTCCAGGAAATTTACGGAGTGCAGGCAAGGCCGCAGGGAATTGGTGGACAGACGGTTGCGACTTTTTTCCGGAAGGCTGGTCTTGCAGCCGCCGTATGGGAAAAAATTGAAGGTTTGGCCCATGCGCCGAACGAGAGGATCCTTATCTCAAATCTTGTCGGTAACGCCAAGGTGTTCGGTCGTATGATGGTCGACTCGAAATGATTTCAGTGATCCCGGTCGCTTGAGCGGGATTTTCGTGATTTGTTGATGGAGGAGAAATAGGTATGGTCAGGCTAGCTCGAATTACACCGGTTCTCATGGTGGCCACTCTTCTTGTTTTCGGGGGAGTGGATACCAGGGACGCACTGGCGGCTAAAAAACTTGCGGCTGTCAAGAACGGCCTGGCTTACGACTCGAAGAGTTCCCAAGGCGGTGGTCGTCCTGCGGCCACCAAGGCGCCGACGCCTCCGAGCGATACCAAGTCAATGACATTACAAACCAAACCTGATTCCGATGTCATGGGACCGACAGACGGGGCCTCGGGTCCGAATTACAGGAACGTCGACCCAAACCTCAGGGTCAGCCTACCTCAGGCCGTCTCTATCGCCATCACCAGAAACTTGACAATGGCGGATTCCAGGCTTGCGGTTGAAGAAAAAGAATATCAGCGCCGTGAAGCGTATTCGGATTTCTTCCCTTCGATCACTTTGCAGTATACAGGTAACTGGGACAGATACCGGAACGGAGGATGGGTATCGGCGTTTACAGGGGTGCAGGATTCCCGCTATGCCGGGTTTCAGCAAAGCGTGCGACGGGATGACCTATTTCCTGGCCCTCCGTTATATCCTTTTCGCATCGATCCGTTTCGTCAGTTCACGGGTTCGGTCACGATAACCCAGCCGATATTCAGCGGCGGCAAACTCATTAATGACTACAAATACGCCAGGCTGGGTGTCGACTACACCGCAATCCAGTTTGACGTCAACAAACAGGACCTCATCCTTAATGTATACCAGGCCTATTACGGTATGATGCAGGCAGAGAAACTGCTTGAGGTAGCGAATTCCGCAATTCGAGCGTTGGAGGCTCTGCGCAACCAGACCATGGAATTCTATAAAGCTGGAGTCGTCCCGAAAGTGGACGTGCTGTCAACAGAGGGCCAGTTGGCCCAGGCAAAGATCCAGAGGACCCAGGCCCTGGCCGACATCGCCAAGAATCAGGCCAACCTGAATTATTTTTTGAGGAATCCTCAGGACACCCCTACCGACGTCGTCATGGATTTGACCCATCGGCCGAGCGAATACAGATTACCCGACGCTTACGCGCATAGCGGCGGCAAACAGGCTGGAAATTCGACAGGCCAATATTTCAGTGGATCAGGCGCTGGCCATGGTAAAATCAGCCAAGGCTGATGTTATGCCGACTATCGACGTCGCGGCCCGTGGAGTGCGTTACAACGACGATTGGAATGTTATTGATCCAGAAGGCACAAACGATTGGCAAATTCAGGGTCTTTTGACCTGGACATTCGACATGTTCCGCAAGCGTTCAACAGTCGCTGAGAAACGAACCACCGAAGCCACGGGCCTTTGTGAATCGTGAACTACTCGTCGAAACGATCATGAACGAAGTGAAGCAGGCTTATGAGGACATGAAACGCTCGGAGAGCGACATAGCGAATAATAAAGCCGCAGTTGAGTTCCGGACCGAGAACTTTCGCATCAACCAGGAACGTTACAAAGAGCAGGTCGCTACATACGTCGAAGTGTTGGATGCGCAAAGACAGTTATCATTGTCCGAAGGCGACTATTATATTTCCCTGATGGGCTTCAAGATAAACCGTGCGACACTTGAACGAAAGATGGGAATTCTGAATGAGGGAAACGTCCATGATGTCCCCTGGAACCATGGCGCTCATTGATACAACGTGACTAGAAATCTTATCCGATCGCATGGATAGATTTCGCACGTAGAGCGAAATGACAGACCCTATTGCGAGGGAAAATGAATAGTAAAGTTTTTATAGAAGAGATTTGTTGCAACCTATTACCATTGTCTTGATCATTCTTGTTACTCAGGTGGTGTTCGTCCATATCGCTGAAGACAACGTTCTTGCCCAGCAGTTGTCAACCAGCGCCGCTGCCACCCCTATAACCAGTGTGCGCCGGCGGACCAAGCTCTCTAGAGCTTAAACGAAACTGGCTCCTCCAGCAGCAGGCCACTCTAAATCAGTCTATTACAGTCGCCAAAGCCTGCATCAAAAACAACAGCATGACACAGGTTCTTCGAGACCCTGAAGGAAATATCCGCAGCGTACCCAGCACGGACATCGTCAACTGCACCAGGACGTTGAACGCCCTGTTGAATCGGCTTGCCGCCAATCAGAAGGCGATCAACAATCTTTCCCAAGACTCCCAACTCGCCGCGTCAAAAATCATTAGCGACAGTAATAAACTCAAACTGAAGAGTCGACTCAACATCCTTCAGGGCCTGCCTCCAAACGCCAACTGATCTGACGGTCCTAATTTACTTGCAGTTTCTGCCAATTGGATGATGGCTGTGATTAACAATTATTAAGGGCGTGCCGATAGGATTGCCTGCTACCGCAGCGATAACCGCCGTAGCGTCATCTGATAATGGCCGGATATTTTGTTGATCCTCACTCCTAAAGAGTCTAGTATCCCTTGACATATAATTGACCTAACGAGCCGAAAAACACCGGTTTGCGCCGGAATACGCATTCCGTTACTGGGGAAATGGATATGGGCGACTCATCAAAGGAGACCGACAACCTCCTCCTCGAGATCAATGATCTCAAAAATCGTATAAGCGAACTCGAAACTGAAAGACGAACCCTTAGAGAGAAGGAAGAATGGTTTAAGAAACTCCTTGAGGCCATGAACGACGGTGTGGTCGCGCTGGATGAGGTCGGCAGGATCATATATGTCAACCCCAAGGCTTGCCAAACCCTGGGATACGATTGTGAGGAAATTATTGGACATAGCGCCGATGAATTTGTATCCGATGATTATGTCAGCAAATTTGGGGAGGAATTCGCAAAACGTGTTCAAGGAGAACCTGGAATTTATGAGTTTGCGTTAAAGAGTCGCGACGGTCAGGTAATTTCTGTAATATGTTCGGCCTCTCCACTGGTTGACGATAATGGCATGCTGAAAGGCAGCATAGGTATTCTAACGGATATTTCGTGGCGCAAACAGACTGAAGAAACTATCAGAACGGAAAAGGATCTTTTCAAATCACTAGCCGAAAGTTCGCCTTTCGGATTGGTTGTGGTGTCCGAAACTGGACGATTCGAATATTTAAACCCGAAATTTGTCCAGATGTTTGGATACGAATCATCCGAGTTGCCAAATGGAACAGCCTGGGTAAAAAAGGCTTACCCGGATCCGGATTACAGACGTGAAGTGGTAGGGGTGTGGAAAGAAGACTTGAGATCGGCAAACCCGAAAGATCTCAGACCAAGAACTTTTACCGTGCGGTGCAAGGACGGGTCAGACAAGGTGATTCACTTCAGGCCTGTTCGCCTGGAATCGGGTCGGGACATCATGACTTGCGAGGACGTCACCGATCGGAAACAACTCGAAAGAGACCTGGCCGAAGCCATTGAGGAACTCAAACAGTCCAATCTTGAAACTGAGGGGCTGCTGAGTTCTGCCCGGTCGGTCCTTGAGAGTGACAATTTTAAACAGGCAGACGCGATTTATCCTGAAATGGGCTCTCAAACTCATCGAGGCCCAATCCGGCCATATCTCGGCTCTGGATTCTCGGGGTGAGATGCAGAATGTCCTTCATTTCGAACCGGGGGCGCAGTCGTGCGACCTGGACCCCAGTCAGGAAATCCCGGTAACTGGCCTGCATCAGCACGTATACGATACCAAGAGAGCCTTTTTCAGAAACGATCTGGCTGCAGGGCGGGATTCTCTCGATTTGCCCAAAGGACATGTCAGTCTCGAGAATATTCTTCTGGTTCCTCTTGTAGCTCAAAACAAAACTCTGGGATTACTGGCGCTCGGCAACAAGAACGGTGGTTTTACGGAAGGAGACGCTCAACTCGGTGAAGCCTTTGCGGAAATAGCCGCAATCGGACTGCTTAATTGGCGAATTGCCGAGCAGTTGGAGAAGAGCGAAGAACGATACCGAATGATTTTCGCCAACTCGCCGCTTGGAATCATGCATTATGACAAGCAGGGAGTGATCCTCGATTTCAATGACCAATTTCTTAATATTTTGGGCGCTCCACGCGAGAGACTTCAGGGGTTCAGAATGCTGGAGCGCCTTAAGGACCCTAACTTACTTCGCGGCCATAAAGGCTAGTCTGGCTGGGCAAACCGGGCATTACGAAGGAGAATATCACTCTGTTACCGGGGATAGAGATGTTCCTATGCGGGCTGTGTTTAACAGTGTCACATCCGAAGGCGGCGAATTCCTTGGTGGAGTGGGTATGTACGAGGATCTCAGTTCCCTGAAAGCTGCGGAAAACGCCCTGGTCCAACATGAGCGAGTCAGGGCGGTAGCAGACCTTGCAGGCGGAGTCGCCCACAACTTCAACAACCTGCTGCAAATCATCATGGGTAGTCTCGAGTTGTCCCTGATTGACCTGGAGGCTGGGAGACATGGGAAGGCCAGAGAATCCATTCAATGGATGCGGGACAGTGTTCGACTTGGGGCTGAAACAGTACGCAGACTTCAGACGTTTGCTCGCATCAGGGCAGAAGGTCAGGCGGAGGATCGTAAGGTTTTTGATGTTTCGCAGGTAGTCTCTCAAGCTGTTGAAATCAGCAAGCCATGGTGGAAAGATAACCGGATAGAAGATGGCTATTCAATCAGCCTCAGAGAGAAGATCGAAAAAGGTCTGATGATAGAAGGTTTGGATGATCAAGTCTTCGAGGTCGTCACAAACCTGATAAAAAACGCTGTCGAAGCTTGTTCCGAAGGTGGTAACGTCGATGTAAGCAGCTACTCTGAGAACGGTTTTGCCGTTATTCAGGTAGCGGACACTGGTTCGGGAATTCCCGAAGAGTTCCTCGGGAAGATATTCGATCCATTCTGGACGTCAAAAAAGACCAACATCGGCACAGGTCTGGGACTGGCCGTCTGTCATGGCATAGTTGAGACTCACGGAGGATCTATAACCGCAACGAGTAAAGTGGGGGTGGGAACGGTTTTCACTGTTAAGTTGCCTCTGTCTGACAGGCAGCTATTGGAAGAGCCCCCGGAGCAATCATTTATACCGCTTGCCCGTAGAGTTCTGATAATTGACGACATGGAGCCAATAGTCGAAATGCTTGGCCAGGTTCTGGAACAAATGGATTACACGATATTTTCGGCTTTGTCCGGAGAGCAGGCTATTGATATTTTTAAGTCCGAAGATGTTGACGTAGTGATCTGTGATCTGGTCATGCCGGACGTAGATGGGTTGAAGGTCGGCAAGGCTTTGAAGTTAATTTGCATGGAGAAGGGGGCGCCCAAGACGCCTTTTATCCTGCTCACTGGCTGGGGTGGACAAACAATGGAAGATCTAGCTGTCCGTGAATCAGGGATCGACGCGATACTGGAGAAGCCAGTAGATATGAAAAGACTCTTGGATACTATCGGTAAGCTCGCCGCAGCGCCAAACTACATGTTTCCTCCGAAGATTTCCCATTGAGCTGAAATGTCAGGCTCAGGGCTGTATCTCTTCAGCAAAATCCTGCTCCATGTGATTGCCAGGTAGCAGACTGTAGATATGTGTGAGGTTCGCCACATTCTTGAACCTCATGGCGCCTCGATCGTAAAGAACCATATTGTTGCGAATTTTCTCGGCAGTATCTGACCCCACCAGTATATCTCCGTCGGACGCCTCGGCTGCGATTCTTGCCGCGAGGTTTGTGACTGAACCGCTGGCTGTAAAAGTCATTCGTGTGCCGGCCTTTCCCTGGAACCGTGACATGCCTACGGCAGCGATGCCCGAGTTTATTCCCATGTTTATGACAATTGGCTGAAAACGGCCCTGCAACTCGATGTTTATTTCATTCGTTCGACGGCGGATGTCGAGAGCAGCCCTGGCTGCATTCATGGCCGACTCAATGGGGGCGCCTTGAAAAATGACCATGAGTCCATCACCGGCCGTCTCATTGATGTCACCGTTATGTCCATAAATGATGTCGAGGAAACTTGAGAAATATTTTTCTATTATGAAATTGACCTGATCCTGATTCAGAGACTCGCTGATTCTGGTGTAACCGGCCACATCCAGAAACAGGACCGTTATTTCGGTGTCTATCTTGTCGAGTGACGGGGCGTCGGGATTCTTGTCTACTATATTTTGAACGGTTTGAGGAACAAAAGGGCGTAGGTGCCCCAGGATCCTGTCCAATGTCAATTTCTGCTGCGACATTTTCCAATGTTTTTTTGCGTTTGTTATAACATTCGAAGCCAGGTCGGTCAGGTCTTTGAGCAGTATCAGGTCCTTCTCAGTGATTTTCGCGTCTTCACGCGCTACTGCGTTTAGGACAGCTAACGGCTGTCCATCATGATAGACAGGGATAGCTACTTCGGATAACCCGTCAATAGGAGTCGCTGAAGGAAAAACCTGAGATCCGTCCTGTCCAGGTAATATGCAAAGATAGGCCGCTGGATTTTCCAGACTGGCGGTGATCGCCTTTCTTCCTCTCTTGCAGAGTTGACAGTTTATAGAGTCTGAGGACATTGCGCAGTGCAGTGGCCGAGTGTAGTTGGCGGCTTCAGGATCGACCAGGAGAAGACACGCCTCCTGAAGGTTGGGAATTGATACCTTGGCCTCATCCCTCAGTGTTTCCAGTATGTCGGAAATGTTGAGTGAGGAGGTAATCTTCAAGGCTACTCTGAACAGATTTTCAAAACGCTCCTGATACACCGTGATCACCTCTCACCATAAAATAATCATTTTTGACTGAAAATGGAGCCCCAGTATAGTTTTTTAGGGAACGAGATTTACCTTAGTTTTTAGAAAAGAAAAATGGAACGAATTTTTGTTTCCATGATCTTGTACTATTCTCCGCCCCGGTCATGTTGACAGACGGGTATTACTTTGTAACAATACAACTCAAAGCCCTAAGAAACAAGTTTGTCAGAGATTGTGCGCAGATGCGATATCCATTTTGACGGAGGCAATGTTCGATGTGGAGAAGATTGGCAGGACTGACGCTGTCCCTGTTGATAGGGCTTTGCCCCGGTTTGACTTTTGGCGGTGAAGATGGCGCCGGAGGCAAGATCAACGTTTTCGTCGGCATTGAGCCCATCGCCTATTTCGTAGAAAGGGTGGGCGGACCACTGGTCGATGTCAGCGTACTGGTGGGACCGGGTCAGGACCCCCACACCTTTGAGCCCACGCCCAAACTGATGGCCAAACTGGCAAGAGCCAAGTTGTTTTTCAACCTCGGATTCCCCTTCGAAGAGACGCTGGTAAAGAAGCTTGGAGCGACGTTCAAGAACGCTGAAATCGTTAATATCCAAAAGGGAATAAAGCTTCGCCCCGTGAACGAGCAAGATGGGGATAACCACGCTGTCGAGGAACATGGACACGCTCATGAGGCTGATTCGCTAGACCGGCACACATGGCTGGATCCACAGCTTGCCAGGATTCAAGCTGGAACCATAGCGGATGCCCTGATCCAAGTAGACCCAGAAAATCGTCAGAGTGTACGAAGCGAATCTAAAGAAATTCCAGGCAGATCTGGACAGGATTCACGAACAGCTCAAAGAAGCGTTGGCGCCTGTCAAAGGCAAGAGCTTCTTCGTGTTTCACCCGGCGTTTGGGTATTTTGCATACGAATACGGGTTGAAACAGGTTGCAGTGGAAATTGACGGCAAGGAACCAACAGCGAGACAATTGGCAAGATTGATAAAAGAAGCGAAAGAGCATGACGTAAAAGTCATTTTTGTTCAACCCCAGTTTCCGAAAAAGAACGCCGAGAACCTCGCTGAATCGATAGGAGGAGCGGTAGTCCCAATCGATGATCTGGCCAGGGACTATGTCACAAACCTGGAGGAAATAGCCCAGAAACTCAAATCCGCTCTTCAATCCCAATCAAGGTAAGGTTTTGCGACACCTCTGATGGATAACGCTAGTCTGGTAACAACAAACGTCCCTGCTGTCCTCATTAAGGATCTTCGTTTTTCGTATGACTCTCGTCCAGTTTTGGAAAATGTAAATATTTCCATCGCTAAAGGGGATTTCGCATCAGTAGTCGGTCCTAACGGCGGCGGGAAGACTACATTGTTGAAGCTGATGCTGGGGTTACTTCGACCTGATAAGGGACTTGTCAGAGTGTTCGGGCAAGCGCCGGAAAACGCGAGGCCTCTCATCGGGTATATGCCTCAGCATTCACAATTGGACCAGGAATTTCCAGCGACAGTTATGGATGTTGCGCTTATGGGGCGTCTCGGTCATGGTAGCGTCTTTGGGCCCTATTCAAAAAAAGATAAAGAAATTGCGGCTGCTGTGCTGGATTTGGTCGGGCTAAGCGATGTCAGAAAAAAATCTTTCGCGTCAATTTCCGGTGGTCAGCGCCAAAGGCTTTTTATTGCCCGGGCCCTTGCATGTGAGCCGGACCTTCTTCTACTTGATGAGCCAACCGCCAATCTGGACGTAGTCATGGAGGGAGACCTGTACGAATTACTGCAAAGACTCAACGAGCGGCTCACAATAATCATGGTTTCCCATGATGTTGGTTTTGTCTCCAGTTTTGTGAAAACCGTAATATGCGTCAAGAGGAAGGTCCTGATGCACCCGACCAGTGAAATTACCGGCGCCATTATCAATGAGATATATGGGTCGCCGATGAGAATGATACGGCATAACGGTGGGGAGTCGTGCAATTGTCGGAATTCCTGACGGACCTGCAACAATACTCTTTTCTCCAGAACGCCCTTTTGACGGGGATTCTCGCTAGCGTAGCCTGCGGTGTAATCGGCACATATGTCGTCGTACGCAGGATCTCATATATTGCGGATGGCATTGCGCATACGGTGTTGGGAGGGATGGGAGCGGCCCTGTATCTCAACAGGGTGTATCACTGGCATAGTGTGATTCCTCTGCACGGCGCCCTGGTGTCCGCTCTTATCGCCGCTGTCATAATAGGTCTAGTAAGTCTTCGGGCGAAACAAAGGGAAGATACGGTCATCAGCGCTCTTTGGGCCATCGGCATGGCGGTGGGGATAATCTTTATTTCGAGAACCCCAGGTTACAATGAAGATCTCATGGGATACCTGTTCGGAAACATCCTCATGGTGTCGAGCAATGATCTCTGGATGCTGGCCGGGCTGGACGCCATAATCGTGATAGCCGGACTACTTTTTTACAACCAGTTTCTGGCGGTTTGTTTCGATCAGGAATTCGCCAGGCTCAGGGGTCTCAACGTTGAGGTCTATTATCTGCTGCTACTGGGCTTGGCGGCTTTGACAGTGGTAGTCCTGTGCTACAGTGGTCGGTGTCGTCATGGTGGTGGCGATGCTAACGCTTCCGATAGGGATCGCCGCTCTGTTCTCAAGGAGCCTCTGGCGCATGATGATTATCTCAACACTTCTATGCGCCACATTTACCACATCCGGATTGGTTGTGAGCTATAGTCCGGACTATCCGGCCGGCGCTACGACCATTGTCGTAGCCGGAGCGGCCTACCTTGGGGCAATAGCGGTGAACTGGGTTCGCAATCGATCCAGATGATGAAATGTTGTCCAGTGTAGATTGGACTTCATTCGAGTTGTCCTTGTAAAGTAATACCTTGTATTACTTTACTGTTGACACCCTATCTTGGCCGTGTTACAAACCTGTTATCGTTGCTATTAAAATTTCGGGGGTAGTTGGAGAATCTCGATGCGAGGAACCAGATCCCTGATTCCGTCAATTATTGTTATCGGTTTCGTGCTTTTGCAAACTTCAGTAGCTTACTCCTGGAGCCTGGACCTCAGCGGCAATTTCTCGTGGACTCACGAGTTTTACAATCAAACAGGCCACAATGGTTTTTTCGGGCCGTACGATGTGGACAATGGGGTTCAGCACTTGGTAACGTTCGATTAGCACAAAAGTGGCCAATCTAAACTTTTGGAATGGGGGGCAGTTTGATACCAACCTGGTTACGGGATCTACTTCAGGGTGGTCCTATTTCAATGTCTCATTTGATCCAAGAATAATCATAAATCCGGCTTTAAAGATGCAGGCCCGTTTTCGACTGGGAACGTACGGCGATCCCTGGAACACCAACTATAACACCATGGACGCTCCGGGTTTGAAGAATGCGTTTAGTGACGCCCAGTTCACGTTATTTTGGCTCACGGCGGTCACTCCGGTTGGCACGGTGACAGTGGGTAAGAGGCCGTGGAAGTTCGGCATGGGCTTGCAGTACGATGGAGAAGACGCTGCTACGACTGAATCAGCGGCCCTGGTCGTTCCGTATGGACCATTCGATATTGGCGTAGGATACTATCCTTACACTTTTGTCGGGAACATCCAGTATCGCTCAATATGGGCTATCCCTTAATCCTTATGACATTCCGGGTTACAGATATGACGACGCTCTAAATGTTCACAGAATCCAAATGCGACAGTACTTCAGCCGGGCTGACGGAAGAGGCTCGCTTTCCTCGGATTTTCTGGCGTTTCTGACTTATTCAAGTGGTCCATTGTCCGCAGGAGTTATTGGTTCGTACGCTGCGTATCATGTAGGACCTGAGGCTGTTCTTCTTGGATGGTAATCAAGTCTTTGATGAAGGCGAATTGCTGGTCAATGACACTCTCGACCGAAAAGTTGCGGTTGATTCCAGCTTCTCTCATGGTTCGATTTATACAAAATACAACAACGGACGTATTTTCGCTAACGCTGAGGCTGCGTGGCTTTACTGGACAGACAGATGGCGCTCAGCTCCAAATGCGAGAATTTCTCCTCCACCTCCAGACGGTCGTTGGCCGATGACTCAGCAGATTGAGCAATGGAAATACGCCGTAGAATTGGGGGCGATTTTTGGCCCCGCAAAGTTGAGCTTGCTGCAAGCATGGTCTCCCGGCCTTGACCGAAGAAACGGAACGCTAATCTGGAAACAGTCAGGCGCTTTTGGAAGACATCCCACGTATGATCGTTTTCTTGGAAATTTTGATGTATTCAGACCATATTGCACACTCTTTTGTTACAATTACGGCTCCGGTTTAAACGCCTATAACCTGTCACATGACGGCTACCTTCGAGACGCAAGTGTATTTGCCGGAAGATTGGACTATGCGGTCGCTTCCAATCTCAATATTTACGGAACTTTTTTTTACGCGAACCGAACATCGAATGGTTACTCTTGGGGCTGTATAGGTCCCAATCTGGAGCCGTTAGTGGATAACGATCCTGATAAGGACACTAATCAAAGAATCTTCTGATCAATTTCCCAATACTCGTGATGGCAATCTTGATTTCAATTTCAACCGCTATCCCACTTCGCCGAACATTCCGGATACCTCTCTAGGTTACGAAATTAACGCAGGCTTCGACTGGAAGCTTCTGGAAGGCATGATCTTCAGTGTTGTCATGGGTTACTGGCAACCTGGAAAATGGTTTAATTACGCGTGCATAGACCGGTCGGTGCCCGGGTGGCAAGATGGGTGGCTTGGGAACAATTTTGGAGTTAGACCGGACAGGGTAATCGATCCGGTCTACGGTGGACAGATTACCCTATCGGCGTCTTTCTAAATATTTAATCAAACAACTGTGTTCACGGAATTTGGGGATTTGAAAATGAAATTATGGCTGATTATCACCAGGTTGTTTGTCACGTTGGTAGTTGTGGGAACCATCGTTTTGGCCGACTTTAGCCCTTGTAAGACAAAGATATTGGACGGTTTCTCAAATGTTTCGTCGGCTTGTCTGTCGATTGAAGCCGCTCGGATAGATCAAGTAATTCAAGAAATTTTTGTCGACAAACTTCAGGCTCAGAAACAATCTTTTTAAATTGGCCTCCGCTACTGATGACGAAGACAGGGGAGATGATGAACCCGATGATGACAGCGATGACAAAAAGGACGACAAAGGTGGCGGTGGATGGGACCGAATATGGGATTGCAGCCAATTGGGCTGACAGCGTAAAGTTGGAAACAACATTTTTCAGGAGAGCCAAATTGAAAAACCTCAAGAGCATACTTTTTTTGTCAGCCACAATGATATTGGTGTTCGCTGTATCAGCCTCAGCCCATTTTGCAATGATAATTCCATCTAAAGACGTGGTGACCAAAGGTGACAGCAAGGATATAGGTCTACTTCTGCAGTTTACCCATCCGTTTGAGGGCGGTCCACTGATGCAGATGGACAAACCGGAGAAATTCGGTGTTGTAGCAGGCGCAACATTGACTGATCTATTGGGGACATTGCATGAAAAGAAGGTGGATGGCAGGTCAACCTGGGAGTCGACATTCAAGGTTACCAGACCGGCGGATTACATTTTTTTTCTGCTGCCCGCTCCTTACTGGGAACCCTCCGAAGACAAATACATAGTCCACGCCACGAAGGTTATCGTCGACGCTTTCGGGGCGGAGGAAGGCTGGGATAAACCTGTTGCGAAAACCGCAGGTTTACCCGCTGAAATAGTCCCTCTATCCAGACCGTACAGCCTCTACTCAGGAAATCTTTTCACAGGCCGTGTTTTCAAAGACGGAAGCCCTGCTCCCGATGTAGACGTAGAAGTAGAGTGGTGGGCGAGGGGAGCCGCACAGGCGCCTACGGATTCTCATGTTAGACAGGTTGTCAAGACAGACCCTAATGGCGTTTTCAACTTTGCCATGCCCAAAGCCGGTTGGTGGGGATTTTCAGCGGTAATGGAAGCGGACAAACCCATCCAGCGTGAAGGTAAGGATAAAAAGGTAGAGATTGGAGCTGTAATCTGGATCAAGGCCTACCCCATGCAATAGCAATCATGATCCGAATAGCTAACCATTTTCATTCGACGATCTCTTTCTACATCTCTGTTAAGAAAATTTATTGAGGATGCTACACCCTCGAATTCAGCAAATCTCATGATGGGCACATTGTCAGCGCGTAAATAAATTTACGCATAATTATTATAGGTTAACCGATATAGCTTCAAATATTTGATAAAATTTACTCTAACCCGCCTTTAAACTACCTTATTTCAGATTTTAGACGCTTAAAGTTTGTAGACAGCATTGTTGGGATTGAATATATTCCACCACGGGCACATAGGGGTTACGTGAATTCTATTTATTCCTTCCAGTGAACTAAAATGACGCCATATTTCGCAGCGAGTCAAGTCGATTACGCATTTTTCGTTTCTGGCCTAGCATTCATAATCCTGGCAGTGATTTGCGGGGTTTTGGCCCAGGCGGGAAGAGATCGGCTACCCTTTGTTTGGTTGACTGTCTTTTCAGCGACTCACGGCCTCAGCTCTCTATTGGAGACCCTGGCTCTGAGCGCCCCTGACTTGTTCCTTTTAAAGGTCATACGTCTCGCTTTAGTGGCAGGATCTTATATCGCCCTGTTCGAGTTTGGTCGCCTGAGTCGTTTGATCCAGACAAGAAATAATGAGATTGGCCCGTGGATCTACTATCCCCTGATTTTTCTGTCCGCTATGGGCGCTCTGGAAGGCGTCAAGGGTGTGTTCGCCACTTGTGGGTATTTTTTGGGGATTTCCAGTTCCGTCCTTGCCGCAGTGGTACTGTGGCGAGAAGCTAATGACAATTTGTCAAAGGAAAGTCGGCAGTTAAAAATAGCCGCTGTTTCCATGTTGGTCTATGGGTTGGTCACTGGGCTGTTTCCTTCCGAATCGACTTTTTTCCCTGCTTCGTCACTCAACCAGGAATGGTTCTGGTGTACCTTCGGGTTTCCTGTTCAGTTAATAAGAGCCGCATGCGCAGTGGTAATGGCTGTGGGGATATGGCGCTTCTTCCTTCATCGTTGGGTTTCCGGCCTGGATTTTTCTCTCGAACCAACCGAGACTTTAGGTGGACGGTGGCTTGCGTTTTCTTTGACATTGACGATCGTCGCCGGCTGGGGCGCTACTGAGTTGGTAGGCGCCAGGGCTGATCGAAACGAGAGAGAAAGCCTTTTGGTTCAAGCCGGTATGGTAGCCGGCGGTGTCGCTTTGGATCAGTTTGAGCGTCTGACTGGATCCGTAGGTGACCTGGAGTCTTCGGATTACAAAGCGATCCACGAGAGATTTGAATCGATTAAAAAGGGCAATCCACTGTGCCGCTTTCTTTATCTGCTGGGCTATAAAGACGGATTAGTCGTTTTTCTTATGGATTCCGAGCCTATAGGCTCTAAAGATTTTTCGCCACCTGGCTACGTATATGATGACGCCCCACCTGCAATAAAGAAGATTTTTGAAACAGGAAAAGAGATAACCGAAGGCCCGTATACGGACAAATGGGGATCGTGGATAAGCGCTTTTGTCCCATTATCTGTTCCAAAACCCGACGGCAAGGTTATGGCCGTGTTGGGAATCGATATTAGCAGCGCTTTGTGGGCTAGGAACATATCTACAAATAGACTTTTTCCGATATTGTTTACCCTGTTTGCGGTGATCCTTATCATCGGTTTTTTTGCGATTGAACTGAAGCGTAAGGAGTCCGAACTGGAAGTAAGGGCTTCCGAGGCCAGATTAAAAGTTGTGTTCAATTCCGCCCATGACGCCCTAATCATTCAGGACGCCACGGGTAGAGTAATAAGTTTCAACAGTATGATGCTGGATCTTTTTAACTATTCTGCCGATCAAATAATGTCAACGACTGTAGAGAGAGATCTTCCCGGCCCTGCGAGTCCGCTGGACACGATGCCGGAAGTGTGGCGGAAAACTCTGGATGGCGAGAATCAGATGATTGAATGGGAAGCCAGGCGATCGGACGGATCGTTTTTTCATGCTGAAGTAATCTTGAAAAAGTTTGAGGATGGGCCCACTAATCTGGTACTCACAAGTATCCGCGATATCTCTGAAAGGAAGATATCTGAAGAAGCTTTACGAAAGGCAAACGCTGAAGTCGAGGCATCCAACCAGAGGCTGAGAGCATCCATTCAGGAAGCCCAAAAGCTAGCAGTGGAGGCGCAGGTGGCGAATATCGCCAAGAGTCAGTTCCTGGCCAATGTTAGCCATGAAATAAGAACCCCGCTGAATGGTGTGATAGGAATGACTGAATTGTTGCTCGACACTGAGCTTGATGAAAAGCAGAGGGAATACTCTCAGATCATCAAGATTGGCGGAGACGCACTGTTGACTTTGATAAACGACATCCTTGATTTTTCAAAGATCGAAGCAGGAAAACTTGCTTTAGAAAACATAGACTTTGATCTACGGGCCACACTGGAGGACATATCGGATCTACTCGCCATGAGGGCGCAGGAAAAGGACCTGGAAGTTGTATGCCTGATCAATCCGGAGGTCCCTTCATTCGTGATTGGGGATCCGGGTAGACTCAGGCAAGTTCTCACAAACATAATCGGAAACGCCATAAAGTTTACTCCGCATGGGGAAGTATCCGTTAACGTATCCGTATTAGGCGA
>CAWJXP010000014.1:0-10419 GCA_963846725.1 uncultured delta proteobacterium | reverse complement strand
AGAACCCTGCACATAATCTTCGAAATAACGCTGATCGATGGGGGTAGCAAATGTCGAGAGATTCATGGTCATCCTTTAAAAGTATTGATCGTGGCGTTAGGTTCTCAATATCAGAAAACTTTCAGGAATAGGACCGACGAGTCGGCCCATATTTTGTGTTGACCACTTCAACATCCAAGCGTCAAGGGATCTGTCGGCAGAAAATATATATGCCACCGAAGAAGCCACAGCAGCTATTGATCGGAGGAGATGGCAGCTTGCTGGAGCCTCCTGAGAAGACTTTTTATAATCTTCCGGGGTGTCCATGTCCAGCAGAATGGCCTCGTCCGAGACTTGCACATCCAAAGCCTGCGCTTGCTTCTGTTTCATGAACGCTCCAAGTCCTCCTGGCTTGTCCCATTGCAGAATTTCTTCACGGTATTTGGTGGAAATCAATGGAGGATGGCCGCGTCTACCTGAAAAGTTTGGATAGCATATAAGGTTGCTGGATTCCTGGAAAGCCCGCAACAACTCAAGGATTGTAGCAGTTCTAACCAACGCAACATCTACCGGCATCACAAAAAAACCCACCTGGTCTTCTTCTAAGGTGATAAGGCCGGCTCTAACAGAGGAAAACATTCCCTCTTCGTAGTTTTCATTCCTGATCCATCTGATACCCAGCCGTTTAAGTAAAGGCTCAAGATCATGTTGTCGATGTCCAGTCACGACTCTGACATCTAAAACGCCAGCCTCCATGAAAACTGAGACAACTTTTTCAATAGCGGTCTTTGCGCCGAATTTTAATAGCGGCTTGAAATCTAGCGTGCGCGATGAATATCCGGCCGCAAGGACTAGCGCCGTAATTTTTTGAAGTTCCACGTTTGAAGCAAATCGTCCGGGCATGAGAGCGTCTTTATAGAATAGATTAGCTCACAATCAAAGGAAAATATCCTGTTTCAATAATCCTGGGACACGGACTTTTAATTTTCACAGCGCAAAGCTCGTTTAACCTTGTTTTGGCCGCAGAACACGGTTAACATCGTTGGATGGGATGGCTTCCCAAGATAACTTAAAGAATAGACAAACAAAATAGGATGATATCTCTTTGATGAAGGTTATAATGAGATTAGGGACTTCTTTTTGAGATATGCCAATTTTCCACCAGTCCGTATAGGGCCGGCAACACCAGCAGGGTCAATATCGTACTCGAAACTAACCCCCCGATCACTACAGTCGCAAGTGGTCTTTGTACCTCCGCTCCAGTTCCTGAAGCGATTGCCATAGGCACGAAGCCGAGGGATGCGACTAAAGCTGTCATTAACACAGGCCTGAGTCTGGTGATTGCGCCCTTGAGAATGGCTTCCTCTATTCCTACTCCCTCATCTCGGAGCTTGTTTATGAATGTGATCATAACGAGTCCGTTCAGGACAGCGACTCCTGAAAGCGCAATGAACCCGACCGCCGCTGAAATTGAAAAAGGGATATCCCTGAGCCATAGGCCGGCCAATCCTCCTGTCAAGGCTAGAGGAACGCCCGTGAAAACCATTAATGCATATTTAGCAGGAGCCAAGAGCGCTAAGCAGAAGGGCAAAAACAAGAAAAAGCGACACAGGAACTACTATCTCCAGACGTTTAGCGGCTGAAATAAGCTGCTCAAACTCGCCGCCCCAAGTGATCCAATAACCGGGTGGCAGCTTTACAGCATTCCCTATCTCCTTTTGAGATTCCTCAACGAATGAGCCTAGATCCCGGTCCCTAACATTAGCGGTGACCACAACTCTTCGTTTCCCGTCTTCCCTGCTGATTTGATTCGGGCCTTTCACGATAGAAATTTCGGCGACCGAATCTAAAGTCACAAAGTATCGTGGCTTGGTTTCTTCCGGAATCACAACTGAACCAGTCAAGGAACCAACATTGATTTCCTGTCGGGGCAACGGAATAGGTAACCGCTTGAGTTCGTCCACGTTGGTTCGCAAATCCTCAGGCAGCCTGACAACTATGTTGAATCGCCGGTCTCCTTCAAAGACCACGCCAGCTTCTTTTCCACCTATCGCAATCTCCACTATGTCCTGAACATCGGATGCGTTGAGCCCGTATCTGGCGATCTCAGGTTCTTTCACCTTACGGTCAGAATCGGCAAACCCGTCACAGGCTCAACCCTGACATGTCAAGCTGCCTTGATCTTTTTCAGTTCATTGGAGGCTTCTTCCGCCTTTTCAAGCATTACGCCCATATCGTCACCAAAAACCTTGATCGCCACATCGCTCATAACCCCGGCCAACAGGTGGTTAAAGCGCATTCGGATGGGCTGACTTGAATTCCAGGTTGCTCCCAGGCAGCCTATTTGTGACCTCTTCCATCTGTTTGACCAGGTCTGATTTGGGAAGCAGGGGATCTGGCCATTGGGAACGAGGTTTGAGAATTATCGTCTTATCCCCGATGCTCGGTGGATGAGGTTCTGTGGCTATTTCTGAAGTTCCAGCCCGCCCGACGATCGTTTCCACCTGGGGGAAATTCTCGATAATAGCTGCGGATATTAACGATTGCAGTTGAATAGCCTGGGACAAACTGGTTTCGGGAATACGAAGACTGTGAATAGCGATATCTCCCTCGTCCAGGCTTGGTATAAATTCCCTCCCCATTTGGGTGGCGGCTAGGCCACTGACTAAAACTAGAGTAAAAGCTGACGTGACGACTGTGACGCGATATTTGAGGACGAATTTGATTAATGGAAGATAAACAATCTTTGCCCAACGGCTTATTGTATTTTCTTTGTCAGCTTTTTTGCCTGAAAGAAATATCGAAACAGCGGCCGGCACATAAGTGAATGAAAGTATTAACGCTCCTGTCAGGGCGAGCAACACGGTCAACGCCATAGGTGTGAACATCTTGCCTTCTACCCCGGTCAAGCTAAGAATTGGTAGATAGACTACCATTATGATGATTTCCCCGAACAGCATCGGTTTTCTGACTTCCTGCGACGCTTCCCAGATAATCTCGATTCTCTCTTTGTTCGAAAGAAGGCGAGCCGGATCCTGTTGGGCTTCAGTTAATTTCCGGGCGCAGTTTTCAACTATTACAACCGCTCCATCAACGATGATTCCAAAATCGATGGCTCCAAGACTCATCAGATTTGCGCTCAATTTGCTTTGAACCATACCGGTTGCGGTGAACAACATTGAAAGCGGTATGACCGATGCCGTGATGAGAGCGGCCCGCACATTACCCAAAAAAAGAAACAGCACAACAATTACAAGAGCGGCTCCCTCGGTCAGGCTTTTTTTAACAGTGCCTATAGTTTTGTCTACGAGCGTGGTTCGATTGTAAACCGGACGCGCTAACACACCATCAGGAAGAGTTTTATTTATTTCTTCAAGCTTTTGGAGGACTCGCTGAGCTACGACCCTGCTGTTTTCTCCCATTAGCATGAAGACAGTCCCTAGAACTGTTTCCTGTCCATCTTTTGTGGCTGCGCCCGTGCGGAGTTCCTTCCCCAAATGAACTTCGGACACATCCTTGATCAATACGGGAACACCCCTGACATTCTTGACTATAATGGCGCCTATGTCTTCGAGTCCGGACACTTGGCCCGGTAACCCTGACCAGCCACTGTCCTGCCTCGCTCTCTATGTAACCAGCCCCAATGTTTTCATTGTTTGACCTCAAAGCCTTGGTAACGTCCGAAAAAGTCAAACCATTTGAGATTAATTTGTACGGATCCGGGGTAACATGAAACTGTTTTTCAAAACCGCCTATGGTATTTATTTCAGTCACTCCATGAGTATTCCTGAGCTGGGGGCGAATGATCCAGTCCTGAATTGTTCGTAAATCAGTCAGGGTATAAGGACTTCCGTCTGTTTTTGTCGCTGATGGGTTGGCTTCAACTGTCCACATAAAGATCTCGCCCAAACCTGTAGAGATCGGGCCCATCATTGGTTCGACACCGGGCGGGAGCTTGCCCCTGACTTCCTGAAGTCGTTCGCTTACCAGGCGTCTAGCAAAGTAGATGTCAGTCCCATCCTCGAAAATCATAGTGATCAACGCTATCCCGTATTGGGATAACGAGCGGGTTTTCACCAGGCCAGGCAAACCAGCCATGCCTGTTTCCAAAGGGTAGGTTATTCTCTGCTCAATCTCTAGGGCCGAGAGCCCCTTACCTTGGGCTGTGACTTGTACCTGTACATTGGTAATATCCGGAACAGCGTCGATATTTAATCGAAAAAGGCTATATATTCCGACGCACGCCATTACTGAAGTAAAGCCAAGCATGATCCATCGATGCTTGATAGAAAATTTTAGAATTTCAGCAATCATGAAGACTTCCTAGTGTTGATGGGACATACCGGCTTTCCCGAGTTCTGATTTGAGGATGAAGCTATTGCGGAATACGTAATTCTCTCCCGCAGAGAGCCCTTTGATCACTTCCGTGTAGTGACCGTCAGTCCTTCCCAGATTCAACGGTCGGGCCTCAAACTGGGGGCCATATTTGACGAAAACGACCGATCGATTTTGATAGCTGTGAATAGCCTCAGCTTTTACTGCAACTGGGACATCAGACTGATCGGTCAGTAACTTTACCTTGACAAACAAACCGGGACGCCACTTGCCTTCTGTATTTGAAATTACAACTCTTGCTTTTGCAGTGCGACTGTCTTCTCCTACTACTGACCCGACATAGGAAACTTCTCCAGTTGATTCCAAATTGGATGACGCTGATTTCACTACAGCTTTTTGCCCTATGTGCACACGTTCGAGATCATTGGGGTAAACGCTAATTTCCACCCAAACCGTAGAAAGATCTGCAATAAGGAATATTTCTGAGTCATCTTTAAGCCATTCGCCTTTTGATAGTCGCTTTTTAACAACCGTACCTTCAAACGCCGCCCGAATCGGATAATGCGTGAGTTCAGAAAGAGAGCCTTTTTCCAGGTCCAAAATTTCCTGTTCTTTAAGGCCCATAGCGAACAATTTACGTGTCGCCGCTGTGAGTCCTATCTTTTCTTCCAAATAGGTCTTTTTTGCAGTCAAGAACTCTTTTTCTGGCACTGTCTCCTTTTCCCAAAGCTGCTGGGATCTGTCAAAGTTGTATCTTGCGAGTTTTTCACGTTCAAGCGCCACAAGGTATGCGCTTTTGGCCTCGCCAAGTTCTCTGCTATCTATTACCGCTATGATCTCGTCCCTGTTTACGGTGTCTCCGAGGTTTTTTGTTGTATCCAAGATTAATCCGGAAACTCTGGGAACTATTCTGGAAACCTTATCCGTGTTCAGAGCGATTTCTCCTGGAAGCGCCATATAAGTTTCGAGATTTTTTGGGCCCGCTTCAGTAGACTGGACAGCCATCTTGTCGATTATTTCGGAAGGTATTGTCAGACGCCCTTCATACTGTGAGAATTCCCAATCGAACGTTTGATCCATCCATTGCGCCGTAACCTTTACGTCAAATGAGTGAGGCTCATCTAGTTCTTGTTCACAAATTAAAAAATCCTGTAGAGGTTTGAATTCAAAGAGGGACATTCTGTCACCAATACGTTTTATCTCCACAGAGGCCGCGACCTGTGTCGGATCCAGAGGTTTATGACCGTTTGACGGATAAATACGGAAATGTGGAGGTCCACCTTTTTCATAAATTACGAGTTCAAGCTCAAAGGGACCTCTGCTCAGTAATCTACCTCCATGCGGGCCCTTGGGAGATTCTTCGTCGTGATCATGTTCATTTTCATGCCCATGTGAATCGATTGAACTCGAAACCCCTCTCCCAGAAAATAATATACCGATTGAAACCAAAACTCCGACCAGTACAACTGATCCCAGGGCCCAAAATTGTTTCCTATGCATTATCAGATCCCTCTACCACTTCATTGGAAAGGATGAAGAACTATGATCGTTGCCGGAAAATGCTTCGTTGGGGCTTAATTTAGCTCGGTCAGGAACATGTTCATCTTGGGATTTTAGAGCACGGGAGGCTTCACTCCAAAGCTCTCTATATTTGAGGTCCTGCGCTTTACGCCATCTTTCGACATTTCTCCATTTTTGGTCTATTGAAGCCCTATGATCGCCACCCGCTTCGGCTCGCTCGTATGATGGGATCAATGCGGATATCGCGATCAAAACACACAACAGTGTTTTCATATCGTTTCAAACTCCCCTAAAATATTATGTTTGATTAAATCTCTGGGATACGCTCAGATCAGGAGAACGACAGAAAACGTGGGTTCTTCAGAAAGGTTTGTTTGATATGGGTGATTTAGCGAAGAAGATCCTGTAAGGCAGGACCCGAATGAGGGACAACTTGGCGTCCAAATACAGGAAAGCTGATTCGGTAATAATCTGGAATGCGTTGGTTGTGATTCGACTACACAAGTATCTTGAGTGGAACCTTCCGGATGTGAAGCAGCGCAACTGCGTACATGGTTACTTGAGGAGAACTGGCGATCTACCTCTGGGAAATGGGAAAAGAGATGAGCGGCGAAATGTATCCTGGGATGGGCGTGTACATGGCCCGCTGTTTCGTTATCCTTGTTGCATGACTCATGAATACAGCAACCCGCTAATGATACACCCAGGCAGATCGAGATCTGATAGATTGCAATGATCATCCATACCATTAACGTCTTTTTCAACGATGATCCTCTAAAGATTGAATTGCTACCTCAGACGATACCCAATATAAGAGTCCAGCCAAAATGAACCTAATGTTTCCTAGTGTATTTGTCAATATCAGTTGATCAGACGATAAGTGTCGTTAGCTTTCCTTTGCGCCTCGCCTGTCAGCCAATGAATCTGTTCATAGTGACCATCAACAAGGCCGATGATATTCTTATCCAAAAGGTTTTTGGCCCCCCAATCTCTCAATACTGACAAGACCCCCTCTTTATTCAAGCCTTTTCTGTAAGGGCGATCTTCAGCTAGAGCCGTAAAAACATCCGCAACAGCCACTATTCGAGCCCCAGTATTGATTCTTTTCGCGTCCAGATGGAAAGGATAACCGGAGCCGTCGAGCTTTTCGTGATGGAAAGCCGCCCACTCCGTAATCTGCTGTATTCCGCCTATGCTACTGAGGACAGTATGAGTCAGATATGTGTGTTGTCGCATCACGGCAAATTCTTGGTCTGTGAGCTTGTCCGGCTTCTCCAGGATAGCGTTGGGGATGGCTACTTTCCCCAGGTCATGCAGATTCCCGGCGACCTTCATTAGTTCAGTTTCCAGTTCTGTGAGTCCGAATAAATCAGCAATCGTGGAAGCCGCCGCAGATACCCCAGCCGAATGCGTGATTGTAAATTTAGATCGGAAATCTATCAAATTTCTCACAAACTCGGATATCACTATGAGTTGCTCTAGTTCAATCTCGACTCCCCTGCACGGCGCATTGCGCAGCAAGATTGCGTAAAGCCGAGGAGACACGATATCAAGCCAGAAATCCTCCCTCACAGCGACGGACTTCAAAAGGTCAATCACCAAGGGGTTAATTTCGTGATTTGAAAGAGATGATATCCTTGAAATGAGATCTTCGTTTTGATGTAAAATGTATATGTCACGATCGATGAACCGTTCAAGTCTGTCAGCTAGACCAAGTATCTGAGATTGTAGGCCCAGGTCTGTTTCTGTTGTATTATCCCAATCGGGCCACAGCCGATGGTGAAACCTGACAATGCCTGCGCAAGGTTTGAACATCGGTACCGTCTCAAGGAGACGCTGGCCGCGAATGCAATGAGCATCCAGATCTGCAACCTGATCATTGTGAACAGCTATCTTTTCATCGGGTGATAAAGCGCCTATGTCATGGAACAGAGCGGAGATAAATAATTGGTCCAGTAGTTCGGACCGCATGTTGGCGGCCCGGCCCAGTTCCCAGACGATAAAGGCAGTTCGAATCTGATGTTGGGAAATCTCAGGGCCGGCAAGGTCCAGGGCATCGGACAGAGACAACACCAAATTCAGCAAATTTACATTTATATCCCGATGCATGTTAGACCCCGACAGTGCAACTCGAATATACTTGATTTTCAGAATATATAAATATTTTAAATTGATTTGTCAGGCTTGGTCAAGAAGGTTGGGAACGGAACTCCCGCGACCAGTGGCAAGTGGAGTCCACCAACCTTCTTTTCGAATGACTATTCTTCTCATCACGGAACCGGCGGTTCATGATCCTTGCAAAACGGGGCCTCCCCAACAACAGGAACCTGGCAAACCCGGCAAAATGTTTTTCTAACAGGATCTTTTATATCGGCGCACGGTTTATCTCCGATGGGGGTCTTTTTTAGTTCACCGCCTGATCCGGCCTCTGATTCTTTATTATAAATTTCCGCCATTTGACTCACCTCCTCGAGATCTCAAAACGGAGTTGGCGAAAGGAATTTCCGAGTACAACAGACAAACGCCTCTAACTATCCAAGATGCGCTTTCCAAGCGTGAGTTTCAGATCTGGGCAAAAAAAAGGATGGTCGACATCGACCATCCACAGGCATGGAAAAAGAGGGTAGGTTTATTTGATCTTAAAGGCGCAATACAAATTATGATCAGGTCTAATACGGAATTCGGGACATCAAATAGCAATTAATTAAAGAGTCAACAACATCAAGTAATTATCAATGTAAACAATTCAGAAAATCCTGAACACAGCGCCTCGTGTTTAATAATTTATTAGCCTCTCAATCTGAAGACCATTCAACCCATCCTCAACTCCATGACAACGCTTGAATTATCAAACCGACGATTTGGTAGAGGGATCCATCTATCCTCCTTTTAACGGTAGGAAGGCCCAGCTCTTCTATCATGGAAACCCCGGTTAAAATACTCACGTGTACAAAGTCCGAGGTTTCAGCTCCATCTAAACGTTACATGTAAAAACTTTAATTTATCAGATTTCGTTGCCCAGTTATCATCGTGGATTTGAATACCCGACACTAAGCATGAATGGCGCCAAATTTTTATCGCTTTGACACAGTTATGTGAGACGACCAATTAATTCGGAGCATTAACTGTAAAGACGAAATTAGAGGATCATACAGAGAAGGCAGGCAAAAAATATCTACAATGCGAGCGGTCTCGCTCGCTAATGATCCGAACGAATGAAAACCTGACGATATTATGGAGTTACTGTCGAGCGTTCTCGCTCAACAACTTTGCTTTTCGAGCGTCTCGCTCAATCATCCCCAGCTTATTCATGTGTCTAACCAGGGAGAATCGAGTAATGCCGAGAAGCCGCGCAGCTTCATGTTTCTTGCCATTAGCGCGGCCGAGAGCGTCCTCAATAAGGGATCTTTCCGTATCTCCAATAACATCATAAAGTGAGCGTCCTGAAGGAACGCTGGGTCTTTCCTGCGCATTAGGAGGTGTCGCTTCGCTGATTCCTAAGTGACTTGCACGAATGGTGTTTCCTCTCGATATGATAAGAGAGCGTTCCAGGACGTTTCTCAACTCCCTGACATTTCCAGGCCAGGAGTAGGAGCATAGAGCGTTCATAGCTTCGAAACTTATTTTGGGGACAGATGAAAACTGCATGTCGTTGCAGAGGCGGACAAGGATCTGATTTGCGATTGTCTGTATATCTTGTTGACGTTCACGTAGTGGCGGCACTTTTATATTTAGGACGTTGAGCCTATAGAAAAGATCTTTACGGAAACGACCCTCATATACTTCATTAAGGAGATCGCGATTGGTAGCCGCTATAGGTCTTGTTTTGACGGTAATATTCGTTTCTCCTCCTACTCGGGTGAACGAGAAGGTGTCCAAGAAAGTCAGCAATTTAGCTTGCATCAGGGGAGACAACTCTCCTATCTCATTGAGGAGGAGTGTTCCGCCCTCAGCTAATTCAAGCATTCCACGTTTTTTGCGAACCGCTCCAGTGTATGCGCCCGCCTCATGCCCAAAGAGTTCAGATTCAGCTAATTCAGCGGGGATAGCTGCGCAGTTGATTGAATAAAATGGTCCACCGCTTCGAGATGATATATTATGTATGTATCGGGCGAGGTAGTCTTTGCCACTACCTGTCTCTCCAGTCAAAAGTATCGTGCTGGCGGTTTCAGCGGCGATATTAGCTTTCGCCAGGGTAGAGCGCATGGCTTCCGATTGATATTCTCCGGCAGTTGGAGATTCGCCACGAGCAGGCGAAGCCGCATTGAGCAGTTCTCTACCAATTCCACAGATACCTGATATTTTCCCAGACGAATCCCGGAGAGGAAATCGGATAAAGTCCAAGGTTATCGGCTGCGAATTCCATACGAATCTCTCCTGGCTTTCTATCGTTTGTCCTTGTAGGACTCTGGACTCTCTGTCATCTGAAGATAAGCCAGAACCAACCCCGAATAGTTCCTCGTCGGTTTTTCCGATGATTTCAAAACGGCTCATCTGTAGGAGATCGATAGAAGCGGCGTTAACATCGATGTATCTCAGATCCCGGTCTTTGATGAATATGCAGTCTTGAGCAGCCTCGAACAA
>CAWJXP010000013.1:0-6493 GCA_963846725.1 uncultured delta proteobacterium | reverse complement strand
GCATATGACATGAAATCCAGTCTGGAAGGTTTTCTGTTTACTCGAAAAGAGAGTGACCTAGAACTGTATAAGCAGGCCGAAAAAGACTGTGAAAAGGCTTTTGAGCAGCTTAGACCGCAACTTCTTGCAGAAAATCAGAAATCAGCCATCAACGAAGTTCATGCGCATCTCGAGAGGTGGAAAAAAGAAGCGGCGGAACCTTCAATAAATTCTCGTAAAATGGTTAAGGGACACGGCGATTGGGAAAAGTTTGATGACGCCGTGCACAACTTCAGGAAAAAAGAGACTGCGGCACTTGCTGAGCAGCAGGCTGCCGGGCTCGCCGGTGAGGCATGGACCGAAAAAATAATGGTTCTGGGGACAGTTTTGCTTATCCTGTTGACTTTCCCACTCTGTTACCTGTTGGCCAGGTCTCTGGCTAAACCACTCTCGGAGGCAGTATCTCTCGCTGAAGGCATCGCAAGGGGGGATCTTTCCCGTAAGCTAATTGTGACCACGAAGGACGAAATCGGCAAATTGGGTGAAGCTCTAAACCACATGGTCGACTCCTTGAAGGAACAAACATCCAGGACTTTGGAAGGAGCCAGCGTTCTGGCGTCCTCCGCTGCGGAGATTTCCACCAGTGTGGCGGAATTGGCTTCAAGCGCCGCGGAAACGTCCTCGGCCGTCACAGAAACAGTCACAACTGTCGAAGAGCTGCAACAGACCGCCAGATTAAGCAGCGAGAAGGCTCGAAAGGTTGCCGAAGGGGCGCACCAGGCGGCGCAGATTTCTGATAACGGGGAAAAGGCCATCGAAGATACCGTCCTGAAAATTACTACGATCAAGACGGAAATGGAGTCCATTGGTGAGACCGTTCAGAGGCTTAGTGAACAGAGCCAGTCAGTTGAGGATATTGTCAATTCCGTTCGTGATCTTGCGGATCAATCCAACCTGCTTGCCGTAAACGCTTCAATCGAGGCTGCTAAAGCCGGGGAACAGGGCAAAGGATTCGCTGTGGTTGCGGCTGAGATAAAGATCCTGGCAGATAGGTCCAGAGAGGCTACGGAACAGATTAGGTCTATTCTTGAAGATACCAGAAAATGGATCGCCGCTGTTGTAATGGCCACGGAACAGGGATCAAAGGCCGTGGCTAGCGGGGTAAGACAATCGAGACTCGCCGGGGATTCAATCCGTTCTCTCTGCAAGAGTGTTTTGGAATCAGCGGAGTCAGCCACCATAATCCAGGCATCCAATGAGCAGCAAGCTGTCGGTGTGGAGCAGGTTTCAAACGCAATGGCCTACATAGACCAGGCTGTCCGACAAAATGTAGCAGGAGCGACCCAACTTGAAGACGCTGCTCGGCAGATATCCGACTTGGGAAATTCCCTCAAGGAACTCGTTGAACGCTATAAAATGTGATCTTTCGCTGGAAAAGCCTCAAGGGTGTTCTAGCACTCTGATTTCTCAAATGTTCGTAGCTCATAGGTCCAACAATCCGGCCTTCGTGCGCCTCAACGCCTTTATTTTTTCGATTTAAAGATCTCGGAATGACGCCGGTGATCTTGCCAGTTAGCCACGTAGAGTTTTGCAAGTTCTTCTGATTTGATTATCAGGACGTTTTCGGCATTTTGTTCATCGGCTGCGCGGGTAAAGTTAAATGAGCCGGTGACAACGGTGTCGCTGTCGATAATCATTATTTTATTGTGGGCAATATTGTGAGCCTGGTCGATGTAAGTCCGGATACTCGAATTGGCCAGAAAAGTTGCGGACGAGTAATTGTCACCCAAGTGGCTTTTATCAAGAATGACCTCGACATTTATGCCCCGTTTATGGGCTTTCAAAAGGGCTTTGGCAATCCGCGACGATGTGAATGAATAAGCCTGGACAAGTATCTGGGTCTTGGCGGAGTCAATTGCCCTGATAATCGATCTTGAACATTGGCCTTCAGGACTGAAACACACAACCGTTGGAGCGTTGCCCAGAGTCAACTCCGCACACACTCCATGACCAAAAGTGGCCGCTATTAGCAGGAGTGAAATAACCAACGTTCTGCGAATTTTTAGGATATTCATGATGTTCACCGATCAGTTTTGTGCTGACGATGTCATTATACCAGTGAATCCCTTCTGAAAACATAAGGAACGTTGCGCATCACGAAATTAGTTTTGCTGGATTAGTAGTAAGTATTGAGAGTTGGCCAATCTTTTAGTCAGTTCACCTTGAGTCGTACCAGAACCGCCCCCCATCCTCCGGCGTCTTCGGGAGCCTGAATGAACCTTTCGACACGAGGATGTCTTTTTAGAATTGAGTAAACTCGGTCCCGGAGAACCCCCTTACCTTTTCCGTGAATGATTCTGATATCAATGATGCCGGAGTCTAAACAGCCCTGGATGTAGTCATGAAGGAGATCATCTAGCTCACGGGGCAAAAATGTGTGAAGGTCCAGGACTCCATCTATCGGAAGTTCGATTGGTATCTCTGTTGTTGGATCTATGTCATTGTGATCATTCATTTCCATTTCTTTTCACGGAGCGACCGGTTTGTAATACATCAGAGAGCGAGCAAAACGCTTTGTTTTTTCCTCCAGAAGGGCCATCTCATCAGCGCCCAGGGGCCTGAAATCCGATGCGAGAGCTACATTCTCCTCAAGCTGCTTGATGTTGTCACATCCTATAACGACAGCGCTAACCGGCTTGGAAAGCGCATAGTAAAGGAAAGGTTTCATGGATTCATACCAGGGCAGTTGGTTTGCAATGCCCCTGAAATAAACCTTCATTCCGATAATTCCCATTTTCTTTTCCAGAGCCAATGGAATCACATTGTCAATGAAACTATCGTAAAAAGATTCAGCGGAATTTACAGGAATCAGGACTGTGTCAAAGTTGAAAAGTTCGAAACATTTTCTGAGGATTGCGGGATCCTGGTGTCCGGTGACCCCTATGAATCGAACCATGCCCTTTTTCTTCGCTTCTACGAACGCTTCAATCGCTCCCTCAGGACCGAAGATGGCTGCGACATCTTCATCAGTGCGAACATCGTGGACCTGCCAGAGGTCGAG
Organism: uncultured delta proteobacterium; assembly: GCA_963846725.1. Classification (GTDB taxonomy): domain Bacteria; phylum Desulfobacterota; class Desulfomonilia; order Desulfomonilales; family Desulfomonilaceae; genus CAJBEZ01. The sequence continues at coordinate 3,453 of CAWJXP010000013.1, read as the reverse complement.
ATAGTCGGTTTTCATATTTGAAAGGGTTTCAGCGAGGTGATCTTGAGCGCCCTTCTTGGTCCTCGCATGAGATTTACTTGTCAGGAAAATTTCTTTTCGTCTTTCCGCCAGTGCCAAGCCATAATAAACTTCACTCCCAGAATATGCCCTCGCCGATTCAAGATAATTGATTCCAAGGTCAATAGCCTGATTGATCAGTCTGGCGGCTTGAAGTTCGTATCCAAAAGTCCGCAGTATTCCTTCACCTCCAAGGCCAAGAATACTGACTTCTTCGCCTGTGCTTCCGAGTTTTCTCCTGGGAATAGTCATGACATTGCTGTCTCCTGTCTCCAATGGCCACTTGAATGTTGTTTATTACTAAACATTAACCATAAACTCAATCTCGTAAATAGAGTCATGTTGAAAGGAATTTCCGACTCCCGTCGGAGAACCTTGAGTTCGAGTTTCCTTCTTTTTCGGTGATTCAATATTTTTCTTGCATGGAGACCATATGTTCTCTATAATATAAACATGACTGTCACCGAACGACAAAAACAAATCCTGCATTTCATAACCCTATTCCAACAACAAGAGGGCTTTCCACCGTCTTTGAGGGAGATATGCAAAGGCGTAGGTCTTGTTTCTCATGGAAGTCTTGTCAAGCATATCCGCTCATTGGAATCGCAAGGTCTGATTAAGGGAATGCCGGGTAAAAAGAGAGCCTGGAAATTAGTTGATTCGCAATCAACCATAGTCCCATCGATACCCATTCTAGGGCGAATAGCCGCAGGGAATCCTATATTGGCTCAAGAGGACAAGGAAGAACAGTTGCCGATAAATCCCTCATTTTTCGGTTCATCCGAAGCTTTCGCTCTCAGAGTCAAAGGCGACTCAATGATTGAAGCTCACATACAGGACGGAGATCTTGCAGTGATTAGACCTCAGCAGGAAGCTGAGAATGGCTCTGTCGTGGCGGTTATTGTTGAGGGGATTGAATCCGAAGCCACTTTGAAAATTCTTAGAATCAGTAGAGAGACAATAGAATTATTGCCTGCGAATAAATTTTATGAACCATTAATTTTTAGAGGAAAAGATCGTTCCAAGATAAAGGTTTTAGGAAAACTAGTCGGGGTCATACGGGCCAAGCCATAACAAGCTTGCCACTCTCGTTCCAGATCGAACTAATCGATTAAACAAACTAATCATAACGGCATGATCATGTTTTCATGAAGATGGATACCTTTGTACATCTTGAAGTACTTAGCGCTTTCTCATTTCTTTGGGGAACATTCACCCCTGAAGATTTGGTCGAGACTGTTGCGTCAATGGGACAAAAGACTGTCGCTCTTACCGATTACACCCTGCATGGGGCTCTTAGGTTCTATAAGGCGGCGGTAAGAATTGGAATTCAACCAATTATTGGAGCCAAACTTAAGATTTGGGATGGATCTCCGGTAACTTTTCTGGCGACAAACTTTGAGGCATACAGGAACCTTTGCTGTCTTGTGTCGGCTACTGCGAATTCGGGAATCATTACAAAACAGGATTTATACCACTATTCAAAAGGGCTGGTATGTATAGCCGGTGGACGAGATTCCAGGATTAATACGGCGCTGAAAAGAGGGATATCCGACCAGGCGGAGTTTGGTTTGCTGGAATTAAAGTCAGTCCTAAACAACCCTGAGTGGCTTTTTCTGGCTATTCAGAATAATGGCGATCAATTTTTGGAAAACACTATAAACTTTGCCTCATCAGTAAATATCCCGACGGTAGCTACCAATGAAGTCTCTTTTCTGAGACGTGAAGATTATATTCTCCACCGCACATTGGTCGATATTCAGATCAAACATCATCACCGAAAAATTACTCCACTATCGAATGACAGTTTCTTCTTAGCCTCCGGAGCGGAAATGGAAAATCGAATTGGCTATTATCAATCAATTGAAAATACTCAATATGTCGCTTTACTATGTAAATCCTTTTCTCTACCTATCGGAAAACTCCATCCACCTTCTATTCAAGACCCTCATAAGTCCTCGGAAAAGCCGAAACCCACTTATACAATATGGTGGAGTTTATGTCCGGCATTACAGCGTGTCAACGTCCTTATCGACCGGACTTTTCGCAAAACAGTACAACATATTGTGGTTGCATGACTTGGCATACATGATATAGGCGTCACGAGTTTGACGGTTCCCCCGCATGGCATCCAGTTTGCAGGAGGAGTTACAGGTGTATCTTAAGTCCTGGAAATGATCGGATTCAAGAGCTTTGCGGACAAGACCAAGCTCGAATTCGAGCCGGGCATGACCGCCATCGTCGGCCCGAACGGCTGCGGCAAGAGCAACGTCTCCGACGCCATCCGCTGGGTGCTCGGCGAGCAGAGCGCCAAGGCCCTCCGCGGCTCCAAGATGGAAGACTGCATCTTCAACGGCACCGACGACCGCAAGCCGCTCGGCATGGCCGAAGTCAGCATCACGTTCGCCGACTGCGAGAAGTCGCTTGGGAACCGAATTCCACGAGGTGACCGTCACCCGCCGCGTCTTCCGCTCCGGCGAAGGCGCAGTACTTCATCAACAAGACCCCCTGCCGCCTGAAGGACATCCAGCGCCTCTTCATGGACACCGGCATCGGCACCGTCTCCTACTCCCTCATGGAACAGGGCCGCATCGACCAGGTCCTGAGCTCCCACCCCGAAGACCGGCGCACGATTTTCGAGGAAGCCAGCGGCATCACCAAGTTCAAGGCCGACAAGAAGGAAGCCCTCCGCAAGCTCGAGTACACCGAGGCCAACCTGCTGCGCCTCGCCGACGTCATCCGCGAAGTGAAACGGCAGATCGGCTCGCTCCAGCGACAGGCCGGCAAAGCCCGACCCTACAAGACCCTCCGCGACGAACTGCACCAGCTCGACATCTACACGACCCGCGAAAACCTCGACATTCTCGACTCCAACATCCAGCAAGGTCGAAGCCCGCATTCTCGAATTGGCGGATAAGCTGCGCGATTCGCACTCCGTACTTGAGAACATGGAGAAGAAGGCGTCCGAGCTGCGCGAAGCGTTGATGCAGACCGAGCGCGACACGAGCCTCGCCCAGGAAACCGGTGTTCAGGCCCAGGCCAAGCTGGACCACATGCGGGAAATGATCACCACGAACCGCCAGCGTATTGCCGAATACAGCGCCCTTTCCCGCAGGGACTCCAACGAGATCGAGGAGAGCGTGCGGCAGATGGCCGACAAGCGGAATGCCCTGGAACAGCTTGCAGCCCAGCTTGAGAAGGTCAAGTCCGAGCAGTCAGTCTCCGAACGAAAGCTCAAGGAAGTTAACGACAATTTCTCCAGCCATCAGCAGCAGATAGATTCGTCCCGGGCCAGGATCAACGAGTGGCGCTCCGAATCCGTGGAACTGGACAACATGTTCACAAAGCTCCAGAACCAGCTCGTACGAGATCGAGTCCAGCCAGCGTTCCGCCGTT
>CAWJXP010000012.1:0-12142 GCA_963846725.1 uncultured delta proteobacterium | reverse complement strand
TCCAGCGGATGCGGCTGCCCTGTGCAGGATACCACATTACTCCACAGCCTTCCCTCAGGCTCTATCTTCCTCCGAGCGGTAACGGCCAGATCGATGGGCACATGGGTGAACTGACGCTGCCAGTTGCCGACGACCATGTTGGTTTTTCCTGCCATTCCCGCATGTACAGCGTTGTGCCCCAACATCAAGCAGAACGCTGAGTCGTGGGGACTCGCTGGCATGCTACGAATTATGTAGCTAGGGTCAATGTACTTCAGGTTGAGTTCATTGCCGCTCATCTTGAAGCGCTGTACAATCCGGTCTTTCAAATACAGTCCCACGTCACTGAACCGGACGTTTCCGGATGCGTCTCTCTCGCCTGTGGCCTGAAGGAGATCTTGCCCTGCTCCTTCGGCTACGACAACCACGGCATGGCCGCGATTCTTCAGTCTTTCTTCCAGGGCTTGAAGTAATGCTTCCACAGTGAACTTAACCTCGGGAACCAGACAGAAGTTGACATGGTTCGTGGCAAGGGATGCGTAGGCTGCGATAAACCCCGAATCTCTCCCCATAAGTTTCACGAGCCCGACCCCGTTTCTCCCTCCAAGGGCTTCAGTATGCGCTGCGCTGATAGCCCCCCTAGCCTCGCTCACAGCCGTGACAAAACCGAAGGACATGTCCACGGAAGATATGTCATTGTCGATAGTCTTGGGGACACCGATAACAGAGATCTTCAAATTGCGTCGGTTGACCTCTTGAGCTATCGCTCCTGCTCCCCGGAGTGTGCCGTCTCCTCCCACAGCGAACAGTATCCCCACCTTCATGCGTTCGAGTGTGTCAACCATCTCTCCAATATCCTGCGGCCCACGGGAGGATCCAAGGATGGTACCGCCCTTCTCCTGAATGTCGGCAACGAGGTCAGGCGTGAGTTCAATAGGTTTGTGTCCGTACTTGTAGGTGAGACCTTCGTAACCGTATCGGAATCCGAAGACGGTCTGAACTCCATAATGGTGAAAAAGGCAAAGCGCTATGGATCGTATCACGTCATTAAGGCCAGGGCACAATCCCCCACAAGTTACAATTCCGCACTTGAGTTTCGAGGGGTCGAAAAAAATTTGCCTCCTGGGGCCTGCCATTTCGAAAGAAGGTGGCTGCTTGCCGGAACCGAGGTATTCCTGAATGTCTGAAAGCGCCGCATGGTAGAGGATTCTGTCCTCATCTCCCACGAACTGCGGGGTTTGCATAGGAGAGGGAATCGGGCATTCGCCGAGCGTTTGTATTTCGAAATCCGAATTCTTTAATGCCATTGTGACGTTGCACCCCCTGGAATTGTTGAGATCTTACTCGTCCCTCACGTCATACCAGGCCTGGCCTCATGGATTTTTACCCCAGAACCTTTTACTCAGCATAACATACTCGAGTATTGCCGTCGATTCGCTGTTTGGCGCCATTTGGAAGCCTTTAATTTTACAATTTATTTCCGCTAAAATGGCACACCGAAGAGACGGGGGCCTAAATCGACGCCTTTGACTCTCATGAGGTAACCCATAATTCGCATTTTTAACGATTAGGCGTTACCCCACAAATACATCTTAAACAGCAAAGAACATAGGTCACCTACTGTTCTAAGGCTACCTTTGTCATCCAGTAGAAATTAGGCTTGTTATCTACTCTTCTCTTAACTTTTTCTTGAATAGCTTGCCAGTGACGGTCATGGGCAGGTCCGACCTAAACTCCACAAACTTTGGAACGGCGTACGGCGGTAGTTTCTCTTTACAGAAAGAGATGATTTCCGCCTCAGTGACCTTGTCTTTCCAGTCATCCTTTAAGACGATGAAAGCTTTCACTCTCTCGCTTCCTGGACGCGCCGAGTCAGGGACTCCTATAGTTACCGCAACGGCAACCGCTGGATGTTCAAAAATGACCTCATCAATCCTCGTCGAATAAACCTTATTTCCCGAAACGTTGATCATGTCTTTGTTTCTGTCCACGAGGAAGAAATATCCATCCTCATCCATTCGGCACAGATCCCCTGTCGGCAACCAGCCGTCCTCCAAGCCCTGTCCAGCCGTGGGCCAGTAACCTTTCATAACTTGAGGTCCACGGATGTACAATTCGCCCACTTCCCCTGCAGGCGCCTCCTGCCCCGTGCTGCGGTCCACCAGCTTCACGTCCGTGTCTATCACCGGCACCCCTATCGATCCAATCTTTTCCGATGCAACGAAGCCGGTGATTTTCGCGAAGCTTGAAAGATTAAAATGGCTTAAGGGGCCTGTTTCTGTGAGACCGTAGGCTTCTGTAATGGGCATCCCGGTTTCTTTCTTGAAGCTCTTGGCGATTTCTACGGGGAGAGGGGCGGCGCCAGAAGCGAATGTGGTGTTAGTCCGACCAATCTTCTTATCGATGAGCCTCATGTATTGGGTTGGGACCAAGGGCGCCATAAAAGGCCGATAACGTTTCAGCATATCGACGATAGCGTCTATGTCCCGAGGATCTGGCAAGAGGATCATTTGAAGCCCCCAATAAACAGCCGCACGAATTGCCCAATGTCCATAAGCATGAAATGTCGGGATGGCTATCAACATTGAAGCTTTACCCCTAATTCCCGTCTCCAGAGGTCCCAACGCCCAAGGGAGCGATTGCAAGGTGTTGGATGTGAGGTTGTAATGCGTTAGCATCACGCCTTTTGGAGTCCCCGTAGCTCCCCCAGTGAACACTAGGGCGGCAAGATCTTCGGTAGGGTTAATCTCAATTTCGGGAGGATCAGAATCGAAATCTGCTAGTAGTTGTTGTAACTGGTATGCGCCCGGTACTTCTTCTGTCGGAGCTTCATTGTTAGAAAATTCTTCGAGCGCTGTAACAATCACATTCTTTAAACCTGTTTGGCCTTTTATTTTATTTACTAGCTCTAGGGAGCTATCCAAGCAGATTACGGTTTGCGCTCCGGATTCGCCTATCTCAAAAATGAGATCATGTTCCTTATGAAGAAGGCTGCAGGGAACATGCGCAGCCCCGGTCTTCATAATTGCGTAATCGCTGATGACGAATTGCGGGCTGGTAGGCAAAATAGTCGCGACTTTATCTTCTTTCTTGACTCCCAAATGGGCTAACGCAGTAGCCAATTTGTCTACGCAGAGCTTCAACTCTCTCCAAGTAGTCTTTTTGCCGAGGTAGAGACACGCAGGCCTTTGGCCATATTTCTGGACCGTATCATCAAGAAAGGTAAACAAAGGGACCTTGGGATATTCCCCTAGAGTTTGAGCCAACTTAAAGGGACCCAGTTTGTATGAGCGCTGCCAGGGCCTGTTGCTATGTTCACTCATGTAAATAGCCATCCTCGCTTATCAAATGGTCAAGACCAAGTTCTTGAAGCTTTGCGATCGTGGGCCATCCTGTTGTTGTATCCCACCCTCGAAACTCATAATAAGCGTCCAATAGAGGCTGCAGGTCAACTACAAATCCTTTAGCCGGACCTTCCGCTTGGGGTTCTTCCAACAGACGTTTTGGCAGGGTGTCATCGGCGCGAGTAACGCCTTCTCTGACATTGAAAATCCTGGCCAAGTTGACAACTCTCTCGCCCCCTTTTCTGAATTCCTTTTCGTCGATATCCCAACCAGTGGCGTTAGCCAAAACGGGTACCAGATCTTCCGCCATTAGAGCCATACCCATAAACTTGCAACAACCAACGCAATCGAAAACCGTCAAAGCATCCTCTAGATCTTTGACTACCTGAGCTTCAGCCGGATTTTCAATTGTTGCATCCTCTATAGTGCTTTTCTCCACCACGAGGAAGGGAATATCTAGAAAAGTAGGGCCCTGAACATAAGCTGTAATATGATCGCCCCCTCGGTTTGCGGTCGCAAAGCCCAGACCAGTAATTTTTGTCGCTCTGCAGTCGTAGGCTGGTAGTTCCAAACCTTTGACGTGCATGGCAAATGTTGCGCTTCCCTGGCCCCATTTTTCCGCTAATCTCATCGTTCCCTCTGCCAGCAGGTCCCCTATGTTTTCCCGTCGTGCAATCCTGTGAATCAACTCGATTACAACGTCCGCATTCCCAAAATTTACTTCAAGATTGTTTGTTTCTTGCTTAGTCAATATTCCTTTTTCGAAACATTCCATGGCGAAGGCTATGGTGCTACCTGTAGAAATTGTGTCCAAACCATAATCATTACAGAGTAGGTTGGCGTACATTATTGCATCAAGGTCGTCAACATCACACATAGGGCCTAGAGCGCCGATTGTTTCGTATTCTGGTCCCTCTCCTTTACATTTATATTTACCTGTTTTGACTTCAGACAGTCTCCCACAAGCAATAGGGCAACTGAAGCAGGCCTTCTTGCCTATCAATATCTTCTCGTTTATTGCGGGTCCATTTATGTTGTCGGCATATGTACACGTGCCCGATTGCCAGTTGCGTGTGGGCAAACCGCCTTTCACATTTACCAAATCCAGCACCATATCTGTCCCGTAAACTTCCAGAGTCATTTTCAGGAGACTTTCATCTATAAACTCTGTTGCTGCCCTTGCTGCTTCTGAAAAGGCAGCCTTGTCTGCGAGTTCAATTTTGTGCGTGCCGGTAACTGCAATTGCTTTCAAGCGCTTAGACCCCATTACAGCGCCCAGGCCACATCTCCCCAGGGCTCGATGAACATCGTTCATAATGGCGGCATAGCGGACTAGGTTCTCCCCTGCGATACCGATACAAGATATGTTGAACTTTTGGCCATCGGAATTTTTTATAGTATCAGTTGTCTCCTGGACCCCTCGCCCCCAAATTTTCTCTGCTAGCTTGAGTTCAGCCTTTCCATCATTGACGACCAGATAAACCGGACTTTGGGAGACTCCCTCTATTATGATACCGTCAAATCCGCTCCTTTTAAGATCGACGCCCCATCGACCGCCGGAATCGGCGTGTCCCCATAAACCGGTCAACGGGGATTTGGATACTGCGCTGAATCTTCCCGAGCTCGGGGAAAGAGTTCCTGTCAACGGGCCGGTCATGAATATTAGTTTGTTGTCTGGGCCGAGTGGATCAACTCCTTTGTCCAACTCATGAAACAGATAATTAGTCGCAAGCCCACTACCTCCGAGAAACGACCGAGCATCTTTCTCATTTATGGATTCTTCAGAAATTGTACCTTCTGTCAGGTTTACCCTTAAAATTTTTCCCATAAATCCAAACATTGCATTCTACCTCTGACTTTCTTCCTTGCAAATCAGCACCTGCGATATCTTCAGCAGCTTCAAGAGATTGCCCCCAGCTTTGATCCTACGAGTCAGGAGCGCTCTAATCGGCCCCACTTCGCCACTGCTTATCTCGGCAAGTGAATCAAACCCAGCTTCTAGATATGCTGATGGCCTCTCGATAGCGTCGTTCTGTATCTGCATCTCACCCTTATGAAAAAATATCGTCACAGCAACGCCGGTATCGACCTCCCTGATCACAAGACTTCCCTTTAGTTTTTTTGCTTTATCCCAGATTTTAGGATTAACTAAATTTTGGTCGATGAGTTGTTTGATTGTCATGCCGAGCCCATTTAGTTCGCTGCCTAGCACACATACTTCTTTCATGGTTCGCTCCACTGGGACTATTTAAGGCATCCGCAGAATGGGAACCGATCCTCTCCCCCGTTGTGGATAGGGACAATAACCACTCAAATCGTTCATCAAGCAGAGGCCTAAGAATACATAATAAGCCCTAATAGAATTCTCTCAAAAAATACTTCACGAAGGGATAGCTCGTTAATGAGCCAACCAATCGGAAACTAGACGGACCAACTTTCACCGAAAAATCGTGGGCTAGAGGCGACACACCCACAGAGCCGCGACCTTTTTACCTTTTGGCGCCGTCCATTCATTAAGACATAGGCAAAATACCGATCCAGAAATTGATGCGTCTATTCACCGAGATATGTGGCTTCAAAAGCGCTAATTGAGTTCGCGATGGCTCTGATGAACTTGGCGTTACGCATAATCTTGGACATGTCACCCTTGAGTTTAAAGGTCCCTCGGTACGACTCCTTCAATAAAATCTTTTTCTCCTTTGACTACGGGCTTGTAGTCGGCATAGGACCCCGTCGTGTAAAAACCAGGGTTTACCGAGGACGGATTGTCAATCAAACGACAGTCTGAACATTGACCCTCGGCTGTCTCGACGAACACATATTTGGTTTCTTGAAGACCTCCACCAGGCGCAAGTTCAAAGACAAAACTCCCATTGAAACCTACTCCCCACTTTTTACCTGTCTCCTTGACGGCAGAGTCCTTATTCATCGACTCTTTCCATTCATTGCACCACTCTTGTGACGGATACAAGACTGCCATTACAGATCCTCCTCATTTTACTTTTTCCCCGTGATGGGGAACAAAAAACATTGCGTCTCTACAAGGTTTCCAAATCATACCAGTAGCGAGCGTTCTCAAGAATCTTCAGTCCTCTGCCTCCCATCCATAGACCGATGACTTTTTGATCGCGCCAGTGTTTTTCGATGTCAAACTCCGCGGATATCCGTAGGAGCCCATAAAATCCATTGCTCGACTGCACGCTCGTTCCACAGCAATGTTGGCATGAAGGGCAAGGCCTCGCGTCTTCAGAACGAACCTTTCGTCCCATGGGTCCCAACCGTATATTTCGGGATGGTCCATCTCCCTTGTGTACTGCCACATCCATGCCGATGTCGACTCTATCAGCATTGCTACATCCGAGAGCATTTCGGCGCAAATTCCATGTTCCTTGAGAGGCTTGCCTGCGATAATCCGTTCCGACGTCCATTTCTTGATGATCTCGTAGACATTTTTCATTATACCGACACACATGGCGGCAGAAGCTACATTGCCAAGCGAAATGGTCCTTTTCCAATACTTCAGGTCATCACCAGGTCCATGTAACCGATATCTTTTGGGTACGCGGACGTGGTCAAACCAAATGTCACTGTTCATGTCCGCTGACATGCCGCACTTTAGGTAGGGATTGCCAACCGAGACACCTGGGGCATCGGCTGGGACAAGAATCAGAGCGAAATCGTTCGGGTCCGTTGATCCTTTCTTAGTGGTACAAACTGTCACAAAGAGGTCTGCTGTATCACCTGAATTGCTCGGCCATATTTTGTGGCCGTTTATTATCCACTCGTCACCGTCAAGCGTGGCTGTAGTTTGAATGGTTTTGCCACGCATCCGACCGAAATTTTCGAGATCTGCGCCACTAGCAGGTTCGGTCATCGCGTGACAGCCCATGTATAAATCTTCACCGCAAAATTTAGGACCGAATTCCATGCATAACTCCATGTTGCGGTGCGGCGCCAGCAAGACCGGAACTAAACCCCAAACTGAACAAATGCAGGCTGTGGCAAAACCAGAATCGATTCTGGCCAACTCTTCGCAAATCACATTGGTTAAGGTTACGGGGTCCGGCATTTCGGTTCCACCAGCTTCGGCAGGGAAAAATGCCGAATTAATGCCGAGATCCACGAGTACTTCCTTTAAGAGGGGTTTGACCAACTGGTGTTCCTTCCAGTCCTCGTCTATTTGTTGCCTTATTGGAATGTACCCTTCTTCGCCCCAGCGCCTCAGGACCCTCCCTAATTCTGACACGAAATCTGAGACCCACTCTTTCGGGCGAATAAAATCATCTATTGTCGGCATTTCTGTCTCCTTTCAGTGGTTATAATCGACAACGTGACCTGAGCCATCCAATCGTGCGCAGGAAGTTTCACCATTTAGCCGTACATAGTTTCCTAAGTATGATCATGAAATTCCTTAGAAGACTTGAGGCCAAACTACCTAGCCTAGCATCAAACGCCTCATCAACACCGGGGGAGAGAATTTTAAGTTGTCAATTTCGCTGAACGAACTCATTGCTCCCGCACAGCTCGCGTCTAGATCCGCAAGTCCCTGCAAAACCAATGTTCCCCCTCGGATGCACGAAATCCATGAAGACGGCCAAGCCTATAACCCCATCAGAGGCTATTTCTCTGCGTCCTGAATCCGAATCGACGTTGAACCGAAACGGGTAATAAGACTAGTTAAGAATGAACCCGGGACATTCAGCAGCCAAGGTTACCGTCTTGCCTAAACTTTTCTGAAACCTCTTCAAGAGGTTCGTGATTCTATGGCTCGTAGTAGTTTGCTTGCTATTTCCACCAGCATTGCGTGATGCGCTGGATTAATGAAATGAAGTCCCAAGAAATTGAGCGGTCGATTGCTCGCCGCTTTCGGATTGGTGACAGATAGGATTAAAATACTTCTACTCAAAATAAGGACGATTCGTCAAGGATTGTACACAGCGGTTATCAAAAATAATAGGGAAAAGACCACTCTTTTATACGCAAGGACTCGTACACTGCATTAGCGTCTTTTTGGGGGAGTGCCACAAAACCTGAAATGGGACTCATGTGTCACCTAATCGATTGCCGAACTCACCTATGTAAAACAAAAAATAAGTGTTGTCGTCATAACGAGATAGGGAAGGGCGGCCTCCCCCGGTCGACTCAAACTTCTTTGCTCTTACGTCCTTTTGTAAAAACGCAACGCAGCCTCAATTGAAGTGTTTATACGAGATTCCGAAACCTTGGGAAATTGCTCTTTGATCTTCCCACAGACATATCCAAACTTTGACGTTTCTTTCATATCCTGAGTAGCCGCCTCCTTAATTTCACCCAGAGCTACCTTTAGGATCTCTCCGCCCTCCTCCTTGAAGTCCTGAATTAGGGCCGACATGACATCAGCTACCAGTTGTGATATCGCAAACCAGCCAATAAGCTTGTGAATCTATACGATTGTAATCGACGAAATTAAAACACTCTTTTTACTGGGCCGGCCCCCATCCTAGATTAACCAGAAAGTTTGCAAATTCAACCACAACCTTCTTGGCTTTTTCAGAATAAACCACATAGTAGGGTCGTAAAAGCGGGTAAGAATGATCCGATACCGTATCACGGCTCGGATACACGGGAAGAGTTGATTTGGCCCGACCGACAGAAATTACTCTAACCAATGGATTGTTTTTCACGACGGGTGACTCGGTAATCTCGCGAATCCTTACATATCCTATACCCCCGATAGTGCGGGCCACAGAATCGACGACCTCCGAAAAATTACTCACTTCGGTCGCCCGAGAAGTAAAGGGAGCTTTCATGAAATCGTTTTCTAAAAACATCAGAGTGCCTGGATAATTGCTACCCGTTCTTATAACCTTTATAGGCTTATCGTTGCCCCCAACCTCTTTCCAATTTGTTATCTGCCCTTTAAATATTTTCTTGATTTCGTCCAACGTCAGACTTGTACCCCTGAGGACAAATTAGCTATTATTGCGATTCCTCCATACCCAATCAGACGGTCAACCAGTTTGAGTCCTTTGGCTAATGCCAGGTTGTCTTCTTCTTCGGGAATTCCGCAGGAAGCCATTGCCAAATCGGCGTCTCCATTTATGACTGCCAGTATGCCAGAATCCACCTTGCCGCCAGATATGACTTCAATGGTGACTGATGGCTTCACCTTCTTAAAAAGGCCGACCAACGCCGTGACTCTGGGCACCATGCTGTCGGCTCCGGTGATTCGTATGAAATTTTCGCCACCTTGAGCTTGAGCCATCAGACTAGCGGAACTAACGGTAAGTAACAGACCAACAATTGCCACAAATAAAATTAGTTTTTTCATTTTTTGACCTTTTTAAAGGTGTTTAGTCTTTTAGCTACATCCGTAGTTTTGATGATTGCTTAAGTCATAGGTAATTTTCGCCGTGCCCCCGTCCTTTACGTAATCGGTGTAAGGGGGATACATTTGATTTTTTCTATCCGAACCCGGCTCTGTGGATTTCCATGCTTCGATTACTCGAGATATCTCAAATCTCCTTTAACAAATCAGCAAAGTGTTTCTTCATACTTGTCAATTCCCTGAATGATCCTCTCAATCCAATCATTTTGGAAAGCTCGGGGTGGGGAAAAACAAGTCGAAAGGAGAGACAAAATGAAAAATTCAATCCTATTGCTGCTAATTTTGGTGACACTGACTAGTTCGGCACAGTCAGAAGGGTTTAAAGGTAAACCTCCTGACAATAAAACTCATACGATTTATAATCGATACGGAGTCCAGGAGGGATTTTACAAAAGAGACAATCAAGGAAATATCCAATTCCAAAACAGGTATGGTGTTCAGGAAGGTTCCATAACTAAAGATGGAAAAATCCTGAATCGGTACGGAGTCCAAGAAGGCTCCATAAAGTAATATTGAATTTGACGGGATTTGAATGTCGATTCAATTCTATTCGATCAGGGACAGGGTCTTGGTAATCGCAAATCTAAATTGAGGAGATTCCTGTGATGATCGACTATATAGTCGCAATTGGTGTGGCTTGTGTGTATAGACGGTTCTAAACTAAGAGCAAAGTGAAATGAGCGGCGACACTTAAGAGACATCAATCAGCCACGGTTTTATCGGGGCTAAAAACGCCGAGTTCCATCGATCCACGTCGCTGTGAACGGAGTCCATCAACTGAAGGCGTTTACGTCGGGGTTCTTCAATATTTTGAGGTCCAAAAGGTTCAGGCCTTCCTGAACAACCTGTTGCGGTTAAATCAAGATACATGTAATTGAGTCCAGATCGGTCACTCTCGGATTCATCAACAGAAAGGGTCTTAGAGATGGTCTAACCTTCCTGTACAACTGTACGTGATTTTTAAGTGATAAGCTTACTCTTCATGCTGCGACTTCGGCTTGGGGCAAGGTACTCCAATAGACCTCATCCGGGGTCCTTGAGTCAAGGCCCTGATGCCTCCGTTCGTGATTGTAAAACTCAAGATATGATTTTAGCTCATTTCGAGCGACTGATAAAGATTCGTAACCTTTCAGGTAAACTTCTTCGTACTTGACGCTTTTCCAGAAACGTTCAATAAAAACATTGTCTTTCCAACTACCTTTGCCGTCCATACTTATCTTGACGCCCCTGGATGACAAGGCCTCAGTGAATAACTCAGATGTAAATTGAGATCCCTGATCCGTGTTGAAAATCTCTGGGACTCCGAACCTTGCCACGGCTTCTTCCAAAGCCTCCAGGCAAAATCCAACATCCTGGGTGTTTGATAACCGCCATGACAATATTTTCCGACTTGCCCAATCCATAATAGCTACCAGGTAGCAGAATCCTCTGGCCATGGGAATATACGTAATATCGGCTGCCCAAACTTGATTAGCCCGAGTAATGGGCACACCCCGGAGAAGATACGGGTAGATTCTATGGTTCCGATTTCGCTTTGAAAGCCGCGGTTTATTGTAAATGGCCGTGATACACATCTTGTTCATCAGAGTCCTGACATGTTTTCGGCCCACTTTTTCACCCGTGTCACAAAGCTTTTCGGATATCCTTCTCGCACCATAATACGGGTGAATCAAATGAATCTTATCGATCAATCTCATCAACCGAAGGTCGGTTTCATTGACTGGGACCGGTTTGTAATACATTGCTGATCTTGAGATCTCAAGAATCTGACATTGCCTGGACAAGGACACGGGACTTTTTTCTTGAATCATTTCTTTGCGCTCGAATCGCCGATGCGACCGAGCGCTACGGACAAAAAATCGTTCTCCATCGCCAGTTGCCCGATTTTGGCATGAAGCTGTTTTACCGTGGAATCGTTATCTGCCACCTTATCTTTACTAAAGGCGTTTTCCGCATTTTCAAGAAGTTGTTTCTTCCACTGGACTATTTGGTTAGGATGAACCTGAAAACGTTCAGCAAGCTCAACGAGAGTCTGCTGTTCCTTGATAGCTTCGAGCGCTACCTTTGCTTTGAAAGCTGATCCATGATTGCGTCGTGGTCTCTTTGACATGTCTGCTGCTCCTTTTTGTTATCTAATTTTAGAGCAGCTTATCAGTTTCAGTGAAAGGAGTGGAAAATGGTGTCAGATGCCGAACTTGAACCTACAGGAGCTATTGGAAACCTTATCGGGCTGGAAGACCCGAGCTCACGGATAGAGAAAGCCCCGGTGCAAGCGGGGCCTTCACGAATAGGGTTAACAAAACAACCCACTCTCAACATTCAAACTCCCATTAAGGGAAAGGAGCCTGAATTATGGATACCATAGCATCCAGTTGGTCCAATGACAAGTCTCTAGAGATTGATTCCAAAAAGGTGGAAAAGGACTTCTCCAAGCCTACCAATAAAAATGAAC
>CAWJXP010000011.1:0-16210 GCA_963846725.1 uncultured delta proteobacterium | reverse complement strand
AATTAGTAGCGCTACCCTCCAATTATTAAGGACAACTGACTATAGATCAGTTGTTCCATCTGCTAAAGTCCTTGTCCAGAGCGGTTTTGCGAAACTTCGTTAAAATATATCTTGGAATATTGTAACAGGCTATAATCATTAAGTAAATTGATTTGCCATGCCAAGGCTAGAGATACGAAAACAGACTAAAAAGCGGTAAGTTATTGATTTTATTGGTGGGCCGTCGGGGGCTCGAACCCCAAACCTACTGATTAAAAGCTAGTCGCATGGAAAACCACCTGTCCCTACAAAGTTGGAAGGTCAATCCAACATTGGAAGCCAACCCTTTTCCCAAAAAAAGCATCTAAACTTCGAGACATCTTTGACACTCATGAGAAGAGTGGAGCACGTTTCAAATCTCCTTTTTAGGCTCAAAGGAGGATAAAATGGAGACTACTAATACGCCTAAAGAATTGGGAATGAGAATTCTTAATGAATCTATTCTAGCCGCAATAAACGTCCCGGTGATTGCCATGCCATTGGGACTTTCCTGAATAGTGGCGGATGGAAAAGTGAGGACCTCTCTAACGGCCTCACTTACTGCGTAGAGAAGGGGTGGCTTGAAAAAGTTAGCGATTCATGGATATTAACTGAGGAGGGTTTTGAGGTATCCAGGCTAGAGGACGAGCGCGGGGGTCAGACAAACATCGATTGGCGGAAACGGAATGGCAACTTTACTGAAAGGAGTTCCATATGTTTGAAGTAAGTGAAGAAGCAATGGAAAAGATCAAACAATTTTTGGCGGAACAGGAAGCGCCTCAGGCGATCAGAGTCTTGATGGACGAAGGCGGATGGAAAGGTCCTCATCTCATCATGGCTCTGGATGCGCTGAAAGAAGATGACGAAGTTTTCACTGAGAGAGACGTGACATTCGTTATCGAAAAAGCGCTTTTTGAAAGAGTTGAACCCATAGGTATCGGCTACACTCACTCGACTTTGGGTTCAGGTTATACGCTGGAATCGGAACTCATGAAGGGTGTGAAAGGAATTGCGGTAGGATGTCACGAAATTTGTAACAGTTGCGACAAAGTTACGAGTTAGCCCGTATGAACAAGTAGCCTGCGCTTGAAAGCCGCGTCCAACTGTCCTAATTCCTTGCGCCACTGCTGATTTTGGTGGCTTGATATTGGCAGTGTGTGTCATGATGTTCCATTGCAAGGTTTTTTCATAAGCGTATTGAGAACCTTCCTCCTTCTCGGCCTTGCGCTGGACACCCCTTGTCCGCAATTTCGTTTTTCTTCGGCAGGATCGAACATGTCGATCCATAAAATTCCTTGTATGCCACTGTTTTGGAGCAGAGAACATTACCAACCACTCAACACTTTCAGGAGGACTTGACATGAATAAGGATCTCGAAAAAAGTATTGACGGTGATCTGCCGGCCCTGGACAACTCTCGCAGGGCTTTTCTATTAAAGCTCGTGGTTGGAGGATGCGCAACCGCTCCATTGATCTCGTCACTTGGGCTATCGGGAGAATGCCAGGCCAAAGATCGTTCGGGAAAATCCGATGGGGGCAAAAGTAACTCGGAACACGCGGACAAATACCTGATGTTTACCAATGGGACGATCTATATAGACGCAGACAGAAAGGTAAAGAATCTGTTGGTGAAAAACGGCACGGTGGCCGGTTTGAACGTGCAATCGGAAAAATACCCGTCAGCGGCAACTATAGACTTAAAAGGGGCTTCGGCTTATCCGGGTTTTATAGACAGCCATGTTCATTTGATGGAGTCCGGGACCTTCTTTCAACTTGGAGCAGATTTGTTTAATTGCGCCGACGCCGATGCCATCGCCAAAAAATTGGCAGAGAAGGCGCAATCGATCCCTGATGGTCATTTAGCGCTCGGGGTAGGGTTTTCTCTCAGTGATTACGACAAATGGTCAATTGACGACCTCGCCAAAATAGACAAAGTTACCGGAAACCGCCCGACTTTTCTTGTTGATAAATTGGGACACAACGCTGTGATAAATTCGGCGACAATGAAGGCGGCAGGTCTTCTTCCGACTTCTCCGGTTCCTCCTGGCGGGAAGATGATTGTTGAAGACGGCAGAATAACAGGAATGTTACGCGAAAGCGCCATGACCCTACCATGGGACAAGATTTTCCCCCAGTTAAGTGACGAAGAGATAAAAAAGGGCGCCTTGAAGATACTCAACCACTGGGGCATCGATTGGTTACACTGGCGCTGTAGACTTGATGGGCGCTCCTGGAATCAGGTTTATGAAGCCTGGTGTTTTTCGCGAGATGGAAAAAGAGAAAACTCTGCCCTTGAGGATCAATTACTGCTACACCATTTTTAATTTAAATGATGTTGATGACGCAGCCAAGTACAAAGGTAAAGACTCCGATATGGCCCGGTTTCTAGGTTGTAAGATTTTTATCGACGGAGCTTATGCGGGTGGAGAGGCCTGGACGAGCTGGAAAAACAAACAGGGCGACTACGGACTTCAAGAAATCTATACTGATGATTCAAAAGGCAAGAATTACAACCTCAACCGGATAGTGGCTAGAGTTGAAGAACATGGCATGAACATGCACTATCACGTCCAGGGGGATATGGCTATACGGCGCCGTGCTCGACGCACTCGAGAAAGTTAAAGCCAAGAAAGGGAAAATTAAAGGGGTTCACACCCTGATACATCTGGCTTTTCCCACTGATGAACAAATCAGTAGAATCAAGCGATTCAACGGTCAAGTGGTGACCACAGTACAGCCAGGATTCTGGCCGGTGGAGAGCGACACCGTGCAATACTACGGCGATTTGGCTAAGCGGGTATATCCAGTCAAGAAGCTTATTGACAGTGGTGTTTCCGTCGGCATTAGCACTGATTTCAGTGTCTCCCCTCTTGAATATTCGCCTCCGACCGTGATCATGGGGGTTGCGGCAACCGGAAGCGGCAATCCTGATTCCCATCCACCGGTTAGTGTTAGAGACATCGTGCATGGTCTGACCTCAGGCAGCGCAAAGACGACGGGGAGAGACGATACAGGGAAGCTTGATGTTGGATACAAGGCCGACATCGTAGTTTATGACAAAGATCTGTATTCTGTGTCTCCTGAAGAATTGTCAAAAAATAAGCCTAAAGTACTTTCTACCTGGGTCAATGGGGAAAAGGCTTATCAGGCAACCAACTAAGACGGCCACGGAAGCGTATGTAAAGAAGGCCTACGCTTCAGGAACGACTATTTCGTACAACCATTAACAGTCTTAACGAAAAGAACACTGGCATGATTACATAAGCTGCTCTTGAAGGTTGAGGCCGTTTGTTTGGTCAATGGAATCGTGAATTTCGAATAATCTGTGAAGCCTGGTTAGCCGCAATATTTTTTGACATTTTTGCGTAGGCCGTGCTAGGCTCAGGCGCCCATTATTATCTAACAGGCTTTTTAGAGATGACACAAGCCCCCCGCAACCTGTGCTTGTCTCCCGTAGTTCCTAAAAAAAGGACATTCCATTTGCTATAAAAGCGGACATTTCTATTTGTTGCTAACAGCGCACTCGAAGCCATAAACCCACCTCTCTTTCCGGTACATCTCCTTTGGACCTCGACGTTTGTAAGGATACGAACGGATGGCAGATAAAATGGATCTTGACGAAAAGATAAGTTCCAACACAGCCCTCAGATCCTCTGCTGAAAAGAAGCTCAGCAAATCTTTGGATACGTCCCACGAACTCAACGAGAAAACCCCCGAAGAGATTATCCACGAACTCCAGGTCCATGAGGTTGAGTTGGAGATGCAGAATGAAGAACTCAAGAGAGTTCAGCGCGAATTGGAAGAGTCGAGGGATGAGTGTCGAGACAAGTACAGAAACCTCTATGATTTTGGTCCGGTCGGCTACCTCACTTTAACTTGCAAGGGGATCATTGAAGATATCAACCTGTCAGGGGCCTCACTCCTCGGAATGAATCGTTCAAAATTAATCGGACGAGGTTTCGGACACTTTATCGCTCCCGAGAGGCTGGATCAATGGGATAAACATATCCTTACCGTTTTGGGGACTGAGGACAAACAGACTTGCGATCTAACCCTCCAACGTGAAGACGGTTCGTCATTCTATGCCTGCCTGGAAAGCGTCCGCATGGGTGTCCCGTCTGAGCCCCAATGGGAGAATAAACATAGTTATGTAATCCAAACGGCGGTCACTGACATCACCGAGCGCAAACAGGCCGAGGAAAAGCTGCGGGAAAGCGAGCAGTTCCTGCGGCAGTCTGAGGAGATCGGCCGCATTGGGGGGTGGAGGACCAATCCATTTACTGACAGCCTCAAATGGACTCAAGGAGTGTATGACATTGTCGAAGCCCCAAAGGATTACCAGCCGGGTCTAAATGAAGGTCTGGAGTTTTACGCTCCACCTTACAGGCCCATCCTGAAGGAAGCTGTAGCCAAAACCCTGGAACACGGTGAGCCCTTCGCGATTGAAGCAGAGGTCATAACTGAGAGCGGTAAACATCTTTGGACGGAAATCCGTGGATTAAAGCGTGTGGCAGATGGAGAAGAGCCACAAGTCATTGGTTCTTTCCACGATATAACTGAGCGCAAATTCGCTGAAGACGCCATTCATCAAAACCAGGAGAACTTCCGCAGATTCTTTGACACCATGGATGACATAATCGTAGTAGCTGATACTCGATGGCAGGATCATCCATGCAAACTCCGCCGCATCACTGAAACTTGGCTACACTCCCGATGAACTCAAGACAATGTATGTGCTGGACTTGAATCCCAAGTCTCAACGCCAGGAAGCCGAAAGAATTTTCAAGGAAATATTAGAGGGAAAGCGAGACACTTGTCCACTTCCTCTAGAAAAAAGATGGAACGATTATCCCCGCTGAAAACCGTATCTGGTTCGGCAAATGGAGCGGAACGGATTGTGTCTTTGGTATTTGCAAAGACCTCAGCAAGGAGCAGGAGGCGCTACAGAAATTTAACAGGCTCTTTGAATTTAATCCTAACCCCCTTGCGGTTGGCAGCATTCCGGACGGGAAATTTGTGGAAATCAATGAAAGTTTTCTCTCTACTTTGGGTTTCTCAAGAGATGAAGTTATAGGTAGGACTCCCGGTGAACTAGGCCTTTTTGTCGATCCCGAAGCGCAAGAGAATGCAGCTCAGAGAATGGTGGATGGATGCTCGACCAGAAATATCGAATTGCAGGTGAGGAAGAAGGATGGGGGTATCGTCGATGGGCTGTTTTCCGGAACAGTCATAGATAGCCAGGGGGAAAAGTTCCTCCTCACAGTGATGCTGGATGTTACCGACCGCAAGGCAGCGGATGCATTGTTGAAAGAAAGTGAGGCAAAGTTCCGAACCTTTGTTGAGTTTACCCATGATTGGGAATACTGGATCACGCCTGACGGTCGTATCAAATATACTTCGCCTTCCTGCGAACGGATCACGGGTTATCCTGCCGTTGATTTTATAAATGATCCGGATCTGCTCGACTCGATTGTTCATCCTGAGGAACGGGGGAAGTGGGCACATCACCGCTGTGAGGCAACAAAAGCTTGCGGGCCCCAGAATATTGATTTCAGGATTGTGGACCGAAATGGCCAGATTGCTTGGATCGCACATAGGTGCCAGGGAGTGTTCGGGCCGGACGGCGCATGGCTGGGCCGTCGCGCGAGCAACAGGGATGTCACCGAGCGCATCAACGCAGAAAACGAAATAGCCGAGCATCTGTCGATGATCGAGGGTGTTCTGAAAAATGCGGCGGATGGTATTTGTGTTTGCCACAGTGTCGATGAATATCCGTTCGTAAGCTTCACTCATTGGAATCAAAGGATGACAGGAATTACCGGATACAGCATGGATGAAATCAATAGACTGGGATGGTACCAGTCCATGTATCCTGATCCTGAACTACAGAACAGGGCTATTGAGCGTATGGGCCGTATGAGAACAGGCGATGACATTCGCGGGGAAGAGTGGGTGATAACAACCCAAGGTGGACAAGCAAGGCCTGTTTTGATCTCTACTTCCCTACTGACAGACTCAAAGGGCGCCAATCATGCCTTGGCAGTCATCCATGATATTACTGACCGCAAACGCCTGGAGGCCGAGCGCCTGGAGATCGAGCGCAAGTCGCTCCATGCTCAGAAACTCGAGAGTCTCGGTGTAATGGCTGGCGGTATCGCACACGATTTCAACAACCAATTAGCGGTAGTCCTGGGCAATCTGGAACTGGCGCTTTTGGATCTGCCCCCCGCTAAATCGGAGCTTAGAAACAAGCATAATGAACGCCATCGAAGCGTCTGAGAAATCAGCGGAACTCTCTCGCCAGATGCTGATCTATTCGGGAAGCCATCTGTATCTCCCCAAGGAAGTCCAGTTGGGTGAGTTGTTGGACAAAAATAGCGTCCTGCTGAAATTGGGTGTTCCAGCGCATGTCACTCTCAACGTCAACACCTGCAGCGCCCTTCCACCCATTAAGGGAGATCCGGATCAAATACAGCGTGTAATCATGAATCTGCTTATGAACGCCTCTGAGGCGATTGGCGCCACCAAAGGCGCCATGACTATTAGAACCGGGGTCATGGATTGCGATGACGCCTATCTGAGCCATAGTCGCCTTGCGAAGAAACCGGAATCAGGCAGGTTCGCCTTTCTGGAAGTTTCAGACACTGGTTGTGGAATGGACGCTGAGACGCAGCGCAAGCTTTTTGATCCCTTCTTTACAACTAAATTTTGTGGTCGTGGCCTTGGAATGGCCGAGGTAATGGGAATAGTCAAGGGACACAATGGCGCAATAATGGTCGATAGCGAGGTTGGGAAGGGGACCATAGTTCGGGTGTTGTTTCCGGCGCCTAAACAGGCGGTGGCCCCGACTGTTCATCTCATGGAAGCTGTTGAGACTCAGCCCGCAGTATCCGTCAGTGCTGATGGGCGAAAAACCATTCTGTTAGTCGATGATGAGGAATTGGTCCGTGGTATGGTCGTGAGGCGTCTCGAGGTTCTAGGATACCATCACAATTACCGCTTCGGATGGGGAGGAAGGAGTCAGGGTTTTTCGAGAGCGCCTGAATGAAATTGATTTGGTGATGCTCGATTTTGCAATGCCGAAAATGAATGGCGTCGAGGCTTTTGGGGAACTCATACGGATCAAACCGGATGTCAAGGTCATCCTGTGCAGCGGATACACTGAGGATGTTGTGCTGGAAAGCTTTCCCGATCAACGTCCTGCCGGTGTTTTGCACAAACCGTACAAGATGGAGGCCTTGAAGGCCGAATTGGAAAGATTATTGGGGGCAGAGACGGTCTAAGAAAAACAGAGATAACTAGGCATAAGCTGCTTAAACCTAAATCATGCCATAGGAGCCGCTCGGATTAGTGTAGGCTAAGGGTTTATCAAATCGCTCCAAGAGATGACAAATATAGATACCCCCAGAATCTTGATCGGCGACCAGCAAGTCCATGGCTAATCGGCGGATCCTCCAG
Organism: uncultured delta proteobacterium; assembly: GCA_963846725.1. GTDB lineage: Bacteria > Desulfobacterota > Desulfomonilia > Desulfomonilales > Desulfomonilaceae > CAJBEZ01. Next base: position 8,735 of record CAWJXP010000011.1, on the reverse strand, counting down.
GCTCCATTTCAATATATCAACAAATACATCTCATTTGGACCCAGGCGTTTATATGGAGACAAGCTAATGGCGGACAAAAGACAGAAGGATAAGGATGGAAGTAGCGGAAGTGTCTTGAGATACGGGGCTGAAGGGAAACTCTCCAGGTCTCCTGATATGACACAGGAACTCAAAGAGAAAACCCCTGAAGAGCTAATCCACGAACTCCACGTTCACCAGTTTGAGCTGGAGATGCAGAATGAGGAACTAAAGAGAGTTCAGCTCGAATTAGAAGAGTCCAGGGATAAGTATCGAGACAAGTACCGAGACCTTTATGACTTCGCTCCTGTCGGATACTTTACCTTAACTCACAAGGGGATCATCGCAGAGGTCAACCTGACCGGCGCGGCACTCCTCGGAATGCCCCGTCCAAAATTAATTAAACGAGGTTTTGGACACTTTGTCTCTCCCAACAGCCTTGACCTATGGGACGAGCATATTATTAGCGTGCTTGGGCATGAGGAGAAGCAGACTTGCGATCTAAGGCTCATACGTGAAGATGAATCGACATTTTATGCCCGCCTGAACAGTATTCGAATAGTTCTGCCGGATGAGTGGAAAGCGGAGACAGGGGAAACCGACCTGATTCATACGGCGGTCACTGACGTCACTGACCGGATGTGGGCGGAGAAGGAGCTAAGAGAGAGTGAGGAACGTTATCGAACCGTTGCCGATTTCACTTATGACTGGGAGTATTGGGTGGACCCTGAAGGCAATTTCTTATACGTTTCACCTTCTTGTGAACGAATAACGGGCTACTCAGCGCAAGAGTTTCTTGATGACCCAAGTTTGTTGGATAAAATTGTCCATCCGGATGACCTCGACGACATAAGGAACCATTTACATGTGGAGAGGAAAGTTGTGCATGAAGACTTGTATTCTTTGGATTTCCGGATCATTCATCGAGATGGACACACCGTCTGGGTCAGTCACGCTTGCCGACCAGTTTACGGAAAAGAAGGGCAACCATTAGGAAGGCGGGTATGCAACAGGGACATCACAGAACGCAAGCAGTCAGAGGAGGAAATCAGGCTAAATGAGTCTCGATTACAGTGTCTGTATGAAATTTCTCAATACAAGGCTTACAACATCCAGGATTTTTGGATTTTACCCTTGACCATGCGCATTAGGTTAACTGGAAGCAGATTCGGATTCATATATCATTACGATGAAAATAACGACGTTTCATCCTTAATTCATGGTCCAAAGAGGTCATGAAAGAATGTGAGATCGCCGAACCACAGGATGTCTACGAACTTGAGAAAACTGGACTATGGGGCGAGGCTGTCCGGCAGAAAAAAGCTATTATAGTAAATGACTTCCAGGCCCCTAATCCGCTCAAGAAAGGATATCCTCCGGGACATGTCGAACTCTTCAAATTCATGACTGTGCCTGTTTTTCAGGAAGACAGGATCGTGGCAGTGATTGGGGTGGCAAATAAGAAGTCGGATTATGATGACTCGGATGTCAGACAACTGTCTCTCCTTATGGATTCCGTCTGGCGAATGATCGAGAACCAGCGGGTCTTTGAGCAGGAAAGACTGCTATTTACGGCTATTGGCCAGTCTGCGGACGCTATCATCATTACTGACGCCACAGGGACAATTCAATACGTCAACCACGCACAGGAGACCCTTAGTGGATATAGTCTCGATGAACTTGTCGGACAGACTCCCAATATTTTCAAGAATGATTTTCACGATGGTAACTTTTATAAACAACTCTGGGAGACCATTACAGCCGGGAAAGTATGGTCTGGTCGGTTTATCAACAAGAAAAAGGATGGGAGTGAGTACCATGAAGACGCTACCATCTCTCCCGTTTACGATAAGTCAGGGAACCTGACGAACTTTGTAGTGGTAGAACATGATGTAACCACACAACTTCAGCTTCAAGAGCAATTGGTCCAGGCCCAAAAGATGGAGGCGGTAGGGACCTTGGCTGGTGGCATGGCCCACGATTTCAACAATCTCCTACAAGTGGTGTTGGGATATTCTGAGTTAATGCTCCTACGAAAAAAAGAAGAGGATACTGACTATGTTGATATAAACAAAATATATCAGGCAGGAAAGCGGGGAACTGATCTTGTAAAGAGCTTACTGATTTTCAGCCGAAAGGTTGAGCCAAAGTATAACCCTATCAACTTGAACCAAGAGATACTTCAGGTCCAAAGCCTCCTGTCTCGTACGATCCCAAAGATCATAAAAATCGACCTACATCTAGGCGTGGACCTGGGACCAATCAAAGCCGATCAGTCTCAGATAGGGCAAATCTTAATGAATCTAGGAGTAAACGCCAGAGACGCAATGCCCGATGGTGGGACATTGACTATTGAGACCGCAAACAGACAGTTGGACGAGGAATATTGCAGGTACTCATCCTGAAGCCAAACCTGGAAGTTACGTCTTGCTGACTGTTTCGGACACCGGTCAGGGGATGGACAAGAAAACACTGTCTCACATATTTGAGCCGTTCTTTACTACCAAGGAAATGGGAAAAGGGACCGGACTAGGACTTGCGATTGTCTATGGTATCGTCAAGAATCATGATGGTCACATCATATGTTACAGCGAGCCTGGCCAAGGGACCACATTCAAGATCTACCTCCCTGTAATTCAGACACAGCAGGAATCAAAAACCCAAACAGAGGAGACGCCCCTTGAAGGAGGGACTGAGACGATTCTTTTCGTGGAAGATGAAGAGGACATTAGGGACCTTGGCACAACGATTCTTAACCACTTCGGTTATAAGGTCATCTCGGCCGGTAACGGAAAAGAGGCCCTAGAGATATACCAGATGGAGAAGGATAGGATTTCATTAATCCTGTTGGACCTGATCATGCCCGTAATGGATGGCAGGAAATGTCTGGCCGAGATTCTCCTGCATCGACCCCAATGCAAAGGTTATAACAACGAGCGGTTTTCGCCCGAGTGGACCAGCCAATTGGGCCATGTCATTAGGAGCAAAGGGGTTCGTCCAGAAACCGTACGACATGAGACAACTTTTGACTACGATTCGTAAGGCCCTGGACAACGATCTTCCGAGACCTGTTGATGACCAGGATGGTCGATAGCAGGAATCATGGAGCATTATTGGGCATGGACCCGAAAGTGCGAGTTCTAGTAGCAAGCGGGCGTCTGAAACCGGTGATGGAGGAAAGTTTGAAGAGCGCAGGGGCCAGAGGCTTCATCGCGAAGCCGTTTGATATGCCCCAACTACTTGCGAAGATCCGGAAGATTCTTGATGAAGATTGAACGGAAGACGAATCCCATCAGGACCGCAAGTCCATAAGGATGTTAGCTCATGGCAAAGGAAATGGATCTGGATAAGAATGGAATTACCAAAAGTCGCTTGAGAGCCGTAGCTGAGGAGAAACTTAGCAAGCTCCAGGATACGCCCCAGGAACTCAAAGAGAAAACCCCGGAAGAGATCATCCACGAACTCCAGGTCCATCAGATTGAATTGGAGATGCAGAATGAGACGCTACGTGAAGCTCAACAAGCCTTACAGGAGGCTCATGACAGGTACATTGACCTATATGACTATGCTCCCGTAGGCTACTTTACGGTTGACAAAAAGGGACTATTCACGAAGCGAATCTCACAGCTACCAGTTTGTTGGGAGTGGACAGGGTGTCACTTGTTGGAAAGCCTCTCTCTCTTTTTGTTTCTAAGGACGATTCGGATACTTGTTATCTGAAGCTTCGACATGTCTTTTTGACCCAGGAAAAAATGATATGCGAACTCAGATTCGTCAAAGAAAAAGGCGATCAATTTTATGCTCAACTCGAAGGCATAACAGTACAAGACCTTGATGGGAAAGTTACTCGAGCCAGAATCATATTGACGGACATCTCGAAGCGAAAGCGGATAGAAGAAACGCTTGAGAGACAACATAACCTGACGCAGATGTATCTTGATATTGCGGGTGTTATGCTGGCTGCTTTGAACACCGAAGGCCAGATCACGATGATAAATAGAAAAGGCTGTGAAATCATCGGCTACAGGGATGACGAGATCATAGGTCGGAACTGGTTTGATGTTTGTCTGCCGGGAGAATTGCGTGAAGAGGTGAAAGGTGTTTTTAACAAATTGATGGCAGGAGACATTACTCCCGTTGAGTACTACGAAAATCCTGTTCTCACAAGAGACGGCGAACAGCTAATAATTGCCTTTCATAACACCGTCCTTTACGATTCATCGCATAGCATCGTGGGGATATTGTTTTCAGGGGAGGACATTACCGAGCGTAAACGATTGGAGAAAGAGAAGGAGAACCTAATTATAGAGCTTCAGAACGCTCTCTCCGAAGTCAAGAAACTCAGTGGATTCCTTCCAATCTGTTCTTCCTGCAAAAAGATACGAGATGACGAGGGTTATTGGCAGCAAGTCGAGAATTATATTAGCGATCACTCCGAAGCTCTATTCAGCCACAGCATTTGTCCGGATTGTATGAGAAAATTGTATCCCAGAGATTGCTGATGAGGTTCTTGGCCGTTTGGATAAGGACGAAAAGAAATAGTGGGGGGTTGTGGATGAATTGGCCTATAAAGCCACAAAACTCCAATGATGAACAACGATGCTATCACTGGAGTTTCATGTTTCAGACAATTAGCTCGATGAATTTACATGAGACAGGGGCAATCACTTTAAGACTGATTTCATATCAGTCCAGGAGATAACAAATTGGACACCGCAAGAATCTTAATCGTCGATGATCAAATCCATGCGCTCAAAGGTGTGTCGAGAATCCTGGCTAACGCCGGATACGACACATTTGAAGCAAATAGCGGCGAAGATTGCTTAAAATTGGCTGCGGAACACAAGCCAGATTTGATTCTCCTGGATGTAGTATTGCCTGACATAGACGGGAAAGAGGTTTGCAGACGCATTAAGTCCAACCCAGAAACTGCAGACAGCTATGTTGTCCTTTTTTCCAGCATTCAGGTCGAATCAGATAGGCAGGCTGAGGGTCTGGAGCAAGGGGCGGATGGATACATAGCAAGACCAATTCCGAATCGGGAACTCCTCGCTCGAGTTAAATCTATACTGAGGCTCAAGAGAGCAGAGAACCGACTAAGTGAGAGTGAAGAAAAGTATCGGAATATCTTCAACAGCGCAGGAGTAGGGATGTTTAGGTCAAGGTTGGATGGTTCCGAAATCTTAGATGTCAATGATAAATTTCTGCAGATATTAAACCAGACCCGTGAAGATGTTATAGGCAAGCCTTCAGTGATTGTCTGGGCCGATCCGCGTGAACGTGAAAAAATGGTTCGCAGCCTCAATACTGATGGCAAAGTCACCGATGCCGAAATAAGGGTGCTGACTGGGGAGGGCGAGGAGCGAACATGTCTAAACTCGGCAAAGCTCTACCCCGATAAAGGAATCATAGAGGGATATGTTGTAGACATAACCGAGCGCAAAAGGAGGGAAGAAAACATTTTAGCTTCAGAACAGAGGCTCGGGGCTATTACCAATTCTGCCTTTGATGCGATCATCCTGATTAACGACAGTGGAGAAATCTCTTATTGGAACCCAGCTTCTGAACGAATTTTTGGTTACAGCGATTCCGAGGTAATGGGGAAAAACGTCCATGAGCTATTGGCCCCTCCAGAATTTCACGCCGCCTACCGCTCTGCTTTCAAAGACTTCGTTACATCAGGTCGAGGAAACGCAATGGGGAAAATTACGCCGCTTGTTGCCCGAAGAAAGAATGGTGAGGAGTTCCCGATAGAGCTTTCGCTTTCGGGCTTCCAGGCCGGTGGTCGTTGGCAAGCCGCAGGGATCGTCCGTGACATTACCGAGCGCAAGCATGTTGACCAAAGGATATTGAACGTCCTAGCCTATGCGGAAAATATTATAAATACGGTCCGTGAGCCATTGGTCGTGTTGGACGGGGAGATGCGTGTGGTCTCGGCCAACGATTCATTTTACCGATATGTTCGGTGTAACGTCTGAGGAGACCCAAGGAAATCTGCTCTATAACTTAGGGAACCGACAATGGGATATACCCCGGTTGCACGAACTCCTGGAAGAGATTCTGCCGGAGAAGGCCGAAGTGAGAGATTTCGAGGTTGATCACGTTTTCCCGAGCGATTGGGCATAAGATTCTGTTTCTCAATGCCCGGCAAGTAATTCGCGGATTGGGAGAAGAAGGGAGAAAACTGATACTCCTGGCCATCGAGGATGTTACCGAGCGCAAACGGTTGGAGGCGGAGCGGTTGGAGATACAACGGAAACTTCTCCACGTCCAGAAACTAGAGAGCCTTGGCGTAATGGCCGGAGGAATCGCACACGATTTCAACAACTTGCTACAGGTGGTTTTAGGCAACCTGGAACTGGTTCTTACTGACCTGTCCCCTGATTCGAAGGTGAGAAAAAGTATATTAAACGCCATCAAGGCGGCTGATCGTTCTGCGGAACTCTCCCGCCAAATGCTGACCTACTCGGGAAGCTCATTCTACCTCCCCAAGGACATTCATCTCGACGAGTTGTTGAACAAATCCAGGAACCTTTTTAAATTGGGTGTTCCCAAAAATGTTACCCTGAACATCGATGTCTCCAAAACGGTTCCACACATTAAGGGAGATGCTGATCAAATACAGCGAGTAATTACTAATCTGCTCACAAACTCCTCCGAGAGTATTGGCGATAGTGGGGGCGCTATAACGATTAGAACCGGCGTTATGGATTGCGACGAGATGTATCTCAGCCGTAGTCGTCCAGTAGAAACATTCCAGACCCGGTCGGTTCGTCTTTCTGGAGGTTACGGACACTGGTTGCGGTATGGACGCTGAGACTCAGCACAAGATTTTTGATCCTTTCTTTACGACCAAGTTCTGGGGGCGTGGTCTTGGCATGGCGGAAGTAATTGGGGTTGTGAAGGGTCACCGTGGAGCTATAATAGTCGATAGCGAAGTTGGGAAAGGGACCACGGTTCGGGTGTTGTTCCCCGTATCGGAAAAGATTCAGGAGTCCCTCCGTTCAAGTCAAGGGCGTAGTTGAGACTGAATTACCTGTGCCAGACAGTATCACCAGGCGAAAAACTATTCTCGTAGTCGACGATGAAGAAATGGTCCGTGGTTTGGTCTCAAGGCGTTTAGATTCTCTTGGATACGACATGATTGAAGCATCTGACGGGGATGAAGGTGTTCATGTTTTCCAAGAACGATCAATGAAATAGATCTGGTGTTACTGGACTTCGCAATGCCGAAAATGAATGGCGTCGAGGCTTTTGGGGAACTCATACGGATCAAACCGGATGTCAAGGTCATCCTTAGCAGCGGTTACACTGAGGATGCTGTAATGCAGAGCTTTCCGGGGCAACGTCCTTCCGGTGTTTTGCACAAGCCCTACAAAACGGAAGACCTAAAGGGCGAATTGGAGAGATTGCTAGGGACCACTGACTGAGGCGTTTATGAGGATGTAATCTCATGACAGACAAAATGGACCTGGACGAGACTGGAAGTAGCGCCAGTATCTTGAGACACCGGGCTGAAGAGAAACTCTCCAGGTCTCCTGATACGACACAGGAACTCGAAGGTAAAACCCCTGAAGAGATCATCCACGAACTCCAGGTCCATCAGATTGAGTTGGAGATGCAGAATGAGGAACTCAAGAGAGTTCAGCTCGAATTAGAAGAGTCCAGGGATAAGTACAAGACAAGTACCGAGACCTTTATGATTTCGCTCCTGTCGGATACTTAACCTTAACTCGCAAGGGGATCATCAAAGAGGCCAACCTGACCGGCGCCACTCTCCTCGGCATGCCCCGTCCAAAATTGACTGGGCGCGGCTTTGGGCGTTTTGTAGCTCCAGAAAGTCTCGAAGAATGGTATAAGCATATTGTAACCGTGCTTAGGCATGAAAAGAAGCAGTCTTGTGGTTTGCAGCTTAAACGCGAAGATGGATCAACGTTTTATGCCCGCCTCGAAACCATTCGTATGGCTGCGCCCATTGAACCGCAAAGGGAGAACAACGGTGGCCATGAGATCCGTATTGCGGTCACTGACATCACTGAGCGTAAGATGGCGGAGGAATCTCGGAAACTGCTATCGGCCGCTATTGAGCATGCTGCTGAGGGTATCGTTATTACTGACGCGACTGGGATAATCCAATATGTCAACCCTGCTGAAGAGACCATCAGTGGGTATAGTCGCGACGAACTCATTGGTCAGGGCGCTGAAATTTTCAAAAGCGACAAACATGATGAGGATTTTCACGCGAATATGTGGGCGACGATTAAAGCCGGAAAAGTATGGTCAGGTAGCTTTATCAATAAGAAAAAAGATGGGACTGAATACCATGAAGACTCTACTATTTCTCCTGTTTACGATAAGTCAGGGAAGTTGACAAACTTTATAGCGGTGAAACACGATGTAACCCAAAAACTAGCTCTTCAAGAAACAACTATTCCAGGCCCAGAAAATGGAAGCCGTAGGGACGCTTGCCAGCGGTTTTGCGCATGACTTCAACAACAGGCTCCATGTTATTAATAGTTGTGTGGAGTTGATTCTTGTCAACAAAGACTACCGGAGCCTGTAAAATCGGAACTGGAAGTAATAAAGCAAACCGTTGACAGTAGCGCAGAGCTGATTAAGAGGATGATGGTTTCAAGCCGGAAAGAGCCAGTAAAGTTCAAAACGATTGAGCTGAACAAGATTGTTGCGCAGACCAGTTCCATGCTGACCCGGTCCAT
>CAWJXP010000010.1:0-59008 GCA_963846725.1 uncultured delta proteobacterium | reverse complement strand
TGGATGTTCATCGACGAGGAGGAAATAGCCATGCGACATTTTATGGTTATATTGGCCATCGTGATTGCGGTATTACCCGCTGTTTCAAATGGGGCTGATTATTTGTATCTGGACAAGAAAGGCAAAATCAAAGGGAGAGCAACAGACGATGGGGAAAGCATAAGGTTTTATGACAAATCAAACAATCCCAAAGGCTGGTATGACCGGGATACCAACACGACGTTTGACAAGAATAATAGACCAACCGGAACAATCTATGATTTTGATGACGATTGAGGTCATTGAATTGAAGATTATCAGATACGTGTCCTGAGCATGTTTACATCTGACGCCTATTAACGAAGGGGTTTCGTGAACGACAGTTCCATATTCCATACCACTCTAAAAAAATATTGCTAAACTTCAATTGCAAGTGAGGTCCAGGAAGGCGATTTCAGAAAAGGGGGCTCCAAAGTGGAGACTAATTACAAGGACTCAAAAAATCTTGTCTTTTTTGATTTGGAAACAAAGAGAGGCTCTGCCCAAGTCGGTTGGTCAAGGATTTCAAGGATGGGCTTGTCTCTTGCCGTCACGTATTCTGAAAGGGACGGATACCAAACTTTTCTGCATGATCAAGTCCAAAGCCTGATTAGTTACCTGAAAAGCGCTGATGCAGTTGTCGGATTTAATCACGTCAAATTTGATTACAAAGTCCTATCGGCCTACACGGATGACGACCTCAGCGCACTCAACAACATTGATATGTTTTTAATCATTTACAACAAGACCGGCCGTCGCATCTCTTTAGACAAATTGGCTCAGGGATCTTTGGGGCGTAGCAAATCGGGCGACGGCCTCGATGCGCTACAGTGGTATAAAGAGGGAAGATTCGATTTAATTGAGAAATATTGCCGGGATGACGTCGCAATAACCAGAGATCTGTATTACTGGGGATGCGACAAAGGATATGTTTCTTATTTGGATCAGGAGGGAGTCATCGACGTTGCTGTTGATTGGCTTTATTCATCAGATCGTTTGCAAATTATGGAACTCCCCTACAAAGATTGTTTGGAACGAGATATTCTCCAAACAATTCATGACTTGGGTGAAGAATTTGTAATGTATGACACAATAGTGAAGGTTGCTAAATATCGCGGTTTGTTCCTCGAAACAAATAGTCCAGATGCTCTTTCTAATGAGGGAAAACTTCTATTCAAAGACATTCAGAATGCCGCCCGGCGCTTAGCAAGGGCGAAATATGTAAACAGGCAGTTCATGGTCGAATTTTTGGAGGATTACGTCAGAGGGCATTGATAGATTGAGGCTATTGCAGGAAAAACCGTAACCCAAAATGCGGGCCAAGTTCAGGAAAAGGACCGTTACGCCTGTGACCAATCTGGCGCTTAACTGGAGCGACGGACCTTCTATTATTTCATAGTGATGTTAGCAATCGTAATTGCAGTACCGCCCGCTATCTCAAGTAAGCCCGATTACTTGGATCCGAAAAAGTATGAAAGAAAAAAAGGCAGAACCACCGACTATTGAGACACCAATAGATTTCAATAACATATCCAACAACCGAATAGGCTGATGTGCTCAAAATGCAGACACTACTTTTGACAAGGAAAACCAGCCTACCGTTACTATTCATAACAGTGATGAGGATGAATTGCGCCTGGGCCTATTTGCCCATATTCTCTTTAAATAGTTGACAAACAAGCGTCCTTTTCAAGCAAACCGGGATCCACATTGAATTATAAAGGTTTAGCGGGACATTGTCCTTGTCTGTTTCGGTTGGTAAAGAAATTGGTTTGATGTTAGGGTCTGAAATGTGTATCGACTAGCCTACTGCTTCAAGTCTCGGATGACAGTTCATGATCAGATTCATGGTCATCAAGTTTTAATTATTCAAGATATTGGATTTTCAATATGAACGGAGATCGAGAAGAATTTCATGAATGGGTTGAGGAATTCATTTATCAATTTGGTAAAACCATTGATCGAGCCCACCACATTGATACAGTAACGGCTTACATTGAGCTACAAAAGTTGTTGGATCTTATTTCGACTCACAATATTGACACACCCAAAATAAGGGGTTTGCATAACAAAGCAGAGTTTGATCGACGCCTGACGGAAGCGACGGCACTCCGGAAAGAACTGGGGAGCGATACCGCTGTCCCAAGACTTTCTGACGGTTAGTGGCAGCAGGTCAAGTGGACCTGAAGACAACGACGTATTCACGTCTGAGCATAGGCTTGACAATCCTTTAAGTTTTGGTGTGGTAAAACCAGTTGAACATGGTCCCTTTAATGAGATCATCATCCTTGGGTTAGAGAGCTTTTGACAAAACAACAAAGCAAGGAAGTTTATTCGGAAGCTCTGGACCATGTGGCAAAAATGTTCATTATGGAGGCTCTTTCTTTGACAGGCGGAAACAGATCTCGAGTCCTGCGAAATTATTGGGACTCTCCAGACCTACCTTGCTGGCTAAAATGGCTTTATTCCATATTCAATAAAAGTTTTCGATCTCAATTCTGAGAAACCTGTCTTAAAAATCGGGCATAGCCTGTTCCTACCTTTTGTTGGTTATTTTAGAGGCTTTCTTGTTCTGAGTTCTTTAACCCCCTATCCGATTTTTCGGGCCGTTTGCCTGGCCGGGCGTTCAAAAAAATCGTGATCACTAGACTATTTGTCCACCGGCCAGGGCGGTTATCGTGGATTGAAGGTATTGAATACGGAGGCCCAACATTTCCACGGCATGAGCAAGGGCAACCACAGCCAGGTCATTTGACACCCGCCCTTCCTTGATATCTTTAATGGGTGTTTCCAAAAAGTTGCCCAGTTTTCGTCTAGCGACCTGAAACGGTCGATCATTGAATCATAAAGATTCTGATGAAACTGACACGACTAGATGGTGCAACTTAGCTGTGTCCCAGGAATCAATCAGGATAGGGATGGGGCTGATTATTTGTATCTTGACAAGAAAGGCAAAATCAAAGGGAGCGCAACAGACGATGGGGACAGCATAAGGTTTTATGACAAATCGAACAATCCCAATGGCTGGCACGACGGAAATACCAACACGAAGTTTGACAAGAAATAATAGTACCCTTCAGGCACGATTTATGATTTTTATCGGGAAGAATAGTGGTGGATACCCCGTTCACTTTACAATCGCATTGACAAATTCAGCTACCTTGAGCCGAGCCATATCAGGCATTGCTTCCGGGGTAGTACACAAAGGCACGAAGAGTTGGCCAATCGACCGGGCTTTCGCGTACTCTACCAGTGCGTTGAATTGCTCGACGAGGTGCTTTCCGTTGCCCTCCATGGGACCGGCGCAAGTTCCAACGAGCGCAACCTTCTTTGCTTCGACAAGGGATTTATATTTCCCTTTCCCGAGGTCTGTAACCAGACAAAAGTGCCTGTCTATGAGAGGCTTTATCTGGGATGTCCAACTCCAACAAAACATCGGAGACGCATATATTACGACATCCGCGGCCATCATGCGCTGGAAAATCGCCAGTGCGTCATCCTTCTGGGGGCATCCCGGCTCATCGGGCTTTTGCTGACAGGTGTAGCATTCCAAACAGCCATTGATCTTATGTTTGGCCACGTCCACACGATCCACTTGATGGCCCAGGTTCCTGAGGGCTTCTTCGACCAAGCCGAGTAAAGTGGCAGTGTTCCCTTTCTTTCTAGGGCTTCCAAACAGTGTAACAAAATTCATGTGTGATTCCCTTTCGTGTCATTTACGAAACATTACCCGGACATTGTAGCACCAAAAAGCCTGGAAAGTTGCAAGTTTCAGAAAATTCATTAACTCTGCCGGTTCCGTCCAATCCCAGCGTGGATAGCCACGTTAAAAGATGCGGGCTACGAAGCTGTCCATTGGTCTGCAATAGGTGAATCTGGGGCGCTCGATACAAAGATCCTGGCTTGGGTAAGAATAATATCCTGCTACCAAAGATAGATCTTTCTACTCGGGCAATATTGAAATTTCGTAAACTCTAGTTTCCCGCGTCGAAGATTCCCACGGTCTTTTCAATAGCATTTCTATTTTGGCGTTTCCCGGCTTCAATGGAACGAACATGAAGATTTGTTTGCCAGACGCTCCCACGAGTTTAGACTCAGGCTTTTCGTACCAGGATTTTTTGAGTTTGAAAAAAGACTCATCAAAACGTGCGGACCAGCTATATCCAGTGCTTCCGATGGCGGCGGAAAGTACAATGCGGAAGGGTTGCTTCAATTTTGCAGTGATTTCATGCTCTGTGGCGTAACTTTTTTGCCAGGGGCCGAAACACAGAACAATAAAGAGAAACAAGCTTGCCAACGTCCTTGTGATGTTAATCAATGAACGGTCCCTCCATTAACCACCGAGGCAGAATTAACCAGGACAAACTGCCGACGCTTCCAGCGTACAGATGCAACACAAAAACTGTCCAGATTCTGTCTCGCTCAAGTTCCGCATCCCGTGGGGTTCCTGACTTGGAATGTAAACCATGTCTCCTGGGCCGCAAATCTTTTTGTCGACCATTTTGTCCGTATCTGGATCAAAAGCCCAGCATTCAAATTTGCCTGAAATGAAGTACATCGTTTGAACGTATGCATGATTGTGGATGGGAATTTCACCCGCCGGACCCACTGTAAACAGTCTCAAGCCATAGGCTGGAGAACCTCCTGCGTCCTGCCCAACCTTGGAAAGCCACCGAACGCCGACCTGTTTGGCGTCGCTGGACTCGCCCCTGTATGGCACTGTCCCTACCTGGATATTTTCAACGTCAGCGGAATTCATTGCGATCATCGTTATCTCCTCAATCTTTCGGTAAAGGGCACATCTGGAAATTGATCCATTGCTCGGTGTATTTTGTAAGCGGTTTGTGTACCATGCCCTATAGAGAGAGTATCCCAGACACGGAGAAAGATCAAAATGTCAATTCGCCTTCAACCCGTTTTTTTGATATTCTTGAGTGTACAGCCGAGCTGACTGAGACGGGTCATCCATTGGTTGTAATCAAAAAGAAGATCTCTCCATAAAACACTACTTGAGACGTTGGGTCTAATGGCCAAGCAATAACATGAAGAGACGCGATCTAATCAAGCATCTAATTAACCACGGCGCAACATTGATCAGGGAAGGGCGAAGGCATAGTATATTTCAGAAAGACATATACAAAACAGCCGTGCCGAGACATAATGAGATAGTGGAAGAACTGGCTATTAAGATATGCAAAGATGTTAAAATACCATTCTTGAGGCAAAAATGAAATTTCGAGCAATCGTCAAGAAGTCTGGAGACTGGTGGATTGGATGGTTGATTGATTTGCCAGGAGTAAACGCTCAGGAACGAACACGTGAAAAATTGATGGAATCCCTCCGTCTAGGGGCCGAAGATATTCTATCCTGCTCGGTTACCGAATTTGTTGATGGGGAACTTACCACTATAGATGTTCCAGAACCCCGACGAATAGCGTAGGTTGATTTGCCGGGAGTAAACGACCAGTCCGTTCATAGTCATATACTGTTCATGTGTGCGATAGAATGTCCAATTACGGAGACGCAAAAATGAAACTTATGATTAACTTGATATTTGTTTTTATTGCTTCCTGTCTATTGATGAGCGCCGCACGTGATTCTTACGCTCAAGGGGTAACATATCCCGGGGGATCAGTTCAATGGGGAGAGGACGGAAGAGTAAAATATCCAAGCGGTAATGTGAACTGGGGCATCAGCAATGGCGCCGTGAATTTTCCCGGTGGTGGTGTGAGGTGGGACAACCAGGGTAACGGCGGGGTTCGAATAAATGTTCCCGGCTTCAAGGGTAAAATACGCTGGTAATTTGTTTCTGAGCCCGGAAACCATCTATTGCAAAAGAAATCCCGGACTAAACCCGATTGGGTATGATTGATTCAGCCGCTCATCACGATTTGACGCCGCCTGAACTAAAGTAATCTGCGACTTTTGTAAGGTCACAGGACTCATGAGCCTTGCAGAGGTTCGAAAATAGCGATTCAGTTGTAGTGACGGTGCGTTTGAACCTCGTTTCTGCAAGTGGTTCGTCTTTTGTAGACTCATAAACATGTTGTCGGGCTGTAAACGCGGTTTCAGGAGAGTTGCAGATCAACATTATGTCCGTGCCTGCCCGATACGCCAGGAGAGCAGCTTCCTCGGGCCTGTAATGTTTTGAGATGGCTCCCATATCAAGGTCGTCGGTAACCACGAGGCCATGAAATTTTAATTCCTCTCTGAGCAAATCGTCAATTAGGGCAGGGGACAGAGACGCTGGATAAGTCTCGTCAAATGCAGGAAACACAACATGGGCCGTCATGATCATGTCTGTTCCGGCCTCAATCGCCTTAACGAACGGAAAAATATCCCTCTGCCTGATCACACTGGAAGGTCTTGAATCAATCGGCAGATCCAAATGTGAATCGACGGCTATTCCACCATGGCCAGGGAAATGTTTACCACAAGTCAGGATTCCCTCGGACCTCATTGCGCGAATCAGAACAGTCCCCAAATTAGCGACCTGTATTGGATCAGGGCCGAACGAACGATCTCCGATTACCGTGTTTTTAGGGTCAATGCCTTCTCCCAGAACATCAAGGACTGGAACAAAATCCAGGTTGAATCCCACAAGGCTCAATTCCCGTGCAGTTGTTTCCGCAAAACGTCGTATGGCCTCCTCAGGAAACTCTGATCCAGCTATGGTCATTACCGGAGGAAATTCAGAAAACGCGGATTTAAGTCTTTTTACTCTTCCCCCTTCCTGATCTACCCCTATTAATAACGGTCTGCCTAACTTTTCGATTGAAAACTTCTGAATCGAGAAATTAAGTTCAGCCACCTGGCGAGGCTCGAGTATATTTCTGCTAAAAAGGATTACACCGGCAGGATTGAGCGCATCAAGGAAGCTCTGCAACTCAGGACAGAATGCCGATCCGTAGAAACCTACCATAAAAAGACGCCCAAAATCGCGTTCCACCATGCGCAATCAAAGCTCCTCTAAAAAAGCGGATCTAAAAATAACTGTGAAGTCCGGGCAGGTAATTCACACCGAAATATGTGAAAAGAACAGCGCAGAATCCAACAACGGATAGAATCGCCGTTTTACCGCCGGACCAGCCACGAGTAAGTCTCGCATGGAGAAAGCCGGCGTAAACCAGCCACGTAATCAGTGACCACGTTTCTTTCGGGTCCCAGGACCAGTACGTGCCCCACGCGTGCTCAGCCCACGCGGCCCCCGTAATAATCCCGAGAGATAATAACGGGAACCCTATCAATATTGAGCGGTACACGATTTCGTCCAGAATTTCTTTTCGTGGAAGCATGGAAGACGCCTTACGGGACCACCTGGAAAGCAGCAGGAGAAGAGCGGCCACGAAAGATACCGCAAATCCGGCGTACCCCAGAAAACATGTAAAAACATGAGCCACAAGCCAGTTGGACTGAAGCGCCGGTATTAATGGTCTGATTGATGGATCGATCAGGAAAGTTGAACCAAGGATGAGGAACACTATTGGAACACCAAAAAGGGCTACGAGATCAGCCTTAAACCTTCGCCAAACGATAATAAGGGCCAACGCGACAGACCACGAGAAAAAAACCAGGGACTCGTACAAATTGGAAAGCGGCGCATGACCGATCCCAAGTTGATACGACTCGACCCACCTAAGAGCAATCGATCCCGTGTGAACACACCACAGAAAAATCAAGGCAAACCAGAATGTCCTATTGATTCCGGATCGTTCCCTGGCGGTCGCTAAAGTTATCAAGTAGCCAATAATCCATAATAAATAGCCGAAACATAGATATGTGTTTATTTCAACGTTAATCATGCCTGAATCCCAGTTGAGAAATCTCGTTAAGATTTTTGTTAGGAAAGATCATTTCAGTTTTTTTAAGTCGCTGATTTTTGAAAATTCATGTTCAACCGCTTGCCTGAATTCCCGACGCAATTTTCGGCTCCTACCCTGGACGAGAACAAGAGTTCCATCGACGGAGGATGTCATTTCAACCGCAATTCTCCGAAGATTGGTAAACAGGGACAAGATGAAACCGATGACCAGCATTGAACATCCCAGCCACACTATTCGGACCCCGGGATCATACCCGATTTGAAGGCCAGTGGCGTACAATGGGGTGAATCCCTGGAAGCGAATTTCAACGCCGTCAACATCAAGAGGTTTCTTATCTTTCTGATAAATATTAAACAATGGCGGAGGGTCAGATTTCCCGACAACATTAACCTGTATCCCGGGACCCTGAGCTAGTGTTCCAGGATCGAGGCTCCTGGTTTTCAATTTTGCGTCAGTTCCTGGGATATCTATATCTTCCCTTGGGTTGGCGACTTTTTCCAAAACCTGACCATCCCTGGTCTTGAATTGAATTTTGACATCCTTGACTCCCAAGACCCTATAATCGGATTGAAACAATGATATACCTTCCAAGGTCAAGGGGTGGTTGACCAGGATTGAGCCTTTCAAAACTTCCTTACCGTCTTGAGACAACCGAACGTTGCTCCGAAATTCTCTTGGCTCACCGGTAGAGTATTTTTCAAGTTTGAAATCGTCTACCGTAATTGAGAAGGGCAAAGTTCCGGTTAGGTTGGAGGAGGTGTACGAGAATTTGTCTGTCGTTTCACCCTCTCTAATCAGGACGTGACCTTTAAAGCCCCAATAAGCTCCTATCACGCTACCCAGAAGAATGACAATAATTCCGATATGTATCATGGGAAACCCAAGGAGGTAAATCTTGTGCTTGTCCCACGTGAGAAACAGTTTTCCATCAGCCTCTTTTTTTACCGGATCTCCCCGCATGACAGACCGGCCTGCATTGACCAATGTGTCATATAGATCTCTTGAAGCGGTTGACGATCTGTAATGAAACTGGAAGTTCACTTTAGACGTTTTTCCGCGCCAGTCGTTGAGTATTATGGGGATTTTTTGAAGCAGACATCCGACGATGTTTAAAGTGAGAAGGGCCAGCAGAGCGGTGAACCACCAACTTCTGAAAACATTGTTGAGGTCCAGGATTACCGCAAGCTTGTACAGGAACGGATGTCCTGAAATGGCTATTCGATCAAGCGATTCGCCTTGAGGAATGATTGTTCCAAGAATTGCTCCGACAGCGACAGAGAATAGAAGGAATAAAGTGGTTCTCACCGAGGTAAAAAAACCTTTTACCTCAAACAAAATAGAGACTGATTCAGACAAACCAGTCTCTGGAGATTTAGGTTTCTTCATTAAATGTGAACTCCAAACGAACTAATCAATCACCTCTTTTACATCTAGTCTATACAATAATTTGCTTCAAGCGCGAACGATGTCAACATTGGGAAGCATGAAGGTATTCACCGAAGACGCCGCGCAGAACATCACAGATTTCTCCGAGTGACACACGTTTCTTAACAGCGTCCATGATAGGAACCATGAGATTCTTGTCACCCATGGCAGCGTCTTTCAAAGCGCCTAGAGATCTCCTGACTGCGTCGGAATCGCGCTCCGCGTAAATTTTTTCCAACCTCTGAATTTGATTTTCACGGACCTTCGGGTCAACTTTAAGGAGGCCAGTAGGAGGAGCCCCTACCGTTTGAAATCTATTGACTCCAACGATAACTTGCGCCCCAGATTCGACCGCTTTCTGGAATTTGTAAGCTGAATCCTGAATTTCCTGTTCTATGAAACCGCATTCCACAGCCCTGACCGCTCCACCCATTTCGTCGATCTTCTTGATGTAATCTAACGCAAGCCTTTCTATTTCATTGGTAAGAGACTCCACAAAATAGGAACCGGCCAGGGGATCTACGGTGTCCGCGACTCCGGTCTCATAAGCCACTATTTGTTGAGTTCTCAAGGCTATCTGGACTGAATCCTGCGAGGGCAGGGCGTACGCTTCATCTCGAGAGTTTGTGTGCAACGACTGGGTGCCTCCCAACGCTGCCGACAAAGCCTGATAAGCTACTCTGACGACGTTGTTGTCCGGTTGAGGCGCTGTAAGCGTGCAGCCTGCGGTCTGTGTGTGGAAACGTAACATCATGGCTCTGGGATTGGTGGCGCCGAAGCGATCTCTCATTATCCGGGCCCACATGCGCCTGGCAGCCCTGAACTTTGCGATTTCTTCGAAAAAGTCCTGATGAGCGTTAAAAAAGAAGCTGAGTCTTTCGCCAAAGGAATCAATGTTGAGGCCAGCCTTAATTGCCGCTTCAACATAGGCTATGCCATTGGCCAGGGTAAACGCCACTTCCTGAACCGCAGTGGAACCAGCTTCTCTAATGTGATACCCACTAATGCTGATCGTGTTCCATTGAGGCACGTTTGTATTGCAGAATTCAAATATGTCGGTGATAATCCTCATGGATGGTTGAGGCGGAAAAATGTATGTCCCGCGCGCTGGATACTCCTTGAGGATATCGTTTTGAATAGTGCCTCGAATTTTAGATATATCGGAACCCTGTTCTTCGGCGGTTACTATGTACATGGCCAGCAAAATCGACGCCGGGGAGTTGATAGTCATGGAAGTGCTGACAACGCCTAAATCTATCCCGTTGAATAGCATTTTAATGTCTTCCACGGTGTCGATCGCCACCCCAACTTTTCCGACTTCTCCGGCTGCAAGTTCGTGATCTGAGTTGTAGCCTATCTGGGTAGGCAGATCAAATGCGACCGACAATCCTGTTTGACCTTGATCAATAAGGTATTTGAACCTTGCGTTTGTCTCTTCAGCGCTTCCGAACCCTGCATATTGTCTCATCGTCCAGAATCTTCCACGATACATGTTTGGTTGAACACCTCTCGTGAAAGGAAAGGCCCCCGGCATACCCAGATCATTTTCCAATTCAAAATCCGGAGTGTTCCAGGGCCAATAAATCCTTTCCAAGGGTAGACCGGAAACGGTGGTGAACTCTCCTTTGCGCTCTGGGCGCTTGGTAAGGCTCTCCTTGAATTTTTGGTCAGACTTGAGACACTTGTTTTTGAATTCTTGATTCACTGCGCACCTCATTTCTACGAATCATGTATTGAAAAACGATTCAAAAATGTCAAACAAACGTAGATTCGGCTAATTCTCAAAGCCTCCGTATCGTGGAGACGCATTCACGGAAACGGATGATCGTCTGTATAATGACTACGATTCCTTTTGCTCTCGATCAATTTTACAGGAAATTCCATCGCCCTTCATGCCCGTTTCAAAACACCCGTTGCAAGATATGCAGGAGGCTTTCGAAAGGTCACCGGTTTTCCATCTGTTTATAAGCCCAGGCTCTCTAATGAACGGCCGGGCCATGGCGATGTAATCCGCCTTATTGTCATTCAAGATCTCGTTAATTTTCTGAGGGGATCTCAACCCACCTACCGTGATTATGGGAACCTTGACCCTGGCTTTGAACTGGGCCGCTATTTCAGCGAAATACCCCTCATCAGATTCTTTCAAAATCTTGGTCCTGACTGGCCCCTGGTTCTTGCCCGATGAAGCGCTGCCTCCACTGATCTCAATGGCGTCTATGCCGTCATCCTCCAACCTTTGGGCTATGTTAAGGGTTTCATCAAGCTCAAGACCATTTTCCACAAAATCACGACCGTTCAATTTAATCATCAAGGTCATGTCTTTTCCAATAGTTCCTCGAACCGCTTCCATAATCTCACCTAAAATCCGGTAACGATTCGAAATGGATCCACCGTAACTATCACCTCTCAGGTTCCAGCACGGCGAAAGGAACTGATTAATTCCATAGCCATGAGCCCCATGAAGTTGGACACCGTCAAAGCCGGCTTCCCTCAACCGTCTTGCTGCCTCAGCATACGCCTGAACCAGTTCGGTAATCTCCTGTCTTGTTACTGATTTTACGGGATATTTGAGGGTAGGGTCAGATATTTCCGATGGCGCCCACAAAGCGCCTTCGCGTGGGAAGAGTTTGGGGTTAGCGCGAAATCCTGTGTGCACAATTTGCCCTACTACTTTGTTTCCTGCTTCGTGAATGGTATCCGCCAATTTCTTCAATCCCGGTATTAGAGCGTCGTCGTAGTTTCCTAGCATGTGTAGCAATTGAATGGCGTTGGGCAAAATATATTGATAACCGGTAATAATGAGGCCCATGCCGCCGCGGGCAAGACGGTCGTAAAAATCAAACGTGCGATCTGTCGCAAAGCCCTGAGGATCGGCGGTCCCTGTCCAGGTGGCGGACCTTACAGCTCTGTTGTCGAGTTCAATTGAATTTATCCATGTTTTATCGAAAAGTTCACTCATAAAAGCAGCCCCCTGGCCTTGTGTCAAAAATCATGCACGTATTTTTATAGTCGGTTAAAAGCGTGACGATGTCTTCTCATAGTGTGAATTCGCTTCCAAGACTTGATCTACAGAAAAGTCCGATCCCCCCGTTATTAAAACAATTTTGGAATGTTGATGCTGATGGATACTCAGCGACGGGGCGAGCGACCATCAGCTTCTGTATCAAATCGCGAGCATGTTCTTGTCAGATACACATGTAAGTGGGAAATATATCCCCTAATCGCTCCCGATTATTCGATAACCACTAGAACATCGCCTACCTGGTAGGATTCCCCGACTTTCGCCTTGATTTCTTTCACGCTCCCGCTCGCCGTAGCCACTATGGGGAGTTCCATTTTCATAGCTTCAATGACAACAAGCTCAGCGTCTTCTTCGACTGAGTCTCCCACATTAGCCAATATGTTGATCACTTTTCCATTCATCGGCATGGTAACTTCGGCCATTAGCATAACCTCCAGAACGATCTTTTATTTAAATATAAAGGGATTTTCGTAAAAATATCCCCAAGGACGGTATTTGGTCGACCCAGGCAGTATACGATTAGAGGCGGACAAATTGCAAAGGCAATCCTTGACTGTCGGAGCCGCCTCCAATAAAAAACGTGCCCCAGTCCAGGACACGCAAGATATATTGGCAAAAAACTCGAAAAAGTCTTTAAATTTTTCTTTTGTAAAAAGGTCTGGGAAACGCGTCTAAACCAAAACTGGAGCCTATTGGTTTTCTTCCGATGGTTGACATAATTCCATCAGGATACCGTGAGTCGCCTTTGGATGCATGAACGCTACAGACATACCGTGGGCTCCCTGCCTAGGTTTTTCGTCTATCAGCTTAACCCCTTTGGCTTTTAGTTCGGCTATGGCTTCGTTGATGTCATCAACCTCGTAAGCGATGTGATGTATGCCCTCACCGTTCTTGTCCAAATATTTTCTGATTGCCGAAGCGCCCGAAACGTCCTGAAGAAGCTCTACCGAACTGTCACCGATAGGAATGAAGGCTATTTTCATTCCCTGGTAGTCTTCAGTATGTGTAACTTCTAGTGGAAGGCCCTCGGTGAAGAATTTCATGGCTGAGTCAAGATCGTGAACAGCGACACCTAGATGAGCAATTCTCTTAATCTTCATGTCATCCTCTATTCAACAGGCGGAACACTTCGAGCAAAACGTAATACTAAGCCTCGGAAGTTGACTTGGTGGTCGACGATGAGTCTGATGACGCTGCGCTACTGGACTCCGAACTAGATGAACCCGAAGATTTGCCGGCCGAAGAACTGGAAGCGCAGGAACTGCTTTTACCGTAATCAGTAACGTACCATCCTGAGCCCTTAAGAACAAACGTAGACTGGGATATCAATTTTCTGGCTCTTCCACCACACATTGAACACTTCTCAATCGGATCGTCCGACATTCTCTGCCAAGCTTCAAATTCCTTGCCGCATTTTTCACAACAATATTCGTAAATTGGCATTACTTAGAAAACCTCCTGGTATGTAATGTTATACCGATTCACATAATCTTGGATGTTTGATTTTCGATCCGGATTCATAAAGATGAAACAGATTATCCATGGTTTCGACTCCGGACAATATTTCCTTGGTAAACCCGTGGACCACATCTTCTTCGGCTAGTTTTTCATCGTCGGATCCAAAGAAATCCACTTCAAATTTCCTGAACCTGACAATATGAACTAGTTCGTGGGTCAAAACAAAAAGCCCCAGAGTCCACAGATCATGTCGCGCAGGCCTCAGCAAGGCTCGCAAAATGGCCGGATCCTGAAGAACTACCCCATAGGAGACGGAATCTTTCTCGGAGCGACGTGGCGCCGCCCGTTTTCTCGGTCCTATCCGAACAGTTTGGGCGAACACATTGGAGTCTCGAAGCCACGGGGCGGTTTCTTTCCAGGTGAGGAGCGAATAGGGATTCGTAGCCCATTCGTCGGAAGCTAAGTTGAAATAACGCATGACAAGACCTTCTGCCAAGCGGGCGGCTTTAACCACCGTAGTGCGATCGGACTCGGTAAAAAAGCCCTCTATGGTCATTTCAACCTAACCTACTTATTCTTGTGACGCTGCTTTGCGCGAAGCTTTTTATGTTTATGCTTGCGCATCTTCTTTCTTCTCTTCTTGATAATGCTACCCATTTTGACCTCGCCAAATTTCAAAACTATTTAACTACCACCTTGGGTCCCAGGTGTCAACAAAGTTAGTCAAAAATTGAAGTCAGAACATTCAGCCTATGGTACAGATAATCTTGCAAGAGGCAGTGTCAAGACGCCAATTCGGCTATTTTCCATTTTTTTTGAGTATAATTAGATTTGGAGATAATTTCCAATTCTTAAAGGTTTCATTGGATTGATCCTGAACATGTCTTGATTGACACCAGATAAATCTAAGAGATCCGACTGGATATACAGAAAAGGTGTCGATTGTGGCTCGAAAATTATCTTGACATCAATAGTAAAGTTACTTAACCTCATCAGTGTCTATTCTTCTGAGTCCAGTAGTTTTTTTGCGGGGAAAAGCATGCGAATTACTACAACAAGCCGATATGGTGTAAGAGCCCTTTTTGATGTTTCTTATCACGGTGGTGGAGATCCCACTCAAATTAAAGACATCTCAAGACGACAGAGAATTTCTCAACGCTACCTGGAACAAATATTCAATAAATTGCTGAAAGCTGGTCTCCTGAGAAGCCGTAGAGGTCCTAGAGGCGGGTACATGCTTGCCAAGGACGCTTCCGAAATAAGTGTCGGCGATATCATCCAGGCTGCGCAAGGTCCTATCATCCCTGTTCGCTGTCTGGGTGAAGACGACTGCAAGCGTGGGAATTGTGAAATTTGTCAAGGCTGTATAACCAGACACGTCTGGAAAAATACACAAAAAATCCTTATAGATTATTACAATTCGGTCAGTATTGCGGACTTATGCGCCATGGCGCGTAAGGAAGGAATTTCTCGTGAATTGGATCACAAATATATGTACTTTATTTAACGTAATTATCAAAATGACTCGGATTGGATGAGCTGTTATATGCGAAATGACCCCACAATACTCGATTACATAGGTAGAACTCCAATGGTTCGCCTTAGAAGCGCGGAAATGGAAAAGAGGGCTCAGATCTGGGCTAAGCTGGAACTGTTGAACCCTGGCTCATCCATCAAAGATCGCATGTGCTTGAATATCATTCGTTCAATGGAAAGGGACGGCCTCCTGAAGGCAGGCGGTCGACTTGTTGAAGCTTCATGCGGTAACACGGCAATCAGTCTGGCGCTTATCTCAGCGGCTAGAGGTTATGCTCTGACTCTTGTTATGCCCGAAAATGTTCACCACAGCAGGGTACAGCTATTGACGTCGTACGGAGCCGAAATAGTTTTCACTCCGGCTTCTGCAGGAATGCGCGGGGCGATCGACAAAGCCAGTGAAATAGCTGATAAGTCTCGTCATTGCAGAATGCTGAATCAATTTGAAAATCCCGCAAATCCTGAAGCCCACAAACTGACCACGGCCGTGGAAATTTTGAAGGACTTAAAAAGACCACCGGATGTTTTCGTGATGGGAGTTGGCACAGGTGGCACAATCACAGGTGTAGGTGAAGTTCTCAAAAAGAAAAACAAGGATGTTAGAATAGTGGCGGTTGAACCTGCCGAGTCCGCTGTTTTGAGTGGAGGGAATCCAGGACCTCACAATTTCGCCGGGATTGGGGCCGGCTTTGTGCCGAAGAATTTGAATTTAGCCCTGATCGATGAAGTTACCGATGTAGGATATGATCGGGCCGAAGAAGCGGTAAGAACTTTGGCGATCCAGCATGGCATATATGCGGGATTATCATCCGGCGCCGCATTTTGCGCGGCCTTGGAGCAAGCCTCCAAATTGGGGCCTGAAAAAATCGTTGTTACGGTGATTTGTGACGCAGGGGAAAGGTATGTGCCGTTTTTCTGAGCATTACAACCGAAACGAGTCCGGATGGCCCTTAAACCACCTTATGTAGAGTCAGGGAACTCCGCAGGTCAATCTTCACAACATCTCCATACCAGTTCAATCAAAGCCTACAAAAATTACCGGTAGTTCGGACGCAAGAGTACTTTTGCTAGACACGCCGGCCATGTTGGAATATTTTTCGGTGGTCCGTATTTATTGGAGGACACGATGATTCCTTACTCTGGAAATTCCATGCTACGTCTGCTGCTGATCTTGATGATGGCAGGGCTCGTTCAATCCTATTGCCTTTCGTCCGCTATTGGAATGGATGGGCGAGACGCCGTTTTTACAAAAGTTGTGTCAAAGTCCGAGACCGATTCAGATTCCAAGAAGCCAGGCTCAGAGAGGGTCTGGAGGAGTCAGGAACTGAGTTTGCTGGCCATTGGCTTGGGAGTAGGGGATGTCGACGGAGACGGCAAAAATGAAATCGTGGTTGCCGGCCCATCGACGATCTATCTTTATAAATTTTCAGACAACAATCTTACTCTGGTTACCGAGTATTCCGCTGGTAGCCTGGAAATCAAAGCTAGTAGATGTAGCGAAAATCGCAAAAACCGGTAATGCCAGAATTTACGTTACGGCTCAAAATAGAGGATCATTGGCTTCTTTTGCTCTGGAATACAAAGGTGGAGCGCTTGTCTCCGCAATTGACGGAGTTGGGTACTTCTTGAGGGTCATTAATTATCCTACGCGTGGCCCGATTCTTCTGGGCCAGAGAAAAGGCCTCAGCAGGATGTACGACGGTCCCATAGAACAAATGGAGGATCGGGGAACGGCTATAGAAGCTGTCGGCAGGTTTGGCGTTCCTCTCAAGATACCGATTTTTGGTTTTACCATTGGGGATTTTGAAGGAAAACGGAAGCCTCTAATAGCGGTTTACGATAAAGAAGACCATCTCAGAATTTATAATCCTCTTGGAAAACGATTGTATGTCTCCAAGAATTATTATGGAGGATCCGACATAATTTTGCGCTGGTTCGGACCGGAGGAGATGCGTGACAAAGGCAAGGATTTCGCCATGGATCCGACTTACGTCCGTCCAAGGATCCTTTGGTGGAGCCCATCCCTCGGGTCGCCTGCCCAGATCCTGACAATTTCTCATAGTTCGACGACCATGAGGATGTTGAGCAGAACCAAGATGCTTGAAGAGGGCCGTATAAAGGGACTAGTCTGGAACGGAGACGCGCTCGAAGAAAAATGGAGCACCCCCAAGGCTCAGGGGATGGTAGCTGACTTTGCGATCGATTCCCTATCCGGGATGTCCGGCCAGAGGCTGATTGTCCTGGAGCGCAAGAAGACAGACTGGTTTTCTTTCTTGCTGTCTCGAAGTCAGGTAAAAGTCTATGACCTTGAATACCTTGTTTCCGAGGCGGGAAAGGGAGGCGCTAAAGAGTCAGACGAGTGATCGGCGCGACTCTATGGCAATTTTGACGGTTTCTAGATCCGCCCCAACAAAACTAGTTCGTTCTCTGAAGAGGTATGCACTACAATCCGGATTGCGCATGACTTCGTGTAACAGTTGCTTCTTTAACTTCGGGTCAAGCTCTTTTAATTGTGATCTGGATTCCTTCCTGGATTTTGTCCTTAAAATCATAATAATGTTCCGCTACGTTACGAGTGATACAACAAACCGGTCAAATCGCGACGGAAAGTTCCAAAGAGCCTTGAAGAAGATATTTCCAGAACTTGAATCTGGTCGGGTACAGCACACCGTTACTGAACAGTGTAGTAGCGACGGCCCTGATTTCCCACGTATACAGTAGCTTAAATGGTTTCTTACGTGAGGTGGATTCATGTCGGTGAAATGATAATATGATCTTTCGATGTATGTTTCCGGTTTATACAAGGTCTTCGTAAACCGATCAACAAACTCATGGGCAATTTCTTCCAAGGGCCTGGTAGGTACGAAATTGACGAGGCCGGTCTGATTGCTGAAATTGGCTCTACATCCAACGTCTAACAATGCGATGTTCCGATTCAAGTCTCACACACAGATCAGTGCCCTTGCGCAGCCTGGAGAAGTGTCGTGAACAATTCCGGGATATGGTTCTTCTCGGCGAAATTGATCAATCGCGACCCAGCGCCTGTTAGTTTCCTGATCAAATCCCAAGATAGCGCCGGCAATGACCTGGAACCCACCCCTTGTTTATTGTTTCTGCACACTTCATTCAAATCAACATTGGTATTTTGAAGTTTTCCCGCATCTTTGAGACATGCTATCGTCATGTTTCAACGCCTAGAAAAACCCTCTTGAAATCCAGCCACATACATGTCTCGCATAAGTTCGTCATCCGCCGCCAGATTTACGGACGCCTGGGTGTAAAGTTGAAGGGCGTTTCTTGCGTCCATCCATGGAATTAATTCCTTTAATAACGTTTTGGTCTTTTGAACGTTACCGATAAAATTATCGTCTACAAAGAAAACCAGACGTCGCCAGCCCAAGTTGTAGAGAAATTCCAGTTCCTGAAGTATTTGTTCAGGATTTTTTGAGCGTGTACTCCTCGACCGAGCATCAATGTCACATCGCAGAATTCACATCTGAAAGGACAACCTCTCGTGAATTGCACATCCATATCCACGTACGCTCTCATGTCGAGAGATCGAACCTGGGAACGAGGACTCTTCGTCATGTCAGCCCGTTCGTCCGACTGTAGGATTCGTCCGAAATTCTTTTTCTTCAAGGCGTCAAGAAGGTTTTGAATTTGGACCTCCGCCTCTCACCTCTAACACCAGATCAGCGCCTGCCTCTAGAGCCTGTTCAGGAACATGGAATGACCATGGACCCCCTACAACGACTTTCTTGTCACGCCTTTTCGCCTGTTTAATCACCTGTAGGATTCCATCTTGTTGGACGGACATCCCCGACACCATAATCAAATCTGATTCATTCCATTGTGATTCCGATATGGTCCTGAAACACCTGTCGACAAGCTCGATGTTCCAGTCGCTTCGGCAATAAAGAGGCTAGTGTCAATAAGCCCAAAGGCGGCAGTCAAGGCTTTCTTGCGAGTCATTTCCAAGACCTTGTCAAAAGACCAAAATGTCTGGGAATGACCAGGATTTACCAACAAGACATGCATAAATTCTTCCAGAAAATTAATATTAGTAAACATAACAGAACTTCTGGGAGACATCAACTAATAACTTGTTTTAAAGCGTCTGTTCAGACTTCGGACAATTTAGGAAAAGATTCTTGCCAAGTGCCCCTAACCATACAGGAAATTATCCTTGACAGTAACGTGAGCCTCATTAATAATCCCCGACAGGTTGGACTAGGTTTCAGGGCCGACGCAAGGGCTCCTGCTTAGTTACGGGAGATTCACTCCGATTGTCGCCAAATATGTAGTTGGTAACCCCTGTATGTGTTAAAAAGAGTCTCCTTTAATTATTAAAGCGATGTTGTTTGGGAACTCCAATGCCTGCCGTCCAAAACATATATGAGATAAAAGATTACAAAAACCGGATTCCGCTGCCAAACTCCGTCAGCTTCAGCGTGGATGTAAGAGAGACCAACATCCATATTCAAGCCCAAGTTGATCTGTCGGCAAAAGCGAAAGAGTCGGTTTTCCGTTACCGCTACCAGATAGAAGAGTATCTAAGACAACACCCGGCGTTGAGAGAGACTCAGAGCCCCATACAGATATACTCATCAGCCCCGGAGATTGTTAAATACTGTGATCTGTCGAGTCGAAATACAGGCGTGGCTCCAATGAGTTGTATGAGTGGCGCCATGGCGGACTTTGTCGGCCGCGATCTGGCGCCATCGTCAGATACCGTCATTGTGAGCAGCGGCGCAGATTCATTTATTCACACAAACGGGCCGCTTGAAGTTCATCTTCATTCAGAAGGGTCTCCATTTCACGGACATCTGATGCTCAAACTCGACAATCTCAAGAATATTTTCGGCATATCCACATACTCTCCGGGCAGAGGGATTCACGCTGTGACTGTTCTTTCAAGGTCCGCATGCTGGGCCGCCTCATTCGCAAAAGACATCGGCATGAGGTTGATCTCGGGAGAATCAATAAAATCCACCTTGAATCGAGCTGAGGCCTACTCGGATGTGGGTGGATTGATCATCATAGCCGGGTCCAAAATAGTTGTCGGAGGGAGTTTCTTGCTAGTTAGCGTCGATGGAGACCGGGGGGAACGGGATTCGTGAGGTGGTCCTAGATGAAGATAGGAGTGATGTCGGACACCCATCTGAAGGTTCCCGATACTGTCCTGAATTACATATTGGACGACATATTTCGAGACGTAGACCATATTATGCACGCCGGCGACATTGTTTCAGCGGCGGTTCTTGATCGGCTGGAAGAACGCGGCGCTCTTGCTGTTTGTGGCAACATGGATGACTTCGAGATAGCCGAATCAATTCCACAGGTCAGAATGATAACTCTTGAATCCAAACGCATAGCCCTAATTCATGGCTGGGGGGCCAAACACGGGCTCCAGGAACGGATTTTGGCCAGGCTGGAAAAGGAATCCGCGGACTTGGTCATTTACGGCCATTCTCATGTTCCGTTCTGGGGAAAAATTAATGGAGTCATGATGTTTAACCCCGGTTCAGCGGCGCATGACGCATTTTCTGACGAGGCGCACGTGGGTATTCTGGAAATTCTGGACGGGGAGCTTTCTGCAAAATTTGTAAAAGTTTCAAGAAATCCATGAAAAGAGTTTTCAATGGAAGTTCATTCGTTGTATTTTAATAAGTTCATAATGTGAAATATGTTCTTTGAAGATAGGAAGGGCCTTAATCGGCTTTAAGATTTAGAGTAAGTGTGACATGGAACAAATTTGGGCCCCCTGGCGTATCGATTACATTCTAGGAGCGGAGAAAGAAGCTGGCTGTATATTCTGTGACAAGCCTCAATCAACGATGGATGAAGAAAATCTGATTGTCCACAGAGGTTTGCAAGCTTATACAATAATGAATAAATTTCCGTATAATAACGGACATGTGTTGGTAGCCCCCTACAGACACGCCGCTGAAATATGCGACTTGAACATAGAAGAAAACGGGCTTTTGATTCAAGAGGTCTGTAAAGCTGTACAGGTTCTTCGCAAGGTTATGAAACCGGATGGTTTTAACATTGGGATAAATGTCGGGTCCATCGCCGGAGCCGGTATCTCTGAGCACCTGCACTACCATATTGTGCCGCGGTGGTCAGGTGACACTAACCTTATGGCGGTGCTGGCGGACATTCGGGTCATACCTGAACATTTAAGGAAAACACGCGAAAAACTCGCCAAAGCGTTTGATAAACTTTTTCCAGCATATCAACAACAGGAGCTGTCATGAGACTTATCAAAAGGCTAATAGAGCTGGCCTTCGTGATACTTATCATTTCCTTATTTATGAAAAACAAGGATATTGAACTGACTATAAATTATTTTGGACTCAAAGAACCGATCAAGCTGGCTTTCTGGGAATTGGTCACTATATGTGTTTCACTCGGAATAATAATAGCAGCCCTCGGGGATTTCATAACACAGCTAAAATGGGTGCGTGAACGCCGTCGCATGATAAAAACCGATCGGCAACACTCAGGTGAAGTAGATGGCCTGAACGCCACGATTACCCGATTGGAATCCGAGAATCAGAGATTACAGAAAGACGTTCAAGAAAAAAGTTCGAGGATAGCCGAATTGGAACGTTCCTCGACTGAGGTTGAGTCCGGAGTCACTTCCACTCCATCATCCGATTCATAAACAGTCTTAGTCCTTTCTGTGCACAGAAGAGACTCTACGGATCACACCGATGGACACCAATCCGTCTAACCGAGAGAGGCGTTCTCTTCACGAGTCAATTTCAGAACTGTTTTCTGGAGGGTGGCGACATACGCCGGATACTTACTATGGAACTTATTCGCGTCCGCGAAAAAATATTTCAGACCTTTTCCAATCCTTCGGTAGCTTTAGGCAATTTTGACGGTGTTCACCTGGGACACCAGGAAATTCTAAAACGTACGGTTGAAACTGCCCACAGTAAAGGTAGAGAAGCTGTCGTTTACACTTTTGATCCCCACCCACGGGTAGTTTTAAACCAGGCCCCTGAAATTCCACAAATTACCACCGCTCAAGAGAAGGCTGACATGCTCGAGTCTCTTGGCATCGACGTCCTTGTGCTGGCAGAGTTCACAAAGGAATTCGCCAAGCAAACTCCAGAGGATTTTGTAGAGAATACTCTCATAGAAGAGATGGCTATAAGAAATCTTTTTGTGGGTGAAAATTATCGTTTCGGTAGTGGGCGAGCTGGAACCGCTTCTCAGTTGAAGCGCATGGGACAGGAAATGGGGTTTTTCGTCCACATCGTTCCCTCGGTCAGGGTGGGAGGCGAAGTTGTATCATCGACCCTGATCCGTAAGCTTCTCATGAGCGGAAAAATAGAGGAAGCGAACGAAATGCTGGGACGCCCCTTCTCGATTCGGGGAAATGTGATACACGGACACAACAGGGGAAAGGGACTAGGATATCCGACGGCGAACATAAAACCCGACAGGAAATTAAGACCTCCTGACGGAGTTTATGCTGTTTTTTGCGAATTTCAGGACAGGGTGTATAAGGCTGTGATGAACATAGGAAATAATCCCACTTTTCAGGATCGCAGAACTTCCTTTGAAGCCCATCTTCTTGATTTCTCAGGTGAGATTTATGGATCTACGATAAAGCTTTTCTTTGTTAAAAGATTGCGACCGGAGCGAGCGTTCACGTCGGTAGAAGAACTCAAAGCCCAAATAGGCAGGGATGTGGAAAACGCCAGATCCGAGCTTGCTGATAAACCTGTAAAAAATATCAAAGCCTATGCTTGAGATATAAATAAGATTTTTAAGACGCTCAATTCAACAATCTAGAACTAATAACGCGGGACGCTGTGAAACGATAATCACTGAGCGGCCCGCGTTTTTTTAATTTTGATGGGAGTTAGTTAACTTCTTCCATCAAATATCACGTGAAAAGCGGCTATTTTTTGAAATAAGCTTCTTTGGCCGCTGTAAGGGTATTCTTCATAAGCATTGCGATTGTCATCGGCCCCACTCCACCGGGAACAGGGGTAATCGCCGCAGCCTTTTCTTTCACTTCGTTAAACGCCACATCCCCTACCAGTTTGAATCCTTTTTCCGTGCCTGGCGCGTCCACTCTATTTATTCCTACGTCTATGACCACTGCGCCTTCCTTGACCATGTCGCCTTTCAGGAATTCTGGAACGCCAATGGCGCCAATTATGATGTCAGCTTCCAGGCAACGACCTTTCAGGTTTTTGGTTTTGGTGTGACACATTGTGACAGTCGCGTTCATGTCTCTCTGGTCGAGCATGTTTGATAGAGGCCTACCCACTATATTGCTTCTTCCAAGAATCACGACGTCCTTACCGGCTGTCTCAAATCCACCTCTTTTAATAAGTTCTATTACGCCGGCGGGGGTACACGGAAGGAATCTGACTTCACCGATACTTATCAGACCGACATTAAAGGGGTGAAAGCAATCTACGTCTTTTTCAGGAAGAATAGAGCGCAAGATTTTTGTTTCAGGAATATGCTTGGGTAACGGTAGCTGGCAAAGAATGCCATGGACCGTTTTATCGTTGTTGTAGCCCTCTATGACCTTAAGTAATTCTTCAGTTGTAGTGGCCGCAGGTAATCTGGTTTCCAGGGACTTGATGCCGATATACTCGCATGCCTTCTTCTTGTTCAGTACATATACTTTTGACGCTGGGTCCTCTCCGACGAGAATAACCGAAAGGCAGGGTTCCAGACCCTGAGCTTTTAGCTTGACAACCTCTTCCTTCATTTCATCTTTTAGTTGTTGAGAAACTTCGTTACCGCTAATAATCTTGGCTGACATGCGATCCTCCTTAGAGTTTTTGGGTTATATGCGCGTTGCTGGCCGCTCTTGATGTTTTCACGGCCTTAAAGTTTTCAGCAAGAGTTTTTCGACGCCTATGAACTATTTCCCGGAATTGGCCTCAATAGTTGTGGCTATTTTTTCTATTGCGGAGAAAATTTCAGGGTCCTCCAAAGAAGGCGGACGATTCTCAAGATCTGCCAGGGCTATCTCCTCGGAAAACGGTATTATACCGATCAAAGGAATTTCACCCAAGTTTTGTTTGAGGAACGCTTCCTGTTCCTTGTTGCGGACCTTGCTGCCGACAGCCGCGACTTTTGCGAGCCCGATGTCCTGAGTAAGCTGGAGAACTTTCGATGCGGTTTCAATACTTCTCTGCCCAGGTTCAACGACTATCAGGAATGTATCTACTCCTCTAGCGGTGCCGCGGCCAAGGTGTTCTATACCGGCCTCCATATCCATTATGACCAGGTCTTTCTCGTAAAGCACCAGGTGGCTGATCAGCGCCTTGAGCAGCACGCTCTCGGGACAGATACAGCCCCCGCCGCCCTTCTTTACTGTTCCCATTACCAGAAGTTTGACGCCATCCTTGTCCTTGCCCAGAGATTCCGGCAAGTCATCAACTTTCGGATTCATTTTGAAGAATCCACCAACCGTCCCCGGTTTCGATTCAGTGCGTTCAAATATTAAATCTTCCATCTTGGCTATCGGGGTAATGCCTGTGGTGTCGATTCCCAAGGCCGAACCAAGATTGGCGTCAGGATCCGCGTCTACAGCCAGAACCCGATATCCTTTCTTCGCCCAGTAACGCGCCAGAAGGCTGCTTAAAGTGGTTTTACCCACGCCCCCTTTACCCGAGACAGCAATTTTCATTTTGACCTCAGAGCAAGCAAAAAAATCGATAAATATTCGCCACTAGCTGTGGCTATGCGCTACCTATCTTTTCGCGCGTCTCATCAATTCCAGGACCGCCATTTGAGCGGCCACCGCCATATCCTCCGCGCTGAAATAAAGTTCCGCGGTTTCATCAAACAGGACACTGGCCTCTGGAGGGAATTCTTCGTCACCTTTCCACACCATACAAATTATCGGCAGAAAAGGGAAATACGGCAATTCCAGCGCAGCGTCGGCGCTGTCAAGAACCTTGCCATTGAGACTCTTGCCCGCTACCAACATAGGAGCAGGGTCCTGACCGAACACTGCAATCAGGATCTCTTTTGTTCTTCTGTTAAACGCAGGTTCGTAGAAAACGCCTTCCTTGAATTCTCTAAAATGTTTGAGTTTGCCGGTGGGCTTTTTCCCTTCAGCGGAAATCAAATAATGGACGCAAAGGATGGACAGCCATATAGGAGCTTCCTCGCCGGTCTCTTGAATTGTGAACTTCTGCGTCTGGAGATCCAGAACGATAGTCGTGTTCAGGTGAGGTATCGCGAGATTGGCACCGAAAATACGGGCTCCGGATTTTTCAGCTATCCAATTCGGATCCTTCTTCCCAAATTTTTCAAGGCCAATCGCAAGAGCCCTTTCGTAATTATCCTGTTTAGGAAGGTCCATTTTATTGACGTCTTTTACTGTCAACATTTTTTAAACCTGACACCTTCGGTGAACCCGGTTAAGGGAATAGGACAAGACGCCTGACCAGAGTTGACGAGGTCAGGCGTCGGTCTGGAATCATACCTGATTCAAGGATTCTATATTGTAATTCGTCGAACCGATACAATGTTCGTTAGCGCCTGCAAATCGTCGAGGACTACATCACCGGCCTTGGTGTCCGTAGTCAAAAACAGCAACGCTTCACCGCCTGGCTGATAGCGCGCGAATTGAAAATGTGAAATGTTTATTCCACGGTTGCCAAGGGTGGCGCCGACTTGTCCTATAAGACCGGGTTTGTCCATGGCGTGAATCAGGATCAGCTCGCCGGAAAGATCAAATTCTCCACGAAAATCACCATATCTGACCATGCGGGGTTCGGATTTTCCGAATAAAGTTCCTTCCACGACATGTTCCCTGTTTCTGGGTCACCACTTTAAACCGCAGTAAAGAGATGAAATTCTCCGAGCGGCTAACCCTGGTCTCGGACACCAGTATGCCCCTCTCTTCAGCGACCATAGGGGCGTTAACCTGGTTTACGTCGTCCTGCATTATAGGTGTGAGAAGACCCGTAAGAAAACATGTGGTAAGTGGCTTCAGTTCCATTTCAAGGACGTCGCCGGAATACTGCGCCTCCACAGTCTTAATGCCGGTCTGAACCATGGCTCCCAGGAACAGACCCAACCGCTCCGCCAGCTCCAGATAGGGTTTAAGGTTTTCCAGCGCTTCGCCAGATACTGCAGGGGCGTTGACGGCATTCTGGATCGTGCCATCAATGAGATAATCCCGAATCTGGTTCGCAACCGCTATGGCCACGTTATCCTGGGCTTCCCTGGTCGAGGCTCCAAGGTGGGGCGTGCATATAACCTGTTCAAGCTGAATTAAACGAGTCAAACCGGGAGGCTCCTGCGCGAAAACGTCGAGAGCCGCTCCCGCGACCTTACCGGACTCGATTGCGTCGGCCAGATCCTCTTCGTTTACCACCGGTCCTCTAGAGCAGTTGATTATTCGGACTCCATTTTTCATCTTGGCAATGTTCTTGGCGCATATTAGGGCTCTAGTCTCGTCCGTCAACGGAACATGAAGTGTTATTAAGTCAGATTCCTTGAACACTTCGTCCATTGAGCCGAGCTTGATCCCCATTTGTTTTGCCTGATCAACTGACAAAAAAGGATCATAGGCGATTACTTTCATTCCCAGGCCCATCGCCCTGTCAGCGACGACACCGCCAATCTTCCCAAGTCCAACCACGCCGAGAGTCTTGTTGAAAATTTCCGATCCAGAAAATTTCTTCTTTTCCCATTTTCCCTGCTTTATCGAACCGTTTGCCTGGGGAATATTACGTACCAGGGACATCATCATGGAGATCGTATGCTCGGCTGTGGTTACCGTATTTCCTCCAGGGGTGTTCATTACGACGATTCCCCTTTTGGATGCTGCCCTGATGTCCACGTTATCCAATCCAGTACCCGCGCGCCCAACTACTTTCAGGTTATCAGCCGCGGCTATAACTTCGGCTGTTACTTTTGTAGCCCCTCTTACTACGAGACCGTGATAATTTGGTATTGTCTTGATTAGTTCTTCCGGGCTCAAGCCGACCTTGACATCGACTTCGATACCAGGCGAGTCCCTAAAAATTTGGACGCCTAACTCAGATAGATTGTCCGATACGAGGACTTTCACGGGGGCATTCCTCCCTTATTTAAAAATATGACTTAACGGCATGAGCGAATTGATAAGCTAGCGATTATAGGGCATTCGCACAGACGTTTCCGCTTTTCCTAACACCAGGAAACACGCTCGCCTTAACCTAGCCGTTCTGTGTCCAGCAATCTCTAGTTGTTTGTAAGGATCTATGAGTCGGTCACAACGCTCCGCTTTTTTTTACCAACAAGGCCACAATATGTCAAGGATACGGCTCCGCATGGATGAATCTTCTCCAGGATCTGTTGATTCAGTTGTCAGACATTCCCATAAGTGATCATGAGCATGAAAAGAATAACCGCCAGGCTCATAGGAATAATAGGAGCCGGCAAGATCTCGCTTTCCAGACCCACGTCGGTTCGGCGGGGTTCAAGCGCAACGATGTGAGGGGCGGATCCGGCTATGTCGCGGGGCGTTTCATCGGACGGGGATTTCGTTTCCACCAAGGTAGCCTCAATGAACAAGGAACCGGAGCCCTCAGAATTCCCATCCAGGATTATGGCCTCATCCAGAAGCTCATTTCCCGCGGTCAATTCGTGATCCACTTTCTCAAAAACCGGTAATCTTTCAGATGGTTGCAGGATTTTGACGTCGGAGTTTGAACTCATGACTTTTTAAACCACCTCGGGCCGCGAATTACTATTCACAGGAATTAAAAAGCTGATCCAATCTGTTAACTTAACAAATTATAATAAATTCCTGAAAAAAGTCACGGTTTATATTTTTCTGTTGATTGGGGACGGTTCACGGATCGCAACACCTGGACCGGAAACATCAAATTTGTTGCTTAGCAGTGGTTGGCGTAGTACTTGTAGAAACTGGACTAATGAGCTACTCAAGGCGATTGAATCAAAACAGCACGCGGTGGTGTCTAAGCGATTGATGAATCTTACGAATATTCCTGGAGGCTTCTATGGATAAGAAGGCGCCTGACGTAAGAGATTCCTTAACTGAGCTGATGGGAAACCTGGGAACGATAGGTGTTTTTATGCTAGGAGAAATCCGGGTTTTTCTCAAAAAGAGCTGGGGCTCTTCCCGGGAAGAATTTTTCTCCGCAGTAGATAAAACGGCAAAAAATCTCAAACGTTCCGGAAAGCTCGCTGTGGTAGACATAGAAACAGCTTCGACTAAAATAAAAGACGCGTGGGAAACTCTCGATCGCGAGAGAAATCTCGATTGGGACAGTTTCCTGAATGACCTTAAACAGAGATTCAAGACGCTTGGAGCGTTAAGCAGAGACACGCTTGGGCTGTGTGTGAATCAGGCCATGGAACTTCTCGATAAACAGTGGACGGCTATTGGGAGAATCGGAGAAAACAGGGTCAAGCAGGCTCAAGGGCACTCTGATGAAATGGCCAGGATCTTAAAGGACAGGGTTGGAGATTTTTTCGAGACCGTACAGAAGACCGGAAAAAGGCTTGACCGAGCTTGGGACGCCGCATGGCAGGAAATGAAGAAGAAAGATTAAACAACTTTTATAAATAATTAAGGATTGTGGGTCTGGTCCATAATGAGAGCCAATCAAAAAAAAAATGATGGTGTGGGCGCTAGACGCTCGTTGACGGTAGGACTTACAGGCGGAATAGCTAGTGGCAAGAGCGCTGTCAGCGGTATTTTCAGGGAGCGGGGGATCCCTGTTATTTGCGCTGATGAGCTTGCCCGCGAGGTGGTCAAGCCCGGTTCTAGCGGATTGAAAGAGATAAAGGCCACATTCGGTGATTCCGTCGTGGACCCCCAAGGGGAGCTAAACAGACCGGAACTTGCCAGGATTGTCTTTTCCGACCCGTCTAAGAGAAAACTTCTGGAAGCGATCATTCACCCAAGAGTATCGCGTGAGAAGGAACGTCTTGTAAAAGAGCACCAAAAAAAAGGAAATCCGATTGTTGTGGTAGACGTTCCGCTATTGTTTGAAGCGGGTTGGGAAACAGATTTCGACACCATAATTTTAGTGTACACTCCGCGAAAGCTTCAGAAGAAGCGCTTGCTAAAAAGGGACGGGATTTCATCTGACGAGGCGTCATCCCGGCTAAACGCTCAAATGGATATAGAATCCAAAAAAACTTTAGCTGACATCATAATTGACAACAGTGGTCCTCTGGAACAAACTGAAAAACAGGTATCCGGCATTGTAGATAAACTTAGATCTATGTTGCTCGATGAAGAACGGCTCAATCAGGAGCGCTGACGGCTGGCGCCGTCACAGGACTTTAACAGCGAGGCGTATTAATGGAAAAGCGATCATGGGATCTCATAAGTAAAGAGAAATTGTCTGACAAGATTAACCGTCAAATGATCTGGGGCAAGAAACTGATGGCGGTTAGAATCGAGATCGCTCCTAATTCATCCATACCAGTTCATGAGCACGAGTCTGAACAGTTCACGACGGTTCACAAAGGTCAAATTACCCTGCATTTTCCTGGACATGGGGATATAACGCTGCTTCCCGATGAAATGTTGCTGATACCTTCGATGGTTCCTCACTCGGTCTCGTCAGGTCCGGAAGGTTGCGAGGCCGTGGATTTTTTCTCACCAATAAGGCAGGATTTTATAGACGGCTCAGCCGGTTACGTGAGTGGCCAACCTAAAACCACCGATGAACGGAAACTGGATGTGGAACTTGCGAAAGATACCGCAAGCAGCGACCCGTATTCGGAATTGCAAGTTTTTCTAGCCGTAGTGGGGATAAGGGTACCTGTTGAAAAATTGCGGGAATATCCTTTGGAGACCCTGGCGCGATACGCGTATGAAAAACAATGTGTGACCATGGGGCAACTCAGGAACATTCTGAAAATTGACAAAAAACAGGCTAAGGACATGTTACGGACATGGAAGCACGGTGACGATCACAGCGAGTCGAGTTACAAGAGGAGCCTCGAACGGGTTGTGATTATACCCGCTGTTTTTCAAAAAACAGGGCAGGCCCCAGGCGCCGAACATAAGGCTCCCAAGGAAAAAGATGGACGAAAAGAAGATTCATAAGATTAAAGAAGCCGTAAAGAGAAATTTTGAACAAAGCTCTGACAATTACGCGATTTTTGAAAACAAATATCGATTCTTTTCAATACTCAACGCCAGTCTCCTCGATAGGATGGGAATACAGCCGAATGCCAGGATCCTCGATATTGGATGCGGAACCGGAGCCAGCTCAAGGCAGATGCTTCAGACGATTCCAGACGCAATTATCTGGGGATTAGACAATTCGCCTTCTATGCTGGATGTAGCCAGAAATATCGATCCTGATTCGGAGAGGCTTAAATTTGTAGAAGGGGACGCCGGCGACCTCCCCAGTTGTGTGAATGAGAGAATGGACGCAATTATTTATAGCGCCTCCATATTTCTTATTCCTGATTACCAGGCTAGTCTGTCCCAGGCCAGGGATCTTCTCGAGCCAGGAGGGGTATTAGGGTTAACCTTTATGGTAGGGGTTTTCGATAATAACGAAAACGCCCTTGTTCAAGCGGACCAGTCTGCCCAGACCAACCTCAGCCAAAAAAAACCGGTCGAACTTGATAACCTGATCACATTCGTGAAAGGTCTTTTTTCTAACGTCAACGTTGAGGTTGTTGACTTTGCGACTGATGCCGGGATGTTGAAGGAATTCTTTTCGATCCAGGCCATGTCGGCTGGATTGTACCCTACTCTTTGTTATGAAGACCGATTGAAAATGCTGGAGACTTTGTTTTCCCACTTACGCTGCGACAAGCTGGCGTTTCGCTGGAACCTCATTACCGCTAATAAATAGAGACACGCGGAGCCATGCTGGTTGCCCCGCTTGCCCTGAAATTAGGTTATGGTTTTTGTCGCTGAGTGTTGGAAGGATTCCTGGCTTCCATTTCTTTCTCTGCTTCCAGATAAAGCCGCCTGATATCTTCAATAGTTTTCTCTGAGATTTGTTGTTTATCACCGAGCCGTGGCGCAGGCTGAAACATTTGATGGCTGAGCCCCTGTTTTGATGACGGGGTCTCCAGATTGGACGTAGATTGGCCAACGGCCGGGTCAGCGGAAACCAGCAATGCAAAAGTAAATATGAGCATTGCGGGCAAAATGGTGAACCTCATTGTGTCTCCAGAAGATTCAAGAGTCATTCCAACCGGAAATCAAGTTGTGAAATACCACAGCAGCCTGTGAGCCGCAACTGTGAATCGAAAAAAAAGAAGCGGCTTTAAGAGCCGCTTCATAAGGAATCATAAAGATCACATAAACTCTATTCAACAAGGAGAAGTTCCGGATTGTATGGGTAAAAAATTACTTATTGTCACTCCACGAGCCATATTGTTCTCTCAATACCCTGTGAAGGATTTTTCCGGTTCCTGTTCGCGGCATGTCCTCGTCCGAGATAAAATCTACGGATTTCGGAACCTTGTATCCCGCTATTTTGGTCTTGGCCAATCGCTTGATCTCGTCTTTTAGCCCATCAGAGGGTTCCACTCCAGCTTTTAATATAATAAAGGCGTGGACCGATTCTCCCCATTTTTCGTGTGGCACTCCTATCACTGCTACATCTTTTACCGTAGTATGAGACGCAAGGGCATTTTCAACTTCCGATGGGAAAACATTTTCCCCGCCGGTTATGATCATATTAGCCTTCCGATCAACCAGAACATAAAATCCTTCCGGATCTCTGTAGCACATGTCGCCCGCTGTGAACCATTCGCCACAAAAGACTTCCTTAGTCTTTTCGGGAAGATTCCAATATTCCTTGAACAACATCGGGGTCCGCGCGTAAAGTTCTCCCACCTGACCATCGGGAACTTCATTTCCCTCTTCGTCAAGGACTTTGATTCGATCTATACCGAAAATTTCGCGTCCTATTGTCCCCAGTTTTCTGAGCTGGTCCTCGGGCCGACAGAGTGTAACAAGTCCAGCTTCCGTGGAGCCGTAGGCCTCCCACAATTCGGCGTTTTTGAAGAACTCAAGGATGGCGACTTTCGTCTCCTTTCTTGCCGGGGCGGAGGAGATCAGAAGCTGTCTCATACTTGAGACGTCGTATTGTTTCTTCAAGTCATCCGGCAGAGAAAGTATCATTATGTAATGCGTCGGAACCAGGGAAGTAAAAGTGATTTTGAATTTTTCGACAGTTGTAAGGAAATCGTCAGGGCTGAAACTTGATTCATTATATACACACACCGGCGCGGAAATCAGCGTGTATGGAAAAGAGTAATAAATAGAGTTTACATGGCACATCGGCATAACCATGAGAGCCTTGTCCGTGGGTCTCAACCCCATGTTGGCGACGTCCAGGTAATACATGGCAAGGTAGCTTTCGTGAGTTCTCACAACGCCTTTAGGTTTTCCGGTGGTGCCTGAAGTGTACATGAAGGTCCAGGGATCATCCGAATCTACAAGGACATCGGGTTCGGAACTTTTGGTCGATGCCAGCCATTCTTCATAACCGACATAACCATCCGGGATATTGTCACCTGGGGCTCCAAGATAAACAAAGTTTGATTTCGGCGCGGATATCTTGTCTCGGATGGAATTGACAGTGTCGACAAAAGGCTTCTCTACGATAAATACTTTACATCCGGCGTCGTTAGTTATGTATTCGATTTCAGGCCCCGCCAATCTGAACATTATAGGTACGCAGATTTGTCCACCCTTCGCGCACCCAGCGTAGATTTCCATCCATTCCACACGGTTGTAAGCTATTATCGCGAATCTGTCTCCATGGCCACATCCCATCGCAGTCAGGGCGTTCGCCAGCCGGCAGCTTCTTTCATTCCACTGTTTGAATGTGAGGTCCTTGTGTTTGTCCTGGCAACCCAGCTTTTCGGGATACTGCTCCGCTTGCCGGCTCAAGAGAGTCCCCATGTGAATCCACTTGCTAACGGTCATCAAATCCTCCTCGAAATATAGTATGTGGCCCAAGTCATCTCTACAATTCAATGACTCACACAGGCTCGTAGTCCCATGCCGTTTTTAGGCCAGACTTGCGATGTCCTATGGCGTTGGGCATATCCTGGATAATATTCTTTAATTACTGTGTGGCGGTAAGACCTGGGCGGTATCTTTCCAACAATGGATCGATGCGCCTGCGGATCACCGGTATATAACGCTTCACCCCTGACTTTGGCCCCTCTGAAAACAATGGCGCCTCCACCCATGATCAACGCGGACCCTGTAGAATCGCCCTTGATTTTGACAAGCTCTTCAAACGCCTTGGGGGCATGGTGAGCAAAGGTGGGTAAACGCATACGTTCTCCTCACAAGGACGATTTTACCCAAACAGAGGCTACGTCTGGGACAGAAAAAGCCGGAGAGAAGTCACAGAGAGGAGTCCATTCAACTTGACACAATTGATTTCTTCGGATTAACTGTGATCAGTCTGTCTATGAGTCATTTCGGTATCATAGGCGGTCCTCGAACCGGTGTCAACACCAATGTCCAACAGTAACAGAGCCAGGACAGGTCAAGTTGGAAAGAGTCGCGAGATAAAAGAAAAAGGCGACGCCGGCTTCGGTAGAATGTTGCAAAGCTAATGCGACAGCGGGCGAAATGGGTGATGTTTTTCGAGACGTATCCGGAGAATTTCTGGAGCCCGGCATATTCTAGACTTTGTTAAGGAATTGGAGCCCTTTGGAGTTGAGTCAGCTTCACGGGGAATAGACCATTTTAAATTTCTTAAGTAAATCAGGGGATGGAGGTCAGTATGGCGTCTGAGGACCGAAACAGAGGCTTTCTAACCGAAAAGGAGGCTTTTTCGGCGAGAGACAGGAAAGCTTATCAAGAGAAATTCCTCAAAGAAGTGGTTGAGCACGCATACGCCGCAGGAACACCGCTGAGGCGAAGCATGGACAGCCTAGGACAGATTCCTGCGGACATAAATTCGGTCGAAGATCTTCAAAAGCTACCAATAACCAAGAAGAAGGACCTTTCTGAAGCGCAGAAATCAGATCCACCTTTTGGGGGCTTCCTGACTGTTCCAGTCGCGAATTTGGCTAGAATTCATCAATCTCCCGGGCCCATCTACGACCCGGTAGGCGCAGTGCACGACTATTGGCGTTGGAAAACAGCCCTGTATTCAGTTGGATTCCGGGCCGGCG
The DNA here is from genome assembly GCA_963846725.1 of uncultured delta proteobacterium. Taxonomy (GTDB): domain Bacteria; phylum Desulfobacterota; class Desulfomonilia; order Desulfomonilales; family Desulfomonilaceae; genus CAJBEZ01. The sequence goes on along the minus strand of CAWJXP010000010.1, from coordinate 24,586 downwards.
ATATAGTGGTCAACACATTCGCATACCACCTCACACCTGCTGGGCATATGTTTGAAGAGGGCATAGTGGAGTTGGGAGGGGTCATCGTTCCAACCGGTGTTGGAAATACTGAAACCCAGGTTCAGATTGTAAAGGCGCTTGGGGTAACTGGATATATCGGGACTCCCAGTTTTCTGATGGCAATCCTCAAAAAGGCGGAAGAAGTCGGTCTGAAACCAAAGGAAGATTTAAAGCTCGAGGTAGCTTTCCTTGCGGCCGAGATGCTGCCCGAATCGATGCGTAAGCGTTTTTTCGAAGAATATGGAATTATAGGGCGTCAGGCGTATGGTACAGCAGACGTTGGGTGTCTTTCGTATGAATGCCCGGCAACCAACGGAATGCATATTCACTACGACGTGATAGTCGAAATTGTGGACCCGGATTCCGGGAAGGCTGTGCCGGAAGGGGAACCGGGAGAGGTCGTAGTTACTTGTAACAACAGGATTTATCCTCTGGTCAGGTTTGGGACGGGAGATGTCTCAGCCATTACAACGGAGGAATGCTCTTGCGGTAGAAAATCCCCGCGCCTGACTCGAATAATGGGTCGCGTTGACCAGGTTACCAAAGTCAAGGGCATGTTTGTTCATCCCTCACAGGTGCAGAAGGTTGTGGAAACCCATCCGGAAATCGCCAAAGCGCGTCTTGTCGTAGAAAGACCAGGTGATCAAGACATAATGAAGCTTGAGGTGGAACTCAAAGGGGCTGTAGCGGAGGGATTTCTATCAAAAGTGGAAGCAACGATTCGGGATTCATTGAAACTCAAAGGTTCCGTTTGCATTCTTGAAAGCGGAACATTGACCGATGAACAAAAGATTATAGAAGACAGACGGAAATGGGATTAAAAACCGCATAAAAAATAATAGGGACCTTAAGGGTCCCTATTATATCAGAGATAACGCTCACGGCGTTTAGTTTCTATCCTCAAGAAAAGCCCTTGGATCCAGAAGATCCACAAGAAGAACTCAAGCTTTTCTCAATTCCAGTGTGGGAAAAAACGGAAAAACTCTTTTTTGTTCGTTCACCACCACATGACGGGCAAGGCGCGGGATCATCACACTCGGATATAAAGAAAATTCTTTCAAACTGCCGACCACAATCTTCACAAACAAATTCAAAAATTGGCATCTTTAAACCCCACTAGCTGCAGCTACAACCTGTTCCACACCCAGCGCCAGCCAGTTCAGCCGTAGGACCGAACATACTGTTTTTTATGTTCAACCCACCGGAGTCCTTAATCATTTTCATCGCGAAAGGATCAACGACGACAGGCAATTCGTTTACGGTGTAATGTTCGTCGCCTTCTTTAGGCTCATCCAGAGCCAAACCCATGCTGGGTCCGCCTCAACCATAACCGCCAAAGAAAATCCTGAGATATTGATTAGGCTCCAATTTTTCTTTTAGAAATTTTTTTGATTCTTCATCTATTGAAAACATGTTGCACCCCTTCACAATTTGAATGTCAAGAATATATTCATATAATCCTATATAGTCAAGTGTTCGGTTTTGGTTGAGTGTTTTTTATCTAATTTGACGGGGAAGGATCAGCTTTTGTGTCATCATTTATTATCTTCATCTTGTTAGATTCCGATTGACGCTTATTAGATTGGGCGACGTGACCTGACGGCGCCTCATCAGCGGCAATCTTTTTATGGTTGGGTTTTGAGCCGATCTTGGAAGTTCCATTAATCTCAGCTTTTCTTATGGTGTCCTCAAGTTTACTGAAAATTTGGGACTGACCCATCAACACCGTGTCACCGACTATAACCAGGGGTACTGCGAATCGTTCTCCTTTGTGAGTCCCCTCAATTTTGGAAAACAGATCATAATCTTCAGGTCGGTTTATATCGAACATTTCAATTTTTATTGGAAGTGTTGTCTTGAGGTCATCCACAAGTTCTTTGACGTTTTCGCAGAAGGGACACTCTGAGGATGTGAACACAGTGACAACAACCGTCTTGTCAATTTCTGGCGCCGCCTTTGATGATTTCTGGGCGGGCGCCGAACCAACCGTGACCGCTATGAAAACCACGCAGGCTACTAATATCAGAACGGCTCTTAAATGTGACGCATTGGTCATGTTTTTATAAGGGGCAGCCTAGAGGGGATAGGATAGTGCTGGTTGACGTTCTTGTGTGTTCTGAAACCGCAAGCTTCTCGCTGGATTAGGAGCCATCTCAAAGCGTCTTCAGCTTTGTCCACTAAAGAGTTATACTCTTTGATGCGCTTGTTGGTAATCGCTGCGAGCGTATCAGACGCGTTCGTCGAAGAAGCCTGGTATTTCTCAATAAGGTCTAAGGCTATCATCTTAGCCATGCGGGCCTTTTTCAAAAGGTTGTCCAGGATAATCCCCGAACTACCGAGCCCTTCAGCCATCTCTTTGACAAATTCTATTTCGCATTCAGAGGCGTCACGGCAAACACCCATATATCGGGCCTCCACAGGGGATTCTAAATACATAGCATAACAACAAAACAATGACAATGCCGTGCGCTAATGAATTGTTATGAGATAAATCTAGCTTAATTCAAGGAAATATGATTGATAGCTTTAAATTACTTGACATTTTAGCAATAACCTACTATTACAAGGGCTAATTTCAGCATATGGATGCTGGTAACGGTTTTTTCGCCGCCATCCAGAAAATTCAGCGCGAAAATCCTTACGCCCCCGAGTGAGGAGGTTCCCTATGTCCGGGAAGACATCTGTTATTAATTTTGCGGCCATTATTTCCTTAACGATGGCCATCGTTTTCATGGCAGCGGTTTCTGCCGACGCATACCGCATTTGCACCTTCAAAGGCACGGTAGTAGACAACGGATGGAGATCGATGACGGTCAAGTCCAATGGTCAATGCGCAGAGGTCAACGTTGGCTGGCGCACTAAATACGTGCCTAACCGCCGGCCGTGCCTCGGCGAAATTGTGGCCGTGGATTTCATACTCGAAGACGGGTATATGAAAGCCACAAAAGTAGTAAGTCTCTCGCCTGCGCCTGCTACGGCTCAATGTTATCCTCCAGCTCCACCTTCGGGAACTGTTTGCCGCAGCGTGGGAGAAGAAGCAGGTCCAACAACTGATTCGTGCGGTCCCCCCCAACCGGTTTGTTCAACAAAGCCGCCGGCCCACGTATATGATCGAAACTGGTCCCCAGGAAAAAAGGAGCCTGCTCCAAAACAGTCCTCGGCTGTTACTCCTCCGCAGGGAGCGACAAGAACCGAGCCTTCAGGACCAGCTCCGTCGAAAAAACCGGTTACAAAAAAGCCGGTCCCTCCTGCGGAACAAAAGGTGATTACGAAGACTACGCCCCCTGAAAAAGTGAAGCCGGAAGTAAAAGAAGAGATCAAAGAAGAACCAGCCAAGGAAGAAAAAACCGTCAAGACACTTTTAGGCGAAGTGGTGGCATCCTCTCCCAAAAGCCTGTCGGTCAGAAGCTCCGAAGATGGTGAATCTGCCGAGGTAGTCAATATCAAAGTCGGTCTGAAGACAAAGTTTATACCTTTCAGAAGGCCGGCGGTGGGTGAAAAAGTTAAAGTTGACTATCGAGTGGAGAACGGCGAAAAATTCGGGTACACCGTGCAGGTGGTCCAGTAAATGATGACAATCCTTCCCGCGGGGTCCTCCTCCAAGTAGATTGAAAAAGGGTAGCTCACCGCTACCCTTTTTCAGCGCCAACTCCCAACAGAGAATGCGGCGAATAGTCTGATTCACGACTGAGGTTGGAGACGATTTTTCAGGTCCCTATATAGCCTATCGACGAAGACATTATACATGTCATCGAGTTCAGTCTTGATTTCCGATTGTGTTTGCTCAAATCCCACCAAAAAATAGTAAATGGCGCGGTCAAAAAATAATGCGGTCCTGTTATTCAAGGCCACGATGGATCTAACGTCAAAAGGCTGTCCAGCAAAATTGCTTTCCTGAAAAAAAAGCCATGTATGACGTTTTAATAGAATAAAGACTCTCACCATCTCAGAATAGCTCAAGCCGTCTTCACAGCATCTTATGCCTAACTGAACGTATCTGTCCGCTATTGTCTCTACCGGTGTTTTTTTATCTATGTTCGTGGTGAATTCTGAGAGCACGGTATCGGCCAGTTCCTGAAGCATTTCTCTCGCAAGTTGATAGTGCGACAGTATTTCCCGTTTGTGAAATGCGTCATCTATAAAAGCGTCTCTGATATCCTGGTGAAATCGTTCGAATAAATTTTGCAAACTCCATTTCAAAAGTTTCTGGCTTCCATTTATCCCTCCTTCAGGCGCAAAACCTGAAACACTTCAGTAAAAAAAGACGCCGAAATCAATAAATTATCAACGTAAAAGATTCACAGAATAGCAAAAACAATGGGGAGTTCTTGCAGACTCTCCCCACTTGGATCTCAGTGTGAGTGATGACCATGGTCATGATCCGAACAACAGTGGCTGGACTCATGATCTTTACAGCACCCTGAGACCTGGCCAACTCTGGTCTCTATTAGGGCTAAAGCGGAGGCGAATTTTTCGTTGGCTTTTGCATTCAATTCTACAGCCTGACGGATGTCGCCGGACGCGTCATCCAACCCTAAACTGGTCAACTTTTCCGCCACCTCTTCGTATGCTTTTGCGTGTTCAAGGTTGTGTCCCGCCCAATGCTTCAGTCTTATAGCGATTTTCTCGAGTTCTTCCATCTCATGGCCTTCCTTATTCAAATTATGTAAGTAGACAGCAAAGAACAATATATAGCGCAATTCTACTATAAAGCGCCTTTAGCTCTGCAAACCATCTTTAAAAAATTTGCCAGCATAATTCTACCATGCGAAGCGGAGTTTTCTCCATCCTGGTCAACGAGATCCCAGCCGCGTTCGGGATGAAAAGCCATCCCGTAAACAATTCTTCCTGGAAATCTCATTATCTGTATCTTTGACAGTCTACTCGACGCAAGGTTTACAAAACCCGGAGGGACAGTCTTTATTTCTTCAACATGATTTTCCATTACGGACAATTCGGTAGGATGTGGTGGTAACCCATCAAAAATAGGGTCGTTCCGAATCGTCGTTATGTTGACGCTATCGCGTTCCGCAAGGCAATCTGAAGGATACTTTTCGGCCCGAAAACCCCTGAAGTTGTTATCTATGAAACCTACTTCTCCGCCGAACGCCATTCCCAAGAATTGATGGCCACCGCAGATTCCCAGGAAAGCGGCGCGCTTGCAGACAATGAGTTCGCGCGCCAGATGAGCCAGAAAGTTGAGAGATTCGACTTCCTCGCCTGTGTACGAACTCCAGGGAGACCCTTGTGGACTGAGAATGAAAAAATCATAGCTATTTATGGCGCCTATATGGCTTTTGATGTCTGTAAAGTGAACGTAACTGACATCAATCGATACAGCTTCCCAGGATGATTTTGGCAGACGAATGGATTCAACTATCCCCAGCCTGAGTTCATTATATCGAGAGACATCAGAGCGTTTGCGGTCAATATCAATGATCAATCCGTGTAATGTCGTAGCTATCACAACCTTACCACAGCGCAGGTGGGCTCAATATTTTAGTTGTATGGCCAACCCTCCTGAGGCATCCCCCAATAGTCATATGGTCGCTTGAGAAAAACCTGGTAACTGTCCCCGTCGATGCCTTTGAAAACACCTCGGATGGACCAATCCGGGTAAATGTATCCCTGAAATGAGTTTCCGTCTAAGGCGCCAAAAATGAAATTTCCCTGAATTTTTCCATTAATTTTGAATTTAGCGCGCCCAAAAATATTTCCACCTTCGATAACACCCTCGATTTCCTCACCCCGTTGAGATGTAATCGTAACTGACCCTTTAGCGCCGAAGATAGAAACCCTTTGCGTTTCCCACCCATACGCCTCGAATATCATAGGCCGACGCTTGCTGAGGTCCGACGACAACGAACAGGACGAAGGCCACGAAAAATAGCAACGTTTTTGTTAATGACTTTGCACTCATGTTCTAATTATATCACATTTATCATGAGCTTGGTAAGCGGGATTTTTTCATAAGGATCTCCAGACTCTTTTTCTCACCCATTGCAATCAATGTGTCGCCCTCTTCAATTTCCGTTCGCGGCCCAGGATTAAAGACCATTTTACCGTTAGGCTTTTTTACTGCGATAACAATCAGATTTAGGTCTTTCCTTATATCCGTGTCAATTAACCCCTTTCCGACGTACTCCGAGCCCTCTAAGACCTTAATTTCCTCTATTTCTATGTTGAGGTCGCGATAATCCATCGCTACTTCAAGAAAGTTCATGACTTCCGGTTTTAGTATTGCCATGACCATTCTCATGCCACCAACCTGGTACGGACTAATTACGCGATTTGCTCCAGCTCTCATCAGCTTTTTTTGCGCGCTTTCTTCGCCGGCGCGAGCGATAATTTCCAAATTCGAATTTAATTCTCTCGCAGTGAGTACAACATAAACATTCGCAGCATCGGAATTCAGGACCGATACCAGGCCCCGGGCTGTTTTTATGTTTGCTCCCTGAGCACACTCTCTTGAGTGGCGTCTCCGGGAGACAGGAAATAACCTGCTTCCATGATCCTCAATTGTGTCTCCTGATCATTTTCTACGACAACAAATGGGATTCCTCTCGCATGGAACTGTTGACACACAAACGCTCCCATACGACCAAACCCACATATAACAAAATGGTCTTTAATTTTTTCTATTGCTTTCATGAAACGTCGCCTAGTTAGTATTTTTTGTACTTCGCCTTCAATTATCAACCTGCTTGCCGCGACCAAGACATAACCGACCACCCCGAAGCCGACAAAGATCAGCCCCATAGTAAAAACACGTCCTGTGTCGCTAAGCTTGTGGACTTCCCCGTATCCGATAGAAGATATGGTGATTACCGTCATATACAACCCATCTATGACGGACCAATGCTCAATCCACATATAGCCTATAGTCCCGAAAACTATGACCGAGAGCAATCCTATGATTGAACGCAAGAGAATATTCGGATTCAAGGTCGGTCTTTCTCCCGTTAATAGCTTCAATGATCGTGGAAAGTTGTGACCCCGTGATTTAGAACCGAATATTTAGTATAAGGCTTTTAGGATTAATTCAACAAAGGAATTAAATTTAAGAACACTGATTCTGAACTTGGTCGAGGTCAAACAGATGAGAATAGCTTTTGACGTTGATGGTGTCGTGTTAAAGTCAATAGACATGATTCTGGGTCATCTTAACGAAGCAACCGGTAAAAAGATATCACCTGCAGATCTTTTAACTTGGGATCTTGAGCCACTTGGCCTCAATCCTAAACAGTTACTGGAAGCCGTGGACAACATGTATTCAATGGACAGCATTGATTCATACGAAGGAGCCGTCCGGACTCTTGAGATGGTATATGAATTAACCGGATCGCCACTCTTGTTCATAACAGGAAGGTCAGACCTGGAAAGCGCAAGACGTCAACTTGAAGCGTTGCCATGGAACCCCACGACCCCGGAAATGATTGTAACAGGGGGTTCGCGTGACAAACGCGTCTATTTGAAAGAAACGGGCGCCAAATTTATCATCGAAGACGACGAATTACACTTGCGGGATTATCTTTCTGAAGGAGTGGGCGTCGGATTAATGATACAACCTTGGAACAAACGCTGTGAAGCCCCGGTCACAGCTCGTTTTCACGGGTGGTCTGATGTGGAACGTTGGGTAACAAAAAATTGCGCATGAGTCTCCAAAGTTCTCAAATGATTGTATTGGGTATTGAGACATCCTGTGATGAAACCGCTGCAGCGATTGTGGCCGATGGAACTAACATTCTTGCTGATGTCGTAGTTTCTCAGATAGACATTCACAAGGAATTTGGAGGGGTGGTCCAGAAACTCGCGTCGAGAAAGCATATCGAGGCTATCTCGGTTGTAATTTCACAAGCCCTGAACGATGCGTCTCTGGAATTGAACGATGTCGATGCAATAGCAGTAACAAGAGGACCTGGCCTGATAGGCTCTTTACTGGTAGGAATAGGCGCTGCCAAAGGTTTGGCGCTGGCGCTCGGGAAGCCGATATGCGGGGTGAATCATCTCCATGGACACCTTTTCGCCGCTTGGCTTGAACCCAATCGACCTGATTTCCCTTTTATAGGATTGGTTGTTTCCGGTGGCCACACGAGCTTGTTCGAAGTACGGACTCCGCTTGATATCCGAATCATAGGAAAGACTCGCGATGACGCTGCCGGTGAAGCCTATGACAAGGTCGCCAAACTGTTAGGGTTGGGATATCCAGGTGGACCAGTCATCGAGAAGCTGTCTGAAGGCGTTTGCACAAACGGGCTTCGGTTTCCTAGAGCCCTGATGGAGCCGGGAAACATGGATTTTTCGTTCTCGGGATTGAAAACTGCCGTGCTGAGGCATGCCCAAAATACTTTTGCCACTTGCGTGGATAATGCCGTCCATGGGAGTTTCCACAAGATTGCGCCTTCGAACCCGTCAACCAACGATCTTGACATGATTCGCAAGATAGCCGCAGCTTTTCAGGAAGCGGTGATAGACACACTGGTCGGAAAGCTCTTTACGGCTGCAGAGCTACTCAAAATACCTCGGGTTGTTGTGTGCGGTGGTGTAGCCGCTAATTCGGCGTTAAGAGAAGGGATCACAGCGGAGGGTATCAAAAAGGGGGTTGACGTTGTAATACCTCAGGCGCGTTTGTGCACAGACAATGGGGCAATGATAGCGGCGCGAGGTTATTTCTTATTGAAAGAGGGTTTGACGGATTCGCTTGGGTTTGGAGCTAAGAGTCGTTGGTAAGGGTAAGCGGAACAGTCAATTGAACTATTTCAAACGGACTACATTAATTTTGGAGCTTTCTTTATGAACACCAGGACCAGGAAAGAATTATATAGTCACAAGAAAATCGATGAGCGGGTAAAGGAACTGGGTAAACAAATATCCCTCGATTATGGAGACAGACCAATCCTGCTGGTGGGAATACTTAAAGGGGCGTTTGTTTTTATGGCGGACCTTGCCCGAAACATAAATCTACCGTGCCACGTGGATTTTGTAAGGATCTCGTCATATGGAGATCAAACAGTCACCAGTGGAGACCTAAAAATAATAATGGATGTCAGTCTGCCCGTAGAAGGCAAAGATGTGATCCTAGTAGATGATATAGTTGATACCGGCTTGACTCTCCATCAATACGGCGAATATCTGAAGAGCCGAAACCCGAATTCTCTGAAAACAGCAGCATTAATAGATAAGAAAGCCAGAAGAGAGAAATTTGTTGAACTCGATTACTGTGGTTTTCAGGTGGAAGACGGTTTTATTGTTGGTTACGGACTTGACTGTGGTGAAGAATTTCGAAACCTGAATGGACTTTATATACTGGAGGATTGAATAGTCGCCAAGGAAGCAATCAAAGCCGAATGAAGACTAAGGATAAGAGATTGTATGTGATGGAAGCCGGATTTTTCAAGGCTGAAGGAAACTTCTAAGAAAATTTTTGAATTGTGTCACCCCGAACAGAATACTTGCCAGCCATCCTCCAACTACTCCAGTCAAAAAAAATTGAGGGTTCTCCATTTCAGAAGGTCTTATCTTGAAATGAAGCAACAGATAGACGGTGATAAAGGATACGACCCCTGCCAGTAAATAAACTCTGCTGAATTTTCTCCTCGTAATTTTCAACAGATTTCCCGTTACGAAGAAGACAATGCAAATCGCCCCGGTTGAGGCGGCAAATCCCATAAAACCGGCTTTAATCAATAAATTGTAGTCCATGAAACTATTACTATGAAGTAGAGAGCGGAGCGGCTCTTATCTGACAACACCAAAGAACCGCCCCGGAATTAACAGAGAGCATCAACGGGATTGCTCACATCAACTGATTCCAAAAGTGTTCAGCATTGATAAGGCAGCCTTGCGACCGGCGCCCATAGCGAGAATAACTGTCGCTGCTCCTGTAACAATGTCACCACCGGCCCAAACTCTGTCACGAGAAGTCGTTCCGGTTTCCAGATCAGCGACTATATTACCCCATTTGTTCGTTTCAAGGTTTTTGGTGCTTGTTGGAACCAATGGATTCGCTCCGTTTCCTATGGCGACAATAATAGTGTCACACTCTATCTGAGCAGTATCCCCTGGAATAGCCACAGGGCGTCTACGACCAGAAGCGTCCGGTTCCCCGAGTTGCATCCTTTGAAGGTTTACTCCTATTGCCCAGCCAGCGTCGTTTCCAATGATGTCCGTTGGCGAGTTCAATAGCTGGAACTTCACTCCCTCTTCTATCGCGTGATGCACTTCTTCGGTTTCTGGCTGGCAATTCATCCATTGTTCGCCGATAAACGATGCTAACTTCCTCGGCGCCGAGGCGTAAAGCAGTACGTGCCGAATCCATCGCCACATTGCCCCCTCCGAAAACCACAACTCGGCGACCTTTTGCCACCGGTGTGTCGGCTTGAGGGAACATGTAAGCTTTCATAAGATTGGCGCGGGTTAAAAATTCATTGGCTGAGTAGACTCCATTCAGGTTCTCACCCGGTATCTTCAGGAACAGAGGAGCGCCTGCTCCGGATCCGATAAATACACCATCGTATTTACGCTTTTCGAGAAGATCATCAACTGTTTCTATTCTACCGATCACCCAGTTGGTTTTAAATTCTACGCCCAACTTTCTAAGCTCGTCGACCTCAGAACGGACGATTGCTTTTGGAAGTCGAAACTCAGGGATACCGTAAACAAGAACGCCACCAAGTTCGTGCAAAGCCTCAAAAACAGTTACGCCTACGCCTTTTTTGATCAAAGCGCCGGCCAGAGTCAATCCGGCCGGACCCGAACCGACCACACCAACCTTCAGACCCGTTGGTTTAGGAAGTTCTGGTCTTTTCCCATCATCATGAGTGGCGGCGTAATCTGCAACGTATCTTTCCAGCCTTCCAATAGCGCAAGGTTCACCCTTGCCTTTAGCTCCTACGACGCACTTTGATTCGCACTGACTTTCCTGGGGACAAACCCTTCCTGCTATTCTTGGCAAACTGTTTTTTTCTTTGATCTTCCATGCGGCGCCCATAAGGTCGCCATTTTTCACGAGTTGGACAAAATCAGGGATGTCGACTTCAACGGGACATCCCTTCATGCACGACGGTTTCTTGCATTGAAGGCAGCGGCTTGCTTCCAACAATGCGAGGTCGTTTTCATATCCTAAAGCCACTTCATAAAAATTATGGGCTCGCTGAAGCGGATCCTGTTCAGGCATCTTCTGACGGGGAATCTTCGGCTTTTTTGTGGGTTTGGGTTCTAGATCGCTCATTATGCGCCTCCAGGGAAAGTACACTGGCAACCGCGTGGTGTCTCGCGGAAGTTGTTGAGGGCTATTAGCTCAGGCCCTTTGTACATGGCAAGCCGTTTCATCAGCAGGTCAAAGTCTACCTGAAGGCCATCAAACTCGGGGCCGTCGACGCACCCGAACAGCGTTTTACCGGCAACCTCGACTCTACATGCTCCACACATGCCCGTGCCATCAACCATGATAGGATTCAAGCTAACTACCGTGGGGAGGCTGGTTTTCCTGGTAACATTGCAAACAGCTTTCATCATTGGCACGGGTCCGATCGCCACGACGAGATCAATTTTGGTTCCTTTGTCGATAAGACCTTGCAGAACCTGAGTGACAAATCCGTGGACGCCAAATGAACCGTCATCGGTTGAAATAATTAGTTCGTCACTAACCTTCCTTATGTCCTCAGTCATAATCAGCAGGCCTTCGGTACGGGCGCCGATGATGCTAACCATATGATTCCCGGCGTCATGCAAACCTTTGGTGATCGGATAAAGAGGGGCCACGCCTATGCCACCGCCAACTCCGACAACGGTGCCGAAATTTTCGATGTGTGTGGGTTTTCCCAAAGGACCACAAATGTCCTGAAATTTTTCGCCTATACACATAGTGCTCATGAAATAGGTGGTTGCGCCCACTTCTTGCCAGACAAGAGTAATAGTGCCCTTTTCCGTATCCTTATCCGCAACTGTAAGGGGAATTCTCTCTCCGTCCTTGTGGGTGCGCAATATGATGAACTGACCCGGTCGATGGGCCGCTGCAATTTCGGGGGCCGAGATTACCGCCCGATTCACGCCCGGGCCTATGCGTTCTTTTTCAAGAATTTCAAACATGAAATTGACCTCCTCGGACTTCTATTCGCGGAAATTCTTTCCTGGAAAACTCGCTCGGCTGGTATGATGTGTCGAAAGCAGAGTTATTATTGAAATTTCTACCACAACAAAAGTGAATGGGGCAACAAGTTTATCGAGCTGAATTGGGTTCTAGCGCCTAGACGTAAAATATTTGTCAAATTTCTCTTCCAAACAGGGCTAATTAACACTTGTTGTTAAACTTCCAAGTTCACTAGCATGAATTGTCGAACCAATTATTAGGGGCTGCTCAATGCGCTATAAAATTACTCCAGTCGAGACTTGATCTCTTGAAATTCGCTTTGATCTCGTAGATTTTTGAATACCGGGTCTGATGAAAGCTTATCCAGGTTTCTATAGCCTCTATCTATAGCCATATTTAGAGACTTAAACGCTTTTGCATTCTGGTTGTTCAGGGCGTACATCCCGGCAAGGTTGTAGTAGTGAGATGGATCGCCGGGTTCCGACGCCACAGCTTTGAGCATCCACTTGATGGCCTCGTTCAGTTTACCGGATATTGCCAGGTTTAGGGCGTAAGGCGAATAGAGCGCTGAGGACCCAGGAAATTTCTCAATGCCTTTCTCTATGAGTTTCCCGGATTCATCAATTCGACCGGTTTCGAGCCACAACATGGAGAGATTGGCGTATACTTCCGGCAAATCATTACCGGAATTCAGAATTTGTTCGTAAGTGTCCTGCGCTTCCTTCCGATTTCCTCCCTTATAAAGAGCGATGGCCAGAGATAGTTTCAATTCCGGATCGCCACCCGCGAGTTTCACTGCCTCGCGATATTCATTTACCGCTTCTCCATATTGATGGGCTTCTAGAGCGAATGAGCCAAGCATTTTGTGAACTTCAGGGTTGTCGGTTTCAGAGCCGGCTATTCGTAGAAGCGCTCTCTTTGCTTCTTCCTTCTTGCCTGCCCAGCGTAGGGTTTTTGCCAGATTGAGGTCTCTAAGCGCATAAATCGACGAATCCAGGGACTTGAACCCCTGGTCCAAAACTGATTGGATTTCAGTCTTGTTCAGTGTTTTGCACCCGCTTATCAGTCCCATGGACTGAATTTTTTCATATAAAAGCTGAGCCAACGCCTGGTGCAACTCAATAGTTGGATGAACATGATCCAGGAAACTTTCATCCCCTGGAATGCCTGATTTACTTCCATGCTCTTTGGCGTAGGAATCAACGAAACTGCAAAATTTGATCAATGGCGCTTGTTGTTCAGCGGCAATTTTGTCAATTTGATCGATTATCGATGACGTTGCCCTAAGTGGGCAAACGTCGAGGTCTTTGGCTATTACAAAGTTGCGGCGAGCCTCCGGGTAGAGCGTTTCTGCTTCCAGGGCTTTACCCTTGAGGAAATAGGTCAGCGCGTATAGTGGATCAACTCGCTCTATTTCATTTGTTTCATCAACGGCCTTCTTGAAATCTCCACTTGCAAGCAACGCTCTGACGTCTTCAAGTTTTCGGTCTATCTCTTTTTGTTGCGTCAGAGTCAGCGTCGAATCGTGTTGTGACTTAAAGGGAGAAAAATCTTTGAGATTGGAGGGAGTTTCCACAAGAATTATTGGAACGTGGGCCTGTTTGCACAGGGAGACCATTTCTCCCAGGTTATAAGCGTAATGCTTTATTACACCGCGAGCAAATTGTTCATCACGATAATACAGGTCCAGCCCGGCGCTCTTATCTAGAATTGTGGTAGCTTCATCATTGAGTAGCGTCTTGTCCGCATTGCTATTTGGGGAATGATCTTTTCGATTCGTCTTTTTGTCAGCAATCTTTGCCCTGTCTATTATCGGTACGAGGATGGTTTCCAACGCCCTGTAAATCCTGAGATTCTCCATGTAGGATCGTAGCGAGATCAGTAACGGTCCCTGCTCAAACATTCCTGCGTAACTGCGTCTTTCAAGGAACTCATTGTGCCCGACATACATTATTACGAGGTCTGGATTGAATTGAAGACTTTCCTGTACTAGATTCACAATTCTGTAAGAAGCGTAGGAAATCCCACCGGCATTGATAACTTGAACTTTCTTTGTCGGGCAGGACGCTGTCAGAATATCTTCGAGCCATCGCGAATATGAAGTTCGGCCGTCAAAGGGATGACCATATGTTGTGGATTCGCCGAAAGAAAACACGCGCAACGAGTCTGGCGGTTTTTCAACCGGGAATGAAACATCGTTGAAATACTTTAGGCGAATGGGGGAAACAGAAGCGACACCGTCTTTAATTTTGAAAAGAGGGTGTATCGAGGAAAATCCGACAAAAGGGTCCTCGATTTTCACGCTAGGGGTCCAAAATAACCGCAGGCCAAATTCTATGAATCCAAGCGCAAAGAAACAGACAACCAAACCTAAAAGGACATTTTTAAGCCAATAGCCGAGAGGTTTTTTCAAATTTTCTGGCGAAATCTCGGGCCGGGTTATTGAATTCTTCTCGGAAGTTTTCTTCTGACCGTTTTTCGAGATTTTTGGATTCTTGGGTCGTGAAGGCATGACAAATTTCCCAGGCTTTTTCTGCTAGTATATTTTTGACAATTCGATACCCGATAATCCCATACGGTGTTTGACCTTTGAGCCCGGTACATTTAAAATTATACGAGGCGTTAATGTCAAACAAGTAGGATTACGAAGCTACGATACTGAAAATTTTGGACACTGTTTAGTAGGAGACACATATGAGAGAAGGTCTGATGATTGCATTCCTAACCTTGTTTTGTTTAGTTTTCACCGTGGGTGGGGTCATGGCTCAAGATCCGGTCAAATGGTCAGCCCCCATGAATCAATATCCGGAACAGTGGTCCCCGTCGCCCGCTCCGCCTCAATACAATCCTTACGGATATTCCTACTATCCTTATGGCGCTTACGGGTACGGGGGAGACGGACAAAATCAGGCTTATTCTTATGGTTACCCTGCGCCTGCCCAGCAATATGGTGGCGCCTATTCGGGCAACCCATATTATGGCTACTACGGCAGGTAATAACCGTCTGTCTTACTTATTCAGCGAGTTCAGGCCCACGAATGAATCTCTGCCTTGATGGCCGAGATAAGGTCATCCGGCTTAATCAATCTGGTCTCTTTTGTCTTGCGATTCTTGAGTTCAACGCCGCCTTGGGACAATGCTTTTTGGCCAATGGTTATCCTTAGTGGTATTCCAAGCAGATCAGCGTCTTTGAATTTAACCCCCGGCCGTTCATCTCTATCATCCCAAAGAGTATCTATATTGTTGGCCCACAGGCTTTCATACACATTGAGAGCAGCGTTATTTATCTCCTCCGATTTTGACCCTATTGTGGTGATTATTGCTGTGAAAGGCGCCAACGGTGGTGGAAAAATGATACCGTCGCTGTCGTGATTCTGTTCGATTGCAGCGGCAAGAACTCTACTTACTCCTATCCCGTAACATCCCATTATCATTAACGTATCTTTGCCTTCCGTATCCAGAAAGGACGCGTTCATGGCTTTTGAGTATTTGACCCCAAGCTTGAAAATGTGACCGACCTCTATTCCTCTACTTAATCGTAATGTTCCTTCACACCGGGGGCACAAATCACCTTCTGTCGCAGATCGGAAATCTCCCGCTTCGTCCACCCTGAAACTCTTTCTGGGATCTACATTGATCAGATGGGTGTCGATCTCATTAGCGCCTATCACTGCGGCGTCTATGGAAAATATCGCGTTATCGGCCAAAATCGTTATATCTTTTAATCCAAGTGGACCGGAAAATCCTACAGGGCCACCCGTGACCTCCCGGATCAAGTCAGCGCCGGCCATTTCAATCTCAGAAACATTGAGGAAATTCTTTACCTTGACTTCGTTAAGTTCATGATCACCCCTCAACAAGACGGCAACAGGACCTTTTTCTGTTTTTAAAACTAGTGTTTTAATAATGTTTTGAGGAGCAATTTTAAGAAAAGCGGCGACTTCCTCGACCGTCTTGACGCCAGGTGTATTTACTTTTTGAAGCTCTCCTGACGTAGAGTCAATTGATGCAGGTAGAGATCTAATTTCGGCTTTTTCAAGATTCGCCGCATAGTCACATGAATCACATGACACTATTGTGTCTTCACCCGTGGTAGCGAGAACCATGAACTCATGCGAGAAGCTGCCACCGATCGGGCCCGAGTCAGCCTCAACGGCTCTAAATTCCAGACCACATCTTTGGAAGATTTTAACATATGCGTCTCGCATTTGAAGATAGGTCTGTTCCGCTCCCTCTTCAGTGGCGTCGAAGGAATAGCCATCTTTCATCATGAATTCACGGCCACGCATCAATCCGAAACGAGGCCTTATTTCATCGCGAAACTTGGTTTGGATCTGATACAAATTCAATGGCAGGTCCCTGTAAGAACGAACCTCGCGTCTAACAAGATCGGTAATGACTTCCTCGTGGGTCGGGCCGAGGCAACATTCCCGGTCATGCCTGTCCTTGAATCTGAGCAGCTCTTTGCCATAGATTTCCCAGCGACCTGATTCTTTCCAGAGTTCCGATGGTGGACAACCGGCAGAAAGACTTCTTGCGCGCGCGTCCATTTCTTCCCTACCGTATTCCGAGATTTCCCTGGATCAGTTGCTCGAAACACTTCACAGCTATTCGAATTTCGTTTTGTGGATCGCCGGGCATATACACCGCAACACCATAACTCCACAGCCCAATCCCAATTACCCCGGAGCTGGATATGGCTTCTGGGAAATCGAGAGCCCATGCTTAAGGGACTTCCCGCAACAGTTCCGCCGTTTTCAGATTGGTGTCAACAGCGAGGGTAATCTTTCCATTTTTGTGGACAGCGTGGACACAGCGGTTGACGGTTCTGTTCTTTACACACCGGGAGTGACGCCGCCGGCGGCGATTTCGCGCTCGTATACGATAGGGGCCACGGAGATATTCGGGGCCTGGTCGTACTACCAGGCGGGCAAGTCCTTACCGGCACCGGGCATTCCCTATGACGTCATCCAGCAGGGACCCAACATGGATCCCTCCGGTACCTACAATGCGGAGTGCCAGATACAGATGGGGCAACTGAGCCCGGGATTGCAGATAAAGCTTGCCAACATTGCGCCGTCCGTCAACTCCGTCACATAGGCTGGAGGTCCTCGCAAAATCCGGAGTTAAGGCCGTCTATTCAAGTCCGAGACGGCCGGGGCACCAAATCAGCGGCTGTGCGCGGTAGGCAGCAGAAACGGACGGGGCGCAGGTAACCGAGCAGCCGTACCAGTACTGCGTCACAGTCTGCCATCCGGAAACCCGCACCTGCACGGTCCGCGTATGCTCGTACGAGAACCAGACGCGAACCTGTACGGAGAGGATTTGCGAATACCGCACCGAGACGCGGACGAGGACCGTCCCCGTCATCGAGTGCAGCGCCGAAACCAGGACCCGGCAGGTTCAGTACATGGAGTGTGTGCCGGAGAAGCGGACCTGCACCGAGCAGGTGGTCCACTATCGGAACGTCTCCGAGCAGAAGACGGAGCAGTACACGGTGATGGTCCCGCACAGCGTGGAGAAAGAAGTGCAAGTCCAGGTCTGCCACATGGTGCCCAAGCAGGTCGAAGTGCAAACGTGCGGCTGCTGCGACACCACTTGCTGCGGACGCCGTTCACTGGCCCGTTGCTGCCGATAATGGCGGATAGCATGGAGACATGCCCACGGCGACCGTGGGCATGGCACCCGGCGTGGGCATGAAACGCGAAGCATGGCACGCGAAGCTAATCCAGCCTCGAGAAGACACGCAGGAGGGCCGCCTCGGGATAGAGGCAGAATCCGTATTCACGCCAGGTGAGCACCCGCTCGGCCTCGAGCCGACGGGCGATCTCCGCCTCGCGCTCGAGCAGTTCCCGGCGTCGCTCGGCGAGGCAAGCTTGCATGGCTTCGTTTGCCTGGCGGATGGCATGGCAGCGTTGCCGCGCGTTTTCGCGGGTTTGCGGCGTTTGGATCCAGTGCAGTTTATTGGCGACAACGTCGGCCGGGACGTTTTCGGCACCGTCCAAGAGCCGCTCGGGGTGGTAGGTGATCTCGCGCAAATCTTGCTCGGATTGCGTTAATATCGCCTTCCGCTATCGGCTGCTGCCCAACGTCGCCGCCCGAGGGCATCGGAGGCGAGTGTTGGGAAGCCGCATCTCCAGGGGGAGGCGTGGCGAAATCGCCGGAGCCTGTCACGTTGCTTGCGGCCGGCCGGCGTTCGATCGGCAGGTAAAGCGTGCCGGAAAGGACCAGGAAACCCGGCGGCTCAACGCCAAAGAATCGCTCCATCAGCAGATCGGTGACTTCGTCGTACTTCGCACCGCCGATCCCATGGATGAACAGCTCTCCCAGGGCCAAACGCGCCGACAGCGTGGTGATCAGCGCCCGCGAACGGATCTTAACGCCTGCATCGCGCAGTTCCAGGAGTTTGGCGACCGCGGTCGAGGCATTGCCGTCGGCGGAAAGCGGCAGCCGGTCCTCCCAACCCTGGCGATCCGCCAACACCAGATCGCGGTTGTCCTGCCGGGCGAACAGACGCCGTCGCCGCGGATCGTCGCCGGTCCAGACCCACAGCGGCGCTTCCAGCCAAGGACCATCTTCCGCCAGTTCGGGCGCCAGGATGGCTGCCTGCGCAGGTGGTGCAGGCGGCGATAACGGTAGACCGCCTCGTTATACACCGCGCGGAAACGCGGCAATTGCGCCAGCAGATGCGCCACCAACCATTGAAACGATTCGCTCGCGCAGACCCGGCTTTGTGTGACCTCCCGAGTCTGCAATCCCCAAGCGATCTCGCATTGGTGCCGCGCCTGCGAGAGACAGGCCCCCAGGTTGTCGGTGACGCGGGCCCGCGTCAAGACCGCCGGCCAAAACTGCTCGATCAACGGAGCGGCCACCAAGCTTCCCAACTGTTTGCTCACGCGATGGCCGAACGTGGAGAACAGCTCGCGGTCCTCGATCTTCCGTTCCTCGTAGGGAATCGCCGCGTCCGCGCGATCAAAGGCAACCTGGTCCATGCCGGGCTCGCCACCGAGCCCGCGGGCACCGCAAGCGACGCGGTCGTGAGCGTGTCACTGTCGATCATCAGGTTCACGGCCGTCGCCCCGTGTTGCCGGGCCAGCTTGTCGAGGGCAAGGTTCTTCAGCCACACGCCCGGGTGAACGATTTCGGGCTGATGACCGGCGAGAAAGATCGCCGCGGCGGGATCGGCCGGGGGAACGGCGGCGTCGCGGTAACTCGCCGCCCAGCGATGCGCGGCGTCGAGCAGCTCGCGCGCGCGAGTTGTGAAATCTCGGCCAAGGGCCGGCCTTGCAGGTCATAGGACCGCCGCGTGCCGAGGTCCACGTTCCGCGCCACCACGTCGGCCACGCGGGCCAATGGCGGCTCGGCGAGAATGGCGCCGTCTTCTCGCGGCACTTGCAGTCGGTGATGATCAATCATGCGGTGGCGAGTGGTCGGTGGCCAGTGGTCAGTACCCGGTGGTTAGTGGTCAATCCCTAGTTCCTCAATAGGGCATCGCGTTCGCGCCTCGCGGATCTTCTGGATCATCACCTGCTTGGCGGTCTGCGCGCCGATTCGCTCGGCCATCTCGGCGGGATCCATCGGCTCGCCGTTGCGGGTGCCGCGGATCGACCCGTTGCTGCGGTCGATCTCGACGACGACGTCCGCCTCTTCGCCGTAGTGCTTCTTGGCGGCCGAGACCAACGCCGCCTCGATGCCCTCGAAGACGATTTCCTTGTCGATATTCTTATCGCGGTGGATCGCGTCAACGATTCGAAGCAGTTCGTTGGGGTCCATTCGATTTCACTTTCGCGTCGACAGCAACAACCTCCCGAGCGGCTCGGCCCAACGAAAGGGCCGAGACGCTACAAAATCTTACGACACCCTCCCAATCCCCCAATCCCCCAATCCCCAATCCCCCAATCCCCAATCCCCAATCCCCAATCCCCAATCCCCAATCCCCAATCCCTAACCCTTCTTCTCTGCTCGATCCAACACCTGCCGATAGACGGCCAAGCGAGTTTCCGCGTCGTCGAGCGCACCGCCGAAGGACCGCTTCTCGTCAAAATAGATCAAGGGCACCGCCAACTCCACGATCTTCCAGTGCAGCCGTGCCGCCTGCACCCAGAGTTCTAACGGCATCGCATAGCCAGGCTCCGTCAGGTTCAATCCCCGCAGGGCAGCCACGCGGTACGCCTTAAAACCGCAGAAGGCGTCGGTCAGGCGCAGGCCCCAGCGGCGACTGAGTTCCTCGGTCAGGAGGCGATTGATGCGGCGACGCGGCTCGGGCGGTTCGCTGTCGCCGGGAAACCGCCGCAAATAGCGGCTCCCCGACGCCAGATCGGCCTTTTCCGCCGCGCAAAGCTCCACCAGCCTAGGGATCAACTGCGGCTGGTGTTGCCCGTCGCAATCAATCGTCACCAGGACTTCGTAATCGCCGGCAATCGCATAGTCGAACGCGGACCGGAGCGCCATCCCATAGCCGCGGTTTTGCGGATGGGCGAGCACCTGGACATCGTTCCGCGCGGCCAGCACCTGCGACGTGCCGTCGGTGGAACCATCATCCACCACGAGCACCTCGCGGCAGTAGTTCAGGGTCCCGGCAACGACGCCAGCCACGTGCTCCACTTCATTGTATACCGGCAGGGCTGTCAGAACACGGCGATTCATACCGCCATTCTACGCGACGGGTCGGAAGGCGGAAATCGGAGGGGGGAGCCGATGAACAAAGGGGGAGTTCGGACAAAGCGACTCCACAAACCGGATGGGCCGGCTGCGGCTTGTCACGGCCCCGCGGCGTCTCCTGCCTGCGGCCCTCCGCGGCTTGCCTTCCGCCCTCCGCCGTCCGCCCTCGTTTTACCCCCACCGCAACGGGTCGCGTTCCCGGCGACTTGCCCAAACGCTCAGGTCGGTGAATTGCTCGGCCAGGACCGCCGCCAGACAATCCATGGCGAAGCGTTCGCTGGCGTAATGGCCGGGCAGCAGCAGAGCCATGCCGGCCGCCTCGGCCTCCAGGCAAGTGTGGAAGCGGGCCTCGCCGATGACCATCGCGTCGCAGCCGTTCTGCCGTGCCGCGTCGAGAAACTCGTCGGTGGTGCTGCACGCCACCGCCACGGTGCGCACCAATTGGCCCGGCTCGCCCACGGCTTGCAGCCGTTCGATCGACAAGAACTTCCGAGTCGCTCCCCCAAGTGTGCGAGCGACTCCGGCTCGGTCAGCCAGCCCCAGCGGCCGGTGCCCTCGCCTTGCGGATGGGGGACCAACGGCGACGCCGCGCAAGCCAAGCCCCGCCGCCAAGCGCTGGTTCACGCCGAGCTCGGCCGAATCGAAGGCCGTGTGGGCGCGATAGATCGCCACACGGGCCTCGATGAGGTCCAGCAGAAGCCGGCCGACAATCGTATTGTCCGTCAGCCGCGTGACCGGGCGGAACGGCAGCGGATGGTGCGCGACGATCAGTTGCGCGCCCGCTTCAATCGCCTCGGCCGCCGTGGCCGGCGTGACGGTCAGGCAGGTCATCAATTTCGCCACGTTCTGCTGGCGCCGCCCGACCAATAGCCCGACGTTGTCCCACTCCTCCGCCAAGCGGGCTGGGGCGAGCTGTTCCAAAAACGCGCTCACAGATTGAACAGTTTCCATGATCATCCCGGCAGAAACTAGGATACGGCATGAGTTTTGGACGACAAGTGGATATAATGTATTGGTCGCTGTTTTGCCGCTTGTATGGATAACCGTGAGGATTTCGACATGGGAAGCAAGTTTCCGCAACCTTTACCGAGACCAGCCGAGACCAGATCGGTGCGACCTCCGCGTCCGACAAGCGGGGCCAACGGCCCGATCAAGGACATGCAGCGGCCTGCCGTGCCACCACCTGCCCCACCCCCAAAAAAGACCTAACAACGGCACCCGCGAAGTCTCCGCGATCCTCGCACAGCAGACCCTACCGTTGCAGGGCGGCCATTTCTTCCAGGCCCAGCCGCTTCATCTTTTTGTAGAGCGTGGTGCGGTTGATGCCTAGGGCCTCGGCCGTGGTGTTGCGGTTCCAGCGGTTGGCTTCCAGCACTTCGCGGATGATTTGCCGCTCGGGGCTTTCCATGGCCCGTTTCAAGGTGCGTCCGGCCACGGACTCGATCGCGTCACGCCGCCGACGTTGGCCAAGCTGCCGGGCAAGTCGTCCATCCCGATCAGGCCCCCCTTGCCGAGCAGCACGGCCCGTTCGATCACGTTTTGCAGTTCGCGGACGTTGCCCGGCCAGCGGTGGCGCTGCAAGGTGCGCATGGCATCGTCGCTGAAGCCGGCGACCTTCTTATTCGTCTCGTTACACACCTGGTGCATAGAAAATGCTCCGCCAGCAAAGGAATGTCGGAAATCCGCTCGCGCAAGGGCGGAAGTTCGACGTTGATGACGTTAATGCGATAGAACAAGTCCTGGCGGAAACGTCCCTCGGCGACCAGCTTCGTCAGGTCATCGTTGGTGGCCAGAATCACGCGCGTATCAACGCGGAACGTTTGCGTGCCGCCCACCTGCTCAAACTCGAAGTCTTGCAGGATGCGGAGCAGTTTGACCTGCATGCTCGGGCTGGCGGTGCTGATTTCGTCGAGGAACATCGTGCCTTCATCGGCCAGCTTGAATTTGCCCGAGCTTCTCGCCCGTGGCCCCGGTGAACGCACCCGCCACGTGCCCGAACAACTCGCTTTCCAGGAGCGTTTCGGGCAGGGCCGCAGGCGACCTCGACAAACGGCTTGTCGCGCCGGCCGCTGCGGCGATGAATGGCGCGGGCGATCAACGATTTGCCCGTGCCGCTTTCGCCGCTGATCAGCACGGTGGCCCGCGTGTCGGCCACGCTGTCGATCATGTCGAACACTCGCAACATGCGGTGGTCATGGCCGACGATGTTCTCCATGCCGAAACGCAAGTCGAGCTGGGCCTTCAATGCCTTGTTTTCTTCCAGCACCTCGTTCTGGTGCAGCGCCCGTTGAATGGCCATCAGCAGTTCTTCGTCGATCAGCGGCTTGGTGAGAAAGTCGAACGCGCCCCCTGACGAATCGCCTCGATCGCCGCCTCGACCGTTCCGTAGCCGGTAATCAGGATGACGGCTAACGCGGGATGATGCTTGCGACAGTGGGCCAGCAGGTCGAAGCCGTCGCCGTCGCCCAAGTGGATGTCGGCCAGCACAAGATCGTACGCCGTGCGATCGACCGCCGCCAGGCCTTCCGCCAGGCTGGTGGCCGTGTCGGTCGGATAGCCTTGATCCTTGAGCCAGTCGGCCATCGAGACCAGCACCTGGCGATCGTCGTCCACCAGCAAGAGTGTTCCTCGTGGTTTCATGGTTTCACCCTAGGAGCTCGCGCACTGAGGAGAATGCGCATTGTGCCGCTCGCCGCGGCTTGGGATGCGTGTGGCAGACACTACACCGTCGCCAAATATCTACGTTACGCGGTGAGCGAAGTCAACGCGCGAAAGCCGGTGCTGTGGTGAAAGACAACGGGGATCGCGAACAGTGAGTTGAGCATGGCAACGATTCGGCGTACTGGCACGGGCCCACCCCTCGACTTGGCCATTTTCTCGCTGCTAATCCCGCTGGATCGGGGGGTGAATTGGTTATTTCGGGGGATTATATCCCGCTCCCTAGTGGACTAAAATTAGAGTGTTGTCACCCCTCCACGGACCCAGTTCCACTCGCACTTGGAGATCAGTATGAGCATTCGTCTATTGGTATGCGACGACCACGAGGTCATCCGCACCGGGCTGGCCAGCTTGCTTGCCGGGTCCGATATCCAGATCGTCGGCGAAGCGGCCACCGGAAAGGATGCGCCGCGTTTGGCCCAGAAAGACAAGCCCGACGTCATTCTGCTCGACATCCGCATGCCGGACGGCGATGGTTTGGCGACGTTGGAAAAACTGCACGCCAAGATCCCGGAGAGCAAGGTGGTGATGCTTTCCACCTACGACAACCCGACCTACATTGCGCGGGCGGTGGCCGGCGCCGCCGACTACGTGCTCAAGGGACTCAAACCCGCGAGGACATGATCGCCACGATTACGGCGGCAGCCGCTGGCGAGTCCCCCAGCCGCAGCGGCGAACTGAAACGCATCGCCAGCGCGATGAAGGTTCGCCAAGCGGTCGACGACGACGACGTTCCGCTGACGCAACGCGAGACCCAAGTGCTGCGGCACGTGGCTTTGGGCCTGAGCAACCGGGAGATCGGCTGCTCGCTGGAAATCAGCGTCGAGACCGTCAAGGAGCACGTGCAGAACATTTTGCGGAAGATCGCCGTAACCGATCGCACCCAGGCCGCGGTCTGGGCCGTCCGCAAGGGATTGGTGTGACGCCGAAGCAGACCAGTGCTGCGTCGACGCTTAGTTTTCGGGATCTCGGGTGCCACTGGCTCCGCCAGTGCTTTCGTTGGATGCACGGTACAAACAACGGCACTGGTAAAGCCAGCGGCACCCTAATTGCTCG
>CAWJXP010000009.1:0-9235 GCA_963846725.1 uncultured delta proteobacterium | reverse complement strand
ATGCATTCAAGGATGTGAACCTGACATCAAAAATGAATTTGAACACTGGCGAAGCATGAGTGACTTAATGAATAATTTCCTCATTTTTCAGATTGATGATCAACGCTTCGCTCTAACATTGTCGGATGTAGAAAGAGTCGTAAGGGCAGTGGAAGTCACACCTTTGCCTTCATCGGAGCGATACATCCTTGGTCTTGTAGATGTGCAGGGCTCTGTGCTGATGGTTGTCAATACTCGAAATGTCCTCGGAATCCCGGGAAAAGGAGCTTGAACTGTCTGATCAGTTTATCATATTGAAAACCGCTCTCAACAGGATGGTCCTGGTCGCTGATTCTGTAATAGGCCTAGCCCCTCTGGCGGCGCAGGACTTGGCCCCTCGAAAGCGCTATGTAGACGAAACTGGATACATAAACTTTGCCGCAAGATTTGAAGATTCCATCGTACTTGTCATAAATCCCGACAAATTAATAGTTCAGCGCGAACTTTCCAGCACGTCGGTGGCCGCTTCGGCGCCGGATAAGAATGAATTAGAGTTGTGACTGATTCACAATTAAAGACATTTTGCGATTTCGTTCGGAACCAAATGGGGCTGGATTTTCAGGAAAAGAATTGGGCTTCGCTGAGGAGAACATTGTCCCGGGCTGCTATGAGTCACGGATTTGAATCTCCAGCAGACTTCGCAAATTGGATCAGAACCACCTCTGAGGCTCGCAAGAGCATCGATATATTAGCGAGCCTTCTCACAATAGGAGAGACGTTTTTCTTTAGAGACATGAAGGCATTTGAGGCTATAGAGTCGACGATCATTCCACAACTCATGGAATCCAAGGCAGAACCGAACAAGACGTTAAAAATATGGAGCGCGGGTTGTGCCAGCGGCGAAGAGCCCTATTCAATCGCAATTCTCCTAAAAAGAAAATTCCTGACCAGACCTGACTTGTCCATACGAATTCTGGGAACCGATATCAACAAGGAATCGCTCAAGAAAGCTCAAAAAGGAGTTTACAAAGAGTGGTCGTTTCGCGGGGCCCCGGATTGGCTGAAAAGGGACTATTTTTCCAAAATTGGCTCCAGGTATCACTTGAATGCGCTAACAAGAGCCATGGTTGATTTTCGCAGACTCAATCTGGTGTCTTTTGACTACACATCAATCTTGCAAGAATTTGGAACTTTCGATTTGATTCTCTGCCGAAATACTCTCATGTATTTCACGCCCCCGATTCGAAACACAATACTGGAGAATGTTCTGTTGTGGCTTAATGAAGGAGGATGGCTGATCCTAAGCCCCAGCGAAGTTCCACATATTGTTCACCGTAAACTACAGGTGGTTACATTTCCAGGAGCGATTTTTTTCCGCAGACAGGCGAGGGAAAAACCGTCCTCGCATCCAAGCGTCCAACTGATTTCCAGACCCGGCGCTATTCGGACGTCTTCAAAAGATAATAACTGGTGGATTATTGACGGGTTGACGAGAGAAAAAGCCCTTAAGGCCGAGTCTTCAGCAGCATCTAGCCTTGTTGTCTCCGAACCGGCCACAAGCCATGCAAGCGACACAGAACAAAGCATCCGGGCTGCTCTGGAAGCTTTTGAAAAATCAGACTACCTAAAGGCAGTCACAATACTTAAACAGTTCTCCGCAGCGAGTGAATCCAAATCCGAGTTTCGTGGTCAGACTCAGTATCTCTTAGCCAAAGCGTACGCAAACCTTGGAATGCTCACAGAAGCCCAAGACGCTATTGAGCAGGCCATAAACGCTGACAAGATTAATGTGACCTATCACCACATGTATGCTTCAATATTGCAAGCGGCTGATTTGATACAAGAAGCCTCTGAACGCCTCCACAAAGTTCTTTTTCTTGATCCGCATCACCTGATGGCCACGGTAACACTTGGAACGATCAACAAAAAACTTAACAACAGGACTGAAGCGCTCAGACACATGAGAAACGCTATGAACCTCTTGAAAAGTTTGTCTCCTGAAGAAGTCGTTCCGGACTCAGAAGGCGAAACGGCCGCCCATCTTGAGCAGATAGTGAAATCGGCCATGGACGGTATTGAAGCATAGTTGAGGATAGAGCTTACCAATGCGTCAGAATTTGCCCACCTTAGGAGATTTAGGACCAATGAACGGATCCAGAAAAGCAGTTCAATCCTCTTATCCCAAAATGTTAGTAGATAAAACCCGGGTATTTCATGACAGGGCAATCGCTTTAGCTAGGAAACCGGAAACCCCATCTTCGGAATTAGAAACCATTGAGGTTCTAGTTTTTGGGATCGGGTCAGAAAAATACGCAGTGGGATCGGAAACAGTTAGAGAAGTTTGCCCATTTAAACAGATAACTCGTGTTCCATGTGCGCCAAAATTTGTCAAAGGGATCATCAACCTACGCGGACAGATATTTTCAGTCATTGATCTCAGAAATTTGTTCAGCCTGCCGAACCCAGAGTCACAGGAAGATGGAAAGGTTGTGATTATAGGGCTGGACGATATGGAGGTCGGTATCCTTTCCGACGACATACTGGGAGTGAGACGTGTTCCTATTTCAGAAATTCAGAGAGACTTACCCACTCTGAGGGGTATGCAGGAAAAATACCTATACGGACTGACCACTGATCGAATTGTTATTATAAACGTTGAAAATTTGCTTACCGATGGTTCTATTGTGGTTCATGAAACAGCAGGAACCTGACAACTGGACCAACATCATTTAGCATGGTCTAAAAAGGAGAAACTCCATGGAACCGATGACATGTGTTAAGCACAGATTCTGGAGTTCCTAAATCGAACCATGATGGACACAAAGTATATAGCGTCATTGGACAATCTCGTTTCGGCGCCTAAACGGTTGCAAGACCAGATAGCAAATAGAGCTAAAGTAGCTGCGCGACAACCACAGGAATCAGGAACCTCGTCTGATGACACCAGGACCTTGGGAGCTTCCGCTACGCAATTGATGTTCGTGGCTGTTCCTTGTGTATTGGATACAGCAGGGGATGTCAGGGTGATCATGGCTCTCGGTATAAAACCGGACAGAATAGTAAATCTCTCAAGTGACAAGGCCAGGCCTGTATCGGAACACTCCCAATCGGCCTTCAAATAGCTCAGTCCGGCGAGAAATCTCGAACAACCGGGTCAAAGACTCAAAGACTTTGTTAACAGATTCAGAGTCTGAGGAAATGGACAATGGACAAGAGTGAAGAGGAATTTCTAGAGAAACTCAAAGCCACGTTTAAACTCGAGGCGGCAGAGCATATCCAGACTATTTCTTCAGGGCTTTTGGATTTGGACAAGGGTCCTGATCCCGAAGAAACGGCCCTTATACTCGAAACGATTTATCGTGAGGCCCACAGCCTGAAAGGGGCTGCCCGAGCTGTAAGCCTCAGGGATGTAGAAAAAATCTGCCAGTCGATGGAAACCGTTCTATCCTTATTGAAAAAGGGAGACATCCAACCAGAAACATGGATACTGGACAGTGTTCTCGATTCTGTCGAGGCTGTATCAAAACTGGTGTCGTCCGACGAGGTTTTACCGATAGGCGATTTGCTCCGAAGACTTGCCAACATAAGTTCAGGAACTAGCCAGCATCCCAACACCTTAAGTCAACAACATCTACATACGGCTTCAAACAGAAAACCTTCGTCGCAGGCTCCGGAACCGCAGACGGTATCACAGTCAGTTTTCCAGAGTGAAGAGATTCAGACAGCAACCTCTCAGCGTTCCTTCTCGCGCAGCCGATTCAACGGGCAAATCAACAGTCAAGCCCAGATCTGAATCCAAACGCCCTTCACAATCCGAGACAATCAGAATCAAGACGTCAAAACTGGATTCTCTTCTCTATCAAGTGGAAGAAATGGTAGCCATGAAGATGGCTGCGAACCAGAGAGTGGCAGACTTGAGACAAGTCAAGTTAAGTTTGGATTCATGCCGCAAACATTGGAGCAAAACATATCCTGAAACGAGAGTCATGAAAAGCATTTTGGAAAGTCCACAACATCGTGACGCTCTTGGCAGTTTCAAATCGCCTCTAGCTAAAATCCTGGATTACCTTGATTCAAATGAAAAGGCTTTACGAGCCTTAGAGACCAGGATCAAGTCACTAACTTCCATGGCCGAAAATGATTCACGCCAGGCCACAACGATGGTGGACGATCTGCTTAATGACATGAAAAGTGTCCTGATGTTACCTTCTTCTACCCTCCTCGAGATATTTCCCAGGCTGGTCAGGGATTTGGCCCGAGACCAGAAAAAGACGATCAAACTTACCGTCGGAGGAGGGAACACAGAATTAGACCGTAGAATCCTTGAAGAAATGAAGGATCCTCTGATCCACCTTGTTAGAAATTCTGTAGATCACGGGCTGGAAGATCCGAGTATCCGAACACGAGCCGGCAAGACCGCCGAGGGCGCATTGTCCATATCAATTTCCCAGATAGGCGCCAAGAAAGCCCAGATAATTGTGTCAGATGACGGGCAGGGAATTGATATAACCAGGGTCAAACAGTCAGCCCGAGCGAAAAATCTTATTTCCGAGCAGGAGATCAGAGGCCTCACCGATCAAGAAGCCATGTCCCTCATTTTTAGATCGGAAGTTTCTACTAGCCCGATAATAACGGATCTGTCAGGACGAGGCTTAGGCTTGGCAATTGTTCGGGAAAAAGTAGACAAACTTGGAGGAACGCTTCAGGTCAACTCAATCCTGGGATCTGGAACAACCTTTAGCATCCAACTTCCAGTTACCTTGGCCACTTTTAGGGGAACTCTTGTAAGAGTGGGGTCGGAACTTTTCGTGATTCCAACTGCAAACGTCCTGAGGGTTGGGCGTGTCAAAAATGACCTTATTCAGACCGTGGAGAACCGTGACACTATTGAGATGAACGGTCGCATACTGTCATTAGTCCGTTTGGCGGACGTTTTGGAAATGGATTCAGAAGCAGGCATCGATGAAGAAACCCAGTTTGTGTCCATATTGGTTTCCTGGGGGCTTCTGACCAACAAATAGCATTCAGTGTTGATGCGATTTTAAATGAACAGGAAGTGCTGGTAAAAAACCTCGGTCGCCAACTGTCCCGTGTTCGAAATGTCTCAGCAGGAACTGTGCTTGCCTCAGGCCAGGTTGCCCTGATACTAAATGTTTCCGACCTCATTCTATCAGCCATGAGGATAACTGGACCTAGTTTGGTAGCTCATACCCAGAAATCTCAAATGGAACACGAGAGAAAATCGATCCTCGTAGTGGAAGACTCAATCACTTCTAGAATATTGTTTAAGAATATTCTAGAATCAGCCGGTTACGAGGTTCAAACGGCTGTGGATGGCGTCGACGCGTGGACCATACTTAAAACCAGCGACTTCGATGTAGTGGTGTCGGACATAGAAATGCCGAGAATGGATGGATTCGAACTCACAAGAAAAATTAGGACTGAAGAAAAATTTAGGAATCTGCCTGTTGTGATAGTTACTTCCTTGGAATCGAGAGAAGACAAGGAACGAGGGATTGACGTTGGCGCCAACGCATACATCGTCAAGAGTGGATTCGAGCGAAATAACCTCTTGTCTGTCATCAAACGACTTATTTAGGACACTGCGTGCAATATGATCAGAGTGCTGATTGTGGACGATTCCGCTGTAGCACGGGATCTTCTAAAACATATTTTTGAATCCGACCCGGGAATTCTTGTCATCGGTGAGGCCAAAGACGGAAAGGAAGCCATTGAATTCGTCGCGGCCAATAAACCTGATGTCATTACTATGGATATTGAGATGCCTCGACTAAATGGGTTCGAGGCTACGCGGCGGATTATGGAAACTACTCCAGTTCCAATTGTCATAATAACGGCAAGCTGGGACCCCAAGGATGTCGCGAAAGCGTGGTCCGCAATGGAAGCGGGAGCCGTAGCCGCGCTTGAGAAACCAAGATATTCTACAGAAGCGGATTATAAGAAAGACGCCGACAACATTGTTGATACCGTGAAACTCATGTCGGAGGTCAAAGTGGTTCGCAGGTGGCCTTCAAGCAGGTCCGGCGTATTAACATCCGACACGTCGAATCACATAGTGAAAGAACCGACTCTAGATCGTTATGGAATAGTGGCGATAGGAGCTTCAACAGGAGGACCTCCAGTGATTAAGGAACTCCTTGGGAGCCTGCCTGCAAACTTTTCCGCGCCCATTGTCGTGGTGCAACACATTGCCAAGAATTTTACGGCCGGATTCGTAGAATGGCTGGATCGGTCGTCCTCTCTCAACGTTAGAGTTGCGAAACACACGGACCGCTTGGAGGCTGGCAACGTGTATGTGGCGCCGGATGGATCCCACATGAGAGTAGATTTATCCAACCGCGTGGTATTGACCGATGACCCGCCTGAAAATGGACTAAGGCCTTCTGTCTCTTATCTCTTTCGATCTGTAGCTAAGATATTTGGAAACAGGGCTGTGGGAATACTTCTGACAGGTATGGGTAAAGATGGGGCCAACGAACTGAAAATACTCAAAGACAAAGGTTCAATAACCATAGCCCAGGACAAAGAAAGCTCTGTAGTTCATGGCATGCCTGGAGAGGCCATAAAGTTGGGCGGAGCATCCCACATAGCTTCCCCGGACAAAATAGCCGCCTTACTTTTAAGACTGGTAGGCGGAGGCCAAAAGAAATGACCTCAGAAATATTTCAAAATTTGACGGAGAATTACCAACACAAAAATCCTGGTAGTGGAAGACAGTCCCACTCAGGCCATTCGACTGCAGCATATTTTGGAAACCAGAGGGTTTGAAGTTTCAATCGCGTTTAACGGAAAATCTGCATTGGAACAACTTCAGAGTTACCGTCCAAACATGGTTATCAGCGACGTAATCATGCCGGAAATGGATGGCTACGAACTGTGTAGAAGGATCAAAGGAGACGAAAGTCTGAAAGACATACCCGTGATTCTTCTCACGTCCCTGTCGGACCCTGAAGACATAATTAAAGGTTTAGAGGCAGGCGCCGACAATTTTATCACCAAGCCATACCAGGAAAAGCTCCTTGTATCCAGGATCCAATACATAATCGTAAACAGGGAAATCAGGGCAAGATCGAGCGCGGGTATGGGAATTGAAATTTTTTTCGCCGGCCGAAAACATTTTCTGGCGGCGGATCGAATCCAAATTGTCGACCTTTTGCTTTCCTCATACGAGACGGCGGTCCAAAACTATCATGACCTTGAGAGAACCAACGCTGAACTCA
Source organism: uncultured delta proteobacterium (assembly GCA_963846725.1). GTDB lineage: Bacteria > Desulfobacterota > Desulfomonilia > Desulfomonilales > Desulfomonilaceae > CAJBEZ01. The sequence continues at coordinate 2,015 of CAWJXP010000009.1, read as the reverse complement.
CAAAGGCCAATGAAATGGTTTCTGCTGAGGCAAACAAACTTAGGACACTGATCGAATGCCTGGACGCCGGGATAGTGTTCGCCGATGAAAATGATGTAATTACAGAGATGAATAGTAGATTCGCTGAGCTGTTAGAAACGAATCAGTCCGAAATTCTGGGTGAAACTATCTGGGAAGTTCATGAGCATAGTCAGCGCCTTGACCATATTAGAGGGGTGGTATCAAGATTCAAGAGTGGACTATCTCGAGAGCGAGTTTTGGTAGACCGAAAGATATTTGGCCGTGATCTTTCCATGACAGTCCAGCCTATCTTTGACCACGATACCTACAAAGGCATGATACTTAGCGTCTTGGATGTGAGCGACTTCGTTCAGGCCCGGGAACAAACTCAACAGGCCAACCGAGCCAAGAGTCAGTTCCTTGCAAACATGAGCCATGAAATACGTACACCTTTGAACGGAATCGTGGGAATGGCGCAGTTGGCCCTGAACACCAACCTTGACGAGCATCAGCGGGAGTACATCGAGGCAATTCGATCTTCTTCTCAAGACCTGGTCAACATCATCAATGATATCCTGGATTTTTCAAAGATTGAGGCAGGTAAGCTGTCACTTTCTCCTGAGGTTTTCAGCCTCAGGCAGTCGATTTTGAATGTTGTATCCAACCTGGCGCTGCAGGCTTATTCAAAGGGAGTGGAGCTGCTTTATGATGTGGAAGAGAATACTCCTGACCAATTAATTGGAGATTCAGGGAGATTGAGACAAATTCTTATAAATTTGATAGGAAACGCCATCAAGTTTACTGACCAGGGGGAAATTTATGTCTCTGTCAAAGCTGAACCTTTGTCAGAGACTTCGGTAATACTTCATTTTGCTATTCGTGATACGGGCGTCGGCATACCTAATGAAAAGTTAAAGACCATTTTTCAGGCTTTCGAGCAAGTTGATTCTTCACCCACTCGGCAGTTCGGTGGCACTGGCCTTGGATTGGCTGTTTCGTCTCAGCTTGTTCAAATAATGGATGGAGACATTTGGGTTGAAAGCGAACTCGGCAAAGGAAGCGTGTTTTATTTCACGGTCAAAGTGGAATCACAACCCGGACACAAACAGGAGACCCGTGTCCAAGGCTCCATGAGTTCCCTGGTTGGTCGTTCTGTATTATTGGTTGAAGACAATGCTACTAGCCGTAGAATCATTGACGAAGCGCTTTCAAGAATAGGGATGCGAGTCCAGTCTGCTCAAGGGGCGGATGAAGCTCTGTCCGCTCTTTCTTCCTCAGAAAATGAAGGACGTTTTTTTGACTTTATTTTGGCGGATATGACTTTGCCGAACACTAGCGGATTGGATCTGCTCAGAGATTTCAGGGATAGGAATCTTGCCAATCGATCAAGAGTTCTTCTCCTGATTCCCAGAGGCATAAATCCTGATTCCGGTTTGTGTGATGAACTCCAGGTTTCAGGACTTATATCAAAACCGCTCGGACCCACCGAACTCGTGGCAGGTTTGCTAAAGACGGTTGGGCCTCCTCAGGCCCATGAACCAGGATCTGATGAGAAGATTCGGTCATACGCAAACCAGGAATTGAAACCCGGTTTAAGGATACTTGTCGCTGAAGACAATCTCATTAATCAGAAATTGGCCACATACATGCTGACAGGTCTAGGCCACAACGTTTCACTCGCTGCCAACGGACAAGAAGCCTTGGATTCGATCCGCAAAGCAAGATTCGACGTAATCCTTATGGATGTTCAGATGCCGGTTATGGATGGGCTTGAGGCCACAAGGAGGATCAGGGAAGAGGAAAAGATTTTGAACCGACATACTCCAATAGTGGCGCTAACAGCCCACGCTATGAAAGGGGATCGTGAACGTTGTTTGGAAGCCGGAATGGATGACTACATTTCAAAACCTATAAATTATAATGAACTAGTGGAGGCTATCTGTAGAATTCAGCAGGAATTCCCTCAAGGCGCTTGATATTAAATCCTCGCGACCACAAACCAGTCTCTGCAACTC
>CAWJXP010000008.1:0-22153 GCA_963846725.1 uncultured delta proteobacterium | reverse complement strand
CTGAACAGCCTCGTTTACGCCGGACGTCTTCTTTTTCAACCATTATCCTAATGATAAATGTGTGTTACCACAAAAACGGCCTAACTGTAGATATCCCCAAAAGGTCCAGTTTTGTGGATCGGTCCGAGAGTGAAACCTGAAATGTGAACTGCAATTGGTAGAAAGGCATGATTACGGTCGGCTATCTCTAGCGGTCGTGTCCACGTTCCCGCTGGTGACTTGGCCTCGGTTCTTACCCGCACAAAACTAACGGCCTCATCCACCGCTTCAATCATGTGTTTCACTCTGACGAGATCATGAGACTTCATATTGCGACACGGCTCTATCAATGATCTCAGCCCTGAAATATCGACTAAGGTCCTCGGCAGTCCGAAGATCTATTTTTCTTCCACCAAACATTTGAGAAAGCTCCTGTTCCATTCCAACGATTTCGAGGAGGCCGGGAATGTGATCCGGTTTGAATTGAACAAGCAAATCAATGTCGCTGTTATCTAAAAATCCTTGGTTAAGGCAGAGCCGAACGATGATAGCTTCAGAATAGCTTGCGCTTACAAAATCCAGCAAGCTCATCCTTCAATGAGGCTAATTTAACGTTAATAGTATCAGGCATCAATATCACCTGTTTGATTGAAAAGTCAGCGTTTCTTCAGAATAACTTATATTTCTTAACTAATCGACGTTTTTCTATCACCTAATTGAAATTAACCAGTCGTCCAAGTGGGTCCAACCATTACATAAAATTCATTCAATTCAAGTTGAAAAACAACGACGATCCTAATTAAGATCGATTAGAAATCGTATCTAACTCAGTGTCGCTGTTTTCTCCTTATTGTTTCACTTGCCATGTAAACTGGACAGGGCATCTAACACCATGAGCGCCAGTGTCCATTGGGGGGGATAATACAAGCTGTGTTCGGTTAAAACTCGAAGGAGAGATCTTAAATATTAATGTTTTAGTTGATATTTTCTAATTAATATGTTAATATTACTACTATACTTTATATAACACATTCTAGGCTGATATTGCGTTTACGACTAATTAGTGGAGAGGTTTGGACTTAGTCATGATCATGTGGCGAAGCTTATATCGATTCCTGTCGTCTTTCGCTGGAGGCTCGTCATGAAGAGACTTTTCAGGGCTTTTGCTCTAGCCACTTTTGCAGTGTGTAGCCTCGCTTCATTGGCGATAGCCCAGGGCATTCAGCAGACACCATACAGCGCTGCCGACGTCGTAAGGAGGAGTGGGCCGTCAGTCGTCCCTGACTTGACTCCGTCTAATCCACTGGGATTGCCTGGAAGTTCCTTGGTGGGACCGAGAGGTAGCGAGAAACATTTCAATCTCCAGCGGCATGTTTCAGGGTATCTTACCGAAAATTCCCAATCTTCAACTTGGATACAATTATACCTTTGGACCGCAGATAAGGGCTGGAACAGCCTCCGTTGACTACCTGCTTCCTTTCAAGATTGGAGCTGACTCCACAGTTTATGGCGAAGCGCATGGAGAACTCCAAAGTTTCTCGATTGCCCAACCCGGGTCCCCAAACAACAGTGTGGATCTTTGTCTTGGTGGTGGATATCGGAGGATGTTCGGCAATCACACCATGGTCGGGTTACATTCCTTTTTCGACACAACGAAGCTGATCCGGCGTCTGGTATTCATCTGGAAGCGCAGGCGTTGAGATGGCGGCTATGGTTGCAGGCCATGACGCCATTGATCTCCTTTTCAACTGGTATGGAAAGGCGCTTGACGCTTCATCACTTAACAACCTCGGTTACGTCCCCCCGACGACGGGCGAAGACGGCTTCGGTAATTCAAACTTCGATTTTCAGGTTGGTTACTCCCATGAATTATACAGCGGCGGACCTGATCTGCGATTGAGCGTCACTGGTTACAAGTTTGACATGGATTCAGACGTATACGGCTATTACGCAGGCGCTGAACTCAAGTCCCGGGATGGTATGTTCGTCGCTAAATATAATGTCGGTTATGACAACACTAATCAGGCCTACCAGTCAGTAGCGGCCTTCATTAATATGGGCTTTCAGTTGGAGAACCTCGTGGCCGGCAAGAGTCCGTTCGTAATGCCAAAGCCGGTGTTCCAGAGTCCTCGGGAAATGACAACGACTCACCCAGGCGAAGGTCAACAGAAACTGGCGACGAACTACTCAGACGGCTCAGTTGGCGCTACTTTCCGCAGACCCTCCACCATGCGATAACCCCGCGACGCTATGTCCCACTCAGACTATTACTATCATAAACACAACGGAATACTGATGTGACACTTTATATGGGGTTCCTCGTTGGTGAGACGGGTGGTTATGACCTGGCCACTGATTTTCCTGGTTGGACAACAACCTCAAATCCTTTAATCCTAACTACTACTGTCGCTGCAAATAATCCATCGCCCTACCTGGTGATAACCTTTAAGAGTAAAGTCAGAAAGAAAGTAAGTTTCGCAATTTCCGCCGATGCAATCCCGTGGACCGGCTGCGCGGTTACACAAGCCGAGTGGACCCTGGCTGACAACTGGTGTCAATGGGGAGGGCTGCAAGACACCTATGACATTAGTCTGGTCAACGGCTTCAATTGGCCCATGAAGATTACCCCCATCTCCGGGCAAGAGATCACCGTTAGCGCTGGAACAGGCAATAGAAACAATCCAGGCGTTTTCGGCTGGGGATGGACTGGCTGCAATTGCGCACCCCCTCCATTGGCTTGTACACCAATGGCCGGGGAAGACCACACGCCAGCGTGTCCCGCCACACCTGTTCCTAAGTGTCAGTTATCCCAGGCCAGCGTCACCAATTATACTTTGACCATTTCGCCATCGCCATAATAGCAAAGGGGAACCCTCTTAGGTTTTAGTCCGGGGGGTATTTTGCGTTATCAGTAAATTTTCAGCGAAATCCGCTGCATAATTTCCTCATCCGCCAAAAACCCTCTCCTTACGGCTCGCTTTTAAAGACTCGAAAAGATGCGACATCTTGTGTCCGAATTCAATGATGCGGGCTTCACATAGAGAACAAATTACCCTTTGGCGCCCGCGTGGGATTTTCCGAATCTGGAGGTATCCAAAAGCATCAAAGTACATATTCTCAGAGAGGAGAAACTGACAAAATGATCAAACCTAAAACTATAATAGCATCCCTTGCTGTAATGGTTCTACTGGTCGGCTCAAGCATAGCCTCGGCCGACGGTTGGGGTCATCGTGGATGCTTTGGATCTGAAGGGTACATGGGACAAAGGCACGGCGCATGGCTGGCAAAACTCGGTACCATTACCAAGGAGCAAAAGGCCCAGTTTGACAAAATTCATAATGAATTTCTGAAAAAAATAGAGGCCCTACGTTCCCAGAAGGCCAAAGAAACTATAGAATTAGCCGAACTCGCCACCAAGAGTCCCGTAGATGAAAAGGCTATCCAAAAAAAGAAGGAAGAAATCTGGAGCCTTAAGGACAAAATGATTGGTGAAAGCAGGGCATTTCGGACTTCTGTTCGAAAGATTTTAACTCCTGAACAGCGTGAGCAGTTGAGGACGATGTTTGAATATGGCCCATTAGCGCAAATTCCTGATCTGACTAAAGCGGAGAAACAAAAAATAGATTCTCTGAAAATTGATTTTCTAAAACAGAAATTTGCTCTTAAAGCTAAGAAAGACCAGAAAAAAATTGAATTGCTTGAACTCCTGTCGAAAAGCCCTCAGGATGAAAACGCCATCCAAAAAAACAAAGAAGAAATCTGGACGCTCAAAGATCAGTTAATCAAGGCACGCAGGACGTTTGGCACGAGCGTACGTGCAGTTCTAACTCCTGAGCAGAGAGACAAACTCGGAGTTTGGGGAGGAGAAGGACATGGTAAAGGGATGATGTGACCCACAAGGAGGATCACGTCTTCTGGACGACAAAGACACCCTTGTGGAGGCCTCACGCCTTTGGTGATTGATAACGAGGGCGGAAGGCCTTCCGCTGCAAAATCTGGAAGCGATTTCCGGATAATTTGCTAATATACCCTTCCTGATTGCCACAACTGTAGTATTGCCTGTTTCGGGATTTGACGAGAGAAGTTGCAGTTCTTTGGAGGAAAACTAGGATGAATCTGGAAAATGAGGAACGTGAGATTCTGGAAAGGACTGCGAACTTTTCTGATTTGAGCAATAGCTTTTCTCGGCGTCAGTTTTTATTTGCAAGCGGGATCATGGTAATGGCTGCGTCGGTTTATGAAGTGTGTGGAGCGACGGACTCTCCCATCATCATTATTGATCAGGCGAAAGGCCTCGTAATTGGAGATCCGACCAAATGCGTAGGCTGCCGACGATGCGAACTGGCATGCAGTGAGTTTAATGACGGAAAAGCTTCTCCAACGATTGCGAGGATTAAGGTTAGTCGGAACCTGAATTTTGGATCCCACGGCGCTCGTATCGGGCGACGCGGCCAAGGCGCATGGGGGAATGGGTTGGTGATCCAGGATCTTTGCAAACAATGTCCCCATCCTGTGCCGTGCGCTAACGCCTGCCCAAATGACGCAATCATTCTACACCCCCCCACAAACGCCCGCGTTGTGGATCCCAACAGGTGCATTGGCTGTAAAATGTGTCTTAGGGCTTGTCCCTGGGAAATGATATCCTTTGATTCGGACACAAACAAAGCCACTAAATGTTTCCTTTGCGATGGACATCCCAAATGTGTCGAAGCCTGCCCGGCGGAAGCTCTGAGCTACGTGTCCTGGCATGACCTGACTGATAAGACGCAGCCAAGAGTAGCGCCAACAGCGGTTGTTTCACCCGACAAAGCGCAGACTTGCAATGATTGCCATAAGAAGTAACTGACAGGAGACAGGAGAAATGGCCAACTTCGGAGGATGGGCGGGAAAGGTTCTACGGATTGATTTGTCAACAGGGCGGATCTCAACTGAAGATACCCTGGAGAGATATAAAGATTGTCTGGGAGGTACGGGAATAGGATACCGGGTGCTTTGGGATGAAGTTCCTGCAGGACGTGAAACCTTTTGACCCGGCTAACAGGATCGTATTCGGGGTTGGCCCTCTGGCCGGCACAGGCGCTCCTTGCAACGGACGTACCGCTATCACAACTCTGTGGCCCACCTGTTGGCCAAAGCCACTGGTCGGCAGTGGGCATATGGGCGGCCATTTTGCGGCTGAGCTTAAGTATGCGGGGTTTGACGCCATCATCATTCAAGGCAGGGCTGACCGTCCGGTGTGGGTACAGATTGTGGATGGTAAGGCAGAAATTAAAGACGCTCGCCACCTCTGGGGTCAGGGCATACGACGGGCCACCGTGGAAATAAACCAGCGGATGGGGCCTGAGGCCTCGGTGGCTGCTATTGGCCAATCGGGTGAAAATCTGGTTCCCATGTCCGTGGTTATAAACTCCTATTCGCACTCAGCGGGTGGGATCGGCGCCGTCATGGGCTCGAAAAACCTTAAGGCTATTGGAGTCCGTGGGAACGGGAAGTGTCCGAATCGCCGGAAACAAGGAGGAATGGGAGAAGCTGGTTAAATTGCACCTTTCCATCCTGGGCGCTGTCAACCAGCACGTGGTCCCCAGCAGTCCTCAGCCTTGGGCGGAATACTACGGCCCTACACGCTGGCTCGGTTCCAGGGGCAAGAAATGGGGCTCGGCGGATCCCAACATTGACACGGGAGGCTGCGATCCCCACAATCTCAACAGGATCGCTTATCGAAGTAACAACGCAGCGTTCTTTCTGGGCGCAAAGGCCTGGCAGTACACAGTCAGGGGAAACGGCTGCTCAAGTTGCCCTATCCGTTGTCATACAATACTCAAAGTTCCTTCGGTTTCGTCAAAGTACGGCATTCCAGCAGATGGGACAGAACACTTGCATGGGTTTGCTTTTCGGCAGAGGCTTTTTCAAGACCTTTCCTGATGGCCCTAATGGCCAGACAGCGATTGACGCCTGCATGGTTGGCATGCACCTGGCCGACGATCTTGGGATTTGGGAGAATTACGGCCAGTTGCAACGGGATTTCCAACAGCTCTACTACAGCGGAGTGATAAAAGACAAAGTTGGCGCCGCCGAATTCAAGAGCTATGCATGGGACCAATATGAGAGAGGGGATCCAACTTTTCTCTTCGACCTTCTGTCGAGAATAGCGGAGAAGCGAGGCGAACTGGGTACGGCGTTAGGGCTCGGGACGGGTTATCTCCTGGAACGGTGGGGTATTCCGGAGAAAGATTGGCAGCAAGATTCAAAGATAGCCTACTGGAAGATGGGGCATCCCAAACACCATTCCAGCGAAGACGCCGGACAATGCGGCGTAATCATCAACACCCAATACAATCGAGACTCCCAGTGCCATTCCCATTCGAACTTCACCCGTAACGGATTGCCCATCAATGTTCAGAAGCAGTTGGCAGCAGAAATCTGGGGGGCGCCGGATGCGGTAGACGCAGTTGCGGCTTATACGCCCATGAACATTTACAAGGCCAAAATGGCCAAATGGTCTCTTCTTCGGAAGGAATTACATGATTCCCTATCCCTGTGCAACTGGATGGGGCCGTGGATCGCATCCCCCCTGAAGGAGCGTAATTATCGGGGTGACGATTCCATCGAGTCGCTGCTCTACAGCCTGGCTACCGGCGACAAAAAGTCGCGGGAGGAACTCGATGATGTCGCAGAGCGTATCTTCTTACTTCATCGAGCTATAACAATTCGGGATATGGGAACCAGAGAAATGCGGACCCAACATGACACGATACCGGATTGGGTGTTTTCTGATCCTGGCGGCGCTCCCCCTTTCACGAAGGGAACCAATCGCATGGACAAAGAAGACATGGACTTGGCCATGGACATGTTCTACGAAGAGATGGGTTGGGACAAGAAAAGTGGATCTCCGACCGGCGCCGCTTACCGCAGGCTTGGGCTTGGAGATGTAGCTGATGAACTGACGAAGAGGGGACTCGTGCCATAGGGGGACACGTGGAGCAAATCAAGGAAATCAGTCTGACCATGGTGAAAATGATTCGCGACAGGAGCGAAATGGGTCAGCTTGCGCAATTCGAGGAACTCTTGACGGAACTGGTGGAAAAAGGTCTCGTCAAATTCAGAAACCACCCATCAAAGGGCTCAGTTGGAAGACGCCTTCAGGCAGGCGCTATCAGAAAATGAGGATATCAGGAGCGTTTCCGGCAGAAATCAATATTCCTCAATATTATTCATCACTTAGCTTGAGCGAAACATACGCTGGAATCCTGGTACGGAAAGAAGAAAATTCGCTGATAGCAGAAATAGTTCGAGAAAATTCAGCAGTCTATCCTCGGCCGATTCCCATTGGCATCTTCCGGGAGCCACCTTTTGACCTCACCCAGGAAGAAATTGTTGAATATCTAAAAGAAATGGGGAAGCAGGGAGAGTATCAGGATATTGCACAGACAACCACATCCATCGGAACAGTATTTCTATATTCCAATCAGCATCTGGATCCAACTTACGCATCTGCGCTCGCCGAGTGGATAGACGTGGGTGAAACAAACAATCCTTGAGAAACAGGGCTCGTTGTAATGTTAGCGTCAATAATGATATTCTGCGTCTATGCGGCAATGGCGTCTCCTGTTACATAGCGATTTTGGCCAAAAGCGCCTTATAGGAGACTGCCGTGAGTTCATCCAATATGTGGTTACCCCTAAAAAGACACTCTAGCGACACGCTCGATATTGTGGAGAGAATGAATGGCGCTCGAAACCGCCCGGTTGACTGATAACCTTTTCGTAATTGTGGGAAAACATAAGGGACGATTCCCTATGTCTCACTCTTTTTTGGTCCGGGACGAGATTTCCGCCTTGATCGACACGGGTTGCGGTATTGAACTCCTCGCGGAGATAAAAGAAGCCTATAAGATCGACATCATAATCAACTCCCATGGCCATCCGGACCACTCAGCGGGCAATTACCTGTTTCCGGACGCGGCTCTCCATGCTCCTCGAATGGGGGCTGAAACTCATGGCAGGCTAGAGCCTCTATCGAGAAGGTTTTTCACCAACGAAGAGCACGCCCAGTGGTGGCGTCGCTGGATAAAAAAAACCATGGGCTTTGAGGACCGGGAGCCGACGGATTACTTTGACGACGGTCAAGTTTTTGATTTCGGCCATGTCAAACTTCAGGCCATTCATACACCCGGACATACCATGGATCATTTCTGTTTCCTGGAACTGAACAGTGGGATTCTGCTGAGCTTTGACATTGATCTTACGCCTTTTGGCCCGTGGTATGCGAACCTGGAATCGAGCCTGAAGGATTTCAGATCGGCGATTCAAAAAGTTCGGGACCTCAAGCCCGGAATCATAGCCTCCGGTCACCGTCTTCCTATAGTTAAGGACATAAGTATGAGGATAGACAAATATGAAGGTGTCATGGACCGGCGGAGCCGACTCATTAAGACAATGCTTGACAGAGGCCTGTCAAGGTCAGACATAATCAAGTCCGCTCCGATTTACGGGCATCATAAATACGCCCGTGACATTCTGCCCCTGTTTGAAGAACGGATGGTTGATCTGCATCTCGAGGAGATGGAAGAACTGGGAATAATAATGAATTGAAGGAGAAAATATCCACGTGATCTGAGCGGTTAAATTTGACCTCAAAGGACGCTGGACTGCTGCGCCTTAGCCTGGAGCCAATCACCATCGAGAACTTTTCGGACAGCGTGTAACAATAGTCCCTTATCATAAGGCTTTTGTACGAATCCACCGGCTCCCAGATCCACAACTTCATGGACCAGGCCGGTTTGAGAATACCCGCCGGCTATCAGGACTTTCATTAAATCCCTATCTGGAGAATATGGCTAATTGCCGTTTAAAGCGCATTCTATGGCAAGAAGGAGTCGGGTTACGTCATAAGGTTTATGGACAAAACCCTTAGCCAAACGCCCTATCTCCTCCTCGAGAAAACTATCGGGAGAAAAACCGCTGGAAATCATCGCCTTGACTGATGGGTTGATTTTAGTCAGCTCTTTCAGGCAATCGTTACCCGACATCACCGGCATTAAGAGGTCCAAAATCACCAGTGATATCTCTTCTCTTCTGTCTCGATATATATCGAGCGCCTCTTTACCGTCTTTCGCTGTGATAACCTTGTATCCGGCATTTGACAGAAAACGACGTGCCTGATCGATGATTGAAAGTTCATCATCAACGACCAGTATAGTCCCGTTTTGGCCCGGCCTGGATTTCGGCCTGGTCTTTTTCGCCGACTTCCGAGGCGCTTCAACAGCAGGGAAATATAATTTTATCTCGGTCCCCTTACCAGGTTCACTCTCACAGGTTATATGGCCGCCGTGCTGTTCGACAATGCCCTTTACAACCGAGAGACCCAGCCCCGACCCTCTTGTGGAGCTTTTTTCTTTTGTTGAGAAGAATGGTTCAAATATCCTGGACAGAGTTTCAGCGTCCATTCCACTGCCGGTGTCAGATACGGACAGCGTCACATACGCTCCTGCTTTTATCCGCTGGGCGTTCCTGACAGACTCATTTTCCAGGACTTCTTTTCCTGTTTGAATCGTGAGCTGTCCGCCATCCGGCATGGCCTCAGATGCGTTTTGGGCAAGGTTAAGGACAACCTGGTCTATTTGTGTGGGGTCCACATGGATCGTAGTTGGCTCATCGGTCAGGTTGAATTGAATATCAACCATCTTGGGAACAGTGTGAGACATTAAAATCATCAAACCTTCGATTTGATGATTGAGGTCGATAAGGACCGGACGAATCGGGGCTTCACGACCGAACATGAGCAATTTGTTAACCAGTTCGGCCCCATCCTTGACTGTTCTAACTATTGACTCAAGGTCCGGGTAATCGTCGTGAGACTCGTCCTTTTCCATCATGATCAACTGGGTGTATCCAAGTATGATCTGGAGCATGTTGTTGAAGTCATGGGCCAACCCCCCCACAAGTGTGCCAATGGCTTCCATTTTCTGGGATTGCGCAAGCTGGGCCTGGAGAGCGTCTTTTTCCTTCTCCGCTCTTTTTCGTGCGGAAATATCTTCTATGGCTGAAATTAATCCCTTGGAGGGATCCAGGGGGTCAAGAGGGCTTAAACGTATATGAGCGTCAAAGATCTCCCCATTTCTTCGTATCATTTTGACATCCGTTTCGCCTACCATCCCTTTTTCCACAAATGGGAATGTAGCGTCTTTTACTCGTTCAAATTCTTCTACGGATGGGTATAAGTTTAGCGTGCTTTGCCCCAAAAACTGTTTCTTGTCCTCAAAACCAAAAAGGTTCAACCAGGCCTGATTGGCCCACAATATAGTCCTGTTGAAGGCTGTGAAGCCTATTCCTATCGGTGAGGCCGCCAGGATACTGTTCATCATCTCTTCGCTTTCCCAAAGAGCTTTCTCAGTCTTCTTGCGGGCGGTCATATCCTGCACGATTGCGATCCCCTCAGTAACGACGCCATCCTCGCTTGTGACAGGAATATAAATTATATCCAACCATGTGGTTATACCTCCTGTTACGGACGTATATTCACCAGTATACTTTCCTATGTTTCCCGAAAGGGCGGATTGGACCGCTTTTTTGACTTCCTCATTTTCCAGGGAAACCAGTAGATTGAAGTCGATAACCTGATCCCTTGTGGCGCCGGTAACGCTCAAAAAGGCTTGATTACAGTCGGTCACAATCCCATCAGAATTAAAGCGCATCATGCCCAGAGGAGATTTTTCGAAAATCACGCGACAAATCCGCTCAGATTGCTTCAACGCCTCTTCTGTTCGTTTAAGGTCGGCAATATTTACACTCACGGATTTCATTTCAGCAAATTCACGGCGCATTTCGTTCAATTCGTTGATAAGTTGTTCCTTAGTCTTTCCCTTGTCTTGCATTAAGACCACCTCACAGTGTGGAAAGTATACACAATTTATATTATAAGCGCCATTTTCAAATCTTGCGCCATTTCAAGAATGATCATTCTCGGGAAGATCCTCGTCGAGTACACTGCGAATCGTAGTCAAGAATTGTCTCATGTTATACGGTTTCTGGACGAATCCCTTTGCTCCGCCGGCGTGGCTCCAATAGCCGGTCCAGCCTCAGAATAACCGCTGGCGATAACAACCTTGGCTTTTGGATTAATCCGGAGAATCTCTTCCAGGCACTTCCTGCCATCCATCTCAGGCATGATGAGATCGAGAATGATCAATGATATACTGGCGCCTTCTCGTTGGTATAGCTCCAGGGCCTCTTTTCCATTAGAGGCTGTCATCACATGATAGCCATATTCGTTAAGAATCCTGGAGCCCAATTTCCTGAGAGATTCTTCATCATCTACCAGAAGAATCGTCTCGGTCCCCCTTGGAATTGGTTTCTCAGTCTGTTGGGGTCTCTGGATGTCTTTCTTTCTCGATGACGGGAAAATAAATCTTGAATGTGGTCCCGAAACCAGGCTCGCTATAACAAGTTATGTGGCCGCCATGCTGCTTCACGATACCATACACCGTGGCGAGCCCGAGGCCGGTGCCTTTGCCGACTTCCTTGGTGGTGAAGAACGGCTCAAAGATGTGGGTCAGTGTTTGCTTGTCCATTCCATGACCGGAGTCCGACACGGTAAGTAATGCGTAGGGACCGGGCTTTACCTCGAGATGAACAGCGCAGTAATCCTTGTCCAACTCCACGTTGGCCGTTTCAATGGTTAACGTCCCCCCATCGGGCATTGCGTCCCTGGAGTTCACCCCAAGGTTCATAATGACCTGCCCTACCTGGGACGGATCTGCCAGGACAGTTTCCAGAGCGCCGCTGAGACGCAAATCAATCTTAATAGTCTTGGGAATGGAGTGAGACAGGAGTTTCTGCACCTGAACTATCTCATTGATTCAAATCAACAGGACGAAACTCCGGCTGAACCTTTCTGCTAAACATCAGAAGGCTCTTGACGAGATCTGCGCCACGCTTGCCCGAGTCATATATCCTTTGGAGATCATCAAGTTCAGGGTCTCCCTGTTTCTTCCTCCGCAGAAGAAGCTCCGAATATCCCATTACCGCTTGAAGCAGGTTATTAAAATCGTGGGCTATACCTCCTGCTAGATTTCCTATTGCCTCCATCTTCTGGGCTTGAAGAAGTTGCCTCTGCAATTGGACTTCCCTTGACACATCCCTTTTTACTCCAACAAAATTGATAATGTTCCCCAAAGCGTCCCGAACTGGGGTTATTGTGACGTCCTCTTCGTACGGAGCGCCGTCCTTTCGTCGCTTGACCAAACGACCTCCCCAGCTTTCTCCTCTAACTAACGTCTCCTGAATGCTCTGGATAGTGGATGAGTCGTATTCTTCATTCCTAAACAGGCTCGGCTTCTCCCCTCGAACCTCCTCCTTAGCATATCCTGTGATTCGCTCGAAAGCAGGGTTGACATATTCGATGTTTCCCTGAGCGTCTGTTATGAAGATTGCGTCGGAAGCCTGTTCAATGGCTGTGAAAAGACGTTTTTGGGCTAGTTCATGATCGCTTCCGGTTCGTGATGTCCCTATTACCGCCCCTTCTGCCTAATGGTTGTCCTTCTTGATCATAAACCGGCTGGCAAACATGACCAATCCACCGTGTTTCGCCATCTCGACGGACAATGCGAAAATCCTTCGCATCCACTGTATGTCAGGGATTACGTTTCCTGACGTTATGGTAATGGTCCAACATTTCAGCGCGATCATCCGGATGGATAATTCGATTCATCAAATCCGGGTCGGCAATAAACTCTTCCGCCGAATAACCCGTTATGCGTTCGCAAGAAGGCGAGACGTACAGGAAATTTCCTTCGGCTATCCACCCAATACTCCCAGTCATACGTGAACTGCGCCACAATCCTATACCGCTCCTCGCTTTCACGTAAGGCTTCCTCTATCTTCTTGCGGTCCGTTATATCCTGGAAGGTGCCGGTGACCCTTAACGCTCTTCCATCTGCGCCCCTTTCCATAACCTTTCCCAGAGCTGAAACCCATCTGTATTCTCCCGATTTGGTCTTAACCCGGTACTCCGCCTCGTAAGAATCCGTATGACCGGCCAGGTGATCCTGAAAGGGTCTTACGGCGACAGATACATCGTCCGGGTGGAGTATACTTTGCCAAAAGTCAAGTGTGGGCGTGATCTCATCCAATTGGTAGCCGGCGATGTTTGCCGCCCTTTCGTTTACAACCGCCTGCCCCTTGGACATATCCATGTCCCAGAAGCCCAGGTTCGCTCCCTTCAACACAAGTTCCAGTCTTTCCCCAGTGATTCTTGCTGTCTCCTCAGCTCTAATTCGTCTGGTTTCATCGCTGTAAACCACCACGATTTCTCCAGAAGGCAGTTTATAAACGTGATTGTCTCTCCAACCCTCGAGTCCTGTCATCTTTGTACAAGGCGACAGGATGACGCTCGGGCTCCCCTGTGCGCCAAACTCTTTGCAATACCTCGAACAAGCCGAACTCTTTGATTCCTGGAAACACTTTGAGGACGCTATGACCAATGACTTCTCCCCTGTTTATCTTGTCGATCTTTTCTCCAGCCGCATTGAAATCCACAAGGATGAAATCCTCACCGTCTTGCTCGGCTTTGTACACGGCCACGGCGCTGCCCATATTCTCGAACAAACTCCTGTACCTGGCTTCACTCTGCTTGAGAAGCTCCGCCGCCGCTTTCTCCTCGGTCTGGTCCCGGAAAACAAGCACTACACCCAAAATAGAGCCGTCCTCGCTGCGGATTGGAGCCCCGCTGTCAGCTATGGGCCGTTCTGAGCCGTCGCGAGATATGAGCACGGTATGGTTCGCCAGTCCGACCACCACTCCCTCGGTGAGAACTCGATTTACAGGGTTCTGTACAGGCGCACGAGACTTCTCTTCTACGATGTGAAACACCTCATCCAGCGATTTTCCTGCGGCTTCAGCCTCCTGCCATCCCGTGAGCTGTTCAGCCACTGGATTCATCTGTTGCGCCAAGACCTCTGGTGTCCGTGGTTATCACTGCGTCCCCAATACTGTATAGAGTAGTCCGAAACAGCTCCTCAGCCTCCCGTTGCTCTCGTTCCGACTTGTAAAGGTCTTGATATAGACTGGCCTGGCGATGTCTGTAGCCATAGGCGGTTAAACCGGCGGTGAGAAGGATGAAGAGTCCCGAGAAAAGATTATGACTACGGCCCCTCTGTAACGAGCTTCAGCCAGGATTTCACTGGTATCTACCTTGGCCACCATGAACCAGGGCGAATCCGGAATTGGGCGCAGGTCCGCCAGGACTTCCACCCCACGGTAGTCTTTCCCCTGGAATAGCCCCTTCTTTCCGGATACGGCCTGGCCGGCTGGAAGGTCATGGCGCTTAAGAGGTTCACGGAGGGAAAGAGCCGTGTTTGCCCGGTGACGAAGGTTGTTGAGAAACAGAACATCGTCCCCATCCCTCTGGACCAGAAGCGTTTCTGCGGTCTGGCTGGGAGTTGGCCAGGTTTGGATCAGGGGAAACAGGACAGATTTCGGATCGGTCCTGTAAAGTCCTACGGCTATTGCTCGTCCTTGAGGGTCCAGAATTGGAGAAACCGCGTCGATTAATATGGCGCCGTCAGGAGTGCGGTACATGTCACTCAACACGGGAGAACCAGATGCGATTGACTCTCCAATAGCCTTCTTTTCGATGGCGTTTACGGACTCAGGGTGGCCACTGGCGGACACAATTACATTTCCGTCCGAGATCCAGGAGAAGGGCGTCGGCATACCCCCCCTGTCGCTTGCCAACTACTAAACGATCCCTTAAATCTTTTAGGAGCGCTTCATTGGTTGGCTCCCGAAACCAATCGTTTACTACCCTCTTCCACAAAGGCCCGGTTGATAAGGCCCCAACATCCGTTAGCAGCCCTTTTCGCCACTGTTGGATAGATCGACCTTCAGCTTGGCGATGGCTGCAATGTCAGCATACTTTTCTTGCCGGACTCGCTCTATTTCATGAGTGTAGTAAGCGTAACCACTAGCGAGGATGACCAGGGTAGTTACAACGAAGAGGGCCACCCAACCCCTCCGTCTCGGCCTATCGTGATGTTCTTTTTCCACGTTATGATTCTCCGATCTCCAGATCGTCAATCCATCGGATGGCGCCTCTTTATCTCCGGAAGCATGTTTCTAAAGTAAATTCCGAGCGTCTCAACTTGACGTGACTGCCTCCTGAGCGTGTACGCTGAAACCAAAGCCTTCCAGTATATGAATGACCTCGGGTCCTGAGAGACGGCGCAGTTTAGGCATGTACCGGCTCCATTTCCATCGTGACTAATACAGGCGGGTGAGAAACCAGCCCCATTTCTGCCAGGTCCTCTCCCTCCAAATGAAGCTGAATCGCTTCTCGAAGATTCTGCACCGTTTCATCCAGCGTCTGCCCCTGGGTGATCACACCCAGGTTGAGACACTCGGCCACGTAGCCTGAATTATCCCCCGGATAAATGACCGCCTGGATCGTGTAACGTTGCGTCATTTTTGCCTCCCTGGCGTTTCTCCAATATGAATGCCGTCACAACACGTGAGATCAATGAGGATAACACCTTAAATCTGTATTTCGCAAACAGTATGCAACAATCTTTTCTATTTCTCTTGATCCGTTTCCAAACTGCCAGAACTTCATCAGCAATTTCGGGTACAAGGCTTCTCATGCAGTCTGGACAAATGCCGTGGCTGAATTGCGCCTCCGAGCGATCCCTTATATATTCTTCAACTTGCTGCCAATAACCCTTGTCATCTCGTATTTTCTTGCAAGAAGCGCAAATGGGTAAAAATCCACTCAGTTTCTTGACTTCGGAAAGAGCTTTCTGGAGATCAACGACAACTTTCTGCTTTTCTTCTTCTTAAGCGTTTTCGCTTGGTGATGTCTTCGACGATCCCTAGTCCACCGGTAACTGAGCCCTCTAAATCCGGAATCGGAGCGTAGACGAGTTTCAGCCAAGCGCATTTCCCGCCGGTGACAGATGTATACTCGCCCTCGAACTCCCCCACTTTTCCCGACAACGCCGTTTCAACCGCCTTTCTGACGCCTGGATTCGTTAGAGAAGTCTGCAAATTGAACCCAATTGTCTGCTCCATAGAAGAACCGGTAATTTCCAGGAAAACTTGATTGCAATTTGTTACCACGCCATTGGAGTCAAAGTGAATAATGCCTAATGGAGATCTCTCGAATATCAGGCGAAATTTCTCCTCACTCTCCCGCAACGCTTCTTCTGTGCGCTTGCGCTCGTTAGCGTCGAACATTAAAGCCAAATAATTCTCGATATTCGCTTTGAACAACTTAACGTAATTGTCTATTTGAGTCGAAAAATAGTTTTCCTTGTTGTCGAGAATACATATCGTTCCAAAAATGTCGTCGTCTCGGCCATAGTAGTGGGTATCCCATATAACATATCATTCCCAAAGGAATATCCGGATTGTGGTCCCAGTTGGAGTCCTTAAGGGAATTTGGAACAAGGAGACTCTCCTTGCTGGACATAACCGTTTCACAATAGAGTCCTGTATTTAACGATGCTCTCTTCCAGGTTTATAGGGATTGTCTTTGTACTTGGGCGGATACTGAAACCTCTATCTCTGAGGGGTGGGCCTTCATAATAAGGCCTGCGGGAACACGACAGATGGTTGCCATCAGATCCACGATTCCCTGCCATTGACGCCAGTATCTTGATCAGGCACTCCCGGTTTTGGGATTTGTCTTTTTGCGGTGGGAGATTGCAATTCGAGCCATTCTGGAACGTATCTCACTCAATTCTTCGAAAAGATGTTGCCTGGTATCATTTTTGTCTTGCATGGCCTGTCTCCCATACGGCAATCAGTTCATATTTTGGGGCCTCAACTAATCTTGGCGTCCTGATCAGCGTACACAACACAATGATCTTTATTTAGAAGTCTGGTTGTAGCAAACGGCGATTCGAAGGGACCTCATCAATGATCACCCGGATCTTCTCAAGCAGTCGCTCCATGTTGAATGGTTTCTTAATAAGCCCTTTCGCTCCTGTCCTCTTCAAATCCTCCTCCACTCCCGGATTCAGAGCCCCACTTGCCACAAGCGCTCTAATTTTCGGGTCAATGTTCCGTAAAGCTTCAAGACATCGTTTTCCATCCATGCCCGGCATTATAAGATCCAGAATGACCAGTCTGATTTCTTCACGATGTTTTTCATAAAGCTCTAGAGCGTCCTTTCCGTTTGAAGCGGTGATGACTCTGTAGTTGGCGTTTGTCAACACTATGGAAGCGAATTTGATGAATTGTGGCTCATCGTCAACCACGAGTATAGTTTCACCTCGTCCCCGCGGCGCCTCTTTTTTCTCAGAATATTGTTCTTGAGGGCCTTCCTCAATGGCTGGAAAGTAGATTCTGAATGTCGTGCCTACGGATGGTTCGCTATGACAAATAATTTTTCCTCCATGTTGTTGGACTATTCCGTATACTACTGAGAGTCCAAGTCCTGTTCCTTTTCCCGCTTCCTTGGTGGTGAAGAATGGTTCAAAAATACGACTTGCCGTCTCCTTATTCATTCCGGAGCCTGTATCTGATACCGTAATCAGAACGTATCTTCCAGGTTTTGTGTTAGGGTCGAAGCGGCAGTATTCTTCATCCAATACGATGTTATTTGTTTTTATGGTTAACTTTCCACCATACGGCATAGCGTCCCTTGCGTTTATTGCAAGGTTCATCAATATCTGGTCAATTTGATTCGCGACGGCATTTATCGCCCAAAGATCATCAGCCAATAAAAGATCGATTTCTATCATTTTGGGCATGGATCGGATCAGCATGGACCCGGTCTGCGCAACAAGCTTGTTGAGTTCAATCGGTTGAAGTTCTACGGGCGTTTTCCTGCTGAAAACCATCATCCCTTTAATTAGCTCAGCGCTACTCTCAACGGTTTGCTGTATTACTTCCATTTCCGATCTTGCGGACTCCGGAATGTCTTTGTTGAAAAGAATCAATTCCACATAACCAGCTATAACCTGGAGCTTGTTGTTGAAGTCATGCGCAAATCCGCTGGCGAGCGTTCCTATCGCTTCCATCTTCTGGGCCTGGAACAGTTGTTCTTGAAGAGCAAGCTGTTCGGTTACATCATGTTCTACCACTACAAAGTTCGTCAGGTTCCCAGACTTATCGTAAATCGGGGAGATAGTAGCGTCTTCATGGTATTCAGTCCCGTCTTTCTTCTTGTTGACGAACCTCCCAGACCATACTTTTCCAACTCCAATGGTGTCCCAAAGTTGTTTATAAAAATCCCCATCGTGAAAATCAATTTTGAGAACATTGGGCGTCTGTCCGACAAGTTCATCAATACTATATCCACTGAAGATCTCCTGTGCCCGGTTGACGTATTGGATTGTTCCCGCGGAGTCAGTAATGATGATAGCATCCGCAGCCTGCTCAACAGCGGTGGCCAAACGGCTTTGGGCTTCCTCCGCCTTTCGTTCGGCGCTGATGTCCACAAACATGGCCCACGTTCCGGTCACATGGCCGGAAAAATTGGTTTCAGGCATAGTGTACAAGAATGTTTGGATGATTCTGCCGTTTCGCGTCACCAGTTGTCGTTCCCCCATGACGTATTCTCCTGCAAGAGCCCTTGCATAGTCGCCACCCTCAAGCAGTCGAGCCCGTGACTCAGGCAAATAAAAATCTGCCAGAGGCTTTCCAATTACCTCCTCCCGCGCGAAACCCACGGAACTGAGAAACAAGTTGTTGCAGTCGGTGATGAATGGAACACCCTGTTCATTCTGAGTGATCACATACATCAAGGGCGCATCCTGAAACAGTTTTTGATATTTCTCTTCACTTCGCTGCAACTGCTCCTCTGTTTTCTTGCGCTCGGTGATATCCTCTGAAATTCCCAATAGAAATTGAACCTTCCCCTCCGAGTTCAGGATTGGTATCTTTTTTGTGTGCAATATCCGCTTGCCCTTTGATCTCGTGTCTATTTCTTCTTCAGGAATTTCAACAAGCTTTCCGTTTCTCAAAACTTCCCTATCTTTTGCAATAAAGAACTCTGCTTGAGACGGAGAGAAAAAGTCGTAGTCGTTCTTGCCAAGTAAATCTTCTCGAGAATATCCCAGAAGATCTTCCCCAGCTTTGTTGAATCGCACAAATTTAAGATTCTCAGCTTCCTTGACAAAGATCATGTCCGGTATGTTTTCCACGATCTGCTGAAGAAACGTCTCGTTTCGATGAACATTCTCCTCAGCGGAAATACGTGATTCCTGGTCGAGAAAAAGTAGGCAAATTAGCCATGTGGCCGCTGGAAAGATCAACAGGACCGGTATAGCCATATTTTCCAGGGTTTTGAGCATGGCCTCCTTAGGAAGCGCCAGAGTGAGCAAGAGCATCCCCACATGGACCGACAGACCGAATGCAAACAGGGATAGGTTTCGAGTCAACCCTGGATAGAGGGGACGGAGATAATAGAAAGCCACTCCAAGCCCGGCGGATTCCAAAATTACACTTACGCCCATAATCACCCCAGGACCACCCAGCCAGAGCCGATACGCAGCGCTCATCATTGCGGCCATTCCCGCTGTTACAGGACCTCCAAACAACCCAGCGACACTGAGAACTATAGACCGCCCATCAAATATGAGCCCGGGCATAAGATTAACTGGCGTCATCATTCCCATGAGCGCAACACAACCAAAGAGAAAACCGGAGAAGACCTGAGACGTCAGGGTGTACTTATTCCAACGACGTATTATCTGGCCGTGAATTACGACAAGGGACACCAGGAGACCTACGTTTTGAACCAGCTCCAGATAGAACATTGTCATTCTCCTTGGGCACATATTCCTGACATGCTCCGAAACCTTTCTGAGCCAATCAATCAGTGGGCCCCAGCAATCTCTCAAGTTCTCGTTTCAGATCTTCCATATTGTAGGGCTTATGCAAAACACCGGCAGGACGTTGCCCCGGAAAGCTCTGCAATACAGCGTCCTCAGTGTAACCGCTGCATAGGATTACCTTGACATCCGGTTTTATTCTTATGATTTCCCCAAAAGCTTCAACCCCATTCATTTTTGGCATTGCGAAGTCGAGTATCACCAGATCTATTTCATTTGATCGAGCTTGGAAAATCCGGGCGCCTTCCTCCCCATCCGAGGCTTGAATCGTGTCGTATCCAAGAACCCCCAGACGCCTTAGGACCATACCACGGACCAATTCCTCATCATCGACTACCAGAATAGTCTTTCGTCCAGCGGCTGAACCAGACTTGGAATCTATTACCGCTACTTCTTCCCTGGTTTTAAACGACGATTGATCCAAAACCACCGCCGGCAACAGAACACGGATTATGGTTCCTTTTCCAACCTGGCTATCTACCATTATGGCGCCGTGATGACCCTTTACTATTCCCATTACTTCGGGCATGCCCAACCCTCGACCCCAGAACTTGGTCGTGAAGAACGGATCAAATATCCTCTGCAGAGTCTCGTCGTTCATACCGCAACCATTATCCACAACCTCCAGAAAGACGAACCGACCGGGCTCGGGCTTCTCCTGGAGGCGGCTATGGCTCAGATACGCCGGGTCGCAATCCATGACTCCGGTTCTGATGGTCACGTCGCCCTTAGTATCACCAATAGCTTCAGAGGCGTTCGTGAGCAGATTCATGATTAACCGCTGTATTTGTTCTGGATCTCCGTTAATGAGTGGGAGCGTGTCGCTGCTATCCAGACTGAGAGAGACATGTTGGGATACACCCAATTTCATGAGGCCAAAGTTTTTGTTCAACAACTCGTCGAGATCGAATATCATTGGGGAGATAGAAAGCGCTTCCCGAGTAGATCAGCATCTGGCGAGAGAGTTCCGCTGATCTTTCAGACGCCTTGACGGCGTTCTCCATGCTGAGTCGGGTCTCTGGATCAAGAGTCTGATCTGTGAGAGCCAGCTCAAGGTTACCCAAAACTACCGCT
Source organism: uncultured delta proteobacterium (assembly GCA_963846725.1). GTDB lineage: Bacteria > Desulfobacterota > Desulfomonilia > Desulfomonilales > Desulfomonilaceae > CAJBEZ01. The sequence goes on along the minus strand of CAWJXP010000008.1, from coordinate 1,269 downwards.
AACTGATTGTTGAAATCATGCGCTATACCACCGGCCATTACACCGAGACTTTCGAGTTTTTGAGCATGGAGTAGCTTGCGTTCCATCTCCAGGCGCTGTTCTTCCAGCTTCTTGCGGTCGGTGATGTCTATGAGTGTCCCGCGCGCTCCCTCGAAGATATTCTTCTTCATAATAGGTCTAGTGTATGTCCGGACATATCGGACCTCGCCCGATTTCCCCACAAGGCGGTATTCCCATGGATACTCAACCCCCTCAGTGAGTTCAGAAAATCTTTTCATCAAGATATCTCTGTCTTCCGGGTGAACAAATTCCAGGAACGCCTTCCCAATGAGGTCTTCCGCCTCGTATCCAGCCATATTCCGAACAACTGGACTGATATAGGTTAGCGTTCCCTGTCTGTCGATCTCAAAGATAACATCGCTAATGCTTTCAACCAGATTTCGATATTTCTCCTCACTGTCCCCCAGCGCCTCCTCTGCTCGCTTGCGGGCGGTGATATCCCTTATAAATGCCCCAACGCCGACCTCTTGACACGCAAGTTTTACTGGAAATTTGCGAATCTCGAAGATCCTGTCAGCGGATCTCTCTTCTACGGTTACTATATCGTTTTCGGCAATTGCACGTTGGTCTGACTTTAAACATTCTTCCGCAAGTTCCTCCGGCATCAATTCGAAATCAGTCTTTCCAATAATCTCCTGCTCAGAAAGCCCGAAAAAGTCCTGATTTGCTTTATTCACAAACAGATAGCGGTAATGTTGATCCTTTATAAACACTAAATCTTTGCTGGTGTTCAGGAAATTCCCAAATCGCTCCTCGCTCTCTTTTAAAGCCAACTCCGCCCGCTTGCGATCAGTGGTGTCACGGACGATACCTGCTGCGTGCCAGCGACCATCCATATTGAAGCCGGAAAGGGAAAGTTCTATCGGGAACTCCTCTCCATTTTTTCTACGAGCGACAAGCTGTGTAATCCGCCCCACGGCGTTTCCTCGGCCGGATACGGCGAATTCTTTGAAACCAGATCGGTAAGCGGCGTGATATTCTGGAGGAGCCAATAACTCGTGGACGTTTTTCCCAATTGCCTCCGAAGAGTTGTAACCGAAGATTCGCTCGGAGGCGGGGTTCCAAAATGATATCTCTCCCCTGTCATTAATCAGGATGATCGCATCAAGGACAGAATCAGTGATAGCCGTGAATCTCTGTTCTCTCTCCCGAATATTCTCTTCCACAATCTCCTCCTGGAGTTTTCCTTGATCCATCATTAGCTGCGCC
>CAWJXP010000007.1:0-14163 GCA_963846725.1 uncultured delta proteobacterium | reverse complement strand
AATGCGCTGAAAAAGACGGCCAACGCTGAACGTAAGGCCTACCATGCGCAACTCGAAACGATTGAACGGCTGGTTCTGGCCGCTGAGTATAAAGACCAGGACACGGCTCTACATATTAAAAGAATGAGCCACTACAGTCATCTATTGGCGACCAAGCTACATCTACGTCCCCAGGAATGCGAAACAATACTTAACGCAAGCCCGATGCATGATGTAGGAAAGATCGGAATGCCTGACGCTATATTGCTAAAGCCGGCAAACTTGAGCCTGACGAATGGGAAATCATGAAGCGACATACCGTTATTGGGGCCAAGATACTAGGCGGTTCGGGATCAGAACTCCTACAGGCCGGGGCAGTCATAGCGATTTCACACCACGAAAGATGGGCCGGCGGTGGATATCCTAACGGTCTTACTGGAGACAGCATACCGCTTCTCGGCCGCATAGTGGCTATCGCTGACGTATTCGACGCATTGACTAGTAGACGTCCTTATGAGGGACCGTTTTCAAGTGATAAGGCGCTTGAAATCATGAAAGAAGGCAGAGGAACACACTTCGACCCCACTATATTGGACCTCTTTCTGAATAATTTTGGCGAGATTGAAAATATCCGGAGTAGATTTAACCCGGATTAAAACTGTTATGAGGTATGTATTACAGCTCAACTCATTAACAGACTTGATCGCCTGGTCACAAAAAAAATGTATCTCCGGCCATTGGCCGGTTCCGTTCCCGGTGCTTAGGCAAAATAGCGACATTTGCAAACTGTCTTGTTTTTGTGACGACAACTTCAGTGTCTATTGTTGCGGATAATATCTCTTTTATATGAAAGTCTGTCTTAATTTCGGGACACGATCTGTTCCTGGATGCTTGGCGCAGTCAGGTAACCTAAACCTTGAGGCCACATAACAGATTATTATCACTAATTAAATTTAGCCCAGGGATTGGTTGTTTGATGATGGCGCCGAAATTGTCCCTATCTGCGAAGCGCAAATGATGTCCATTTTCCCATACAAGGAACTTTTCCATGTTAGACCAGGATAAGACAAAAGATCAACTTGTCGTAGAACTTAATGAGATGCGGCGCAGAGTGACGGAATTAGAAGAAACGATCGGACCTGAAGCCTATCGATCAATAAAAAACTCGTCGCTAAAACTCCTGGAAATGCTTGACAAAAGTAACCAGGCTTATTTCTTACTTCGAGCCGGCAGGGTTGAGTTCCTTAATCGAGCGTGCGTGGAAATGTTTGGTTATTCTCACGTAGAATGGTCGTCATTACCATCTATGATTGAAAAAGTGATTCACCCGGATGATCAAGAGATGGTCCGTAAATATTACGAAAACCGTACCGGGCCGGACACATCCCACCATCGATATGTTTGCAGGATACTCTGTAAGGACGGGTCATTGAAATGGCTAGATATTCAATCATCTAGCATAATGTGGAAACAGGAACCCGCCTTTCTTGCTGTAGCTGCCGACATCACTCAATACATTGAGCTCCAAAAGTCCTTGGAGGAGAAGACGCACGGTCTCGGCGAAAGGGTTAAGGAACTTCGTTGTCTCTATCAAATTTCCAAACTTGTTCGTAACCCTGGTTTATCACTGCCGCAGATCTTTCAAGACGTTGTGGATCTTATTCCACCAGCCTGGCAGTACCCTGAAATTACATGCGCCAAAATCATCGTGTCCGGGGACGTGTATAGGACAAACAACTATATTCCGGGTGTTTCCAGTCAAATGGAAGAGATCATGGTTGATGGGGCTTCCGTTGGCTTCGTTGAGGTAAATTGTCTGGAAGAAAGACCAGAAAGTGATGAGGGGCCGTTCCTCATGGAAGAAAGGTCTCTGATTAAAGCCATAGCCGAGCAAATGGGGGAAATGATTTCAAGCCGTCGTTCAAACGAAAAGCTGAGAATCATGGACAGGGCTATCAAAACATCAATTAATGGTATGGGATTTGCCTATCCCGACGGGACGATTTTCGGCGTAAATGAGTCTTTGCTTCGCATGTGGCGCTTTAAGTCACAGGACGAAATTATTGGAAAGCATATATCAGAGTTCTGGGATAATCCAAATTCTGTTAAAGAAGGACAACTTGAAGTTCGGAAGAAAGGTCATTTTATTGGCGAGCGAACAGCTCGACGAAGCGATGGCTCCACTTTTGAAACCCAGGTGTCAATCAATTCAGTCCTCGATGATTCTGGAAAAGTAGTTTGCCTGATGGCCTCATTCCAGGACATTACGGATCAACAACAAACCCAGGCGATGCTAGAGGCGAGTGAACAGCGTTTTAGAATAGGCGCTCACTGCGCAAGTGACGACATCTACGAATTAGACATATCTACGAATAGAGTGGACCATTTCGGCAATATTTTTCAAGCGCTTGGCTACTCCGGGGATGAAATTCCAACTTCAGGCTAAGGGATGGTCGAAACTAATTCATCCCGATGATCGAGAGCGGGTCATGGATTCGTACGTGAGCTGCCTGAAGGATGAGGGGGAGTGTTTCGAGGAAGAGTACCGTATTCGAAGGAAAGATGGAGATTTTAGTCACTTTATTGATCGGGCGTTTCTGTTACGGGATGAGCATGGCGCCCCACACAGGTGGATCGGGGCCATAACCGACATAACCGAGCGCAAGGCGTCTGAAGAAGAGTTAAAACAGAGCGAGAACAGGTTCCGGTCATTCATAGAATCGGCGCCCGACGCAATCTTTGTTCAAACAAAGAGGTTGCTTTCGCGTATGTCAACAAGGCCACCCAGGAGCTATTCGGAGTTGATTCGCCGGATCGACTTCTAGGGCCTCGGTTATTGAACGTCTTCACCCTTCCGATCAGCGAAGATTGTCCTAAGAGCGAATCCGCCAATTGAATGTTGAAAAGAAGCCGGTCAGCCGCCTCGAGAACAGAAATTTATACGGCAAGATGGATCCATAGTGTTCAGTTGAGATTTCGGCAATTCCCGTCCGGTATCAAAATGAAGACGGAGCCCTGGTATTCGCCCGCGATCTCACGGAGCGTCAGAGGATGAATGAAGCGCTTCGGCAATCTGAGGAACGGTTTAGACAGGTCTCGGACAACGCGGAAGAATGGATATGGGAAGTGGACGAGAATGGTATGTATACATATTGTAGCGCCGCTATTCAAAAAATTCTCGGATATTCAACAGACGAAGTTGTTGGAAAAAAATACTTTTACGATTTCTTCCCTCCTGAAGAGCGAGAGAAACTTAAGGCGTTGTCATTTTCCGAATTTGGCGAAAAGAAATCCTTCTCCGGATTTGTGAGTCGCAATCTTCGCAAGGATGGCGCAGTAGCGATAGTAGAAAGCAGCGGTGTCGCAATCATTAACCAGAACGGAGAAATGACGGGTTATCGTGGAATTGATAAAGACATCACTTTGCGCTTACTGGCCGAGCAGGAACGATTACGCCTTTTCACCGCTATTGAACAGGCCGCCGCAAGTGTGCTTATAACCAGCCCTGATGGAACAATCGAATATGTGAATCCGGCGTTTGAAACGATTACCGGGTACGCTATTGACGAGGTCTTTGGGAAGAACCCGAAATTGCTTCAGAGTGGAAAACATGACAAAGCGTTTTATGAAGATTTGTGGAAAACGATCTCAGAGGGAAACGTCTGGACCGGGCGCATTATCAACAGGAGAAAAGACGGCGTCATAGTATATGAAGAAGGCGCTATATCACCGGTCAAGGATTCAAGTGGAAACATAGTCAATTACGTGCAAGTGACCCAGGATGTGACAAAGGAAGTAGAACTCCAAAATCAGCTCGTTCAGGCTCAAAAGCTCGAAGCCATCGGGACCCTGGCCGGAGGCATCGCTCATGATTTCAACAATATTGTTTTCGCTATAACTGGATTCACGGAACTGGCTATGCTGGACATGCCCCCGGAGAGTACGGCTCATGCCAATCTGGAAAGAGTTATGGAGGCGGCGCGACGTTCTGGAGACATGGTTAAGCAAATCCTCGCATTTAGCCGCCAGGGAGAGGCCGAAACAAAATTGATTGATTTGAGGCCACTGGTAAAAGAGGGATTGAAGTTCCTGCGTGCGGCGATACCATCAACAATAGAAATTCGTCAGAGCGTAGAACCGGATCTCGGGAAAATTGTAGGCGATCCCACGCAAATCCACCAAGTCTTGATGAATTTGTGCGTAAACGCTTCCCATGCCATAAAAGATAATAAGGGGACCATATCCGTTGATTTGTCCGAAGTGGAGCTTGACGCTGATTTCACAAGAGAGAACCCTCCTCTTGTCCCTGGGAAGCATCTAAGGTTGAAGATAGCGACACTGGTAGCTGGCATTCCGCCAGAAATCCTGAAGAAGATATTTGATCCCTATTTCACCACCAAGGAGGCTGGAAAGGGAACAGGTTTAGGCCTGTCAGTGGTTCACGGAATAGTGACAAAACATAAGGGAGCCATAACCATAACCAGTGAACTGGGCAAAGGATCCACATTCAGCGTGTTTTTTCCTGTCGTTGAGAAAGAGGGACCTCAGTCTGCGGCCAGCTCCGAGTCAATGTTACCCCAACGGGCAACGAGCGTATCCTCGTTGTGGATGATGAGAAACACCTCCTGGAAATGTATAAGAGACAATTGAACCGACTCGGTTATGAAGTCACTTGTTCAGGCAATCCAGAGAAGGCGCTGGAACTATTTCGAAATGACCCTGGAAAATTCGACCTGGTTATCACCGATTTCACGATGCCCAGGATGACCGGCATTGAACTGGCTAAGGAACTTAGTTCAATAAGTCCAGGGCTTCCCATAATACTTTGTTCCGGCGTGATTCAGGTTATTTCAGATGTGGAGGCGAAACAGGCCGGCATTCAAACGGTTATCTACAAACCCATCAGGCGGCAGGAAATAGCGCAAGCGATCCGGAAAGCGCTGGATCACAAAATTTAAGGCAATAATAGCATCGTTATGACTGCCCCAGATGGGGCCATATATATGTTAACCGTGCTTTTGAGCGCATTTCAGGTTATAGCGAAGAGGAAGCAACTGGTAAGAATCCACGGATAATTGAGAGCGAAATTACAAAAAGACGCTCTGGGTGATAGGTTGAGAATTTATCAGATAATCGAAAAATACTTTATGACTGAGCCACTTTAAGATACTTTAGGCTTTGCAAAACAAGCGTATTAATGAGGTTACCCCCGGGTGAAAAATATGGATACCGCTAGAGTCTTGATTGTAGATGACCAAATCCATGCGCTTCACGGTATGTCAAAAATCATCAGGGACGCTGGACACGAGCCGATAGAGGCGAGTAACGGAACAGATTGCCTGAAGCTAGCTACGGAACACAAACCTGACTTAATTCTTCTGGATTTGGGTTTGCCGGACATTAATGGTCGGGAAGTTTGCAGGCGCATCAAGTCTGATCCAGACACCACAGATATTTATGTGGTTATTGTGTCCAGTGTTTATACCGAATCAGACTTTCAATCCGAGGGTCTGGAGCATGGGGCTGATGGTTACATCGCGAGACCAATACCGAATCGCGAATTTCTGGCTCGAGTCGAGGCCATTCTGAGGCTCAAGTATGCGGAAAGGCGATTGCGTGAAAGTGAAGAGCGGTTTCGCAGGATGTTCAGGAATCACAGCTCTGTCATGTTACTGACCGACCCGGAAACGGGCAGGATCATTGATGCGAACAGGGCTGCAGAGCGATTCTACGGTTATTCGGCGTCTCAGTTACTGTCGATGTGTATCCAGGATATCAACGCCTTGCCTGTTGACGAAGTCGAAGCGCACCGCCATTTCGCTCTAGCGACGCAAAGTAACTCCTTCATTGTTCAGCAGCGACTTGCCAATGGAGAAATCCGAACAGTGGAAGTTCACTCTTCTCCTATTGAACAGAATGCGGCCAATTGTCTCTTTTCAATAGTAGATGATATTACTGACCGGCAAGAGACGGAAAATCGGCTACTTGAGACCGAGCAGAAGCGGGCTGACGAATTATTACAGATTACCGTCCACCGGTTCCACACAATTCTTTCAAGCCTGTACGCCGGAGTGCTGGTTGTCACTGAGGAGGGCCGGACAGATTTTGCCAACCAGGCTTTTTGTGATTTATTCGATATTAAAGACGCTCCAGCGAAGCTGCAAGGGCTATCACGGAATGTAATGCTTCAAAGAATAAATCAGGTTTATGCCGAACCGGACGAGTCCATCAATCGTATAAGGACAATCGTCGCTAGAGGGCTCCCCGTAAAGGGCGAAGAAATTGCCATAAGAGAAGGCCGAACCTACCTAAGGGATTTCGTTCCATTATTTATTGATGGTAAACGCTATGGCCGCCTGTGGCTCCATCATGACTTTACGGAGCATAAACGGGCCGAAGAGGCCGTGTTGAGGTTGGCCGCCATCGTCGAGTCCTCGGATGACGCCATCATCAGCAAAACCCTGGATGGAAATATCACTAGCTGGAATGGAGGGGCAGAAAGGCTGTATGGCTATAAGATGGAGGAGATTATAGGACAACCTATTTCCACTTTGCTACCACCGGAAGCGCTCGACGATCTTCCGGATATTCTGACAAAAATTAGTCGAGGAGAGGTCATCCGACATTTTGAAACAAAGCGTCGAACGAAAGACGGACGGATCGTAGACGTTTCTCTAAGTATCTCCCCCCTCAAGACCCCTCAGGGCCAAATTATCGGCGCATCTTCCACTGCCCGTGACATCACCGAGCGCAAGCGATTGGAAATGGAGCGGCTGGAAACGGAACGTAAGGTCCTGCATGCTCAGAAACTCGAGAGTCTCGGCGTTATGGCCGAGGGCATAGCCCATGATTTCAACAATCTGCTGATGGTGATTTTGGGCAACCTTGACATTGCTCTTGATGATCTACCTTTGGATTCCACAGCACGGCACAGTATCGAAAACGCCATTCAGGCGGCTGAACGTTCGGCCGAACTCTCGAGACAGATGCAGATATACACGGGCAGCGCATTGAAGGCCCCTGTGGACCTGGATCTCAATGAATTGCTGCGCAAAAACAGTGTCTTGCTGAAATTGGGGTTCTCCGAACATGTCAATCTCAACCTGGATTGTTATGACAAGCTCCCATCCATAACGGGAGACGCAACTCAAATACAGCGTTTGGTTATGAACATTCTGGTCAACGCCTTAGAGTCGATTGGGGATAAACAGGGCGCCGTTCACCTTTCTACAGGAGTCGTAGATTGCGATGAGATGTATCTCAGCCATAGCCGCATTGAAACAAAGCCTGAACCAGGTCGGTTCGTCTTTCTGGAGATTACGGACACAGGTTGTGGCATGGCCCCTGAGACACTGCGCAGACTTTTTGACCCCTTCTTCACAACAAAGTTTACTGGACGTGGACTTGGCATGTCCGAGGCTCTGGGAATAGTAAAGAGTCATGGCGGAGCGCTGTTTGCAGTCAGTCAGCTTGGTAAGGGAACTACAATACGGGTTCTGTTTCCTGTGTCGAAAAGGGTTCAGGCGCCATCTTTTGCCGGCCTGGAAGCTGAGGATATTCGATTGGCGGCGCCCCACGCCGCTGACCGACGAAGAACTATTCTACTGGTTGAAGATGAGACGTTGGTTCGTGATCTTACTGTGGGACGTCTGAATGTCCTGGGATATGACACCATCGTCGCTGAGGATGGAGAGGAAGGAGTCCGTATTTTCCGGGAACGTCTGAATGAAATTGACCTGGTCATGCTTGACTACAAGATGCCCAGAATGAACGGTGTTGAGGCCTTTGGGGAATTTATACGGATCAAACCTGATGTCAAGGTCATGATTTGCAGTGGCTACACAGAAGATACTGTTATGCAGAGCTTTCCCGACCGACATCCTAACGGTGTCTTGCACAAACCCTACAGTTTGGGCGCACTCAGGGCCGAGTTGGCACGTTTGCTTGGGACCACCGATTGACAAACCGAGAAGGGTTTAAGGGCATGTCAGGAATTTTTGCGCAAGGAGAATGGCAATTTTCTACCTGGAGCTAATTCAAAACGTAGGTCTCCTGGTGTCTCTTGTCGTAATTCACGGCCAGATATTACGTCGTTGGAAAGCGCGCACGCTTACGTCTCAGGTCTTCTCCGGTTTTCTCTTTGGCTGCGTTGCGCTGGTAGGGATGATGACACCGGTTCATCTCATGCCTGGGGTCATCTTTGATGGGCGTTCGATAGTTCTCAGTGTCGCTGGGTTTTTTGGCGGTCCTGTCATAGCGGGAATGGCCGCTATAATGAGTGTTGCATATCGGCTCTGGCTGGGTGGTCCTGGGGTGATTATGGGGGTCAGTTCAATTGTGGAATCAGCGGGGCTTGGAGTGGCTTTCTATTATCTCCGTCCCCTCTATCCAGGGTTGACCCGAAACCTCTACTTGTTTGGGTTTGGTCTGTTGGTGCATGTTGGGGTGCTCTTACTCACGCTGGCGCTTCCTAAGGAGGCCATGCTCAAATCTCTCGAACACATGGCTGTTCCGGTCCTATTGATCTTTCCAGCGGCCACATGGCTAATTTGTCTCCTTTTTCTGGACCAGGAATCACGTATTTCCGCTGAGGAGGCGCTGCGTGAGACTGAAGAGCGCCATCGCAGTCTTATTGAACATCTGCCGCAACGCATTTTCATCAAAAACAGCGATTTGGTCTATCTGTCATGCAACGAAAATTACGCATCAGACCGGGGTGTCACCCCGGAACAGATCGTAGGCAAGGATGATTTCTCGTTCCATACCCCGGAACTGGCCGAAGCGTACCGTGCCAACGATCAGGCTTGCATGGCTACTGGCGTGACTACAGACATTGAAGAAACCTATCAACTCGATGGTCAAGTTAGATGGGCGCATACCACAAAAGTGCCGTACCGGGACAGACAGGGACAAGTCATTGGTGTGCTGGGGATCTACGAAGACATCACTGAACGAAAGCGATCAGAAGAGGCGCTAGCAGAAGCTGTAAAACGGTACCGTCTCATCGCCGAAACAATTCATGACTGCTTTTGGATGGCCACGCCAGACATAGACAAAATGCTCTACGTCAGTCCGGCTTATGAAACGATCTGGGGTCGAAGTTGTGAAAGCCTTTATGAGTCTCCAAGGTCATTTGTGGACGCTATTCACCTGGATGATCTGGACCGGGTAATGGATGCCCTGCACAAGGCCAGGGCTCAAGTGACCGCATGGAATTCTATCTATCGAATAGTTCGGCCCGACCGATTCGATTCGCTGGATTGAAGATCGCGGCTTTCCTGTTCTGAATGGTAATGGGAAATGCTACTTGAACATTGGCGTCGCCACTGACATCACCGATCGCAAAAAAACAGAGGAACAGTTGCGACAAAGCGAGGAGAAGTATCAAAAACTCTTTCAGAATGCGCCCTTGATGTATGTGATCACTCGGAATGAGCGGGGTATCCCTTTCATCAGCGACTGCAACAAACTGTTCCTCCGTGCCATGGGGTTCACCCGGCAGGATGTAATTGGAAAACCTCTGGCGGAGTTTTATTCGCCTGAGTCACGGGCTCGACTTCTTGATGGTGGTGGCTACGCACGGGCTCTTACAGGTGAATACGTCATGGGAGAACGGCAACTAGTCACGCGAGACGGCAGACTTATCCAAACACTCCTGTACACTATGCCCGAAACCGATTACTCCGGACAGGTGGTCGGAACACGGGCCATGTTTGTGGACATCACCGCCGAACGAAAGGCGGAGGAAGCGCAAAGACGGTTGGCCACCGCTATTGAGCAGGCTGCGGAGGCGGTCATCATTACTGATCCCGATGGGATAATTCAATACGTCAACCCTGCGCAGGAGATCCAAAGTGGATATTCCAGCGATGAACTTCTCGGACGAACACCCAATATTTTTAAGAGTGATGGTCACCCTGACGATTTTTACACGAACATGTGGGCAACCATAAACGCTGGCAATGTATGGGCCGGAAGGTTTGTCAACAAGAGAAAAGATGGGACTAAATACCATGAAGACACTACGATCTCCCCAGTTTACGATAAGTCCGGAAACCTGACGAACTTCGTGAGTGTAAAACACAACGTAACCAAACATGTTGAGCTTCAGGAACAACTGTTCCAGGCCCAGAAGATGGAGGCCATTGGGACGCTTGCCGGCGGATTCGCTCATGACTTCAACAATAAGCTCCAGGTTATCAATGGTTACGTGGAGCTTGGTTCTCTGCTGACAAAGATCTGCCGCAGACCGTAAAATCAGATATCGAAGTAATACGGCAAGCTGTCAATGATAGCGCTGAACTGATTAACGGGATGATGGTGTTTAGTAGGAAGACAAGCGTCAAGCTCGAGCCGTTAAACCTAAACAGCATTGTCATGCAGCTTCGCGCCATGCTGGTCCCGGTTATGCCCAAGAGTATAGAAATTGACCTTGTCGAAGCCAGTGACCTTTGGACTATAAACGCCTCTCCCTCTCAAATTGACCAGATTTTGATGAACCTTGCTATAAACGCCAGGGACGCCATGCCTGATGGTGGCAAACTGTCCATACAAACCCAAAACACCATATTGGATGAGGAGTTCTGCCGTCCCTACCCTAACACAAAACCCGGCCGACACGTTCTGCTCTCAGTGACTGATACTGGTAAGGGTATGGACCACGAGACAGTAAAGCATATTTTTGAACCGTTTCTTCACAACCAAGGAACAGGGCAAAGGAACAGGACTCGGGCTCTCTGTTGTTTATGGAATTGTAGAAAAGCATTGCGGTAAGATCATTTGTGATAGCGAACCCTCCGCAGGCACAACGTTCAGAATTTATTTTCCAGCAATATAAGAAGTTTCTGAGAACAATCTTCTGAAAAGAAAGAAGCGCTCACAACGCAGGACACCATCATACTCGTGGTTGATGATGAGCCCAGTTTTCTTGAATTAACCTCACGTCAATTATAACACGCCAATTACAAGCTGATTACCGCTTCAAGCGCTTGGGATAACAGAGGATTTGAATCAAGCCGGGGCTATGGACCTCCTGGGGGAGCCGTTTGATATGCCCCAACTCCTCTTTACAAGCTCCGGGAGATTATCGATGAAGATTAACAGGGAGGCGATTTTCATTTTTACGGGTAGGGAACTACGATCCTGTACACTGTTTCCTGCGTCGGACTGACTTATTGCGCAAATCCTACAATATGGATATTTTCAGGGCTAGGATCTTGGAGAGCTACGGAAATGGAAGAAAGTTAACTTCAAAAAATCCCTATTGTCAGGGAAAAATAGGGAGCTGGGAGTAGTGTTCTTTCTCATAAACATGTAATAATAATTGGGTGGTTGCGGTCGATTGATTGAAGAGAGGTTTCTCATGATTCAAGCCGTCAAACAACGTGTTACAGTCCAGGCGGACGGTCTTATTCAGATTCATGTTCCGGAATTCAAACCTGGAACCATCGCAGAAGTTATCGTCCTGGATTCGTCTGAACAAGTCGAAAAAACTAACTTAACCAGTTTCATAGGTTCGGGCCGGGGGAGCTTCTCTACACCTGAAGAAGCGGACGCTTTTATTAGGAAAGAGCGGAACTCATGGGAATAATGGATGTTATCAAGGGGAAGAGGATCTATCTCGACACTAACGTCATCATTTACGCGATGGAAGGATATCGTGAATATGTTTCTTCTCTTACATCCCTGTTTGTCGCGATCGATTCTCTCGTCAGACCAATGATGAATGATAAGCGCCTAAAATCCCTGTCAGATTTTTATGTTGTAATTCTATCAGAAGTGTGAGCGCAAGAAATCATATCGCTTAACTCATGGCTCACCCGGGTATAAAGAGAAGCAGAGTTGCGCCCAAAGGTAATTGTCGGTAAATTCCTGATGAAAAGACAAATTATCATAATGTATTAAAATCATTTATACTATATTTGTTACCCAAATCTGGACTGGACGCCCTTTGCAAAGTGAACTATTGCGGCTGCGGTGAATAGCCAGTATAATCTCCGCATAAGATGCGGAGATTAGCCATGTACATCTACGAATTAAAGGACTGGCCTCATTTCCGATGGAATGAGAAGAGATTGTCCAAATCCCTCGCCTTGGTGTCCCTTAAACAGGGTCGGTTGATCGGACGAATGGAGGGGATTGGCTTCAAACTACGGGCCGAGGCTTCCTTAGAAACCCTAACCGAAGAAGTGGTAAAGTCGAGCGAGATCGAGGGGGAATTCCTCGACAGTGAACAGGTCCGCTCGTCGATAGCCCGCAGGCTAGGGATGGATATCGGTGGCTTCACCCAACGCCGATCGTTACGTTGATGGCGTAGTCGAAATGGTCCTTGACGCCACCCAATGTTACGACATTCCCCTGACTGAGGAGCGGCTCTTTGCGTGGCACTCGGCCTTGTTTCCGACAGGTCGTAGCGGGATGGCCAAAATAACCGTAGGGGGATGGCGGAGCGATCAGTCAGGTCCTATGCAAGTCATCTCTGGGCCCTTCGGCCGCGAACGGCTACACTTCCAGGCTCCTCCAGCAAAGCGTGTCAAGAAAGAAATAGAGACCTTTCTTGAATGGTACAACTCTGAGACAGATGTGGAAATGTTGCTTAAGGCTGGAGTGGCTCATCTTTGGTTTGTTACCATCCATCCTTTTGACGATGGAAACGGGCGGATTGCCAGGGCAATTACCGATCAGACGCTCGCATGTTCGGAAAAAAGTTCTCAGCGCTTTTATAGCATGTCCGCTCAAATCCGAAGGGAACGAAGCGCATATTACGATGTCCTTGAAGCGGCCCAAAAGGGTGATCTCGACATCACAAACTGGCTGGAATGGTTTGTTGGTTGTCTTGACGCTGCCCTGGATGGCGCTGAAACAACTTTAGGGACCGTGCTTAAGAAGGCCCGTTTTTGGGAAACGCATTCGGGCGAAAGTTTCAATGTCCGACAGCGCATCGTCCTAAATCAGCTAATTGACGGTTTTCAAGGCAAGCTCACATCTTCCAAATGGGCGAAACTTGGAAAATGCTCCCAGGATACAGCTCTTCGCGATATAGACGATCTTATTCGGCGAGATGTATTAACCAGAAACACCCCCGGCGGTCGAAGCGCCAGCTATTCGCTCAAAGATATTGTGTAAACAGGACCTTTGTGACAATCTATAGCATTGGGCTTTTTGCGTTAATAAACTGATATTCCCAATGAATAACTTGAAAAGTATCGGCGTTCCTGCCATAGACGGTTTGGCGACAAGAATCTGGACCGCCTGCGGCGTCTTGGAGAACATCATGGCCATCAAAAAGATCAGTGACAAAAAGTCTAAAGTGTCCCTGGATTCAAAGGGGAAAGACCAGCGAGACGCCAGCTTCCCAATAATCGGGATAGGCGCTTCGGCGGGGGGCCTCGAGGCCTTTGAGCAATTCTTTCGTTTCATGCCGCCAGATAGTGGAATGGCTTTTGTTCTGGTACCCCACCTTGATCCGGGTCATGCGAGCATGCTTACCGAGATCCTTCAGCGCATCACATCAATGCCGGTTGAGGAGGCTCAGGACCAGACGCCGACGCTTCCGAACCATGTTTATGTCATCCCGCCTAACCGTGACATGACAATATTTCATGGCGCCCTCTTTGTCAGCGTGCCCGAAGCGCCCCGAGGACAACGGATGCTGATAGATTCATTCTTTCGGTCCCTGGCCGAAGACCAGGGAGAAAGGGCTATCTGTGTCATTCTCTCAGGCAGTGGAACCGACGGTACCTTCGGGCTAAGGGCTATTCACGGAGCAGGCGGTGTCTCTTTCGTCCAGGATCCCGACCACCGCCAAATATGACGGCATGCCCGGTAGCGCGGTACATAGTGGTCTGGCCACATATATTTTACCTGTTGAAAAAATGCCGGAACAGTTGACGACCTATGTGAAGACACTTTTCGAAAAAGGGATTAAACCGGAACCTTATGCGCCTCCTGTTACAAACGCTCTCAACAAGATTGTGGCGGTACTGAGAACCAGGACAGGCCATGACTTCTCATTATATAAACAAAACACCATCAGACGTCGGATAGAACGCCGAATGATTACTCACGGCATAAGTGACACCGCCGTCTATGCTCGTTACCTTCAGGAGCATGCGGAAGAAGTTAGCCTCCTCTTCAAGGAACTTCTCATAAACGTGACGAGTTTTTTCAGGGAGCCTGAGGCGT
>CAWJXP010000006.1:0-11902 GCA_963846725.1 uncultured delta proteobacterium | reverse complement strand
TCATGAAGGTCATCCCGTAGCGAATTCTATATTTTTCATCCTTCTTTTTGCGCTTCTTGTCTTCAAATTGGTTCAGCGCAATTAGCGAACAAGCCACTGCCTTTTTGCCGGCGTCACTGGTATCCAAGATAGGCCTGAACAAGAAGTGATCGACGCGACTACATCAACATCCACAATTAATTTTTTGAGAAGCTTTGGCGCCCTCGTGCAATTCCCGGTGGAGCCTGTTAGCGATAACTTATTGAATGCTTGGGACAGATTACTCTGGGTTGATGGCGTAGCTCGCGTAGAATCCTCCGAGATTGGATTTTTCAGTTTTGAATACTGGCCTTGACTGAAATTATTAACATCAGGGAACGATGTTGATATCAGCGAGCAACATGGGTTACTTTAAGTGTCGATTTTTTCCCGGAGAACCGGACACTCATCCATAACCTTCCGAAGCCCAATCAAAGCCTCCACCCACTCTGCGTCAAGTTGGGTCGATTCCTTCACGAACTGTGCGCGGCGCTCTTTTCCGATGTCCGCTTCTTTTAAATCCGCCATCAAGTTCTGCCTCTTTAGGTGAGGCCCAACGGCCTTGTCAAAAGCGATCCGGACCGGATCTAGTGGATTACTCATTGTGACCTCCGATTTAGCGCTCAATTGAAACAATTGAAATAAACGTCTGCCTGTCTTTGAGATCGCTCGTCAATAATGGCCATAAAATGTCTAAGCTGCCTTTTGTTGCTCTTTGGCTTCACAGTCCTTTGATTGTCAAAATTTACATTGTTTAGTGATCTACATCAATCGGAACGAAAGCCTCTTGGGCCAAACATTTCAAATAATTTCAATAGCCGGTTCTTTTTTGAAAGCTAAACCTATTTTCTTGAACTTTTTCCATTGAAGCCAGACTAATCTTTATAGTATATTGTTAGTGTAGATGGAAACATGATATCTCCGAAAGGAGCTAATGTTATGAGAATTGGTAGACCAAGCCTGGGATTCACCGGCATCAGAAAGTTGACTGACATTGAATGTAGGGTTACCGGCCTGGAACCCAAGACTTTTATTATGCGTGAGACGCAGCGAGGGACTCAGTTTTTGGGATGTGAAAACTGACGGAGGCCTTGTGCGCGTGAACGTTGATCGAGAAACGACTTTTAAACTCCAACGTCTCTGGGACTAAGTCGCCACTGGAAGATAAAAGCCACTAGAATCACGACCACTTGAGTGGCTGTTTTGAAGGTCACCTGAATTACTATTGGATAGGGCTGTCTTTAAGAAAGTCTAATACGTCACTCAAACGCGCGATGGCAATGGCTACACAACTGTCTGCGCCTCCGTAATAAACACGCAACTCATCCCCCTTGAGAATCCAGCCACACGGGAACACTACATTACCAACGTCGCCACTCCGTTCATAGGACTCTTCAGGGCCAAATATCCACTGATCAGTCCGTTTTAGCGCTCGGCTCGGGTCTTCTCGGTCCAGCAGGGCGAACCCCAATCTGTAAATGCTCCCACTAACAGTCTCTTTTACGCCATGATACAGGATCAGCCAGCCCTCAGAAGTCTCGAGCGGTGGCGTTGAAAGCCCAATTTTGTTCGCGTCCCACTTCGCTCCGGTCCTCGCAGCTATTAGGACTTGATGATCTCCCCAGTGCTTCAAATCGGGTGAAAAAGAAATCCAGATGTGTTTTCCCGAGCCTTCAATCGACGGTACAGGCCTATGGAGCATTGCATATCTGCCTTTAAACTTGACGGGAAAAATCGCGGCGTCTTTGTTCTCGGGAGGCATGATAGGACCAAGCCTCTGAAAGTTAGCAAAATCCTTGGTTGTGGCAAGGGAAACCAGAGGCCCGGCTTCTGAATAGGCAGTGTATGTGACAGCCCACAGTCCGAGATCCTCTAGCCACGTAATTCGAGGATCTTCTATTCCCCATGTCTCTTCTGGGTACTCTTCGGGCTGCGGCAAAAATGTCGGCAGAGGATCAATTTTCCAGTCAGTAAGTCCATTTGGGCTTCGTGCAGCGCACAAATGTGAGAATCCCCGACGATCTTCCACTCGCGCCAACAGCAGGTTCTGGCCATCAACCATTGTAGCGCCCGGATTGAACACCGAATTTATGGGATATGGCCAGTCGCGATGGGTAAGGATAGGGTTTGCCTCATACCTTTTAAGGAGTTGTTGATGGCAGCTATCCGGAACGTTTCTCATATTTCACAATCCCTGGATCTATTCATCAAAATTCCATCGGTAGCTCGACCGCTCGCCCGGAAGCAACGGATTGACGAGCCAACTCGTATGCCTCGTTGTACTGGTTGGCTACCAGTTCCCAGGAAACCACCTCATCAAGATATTGCTTGAGGTTTTCTCCGAGTTGTAACCGGAGTTCTTCGTCACAGGCCATCTTGATAACCTGGTCCCTCAACATTTTCTTAGTGGTAAATAGCAGTCCGCCTTTGCTCTCAAGTGTCTGAGCGGTCAGTCCTTCCATAGGGGCCGTCGTTATATATGGTTTGTTGAGGGCAATGATTCGTGCAAGCGTTCCGGATTGTGTTTCATCGGTCGAAGGCAAAACTATGAAGTCACAAACCGCCATAACTTTGTAATATATTTCTCCGCGTGGGATAAACTCAAAATAGTGAGCCAGCCCCTTTTTTTCCAGGGCTGCAAGCTGCTCCAGATAATTTTCGTAGTCTGTCAAGTGGTTCGGATCCCTCATGGAGCCTGCCGCCAAAAGGTCCCAGTCTTGGCCGGTTCGTTCCATTATTTCCGAATGAATATCTTCCCACATGGAAGTCAATATGTCCCAGCGCTTGTTGGACTGTATCCATCCGACCATGCCCACTAAGCGGTTACCCAGATATGGGATCTGGTCCAGAACTAACTCTTCCTTGAGGAGCGGCACATCCTTGATGGCCCAGCGTCGATCGGGCCTAGCCCCATGAGGAACCACCATTACGTTTCTGGGGGTTCGCCAGCCTTGCCCAACGAAATTCCAATCCAGGCGCCATTTCTGATAATGACACTTGAACAGGTACTACCCTTGCCCGTTCACACATCTGGTAGATGAAATTGGCCTCAAAACTCGTCAGCCTACCGTGGACGGTATGCGGTTCAACAATAGTGGGAAAATCATTGATTGCGTCGAGTAGGTCCAGGAACCCTTCGTTTCCATCCCCATGGCCTCTAGAGTCATAATACTCATACAGACCGTATTCGTGTTCCAGATGGACTGCGTAAGGGCGCAGTCTGTGCACTTTTATGGCCACAGTCTTCCACCAGTCCCTTTTGGACATGTCAATAATAGGAAACACGCCTTCTCCCTGGCCATCGGTGTGGCTTATTACAAGGACTTCCCTGTCAGGATTATGCTTTTGTATGAATTCCCTTGCTTCCTCGGCAAAAGTCGCTATCCCACACATGCGTGGAGGATAGCTGGAAATCATGACTATTGGGCCTGAATCACTCATCTAAAATCCTTTTCTTGCCGTCTTAAGGCACGTTGATGCATCCAAGCTCAAGTAAATACTTAGCTGGTTTTACCCGGGACGTCTTATGCCTATTGCAGCTAACTTATCCGTTCACAGGGCTTTTACCTCAACGAATGCCCTTTTGCAACCGGCAAAGATTGTGAGCATTCGTCAGAGCAAGTTACCTGATTGGGCGCAAATCAGTATAAGAGGAAAAAATACGGACAGTTCTGAAGCTCCAGGAATAACTGTATTGAGACATGCAATCAGCAAGACAGCGTCAAGATGATTCGGTTCTATTTGGGAGGAAGGATTCTTTGAGCCTTGAGTTCGGAAAGACCTAGAACTGCGAGAAGGTAGCACACAACCGATTCTGCGCCTTGGTTGGCGCTGATTCCGCTGGAGTCGATCCCGTCTGCCACCGAACCGTCAGCAAAATCATAGAGAGCGGTATTCAGCCTATTTCGGCCCAAGAACCATTCAAAAGCAAGCCGAGCGAGTTCCAGGTACTTGAAGTTGTTCGTTATCTCTGAAGCCGCAACATAGGCTTCCACCAGATATCCTGCGTCTATGGGCTGTTGTCCAAAGAGGGCCTTTTCCCCACCTTTGGGGTACCAGCCTTCGTTGCCAACAAGGTCAAAATAGACTCCATTCATTTGCTCCCTGGTAATGAAGTCAAGCGATTCCAGAGCAACCTTCAGGTATTCTTCGTTTTGAGTTACCTGGTAACCGCGGAGCAGCGCTTCAGGGATTTTAGCGTTTCCGTAGGCTAACACGTCCTCAAACCACTCCCAGTTCGCGCTCCTATTTTCTTTGTACAGGCTAACCAGATCATCAGCCAACTGGATCAGAAGCCGCTTAAATTGACTTGCTCCGACGAATTTTTGCAGTAGATGGTACATGCCTATAATGGCATCGGCTTTGGCCCTCGGAGCGTCAAGTTCGAGTATTTTCGGAACGGCCTTTGCCATCATGTTTTGGGCTAGGGCCCTTACTTGCTCTTTTGGACCCCATCTCACGAGAGTCCCGAGTCCCCAAAGGACTCTACCCAACGTCTCATCGCTTCCTTGCTCATCCAGAAATCTTCGATCATAGGACATGAAATTGTGGAAATGGCCTGTTTCAGTCTGCGAGTGATTCAAAAAACTTACGTAGGTTCGGATCAAAGGAAGAATCTGCTCGTCTTTTTGTTGACTATAACAGGTCATTAGCGCTGCAAGTCCTCGACCGACGTCGTCGGCGCTGTACCCATGATCGCGATCCGGAATGCCAAAACTTGCGTGTTGGAGCAAGCCGACGTCGTCTGATAAAGATATTAAATGATTGAGGTTGATCTCTGGGAGGGTAATCAGGGGAAGCATCTTTTGCTTCCAGGAAGATATCACATCCAAGTCCCTCCGTTCGCTGAGCATTTGTAAAAACATTTCCACGTACTGACGCCCTACCTCCCGCCACACCATCGTGCGCCCGTACTCGTATGCCGCCTTGCGAATTCTATTCCGCCGCAAGGAATCGCCGATCAAGTCGTTCAGGGCGTTGGCCATACCTTTCGCATCGCTGAAATCTACCAATATTCCCCGTGAATCCGAGAGCAATTCTTCCGCATACCAATAGGGCGTAGACACTACAGCCTTGCCCATGCCCACGGCGTAAGCGAGCGTTCCAGAGGTTATTTGTTCCTTGGCCAAATACGGAGTCAAATAAACATCACAACAAGACATATATTCAGTTAATTCCTGCAGATCAACGAACCTGTTCTGGAACACCACATTGTCCGCTATCTTCAGGTCAATAGCTTTTCGTTCCAGTGATAAGCGGTACTGCTCACCGTGAATCTTCTTAACTTCAGGATGCGTTGCGCCAAGGATGATATAGACAGTGTTCGGGTATTTCTCCACAACATAAGGTAGGGCTTCCAGGGCCGTTTCTATGCCTTTATTGGGACTGATCAATCCGAATGTCAGTAGGACCGTCAGACCTTCCACGTTGAATTGTTCCTTATAGAAGTTAGAATCAACAAAAGGAACGTCAGGAACACCATGATGTATTATTGAGATCTTGTTCTGTGGAACGCTATATATCTCATGGAGCATCCTGGCCCCCCTTTGACTCATGGTCACAAGTCGCTGGGAGTAATTTATGACGTCCTCTAAGGCTTCCAGGTAATCGCTGGGCGGATTTTCTAAGATCGTGTGCAGGGTAGTTATTATGGGCTTTTTCAAATGAGACAGCAACACTGAAAGGTACTTGCCGGCATCGCCCCCATAGATTCCGAATTCGTGCTGGAGGCTGACTATCTGTGCCGATGAACCGTTAAGATATTCGGCGGCTCGAGCATAATCACGAATTACGTTCTTTCTGATCTCAAATGTAACCTCAGGCGGGTAATTGTACCCTCCCGCTCGATCAGTAATGGCGATGACGCGATATGGCTTGCCACCCATTTCTTGAGCGATTGAGGAACCAAGGTCATTTGCAAAAGTCGCAATTCCGCACGTTTTTGGCACGAATGTCCCAACGTAAACTACGTCGAGATCTGATACCAATATAGGCTTTTCCAGTTTGATTCTTCTCACTCCTGCTCCTGCATACTCTGATCGTCTTCTTGGAAAGCCCCGATGGTTGTTTATTGAGTCAATGGATTGATTGGTCCTGGGGTAACCCTTGCTAGAGATGTTTCATCGTGGAGCATTGAGCAATTCTTGTCAAGCTACGGTGTCACAGAGTGCAATAACCCTATTGGCTGTGTAAGCGATGGACAAACGTGCAAGTCACTCCTTATTAATGTTTCTCCAGATACCGCAGGCATTTCATCTGTTTGAGATCGTTAGCTCGACTGGTTTCCGGTTCTGACAGCTCTTTGTAGTGATAATTGATTTATCGGACCTTTTACGCTTATTCGACAATCTTACGCCCCTTGAGTCAATATCCCCAAAGCAGGTTCTTTTAGCCACGTTTTTCCATTCTATTTACTTTTCATAAAGTGACCCATACATATATATTATTGACCAATTTTTTAGACCAGGTGTGCCCTAACAACAGTATCAGGTGAGATAAATCAGGAGGTATGTCACGTGGATCAAAAAAGTAGAGAACAAAGAAAGAATAACGTCATTGAGGTCTTGAACAAGGCACGTGGTATGGAATTACTCGCCATTGCCCAGTACATGAACCAGCACTACAACCTGGATAACATGGACTACGGAGAGATGGCGGCAAAGGTTAAGCTCATTGCTATCGATGAAATGAGACACGCTGAGCAGTTTGCCGAACGAATTAAAGAATTGGGCGGAGAACCCACTGCAGAGCCTGAAGGGAAAGCTGAAAAAGGTCAGGAAATCCGGTCAATCTTTTCCTTTGATTCAAAACTCGAGGATGACACCATAGACGCTTATAATCAGTTTATTTTAGTTTGCCGGGATAACGGGGACAGTTCGAGTGTGAAAATTTTTGAAGTTGTCGTCGATGAAGAGCAAGCTCACTTCAACTACTTTGACACTGTCAGGGAACACATTCAGAATCTTGGCGAGACATATCTGGCTAAAATCGCAGGAACATCCTCTGCAACTGGACTTCAAACTAGGGGCTTTGTCGCCATGCAAGGCGCTGCGGACACAAAAGCTCAAGCATAATCCAAAAAGAACTGGCACGTTTTGTCACTGGGAATTTTTGACCGGAATCTCACGGCTGACGTTCTATTGAAATCAAAGCCCCATCATCGTTATGCCGATATGGGGCTTTGTCCGCAGGATAGCGCAAGGAGGTAGGCTACCCGATATCCTTTAATGGGGTAATTAAAGTATATGGATATTTATATCAAATTGAATATGAATTGCAATATGTTTTTTGATGCCTGTCTCCATCAGAGCGAGTCCTGGAATAATTTCCATCAATCCGATCTCTGCGCTCTCAGTTTCCGGCGCGAACGCCGTCCATTTTATTCCAGGATCTCCAAATTTGTGAACTGATCCGTATTCACGATCACCGTACGATTAAACATTTCAACTGTCAGAGCGACTTGTCCTTTTTTGGAGCGTCCAGAGACTATACCGACTACCCCTTCCATAGGTCCTGACGCAATAAGAAACCTTTCGACCTTTAACAATCCCAGGTTTGACGAACAAATCCTGGCAAGTATCAAGCGCTTTGGCCACGTTCTCCATTTCCTGCACAAATTTATCCTGGTCAGGAATGTCGATTATTCTGACGTAATCGTGGCATCCGTTGAGAAGACCATGCTGGCCTTTTTCAAGGGCAAAACATAGATAGCCTCTGAATAGAGGCGCTTTGACGATTTTTTCACGTTTCAAATACCCTATTTTGGTTTTTCGATCATACAACGGAAGGTAATAAGTAATCTCGTGATGAAGGAAGTACTTTGCTACCTTCCACTCACGGTTTGGTTTGACATGAATGACCCACCACGATCCAAGATCATCCTCTAGCGATCTATCTGATGGATATCTTCCAGGAATGTATTCGCTTGGTTTCATCTCTAAACGCTCTACTGATCATTTCTAATTAATTGTCACAAAAGTCTAATATGATGTTAAGATGCTGTAATCAAGAAATTAATGGGATTGACACATGACGAAAACAGTTATCAGTGTGGTGGGAGCCCGGCCAAATTTCATGAAAGTCGGGCCACTAGAGCGTCAATTTAAAACATTTGAGCACATAAATCACATGATTGTCCATACAGGACAACATTATGACGATCTGATGAGTGGGGTTTTCTTTGACGATCTGGGACTATCGGCTCCGGCGCGTCACCTCGGGGTCGGGTCCGGCAGACACGGTGAGATGACCGGCAAAATCATGATCGAATTTGAAAAAGTATGTCTCGACATCGCACCTGATCTTGTAATTGTTGTTGGGGACGTAAACTCCACCATCGCCTCGGCCCTCGTAGCCAGAAAACTATTCATACCTGTAGCCCATGTTGAAGCCGGCTTACGTTCGTTTGATGAGACGATGCCGGAAGAGTGGAACCGCAGGCTTACTGATTGTCTCTCGAACCTCTTGTACGTATCTGAGCCATCAGGACTCAAGAACCTGGAACGTGAAGGCGCCGATATGAGTCGAGTATTCCTGGTTGGAGACATCATGCTTGAAACGTTACAGCTATTTCTGCCGGGAGTGCAGTCTAGAAAACGCTGGAACGCTTTTGGACTTAGAAAAAAAGAATACATACTTGTAACAATTCATAGACCCTCGAATGTGGATGAACCTGAAGCTCTAGAAGAGGTGATCCAAATATTGGAGTCGCTGCCACAGGACATAATTTTCCCAATACATCCGCGCACCAGAAAGAGGCTGGATGAGTTCGGCCTTAATGAGCGGGTAGCCCGGATGAAGAATCTTCTGTTGGTAGAGCCCCAATCTTACATAGATTTTCTGTCGTTGCTGGAAGGCTGTTCAATCATTCTCTCAGACTCCGGATCGGTTCAGGGAGAGGCCAGCTTTTTCGATATCCCTTGCCTGGTCTGTAGAGACAATACGGAAAGACCTATCTATTGTGAACAGGGGTCATGTAGGCTGGTCGGCAGGAACCTGACGCTGATTACGGAATCGGTGAATGAAGCGCTTTCAGGGGCATTCCCCAAATCTTCTGAATTTACCAGGAATTTAGGGACCGATGTGGCAGCTAAAATCGTTACATCGATAGTCGACTTTTTAGGGTAAGTTCTGACAAAATTCGGAATTGGGACATGATGAGCCTCGGACACCCATGTGATGTTTGCTCAATCTATCCTAATGAGCTATGATTCAAGCCCAATAATACATAATCAAATCGAAAAGGGGTTTAAATGCCTGATTCTTACAACATTGCAGTGATAAAAGGAGATGGAACAGGGCCTGAAGTGATACGTGAAGGTGTTAAAGTCCTTGAAACGGCTGCAAAAATATACAGTTTCTCGCTCAACTTCGTTGAATATGATCTAGGGGGTGAACGATACCTCAAAACCGGAGAGGTCTTACCCGACTCAGTATTGGGAGAACTTAGAGGATCTAATGCAATTTATCTTGGGGCTATTGGTCACCCGGATGTTCCGCCTGGAATTCTCGAGCAGGGAATACTTCTTCGGTTAAGATTCGAATTGGATCAATATGTCAATCTACGCCCAGTGAAGCTGTACCCACACGTGGAAACCCCATTAAAAGACAAGGGTCCAGAAGATGTAGACTTTGTCGTGGTTCGGGAAAACACGGAAGGTTTCTACGCCGGCTCAGGGGGATATTTCAAGAAGGATACACCGGACGAAATCGCTATCCAGGAATCGATAAATACCCGTAAGGGAATTGAAAGATTACTTCGCTACGCTTTTGAGACGACTAGGGCCAGGGGTAGAAGAAAAAAGCTGACACTTTGCGGAAAAACCAATGTTCTTACTTATGCCTGGGGACTCTGGATGCGAACGTTCCAAGATCTGGCAAAAGAATATCCGGATGTCACTACAGATTACGCACATGTTGACGCTATATGTATGTGGTTCATCAAGAACCCCGAATGGTTCGATGTGATCGCTACCGACAACATGTTTGGCGACATAATTACGGATCTGGGAGCTATGATACAGGGTGGCATGGGTATCGCGGCCGGTGGAAACATAAATCCAGAAGGAGTTTCGATGTTTGAACCAATTGGTGGCTCAGCTCCGAAATACACCGGGAAAAATGTTATAAATCCACTTGCAGGAATTTTGGCTGGATCGTTAATGCTGGAAACTCTTGGTCAAGAAAGTGCGGCGAAATCAATCGAAAACGCCGTGGTTAAAGCTTTAGTAAATAATGTTAATAGCCTGGAAGCAGGCAAGATGGGCTATTCCACTTCGGAAATGGGCGATCTGATAGCGAATTATATCTCATAAGCCGAAGCGCCTTTGTTTTATGAAGAAAGAGATCATGGGCAACAACAATAAGCCAAGCGTAAAAGTGGCGCCTCTAGGGGGACTTGGAGAAATTGGTCTGAACATGATGCTGATCATCTGGGAAGACAGCGCGGTCATTCTCGACTCGGGCTTGATGTTCCCGGATGAATCGATGCCAGGAGTGGATTATGTGATCCCTGACATCGACAGCCTCAGCAGACTTGAGCAGAGTATCCTCGGGATATTAATTACACATGCGCATGAAGATCATATTGGCGCTTTGCCTTATTTGCTGAAAAAGGTAAACGCGCCGATATACGCCACATCGCTCACGATGGGGTTTATTGAATACAAGCTCGAGGAATTCGATCTTTTAACGAGCACCGACAGGAGAGTTGTTTCAACGGAATCTCCTCTGCGCATAGGACCCTTTCTGGTCGATTTTTTCGCCATGTGTCACTCGGTGCCTGATGCAGTAGGGGTGATGATTGAAACCCCCATAGGAAAGATAGTTTTCTCGGGAGATTTCAAGATTGACCCCAATCCGGTCGATGGGAGGCTCTGTGATTTTGGCAAGTTGAAAAAATATGCTGACGAGGGGGTGCTAGCTCTCTTTTCCGATAGCACCAATGCGGAATTTGCCGGGCATACAAGATCTGAGAGCGCTCTAAGCTCATCCTTTGAAGACATTTTTTCAAATGCTTCCGGGAGAGTCCTTATAGCCACTTTCGCTTCAAATATCCATAGGTTGCAACAGGTTCTGACGCTCACTAAAAAATTCGACCGCAAGGTGGCGCTTGTCGGACGTTCGATGGCAGGGAACGCCAAGATCGCGGTTGAGCGGGGTTATCTGAAAATTCCTGACAACATATTGGTTGATGTAAAAGATCTTGAGGAAATTCCTGAGAATAAGGTTACGGTTCTGTCAACCGGCTCACAGGGTGAGCCTATGTCTGCGTTGGCGTTAATGGCTTCGGAGAGGCACAAATACTTGAAAGTCAAGGAGGGCGACACAGTAATTTTTTCGTCACGTTTCATCCCTGGTAATGAGAAAGCGATTAACAACATTATCAATGAGTTGGCGCGGCGGGGAGCAAATGTCATGTATGACAAAATTGCTGATGTCCACGTTTCTGGTCATGGCAGAGAAGAAGAAACTCCGGGGATTGTGGAGAGTTGTCAAACCTCGATATTTTGTTCCAGTACACGGAGAATACAGGCATCTTGTAAGACATGCTGGACTGGCCATTGAAGACGGAATACCAGAGGAAAATGTAGTTGTGGCCGTCGACGGAGATGTGATCGAGATATCGGCGGAGGGGATTGGGGTCACTGAACAGATTGAAGTTGGACGGGTCTATGTCCATGGGAAGGGCGTAGGAGATATTGGCCGCAATGTCCTTCGTGACCGGCGAACGATATCGGAAGTGGGGCTGATTACTGTGGCGTTTGTGGTTTCCAGTCATGACGGGCGTATGCTAGAGGGACCTGAACTTCAGTCCATTGGTGTCACTTACGAGGAGATCGAGCCTGAACTGATGGAGGGGATAAGGACAGCGATCATGGAACAC
>CAWJXP010000005.1:0-4777 GCA_963846725.1 uncultured delta proteobacterium | reverse complement strand
AGGAGAGCCATTTCTTCCTTGGGATCTTCCTTCACGACCAGAACCCACTGTAGAGGGACTGATATGGGAATAGCTCCAAAAAGACTTTCATCACCTTTAAAGTCCATTGATTCAATCGTTGCCGCGCGCAATGACGAGAAATTGGGCGTATTGGGATGTTCCAGGAGTTTGCCGGAGAATCTGGGGGTGGTCTGTAAGATGTTTTCCCTGTTAATTATAAAAGCGTCTCCACGTTTCCCTAGCTGAGCTCCTCGAACAATTTCATCAATAATGGCTGAATTAATAGTTGCCCTTAATATCCACACCCTATTATTTTCAACGCTCGTCACAGCTATAATAAAATGAGGTACTTTTCTAAACCCAAGAAACACGTCGCTGATATAAACACCCGTTGATTGAACTGCCTGAAACCAATCTTCGTGTGAATAATTAACGGACTTTAGCTTTTCATAATAAGGCCCGACGTAAGCAATATGGTTTCCGTCAGAATCAATTACACCAACGTCTATAAATGACTTAGACCTTGATTGTATGACGTTGAAAACTTTTGTGAGGAATTTCTCATCCTTGAGTTTTTCGAAGGAATGGGTCTGAGCTATAGTGTTAAGTTGCGAGACTCTTTCGTCGAAGAACAGTTCAATTGAACTCTTTCTATTTTGAATGAGGCTTCTTAAAGATTCGATTATCTTGCTTTCAAAAGTGGCGTTAAACTCATAATATATGGTGGCGCCAAGAGCAAATAGAGGAATTAACGAGAAGCTGAGCGTCATTGCGATCATCTTGGAGCCGAGGTTTTCATAGTGTTTGTGGGTCATTCCGGTCCTCCCAAAAGCCTCGATCGCAGTTCAAAACTAAATCGCCTCATTGATTCTGGCTGAAACATTTATAAATGTACGCCTATCCTGCCTAACTCTTTTTAGCGATCATTCAAGTCAGTTCAGTATGAATCCGAACCAACTCGAACAAGACTTGAGCAAGGCTTGTGCCATATTCAGGCCAGTTTTTTATTGAGAGTCCAAAATCATTGGAGCCTGCCAAAGACGTCGGGGATGTAATGTGTTGACTTTCATTGTGAACGAGTTCTCAACACTTGCCATGTCAGTATTTTTTACATCGTGTAAAGGAGGAAAATTTCTCAAGCGTCATTATATGATCAAAAAAGGGAGGTATTGTAGATATCTTCAACAATGCCGATTGTCTTTTGGTTGGTTGTATGCTAAATATTTAATTTAATAGTGAAAACATAGGCAATTTCACCTTTTTGGAACTAATCGGGTAAACAGGTCAAAATGAGCAGATCCAAAGTTCTAGTTGTCGAAGACCACCCTATGAGCCGGCGTATATTGGAGACTATGCTCACGCAGAGCTATGATGTCATATCCACCGCTTCCGGTCAGGAAGCGATCGATAAAGCCAGGCTTGACCCGCCTGACTTGATTCTTCTAGACATAGAGATGCCGGGACTGAATGGTTTTGAGACTCTTGAGATTCTCAAAGGGGGAATCATTGAACAGGCCGTTCCAGTCATATTCCTCACAGCCCTCGAAGACTCAAAAAGTCGTGAAACAGGTTTGCAAGCGGGCGCAGTGGACTATATTACAAAACCTTATGACAAGCAGGAACTTCGAATAAAGGTAAAGAATCACCTTGCCCTGTACGAGGCCAGAAAGGAAATAGAAATCCGCAACAAGGTCATGGCCAGAGAAATGGAAATGGCTTCACAGTTGCAGAGATCATTGTTGCCGGAAGATTTCCCAACTTGCGATAATGTGGCTTTTTCCGCGTTATATAAGCCTGTTTCCCCCGCAGGTGGCGATTTTTACGACGTCATTGAACTTGGGCCTTCAAGAATTGGATTCGCCGAGGTAGACGTGTCCGGACACGGGGTAGCAGCCGCCATGGTGGGAGCGATGTTCAAAATGGCGTTTCAGTCATTTGCCAGGACTACAAATTCACCAGCGGAACTGCTCAAGGTCATAAACGATCAGATGTTTGGGATTTTGCCCGACTCAGATTTCTTGACTGTTTTCTACGGTGTAATCAACCTGGAAACCCTAGAGTTGGTCTACACTAACGCTGGACACCCTCGACCCTTTCTTTTTAGACCAAGTGAAGGAGCATTCCAAGAACTTGAAATTGGAGGCCCCCTGGTGGGAGCCTTGTCGGGAATGGATTATGAGGATGGTAGGGTTCAACTTGAGATCGGGGACAGAATTCTAGTTTTTACTGATGGAGTCACCGAGACTCTATCGGACACCGATGACAATAGTTTAGATGATTTTTATGGGGTCGATAGACTTAAACAGATGCTGGTTAACAGTTCCAATTGTGCTATGGACGAAATTCTTCCCGCAATTTTGGATGATTTGGTAAATTTTCACGGCTCAAAAAGTTTCGAAGATGATATAACCATGTTTCTAGTCCATGTCGTTTGACTGAACATAAGTCCGGATTTTTACAAAAATTGCGAACCTATCTCGAAACCAGGGTTGCCGCCAAAGTATTTTTGAACTTTGATCGAAGTATCGTGATTTAAGTTTCTCAAGAGACTGAATCAACTAATATTTGTTCATTCGTTTACTTTGGCGGTTAGTGAGTTCCATAGACTATGCCCGAGAACAAGGAAAAATTTGAACGCGACTACGAGCTAATGGAAAAACTGTATCGCAAGTATGCTCGCGATGGGATCAGAGTTTCTCGGTGGAAGCAGTCGATTCGATTCAGAATAAAAAAAGCTCTTTGGATAATAGTTGTTGGAGGTAGCAGAATGCTGAAACGGGGGATCGACATTATCGGTTCCTTATTCGGACTGATTTTGCTCTCTCCTGTATTTGCCCTTACTGCTCTAGCCATCAAAGTTGAAGATCGTGGGCCGGTATTTTTCGCATCGGATCGGGCGGGAAAGTGGGGGAAAAGATTCAAGATGTTACAAGTTTCGTTCAATGATCCTTGAGGCGGACCAATTGAAAGAGGATCTTCTGGATCAAAACGAGACAGGGGGCGTGATATTCAAGATGAAACATGACCCTAGAATCACAAGGGTCGGAAGATTAATTAGAAAGCTCAGTATAGATGAACTCCCTCAGCTTTACAACGTGTTACGGGGTGACATGTCTTTGGTTGGTCCCCGGCCTCATCCACCGAAGGAAGTCGAGCTTTATACACTGACCGATCGAAGGAGACTCGATGCCACGCCCGGGCTTACATGCTTTTGGCAGGTTAGTGGAAGGAGTGACATAAATTTTGAGACTCAGGTTCGTCTCGATGTTCAGTACATCGAGAGCCAATCACTTTGGGGGGATCTCAAGCTGCTTCTCAAGACGATCCCAGCGGTTCTCACAGGAAGGGGGGCTTACTGAAAATCATAACGTCAAGCAACAAATCGTTTCGTGGGTCCGTGACGAAAAAATCGTGTCCATGCAGATTATAACGGACTCTGTTCAAAACCTGGATTGAGCGCTTTCACAAAAATGCACGCGATCATTACTCTTTTCAATGAATCCAGAAGCTTTCAGCCAATTGCAAGGCGCAGGCCGGTAGGTATGCTTCCCGTTCTTAACAGGCCCCTGCTCGAATGGCAAATAATGAACTGCGTCAGGAACGGGATTAAGAAGATCCTCATTATAGCGGTAGAAAACCCGTTGTCTGTCGGAAGCTTCGTAGGGCCAGATACGAGATGGGGAGCGTCTATCGAAATGCTTGTTTACAAGGATCCGTACAGTTCGGAGGATGTTCTAAAACGTGTTTCCGGGATGATGGAATTTCCGGCAGTTCTGATCCCTTCAGAGAGTATGCTGGACTTTGAATACGAAAAATTCTCGAACTTGCGTCCCGACGCCAAAGGAAAACCGATCAGAATCATGTCGAGCGGACACGTTGAATTCAGGACTGATCATGATGGCGTCAAGCGTTGTTTCAGGGTACCGGTTGATACGCCTTTGGACACAGGGTGTTATGTTTTCGAAGAGCGTAATCTGGATTCCAGCCAATTGGTCGACTATTTTTGGGATGGGAATTACTTGTCTGTTGAGAGCCCTAGAGATCTTTGGAAGGCCAACATGGCCTGCATCGGGGGATGCTTCCACAATTTCTTGGGACCGGACTACGGGACACTGGATCAAAAAGAGCCCCGGATAGGTCACCACACAGTCGTAGATTCCAACGCAATCATACAGGCGCCAAGCTTTATCGGGGATTATTGCAGGATTAACCCCGGAGCCAGAATAGGCCAGTTCAGTGTTCTCGGGGATAGAATTCTAATAGACCATTCGGCGTCAATTTCTTCCAGTGTAATTTTTAATGATACGTATGTGGGCGCCGACGCAAACATTGAAGACAGTATGGTGATGGCAAATGTAATGATCAATCTCGATGTGGGTTCATGGACATCGGTGGGCGATCCATTTCTTCTTTCTGGGGTGAACAAGAAAATCATCTACAGGCTTTCTCAAAAGATAACGGACCGCGTTCTCGGCGCGCTTTTATTCCTGTTAACCTCGCCGGTGTGGATGTTTAAGGGAATTTCCCGATTGACACGGGGAAAGACATTTTTTGCGTCTCACTCCTTAATGGTGCGTGATCTTTATTTTGATCCGTCCTCAAAAGACGGCGCTCAGGCTAGGAATTTTTTCTATTTTGATGACGCCCATCCCCTTGTGGAGCGTCTTCCGACGCTAATTCAAGTGGTGTTGGGGAAACTGAGGCTTGTAGGAGTGAGACCTCTCAAAGAGGAAGATTTTGACAGTTACCAGGAAGACTGGAAACAGCAGCGATTTGA
>CAWJXP010000004.1:0-40549 GCA_963846725.1 uncultured delta proteobacterium | reverse complement strand
CTGCCCGAGAAACAATCCCAACCATGATACCTTCAAGGTCAACGACCGGAGCGCGGTTGATCCCCTTTGAGGCAAAGAGACGAGACACAGCGCCAACTTCGTCATCCGTCCCCACAACCACAGCAGGAGCGGTCATGATGTCTTTAGCGAGCTTTGTTCTGACAGGGGCTACCAGGCACGCCCTGCCCTTCAGACACTGGGCTATTATTTCCATGAGGCTTGCGGATTTTGTGCCCACCATAACCTCAAGAAAATCCCGCTCGGATATAACACCTGAAGGTTTGTGATCGTCATCCAATACCGGCAGACCTGAAATATGGTTGGTCGCCATTAGTTCGGCGACACGTTGGAGCGAATAGTCAGATCGAGCTGATATGACCTGGGTCGTCATAACTTCTCTGACTCTTACAGTCCTGGTCAACCTTGAAAGAGCGTGTTGATAAGCCTTGATATAGAGTTCCTTGAAATCGGAAGGTGTTATATCAAGATAGCCGGAAATTTCACGCATTGCGGAGAAAATGTCATCATCCGAAATCTGGACGGGAGCGCACGCCTTGTAAAATTTATTCGCCATTTTTCGGCTCCTTTGTTTGTGATCCGTAAATGATATTATAGCAATTTAGGAGACATGTGTTTGACCTAAGTCAATCGGTTGGAATTGTCGTAAATATATTATGGTACCTTGGGATGTCAGCCTCCCTCGGATAAGTCGCTTCTCAATATTTCTTAGGCAATAAGCAGACTATGGCCGCGCAATAATTATAAACTGCCAGTTCATGCATCGATAATGTTCTCAACTTGACCCGCAAATATATTTTTGACTCTTCTCGTGACAGCGTGTTACCTACTAAGATAGAGTGTGTGATCTCTGACCAATAACGCCTTGTTGTTGCTACCTCGGACCAGATTTGCGGCGTTTAATTCAATTGCCTAGGATTTGAAGAGCTTCGAAAGGGGACTATCCATGACAAAGCGCCTCATCGGATTTAGCATAACTCTTATAAGCTTAGCTCTACTGACTGGCCCCAAAGTTGCGCCATGCTGCATGTGGTTCACCCTGGCGGCCACAGATGGCTCTATCATGGTGGGCAGAACCATGGAGTTTGGTGTTCCTCTGAACTACAAAATAGTCGTTTCTCCTCGAAACATGAGCTTCCAAAGCCAAGCTCCAAATGGAAAAACTGGATTAGGCTGGGAAACCAGATACGGCTTCGTCGGATATTACGGCGCAGGTCCTGCTGGAGCAGTAGCTGATGGAATGAACGAGGTAGGCCTTACTGTCGGAGGACTTTGGTTTGAACCAAACACCAAATATCAAGAGGTAAAGACAGGAGAAGAGCCCAAAGCTCTGAGTCTTGTTGTTGACAGGGCCATGGATTCTGGGAAATTTCTCGAGTGTCGATGAAGTGAAGAGAGAACTGCGTAACGTCTTAATCTTCGGAGACTTCGTCAAAGAATTAGGCATGGTTCCTCCTCTCCATTTCGCCGTATCGGACGCAACTGGAAAAATGATTGTTATTGAGTTCGAGGACGGAAAACTCAATATATACGACGCTCCATTGGGCATACTTACAAACGCTCCGAAATTCCCGTGGCATATGACTAATTTGCGCCAGTACATAGGCATGACAAACTCGACACCGGTCCGAGGAGTCCTTGACAACGATAAACTTTATCCCACAGGTCACGGATCCGGAATGTTCGGCGTTCCAGGGGACATGACTCCGCCAAGCCGCTTTGTGAGACTGGCTCTAGTTGTAAAATCCGTTGAACGACAGCCTGATGTTGCGAAGAATCTTAATCTAGCCCAACACATTGTAAATTCATTCGATATCTCGAAAGGCTTGATTATTGAAAAGGCTAGTGACGGGAAAGTGACAAATTCGGAGACTACTCAGTTCGCCACATTCAAAGACCTCACCAACAGGGTTATGTACCAGAGAACTTACGAAAACCTGGAAGTGACTAAAATAGATTTAAAGAAACTGGATTTTGGCGGTAGCAAGCTGAAGTATATCCCTTTTAGCCCGAATCCGCAGAAGTATACTGATATTACTGATCAAGCCCAATAGAAACGTTTAATCTCGAACGAGCCAATAGCGAGCCACATCGGCAAAATGAATTTTTCAGGCTCATGGAACGATTGCTCGAATTGAATCGCAAAGAACTTTTTGTTGTTTCATAACGTGCTTGAATATATATTCCCCGCAATCCAAGACTTTTGAATTTCGGCTCATCGTGATTACTTGAAGAGGTCAACGAAAAATAGGGGGCGATTTCGAATCCCCATGAACTTTTTATTTTACCCCGCACTGTTTATTCTCCATTTCATACTGGAAACATGGAATAGCCTGTGACATAAATGTTGATGCGAAGATTTCACCAGTAGAGTCGCATCATGTTCAATCCCAAGAGCAGTAGTTCATACTACAGATCATTGACCCGAAACATTATTCTGATAATGGTCAGCGTATCCGTCATTCCATTAATTCTAATCACGCTAACTATCAGACACTTTTCCATAACATCTTTCCAGGGCAATATCCTGGATCATCTAAAATTGCTAAGTCAGAAGCACAAAGAAAACATCGACGGATTCCTGAGTCAGCAATTGACTAATATCTCAATGTTGAAAGACTGTCACGGCTTCCAGGAGATTGCGAATGACGATTTCTTGCAACATAAGCTGAAATGCCTTCAGGAAATATCCGGAAACGCCCTGGTGGACCTGGGTGTAGTTAATGATCAAGGCATCCAGATTGATTATGCCGGGCCATATCAACTCAAGAGCGCTAATTACAGCCAAACTGAATGGTTTAAACATGCAATTGAGAAAACAAGTTATATAAGCGACGTATATCAAGGGCTTCGAGGATCTCCCCATTTCATTGTAACGGTCAGGGGCGAAAACAACGGCTCAAAATGGCTGTTAAAAGCGACGGTTGACTTTGACAAATTTAATGCGTTGGTCGAAAACATAAGAATCGGGGAAACAGGGTCTGCTTTCATTATAAACAATAAAGGCGAATTCCAGACCAAGCCTCAGGCAAACGCCTCGCCCGACAAGGAACCTTACATATCTTTCCTTTCTTCTGGTGACGGTAAGTCTGGAAATGACACATTGGTCAAGAATTCTGAAGGGTCAGGAGCAAGCCTTATCCATGTGATGTCCAAGTTAAAAAATGGAGATTGGGCCCTGGCTTTTGAACAGACAGAATCTGACGCATACAAGGCTCTTTACACAATTCGCACCGTAACAGCGTTGATCTTCTTCATGGGTGTTTATGGGATACTGGTCGTTTCCGTGGTTCTGGCCAAGAGACTCGTTTCCCGGATAAAACAGGCTGATCAAGAAAAAGAAATGCTGAATGAAAAAGTTATCGAAGCCGGGAAACTGGCCGCTGTGGGGGAACTAGCGGCAGGAATAGCCCATGAAATAAACAATCCTGTCGCAGTTATGGTTCAAGAGGCCGGATGGTTACAGGATATAATTGATGATACTGAGCCCGGATCAATCCCAATGGTTGATGAATTTGAACAGTCGCTGAACAAAATTAAGGCTCAGGGTTCCCGTTGCAAGCAAATTACCCACAAACTTCTAAGCTTTGCTCGAAAAACCGATCCTGTCCCCAGGAAGGTAAACATCAACGACGTAGTGAGTGAATCCATAACGTTATGCGAACATAGAGTCACATCCGGATCCAAAATGATCAAGGCTGATCTTGCCGATGGCTTACCGTCCACCCGTATTTCGCCTTCAGAAGCCCAACAGGTATTCGTGAACCTTATAAATAACGCTCTGGATGAGATTGAATCGAGAGGCGGGGAAATTAAGATCACAACCAGACTAGAGGATGATTATCTGGTGGTGGATATTGCCGACAATGGTCCGGGGATACCGGATTATGTGCTGCCGAGAATTTTTGATCCTTTTTTCACTACCAAACCTGTGGGGAAAGGCACTGGTTTAGGGCTTTCCATATGCTACGGAATTGTAAAAAAATGGGGCGGTGATATTTCAGTCAATACCAAAGAAGGGGTCGGCACAACCTTTCACATCAGATTTCCTGTCTCAAAAACCAGTGCAAATCACTAAAAAATTACTGTTCATTGCACCGCCTTTACTGTTATTCTGATTGGGCTTCTTCGGACAAGTCAGTCCAACTGAAGTGGCATAATCTCAACAGGCTTTTTTCAATAAATCAAATGTCGGATTACTATCTTCTCGGGCTCAGC
Source organism: uncultured delta proteobacterium (assembly GCA_963846725.1). Classification (GTDB taxonomy): domain Bacteria; phylum Desulfobacterota; class Desulfomonilia; order Desulfomonilales; family Desulfomonilaceae; genus CAJBEZ01. Next base: position 36,313 of record CAWJXP010000004.1, on the reverse strand, counting down.
ATTTTTGCAGGGGCCTACATGGCATGGAACATAGGGGCGAACGATGTGGCCAATTCCATGGCCTCTTCGGTTGGCGCTCGCGCCATCACGTTACGTCAAGCGCTTGGTGCTTGCGACAGTTCTCACGTTCCTCGGCTCATCTCTGGTTGGGTCGCACGTTGCGCAGACCATAAGGAAAGGCATCGTCCATTCTCAAGTCATAGGGGACCCCCAGATAATTTTGCTCGGGCTGTTGTCAGCCCTCCTTTCCGCTTCACTCTGGGTGTGCCTCGCCACGTACCAGAATCTTCCAGTTTCGACTACCCATTCCATTGTAGGGGCAATGATCGGGTTTGGGATCGTAGCCGGAGGATTGTCCGCTGTCAATTGGAAGCAAGTGATATACATCGTCACTTCGTGGATCCTCTCCCCTCTGTTAACTGCGGCGGGCGCTTTCGTAATGTTCCGGTTCATCGACAAAGCCGTGCTTGCGAGAATGGACACTACGGGCGGGGTAGCGAGGACAACCCCCATCTTGATTGCGGCACACTGAGCATAATGACCCTGTCCCTATTACTTGACACCCCTCTGGGAACCAAAATCGGTCTGAGTGTGAGCTGGAGCTTTTGCAACGTCTCTGGCCATCGGAGTGGCAAGTTATGTGATTTGCATGGTCGGATTGGGCTACCTACTAAGAAAAGGAAACACATCTCTGGGGGAAGGCGACAAAATCTTTCGGTATCTGCAGGTGATGACAGCCTGCTACGTAGCTTTTGGGAATGGGGCCAATGATGTCGCGAACGCCATGGGGCCGCTGGCCGGTGTTTATTTCATCTATTCTACCGGCACAACAGCGGAATCTTCTCCCATACCGGTCTGGATGCTAGCATTTGGGGGCTCAATGATTTGCGTCGGTATCTGCACGTGGGGATACCGGGTCATCGAAACAGTTGGATCCAAAATTACAGAGCTTAACAATATTCGAGGTTTTACCGTCGAATTTTCGGCTGCAACCTTTATACTCATCGCCTCAATGTTGGGACTGCCGGTTTCCACCACCCACGCGGCCGTTGGGGCCTACATAGGCGTAGGTTTGGCGCGTGGCCTCGCCGCTTTAGATTTGGGAGTACTGTGGAAAATCATGCTTTACTGGGTAATTACTGTCCCGGTCGCGGCTGTAACATGCGCTGTGATATATTTTGTTCTTTCTACTATTTTTATTGGCAGGTGATTCATGAGAAATCCTCTAACGACCCTGTTTAGGGTGTCGCCGTTCGAAAATACGTTTAAGCATTCCGTGAGAGTCGCTCAATGCGGGCCTCTTTTCGTCACAGCCATCAAGAGCTATTTCGGCGGAGATAGAGACCAGTTCGAGATACTCAAGGATGAAATTAGAGATCTTGAGGCCGAGGCTGACAGGATTAAACGAAACATAAGGGCCCACTTGCCGGCTTCGCTGCTAATGCCGGTAGACAAATCGGTATTTTTCGCGTTTTTACGTGAGGCTGACAAGGTCATAGATTGCATTAAGAATGCATTGTACTGGATGTCATACTACAATTTGGTTTTGCCGGAAGACATACAAAAGGACTACATCACGTTAGCGAAAGAAGTTGGCGATTACCTTGGTCTCATGCCGGAGATGGTGCTCAGGGCCCACACTTATTTTAACAGCAGGGCTGAAAAGGACCGTCAGTCGGTCAAAGACATGATACGGGAAATACGATGGCGGGAAAAAGAGTCCGATGATCTTGAAAAAACTATTTTCATACGATTGTGCGCAGACGAGTCGATTCCTCCCAGAACATTTTTTCTGACTGTAAAGCTGGTTGAAACAACGGGAGACATCGCTGATCATTTGGAGAATTCTTCTGATATGATGCGGGCTATGATAGCCCGTTGAGCTTGATTTTTATTAGTTGGCGTTTATTTCTCAAACCCGTCGGCGTTAATTTTGTCATTTCGACCGAAGGGATAATTTTTTAGCGGTAACGACCAACTGGTCAGGTATGCGCTATAAATGTCATCTGACAAATCTACATTACTCTGGCGTCTCTACGGCTCACATATGGCCGTTCTTTTAATGGGACTGCTAATTTTTGGTTATTTCGCTCTAATAGAATTGCGTGAACTGCAACTTTATACCACCTCAGAAAGCCTGAAGAAACAGGCTCAGATTGTAGCGGAAATTCTCGGCCCCAAACTTTCCCAACACAATATTCAAGAGATTGACGCTCTGTGTGACAGGCTAACTGCTGAAACCGGCTACAGGATAACCGTAATGGCTCCTGACGGCTCTGTCCTGGGGGACTCAGAATCATCGCCTTCAAGGATGGAAGACCATGCGACCAGACCGGAAGTCAAAGCGGCTATGGCCGGGTCGGTCGGCTCATCAACACGATATAGTTTCACCGTCAATACTGACATGGTTTACGTAGCCATTCCCGTCAAGAAGGACGGTAAACTCCTAGGAGTAGTCCGAGTGTCAACTCCTACGGAGAGATTGAGCCAAATCCTCGAGGGATTTTATGTCAAGCTCGGCGCCATGATCATGATCCTGATAGTGGCTGTAGGAATCATCAGCCTTCTCCTCGCCAATCGAATTAATAAACCAATCACCGAGATCAAGGAAGCGGCTGAAAGATTCGCAAAAGGGGACTTCGGTCAAGTAAGATTTCAACCCGGCGGCGTCCGGGAAATAGCTGAACTGGCGGCTTCCATAAACGACATGGTTGGACAGCTACACGAACGTCTGGACATAATGACCAGACAGAAAAATGAACTCGAATCATTGCTCGCCGAGATGGTCGAAGCAGTAGTGGTAGTGGACCAGAAAAAAAGAATAGTTCGAATGAACCAGGCCGCTGAAAATATTTTACAGACTGATTTTGCTGACGCGGAAGGAAGAAATCTCCTTCAAGCCGTTAGAAACACCGGCTTGAACCAGTTTGTGACGAAGACGCTATCGAGTGCGTCTCCAATTGAAGAAGAATTAACCGTCATCGGAAATCAGGATAGAATTCTCCAGGCGCATGGCGCCCAGATTTCTGATCCCCAGGGCAAACCCGCTGGAGCCCTCATTGTAATGAACGACATTTCCAGACTAAAGGCCATAGACCAAATACGGAAAGACTTTGTAGCGAATGTATCACATGAGTTGAAAACACCGGTCACATCCATAAAGGGTTTTTTGGAAACCTTGAAGGATGGAGCGATCAATGATCGCTCCACCGCTGAACGTTTCTTGGATATAGCTATAAAGCATACCGACAGGTTGACCAATATAATCGAAGATCTGCTGAAGTTGTCGCGAGTTGAACAGGACGCTGACCTAGGAGCCATGAAGCTGGAATCAGCTTCAGTTTGCGATGTCGTCCAGTCTGTTGTCAGATTTCTGGACACCCCAATGCGGGAAAAAGGAGTCAAAATAGTTGTCGATTGTGATGAGTCCATCAAAATCATGATGAACAGACCGCTATTTGAACAGGCTTTGTCAAATCTGGTTGACAATGCGATCAAATACAGCGCGAGGGATTCGGAAGTGTCAATTTCGGCGAAACAGGTTGACCAGGAAACCATTATTCAAGTCCAGGACAGGGGAACTGGAATTCCGTCTGATCAACTCCCAAGAATTTTCGAGAGATTTTTCCGTGTTGACAGAGGCCGTGATAGAAAAACAGGGGGCGCTGGTCTCGGCTTATCCATCGCCAGACATATTGTGAATTTGCATTCCGGGAAGATTGATGTGACCAGCGGAATTGGCCAGGGCAGCGTGTTCACAATACGAATTCCCGCTTGATATCTGACATATAACCGAAGTAATTGACTTGGTCAAAACAAGTGTGTAACCATTAGAAACAGTAAGGGGATGGAGTCCCCCAAAAACGCTTTGCTTGGCTGATGACTCCTACCGCGTATAATAGCGGTGGGAGAGCGATTTTAGATCCCACCATCTGGTGGGTTTTTTGTTTTTTGGGGCCCCATTGTGAATCATGTACAGTCAGGCCCCAGTTCGATAGGAGACCAAGATGGAGCAAACCTGGTATGTGGCGACGATATGGATTGGACTGGCTCTTGCCGCGAGTATTATATCAATAAGGACTGCCATATCGGTCGCTCTTGTGGAAATTTGCGTTGGAGTGATAGGCGGGAATTTTCTGGGACTGGACCCTAATGTTCAATGGATAAGCTTCCTCTCGGGTTTTGGCGCGATTCTTTTGACATTTCTGGCTGGAGCTGAAATTGAACCGGAAATTCTTAAGAAGTATGGCAAAGAAAGCATCGCAATCGGCGTAGTAAGTTTTTTGCTACCATTCCTCGGAGCGATGGCTTACGCATATTATGTGGCAGGCTGGAGCGCCGACGCTTCAAAGATTTGCGGAGTTGCGTTGTCCACAACTTCGGTGGCTGTTGTCTACGCCGTCATGGTCGAAACAGGGCTGAATCAAACGAATTTGGGCAAGATAATTCTTGCCGCCTGTTTTGTCACGGATCTTGGAACCGTCGTTGCTTTGGGCGTCCTGTTCGCTCATTACAATATATGGCTGGCGATTTTCGTGTTCCTAACCACTCTAGTGTTGCTGGCAACACCAAGTTTTACCAGATGGTTCTTCAAAACTTTTGGCGGACATGTTAGTGAACCGGAAATTAAATTTCTTTTTTTACTCCTTGTCGGATTGGGATGGTTGGCGACACACGCAAATAGTGAAGCCGTATTGCCCGCTTATTTGCTTGGTCTTGTGGTCGCGGGGATATTCAAAGAAAACCCTCAAATGGTTCGGCATTTGCGGACGGCTACCTTTGCGCTCCTGACGCCTTTCTATTTTCTGAAAGCGGGATCAATTATTTCCTTGTCGGCCATATTGTATGGATTCGAATTGATCCTGATTTTGTTAGCTGTAAAGATAGCCGCCAAATTCTTGGGGGTGTATCCTATGGCCGAAATTTTCAGGTTTAAGTCCCGGATAGGGATGTACACCACACTTCTCATGAGCACAGGATTAACGTTTGGAAGCATATCCGCTCTTTTTGGTTATAACCGGGGAATTATCAGTCAGGAACAATACACAATTCTGGTTACAGTCGTGATTGCCAGCGCCGTTGTCCCAACATTAATAGCCCAGTGGTTTTTTCAACCCAACAAGGCTGACGCTTCTAACTCATGGAAAAAATCACCGGATTCCTAAACAGGAGGTAAAATGTACAATAAAATATTGGTAGCCTATGACGGATCCGAAGGTTCAAGAAAGGCTTTAAAAGCTGCCGTGGAAATGTCCGCAATTTTTAAGTCTGAGCTGCATTCAATATGTGTCGAAGTGGACCTCCCTCACTACGTAGCTACAATAGGAGAATTCGCTGAGGTAAAACTTCAAAAAGACGCTTATTTCCAAAAGCTTAACGAAGAAGCGGAGGACTTGGCCGATGAGACCGGGATCAACTTGACCACTCATATAGCTGCTGGTCACGCGGTTGACAGCATAGTTGGTTTCGCTACTGAGGGGGGATTCGATCTCGTGATTGTGGGATTTACCGGTCACAGCAGGATATTCGAACGGATTTGGGGCGGAACATCCCGAAATATAGCAAGATTTTCTCCCTGCGCCGTATTGATAGTAAAGTAAATCAGCTCAAAAATGGATTGACTACGAATACATAGAGATGTGTCATCGTTTGGAGATAGACTATGAAATACAGGGCCTTGATTTCCTCGGACTGGAATGAGTGTCTTGCGCCCAGCGGGCCGTTTGATCCTATTGCGTACGCCTATCCAGAGATGGGGCCTGAGTTGAGCGCTATATTCAGAGAGTATACGGGCAACAGGATACCACTGGAGCTTGCTGTCCACAGAATTGGCGGTTTGCTGCCTGAACCTTTTCCCATGTCACAGATGGATCGTTTCCTGGAAACGTCTTTTTCCATTTATCGTGGAGTGCCGGAGTTTATCGAATGGGCCAAGACCACGGACATACTTTTCATGATTAACACGACCGGGATGCAGGGTTTCTTTCAAAGGGCCATAGAAAAAAAACTTATACCCGAAGTCCCTCTGATAGCGGCCAATCCTCTAATCAGTTATCCTGACGACAGGAACCAGTCTCGTTATCGATTCACAGTCAACAACATACAGGACAAACCCAGGAATACTGAGGCCGCGGCCAGTTCGGCCGGAATTCCAAGCAACCGGGTGATTGTAATTGGAGACAGCGGGGGAGATGGGCCGCACTTTGAATGGGGCTCTTCAGTGGGAGCCCTCATTATAGGCTCCATGACAAAAGTTTCTCTCACCAAATACTGCGAAGAGCGAGGAATCCAAATAGATCAACGTTTCGGCATAAGTTATGTTCCAGACGAAACACGAACATTGGAGCGGGAGATGAAATTTGATTTCATGGATCTCACCCACATCATAGATAAATTCCTCGCCCCAAGACCTTGAGACATAGATGGAAATTCCGTTACTCAGAGATATCATAGTTATCTGCGGGCTTGCCCTTGGGGTGGCGTTTGTTTGTCACCGTTTCGCAATCCCGGATACTGTTGGATTCCTGCTGACTGGAATTCTAGCCGGCCCCCACTGTATGGGTTTGATAAACAACACTCATCAGGTCGAACAGATGGCGGAGATCGGGGTCGTGTGCCTATTGTTTGCAATCGGCCTTGAATTCTCCTTCAAGAGCCTGCTGAAAATCAAGACTATGGTTCTGGTGGGTGGAGCAATACAGGTCGGGCTTTCCATCGTAGCAGGAGCCCTATTGGCCGGTGCTATGGGAATGGATCGCAACCACTCCATTTTCTTTGGTTTTTTACTGTCTCTCAGTAGCACAGCCATAGTCCTGAAAATATTGCAGCAAAGGGCTGAAACCGAAAGCCCTCATGGACGCTTGACACTGGGGATACTAATATTTCAGGACGTGGCGGTAGTGGCCATGATGCTTGCCGCTCCCATTATGGTGGGAAAGGGCTCGTCTTTAGGTGCTGCTCTGCTTGTCCTGGCGTTAAAAGCCATAGCAATTTTCCTGATTGTATGGATTTCCACCAAGTGGGTCGCTCCCAGATTTTTGTTTCAAGTCGCTCGTCTTAGAAACAGGCAGTTGTTTCTGTTGGGAATCGTGCTTGTCGCGCTCGGGGCTACGTGGTTAACATCCGCTCTAGGTCTATCACTGGCCCTAGGGGCTTTCATAGCCGGCCTCATCGTTTCGGAATCCGAATTCAGCGAGCGGGCCCTCGGGGACATTTTACCTTTCAAGGATTTGTTTACCAGTTTCTTTTTTGTCTCCATCGGCATGCTTCTGGACGTAAGATTTGTCCTGAATAATGTAGTAACTGTAACAGGCGTGACCCTGATCGTAATTGTTGCAAAATTCTTGACCGCAGCGATTGCCGCCATGGCTCTGGGACTGCCGCTAAGAACCGCTGTGCTGACTGGAGTCGCTTTGGGTCAGGTTGGGGAGTTTTCTTTCGTATTGTCAGAAACCGGTTCCGGGTTGGGTCTGATTGACCAAAGCGCCTATCAGCTTTTCCTCGGGTTATCAATCATGACCATGATCGCCGCTCCTTTCCTGATCGACTACGGGAATCGACTTGCGGCGGCCGTTCTTTCCATCCCCATGCCCAGGATTATAAAAAGAGGATTTTCCAAAGCGGCGCAGCGGCAGAACATCCCGAAACACAAAGACCACCTTGTAATCATCGGGTTTGGTCTTGGTGGGCAAAATCTGTCCCATGTAGCCGCTGTCGCTAATATTCCACGGGTAATAATAGAACTGAATCCAGACACTGTTCGTAGGGAAGCCTCCAAAGGACAGCCTATTTATTACGGTGACGCTACAACGGGTCCCGTTTTGAGGCACGCTGGCGTTGCTCGCGCAAGGGCGCTCGTAATAATGATTTCTGATCCAGGCGCAACTCGCCGCATTATTGATACCGCCCGTCGATTGAACTCAGCGCTCCACATCATAGCACGGACCAGATTCGTGTCTGAAATAGAACCCTTGTGCGTCCTGGGAGCAAACGAAGTAGTGCCGGAAGAGTACGAAGCGTCCATTGAAATCCTGGTGCGGGTTCTGAGGAAATATCTAACGCCTCGAGAAGATATCGACAGGTTTGTGACGCAGGTTAGGTCAAATCATTACAGAATGTTAAGAAGTCCGTCGCACAAACCGGCAACCGTATCAGATCTTCCTCTTAAAATATTCGGCGCCGAAATATCGACAATTCGGGTAAAGGATGGCGCGCAGGCAATTGGAAGGACTATCAGCAACCTTGAAATCAGAAAGAAATACGGCGTGACGGTTCTCGCCATAATAAGAGGAACGGACTTCATCTCCAATCCATCGGCGAATCAGGAAATTCTCGCCGATGACATAGTTGTGCTTTTGGGCGAAGTCGAATCGATCTCCTTTCTGGAGGTAATTTTCCGTCCCCAGCCGGCCTTACAAACTGGAGAGGATCAATAAACAAAAGCTTGTCCCTCGGAATTGTGTCATTAAGTTAATGTGATGAAGGGTAATCATCGTGAAACTTAGACTGATCCACGTGTTGTGTTTCGGAGTGGCCATCCTCTTGAAGTCCATAAACGTGTCTGGAGCCTCCGAACTTCAAGCCATACAAGTTCCCCCGCCACAGATTCTCCAGGGCAAAACTCTGATGCAGGCGTTAAGTGAAAGAAAAACTTCCCGGGAGTTTACTCCGGAGTACATTCCTCCTCAAATGCTTTCTAATTTACTTAGGGCCGCTTTCGGAATTAACCGGCTAGAATCTGGAAGACGAACAGCTCCTTCTGCTCTAAACAAGCAAGAGATTGACATTTATGTAGTCACTAACGCCGGCCCAGACGGTCGCCTATCCTCCGTCCAACAGCCCCGAATATAGCTTGCCCAAGAAATGAGTTATCCAGACGCCGCTCAAAATTCCTCCGACAAGAAGGAGGCCATGAATCACCGCGAATTGGTGTTTCTGGCTGTGAGTCACATGTTCAACGATGTCAGCCAGGGCGCTGTTCCGGCCATCCTGCCGTTCTTGGTCGCAGATAGGGGCCTGTCATACCTAGCCGCATCTGGATTGGTGTTGGCGGCGACTGTATTGTCTTCACTAATTCAGCCTTTATTGGGTTACTACTCGGATAGGCGCCCTCTTCCGTGGTTAATGCCATTTGGTGTTTTAACCGGGGGCATTGGTCTGGCTTTAACCGGTATAGCCCCAACATATGGGCTAATCGCAACGAGTGTTCTTCTGAGCGGATTGGGGGTCGCTGCGTTCCATCCTGAAGGATCCAGATTCGCAAATTATGTCTCAGGGCAACGGGCCACTGGTATGAGTTATTTCACGGTGGGTGGGTCGATCGGGTTTAGTCTCGGTCCTGTAATGGTAACGCCATTGATTCTGAAATTCGGTCTACCTGGAACGATGTTCATGATAATTCCAGCGATTGTTGTGGCTGCCGGTCTGATAAGGGAATTGCCCCGACTATCTTCTTTTCGCCCGTCTGTACGAGCCACAAGACTGACGGCCGTGGATGACACGGCTCAATGGGGGGCTTTCTCCAGGCTGACTGCGGTAATTGTTCTTAGGACATGCCTTTATTTTGGTCTGATGACCTTCATCCCCCTTTATTACGTTCATGTGAGACAGGTGTCCATACCTGAAGCCAATTTCGCTCTAACGGTCATGCTTATTTCCGGCGCTTTAGGATCAGGGATAGGCGGTTTTGTCGCTGATCGTATTGGTCTCAAGAATTTGCTTGTGGGTTCGCTATGCGTTATTCCTCCACTACTGCTGGGGTTTATGGTCACGCATGGAGTTTTTCGACTGGTCTGCCTTGGACTTGTGGGTATGACCACAATCGGGAGCGCGAGCACAGTAGTGTTGCTGGGTCAGAGTTATCTTCGGTCCCACATAGGAGTCGCGTCGGGTGTAACCCTTGGCGCAGCTATTGGACTCGGCGGTCTTTCAGTGCCCATGATGGGCATAATCGCCGACCATTACGACCTAACCGTAACTCTATACTCAATGTTCATTTTCCCTATCCTGGCCCTTGCTTTTGCTGTGACACTTCCTCGCGTCCGAAGATAATTCGCATATCGTCTTCGGTTTTACCCGGTCAGGTCTATAGATTCATTTGGCCGTGTGTCTTAATTTCAGCAAAATCGCGATATGCGCTTAACCTAGGCTCACAGTCCGGCAAGCCATTTGTTAAGGTATGCGAAACCACTTCGAGCCGCCAGAATGATTTCGGAGCCTCCGCCATGAGTCTCAACATAATTCTCCATAAAATCCTTGAAAGACAACCATAGGGGTGGAACATCCATGCCATTGGAGGCGAAATACGCATATCCCTGAAAATCTGTGAATCCGAAACAGTCTACGAGATCTTTAGACAATACCAACCCCCCAAGACGTGATCCCTCAGACAGGTACGCAAGTCCCAGCGCCCCGTGTATTGTCCTGATAGCCGACATATCACTGCAGAGAGGTATTTCCCTCAAGGACGCCCGAGTGTGGCCAAGAAATACCAAATCATTTTCGAGATGATTAGTTCGGGCCCTCGGACCGAAATCCAGGCCACTCGGTTGGATCTCATGTATTATCAGATTCTCTGCGACGGAAACAAAACCGTACAGACGTTCAAGAATTTTCTTATACCGCTCGAGAGTAATCGTTTTTTGTTCAATAGCGCTCAAGGGACCGGTCTTCTCCGCTTCATCATGTAAAGGCATGATTGCCTCTCTCAATCTTTGCATGAATTCTTTCGCCATTCTGATCTGCTCCTATCCAAAAGTGTACTCTAATCAGACTACAGGATTGAGGTGGTTTGCACCCTACCTTTAAGATATTATTATGTTTTTATCAAGAAACTTCTTCCGGAGACATATCTGGAAAAAATATGACAATAATCGAAATTTGTGACAGAATTATTGATATAAGATCAGGTCATGGGAGGTTTTGTTACCACGGTTTTGCGCTAAGTCGCCCCAACACCTAGACTTTCCATGGATGAGGGATCAAAATGGAGTCCATCAATGAAGAAATAGCCAGAATTATTGACGAGCAGAGGAACTCTATCTCGGAAGCCATCGTCTCCCGCCAGTATGAGCTTCAGCCCGAAATGTGGACGCCATACGGGGAAAAAGGTCGGCAATTGAGCCTACGGGACTCGAATCACCATTTAAGTTATCTTGTAGCGGCCCTTAACGATTCTGACATCTCGCTGTTTTCTGATTATGTCGTATGGCTTAAACAACTCTTTGAGGGGATAAGAATCCCGGCCGAAGCCTTACCAACAATGCTTGAATGCGCCGACGAAATTCTGCGTGAACGACTTTCTCCTGAAATGGCCTCAATTACCAGCGAATATATAATGGCAGCCAGAAATCAGATAAAACATGAAATTGGAACTCAACCTTCTTTTATTACATATGACGCTCCCCTCCATGGTATGGCCAAGCAATACCTGGATTCACTTTTGAACGGTGATAGACATTTGGCTACTAATCTCATTATGGAGGCTGTTGAAAAGGGTGAGAGCATCAAGGACATTTACTTGTACGTTTTTCAGCGTTCCCAGTACGAAATTGGTCGCCTGTGGCACTCCAATAGGGTTAGCATAGCTCAGGAACATTACTGTTCGGCCGCTACTCAACTAATCATGTCACAACTCTACTCTCGAATCTTTTCGAATGAGAAAATCGGCCGTACATTGGTGGCCGCCTGCGTAGGCGGTGAGCTTCATGAAATTGGAGTCAGGATGGTAGCGGATTTCTTTGAGATGGAGGGATGGGACACCTATTACATGGGCGCGAATACCCCCGCGTCCAGCATTGTTGAGGCAATGGCTAAACGTCATGCCGACGTCGTCGGAATATCATCCTCCATGCCGTTCCATATAAGAGCGCTGAAGGACCTGATTTCAAGTATTCGTGAATTTGATCCAAACAAAAGAGTGAAGATTTTGGTAGGGGGGTACGCATTACGTACATCTCCAGAATTATGGAAACGCGTCGGGGCCGATGGTTTTGCCGAGGACGCTCAACAGGCTATTGCGCTGGCAAATCAAATAGTCATGGAAAAGTCCCTTTCATGAAACCTGACCAACCTGAAATGGGAATTGTCTTCTCTTGCGGTCTTGATGGAACCATCCAGGAAGTGATTCAGGATGGGCTTGGCCTTTCTGACAGAATCCATCCAGGAAAGCCTCTTTCTACTATTGTGGAGAGGGGCAGCCTAATCAAGTCCCTTAACTTTATTGTAGAAATCAAGTCTCATGGCGCTGTCTTTGGTTGGCAACTTGGCATGCGCATTTCTGACAGTGTTGAGATTCTAAGCTTTGCTGGCGTTCTATGGAATGAAAGGCTATTGATCATCGGAGCCAAAACTACTGACGGGTTGGAAAAAATCCTTAATGAGATGCTTCAGATGGGCGCCGAACAAATCAATAGTCTTCGTTCAGCGATGAAAGATCGAGAGCAACTATTAAGAAACCGGGAGCAAACAGATAGTTCAGTTTATGATGAATTGGGTCGACTCAATAACGAGCTTGCCAATTTGCAACGGGAAGTGACCAAAAAAAATGTTGAATTGGAAAAACTCAATGAAGAAAAGAACCGTTTTCTCGGGATAGCGGCCCATGATTTACGAAATCCGCTTAACGCAATACAGATGTATAGCGAGTTCTTGCTGGATGAAGCCGCTGATGCCCTTAATCAGGAACAAATGGGGTTTGTTTCAATAATACATTCCTCAAGCCGGTTCATGCTCGAACTTGTCAATGATCTTCTTGACGTGGCCAAGATAGAATCAGGGAAATTGGAGTTGGAACTTTCGAATACCGATTTAGTCCGTTTGATCGAGCGCAACGTTGTTTTAAACAGCGCAATGGCCTCAAAAAAACAAATCGAGCTCCATTTTGAGCATGATGATTATGTTCCCAATGTCCAGATTGACACTTCAAAAATTGAACAGGTCCTGAATAACCTTATTACAAATGCCCTTAAGTTCTCCAGTTCAGGAAGTGTTATAAACGTGAACCTTGTCAGAACTGACAATGAAGTCATCTTGTCAGTCAAAGATCAAGGTCAGGGAATCCCGTCCGACGATCTTGACAAACTGTTCAAACCATTTCAAAGGACAAGTGTGAAGACAACTGGTGGTGAAGAAAGCACCGGCCTGGGTCTTGCAATCGTACGCAAGATCGTGTTGGGCCACAAGGGGCGAGTCTGGGTTGAGAGCGAAGTCGGCAGAGGAACCACATTTTATGTCGCTCTTCCCTTAAGCCCCGCAACATGAGGTTGTCCTCAACTGTATTACGGTCCAGACCGGCCTAAATAAGAATGGGACTTTTCGTCCTACGAAACACCGAGGAGTAGGCGCTAAACATGAAGACAAATCGTTCGTTCCTCCTGTCGTGGTTGTCACGGAGTGTGTCAGGTACTAGTCCACACTGAGGACGGTCGTGTGACTAAAGTGACCGGGGATCCGGAAAGCCCTACGAGTCGGGGCTACATCTGTCCGAAGGGACAAGCGGCGCCGGAACTGCTTTATCACCCTGACAGAATCACCACCCCTCTAAGACGGACTGGCGAGCGTGGACAAAATCGCTGGATGACAATTTCGTGGGAAGAGGCTTTAGGTGAAATGACCGAGAAATTCGGTCGGATAAGACAAGAAAACGGCCCGGAATTTTTGGCGATAGCGCAGGGGACTGGGCGACCCTACACGGAATTTACGATTCGATTCGCGAACGCTTTTGGGACTCCCAATTTCGTTGGCCCTGGGCATGTCTGTTACCTTCCGAGGGTAATGGCGAGTGGCATGACTCTAGGCAGACTGCCGGTCGCAGACATTTATGGTTTCGGGGGAGAGGCGCCTGCTTGCATCCTGATTTGGGGCTGCAACATCACTCACTCCGGAGCCGCAGACGGAATGTGTGGCGGCATGCTGGAACGAGCTATAAAAAAAGCTCAAAAAGTAATCGTGATAGACCCACGTCGGATAGGACCGGCCGAAAAAGCTGACTATTGGCTCAGAATAAGACCGGGGACTGACGCAGCGCTGGCGCTCGCAATGATTCACACTGTCATCAGAGAAAATTTGTTCAATCACGATTTCGTGGAAAAATACACCTTCGGATTCGACAAACTGATTGAACATGTCAATACTTTCACCCCTGAATGGGCTTCATCCATTACGCGAATCCCGGCGGAAACCATTCAATCGGTCGCACGCGCATACGCCACGACTGCTCCGGCTTGCATTCAGTGGGGTAACGGAGTGGACATGAACTCGTGCAATTTTCAAACAGCACGAGCCTTGCTAATTTTGAGCGCGATTACCGGTAACATCGATAGACCTGGAGGAGATGCTCTTTGGGTTCCGCCTGAAGGAATCAAACCAAAATCTGTTTTCATCAACCCCGATCAGGCGGGTAAACACTTCATGCCTCCCGAATCAAGAGAACGGATGCTGACAACCGGCATGTTTCCGCTCTGGTCTGAAACGCCGCATGCTCCATCGTTCTGGCGATCTCAGGTGAGTGGCGCCCCTTACCGGGTTAAAGCCATGTGGATTATAGGGTCAAACCCTTTGCTCACCCAAACCCAATCACTCCAAATAGAAGCGGCCCTTAAAGACCACACCGAATTTACAGTGGTTTCGGATTTCTTTCTTACACCTACCGCCCAGCTTGCTGATCTAGTGCTGCCAGCGGCTACATGGCTTGAACAGGACGACGTTGTAAGCCTCCACAAAATCTGGTGTGTCATCGCTCGCAGGAAGGTGGCTCAAGTCGGTGAATCTCGGGACGACCGACATGTCATCCTGGAACTTGCGCGACGTTTGGGGCTACAGGAAGCGTTTCCGTGGACAAGTTGGTCGAATTACATTGATTGGCTGCTCGAAGATAGCGGCATGAATTTCGACGAGTTCTGTGAAAGATCAATCGTAGTTGGGAAAATGCAGTATCACAAGTACAGAACTCATGGATTTCAAACCCCTACTGGAAAATTCGAAATCTATAGCACTATTGTTGAGCACATTGGCGCATCTCCCCTACCAGTGTATCGAGAACCAGCATATTCTCCAGTATCTCGACCCGATCTTGCCCTGGATTATCCATTGATTCTTGTCTCCGGCTCGAAAAACCGCTATTTCTTCCATTCTGAACTCCATCAAATTGAGTCGCTCCGCAAGAAGAGCCCGGATCCGATTGTTGAAATTCATCCGAAAACCGCTGACTCTTTGGGGATTTCAGATGGGGATTGGGTGGGGATAGAATCTCCGTACGGTTCAGTCCAAATGAGGGCCAGGCTCTTTGACGGTATTGCGCCTGATGTGGTTTACGCCGAGCACGCTTGGTGGTACCCTGAGGACAAGCCTCCGGAATATGGTTGGAAACGTTCGAGTGTGAATCTTTTGTTTGGAAATGATGGTTACGACCCTGAAACAGGAAGTGAACCGTTGAAGTGTTACCTCTGCAGAATAAACAAAATCTGAACAATTGATAAACCGATCAAGATGTCCAAATTCTCAGAAGATCATGTCAACATGAATTCACGGGCTTTTTACCGACATGTATCAGGGGCGGATAATGAGGTTCCGGTTTGTAGTTATCTTTGAAATGCCTTCCCAGATAATAGCCGCCTCATGATCCCGCTCAGAAAGACTGTCGAGGATCCGCAATCTATTCGCGTCTCTCTTGACGATTATCAAACTATCAAGAGGAATGAGTCCCCTTGTTACGCTACCCCTTGCAATAACGCCTTGAGGCGAAACGGAGGCTGTCCTTCCTTCGCCGTCATTGAAAGCTTCACCTTGTGTATAGAGGAAGTAAGCGTAAACATTCCTGTTTCGATAAAGAATCCTCGCCCATTCTCCAAGGCCGTCCACGCCTTGAAAAACAACTGCTCGGACTACTCCTCCGGCGGTAATGTAGGACTGCAAATCGAGGAAAAGGAACGTGGATCCTGGAGCCACTTGAGGGGCTTGCTCCAATAAAGTCCGGGTTAGTCTATGCCTCTGACGTTCAGCGTCCTGCCATTCTTGGCGTAAACCAGCCATGAACGCGGCCATTAAACATACAGCAATTATCGCGAGGGTGTGGGTTAGCGCTCTAGTCCTTGGATGAGCAGGAGCCACAACGATGGAAGCGAGAACAATGGCCAACCCGAAAGAAGCTGACGAATAGATCCTGCTCTGACTCGTAAAACCAATGGTTGAATTGTAGCCGGCCATGAGGTACGGAAGCATTCCCAAGATTACAAATGTGACCCCCAACATTCCGATATATAAGGAGCCCTGATACCAGGGCTCCAATCTTTGAACTTGTGACGGAGGGCTCCTTCTCAGTGAATTAAAGACAAGCGCGGCCAGAACCAGCGCCACCGGCGTCGCCCACAACCAGGACACAGCGTCTCGTGGGATATCATGGAACGGATATGCTGCGTAAATTACAAGGTTCGAAAAGTATTTTAACACTAAATTGATGGGGGGAATCAGGGAACTCTGTTTAACCGCTCCCCCTGAAAAAACACTGAAGCGGACCAAGACGAACAGGATAAAGCTGCCAATAATACCTGTACACAGCCTTATGAAAAATGTCTTTTTGGCTACGGCTTCCTTGCTCCGGATATAGACCGGCCACACTAAGAGAGGAACGCCAAAAAGGAGAAAAGTCGTGTTTTCATATGTGAACGCTGCCAGTAGGTAGAATAAAGCCGGCGGGATCAACCCGATCCACGAACAAGACCGTTGCGCCCAGCGCTGAAAGCTGAATGCCGAAATCCAGAAAAACAACATGGACAGGCGCGAATTGTCAGTGTGAAACATATAAATGAGGTTTGAAACCGGAGTAAGGAAAAATGCGAAAAAAGCCCCTATGACCGGCAGCGTAGATTCTGAGGGGAATGCACGTTTTAAGGTACTTGCCAGCAGCAAACATGAGCATGCTGACAAGATCAGCGCCGAAAGAGTATACAAAATTCTGTTTAAGCCGAACACATCAAAAGCTAGGACAGTATAAATACCTTCTATGGGACGGCTGGATGCCTTGACGTATTCCCAAATTGATTGAGGAAAGGGAAACCAGTAGGGCCAGGAAAATTGCCACCAGTCATCCCCTTGAAATCCTATATTACCAATTAAAATGGCAAGGCTTAAACTGAAGGTAAACAAGACCAAAGCAATTAGTGGAACACTATTTATCTCATCAGTCGGTTTCAATTTGTTTTTCCGGCATTCTTTTTCTCTGGACCAGAAGCAACAGAGCGGGGAGCGTAACCAGAGTCAGTGGCACGGCTGAAAGCATCCCCACAATCATGGACCAACCGAGGAACTCCATGGAATAATGCCTCGATGTTACCATGGCCACAAAACCGGCCATTATGGTCAAAGACGTTAAAACAGCTCTAGGAGTCACTCTGATCATGGTTTTCTTAATATCACTGTTTTTCTCGTGAAGGCTGCCCATTACGACATGGATGCCATTGTGGATACTAAACCCGAAAACGAGAGGCGCAACACAAACCACCGAAAACGGTAAACCGGCTCCGACTAACCCGGCAGCGCCTAGTGTCATGGCAAAGGAACCGATCATCGGGATCAAACACAAGCCAACTCCCAGAGGATTCGGAAATACGGCCAGGAATATCAGAACTAATGAAACAAACGCATACATTCCCAAACGCAGGAGTTCATCGACCAGGCTCGACAAAATGGCCTCCATGGTCTGACGTGTTCCCGAAATATGGACTGCAACGGGCAGCGCTTTAACCGCCTCAAGAATCTCGTGATCGACTTTTCTCAGATCCTCTGGATTTGTAATAGCGTCAGAATACCGGACGTCAGTAAGGAATCGATACCTATCCTTTATCTTGGCCACGTACAAGGCTTTTTCGATAGGATCGTTGACATCCTGGTCATTGTGGTCGCGCTCAACAAGATCAGATATCATCTTCCCGGTGGAATCGAATGACTCTTCAAGTTTGTCCTTGGCAAACCTGGAATAGTCAGATTTTTGAAGTTCGCTCTCGAAAATCTTTCTCAAATTTGGCCAAGATTTAACTATTCCTGAGAGGATTCCGATGTTTTTCTCTTGAACCTTTTCAGGAGCCATGAAACGCGAAAATAGAATCAAAAGAGGCTATTTCCGAAGATTTGGCCATGATTGATTCGAGTATGCGATCAAGCTCTCTCTGAACAGTCAATCCTTCCTGAAAATCTTTAACATCAAAGGTTAATTGAGTTGATTGAGAAAAGTTTGAATGAAATTTCCTGGAAATTTTCTGGGATACGGCCATAGATGTCATATCGCTTGCAAGGAAAACCTTGAATAGATCCTTCTCGTAGGTGACTCTGGCGGCGAATAAAGAGCTCACGCAAATGAGAACAATCGATACCGCTACAATTATCACAGGATTACGTCGGTAGAGGCCGGCAAGGAATCCGAAGGACACCATCATCTTCGGGTAAAGATCCTTCTTTCGGTTTGATAAAATCGAGACCATAGCCGGAAGAAGAAACAGTGTTGAAACTATCGTCAGGGCAAGTCCCGTCGCGCCGAAATAACCAAATTGAGTCAGCGCCGGCTGATTCGACAGGCAAAGGCACAGAAAAGCTACTATTCCAGTGAGAGCGCCAAGGATCACTGGTGGTCCCGTTTGTTCATAAGCCGTGAGAATTGCGTCCCTAGAAGAGCCATGGCGATCGAACTCTTCCCGGAATCGACCCCACAGATGAACACCATACTCTGCCCCAAGTCCAAGCAGAACTCCAGTAGCCCCCATGACCACCGGGTTCACTTCGTCATAAGCAAGATACAGAAATCCATAGTTTGGGCCTATGCCCGCGGCCAATGGGATCATGAGTATTATGGCTGAAATGAGGCTTCTGTAGATTGCCAAGAATGTAAACAAAACCAGCCCAAAGCTTATGATAAGGAGCCTTGATGTCTCCTCGTCAAAGATTACATCCGACTGGTACTGAAAGGCAGTCTTACCTGTTAACTCCCACTTGAGTTCTTTGATGTCCTTGATAACGTTTTCGGTTTTGTTTAGTTCAGCAATTTTCGAAGGAATGAACTTTTCCAGGTGTTCAACTAGCGCCCTGGCCTTTACTATGTCTGAGCTTGGGAATTGGGGGGTGATCTGTATGAGATACAAAGTCGCGTCTGGGCTGGCTATGAGGAGATAAGGGTCACCTACCCCGATAGGCCCAGTTTGTTTTTCCATAGAATGCGCCACAAAATTGGCAAGTTCGAGAGGATCGCTCAGCAACTGTTTCTCTAAATGAGAATTCTCGAGCAGAATTAGATGATTTCGAGTTCTTCTGAATGCGTCCTTGACTCCTTCAGGGCTCAGAATTGCCTCTATTCCTTTTCTCTCATTTGCTGTCATCCCGAGCAAAAAATGCTTGAAAAGGGTTTCAACTTCTTTTTCGTTCTCTGGATCAATCAGCCTGTATCTAACTCGTTCAACCCCGGGCACCGTTGCAATGCTTTCGCCTAGATCCTTAATAAATTGCAGTCGGCCCCTTCCCGGGGGCTCCGGGAATTCGAGCACCAGCACCAGAGATTCTTGTTCGCCAAAATATTGATTGTTTTCCTTTGTGAGATTTATGACCTGATTACTTTTACCAACGCCTGCCAGTAGATTTGTGCTCGTCACAATAAAGGGCATGCTGGCGAAGCCAAGAACTGCTATGATTGCGCTGGTAATCAGGGCCGAATATGGATGATTCAGGGATATCAGCGCTATTTTACGCAGCAGGAACAGGAGCCATTTCATTGGATGAGTCCAGAAAGAATATATTTTAACAAGGTCGAAAACCTGTAACAGTTGGGATTTTACGTGTCAACACTTCGACGCAATCTGAAATTGTTCGGCCTGTTGAAAGAAAATCCAACACACTACTTGCATATCACTTCTCCAGGAGACTATATTCTAAACTATGATAATTGGCCATCTTGCAATTGCGGGTATAGCGAAACACACCTGGTTTGAAAAAGAGAATTTAATTTTTCTATCTTTGACCGCTTTTGGACCAGACCTTATAGACAAGCCCGCCAGCATGATATTAGGATTACCGGGACGTGGCGTCAGCCATAGCCTTATATTTTTTTTCACCATGATTGCGATAGCGTGTCTCCTTAGAACATGGCTGAGGTTCAGTTCCCGAACTTTGATCGCAGGAATAGCGATGTGGGGAACCCATCTAGTAGGAGATTTTCTGCAACTCCAAGTCCTCTTTTGGCCCTTTGGGGGACACTGGGAGCCTAGCTCAAAATTTCATGTGGTTGAGAAACTTCTGCACTTCTACGTTGACAGGTTGTATTTTGCGCAATTCTGGATGGAAGTGGCCTGCGTCGCGACATTGCTGGCGCTCTTGCTTCCAAGACTATTCCTCCCAACATCCCCCCAACAAGAAATTCTTCCAGGATCGGAACTCCTACCTCCGGATGGTGACTGAATATAAAAAAGTGGTTGATATATAGGCAAGTTGCTTTTTTAATCCTCCCATAATTCCAACAAGTCGTGATCAAGCTTGGATTCAGAGTGAACGGAGGCGTCAATGTCCGAAGAGCGGCTGCTGTCATCGTTGAGATGGCTACGATCTCTTGCCGATATCGGCGCCTGCGGCCACGATGAATTATCACAAGGATGGGCTGAAGTTGTTTGCGGACGTCGTGGATGGGAAGATCTGTATCGCCGTAGATGGCAGTACGACAAAAAGGTCAGATCAACACACGGAGTCAACTGTACCGGATCCTGTTCGTGGGATGTTTTCGTAAAGGACGGCATAATAGTATGGGAACTTCAGAACACTGATTATCCTGGATGCGGTCCCGATTTTCCTGATCATGAACCCCGGGGCTGTCCTCGTGGAAGCTCATTTTCCTGGTATACATATAGTCCGGTACGAGTCAAACACCCATACATGCGTTCCACTCTCCTGGAAATTTGGAAAGAAGCCCGGGAACAGGAATCAGATCCTGTAAAGGCATGGGCAGCTTTAGTGGAAGACCCTTTCAAGAGAAAGAAGTACCAGCAATCAAGGGGTAAAGGGGGACTGGTCAGAGTTTCTACAAGTGAAGCTGTGGAACTCATAGCCGCTTCTTTGGTCTATACCGTGAAGAAATTCGGTCCCGACCGGATTTTTGGTTTTTCGCCGATACCCGCTATGTCTATGGTTGGCTACGCCTCAGGGTCCAGATTCCTTTCCCTCATTGGAGCATCTATGGCAAGCTTTTACGATTGGTACCTGCGACCTCCCTCCTTCCTCGCCGCAGGTATGGGGAGAACAGACGGATGTTCCAGAAAGCGCCGACTGGTTCGAGTCAACTTATATGATCGTGTGGGGAACCAATCTGCCAATGACTCGTACGCCCGACGCCCACTTCTTCTCTGAGGCCCGTTACCGGGGAGCAAAAGTGGTCGCTGTTTCGCCAGACTACACTGAATATGTCAAATTCTCGGACACATGGCTTCCTGCCAAGGCCGGCACGGATTCTGCCATGGCCATGGCGATGACATTTGTAGTAATCAAGGAATTCTATCTTGATCACCCGTCGGAATATTTCACGACATATGCAAAGAGTTTTACCGATCTGCCATTCGCCGTTCGTCTAAAACCGGATCTGGGTGAATACGTTTCAGACCGTTTTCTTAGAGCGTCCGACCTTGGTTTACCAACAAAAAAGCCCGAATGGAAAACTGTTTATTTTGATACAAATTCCAAATCATTTGTTGCGCCTAATGGAACCATGGGCAGTCGGTGGGACGAAGAAGGCAAGTGGAATCTGAGGCTCGAAGATTCGATTACGGGATCTGAAGTAAACCCTGCCCTTAGTTTTGCCGACGACAATGATGGTTGGGTTTCCGTCAAATTTCCCTTTTTTGGCTTTGAAGGGTCAAAGATCAGAACAGGTTCCGCTCCGGTCAAGAAGACTGTAGTACAGGGGGAAGAGATCCTTGTCACTACCGTCTTTGATTTAATGGTAGCCAACCTCGGAATTGAGCGTGAGCCTCTTGTTGACAACACTCGGGCTTACGAGGATCCAAACCCCTATACACCGGCATGGCAGGAGGAAATAACCGGAGTACCGGCCAGTGATGTAATTGAGGTAGCCAGGGAATTCGCTGAGAATGCTGAGAGAACCAGGGGAAAATCCATGATATTGCTTGGATCTGGAACGAATCACTGGTTTCACTCTGACATGACCTATAGGACTATCTTGAACTTGACATCCCTTTGCGGTTGCCAAGGAGTGAACGGAGGTGGTTGGGCGCATTATACCGGTCAGGAAAAAGTTCGACCACTTGTGGGCTGGTCGACGGTAGCTTTTGGACTGGATTGGATTCGGCCACCACGTCAAATCAACGGAACGTCTTTCTTTTATTTTGCCACCGGACAGTGGCGGTATGACACTCTCAACGCAAGGACTATCGCTTCTCCTCTCGCTCCTTCCGATCTTCCGGAACATCCTGCGGACTACAATGTAATGTCCACGCGTATGGGCTGGCTACCAAGCTACCCGCAGTTCGATCAAAATCCCCTGGATCTTTGCTCGCAAGCAGCCTCCGAGGGGTGCGTAACAGACGATGAAATTATCTCGAACGTTCTTGGAAAGCTTAAGGACAACCGATTGAATTTTGCAGCCGAAGATCCTGACAACCCTGCAAATTTTCCACGTTTGCTGTTTGTCTGGCGTTCCAATCTACTGGGATCAAGCGGAAAAGGACACGAATACTTCCTGAAAAACTTGTTGGGAACACACAGCGCCATCTTGGGACATGAAAGCAAATTAAGGCCGAAAGAGATAAAATGGAGAGAGCAGGCGACAGAAGGTAAACTAGATCTTCTGGTTTCCCTGGATTTTCGTATGTCCACGAGCGACCTATATTCTGATGTGATTTTGCCGGCTGCGAGTTGGTATGAAATCCACGACCTCAGCACAACTGATCTCCATCCTTTTATTCACCCATTTCAACCTGCCATTGATCCGCCGTGGGACACAAAAAGCGACTGGGACCATTTCTCTGCAATCGCTGCCAAGTTTTCGGAGCTGGCCGAATCTCATCTCGGAGTACGCAAGGATATTGTGGCAACACCTCTCTTCCACGATACTCCAGGCGAAATCGCTCAGTCGAGCGTCCTGGATTGGAAAAAGGGAGAGGTAGAGCCCATACCAGGCAAGACCATGCCCAACCTGCAGATCCTGACCCGTGACTTCCCAAACGCCCATAAAATGATGAACGCCCTCGGGCCCATGCTCGTGGACGGAACCATTGGAGCAAAGGGTGTAACGTGGAACGCCTCCGAGGAATATACACGTCTGAAAAGCATCCTCGGAAAGGTCAAGGATCCTGGACTAACATTCGACATGCCGGAACTAAAATCCAGCAAACAGGTGGCGGAGGCAATTCTTACTCTTGCGCCAGAAACGAATGGAAGTGTCGCCGTCAAGTCATGGACGGGATTGGAGAAAAGAACAGGGTTAAAACTGGCTCATTTGAGCTCAGGCAGAGAAGAGGAGAAACTCACATTCTTTGACCTGACCGTTCAGCCTAGAAAAATAATCACCTCACCTACATGGAGCGGGGTAGAGTCTGAAAATCGCAGATATTCCGCTTTTGTTATTAACTGTGAGGAACGGCTTCCATTTCGTACACTCACAGGCCGAGCGCACTTTTATCTGGATCACGAATGGATGCTGTCATTTGGAGAAGGGTTGCCGATTTTTCGTCCTCCCCTCGACATGGAAGCCCTGGGTGCTGTTCCTGTAGACCAGCAGCGGGACAGCAAATCGATAATCTTGAATTATATTTCTCCTCATTCCAAATGGTCCATCCATAGCACGTATGCGGAAACTCTAATTATGCTCACCCTGTTTCGCGGAGGCAACACTATCTGGATGAACAACGAGGACGCCACTTCCGTCGAAGTCAAGGACAATGACTGGGTCGAGTGTTTCAATGTGAACGGTGTGACCGTGGCCAGAGCCGTGGTAAGTCACAGAATCCCAGTTGGAAAGGCTTTCATGTATCATGCTCAAGAAAGACTTATTGTCCCGGACTCAGAAATCTCAGGCCAGACGTCGGGTGGTCACAACAGTGTGACACGGATTGTTATTAAGCCGACTTTGATGATCGGCGCATACGCTCAGCTTAGCTATTCTTTCAACTATTATTGTCCCACAGGATCAGAGAGGGATGTGATCGTCGTAGTCCGAAAAGCCGAGGGGGTGAAGTGGCATGAAGATTAAAGCGCAGATGGCCATGGTCATGAACCTCGACAAATGCCTCGGTTGCCACACTTGCAGCATCCCATGCAAACACGTGTGGACAGATCGAAAAGGCGCTGAGTATATGTGGTTCAACAACGTGGAAACAAAACCGGGAATTGGGTACCCGAAGAAATGGGAAAACCAGGAAATCCGTAAAGGAGGTTGGCATGTTCGGGACGGCGAGCTTCAGCTTAGGGCCGGCGGACGACTGAAAAAGTTTGCAGGTATATTCCATAATCCCGATCTGCCAGGCCTTGACGATTATTATGAACCGTGGACGTATGACTATGAAAAACTCACATCCTGCCCTTCGAGTCAACATCAACCAACCGCAAGACCAAAATCTCTTATAACTGGCCGAAATACCGAAATAATTTGGGGACCAAATTGGGAGGATGATCTGGCGGGTGTTCACGAAACCGGATTAGAAGATGTTAACTTTGCTGGTATGGAAAAAGAGATCTATCTCAAATTCAAAAAAGTTTTTATGTTTTATTTGCCACGTATTTGCGAACACTGTCTCAATCCCGCATGTGTCGCGTCTTGTCCCTCAGGGGCTCTTTATAAGAGAGAAGAAGACGGCATCGTTCTGGTTGATCAGGAACGGTGCAGAGGTTGGCGCTATTGCGTTTCGGGATGTCCTTACAAGAAAGTCTACTTCAACTGGTCAGAGGGCAGGGCTGAGAAATGCATTCTTTGCTATCCAAGAATCGAAAGTGGTCAACCGACACTTTGCGCCCAATCCTGCGTCGGGCGTATACGGTACCTGGGGATTTTGCTCTACGATGCCGACAGGATTAAGAAGGCCGCCTCTGTTGTAGATGACAGAGGGATTTACAAGGCTCACATCGACACCCTTCTCAATCCGAATGACCCAGAGATAATTTCTGAAGCTTTGAATCAGGGCATTTCAAACAATTTTGTGGTGGCCGCTCAAAGATCACCCGTATATAAATTGGCGGTCGAATGGAAACTGGCTTTTCCTCCTCACCCTGAATTCCGAACGCTACCAATGGTCTGGTACGTACCCCCATTGAGCCCACTGATCCAGGAAGTTGAAGATCAGGAAACCGACGTAGAAAAGAACGATTTTATGCGCATTCCGTTCAGGTATTTGGCCAATTTGCTCACGGCTGGGGATGAGTCTCCTATCAGATTTGCCCTGAAGAGACTTATAAAGTTGCGTAAATTTATGAGATCAACTCGGGTCTCCGACAAGCCAGATTATAAGTCACTCGAGGAAGTGGAAATGACGGAAGTTGTAGCGAAAGAAATGTACAGACTTTTGGCGATTGCAAAATATGAAGACAGATTTGTAATACCTACTACAGCACGCCAGGAAACCGAAGACGTGTATCAGGGTCGCGGTCGACTGGGCTTCCCTGCGAAATCCCTAAGGCCTGCGGAATAATCCGCTCTGATTCTTTTGACACACTGGGATTTGGATCATGAGATAATGCCAATTCAGCAAGACAAAAGAGCACTGTTCAGATTATTCTCGGCGCTTCTGAGTTATCCCGATGCGACGCTCATAGACTCACTAGGGGACTTCAGACGGGAGTGCGCAAGCTTTTCGGAATGCAACTCCACATCAAAATTGAATCATTTCTTTGAAACCTTAGAAACTATTCCCCTGATAACGATTCAGGAATCCTATACATCAGCCTTTGATTTCAGCGCTGATACGTGCCTTTACTTGACTTATCATAAATATGGAGAAACCTCCGAGCGGGGCGCTGCGCTTTCAAAGCTTCGACAACTATACAAGGTCGAGGGGTATGAGCAGTTGAATTCCGAATTGCCGGATTACTTGCCGCTAGTCCTCGAATTTTTATCTGTATGTTCGGATGAAACCTCCTCCCTTGTATTGCGGAACCATATCTCTCATGTCGGCATTATATCTGAACGATTAAAACAAATTGGGCATCCCTACGCCTGTGTCATGGAAAGCCTTTTATTGTCATGCAGGGAACTGATTCCTAAAGGAGAGTAATTCAATGGAAAATTTACTCTATACAATGACGTTCCTAGTTTTCCCTTATATTGCCTTGACCATTTTTGTTGTCGGACATTCATATCGCTATTGTTCCGATATTTACCATTGGAATTCAAAATCAAGTGAACTGGTTGACCGCGACAGCCTAAAGGTGGGGATCTCAATATTTCATTGGGGTATAATCTTCACCTTCTTTGGACATTTCTTTGGTTTGCTGACCCCTCAATGGGTCCTCGATAAATTTGGTATTACCTCGGAGATTCATGATTTCATGTCTATTTACACGGGGATGTTGTTTGGTACAATGGCGCTGTTAGGACTGTTGATTCTCCTGATGAGAAGATTAACGAAACCTAGGGTTAGATCAACGACATCCACCAATGATGTAATACTCCTAATCCTGTTAATTTTAGTAGTAATCATGGGTACATACAACACCTATTTTAAACGTTTTGACGTTTTGGTGACTATTGCTCCATGGATACGCAGCATTGTGACTTTCCAGCCAAATCCTCGTTTGATGATCGAGGTCCCGTGGTCTTACAAGATCCACATCCTGGCGGCGCTGACGTTGTTGGGGTTTTCTCCATTCACACGGTTGGTGCATATATGGAGCATTCCCCTGACTTATTTTCTACGGCCATATCTTTCGTTTCGCAGAAGATTTGCCGGAATCATTTAAGTCCTTTGAAGCATTGACCCCAAATTGACCAAACTGCACAGATTATCTTCAATTGTACAAGAATTTCCTCCTTCTTATTTCTCCATGGTCATGGCGACCGGGATAATTTCGATAGCCGCGGACCTGGTCGGATTCAGTGTCATTCCAAGGGCTTTGTTATGGCTTAACGTAGCGTTTTATGTTCTTCTGTGGCTATTCACAATTGCCCGTATCCTGTTTTACTCTGATCGATTCGTTGAAGACCTGAGGGATTTTAATCGAGGGGTCGGCTATTTGACCACGGTAGCGGCCACGTGCATTCTAGGGAGTCAGATTGTCATCCTAGATAAAGCGCATCAACTCGGGTTTGTGTTCCTTTGCGCTGGATCATTCCTGTGGGGCCTTCTGACTTATTCGTTATTTACCGCTCTTATGGTCCGGACAGACAAACCGGGGATTGAAGACGGAATTAACGGGGCTTGGCTTCTCACTACGGTCAGCGCACAGTCTGTGTCTGTTCTTGCCGGGAGGTTAGCTAATCAATTTCCGCCATATCAGGAACCTATTCTGTTTTTTTCTCTTGGAATGTTCCTTGTTGGATGCTCATTGTATCTCATCGTGATTACGTTAACTTTCTATCGTCTGATGTTCAAGGAATTGCCGCCGGAAAGATTCAGTTCCACTTACTGGATAAATATGGGAGCTGTCGCCATAAGCGCGCTTGCCGGCACGATCCTCGCCCAGACCACTCATGACGGAAGGATACTGAGCCCATTTGCCCCGTTTGTAGACGGGCTCACTATAATGTGCTGGTCTATGGCTACCTGGTGGATCCCAATACTCTTAATTCTGACATTGTGGAAGCACATCCAGGGACGTGTCAGACTTTCATACTCACCCGAATATTGGAGTCTTGTGTTCCCGCTAGGAATGTACACCGCGTGCACAGCCAAATTGTCTGAAACGTTTCATCTACATTTTCTATTGGTAATTCCACACTATTTCATATACCTCGCTTTTGCAGCGTGGCTAATGACTTTTTTTGGCCTAATCAAATTTATTATTAATTTTTTGTTCAATGACGGAGTGGTTAATGCCCCAGAAGAAAACAATATTAAGTGAAATGAGGAAAAAAGAGCGCGAAGTCCGCAGAAACCTTATAATAGACGCCTCAATTCGACTGTTTGCAAAGCAAACTTTCAACAAGGTGGGAATACGAGATATAGCCGCTGAGGCCGGACTTTCACCGACTTCAATCTACAGATACTTTTCGAACCGCGACGATCTTTTCGTGGAGGCGCTGTGGAGGGAAGGCAAGAACATAGAACGGGACATCCGGCGCTTAAAGGACTCTGAAACAGGAGTTTCAATCGAGCAGATCGCATCCGCCTTTGTGGGTTATTTGCTGGATCACGGGACTTTTTTTGAAATGATGACTCATTTCATGATAACCGGAAAAATAGGCGAGAAGAGTTTAGCAAAGTTCAACGAGGCTGAGAAGAAACTCCTGGACGTTTTCGACGAAATTTTCCTAAGTATTGGCGCACAAGGGGATATTCGGCTTTTCTCCCACGCATTTTTCGCCTCACTCAACGGAATTCTGATTACTTTTCAGAACTATCCTGGTCGGACTGCGGAAGATACTCGAAAACACGCTCTAAGATTAGCTTCGATCATTTCAATGATTTTCAGGAAAGGGGTTACTTGAGTATAGGCATACTGTGAGATCTGTTTTCTCCGTCAAGGCAACCCCTTTCAGAACAATCAGCCGAAGATTCGAAACTATTTTGACGCTTTCAGGACGTTCTTGAGGATTTTACCTACCGGGTTCTTGGGCAATCCGTCCACGAAACGGACTTCTCTTACGCACTTGAATGAGGCAAGTTTTTCCCGGCACAATCGTATAATGTCATCGGTTTCCACAGAAGCTCCAGATTTCTTTACAACATATGCCGCAGGAATCTCTCCCCACTTAGGGTCCGGAATTCCGACGACCGCCACTTCCGCGACTGCAGGGTGCGTAATTATCACGGCCTCCAACTCTGCGGGATAGATATTCTCTCCTCCGCTGATAATCATGTCTTTCAACCGATCCACAACGGAAAAATATCCGTCTTCATCGACCATGCCAAGATCTCCTGAACGATACCACCCATCCATGAAGGCTTCACTGGTCGCTGTTGGATTGTCCCAGTATCCCTTGAAAACCATGGGCCCCTTACAAAGGATTTCCCCAACTTCACCGGCCATTTTCTCAGGCCCCATTTGAGGGTCAACAATCTTTAGCTGAGCGTAGAATATGGGCTTACCATGAGTATTACTTTTCTCTAACGGCATGTTATGGAGCCAGAAAGTTACCCCACCTGAAAACTCCGTGATACCGTAGACCTGCTGGACCTTGATCCCTAATTCGAGGTACGCCCGAATCAGGGATTCAGGCACAGCCGAAGCTCCACATATCAACCACTTGAGGCTGGACGAATCTATTTTTGTCGCTCCGGCGACCATCAGCATCGCTTGAAGCATAAGAGGCACAGACATCATGGACGTGATTTTCTCTTGCGCTATTGTGGCCCATACAGATTTTGGATCAAAGTTCGGGACGAATATAGTCGTCGCTCCTTTGTGCAGATTGGTTACCAGTGGAGCAAGGCCTCCGATGTGAAAAAGTGGAGCGACGAGGAGAAAACGATCGCCATAATTCCAATCCAACGTATGAGAAAGTCCTAGAGAAGACCACAACAGATTGTTGTGAGTTAGAGTCGCTCCTTTAGGTTTACCCGTGGTGCCTGATGTGTACATGATTATTGCGGGATCATCTCCGCCGCCTATTAACGTGGGTTCAGAAGCCGGTTGTTCAAATATCGCCGATTCAAACTCAACATCATGGCCTTCTCCGCCCTTTCGCACATAGCTCCTCACAGGAATTGTCGTCTTCAACTGGTCTACCGTTTCTTGAAATTCCGCATCGTATAGCAGGAATGAAGCCTTACAATTGTTTAGAATGTACTCCAGTTCCGGTCTCTGTAAACGCCAGTTCAGCACTACAGCGATGGCCCCAATCTTGGCCGAAGCGTAAATGGCTATCCCCAAATGTTCGTTGTTCTTGCACAGGATAGCTACCCGTTCTCCGGGCGCTGTATTTTGTTGTTTCAAATAGGCTGCAAAACGATTTACTCTTGAATTGACTTCGCAGAAAGAGTATCGGTAACCTTCTCCCACAAACCCCTCGTCATCAGGCGTGAGCCGCGCTCTGTGAATAAGGGTCTCGCCAATGTTAAAGTTCATGATCGTCCTCCGTTAACGGCTTGACTAAGACTTTTCGCACATTTATAAACTGGACAGCGCATCGGCCGCTGGCGTCTTTTCCGGGTTGAGGATAGGGGCCCTACCCACTTCGTCCAGGGCCTGCTGTTGATACAGCTTGAACAGTTCGTCACAGAACGTTTCCCATGCAATGGCCCGTTCTATTGCGCCTGGTTCAAGATCGAAGAATGATGGCCCCTCGAGAAAATCTCTTAACCTTGTGGAAAAATCATCCAGCGTTTTCCGGGAAACTTCGTGGAGGACCGATCCTATGAATTCCTCGGGGGGTACCAGTCGGAAACACGTTGTATGTCACGATAAACCTGCATCAGTAGAACATTGCGGGGCCCTTCCCACAATTCGTTGACGGTAGCGTCGCGGAAAAGCCTCGGTAAAGATGAAAAGTCTTCTATCACTCCGTGACCGCCGAATATTGACATGGCCTTTCGAATTACATCCACCGCATCGTAAGCCGACACCAGTTTCTGTAATATAATCAGCTCCCTTAGATTGAAGCGCTGTTTTCTTGTTTCTAGGGGCTCTTTGGATCCCAGACCGGCTTGGAGCTTGCCTCCAAGACGAATGAAAAGATCGTACACCTTAAAGGCTCCGGCTGTCGTTTTTTGAGCAGCGTCGACTAGATCTCGAAGTTGTCCAGCCCCAAGTGGCCACTGACAGATTTTCTTGCCAAAAACATCTCGGAACTGACTGTAAAGGATAGACTCTCGAGCCGCCCGCGTCATAGTCGATGCGCTGGAGATCGCCACGGCAATTCGCGACAATGTGAGCACGATGCCAACAGCGTTGGCGACACCGCGGTTCGTAGGCCCGACGGCGTAAGCCATAGCCCCATCATATTCAATCTCAGCGGTCGGGAGTTCCGATGTTCCCATCTTCCACTTCAGACGATTAATCCGGTGCCCGTTTCGATTCTCACGGGATTTTTCCTGCAGGTAACCAGGAAGGAACGATGAATGTGCCTACTTCTTCGCTACCCGTGACCTTCGCCGTAATAACGCTGTAATCCGAGTGTGCGGCTGAGCAGAAAAATTTCGTGCCATATATTCTATAATGGTCTTCATGGGGTTCGGCTTCGAGTAGATTTGAGGGAATATCTGACCCACCCTGGATCTCGGTCATAAACTGGGCGCCTATCCCGAAATCTCCGTCAATTCCTTCTTTGCAATGCTGAAGGATTCTTTCCAGCTCTGCCTGCCTTCCTTCAGGAAACTCTTCGATTAACGCTATTAGTCCCTCGGTGCACGCTATCGGACAAATGACACATGCTTCGCCTATTTGGTGAAGGAGGAATCTTTTTATGAAACGTGCCCACGGATTAGTCTTTGAAGAGAACAAAGCTTCACCAAAAGTCTCTCTCTCAAGTGTCTTTGCTTGCTCGGGCCGGACTATCCTGTCTATTCGATGATTGTGAGCGTCATAATGCTCTATATGGGGTAGTGACTGTGGTCCGGCGATGTTATCCGCCAATTCACGCCACCTGCCTGAGACATTTAGAGAAAATTTAGCGATCTCATCGTGCAGGTCAGGCATTAAATCGGAGCAATAGTGATTGATGATCTTTATCAGGAAGGGATCATCAAGATAGAAATCGACCGAATATAGATTGTCCAGGAATCCATCGAAAGAATATGGATTGCGTCTGTCCGGAAGACTCATTATGGCTGCCTCCTTTTTGAAATGTAATGAGGTCCTAGGTACCTGGTATCTTATGATTAATAGAATCTATCAGAGAACATTGTTTCGTGTAAAGAACATTGTTTCGTAATGTCACGCCACTGTAATGCCGCAAGTTAATCAACCGCGGACTAATCTTGTCGTAGAAAACAGCGCTTCCCTGCCTTATGGCGAAATATGCCTAGGGCATACTTACGCTTATCTGCTAAAGTGCACGGATGGCCGCCTGTAGCTTACAGGCTCCATATACTACAACTGAAAGGAATGGCCATGATCAAGGTTACCTGCTTTGGCGGGGCAGGGTCAGTTACCGGCTCAAATTATCTTCTCGAAACATCGGATGGAAGAAAGATCATAGTAGATTGCGGGTTGTTTCAAGGCGCCAAGGAAATGGAGCTTCGCAATTGGGAACCTTGGGGTTATGAACCCAAAGCTATAAAAAATTTGATCCTCACTCATGCCCACATAGATCATAGCGGGCGTATTCCGAAATTTGTCAAAGACGGTTTCAACGGCAGGATTATAACTTCGCCACCCACAGCGGAATTATGTCAGGTCATGCTGCTTGATTCCGCTCATGTTCAGGAAATGGAAGCGGAATGGAAAACCAGAAAAAACCGTAGACGCGCAAGGACCGGCGCTACTCCTCTCTACACGACCAGGGACGCGGCAGAAAGTCTCAAATTTTTTGTCCCGTTTGAATTGGATGAAATCTTTGATGTAGAACCTGGAATCAAGGCCAGACTGCGAAACGCGGGGCACGTCCTAGGCTCATCGATAGTAGAGTTATGGGTTCAGGACGAGGGAAGCGAAACCAAAATAGTTTTTTCAGGAGACCTTGGAAAGCATGATCAGCTAATTGTGAAAAACCCATCCGAAATTACGGAAGCTGATGACCTCTTTATCGAATCGACCTATGGTGACCGTCTTCACAGAAATTTTCAAGACAGCAAAGCGGAATTCCTGGAAGCGATACGTTACGCCCTTTCCAATCGAGAAAAGGTCATTATTCCAGCTTTTGCCCTGGAAAGGACTCAGGAGGTTCTTTATCTGCTTGGAGAATTCTTACGATCGGGACAAATCCCCAGCATACCAATCTATCTTGACAGCCCTTTAGCCATAAAGGCCACGGAAATTTTTAGAAACAACAAGCCTTATTATGATCGGGCCACACGAGCAATTGTTGACCAGGGATTCGATCCATTCAGCATGCCGAACCTCAAACTGACCCCGACCACAAAAGATTCCATGAAAATAAATGATCTCAAAGGATCAGCTATTATAATCTCTGCCAACGGAATGTGTTCAGCAGGCAGGATCAAACATCACCTGAAACACAATTTGTGGCGACCTGGGGCCAGTATCATTATTGCGGGCTTCCAGGCCCAAGGCTCCACCGGTCGACAAATTGTGGACGGCGCCAACACGGTTACGATCTTCGGTGAAAAAGTGGCAGTGAAGGCCAAAGTATTCACCATCGGTGGCTTATCGGCTCACGCCGACCAAGCGGATCTCCTTGCATGGGTCGGCCACTTCTCTGCCAAGTCAAAACCAAGGGTTTTCGTAACACACGGGGAACCAACATCAAGCAACGCCCTGGCAATCAAAATTAGAGAACAATTGGGATTGGACGCTTACGTGCCTCAATGGCGTGAAGTCTTGAGACTTGATCATGTTGAAGCGGCTCATGAGATAGCCCCAGGTCCTGTTCTCAAGGATTTTAGCCGGGAAATGATTTCAATTACGGCGGATATCGAGGCTGAGATCGCAAAATTGAGAGAGCGACTTTCCATATATGGCAAAAAGATATCTGAAGATGACCTTGACAGGTTGAAGGATATTAAGGAGGAATTGCAAGCCGTGGTTATGGGGTAGCTATCCGGAATCGATCGAAATAGCATAAATTGTGGGTCGCGACAAATCGAAGATGTTTCGTGGCATACGACCTGACTCCGCTCTATCGACGAGGAGTCAGGTCGATGCAGATTTTCCATCTATAGCTATTTCATGTTTCCAAGACGAACGTCCACTCCCTCCACACTTTTCATCAGATTTGTCAGCTTGGACAAATCAGTGTCTCCAGTATGGTAAGGATACAAAATCTTAGGTTTGAAGACCTTGACAGCGTCGACGACCATTTCAGGCGTCATTGTGTAGGGCAGGTTCATGGGTAGAAAAGCAACGTCAATGTCTTTAAGACTTTTCATTTCCGGGGTATTTTCAGTATCGCCAGCGACATAAACCCGTTTGTCCCCAAAAGTGAACACATACCCATTACCTACTCCTTTTGGATGATAGGGTACGCCAGGGGCCCTCATATGAACTATATTATAGGCTGGAATAGCCTCTATCTTAACGCCGTCAACGGTTTTCGTATCGCCGTTATGCATTATGACTCCGCCAGGAATTGCCTGGGCGCACTTCTCAGTCAGAACAACGACAGTATCCTTTGTTCGAATCTTCTTGATTGCGTCCGGGTCAAGATGATCAGGGTGTTCGTGAGTGAGGATGATGGCGTCGGCCTTCGGCAGTTTAGAATAATCAGCCAACTTGCCCCACGGGTCGACGTGGAATATTTTCCCGCCGTAGTCGAACATTAGGGTCCCGTGACCAATAAAAGTGATCTTGAGGTCTCCGCCGGATGTTTTAATTGTATCAGTTTGAAAGTCTTGCTTGGCGATGGCCGTGGTAACCGCCAGCAGAAACATTAGCAGAAAGATTGAGTATACTCTGGACACCGAATACCTCCTTGAAAAAAAGTTTCGATAATTGTCTCAACTTTGTGTCTTGACTGTAGTTGTGTCATCCTTACAATCAGAAAAAAACCTAAAGCAAGCTCCTTCAAAAATCAGCTCATTTAATTCGAAGTCTAGCACCAGTCCAGCGTCCTCTATTGGGTCGGATTCGGGGCGACCTGGCTTTCCTGGGCTGGTGGCTCCGGTAGTCTCACCAGAAACCACTGTTCAGTTCGCGACTTACCCATATGCACCAATACATCGGTTTGATCCTGAGTGAGGTTGTAAATCCCTGTCTCCATTATTATTGCGTTGTTATTGTCATCAGCGAAAGTCCAAACGGCTCTCTGGGACTGCTTGTCAACCATTCCTTTGATAGGTTTTGTCGTGTCATTTTCTGAATTGTAATATGTCCCTTGAATATTTCCGTCTTTGTTAACAGCAAGCTGCAGAACCATGTTCGATTCCTTGGTAGGGTCCTGAGTCAATGCGAACACACCGAGAGGCATCCATTGGGCTGCCTCGTCTTTGACCTCAGGAGCCTTGGAAACTATCTCGATGGCTTGGTCATAGTATTCAACAGCAGAGCAAAGACGCCGCCCATTCAGATAGACATACCCATTGTCGTAATAGAAATTGGAGCCATAATCGTAGTACAAGGGAGGCCCCCAATTCCAGACAATCCATGAACTTAGAGCGACCCATGTTGCTGGACGCCACCAGTAATTCCAGGGGTGGTGAGGCCATATATGATTATGCCAGTAATGCTTTGCCAGATGGGGATGTTGAGCCCACCAAGCCTTGTTAAACACGTTATGGTAACGTTGAGAATAGTTGTCCCGTATGTGTTGCGCATTTTGAGGGTTCAGTTTTTGACCCTGTTGGCCTCCCTTCATCGGCATGTGACCTACAGCGTCATGAGCGCCTGGGCCCCTACCCCTGTTTAAAAAATGATCTAAGGCCACAGCCCCTGCGGCCCCTCCGAGAGCGGCAGCGCCCACTTTACCCAGGCCAGGGCCGGGTTGGCGCCCGATATTTTGCTTCGGCAAGTTGAGAAATCGCTGGACGTTCTCTTGACTTGGTTTGTTCTTGAACCCTTGCCCAGGCTGAGGATGAACCCCCTGAACTGGCATCCTGTTTCCGCCGGGTCCGGTATCCCTTTGAGGTCTGAAAGACTGCGGATTGACTACCCGGTTTTGACCTGAAAGATTAGGCTTGGAATATCCCCCTGCCCCCGGTTTAACGTTTATTTGTGGCTGAACAGTCTGCGGATTAACTGATCTGTTTTGACCAGAAAAATTGGGTTTCGAATATCCTCCGCCTCCCGGTTTAACATTCATTGGAGGCTGAACAGTCTGGGGACTGACTGATCTTTGTTGACCTGAAAAATTGGGTTTCGAATATCCTCCGCCCCCTGGTTTGGAAAACTGACCAGTAGGTTGTGGCCTGTTAACAGGAGGATTTCTCACAGATGGCGCAACCTGCCTTGTCCCTCCTCCACCGCGTTGATGAACAGAGCCAATGTTTTTTTCTCGATCTTTCCGTTCGTCGGGACCGCGAGCCGCAACATCACCGATTGATAAAGAAAGGATCGAGAAGAGAGTAATTAACATGTATGGCATTTTTTTCATGCCGAGTCCTCCGTATATGGTCAATTCCGAATCTAGTAA
>CAWJXP010000003.1:0-23401 GCA_963846725.1 uncultured delta proteobacterium | reverse complement strand
TCTGAAGGGTACATGGGACAAAGGCACGGCGCATGGCTGGCGAAACTCGGTACCATTACCAAGGAGCAAAAGGCCCAGTTTGACAAAATTCATAATGAATTTCTGAAAAAAATAGAGGCCCTACGTTCCCAGAAGGCCAAAGAAACTATAGAATTAGCCGAACTCGCCACCAAGAGTCCCGTAGATGAAAAGGCTATCCAAAAAAAGAAAGAAGAAATCTGGAGCCTTAAGGACAAAATGATTGGTGAAAGCAGGGCATTTCGGACTTCTGTTCGAAAGATTTTAACTCCTGAACAGCGTGAGCAGTTGAGGACGATGTTTGAATATGGCCCATTAGCGCAAATTCCTGATCTGACTAAAGCGGAGAGACAAAAAATAGATTCTCTGAAAATTGATTTTCTGAAACAGAAATTTGCTCTTAAAGCTAAGAAAGACCAGAAAAAAATTGAATTGCTTGAACTCCTGTCCAAAAGCCCTCAGGATGAAAACGCCATCCAAAAAAACAAAGAAGAAATCTGGACTCTCAAAGATCAGTTAATCAAGGGACGCAGGACGTTTGGCACGAGCGTACGTGCAGTTCTAACTCCTGAGCAGAGAGACAAACTCGGGGTTTGGGGAGGAGAAGAACATGGTAAAGGGATGATGTGACCCACAAGGAGGATCACATCTTCTGGACGACAAAAACACAATTGTGGAGGCCTCACGCCTTTGGTGATTGATAACGAGGGCGGGAGGCTTCCGCTGCAAAATCTGCTGATTTGAGCAATAGCTTTTCTCGGCGGCAGTTTTTATTTGCAAGCGGGATCATGGTATTGGCTTTGTCGGTTCACGAGGTGTGTGGAGCGACGGACTCTCCATTCATCGTTATTGATCGGGCGAGTGGCTTCGTGATAGGAGATCCGACCAGATGCGTAGGCTGCCGACGATGTGATCCGGCATGACCTGACTGAATATCTAAAAGACATGGGGAAGCAGGGAGAGTATCAGGATATTGCACAGACAACCACATCCATCGGAACAGTATTTCTGTATTCCAATCAGCATCTGGATCCAACTTACGCGTCTGCGCTGGCCGAGCGGATAGACGTGGGTGAAACCAACAATACTTGAGAAACGCCGCTCGTTGTAATGTTAGCGTCAACAATGATATTCTGGGGCTATGCAGGCCGACGTCTCCTGTGACAAAACTTTTGTTCCAAAAACACCAGTCAAGAGCCTGCCAAGAAGTTCATTTAACGTATGGTTGCGTCCCCTCGAATATACACCCTTGCGACACGCTCGATATTGTGGAGAGAATGAATGGCGCTAGAAACCGCCCGGTTGACTGATAACCTTTTCGTCATTGTGGGAAAACATAAGGGACGATTCCCTATGTCTCACTCTTTTTTGGTCCGGGACGAGATTTCCGCCTTGATCGACACGGGTTGCGGTATTGAACTCCTCGCGGAGATAAAAGAAGCCTATAAGATCGACATCATAATCAACTCC
Organism: uncultured delta proteobacterium; assembly: GCA_963846725.1. Classification (GTDB taxonomy): domain Bacteria; phylum Desulfobacterota; class Desulfomonilia; order Desulfomonilales; family Desulfomonilaceae; genus CAJBEZ01. Next base: position 21,913 of record CAWJXP010000003.1, on the reverse strand, counting down.
CATGGCCATCCGGATCACTCAGCGGGCAATTACCTGTTTCCGGACGCGGCTCTCCATGCTCCTCGAATGGGCGCTGACACTCATGGCAGGCTCGATCCTCTATCGAGAAGGTTTTTCACCAATGAAGAGCACGCCCAGTGGTGGCGTCGCTGGATAAAAAAAACCATGGGCTTTGAGGACCGGGAGCCGACGGATTACTTTGACGACGGTCAAGTTTTTGATTTCGGCCATGTCAAACTTCAGGCCATTCATACACCCGGACATACCATGGATCATTTCTGTTTCCTGGAATTGGACAGTGGGATTCTGCTGAGCTTTGACATTGATCTTACTCCTTTTGGCCCGTGGTATGCGAACCTGGAATCGAGCCTGAAGGATTTCAGATCGGCGATTCAAAAAGTTCGGGACCTCAAGCCCGGAATCATAGCCTCCGGTCACCGTCTTCCTATAGTTAAAGACATAAGTATGAGGATAGACAAATATGAAGGTGTCATGGACCGGCGGAGCCGACTCATTAAGACAATGCTTGACAGAGGCCTGTCAAGGTCAGACATAATCAAGTCCGCTCCGATTTACGGGCATCATAAATACGCCCGTGACATTCTGCCCCTGTTTGAAGAACGGATGGTTGATCTGCATCTCGAGGAGATGGAAGAGCTGGGCATGATACGAATCGAGGGAGAAAAGATCTACGTGATCTGAGCGGTTAAAGTTAATCTCGAAGGACACATGAAAATAGCTTCACCGAGGAATAAAAAACTATCGACACTACATGCGACTAAAATTCCCTATTTAGATGCTGTGGCTAATTGCTCTTCAAAGCGGATTCGATGGCCAGAAGGAGTCGTGATACTTCATAAGGTTTGACAACAAAACCCTTAGTCAGACGCCCCATTTCTTCAGCGAGAAGATTATCGGGAGAAAAGCCACTGGATATCATGGCCTTGACTGACGGGTCGATTCTAACCAGTTCTTTCAGGCAATCGTTACCCGACATAACCGGCATTAAGAGGTCCAAAATCACCAATGATATCTCTTCCTTTCTGTCTCTATATATTTAAGGGCCTCTTTACCGTTGGTTGCGGTGATAACGTTGTATCCGGCGTTTGAGAGAAAACGACGGGCCTGATCAACAATTGAAAGTTCATCGTCAACGACTAGTATAGCCCCGACTCGGTCCTACCGAGATAGTTTCGTGTTCTTTTTCAAAGACTTTCCAGGCAATTCAAAAGCAGGGAAATATAATTTCATCTGAGTCCCCTTGCCAAGTTCACTCTCACAGTTTATATAACCGCCGTGCTGTTCAACAATGCCCTGTACTACTGACAGACCCAACCCCGCGCCTCTTGTGGGGCTTTTTTCTTTCGAAGTGAAGAATGGTTCAAATATCCTGGCCAGAGTTTCAGCGTCCATTCCACGGCCAGTGTCTGATACCGTCAGCGTCACATAAACTCCTGCTTTCATCCCATGAACGTTCCTGACAGACACATTGTCCAGAACTTCTTTTCCAGTCTGAATTGTGAGCCGTCCGCCATCCGGCATGGCCTCCGAGGCGTTTTGGACAAGGTTGATGACGACCTGGTCTATTTGTGTGGGGTCCACATGGATCGTAGTTGGCTCATCAACCAGGTTGAGTTGAATATTAACAATCTTGGGAATGGCGCCAGACATTAAAACCTTCAACTCTTTGATTTGATGATTTAGGTCCATAACGACCGGACGAATCGGAGCTCGCGGCCGAACATCAGCAATTTATTGACCAGTTCGCCCCCGTCCTTGACTGTTCTGACTATTGACTCAAGGTCCGGGTAATCTTCGTGAGACTCATCCTTTTCCATCATGATCGACTGGGTGTAACCAAGTATGATCTGGAGCATGTTGTTGAAGTCATGGGCCAGTCCCCCCACAAGTGTGCCAATGGCTTCCATTTTCTGGGATTGCGCTAGCTGGTTTTGGAGGGCGTCTTTTTCCTTCTCCGCTCTTTTTCGAGGAGAAATATCTTCTATGGCGGAAATTACTCCCTTAGACGGAATCCAGTGGATCAAGCGGACTTAAACGTATATGAGCGTCAAAAATTTCCCCATTTCTTCGTATCATTCTGGCATCCGTTTCGCCTACCATCCCTTTTTCCAGAAATGGGAAGGTAGCCTCTCTCACTCGTTCAAATTCTTCTTCGGATGGATACAGGCCTATGGCGCTTTGCCCCAGAAACTGTTTCTTGTCCTCAAAGCCAAAAAGCTTCAACCATGCTTGATTGGCCCACAAAATAGTCCTGTTCAAGGCTGTGAAGCCTATTCCTATCGGCGAGGCCGCCAGGATACTGTTCATCATCTCTTCGCTTTCCCAAAGAGCTTTCTCGGTCTTCTTGCGGACGGTCATGTCCTGAACAATTGCCAGCCCCCCATTAACGACGCCATCCGCGTTGGTGACAGGAATATAAACGATGTCCAACCATGCGGTTATACCTCCCGTCACAGATGTATATTCGCCCGCATACTTTCCTATGTTTCCCGAAAGAGCTGTTCGGACCGCTTTTTTGACAGCCTCATTTTGTAAGGAAACTAGTATATTGAAGTCGATAACCTGATCTCTTGTGGCGCCACTGACGTTCAGAAAAGCTTGATTACAGTCGGTCACAATCCCATCGGAATTAAAACGTATCATGCCTAGAGGAGATCTTTCGAAAATCACGCGATAATTTCGCTCAGATTGCCTCAGCGCCTCTTCTGTTCGTTTAAGTTCCGCAAAATTTACATGGTCTGATTCCAATTCAGCAAATTTACGGCGCATTTCGTTCAATTCAATGATAAGTTGTTCCTTAGTCTTACCCTTGTCTTGCATTAAGACCACCTTGAAATGTGGAAAATACAAATATAGAATTTACAAGGTAATAGTTCAGCAGGTTTTTATCAATGCATCTGCATCAATTATATAAAAAAACAGGTTTTGTAATGTGGGACTCTCGCCGCATTGAGAAACTACGTAATCCAAGCTCGTGTCGAGAATTTCCACTTAAAGATGATTGGTTAATTTGCTGGTCTTTGTGGCAGCGGTCGTCCAGTTCGACCAACGAATGACAGGATTTTACCTGCGCCGTACACCCCACCCGGCTGAAACGATGACAAAACGGGGCAAGAGTCAGGGCGATTATTGTTTGCGCTGGAGGAGACAATAAAATTGACCCAAAAAAACCCGCAAAATGATGACTCTCAGTCCACTACAAACAAGCGTCTGGCTGGCCTCTCATTGGTTGCGCTCGGCGTGGTTTTTGGTGATATCGCTACCAGTCCTATATATGCCATGCGGGAATGTTTCCACGGAGAATACGGAATTCAGGTGAACCATGCCAATGTTATGGGGATTCTGTCTCTTATGTTTTGGGCGCTTGTACTGATTGTCGGCCTGAAATACCTGATATTCGTTTTTCGGGCAGACAACCACGGGGAAGGAGGGGTAATTGCCTTAACAGCGTTGGTCCGCGGTCAAAATCAATCCTCCCAAAGCGGACCCCGGTTTAGCGTTGTCGTCCTGGGCCTCTTTGGGGCGTGCCTGCTGTATGGGGACGGCATGATCACTCCTGCTATTTCCGTTTTGAGCGCTGTGGAAGGTATCGGAATTGTCACCCCGCTATTTGGCCCCTATGTTATCCCGATCACCATTGCGATTCTTCTTTGGCTTGTTCCTGATCCAGAGTCACGGGACGGCCCGCGTAGGCAGCCTTTTCGGGCCTGTGATTCTGGTTTGGCTCTGTTTCCTTGCTGTTTCCGGAGCGGTACAGGTGGCTGGTACACCACAGGTACTATCGGCGATTTTCCCGTGGCATGCTGTCCAGTTTCTGATTTGCAACAAAGCGCACGGGTTTGTGGTCTTGGGAGCCGTCTTTTTGGTAGTGACCGGGACCGAGGCGCTCTACGCGGATATGGGGCATTTTGGCACCCTGCCAATTCGCCTTACCTGGTTTGCCATCGTCTTCCCGGCGCTCGTGTTGAATTATTTCGGACAGGGAGCCCTTCTCCTGGGTAGCCCGGAAGCCGCTCATCATCCGTTCTATGCCATGGTGCCTTCGTGGGCCATAGTCCCAACGGTGTTGTTGGCTACCCTGTCCACAATCATCGCCTCCCAGGCCGTCATCAGCGGCGCCTTCTCCCTGACCCGTCAGGCCATCCAAATGGGATTCCTGCCGCGTTTGAACATCCGGCATACCTCCGCTACTCAAATCGGCCAGGTATATGTGGCCCCGGTCAATTGGACGCTCATGGTTTGCACTATCGGGCTGGTGGCCGGTTTTCAATCTTCCAGCAAGCTTGCCGCCGCATACGGGGTAGCTGTGACGTCGACCATGCTCATTACCACGACGCTGTTTTATATTGTGGCTCGTCAGCGATGGCGTTGGCCTCTGGTTTGGGTTATGTCGCTATCAGGGCTCTTTTTGCTGGTGGACATCTCGTTTTTTGCGGCCAACATTAGCAAAATTTTTCATGGAGCGTGGTTCCCTATAGCCATAGGAACGATATTCTTCACATTGATGATTACCTGGTCCAGGGGACGCCAGATCGTGGGCAGTGAGTTGCGTAAAATCATGCCGCCAGTTCATCAGTTTGTCGTCGACCTAGTTAGCCACCCTCCCAACAAAATCGATGCTGATGCGGTTTTCTTGACCGGAAGTCGAAACGCTACTCCCGTTGCGCTGGCAAAGAACATTAGGCATAACAATGTCGTACACAGGAGGACCATTTTGCTGCATTTTCGTGTGGAGGACATCCCCCGGGTTCCTAATTTCGAAAAGGTCCAAACTGAAAAATTGCCTGGAGGATTTCATCGCATTGTGGCCCGCTTTGGTTTTATGGAAGAACCTCGGATGGACACTGTGCTGACATTAGCGCGAGGGCAGGGTTTGGACATAGATCCAGAAAAAACAAGCTTTTACATCGGGCGTGAAAACCTGGTCATGGCGGAAAAAAGTAGTATGGCGCGCTGGCGCTCTAACCTCTTCATTTTCATGTCCCGCAATGCTACTGACGCCAGCTCGTTTTTCGGTCTTCCACCTGATCAAGTGGTTGAGATAGGCGTCCGGCTGGCGATCTGACAGGTTCAAATTCTGGCGACAACTGGTCCATGAAGATCGTCGTCGAGTACACTGCGAATCGTAATCAAGAACTCTCTCATGTTGTACGGTTTCTGAACGAATCCCTTTGCTCCGCCGGCCATGGCGCCACTAGCCGGTCCAATCCTCAGATAACCACTGGCGATAACAACCTTGGCCTTCGGGTTGACCCTGAGAATCTCCGCCAGACACTTCCTGCCATCCATCTCAGGCATGATGAGATCGAGTATGATCAACGATATACTGGCGCTTTCACTTTGGTATAGGAATTCATAAAGGTCTTGGTACCTGTCCTTGGACGCTTCCAATTCGAGCTGAACTGGCCTTAGTTCGTCATTCTGTATCTCCAGCTCAATTTGGTGGACCTGGAGTTCGTGGATGATCTCTTCAGTGGTTTTCTCTTCCAGATTCTGTGTCGCATTCTGGAGCTCGCTGAGTTTCTCCTCAGCGACGTCTCTCAAGTGGCTTGCAGTAATTCGATTCTTATCAAGGTCCTTTTTCGTTGCCATGGACTTACTTCCTTGTTAAGCATGGAATTTTCGGTTGTTAACAATTATTTGGTTTTCCTCTGATGTGATAATTCTTGACGGACCATTTCTCTCTTTAAATGTAGATAGTCACTCGAGAAGAGAAGCCAAAAGATTTCTCAGAGATGCGAATTGCACTAAACGAAAGATCTTTTAGCCAGTGGTTCTGGCATCATAAGCCGTCCATTTACTTGAACTGTGGATCATCTTGAATCCTTCAAACCATAGAATACTGGTAATCCCGGCAGCCAGGCATACAACTAAATCAATCCAGTGGAGTCTGCTGAAGTGGAACAAATCCTGTAAAAACGGAACGTAGAGCACAAGGCCTAAAAAGACCACGGCGCCTCCAAAAACCCACCAGAGAGCAGTATTCGGTGATCGGAGCGTTCTGAAAATAGTCCTGGACCACGACCGATTTGCTAATATTAGCGCCAGATTCGCAACAACGAGAGTTGTGAACGTGAGGGCACGGGCATCCGGTTCTGTATGCCCGCGATATAATGAAGTGGCATAAACCGCAAAAACTATTGCTAGCAGGCTCAAACCCTGGAAGAGGCTCAAAGTTATGAGCTGGGCTCCAAACAATGTCTCTTTAGGACTTCGCGGCGGAAGTTTCATGACATCGGCCTCTTCCGGTTCCGCTTCGAAGACCAGCGAGCAAGCGGGATCTATTATTAGTTCCAGGAAAGCAATATGGACAGGATAAAGAACCAGCGGCCATCCTATCAAGACGGGAATAAGAGACATCCCGGCTATAGGAACATGAATAGCAAAGATATAGGCCATCGCCTTCCGCAGATTAGCGTATATTCTCCGGCCCATCCTTACTGTCTCAACGATCGAGGAAAAATCGTCGTTCAATAGGACCAGGGCGGCTGATTCACGTGCCACGTCCGTGCCTCTTCCTCCCATGGCAATGCCTATGTTGGCTGATTTGAGAGCGGGAGCGTCATTGACCCCGTCCCCGGTCATTGCCACGACCTCGCCATTAGCCTTCAAAGCCTCGACCAACCGCAGTTTCTGTTCTGGTATTACTCGCGCAAAAATATTGGTGTTTTTTACGCTTTGCTGCAGTTCCACGTCGTCCATGCTGTCCATCTGCGGTCCCGAGACACATTGTTCCGTTGACGCCAGACCGATCTTACGAGCAATACTCTGGGCAGTAGCGGGATAGTCACCGGTAATCATTATTACTCGTATGCCTGCTTGATAACATTCTTTAAGCGCAGCCGGGACACCATGCCGCACAGGATCGGCAAATCCGATCAATCCGACAAATTCGAAATCAAAATCATGTTGATCATCAGGAAGAGCGCGTTCTGGCAAAAGGACTTCGCAACACCCAGCACTCTAAGGCCTTCCGCAGCCATTCGCTGAGTATGCCCCAAAATTTCTTGCGCTTTGGTTTTACTTAAATGGCAAAGGTCTACGATGGCCTCTGGCGCTCCTTTTGCAGCTATAAGTGGCTCACCTTCAGGGCTTGAAATCCACACATGTGAAATAGCCAATAAATCCTGAGACAGGGGATATTGCTGGGCGAGTTCCCAATTATCGTGGAGATGTTCGGTATTCGTAAGGTACTTGGAGCCAAGGAGCCTCAGAGCTTTCTCCATAGCATCGAAAGGATCCTTCTGGCTGGCAAGAATGCTGAACTCCAACATCTCATGAAATTTTTCCGGCAGCGGTAGATCGGATTGTTCGTTAACAGTATAGAATTCCCCATTGGCAAAAAGCATGCTGACGGACATCTGGTTGAGTGTAAGAGTGCCTGTCTTGTCAACGCACAAGACAGTAGCCGAGCCTAAAGTTTCTATGGCCGTGACACTGCGTGTGAGAACCTGCTTTTGAGAAATCCGCCACGCTCCCAACGCCAAGAATATGGTCAGCACTACTGGGAATTCCTCCGGAAGCATGGCCATAGCAAGCGTGATTCCAGCCAGGATTCCATTCAGCCAACTTCCGCGAGTAAAGCCGTATACAGTAACGACCACCACGCACAGAGCGAATCCCAATATCGCCAAATTACGGACCAATTTGTCCGTTTCCTTTTTTATTGGGGCGCTCTCTATCTGAATAGCCTGAAGGGCCTTCCCTATCTTTCCCATTTCGGTGTTGGCGCCAGTCGCCAGTATTCTGGCGACTCCACGACCCTGGACTACGAGTGTCCCGGAGTATACTGATGGAAGGTCATCGCCCCCGGGTCGACTCATTCGGCAATCTTTTTCTCCCTGGACTTTTCGAACCGGCACGGATTCCCCAGTGAGAAGAGACTCGTCCACGAAGAGGTTGAGATTTGAAACGAGTAGGCCATCGGCGGGAACCCTGTCACCTTCGGATAGTACTACGAGATCATCTCGAACTACTTCTCGACCCGGTATGCGCCTGAGTTCCCTGTTACGGATAACCAAAGCGCGAGGGCTGGAGAGATCGCGAAGCGCTTCCAGCGCCCGCTCGGCCTTTCGTTCCTGATTCAGAGTGATACCTATGACCACAAAAACAAATCCCAGGAGAATAAGAGCTTCTTTGGGATTGCCCAACACCAAATAGATTCCCCCACACGCAACCAGCAGAAGAAACATGGGTTCCCGGATCACATCCAAACCGATTGCCAGAATGCTCCGCTTCTTGGTTGCGGGAAGTTCGTTATAGCCGTCGACTCTAAGTCTTTCCGCAGCCTCTTTTTCAGAGAGGCCGGTCACGGTCTCAAGATCAAATCCATGTGGGGTCACATTTTTATCCTTCTGTGCGGGAGTATGTCCTACACAAGAGAAAGTAAACTATAAGAAGACCTTGCGAAAACAGTTTTTTTGCCGCGGCGATTATCTTTCCCAAAGACTCGTTTTCTCTGAGTAATAGATAGCGACTGACGCTGGTTTCAAAAACGCCAATCAACTGATATTGTGACTATAACAAATAACTGCATGTACTTTTTATCTTTTTCTTGTACTAGGCTCGTTGGATTTGATCCGATGAGTCGTGGCGCTGAACTGTTGACAGATGAACAAGTGGCGAAGTTTGGGGCTTTGGTTCCTAAAGAGTATAAATCACGAAAGAGAGGTCGCTCTGATCGACGAAGCCTTTCATATGTCGGAACGCATGGATCTTTTTGCAGCTCACGCTGCCTGTTCTGAGTCACGCTCGAAACTTTGTTTGGAGTGTCTCACGGTTGACAACCTATCAAACTGTGTAAGGACGAACGAATTAAAAAAGTAATGACAAACCAATAAGTTGTCGTTTACCATAGAATCAGTGTCGAAGAATTCGGTGTTTCCGACTCTGATCAGTATTAAGACAATTCTCGTCGGGGTTCATAGATATTGGGAATTGGGTTTTAACTGGAGGCGTCCGGATGGAGAATCATCCATCAAATGCAGTAAACCGTCGAGCGCAGCCTAAACCAGTCATGCAACCAACAGGCGGGTCCGACTTGAGGGCCAATTTCATCGTGATGCTGGTAACCTTCGCTGCCGGAATAGTTTTGATGGGGCTCAAGTTCTTAGGCTACTGGATTACCGGTTCATCCGCAATTCTCTCTGATGCCCTGGAATCTATAATCAACGTTGTTGCAAGCGGATTCGGGCTTGCTAGCATAGTCTTTTCAGCTAAGCCCGCCGATGAAGACCACCCTTATGGTCATGGAAAGATTGAATTCTTTTGCGCTGGGTTCGAGGGGGCGCTCATAATTGCCGCAGCGGTAGGGATTTTCTTTGAGGGCATCAAGCAGGCCCTACATCCACAGGACTTACCCAATCTTGAGAAAGGGTTAGTGTTTCTCGTTTCTGGCCGGTCTGGGGAACCTTGTCCTTGGACTGGTCCTGCTTAAGGTAGGGAAGCGTACGAATTCAATTGTCCTTCAGGCTGACGGCAAACATCTCCTTACAGACGTTTTCACGTCCGGCGCAGTTCTTATCGGTCTGGTACTAGTTTATTTTACAGGGTGGATTAGACTCGACGGTATTATTGCATGCGTCGCTGGAGGGAATATCGTTTTCTGGGGCTTCAAACTTGTCCGGCAGGCATACAGCGGATTGATGCACGCCTCGGATCCCGAACTGTTGGATGAAATCTGCGATTTCTTGTTACTCCAAAAGAAGGATTTGTGGATCGATGTACATTGTCTTAGGGCCTGGAAATCGGGCAGCAGGGTACATGCGGATTTTCATTTGGTCCTCCAGCGAGAATTGCCCCTTGAGGCTGCCCACCGGGAGGTCAAAGAATTGGAAAAGATTTTTTTGGACCACTTCGGTGTTACATCTGAAGTGTTGATTCATCTTGACCCATGCGTCGAGCCGGATTGCCATGTCTGCACTTTCGACCCATGCAATCTTCGGCGTGAAAGAGCAATCCTTAAAAAAACATGGAATCGGCAGGCGCTTACCACTGGGGTTGTTTAACCGGTAGAAAAAGATTTCTATATGGAACGATTTGAATCGCGAATTGTCGCTGAAATAATAAGGACGTGGAATCGGATTGAATGAAATGAATAAGCGGAATTTTAGAATCTGGCTCGGTCTTCTCATAGCGCTTTTTCTAGGATCTCTTGGATCTCTGGACCAGGTGTGGTGTTTTGAGGGAACCGGATGCTGTGATACGCAAAAAGAGCCTGATAGTATCCCGCTTACTCCGGAATCATCGCATCAGTGTCCCGGCTGTTCAGACATTCCGGTTTTTGCGAGCGCATTTCGGCCAGGAAATTCTCGACTTGCCTGCGCTGCTTCGGACAATTTTCAAGCTGCTCACGCCGATTCTTTCCTTGACGCCTTGTTGTGGACAGGCGCTTCCTCGGATGGTTCATTTTTCCGAGCGCCCATTGCTGTTTCCAGATCTTTGGCTTTTCTTCGTACGGTTGTCCTCATCATTTGACCCTCACCAATCCCTAATTCGTTAATTTTGCAGTCTAGATCAAGCTCACGGATGGATAGTGGAACACAATTCCATTAAGAGCCGGTAATTCCCGAGAAAACGGTTGCGGTGGAATTCAGGTTTTTACCTTTCACAAGCAATCAACTCGAAGAGTTCTGGTGAAGAAAATGTCCTTCCGAAGCGCCTATCAAGATTCAACTTGTTTCGCCCACTCCATCCCTAAAGGAGTCAATCGATGAGTTTTGAGAAACAGTTCGACGATATGATAGAAGCCGGGAAAAATGTCATTTACACTGATTTTGATCCGGTTGCTTTTCAACAGTGGCGAGCGCATGCCATCACGTGCCTTGGTTCATTAATGGAGCAAGATCCTGCCTACGCCAATTACTTCATAAAGCCTCTTCACTCAGAGGCCCATCCAAGGACACCTGAATGCCGGTGTTAGAGAAAGGGAGCCAGATTGCGAGCCACAGTCGTCGTATCTCGTCCAACAAATTACGGTAGATCTTTGAGGGTCCGAGAACAAGAGGAGAAATATGAAATGACCGATTATATAGTTTTTACGAGGATCTTTAAGACCCCAAACAAATCTGCGAACAAACCTCACAAAATATGGTTTGTTCGTTCTTTCCTCAAAACATTCCGGGCAATAACGCCTCTTGTGTTTTTGTCAGTTGTCTCGATGACAATCGGATTCTTACTTCAAACTGCGTCCGCAGCAGAGCAAAATAACCAACCTGCAGTCGGCGCCCTTGAGGAGTGCCGAAATCTTGCAGAAGCAGGAAATACAGAAGCCCAGTATAAACTCGGCAAAATGTATGAGGAGGGGTTGGGGGTACCGCAGGACTCCAAACTGGCCGCCAAATGGTATCTAAAGGCCGCGGAAAAAGGAAACGGTCAAGCTCAATACAAAATGGGAACTATGTACACACGCGGGAGAGGTGTTCCCAGAGACATCATGGAAGCAGCCAAGTGGTTTGCCAAAGCGGGACGACAAGGCTATGAGCCGGCCAAGCGACAGATTCAAGAAACCGGAGGCAATTTGAAAGACCAACTACTGAAAGATCCCCTGGGAATGTTCCAGCGAAAAACTGGAGGTTGATCGGCGACTGGGATTGCAACATCAAGAGGAGGTTTATCAGCACTACATGACTGGCCAACCTCGTAAGATGTCCATCGGCATGATCAGAAAAGTTTCATTCGTCTCAAATAAATCTCGAAGAGGAGTCACAAATGATTTGTCCTATCTGTAACGTTGACTTATTGATGACTGATCGGCAGGGAATCGAAATCGACTATTGCCCGAAGTGTCGCGGGATATGGCTCGACAGGGGAGAACTGGAAAAAATCATAGAGAAATCGAATGCCCCATCTCAGTCTTTTCCTGATCGCGAGAATCGTCATCTGCGATCAGAACATGATCACAAATCCGACCATCACCACGACAAGCGGAAAGAATCCTGGTTCGGTAAGGTCTTCGATTTTTGATTAAGTCCGGGCGGTCTGGTTCGTACAGGTTTCACCTGACAACCAGGCCGCCTTTTTCAGGAAACGATGGGAGGAGAATCATGGGAAAATTGGTCCGATACGCTGTCCTCATGGCGCTGCTATTGACGACGACCTTCGCCTTTTGGGTTGGTATCTGTGCTGGTGATGACCCGCACGGTAAACGTCACAGGGAAAGAGGCGGATCTCATGAGGGTGTTGTTGGAAAACGTGATCACAAAAGCAAGAACCGTCTGAGCCCTGTGACGAATCAGACCTACAAGGAAGCATGTGGAGCGTGCCATTTGGCCTACCAACCGGGACTCTTGCCATCCGGTTCATGGGCAATACTCCTATCTAATCTAAAGAGTCATTTCGGGGAGACAGTTGACATTGACGCTGCATCAAAGGAAGCCATTGCAAAATACCTGACGGACAATTCAGCGGACCACTCTGACGCGAAACAGTCCCGTAAAATCATGAGGAGTCTGAAAGGAGAAACTCCTTCCCGCATCACTGAGATTCAATATATTCGGCGTAAACATCGAGACATACCATCCGAAGTTTTCGGTAGAAAATCAGTTGGTTCATTCTCCAACTGTTTAGCCTGTCACAAGGCTGCTGATGAAGGAGTCTATGACGATGATGATACGGTAATTCCAAAATGATGGCCGGGGCAATATTCTTGTTTTTTCATGAGATTGGGCCGCCAACGACTAAAATCATGGGAAACCATCTATCAGTCGGGGTTGCATCGTCGGCAATTGTATCGTTTCGCCGTATTGGTTCGTAGAAGTCCACTTGCGTCGTTGTTAGTGGGCTTCTTCTCTTCCAAAGTCTTCCATTTATTATTAAAGGGCTTGCGTGTTTTTGCAGGGGCGGCGCTTTATTTTTTCGCTTCTCATCTGCCCTTGAAGTTGGCCGGACGGCGTTCGATGAAAGACGCGACGCCTTCAACTGCATCTTCGGATTTCATGATTTTCAGGAGTTCAGGCGCAATATCCCGGATACCGCTGTGGAAACCTTCATTGGCCGCTGACCTGGCCAGCGCCAAGGTTGCCCGCACGGCCAAAGGCGCTTGAGCGGCGATTCGATTGGCGATTTGAAGCGCCTTGTCAAGCTGCTGACCTGGTTCAGTGATCTCCTGGACCAGACCGAACCGGAGGGCGTCTTCGGCGCCAAATTCATCTCCGGTTAAAAGATAGCGCATGGCGTTTCCCCATCCGGCCGTTCTAGGGAAGCGTATAGTCGCTCCGCCAAAGGCGAATATTCCCCGCTTTACTTCCAATTGAGCAAACCTGGTATTGACCGCCGCCACAACAATGTCGGCCGCCAGGGAAAGTTCTGTCCCCAGAGTATAACAGAGGCCCTGAACGGCTAATACTAGCGGCTTGGAAAGCGTCCGGCCATGGATTCCCCATGGATCTATGCCGTCTTCAGCGAAATAAAGCTCGCCCCCGGAAACATGGGGGGCCACATCCGCCAGATCGAGACCTGCGGTGAAATTGTCGCCCGCCGCATAGAGGACTGCGCAGCGCAAATTCTCATTCTCCTCATATTCACTAAAGGCCCGGGACAGATCGCTCAGCATGTCCCAGGTAAAAGCGTTCATCTTGGAGGCTCTATGGATGCCCATCAAATAAACGTGATCCTGTATTTCCCGGGTAATGGCGCCTTCTTTAATCTCACTCATGGCGTGTCCTCCTCATATTCTTAAATGTTTTGTGCACAAACCCCTTTTCTATTTCTCCCGATCCTTTTCCAAATCGACCAATTGATTATATGTCCTCTCTACCTATCTGCAGCAGATGGTAACACTCAATCCGCATCCAATATCTCACGAACCGTAGTCAAAAACTGTCTCATCTTGTATGGTTTCTGGATGAATCCCTTTGCTCCGGCCACCATGACGCCATCAGACGATCCACCGTCAGAATAACCGCTTGCTACAACAACCTTGGCGTTGGGGTTGATCCGGAGAATTTCTTCCAGACATTTCTTTCCATCCAGTACCGGCATGATGAGGTCCAAAATGACAAGTGATACCCCGTCACCCTCTCTCTGGTATATCTCTATGGCTTTTTTGCCATCATCAGCCGTGATAACTTTATATCCGAACTGGTTGAGAAGTCTTGCCCCAAGATTCCTGATAGCCTCTTCGTCATCCACCAGGAGAACTGTTTCCGTGCCGCCTCGGAATCGGGCTTTCGATCGTTGGGGCTTCCGAATCTTTGTTGTTCTCGATGGCGGGAAAATAAATCTTGAATGTGGTTCCCAGACCGGGCTCGCTATAACAAGTAATGTGACCACCATGCTGCTTGACGATGCCATGGACAATCGCAAGTCCTAATCCAGTCCCTTTCCCCGGCTCTTTAGTGCTGAAGAACGGCTCAAATATATGTGATATTGTTTCCTTATCCATCCCCTGACCGGTATCAGAAACCATCAGCAAAACGTAACTTCCTGGTTTGGGTTCAATATGCTCCCGGCAATATTCCTCGTCCAACGCAACCATTCCGGTTTCAATGCTCAGTGTCCCGCCATCCGGCATTGCGTCTCTGGCGTTCACTCCGAGATTCATTAAGACCTGGCCTACCTGAGACGGATCGGCATTGATTGATTCCAGGTTCCCTTTGAGATGTAAGTTAATATTCACGGTCTTTGGAATTGTGCGAGATAACAGGCTGCGAACAGAGGTTACTTCCTGATTCAAGTCCACAGGGACATATTTTGTTTCAACCTTTCTGCTAAAAGTCAGCAAGCCACTAACCAGGTCGGCCCCCCGCTTTCCCGCCTGATATATTTGCTGTAGATCAGCATAGTCAGGATCCTCTTCTTTCTTGCGTTCGAGCATTAAGTCGGAATATCCCAATACCACTTGCAGGAGGTTGTTGAAATCGTGGGCTACTCCACCAGCCAAAGTCCCCACCGCCTCCATCTTCTGGGCCTGGAACAACTGCTCTTGAAGCTCAATCTGTTTGCTTACGTCACGTTTTAGCGCCACAAAGTTCGTAAGCTTACCTGATGTGTTGTAAACCGGCGATATGGTAGCGTCTTCATGGTATTCAGTCCCATCCTTTTTCTTGTTGATAAAACGTCCAGACCATATCTTCCCGGCGTTAATGGTCTGCCAGAGATTCCCGTAAAAATTATCATCCTGTTTATCACTCTTGAAAATATTGGCTTTCCGGCCGGTGAGTTCATCGCTACTGTAGCCGGTTACAGCTTCTTCAGCAGGGTTGACATATTTAATTACCCCTGTCGCGTCAGTAATGATGACACCCTCAGCCGCCTGTTCAATGGCTGCGAAGAGAAGTCTATAGCTTTCTTCAGCATATCTAAGATTTGTGATGTCATGAATTGTCCCAAACACTGAGTTCTTTTCGGAGTCATAGTGGGCTATTGAGCGAATATCAACAATTTGATCGTCATTCGCTCTCCTTATTTTGAACTCAATGTCATAAGGAGCGCCATCTCTGACAAGCGTCGTTAACTCGGTATCGAGCGATGATCTGTATTCCGGTAACGGAAATTTCTGTATATCGGCAAGAGTCAATTCTTGCTGTCCCACGCCGTAAATCTTCCTCGCGCCATCCGATACAGTGACTTTTTTTGTGGAGAGGTCGACCTCCCAATTGCCTAATCCAGCGATAAGTTCCGCTTTGCTGAAACGAAATTCGCTCTGCAGAAGCTCTTGTCTAACCCGCTTCGGTTCGGTAATGTCTACAATCACGCCGATCAACCCAAGAACATTGCCGTCGGAGTCCGAGTACGTGGACTTGTGGAAAATTATATCGTGAACAACCTTCGTCGACGTTGGTGATTTGAGATTCGTAAACCTGAACACCAGGATTATTAAAGAGTTCGAGATCTTTTGCATGAAAGATCTCCGCAAACTCCCTCGGATACATGTCGAACACAGTCTTACCGACAAGCTCCTCTTGCGTCTGGCCGAAGAACTCCTCGAACGACTTGTTGAAACCTGTGTAACGACCATCTGTGTCCTTGTAGAATATCGGCAGCGGAATAGCGTTTATCAGTGTGTCGAGAAATGCGTTGGTTTCCAGTAATGATATCTCTGCCCGCTTCAGATCAGTGATGTCCACGAGCCCACCATAGAGAATAAGACTATCAGGAGACCCTGATTCCAAAACACATTGGGCGAACGATGAAATCCACACGATGCTCCCGTCTTTGTGAAGCACCCGTAGTTCACAGGAATCTGACGTGCCTGGGGGAATACCCGTGACGTGACTGTCAAAAACAGGCAAATCATCATCAACAACCAAATTACGCCAACATTTTAGAGCCTTGATCTCATCCACCGAATAACCGAGAGTTCGCTCAGTGGCTCCTGTAATCCAGTCAATGGAATAGGCTGCGTTGGTTGACTTGCAGCAGGAATAGGCAATATCCGAGGTAAGAGCTGAGACTCGTTGGTAACGATCCTCAGCCAACTTACGCTCGGTGATGTCATTGTGAAGCCATAAGCGGCCGTAGCGGCGCCCATCAATGAAAAGGGGAACGAAATCTCTTATTAAGGTTCGGCCATCGTTTAAGGTGATCTCTTCACCCTTTACAGGGAGCCCGCGATCCACGAGTGTCTGTATTCGATTAATCGCTTCGTCCGGTTCAGCGAAAGCGTTTTTGATTCTTTGAATTATTTCAGGCGGCGTAAGTCCATGGAGTTTATCCGGAGGATCCTGAATATCAAATAAATCACAAAACGCCTGGTTGACAAAATTTACTCGCCCCTCTTCAGACGCAACCAGCACTCCTCCATACATGCTTGAAAGTATCGCATGGTAACGCTGGGCCGTCATAGATAACAACTCTTCAGTTCGCTTGCGTTTGGTAATGTCCGCAATCACTCCGATGGCGCCAATATGATTTCCGTTGGCGTCTTTGATACAGGAAGTCGAAAGGTCGCCCCAGACAACCTCTCCGTTTTTCCTCAGATAACGCTGCTCAAGTCTGTAAGAATCTCTTTCCCGCATTATAAGAGAATCCAGGTTTTCTTTGGAGATTTGCCTGTCATCTGGATGAGTTATTTCTTCAAAGGTGAGTTTCTTTAACTCTTCCTCAGTATAGCCGAGCATTTCGGATAGCGCAGAATTCACCTGACTGATTTTCCCATCGCGGTCGAGCGTGTCAATTCCGATCGCCGCATTGTTGAAAACAGCCCTGTATCGTTCCTCACTTTGCCTTAGAGCTTGCTCCGCTGAGACACGTGATTCCTGGTCCAGGAAAAGAAGGCAGACTAACCATGTGGCCGCTGGATAAATCAGTAAGACTGGCGTGGCTATATGTTGCAGGGTTTTGAGCATAACTTCCTTAGGAAGCGTCAGCGTAAGTGAGAGCATCCCCACATGCACCAGGAGACCAAACCCAAACAGATACAAGTTGCGAGTCAGCGCTGGGTAGAGCGGGCGGAGATAATAAAAAACCACACCAAGTCCGGCGGATTCCACAATTGCGCTTGTCCCCATGATCACCCCAGGACCACCCAGCCAGAGCCGGTATATAGCGCTCATTATAGCGGCTATTCCTGCTGTGACAGGGCCACCAAACAACCCGGCGACACTGAGAACTATAGAACGCCCATCGAAGATGAGCCCAGGCGCGAGATGAACAGGCGTCATCATTCCTACCAGCGCAACGCAGCCAAAGAGAAAACCGGAGAAGATCTGAGACGCAAGGGTGTATCTATTCCATCGACGTATTATCTGGCCGTGAATTACGACAAGGCACACCAGGAGACCAACGTTTCGAACTAGCTCCAGGTAAAACACTTTGTTTCTCCTTGTAAGGTTCTATACGCTCTCTGAAACCTTTTTTTTCGCCTCAACCGGCAGTCCCCAACGATAGCTCAAATTCGCCCTTCAGGTCGCTCATTTTGTAGGATTTGCCGCTTCTATTTGCCGAATAGACACTCTAGCAGAACCGCTCGGGCGCCTAACAACTTTTTCTCTCAATTTTTGTCCAGATTGTTTTCAAATTGAAATTATTTCAAAAAATGCCCTGTTTAGTTATTCTCTGTGGACATTTGATCAGTTTTTGATATTAATTTAAGATAGAAGCGAAAAATCCTTTCCCGAGAATCCGTCAAACGATTCTGTGTCGAGAAAGGTTTCTATCAACATTTTCTAACACCATATCGAATGGGGAACCGAAGCCTGTGATGGGGCGGGAAACCGGACTGAAGGGACTCTCTGGGGCTACGGCAGTGATATTGTTTGCTCTGATCTCATGGTGGCGCTCAGCCCGACAAACTCGGTTCAGTGGGTCCTTTAGCGAGCTGGTTTGCTACTTACAGTTTTCCGTAATGGTTGATCGGAATATTTGAATTAAAGTCTATGGAGGACTTGATTCAACCATGGCAGGGATGACCAAATCCCAGAGGCCTGCAACAGCCGGGCCGATGTTGACTGAAATTGAGCGGCTAAAATTGCGATTGCAAGAGGCCGAAGATGTTTTGGACTCCATTCGGCGCGGTGAAGTAGACGCTCTTGTTGTCTCGGGACCTGATGGCGATCAGATTTATACACTCAACGGAGCTGATAGAGCCTATCGCATCCTTTTTGAAACAATGAACGAAGGCGCCGCTATCTTAGGCGCCGACGGCACGGTCTTCTTTTGCAACAAGAGATTGTCATCCATGCTCAATAGCCCAATGGAAACTATCATTGGTCAGTCTATACTTCGTTTCGTCACCGCGGCGGATGCGCCATCCTTTGAAGCCCTGCTGAACCTTGGCCTGAAAACACCTCAGCAAATCGAATTCAACTTGAAATGTGACGACGGGAATATCGTTCCTTTTAATATTTCTACCAGCCCATTTTCAATTGAAGACTCCTCGAAAATTTGTATGATTGTGACCGACATCAGGGAACGTAAGAAAGCCGAAGCCAACCAGCGTGAAATCGAGCAGCGTTTCAGGGCTATCTTTGAAGGAGCCCACGACTTCATTTTTATGAAGGATCTCTCTCTAAGATACACGCATGTCAATCCCGCTACGGCAAAACTTTGGGGCGTCTCAGAATCCGATATGTTGGGAAAAGCCACTGAGGATTTCCTTCCAAAGGAAGCGGCCCAAACTATTAGGAAACTTGACACTCGCGCTTTAAGCGGAGAAACGGTAGAAGACTTAGTCACCAGAAAAATAAGGGGCGCCCAAAATAACTCTCCACGAAGTCAGAACACCCCTGTATAACGGCTCAGGAGAGATCACGGGGATTTGTGTAATATGTCGGGACGTCACAGACTTTAACAAGATACAGGTTAAGGCCAAAGCATGATCCGCAGGAATATCGTTCAGAGGCTATGAAGCTCTACTCTCTGAGCTAGCGACGATAGCAGCGTCCGGCAGAAGTGTGATACTCCTTTGGGTGAGAGTGGAGTAGGTAAAGATTACCTTGCCAAATACATTCACGAGCGATCCGAGCTATTCTTCAGGACCCTATTTCTCCATAAATTGCGCGGCTGTTCCATCAGAGCTGGCGGAATCCGAGCTTTTCGGTCATGAAGCAGGCGCATTTACCGGGGCCAACGACGAAAACGCGGCCTATTGGAACTGGCTGAGGGCGGAACTCTCCTACTAAACGAAATAGGAGAGCTTTCCCCGGCCCTACAAGCAAAATTTCTCACGTTTCTTGATACCAGGACATTCACCCGGGTTGGCGGACAACAAGAAATCAAGGTCAACGCACGTATTATCGCGGCCACAAACAGAGACCTCCAAATGAGATATCGGTCCGGCCGTTTTCGCGTGGATCTCTATTACCGCTTGAATGTGCTCTCAATAAGAGTTCCGCCTCTCAGGGAACGAACCGAAGATCTGCCGATCCTGGTAACCCAGTCGCTATCAACCCTCACCAAAGATCTGCAGATGGGTCTGCTCCGGAATTGTCAGCCAAAGACATGGCAAGGCTTTACAATTATCACTGGCCCGGTAACGTCCGAGAACTTAGAAACGTTCTGGAACGTGCGATAATCCTTTCAGGCGGTGGAGCCGTAAACCTGAATATTGGGGGATCTGCGCCCTGTGACGCTGTTTCACCACTAGTCCAGAGACACAAATGTCGCGACACATCCACCTTGGCCGATTCGATGCAGAATCTGGGTCGAGCGATGATAGAGGAAGCGCTAGAGCCGTCCAGGGGGCAAAAAGGAATTGGCCCGTGGCCTATTTAGGGATTTCCCGTTATACGTTGAGGCGACGGATAAAAAAGCTCGGGATTGATGTGCGCGACTGAGTTTAAATACCACAAACGACTATTTGCGATCCCTCACTCTATTTCTTTTAGTTCTTCTCCAAAGGGCCTAGAATTTCATCAGCTTCCTCTGGGTATAATTTTCTCAAACAGTCAGGGCAAATGCTGTGGCTGAATAGGGCTTCCGAGTGACCACTAATATATTCTTCGACTTGCTGCCAATATCCTTTGTCATTACGGATTTTCTTGCAGGAAGCGCAAATGGGCAAAAATCCGCTGAGTTTCTTCACTTCGGATAGAGCTTGCTGGAGATCAACAACGATTTTGTCCTTTTCTTCTTCTAATCGCTTGCGGTCTGTGATATCCACAAACGCCGATCGGCTATGACTCACTACCCCATTGATATCTTTCATAACATTCACCGTGAGGCTGATCCAAAAGACCGTTCCCGCGACGTTTTGCATCTGAAGCTCTTCACCTCTAATAACCTCGCCGGCCTTAAATTGCTGCAGTACACATCTGGCTTTGATTTTCCCTGAGGGCGTATCCGCATAAAGATCCAGCACAGGCTTGCCTAAAAGCTCGTCTTCTCGGAAGCCGGTTAATTGCTGGGTAAGTCGATTTACACTGACAATATTTCCATCCGCCCCAACTGAGAGATAGGCTACCGGAGCATTATTATACAAGTCTAAGTATTTCATTTCAGATGCTTTCAAGGTATCTTCAAACTCTTTTCGCTTTGTAATGTCATGCACGATGGAGAACAGGGGTGTCAGGCCCTTTTCCCCTTTCTTACCGGGGTTTCAATTCGTATACTTTCAACACCAGCGTACAATAACGAACCATCCTCACGTTTAAGCTTCAGATCGCAGGTGTGTTTCCCTTGTTGTCCAGATGCCGCAAGAATGTGATGATCCCACTGGTTTGGACTCAGGGGCTACAAAGTGTCCAAAACCTCGCCCTATCAATTTTGGACGTGGCATCCCGAGCAGTGTGGCCCCGGCCAGATTGACCTCTTGAATGATCCCCTTATGGGTTAAGGTAAAGTATCCTGCAGGAGAGTTGTCATAGAGGCTTTGGTACTTATCCCTGGAATCTTGTAATTCGAGCTGAACTCTCTTCGGTTGCATCTGCATCTCCAGCTCAATCTGGTGGACCTGGAGTTCGTGGATGATCTCTTCAGGGGTTTTATCTTTGAATTCCTGAGTCACATCCGGCGTTTTGCCGAGTTTTTTCTCTAGCTACATCTCTCAAGCGACCTTTGTTAATCCGATTCTTGTCAAGGTCCGTTTTTTTTACCATGAGTTTATATCCTTACGGACATGGCAATCCCAATGGGGAGGCGGGCGTCCGCTTAATCTTCATCAATAATCTTCCAGATCGTCTCCAGAAGTTGGGGTATATCAAACGGCTTCCCGATAAATCCGGCAGCCCCAGCTTGCTCCAAATCCTCAGCCATGCCCTGCGTGGACTGTCCGGTGGCAATGAGAACCCTAACCTTCGGATCCGTGTTTCGTAACGCTTGAAGGCACTGTTTTCCGTCCATCCCCGGCATTATGAGATCCAGAATGACCAGTCTGATTTCCATTCGGTGTTTATGATAAACTTCCAGCGCATTCTTGCCATTTGAAGCGGTAACCACCTTGTAATTGGCTCGATTTAATAACCGTGAAACAATTTTCAGAATGCTGGGCTCGTCGTCAACCAGGAGTATGGTT
>CAWJXP010000002.1:0-60870 GCA_963846725.1 uncultured delta proteobacterium | reverse complement strand
GATGACGCCAAGTCGACTGACGGAATGACATTAGTTCAGACGCGGAAGCTTGCTCCTCAACCTTCGGGAGTAACCGGATTCAGCGCAAGTCAAAATGGAAAGACATTTGCTACACTGGATGGGAACGGCGCAATCTGGTTACGTCATGGTATTAGCCAGAAAACTCTTATCCAGCTTGGGGGTGAGAACAGTAACTTTTCAGCAGGTGTAATCGCTCTTTCTCCACGTCTGGATGGTTTACTGGCAATTGGAGCGTCCGGGAAAGCAGAATTCTGGAGACTCTCTGTACCGCATCCGGAAATTTCCTGGCGGACATTGTTTGGAAAGGTGTGGTATGAGGGTTACCCCAGTCCTTCTTATTCCTGGCAATCTACAGGAGCTACCGACGCTTTTGAACCAAAGCTCTCTCTTGTTCCATTGATTTTCGGCACATTGAAGGCGACTTTCTATTCCCTGCTATTTGCAGCGCCTCTTGCTCTGCTTGCCGCCGTTTACACATCCGAATTTGTGCCGAGCCACATTCGTGGGAAGATTAAACCGGTCATGGAAGTCATGGCCTCATTACCATCAGTCATTCTAGGTTTTGTAGCGGCCTTGGTCCTGGCTCCGGTGGTAGAGTCCTGGATAGCGGCTGTAATCCTTGCTTTTGTAGTAATGCCTTTGACTCTGGTCTTGTCGGCTTATCTCTGGCAATTGCTTCCTATAAGGGTCGCGTTGAGACTCGAAGGTTTGCCGAAGATGATTCTTATGAGCTTGTCAGTGTCAGTGGGTGTTACCGTCGCATATTTCATGGGACCGCTATTTGAGAAAGTGTTTTTCGGCGGGAACCTAAAAGCCTGGTTAAGCGGCCACCAGGGCAGCGGCCTGCCTTTTCTCTTCCTGATGGTATTACCGTTAATGGGATTGACGCTTAGCTACCTTGTTTCCAAGACCGTCGGACCAGCGCTGAACAATTATGTAAAATCCTTGAAAATGCCTTACGGAGCGATAGTCGATTTCTTGCGCTGGCTGGCTATGGTATTGGTCACAGTGGTTTTTTCATATCTTCTGTCCGCTTTACTGGCTGCAATTGGATTGGATCCCAGGGGATCCATCGTAGGCGCTTATATACAGCGAAATACCCTCGTTGTAGGTTTTGCGATGGGATTTGCCGTTATACCGATCATATACACTCTTGCTGAAGACGCTTTGAACGCTGTGCCCGATCAGCTCCGTTCAGCCAGTCTCGGCTGCGGGGCTACCCCGTGGCAGACGGCGATGTGGGTTGTGTTGCCAACTGCAATCAGCGGCGTTTTTTCTGCAATTATGATCGGTATGGGGCGAGCTGTCGGTGAGACGATGATAGTTGTGATGGCCACGGGTAATACCCCGGTCATTGACCTTAACATATTTAGCGGACTTAGGGCGCTATCTGCCAATATTGCGGTGGAACTCCCTGAAGCTCCGAAGGATGGCACGCTTTACCGGACTCTTTTTCTAACGGGGCTGGTTCTTTTTGCGATGACTTTTGTCATAAATACGTTGGCGGAAATAGTTAGGCAGCGATTTCGCAAGAGAGCCCTGAAGCTCTAGGATTGTTAAAATGGAAAATCAAACCGAAGAAAAACCGAACATTAACTTGAGTCGCCGACGCAATCGTGATTTCAAGGCGAAAGGGGAGCCGTTCATATGGATACTGGGTGGGTCGTTAGTGATCGGTTTGGTGATGATTATCGGCTTTGTAGTCCTGATTTCTTACAATGGGTTGTTAACCTTTTTTCCGGATAAAATTCAGGTCGTAAAACTGACAAACGGCTCGTCGGTAGCGGGCGAATTAATGCGAGCGGACCTTTATAAACCCGAAAGCGACAACGTTGCGTCATTGCCCCAACCAGCGACAAAGGAAATGGAGAACAACAAGGGTTTTCTCAAGAGGTTGCTTTTCAAGACGGGCAATTTTGACCTTTATAACGAAGATTATAAATGGGTGCCAGCTTATGAAATCGAAAGTGTCTCTGAACCAAAAGACCTGGTTTATGTCGAGAGGATGGAATGGGGACCTTTTATAGGCAGAATAGGGTCGCTTGATCTTGATGGTAAAAAGATTGGGGCTACAGGCATTTCCTGGGATGAACTCAAAAAATTGCATCGCGAAGCTGAAAAACGCCGGCGGAGAATCAAAGGGATCGAACAGGGTGAAATTGCCACTGTAAATCATTATCTTGAGAAAGATCGGTTAAGCCTGAAGAAGGTTGAACTTGAGAGCGGACTTGACAGCCAAGCGTATGCCGAAGCCGAAAAAAAATACAAAGCCGCTGAAGGGAAACTCGAAACCCAATATCGCGAACTGTCCAACGAAGCCGAAGCCCTTAGGCGGGTAGACTCCAAGTACACAATTACGATGTTGGATGTTAATAACAAAGAAAAGCAGATGAAAATCTCCGACATCGTGAGATTCTATCCTGCAAATCAGCTTTCGTTCGGGCAACGCCTCGGTGTTTATTTTTCAAGATGGGCGGAATTTCTGACTCAGGAGCCTAGAGAGGCGAATACAGAAGGCGGTGTTTTACCGGCGATTTTCGGAACTTTTTGCATGACGGTTCTTATGGCCTTGCTAGTCGCTCCTTTTGGAGTCGTGACCGCCCTGTATTTGAGAGAATACGCCAAGCAGGGACGCTTGGTTTCGATAATACGAGTATGCGTAAATAACCTGGCCGGGGTTCCTTCGATAGTCTATGGAGTCTTCGGCCTTGGCTTTTTTGCTTACGTCCTAGGGGTTAGCATAGATCAGATTTTCTTTCCGGAAAGGTTTCCAAACCCTACGTTTGGAACAGGTGGTTTGCTCTGGGCCTCCCTTACTCTTGCCCTACTTACCGTGCCTGTTGTGATCGTCGCCACTGAGGAGGCTCTGGCTGCCGTTCCGCAGTCCATGCGTGAGGGTTCCCTGGCATGTGGCGCGTCAAAGTGGCAGACGATTAGACGCATAGTATTGCCAAGGGCTATGCCCGGTATCATGACGGGGTTGATTTTGGCTATGGCTCGAGGCGCAGGTGAAGTTGCGCCGCTAATGCTGGTGGGAGTAGTTAAAATGGCTCCGGAGTTGCCGATCGATCAGTTTCCCCCTTATATACATCTGGAAAGAAGTTTCATGCATCTTGGGTTCCATATTTTTGACCTTGCGTTTCAATCACGAAATTCGGAGGCCGCAATTCCAATGGTTTATGTCACGACATTGTTGTTGATTACACTGGTATTTGCGATGAACGTGGCTTCGATTATTGTACGAAACCGCCTGAAACGAAAGTTTTTCACCGGGCATTTTTAGGAGACCCTTTATGACCTCCAGATATGAGACAACAAGCTCAACTGTGTACCATGAAAGGAGAGGTCAACAGGGGAGGCTGCTCTCGATTGAAGATTTCAACTTGTGGTACTCCAAATCTCAAGCGCTTTTTGACGTTAACATGACAGTGGAAAGAGGGTTGGTAACCGCCCTTATAGGTCCGTCCGGCTGTGGAAAATCAACACTGTTGAGATCCATAAATCGCATGAATGACCTGATTGACGGACTGACAATAAGCGGAAAGATTGTCCTGGACGAAGAGGATATTTACGGATCCGGCAGTGGACGTAATAGCGTTGAGAAAAACCATGGGAATGGTTTTTCAAAAACCAAACCCGTTTCCCATGTCTATTTGGGAAAACGTGGCATATCCTTTGAGGGTGGATGGAGTTCGAGACCACAAAGTCTTGGACGAGGCGGTTATACAGGCCTTACAGAACGGGGCTCTCTGGGATGAAGTTAAAGATAGACTCAAGGCCAACGCCTTGGGCCTGTCCGGCGGACAGCAGCAGCGACTATGCATAGCAAGAGCGATTGTTGGGGAGCCGGAGGTTTCTGTTAATGGATGAACCCTGTTCCGCCCTTGACCCGGTAGCCACCTCTAAAATTGAAGACTTGATCGATGAACTCAAAGGCGCCTACTCAATAATAATTGTTACCCACAACATGCAACAGGCAGCCCGTGTCTCGGACAACACGGCGTTCATGTACCTCGGCAAACTGATTGAATATGGTGAAACTACTGCAATGTTCACCAACCCAAAAGTTAAAAAGACAATGGAATACGTCACTGGACGTTTTGGGTAATTTCTGTAGGTGAGGTCTCGGAATAATCTGATTCCAATGTTCCAGGGAAGGTTCAAGGGTCTCTAGTCCGATGAATAGCGGAGGAACAGTAAATGCCCCATGTGCCGCGTGTTAGACTCCATCGAAAAAGCGAATTACTCAAAGAACGACTTATTTCATTAGCCGTCACAGTTGAGGAAAGCGTCGTGTCAGCGATAAAAGCCATTAGAGATAGAGACCAGGAACTTGCGAATTCCGTTATATTCGGTGACAAGGAAATTGATCGAATTGAAATAGAGATTGAAGAAAGCTGTCTGGAGATCCTCGCTTTACATCAGCCGGTAGCTCTAGATCTCAGGCTGATAACCGGGGTTCTGAAAATAATCAACCAACTCGAGCGTATTGGCGATCTCGCTGTAAACATAGCTCAAACAGCGGATCTCCTAGCTTCTGAAAGCCCGCTGAATGTGCCGGATGATTACTATATTATGGCGGCTAAAGCCGAAAACATGCTCAAAAAGTCCATCGACTCCTTCGTGAATGAAGATGAAGCATTGGCTACTCAAGTGTTAGCTGAAGACGACGAGGTGGACATGATGAAACACAAATTACACCGAGACTTCGAGGACAGAGTCAACGTGGAGTTGGACAGACGGAAGGCCTTGACGCATTTGTTTCTGGTTTCCAGGCACCTGGAGAGGATCGCGGATCATTCGACAAATATTGCTGAAGATGTCATTTATATGGTGACTGGCGAGATAGTTCGGCACGGCCATGGCGCCGTAAAATGACCAGGGCCAACGACACTTTGACACCAGGTTTAACCAAGCCAACTGGACCTGAAACATTGTATTGGAATTAAGAATATAGAACGCAAAAAAAACAAAGGAACAATTCGACTATTTCTATCAATCGGCTATCAACTCATCCGCCTTGTCGAATTCTTCCCACGGTAAAGACAGGTCTCTTCTACCAAAATGCCCGAAGACCGCAAGTTTCCGGAAGAACCCACCCTTTGATAGCGAAGGCAAGAGTCTCAAGTCAAACTTCTTGATTATTCCACCGAGTCGAAAATCAAAGCAACGTTCAACTTTCTTCGCTATCAAGGTGTCGTCAATTTTACCTGTGCCGCGTGTTTCAACCTGGACGCTTACGGGGCGAGCCAATCCGATAGCGTAACTCAATTCTACTTCACACTCCTCAGCCAATCCTGCCGCGACAACATTTTTAGCCGCATACCTGGCCGCATACGCCCCAACTCTGTCAATCCTCAATGGGTCCTTACCGCTCAACGCGGCCCCGCTATTTCTGGAGTAACCACCATAGGTGTCCAGAGCGTTTTTTCTTCCTGTAAGCCCGGAATGGACAGAAGGCCCGCCTAATTTAAGGAAGCCATAGGGATTGATGAAGAGTCTCGTGTCATTGTCAGGCCTTAGAGACTGGTCCTTGAAGACGTAATCCACTACATGAGTCAGAATATCATCCCGAAGTGTCGCAGGCGTTGGAACATAGCGATCGATCTGGGTTGCGCTGATTGTAAGACTGTGAATACGAAATGGTCTTCCATCCTTGTAGTGAATCCCAACCTGAGTCGAACCATCCGGCGCCAGGTAGGGCAACACCGCGTCTCTTCGAACTGACGTAAGACGTCTGGCCAGCCTGTGAGCCAAAGTAATTGGTAAAGGCATCAGTTCGGGGGATTGCCTGCAAGCGAAGCCAAACAGAGTGACTTGATCAGTGGCTGGAATTCGATCGATCTCATCGTCCGTTAAAGTTGACTCTTCAAAAAAGAAATTCTGATCTGGGGTTATTTCTTTAAGACTTGTGATTATGTTGCAGGTTTTAAAATTGAACTCTTTATCCGTATACCCAATTTTTCTTATAACTTTTCTGGCCACATTGGGAAAGTCAACCTTGGCCTCCGAGCTGAATCTGGCTGCGATAAAAACAATCGAAGAAGAAACAGCGCACTCAGCGCTTACTCTGGACTTTGGGTCAGACTCAAAAAACCGGTCCACCAGGGCGTCACTGATTTGATCACACAATTTATCAGGGTGCCCTTCCGTAACCGACTCAGAAGTATGAACGAATTCCTTTTTCATTTGTGTTGACCTTCTGATCCTGTCTTTCGAGTTTCGTTGATTAACAGAGGAAGGGTTGAAGCCGCGCCAATCACAAGCATGTCACCGGCCGTTATGGGCGTCAACCCCAACAATCCTCGTAAGGATGGTACCACTTGGGTCAGAGCTTGCAAGGCCAAGGACCCGAATACAGCGACATTTAGATATTGATTTGGAGGACGCCTATTTTCTGTGAATATACTGGTGTCTTTGGATCTGCAAGACAACGCGTGAAGGATTTGGGAAATCGTGAGACTTTGGAACGCGAAACACGCCTGCTGTCGGTCCCAGGCCATATTTCGACGACACCGTAGGCATACGCTGATAAAGACGAAATACTCAATATGTTGGCTTCTATAGCAATTTGTTTAAAGTCCTCGTTTGTAACAATAGGTTCATCTGGATGGCGGGGTGGCCGAGCCAACACATCGGGTTCCGGTGGTTCCAACGCCAGGGCCAGCCCGGGAAAAACATCGGATATCAGATTTATCCACAACAACTGTATCGCGTTCAGCGGGTAACCGAGACCCAACAGACTGGAGATCAACATGACAATTATTTCACTAAAATTCGTGGCGAGCAAATAATGGAGTGACTTCCTAATATTATTGTAAGTTGTCCTCCCATCACTCAAAGCTACTATCAAAGTTTCCAAATCATCATTTTCAAGTACGATATCGGCGACCTCACGCGCAACATCCGTCCCGGTAGCGCCCATTGCTATCCCAATATCTGCGGCTTTCAGGGCTGGCCCGTCATTGATGCCGTCGCCAGCCATAGCGACGATCTTTCCAGCGCTCTGCAACGCCTGGACTATTCTAAGCTTGTCAGAAGGGCTCACTCTAGAAAAAACATGGGCTCTGCCGCACAAGGCCTTAAGCAGCACAGGATCATTCGCTTCAAGATGACTGGAATCCACTATTTCTATTGGAGCGCCCCGGCTCAAGTCCAATTCTTTTGCGACCGCATAGGCTGTAGGCCCCTGATCGCCCGTAATCATCACTGTGTCGATTCCGGCTCTATGAAAAGACTCAATTGATTCTTTGACCCCTTCTCTGACAGGGTCCTCCATACCTACCAAACCCAGCCACGTCCAATTGGAACAATTTATATCCGAATCACCGTTACGACCGTAGGCGCAGGCTACTCCCAACACTCTTAACGCGAGCCCCGCCATCCTCTCATTTGCCAGGTCAATTTCATCACGACTTTCATCTGTCAGATCATGCAGCACGCCATCCTTTACAAAATGCGAGCACTTAGCGAGGACCTCATACGGGCTGCCTTTAATAGCCAGTAGCTTTTCGGAATCATTCGCTTCATGAAGTGTTCTCATAAATAGCTGATTTTCAGCCCTGTAATTCCTTTCAATAAGTGGATACTGATTTCTCACCGCCTCAACATTGACTCCGGCGGAAATCGCCAGGCTAACCAGAGCGTTTTCAGTCGCCGAACCATGGAGCTTGAGCCCGCCATTATTTGATTCGATCCGTGTTTCACTGCACAAAATGCAAACATGCAATAGTCTTATCAACTCATCTGACTCATAAGGATTCACGTATTTGGACTCAGATGCGAACATTCCGTCCCTAGCGCTCAAAAATGTCATGCCGGTGTAAATCTGGGTAACTGTCATGTGGTTTAAGGTAACCGTGCCGGTCTTATCGAAACAGATTGTTTGAACGGAACCCAGAGTGCATACGGCGTCAAGGTCTCTAACAAGCACTCCGTGACGCTTCATGCTTCGCACTCCTAATGCGAGAGTTGTTGTAGCCACGGCCGGCAAACCCTCGGGTAAAGCGGCTACCGCAAGAGAAACGCCCATCTTCAGCATTTGAATCAGCCCGACCCCCCTGACCAGGCCTATGAAAAAGATTATGACGCAGACAACCCCTGACACCGCGGTAAGTTGATTTCCTACTACTGTAAGCTGCCTTTCAATAGGAGTAATTGGCCGTTCAGCTTCGGAAACAAGAGTCTGGACCTTTCCAACCTCTGTGGAAATCCCGACGGCCACAACCACCGCCATTCCATGTCCACCTGTGATACGTGTGCCGGCGAAGACCATGTTTTGACGTTCGGCTATCGGAATAGACCCACTGTTTAGCGATGTCGCTATCTTACTCGATGGCAGACTCTCACCGGTTAAGATGGATTCGTCAGCGCTCAGAAGTTGGCTTTCAATAATTCTGGCGTCCGCAGCCACATACGAACCGGGTTTGAGCGCCAAGATGTCACCGCACACAATCTGGTCGGCTGAAACGATCTGCTTTATCGATCCCCTTAGGATTTCGGCAGATGGTCTGACAAGTTTTTTGAGTGAACTTATAGTCCGTTCCGCATCATTTTCTGTAACGAACCCGATGACGCCATTGATCAAAATGACAGAGGAAATTATTGCGGCGTCAAGCAGACCTCCTGTTAAGACGGAAAGCCCTGCAGCGGCGCCGAGCAATACGACCGGCATAGATGTAAACTGATCAAAGAAGATTTCGAGCTTTGAGCGAGAAGCAGGTTCAGGAAAGAAGTTCGAGCCATACTTCGTGAGATTTGCGTTGATCGATTCATCAGGCAAGCCGGTTTCTGGACAAACGCCAAAAAGGTCGGTGATTTCATGAATCTCCATTTGCCACCATCGGAAACCTTGCGCCTCAGATGGGACTTCATTTACAGATTGACTTTTTTTGCTCCCAGCTGCGTGTTTTCGTTGATGATGGAGCTTTGTTTCCGCTCTTTACAAAGTAGGTCGTAACGATTTTTTCAAGAGCTGAGAATATTAGATGACGATTACAGGCGGGGTCAAAAAGGACTAGTGTATTTCCAGTCAAAACATTTGCGGAAACCCGATTTACGAAATTAAATTCGGATAATTGAATCTCAATTGTTTCTTTAAGGCTTTCTGAACGATAAAGTCCCTTGACTTTAAACCTTACTCGACCTTTTACAGTGTTGTGAATTTCTTGAATCAAATCTATTTATCTTCGGATACCTGTTTATGCAAACAAGAACAAAGTAGATCGTATTCACGTTAGGATAGGGTTAGAAATTAATTAGCATCCGGTTAAGACGCGTAATTCACGAAAAAAGGGGGAAGATGATCTATTTCAAAGAAAATCAGCGTCTATTTCCTCCAGGTCGGTGAGCCTGGATTTTGAAAATAGGCCTAGCGCATACCAGAATGCCGTGTACCATGGTGGAGCGGTGAAATTTCCACGAGCAAATTGGTAAATTCCATGACTTACCAATCCTATAAAAACTACGCTGGGAATATCCAGTTCGCCGCCGGTAATTTTCAGAAGACGTTTGTCGGCTATCCTAAACATGTCTTTTACGCCGCCGAGAAGGGTCTCACGACGGCGCGTCTTGGTCTCTAATTTGAATAAATCCGATTGTTGAGCCACTTCGGCGATCTGTTTAGCGGTAAAACGGCCCAGAAATAGAACTGAGGCTGTATCGGGATTAACCACAACCGTTTCATCGCCGCCATGTTTTGAGAATTTCTTTTCTATCGAGGCAAAAAAATCCCTATCACGTCTTTTAGAAGGGACTTTAATTCGCAGACGGTCATTAACCCTGTGAACGATGTAGGCTTCTGGAATCATTTTTTGCCAGGTTTCCCCACTAATGCAGAACTTTTGCCTTCGCTGACTTCTGTTACGCCTGCTTCAAACTCGGCCTTTGCTTCCACAAAAAGGTCTTCTGCAACCTCGGTTACTTCGGCGACCATCTCTCGACCGTATTCATAAAGCATGTATCCGCCCTTTATGACGGCTTTGAGCAGTGGCCTTGCGGCGCCTGCGACTGCTGGAATGACTATGGGCGCAACTAGAAGGCCGGCGCCTACAGCAATACCTGTCCAGATACCACCTTTTGGGATCATGTCCGAAATTGCCATCTTCCTTCCCCTTCCTTTTCAATCTGTCTGCAATAATCACAGCTAACACATAAAATGTAAATTCAAGGCATTAAAGTCAACTTCTTTCTCCGAAGAGCGCAAACGAGAAAAACCTGAAATTCGACTAATACTTGATATCCACACTAAAAATTAATTTGCTCCTAACATACGTCTAACAATTTAAACCTAAATATTTTCAAAGCGACGGCGCTTGGAAACTTAATGACTGAAGCCCAGGTTTTGATGGTTCATTCAAGAGAGTTGGAGGAAATTTACATGGGTTGTTATATTCATAGGACACCGGGAAGGTT
Source organism: uncultured delta proteobacterium (assembly GCA_963846725.1). Classification (GTDB taxonomy): domain Bacteria; phylum Desulfobacterota; class Desulfomonilia; order Desulfomonilales; family Desulfomonilaceae; genus CAJBEZ01. The sequence continues at coordinate 50,436 of CAWJXP010000002.1, read as the reverse complement.
GAGAGTCAAAATTCCCAGCCTAAAAAGGAACGTCGAACTTGCCGATGAATTAACTCTGTTGCTACGTGAAAAACAAGGGATCGATTCAATTGAAGTCAATGCCCTCACAGGTAGCTTAAAGGTCAATTTTGATGAATCACAGGTGACTTCGACCACATTGCTTAACGTCTTATCCCAAGAAGGCCACATTGATCTGACCAAACTTGTTTCAAGCAGTAGATACATGGATACATTATTTTCCGATATGGGCAGATTCGTGTCAAGAGCGATTGTAAGTCTGGCGGTAGACAAAGCTCTTGAAGGTTCGTCGCTTTCGATCATAGCCGCTCTCATTTAAGGCTTGTGAGACGGCTCTACGTTATTCCGATCCCTTGTTCCACAATGATCTGTCATAATCTCCAATAATTCTCACTCGCCTCAGTTTGGTATTTTTTCATAGCTCATCTAATATAGCTTTTTTCTTGTTATTGAATTCCAGTTCGTCTATCAAACCTTTGTCTCGAAGGTTTTTCAATCTCATCAGTCTCAATTCAAAGGCGCCAAAGACGTCGTCACTCGGATTCGGGGCATGATTGGAAAGCAGCGAAGGTTTTGCTGTCATAAAACGTGAGACTTTTTTTGAGAATTCGCTTTTAGACAAGCCGCTAATGAATCCGCTTGAGAACCATTCCGTCCGTGCCTTACGAATTACGTTTGCCCCAAACTTGATCAATGCGTTACCATTCATATAGATTTTGCCGCTTTGAGGCGCCAGAGAAAGCGACTTGGTTGGGTCATCGACACGGACGGCGCCTGGTTTTTTGTCAATTAATTTTCGTGGATGTTTTTCGATAGATAGAGAAAATGGTTGTGTATGATCGTTCCGTTGTCGAAGCAGTTTTTGGTTGCGCGCGCAAACGGCTTTATAGGCTATTCGAGCGCCTACCGGCCAAAGAATAAGTATTGCTAGACCATAGGTGATCAGTCCAAAGACGATGTTCATGAAGAGCATTATCGCCGCCCACGTAACGGTGGCGTAGAACATACCTATCGGACCTAATATCAACGCCAGCAACACTGCGGTCCTTGGGCTTCTAGCGCGCTCCTGATATCTCTCTTGATGAACGGCCATCTTGTGATCCTCCTACTAATTGTTATCACGTGGAATTATTGTTACAGACTATTGTGTGGATTCTGTGAAGGGATTTGTCAAATTGAATCCTAGGCCAACTGAAGGTTCAACATCTACCATTTGCAAATAATTAGTAACATGGAGTCCGTCTACGAGATTATTGGTAAAGGATTGCTAACAGAAAGCGGGTGTACAAAAAATGGGCTGCCCAGGGGAGACGAAAGAGAGCCGTTTGGTGGATATTTACGGTGGGCAGCCTATTCGTGATGATATGCGCCATTTATTCAGCCAATAATTTATTCCTGTTAGAAATCCGCTAAGGGGCCACATGGTCGATGCGTATTAAAACTTATTTCTTGAGTTCTTCCCATGCAGCGTCGATAGCTCGGTCAATCTTGTCGCCGGTTTGTTGCATGGTTTTCCAGTATACTTCCCACTGGGACTTGATTGCAGTAGCCATGGCGCCAACCTGGTCCTGAGCGTATTTTACCTGATTCTCGCCGACTCTGCCAAATGCCGTCCACTGCTTGTCAAGCGTCTCTGCTGTCTGGTCTACGCAAAGATCGAAGGTATCTTTACTAACATTTCCTATAGCGGCAAGGCGATTTTTCAGTTCATTTAAAAACGCGTCCCAATCAAGAGCCATTTCGTCGGAGAGGAGATCCCAGGATTGCTTGATTTTGTCGGCTGCCCTGTCTATGTCATCTACCGCCAGGTTGCCGGACTGCTTCATTGTTTTGGAAATCTGGTCGACCGCGGTAAAAAACTCCTCTCGAGAAGCTCCCCAGCTTTTAACAAGGAAAGCCCTCGTCTCACCGAGCATAAAAACGCCTATCACGCCAAGATTGTCAACAAGTTCGGCGATCGCTTCGCTAACTCCCTGCTCGTTTTTTTCCATAGCTCCTCCGTTGTTTTATTAACTCAGTGGCAAGTTTGAATACAAATGTTTCACCGTCTTAAGACTGTTCAGCGCTTCTGTATGGCTTAAATGAGAATATCCGTAACCAAAATTAACACGCTCCCCTGGTCAAGAGGAGCGTGAGTTCTATGCCATCGAGATTTACAAGACCTCTGAGTTGGATATTGCGTCTCACCCAAGGTCAGGTGTCTGAAAGCTAGAAACTGATAAGCATATTGGTTTCCACGGCAAAAAGAGCGTCTATATCTCTGCCGAGATTGTAAGTGGCGATCGCCTGATTTGCGTTGCCTATGACTGTAGCCCCACCAAGAGCCCGATAAATGTTGGCCGTGTTGGGAAACGCGTATGCCCACCAATTGCCGGGTTTCCAGTATGCGAACGTCGAGTTCCAGGTCAGTCCTTCCAGTATTTTCCAGTTTACCCCGAAATCCGCTTCCCATCCAATATCTCTTGCGCTCCCAGGGACTGCTTGTCCCACATTGGCCCCCGCCTGAGCGCTCAGGATGTCCGCGTTGGTCCAGACTCGACCCTGAATAGCATAATTTCCTCCGAGTCTGTATGAACTTGCCTGATCACGCCAAGCCTGAGACAATACGAAGGAAAGGTTGAGGTTGGCCGCAACCGCGTAGTCTAACCGACCACCCACATGATGGAAATTGGTGGGTTGACCGTTGCCGGACGCGTCCCATCCATCACCGGTTCCATACATGTAGTACATAAGATAACCCCACTGTTTCATGTAAGGACCGGAGAGTCCCTGTTCCGCAGTAGCCGCATCCTCGCTGGTATTTCTGGTGCTTGGGTCATCGCCGGTTGCACGGACATAATTGAATGTTATCTTGGAAGGCCCGCAAAGCGCTCCGATCTCGGCCCCGTAAAGCCATGCCGCGTCGTCCTCGTTTACGTTTACTCGCCCGGTCGTCGGGTCGCCTGTACCTCTGCCTGACCGCCAGCGATTGAACCAGTCCGCCTCACCGTCAAAGAAAAAGACACCATTGTTGTATTTAGCGGCCAACGCAATTCTGTATCGTAAAATATCGTCGCTAGGCGCACTGACGGTAAGAGCTGCTCCTCGAAAACGATTGGCGACTGTGCCCGCCGGAACTGCGGGAGCGCTAGGCTGACGGTATGAGTCTGAGACCAGTTGTAACTCCATGAGGACCGTTCCGGTATAAGTATTTCTCCCATGATCAGCCTGAAAATAATTGCGTCGGTCTTCCTGCCTTTGGTGGAGCCAGGCCCGGTGTTACGAGAAGTAGCGTCTACCCAGAGACCACGCTGACTGCTCACGTCCAAAATAGGGGCTGAATCCTATTTTGAAAGGCCCATAGTGAGCAGTAACGCTGAAGGACGCAGATGAACGGTTGTCTTTATGCTTCCACAACCCCATGCCGATAGCGCTGGTCTTATAGCCAAGACTGAAGTCGAGCATAGGCGTATGGATTGAAGCCTTCAACCACTGAAGAGTCACAAAGGTATTTGGTACATTGCTGGCAACCGGCCGGTCATTGATAGGAACATACATGGAATTGTAAAATCCTACATTTCGGATAAGTCCCTGCCGCAGCGCCAGTAGTCCCTCCAAAATTGTATGGGTCTCCATCAGACCATATTCCAAGAGATGTCAGATTGACGGAGCTTTCAACAGAAATGGCTTTGTTGACCTTGATCTTTGGGAAAATAGTGGCCCTGTTGTCGGTGAGGCTCATGTCGCAGCCAAAATTGTTTTGTCCTGCCAATACTCCGAAATTGTTTGTGTCGCTCATTCGGTTGGTAGTCGCTGCGGTTGGGAAAACGGACAGGTGGTTTAGTACCAAGATTCACATTTGTGCCGTCCATCTGCCCGAAAATGTCGTTTTGACCTGTCCTGGTCCAGTAACGATAGCGCCATTCCCAGTCGCCCTTCATCGAAAACTCCCAGGCGAAAGCCGGCGCTGCTGCGCAAATTGCTAATAAGGCGATTAAGCCAATAAGTCCAAACCTTTTCATTCTTCCTCCCATTCAAAAAACAAAAAATTTGAGAATCCCAACTCATGCGAAGCTTCTGACTCGGCCAAGCCCGAGGCTTCGCGTTGTTTTGGCCCAAGGTCAATCCTGGGATCCCCTCCGTCTAAGGAAATATTCGGTGATCGAATTCTGGCGAAGAAACGTTAGCTGTTAATTAGGGAAATGTTAGAAATGGTTAGAGTGAGTGTTAGAAAGGGGTTAGGATACGCATGGCTGGGCCGGAAAAATTGGACGATGACATAAGTGGTAAAACTGCTCTAAATAAGGAAAAGGAATCGAATCTGCGTCTCTTTTTCGGGTGAAGGAGTCGTCCACATTCCTTCAATTTTAGGGCATGGAGTTCGTTGCGGTGTTACCATTAACCATGCTATTCTTTTTCAGAAACGATCATGAAATTTTCCTCACTATCCCGATAATTAAACAGTCCGAGAGGCATATACAAAATGGCTAAAGAACGTATCCTGGTCGTAGATGATGAAGAAGATATCCTTGAACTGGTAAGTTACAATTTGACAAAGGAGAACTTTCAGGTCATATGCGCCACAACCGGGGAAGATGCCCTGGATAAGCTCAAGAAGGAATCCTTTGACCTTATATTGCTTGATCTCATGTTACCGGGACGGGATGGACTCGACACATGTCGTATCATCAAGAGAAGTCCTGAAACTTCCCACATTCCGATAATGATGATTACGGCCAAAAGCGAAGACACCGACGTGGTGCTGGGGCTGGAGTTGGGAGCGGATGACTATGTTACCAAACCGTTCAGTCCGAGGGTCCTGCTAGCAAGAATTAAAGCCATATTGCGGAGGAACCAGCCTGAACATTCCGAGGACAGGTCCGTCATAAAGGCTCATGACATGGTCATTAATCCTTCACGACACGAGGTTAAGGTTAAACAATCCGTTGTGAACCTTACTGCGACCGAATTCTCAATACTTGAATTTCTGGCCAAGAGACCCGGTTGGGTATTCACCAGAGAACAAATTATTGATTCTGTGAAGGGAACAGACTACCCGGTTACGGATAGATCAGTAGATGTCCAGATCGTGGGGCTAAGAAAAAAACTTGGCGACTCTGGAGATCTGATTGAAACGGTCCGTGGCGTAGGTTACAGGTTCAAGGAGTGATTCTTGACATTGAATCCTACATACTTGCCGTATGTCACAGACCGAGTGTCTCAGGCAAGTCATCAATCATTTTCCTTATTTCATCCCGCACCCGTCTGTAGGTCTTGAGTTTTTCTTCCCTGGATGTATTTGGGCTTGTCATTGACCTCGGGTCGTCAAAGCCTATGTGGATGTTTTTTGCTGTTCCAGGGAAAAAAGGGCAGGTCTGCCTGGCGTTGTCGCACAGAGTAATCACGTAATCGAAGTCAAGATCCGCCAAATCGGAAATTAATTTGGATTTATGACCCGATATGTCAACACCGGCTTCATTCATGACCTCTACAGCCATCGGATCTAACCCATGCTTTTCCACACCCGCAGAAAAAGGTTCAATTACATCACTGAGCAATTGACGAGCCCAACCCTCCGCCATCTGACTCCGACACGAGTTGCCCGTGCAAAGAAATAAGACGCGTTTCATGGTATTGTCAGGCATCCTGTTATCCTTCCTTCATTAAAAAGCTCATTATAAGATCACAAAATAGTCCATCAAGCCTATGATTTTTTAGCCCAGATGGATATAAAAAGTTGGGAAAAAATTAAAATACGAAAAATACGAAAAGCCAATTAAACAATTTAAGTGGTCGGTTTGCGGACTTACGGCGGAACGTGTTACTATTTTGAGGGACTGATATTTAAGAGCCGGCAATTCATTAAGATGAAAAATTCAACGTTTGAAAAAGACAAATTGACGGATGAGGAATGGGAATCGATTTGCCGAAAATGTGCAAAGTGCTGCTATGAAAAAGTAGATTTGGGCGGAGGTCAAATCGTTTATACCAGCGAACCGTGTGTATATCTGGACACGATCACCGGAATGTGCAAAATTTACGAGAAACCGCCATGAAATTGAGCCAGACTGTATCAAACTTACAGAGGAATTCATCAGACAGATTAATTGGATGCCCTCAGACTGCGCGTACGTGGAATACCTCGATCAGAAAGACACATTACAGACAGTCAGGGCCGTGAAAATAGCTAAAAAAGGTAAACGATCAAAAGCAAGGAGAATTTGATGGCCGTAAAAACGATAAACGTTAACAGAGATATTTTGGAGGTCAATGAGGCGCTTGCGCTTAATCTCAAGAGATCATTTGAAAGTAACGGAACATTTGTAATCAACTTGATGGCGGCGCCGGGAGCTGGAAAGACATCCACAATCCTCAGATTAATTGAAAGTCTTTCAGGCAAGCTCAAAATGGGAGTCATAGAGGGCGATATAGCTTCTGATGTAGATTCCCGAAGGATACAACAGGAGAACGTCGATGTTGTCCAGATTAATACCGACGGCGCTTGTCACCTGGACGCTAATATGATTACGGCTGCGTGTTCCGGTCTTGGCATAGAGGGTAAGGACCTGGTGATCATAGAAAATGTAGGAAATCTTGTTTGTCCGGCGGAATTTAATCTCGGGGAGAATCTCAAGGTAATGATTCTGTCAGTCCCTGAGGGCCATGACAAACCACTGAAATACCCGTTGATGTTTACTGAATCTCAGGTTCTGTTGATCAACAAAGTGGATCTGGTTCCATATACTGACTTTAATATGGAAGAATTCCAGAAGACAGTAATCGCAATGAATCCTAATATTAAGATGTTTCCAGTTTCTGCAAAGACAGGTGAAGGTTTCGGGGAAGTGTCGGAATGGATTAGAGAGCAGGTCAAAGTTTCAAAGAATAAACAGGGGTCGACTAAATGATGATCCGGGCAATGCGGTTGGGCTCTATTCTGGTTGCCGTCTTTGCGATGAATTTCTGTGGTTTTTGGGTTCCTCATGAGGCATATGGCGCTGAACTCTCGGACGCTACAATAGCTGGAGAGATCGTCAAGGATAATAACAAAGCCATCATTGAGGCTTTTTTGAAATATGAGCTAACTGAAGTTAATCAGCAAGTTACACAAAAGCTTATCGAGCAGCGACCCTCGTTGATTTTTTTTATCAAGCAGGCGCAGCGAGGTCCTCTAAATAGCCTGCTCTTCCTGGAAGAGCAGGTCCACAAACTTCAGGACGCTCAGAGGAACATAGATTCTTTCCCTTACTCGATAGCCTTTTCTTCGGGGGAAAAGAAAAAAATTCTAGGGTTGCGTCCAACAGCGGACAAAATTATTTCATACGGTATCCCTCTAATGAAAAGGGATTTTTATCGTGTAATTGTAGCAGCAAAGCATTTGGCCGACCCAAAAAAGAAACACCCCGTCGAGTTAATGCCTGATCCGGCTTTTCGTGACGCCATTTACAGATACTGTGAACCGACGGCGAGAGACCTCGATAACGCGATAGGCAAGCTTTCAGAGGGAGAGCTAATTTGCATGCGCCTAGGGTTTGTCCTGGAACAGGTAACTGTTACCAACATCTGGCTGAGAGTGAATGATAACAAGTTGCCCGACGAGTCAGATTATATGGTGTTTCGAAAGAAAAGAAGCGAGTATTTCGAGAAACGCCTCAAAAGAATTTATGGCGACTCCAACAACGCCGCCCCTTCAAGCCAGAGAAGAAACAACAGATAGATTCAAAATTTCAAGACATCGACTTTATGTCGTTTCACCGTGCGTGGGAAGGTCTTGCGTCATTCGTTCATCATGCCGCATGAGCCTGATCATTGAATTGGCATAGGTTCGGATACACACTTGCTGTTCTTATTTCATTGGGACACGGCAAACTAAGCGGGAGTATATGCGACCTCTGGTTAGACTGTTAAATGTGACGAAAAGTTATTTGAGCGGTTCCGAAAGCGAGGTTCTCCCTCTTGCGGGGGTCAGTTTTGAGCTTTTTCAGGGAGAGCGTGTAATATTATTGGGAAAGAGCGGTTCCGGGAAAAGCACGTTTCTTAACATTGTTGGAGGAGTAGACACTCCGACAGAGGGGCAATTCTTTTTTGACGGCAAAGAACTAACAAAAAGATCTCAAGTTGATCTTGCCCTTTACAGGCGCAGAGAAGTTGGATTCATCTTTCAGTCGTTTAACCTGTTTCCTTCTTTGACAGTGGGGGAAAATGTCACCCTGCCTTTGGAATTGTTAGGTATTAGTGACCATGCGCAGGCTCATGAGCTTTTGGCTGAAGTTGGTTTGGACGGCTACTGGAAGAAGTTTCCAGAGGTTTTGTCAGGAGGCGAGCAACAGAGGGTCGCCATCGCCCACGCTCTGGTCAAGAAGCCAAGATTAATTCTTGCAGACGAGCCAACTGGAAATCTCGATCAGGAAACGGGAAACAGCATTCTAAAACTTATAGACAGGATTTGCCTGGAATCCAACGCTGCCTTGATCATGGTTACGCATAGTCCGGACGCATTGTGGATTGCCCCGAGACATTACAGGCTTAAGTCCGGCATGCTCATAGAAGATAATTATACGGATTGAAAAATCGAATTGATACGAATTTTCTGATTCATTTATCCAATGATGCCAGATGGTGACTTTGATAACACTGCTTCGATTCAACTTTAAATATTATCGCAGACATACACTTCTAGCTATGCTTTGCCTGCTGGGAATTTCATTGGGTGTCGGGATCATAGTGGCTGTGGAGTTAATCAACAACTCAGCTCTTGCATCCTTTGAATCCTCAGTTGATTTCCTCGCGGGGAGAGCGACCAACTCGATCATTTCCACATACGGAAGAATAGATGAGCATTATTTTAAACAATTTTGGGAAAATCCCAAAATTGTAGCCGCCACCCCACTGGTCGACGTAATGGCTGATACGCTCGAAACAGGCTCGGAACCTGTCCATTTCCTGGGAGTAGACCCATTCCTCGAGGCTCCGTTTCGCAACTGGGTTCCGCAATTCGAAGATCAAAATGGAATGTTACAGTTCTTGAATACTGACGAGCCGTCTGCGTTTGTTTCCGCTGACCTTCTCAAGAAATATAACCTGAAAAATGGAGACTGGTTGACTGCGCTCGAAGCGGGTCTGGAAAAGAGAATCAGGATCTTGGGTCCCCTGCCTGGAGGAGCTAATGGGGGATTGGAGGAAAATCTTGCTGTAATGGATATAGCCTCGGCTCAAAACGTTTTTGGCCGTGTTGGTCGATTGGATAGAATAGATCTCATTGTGGATGGGCCGTTATCAGCGGCGATCAAGGCCTTGCCTCCTGGACTGGAAGTGACTGACGCGAATTCAAGAAAATCAACTTTGACAGCGATGCTCTATTCCTTTCAACTCAACCTGGCCGCCATGAGCCTTATAGCGCTTTTTGTAGGAGTGTTCCTGATATACAACTTTTCAATGTTCTCCGTCTTGTCGAGGCGTCAGGACATGTCCCTGCTATTAACCCTGGGGTCCGATCGTGGGAAACTTGTGATGGCGTTCATGATCGAATCAATAATCCTGGGCGTTTTGGGAAGTTTGATAGGAGTAATCTTAGGTTTTTCAATAGCGTCGTACAGTATAGGGAAAGTGTCCTCAACGATCAGTCAACTATATTTTCAGGTAAACGCTCTCCATGTGGAACTTACACGGAGCATCATTATAAATGGCCTTTCCGTCGGATTCCTGGCCACACTTGTCGGTGTAACGATACCTGCGCTTGAAGTGGCTACCACGCCTCCTGTCCTCGGACTGAAAAGACAGAGTATCGAAGACAAGGCCAACAAATTAAAGAAATACCTGTCTCTAGCCGGGGTGTGCTGTCTCATTTTCGCCGTATCAGCGGCATGGGCTTCGAAGCGTTCAATTTTTTGGGGTTTTGTGTCAGCTTTCGGTCTGACTACGGCATTTGCGCTTCTTACACCGGGTCTGCTGAGTCCATTTACGTATTACCTGGGCCTAATATTGAAGAAATCCTCTAAAAGACTGGAAGGTTTCCTGGCAGCCAGAAATATTGGGGCGTCCCTGAGCCGGACATCCATAGCGGTAGCTGCTCTGGCTGTGGCCCTGTCTATGACCATTGGCGTAGATACCATGATATACAGTTTCAGGACTTCTGTAGCCGCCTGGCTGGAAGAAGCGTTAAAAGGGGATTTGTACATATCGCCTGAAACCACAAAATGGGATCATCCTCTCCCGGAATCTTTAATGAAAGAAATGGAACAGGACCCAAGGGTCGACGCGCTGGAAAGATATTCAACGATCAACGTCTTTTTGGAAGGTAAACCAGTCAAACTTAGAGTCATGGAATCCGAGATACTTGAACGCAGAGCCAGGTTCCATTTCATGAAAGGCGACAAGAATGTCGCCTGGGAAAAATTACGAAACGGCGGAGTGTTCATATCAGAGCCTCTGGCGTTCAAATTCCACCTTGGACTTGGTGATTTTGTAACACTCGATTCTCCCAATGGGCCGCAAAAGTTCAAGATCGTGGCGATAACGAGAGACTATTCTTCTGATCAAGGCACAGTGCAGATTGATCGAGAGGAATATAAGAAAATATGGAAAGATGATAGAACACAATCCATTGCGCTCTTTTTAAAGCCGGGCGTTTCCTTCGCAGAAGTGAAAAAGTCCATAGCGGCAAAATTCAAGGGATTGGATAGGACCATTGTCTCTAACCATGAAATGAGGGAACGAGTTCTTTCAATTTTTGACAAAACATTCGCGCCTACAAGCACCCTGAAGGGAGTTTCTTTGTTGGTGGCGCTACTCGGAGTCGCTACAGCCATGATGGCTATACTTCTTGAAAGATCACGGGAAATTCGGGTCCTTGGGTATCTTGGCCTTACTCCCTGGGAGATTGGACGGATGAACGTTTACCAGGGGCTGATCATGGGATTCGCGTCGTTCCTCATCGCATCTGTTTGTGGTTTGTCACTCACTTATATAATAGTGTACGCTATAAACTTCAGGTCTTTTGGATGGTCTATTGATATAAGTGTGAACCAGTGGATATTCCTCGAAGCGTTAGCTTTGACCTTGGCAGCCTGTTTTTTATCTTCGCTTTATCCAACCTGGAGACTTGTGCGGGCTCCATCGGCTGCGGCAATCAAGGAGGAATAGATGAGCCGAATTGGGCGCCAGGCCTTTGGCATTACGCAAGAATTTGAAAAAAGGACCTATTAACAATTGAGGATATTAACATGAATAAATCAGAAATTTTAAAGGCGTTGGAGTGGGTTGACCAGACGGCTCGTGATGGGGACGCCCTACGGCTGGTTAAAGCCAAAGAGTCTCTGGATAGCGCGTTAGCAGTGATCACCAACTCAGGAGATCAGGAACTGGCGTACAAGACCGCTCAGGAAAGTTTTGTTCGCAAATACGGAAGGGAACCGCTCGAAGAGTTGGAGTTGGAAGACTGAGCCGTTGGCCTAAAATTCCAGAATCGCACGCGCCAGCTTGAACGTTTGCGTCACTAACCATTTTGATCGTCAATTTTTAAATGGATCATAGTCAGTTCTTAAATTTGAGGCGATTGCTTTTCTGGTTTGTTCCATGAGTTGGGGCACATCGTCCTCGGTCAGACCTTTGGTTTCTATCGGCTTTGCTATCGTAAGAGTTATGTGCCCGGGACGCAATGCGATTGTCTTTTTCGGAAGAATCTTGAAGGCGCCGTTCGATGTGACAGGCAGGATTGGTAGGCCGGTTTGAATCGCCATCATGAATGGTCCTTTTTTGAAAGGGAGTAGCTCTCCATTAGATGTTCTGGTGCCTTCAGGGTAGATTAACAAAGACCAGCCATTTGACAGCTTCTCTTCGGCGCGTTTCAGACTCTGTACAGACGCTTCTTTGTTGGACCGGTCTATCGCTATTGCCCCAGTTCCTGCCAGGGCTGATCCAAATATTGGAATCCGTAGGAGTTCCTTCTTTATGACCCAACGAAAGCGAAGAGGAAGTTTTATCACAAGGGCTAAGATGTCGGTGTTTCCCTGGTGATTGGGAGTAACAATATAGGATTGCCCGGGAATGACATTTTCGGTTCCGAAGACTGAAAACTTTAAGCCCATGAAAAAAGCGATTATCTTGGCCCACCATCCCATCATTCGAAAAGCCGGGCCGCCCGATGAGGTTAACAGGCTTGATAAAACTATCGGAAGCGCTAGAAGAGTTGTGAAAATTGCCAAACCCACAAAGGTTATTAGAATACGAGGCCGGTACCTGGATTTTAGACCACATCAGATTACGGTGTCCCTCTGAACATGCATGTTATTAAAGGCTTTTATCTTGGAAACGATTTTCGGAAATCAACTGATTTGAATTGATATTAGCATCTGCATTGGGATCCTTCAACGAGCGGCCCCATAAAAATGACGCTATATTAAAAATGCAGAGCCTGTTTATCGCTGGGGATCAAACTCAATATGCCCTCTGAACGACTTAACAAACTTAAGATCAGCCTGGAATCAAAGGATGCGCGTGGCGCAGGAATCCCTTTGATGAAAATCATGTTGTTTTCGTTGTTGCTTTTCGGATTGGCCGTTACAGGAGGTTATTGGCTGTGGACCAACTGGCTGAGGCCACCAAAAGAAATTCATGTGACCAAAGTGACCGGCGCATTCCCCTCAAGGGCCCTGACAATTCTTAACGCCAGCGGTTATGTGGTTGCTCAGAGAAAGGCTGCGGTATCCTCAAAGGCTACTGGCAGACTTGAACATCTGTACGTCGAAGAGGGTAAATTTGTTAAACAGGGCGACGTGATCGCACAGTTGGAAAATGACGATTTGAAAGCGGCCCTGGAAGAAGCTCAAGCAGGCCTTAAAGTTGCGACGGCCGACCTAAATAACGCTGAAGCGGAATTGGAGGACGCCACTCTCAATTTTAACCGACAGAAGTCGCTCAAAGATTCCGGCGCGGTTTCAGAGCAGGCTTTTGACTCCGCTGAAGCCAGATATAAAAAAGCTCAAGCCGCACACAGGTCCGCAAGATTTAGAGTTGATAAAACTGGCGCTTCCGTGAAAGTGGCGGAAGTAAACCTGGAGCAGTCCTATATACGAGCGCCTTTTGACGGTGTGATATTGACCAAAAGCGCTGAAGAGGGAGAAGTAGTTGCGCCGATGGGGGCGTCACTGAACGCGAAAGCCTCCGTAGTGTCAATGGCTGACATGGGTTCACTGATGGTTGAAGTTGATGTGTCGGAATCAAGCCTTGAAAAAGTCAAAGTAGGGGGGCCAGCCGAAATTCGTCTTGACGCGTTTCCAAATGACAGATTTGAAGGGACCGTGTATATGATCGTCCCGACCGCTGACCGATCCAAGGCCACTGTTCTGGCCAAGGTGAAGTTTGATAAAATAAACTCTAAAGTGCTGCCTGAAATGAGCGCAAAAGTCGCTTTTTTATCTCGACCACTGAAAAACGATGAAGATAAGCTTTTTCTGGGCGTTCCAACTAACTCTATATCAGGCAAAGACGGAGCCGGAACAGTTTTCGTAATCCAGGATGGCAAGGCCCATGCGACCCAGGTCAAGGAAGGGCGCTCCTGGGGGGATATCACGGAAATACTTTCTGGTCTTAAAGAGGGAGACGCTGTCGCCCTGAATCCGGATTCCCAGCTTAGAGATGGTTTGAGGGTAAAGATCAAAGAGTGAGGCGATTCGATGTGGCTCAATCCGATTTGGTGACAATCGAAGAACTTACTAAAACGTATAAACGTGGCGGGCAGACGATTCCTGTTTTAACCGACATCAGTCTTTCCGTTGGCCGGGGCGAATTTCTGGGCCTTATGGGACCATCCGGTTCGGGGAAAACAACACTTCTAAATCTTATCGCGGGGATAGATAGACCCGACAGAGGCCGATTAATCGTCAATGGGGTAGACATAGCCGTCTTGAGCGAATCAGAACTAAGCAAGTGGAGAGCCTTGAATGTTGGTTTCATTTTCCAGTTCTACAACTTGATTCCAGTTCTGAACGCATTGGAAAATGTTGAACTCCCACTACTTCTCACTTCTCTTTCAAAACGTGAAAGACGGGATCATGCTGTCACAGCGCTTGAGGCGGTAGGGCTTATTGACCGGATGGATCATTTCCCATCAGAGTTATCTGGCGGGCAGCAGCAGAGAGTAGCGATAGCTAGAGCCATCGTGACGGATCCTGTATTGTTGGTAGCGGACGAACCTACGGGCGATTTGGACAAAAAATCAGCGGGTGATGTTCTCGATCTATTGGCGGAACTTAACCGTCAATTCGAGAAAACGATAATAATGGTAACTCATGATCCGCGAGCCGCAAAAAAGTCCCAAAGGATCCTGTTCCTTGATAAGGGGGTTCTGGCGGATTCGATCAAGGACGGCTTCTAAGAATTGAACCACCTGACGAATTCTTTTGTATCGACCCTGTCTGATCTGAAAGCGTTTATCGGAGAGTTATCATCCCGATATCCCACGGCCAGGGAGATTACCAGTTTCTTGGTTTCGGGAATATTCAACACGTCTTTAATCTCGTCTTCATACCAGGTAACCAGTCCGATCGGACATGTCGAAAGGCCATGTCCCGCGGAAGCCAAAACGAAATACCCTATAAAAATTCCTATATCCACCATGCGGTCAGGAGGAAAACTTTCATCGACGTATATGAAGACTACCGCAGGCGCGCCGTAAAACTGCAGGCTACCTTCATTGACGAATGTTTTAAAATCCATCCGCATTTCTTCGACCATAGGAGTCATTCCCTCGGCCGTATCCTTGGCTCTGTCAATAAATCTCGCTGGAATTTCCTTTGAAGAGCCGGGTCCGCAAGTAACCTTTCGTTCTGCCAGGCATTTCAACAATCTCTTCGAAAGTCTTTTAATTTCATTTCCTGTCACCACGGTAACTTCCCATGGTTGTATGTTGATGGCTGACGGAGCGTTGGCACGCGTCCCTCAAGACGTCTTCCAGGATACCGCTATCTACCTGAGTATTAAGAAAACCTCTTGCGCTGCGTCTTTGCCGTATTGTTTCGAGTAAGTCCATTGCAGTTGCCTCCACAATCTAATTTTGCGCTGGAGCCATCCTACATGGCTCGGTTTCTTGCTCAATTGAAAGAAAATAGATATACATCTCAAGATAAATTCAGAAATTCTGAGGGAACCCAACAGTCCTAAAAAACTGATCATAATCCCCAAAGCCTATTTAGGAGAAGCTGTTCTTGTGAAAAACAGGATTTTATTCGCATTCGGATCGTTTGCAGTATTGATGGCATTTTACGCGAGTCCAAGTTGGTCGGAAGATTTTGTAGATACTTTTAAAGCCGGCCTACAGTCTGAAGACTCAGGCTCTCTGGATCAGGCCATTACCTATTATTCCGACGCTATCAAGATGGCCCCCCAATCCGCGCGCTCCTGGGCCAAGAGAGGCGAAACTTACCTTAAGAAAGGGGACCCTAAGGCGGCCATAAAAGATCTTATCCAGGCGACGAAGCTGGATCCGGCTTACGCTCCGGCTTTTGCAAGGTTAGGCTTCGCCTATAACGCTATAAGCGACTACGCCAGGGCCGTCGAAGCGCTAAATGTAGCTATCAGGCTTGAGCCATCGTCATCCGAGGCTTTGAATACCAGAGGTTTCTCCTTCAACGGTCTCAATGACTATGATCAGGCGATTCAGGACTTCAACAGCGCGATAGCCCTGAACTCCAACGATCCAAGATACTATAATAACAGGGGTTTTGCGTTTAATGGCAAAAACGAATACGAAAAGGCGATTCAAGACTTTGACAAGGCTATAAAACTGGATGCTACCAATGCCATGGTTTATAACAATCGAGGCGTCGCATACATGAGAATCAAGGATTTTGACCGCGCTCTCGAGGACTTCGACAAAGCCATTGAGATAAATTCCAAATTCGCTTCCGCATATCACAATCGTGGTATGGCGTTGAGTGGTAAGGGACGTGACGACAAGGCCGTAGAGGAATTCAGCAAAGTTATTGAAATGAACCCCAATTCGCCTGTTCTCTATAAGGATCGCGGAACAGCGTATTCGAAACTTGGAGAATATGGACTGGCAAAGAAAGATTTTGAAAAATCTATAGAATTCGACAAGAAATTCGCTCCAGGGTATTCCGCTTTGGGTTTGCTGCTGGCGACAGCGAATGATTCTTCCGTCAGGAATCCTGCGCTTGCAAAGCGATTCGCAGAAAAGGCCGTATCAATGGGAGATTCTACCGCTCCGGAGTTGACTCGAAATCTTGCTGAAGTGCACAAGGCGCTGCATGAGGACGCCGCTGCAATTCTAACTTTGAAGAAAGCCATATCAATGGACCCTTCAAATAAAGAATTTGCGAAACTGTTGCAGGAATGGGAACAAGCCTCTCCTACGAGAGTTTCCACCCAACCTGAACCGACTCGGTCTAAAGCGTTTTACAACTTGTGGTGAGCGTCCGGAAAGGCGTTTCAAAGAGGCGAACTTGACTAGGATCGATGACCGATTTTCGGCGTATACGAATAACATACTGGATCTTAATGACGCTGGGAAAGACCTGGCCAGGAGGGATTTGACAAGGTCGAGGATTTTGAAGGTCTTCGAGAGTCTTCCTCCTGATGTTTCTGATCTTTTTCTAAACGGGTCCCGGAATCTCAAAATTATTGTTGTTCCTGATCCGGGCTTACCCTTCGGTATGAAAACCAGGGCTCACGTTTCTTCCAATGGCCTGATTTACACAATTTCCATTTGTGATGAAGCTCAGGATTGGCCTGAAGATCATTTCATGGGATCTGTTTTTAGGGAACTGGGACATGTTGTGGCTGAGTTGCCGCCAGAAGAAGAGTGGCCCTTGAACCGAGGCGCCAGGGCCCGGTTCAAGGAGCAGGCGGAGTGTAGGGCTGATGCTCTAGTTTGGAGCTGGGGATTGAGGCATTATGATATTATTTTTCTGAGCGCTACTTATCCTTCTCACTGGGTAGATAAAATTGTCAATGATATTAGCTTGATGCTCCTATCAGAATTCAACAAGAATTGAAATAGTCGCGTTTCCACTAAACCTCCAAGTCAAGTTCGAGAAATACGCTTAAAGTTGACCTGACTTACTTTCCTACGAGTTCCAGGGCCCTGGCTACTACGTTGTCCGATGTAAATCCGTAGTTGGTCAAGACTTCCGAGCCTGGAGCTGAAGCTCCAAATCCGTCAATTGAAATCACTTTACCCCTGGAACCGACCCATCTCTCCCATCCCAGTGAACAACCGGCTTCAATGGCAAGCCTCAACTCCACTTCAGGTGGCAACACTTGTTCTATGTATTCCCTGGGCTGTTTTTGAAACATATCCCAACTGGGCATTGACACGACTCTTGTTGGCACGCCGTGTTGTGTCATCAGAATATTTTGGGCTTTCAGAGCTAGATGGACCTCTGACCCCGAAGCTATAAGGATTAAGCCGGGTTTTTCTTTGGAGTCCGATAGGATGTAAGCGCCCTTGTCCAGAAGAGAAGCGCTTGCAAAAATTTCCCGGTCAAGAATCGGCAGACTCTGTCTCGTCAGGATAAGGGCCACTGGACCTCGTGATGTCATTGCCACTCGCCAGGCTTCAGCGGTTTCGTTGGCGTCCGCTGGTCTTATGATTGACAGGTTGGGCATGGCCCTGAGTGACATCAGATGTTCAATCGGCTGATGAGTCGGCCCGTCTTCTCCGACAGCCACACTGTCATGTGTGAAAACAAATATTGTATGAACTTCCATAAGAGCCGATAACCTGATGGCTGGTCTCATGAAATCACTGAATACAAAAAAGGTTGCGCCGTAAGGGATCACTCCGCCATGAAGAGCCATGCCGTTAACGACTGCGGCCATGGCAAACTCGCGAACTCCGAAATGAATATTTCGACCTGAGGAATTGTCCGGCGCCTGCGCTCCGGCGCCTGAAATCATGGTCTTGGTCGATGGAGCCAGATCCGCGGAACCGCCCATGATATTAGGCACCTTCTTGGCAATAGCGTTCAGAACCTTGCCCGAAGACACTCTGGTGGCTTCAGGCTTGTCTTCAGGTTTAAAAACAGGTATTTCAGAATCCCATTTTTCGGGCAAGTCTCCTCTAATCTGTCTGAAAAACGTCTCCGATTCCTGTGGAAAAGCCTTGGAATATTCCTGCATGAGAAGGTTCCATTTGCTTTCACTTTCTTTCCCACATTCCGATAGGGAAGCGAAATGGCTTTTAACTTCCTGGGGAACAAAAAAACGTTTATCCACCGGCCATCCCAGGTTTTCCTTTGTCGCTTTGAGAGCTTCTTCCCCCAACGGTTCCCCATGAGCCGAAGAGCTGTCCTGCTTGGGGCTTCCGAAGCCAATATGAGTTCTAACGAGCAAGATCGAAGGTCTTTCAGTTTCCCTCTGAGCCTCCTCAATAGCCCCTTGAATCGCTTGCAGATCATTTCCATCCGAAACTCGTGACACATGCCAGCCATAGGCCTGGAATCTGGCCCCGACGTTTTCTGTGAACGTAAGGTCGGTGCTACCCTCAATTGAAATCTTGTTGTCGTCGTACAAATAAATTATCTTTCCCAACTTCAAATGACCAGCCAGTGATGCGGCCTCCGAGGATATCCCTTCCATCAGGTCTCCGTCAGAAACGATAGAATAGATGTAATGATCGACAACGGGAAACCCTGGTCGATTAAATTGCGACCCGAGGAATCGTTCCGATATAGCCATTCCGACACCCATGGCAAATCCCTGCCCGAGAGGCCCTGTAGTGGCCTCAACCCCTGGAGTAACTCCATATTCCGGGTGGCCCGGTGTCTTGCTCTTCCATTGGCGAAAACGCCTGATTTCTTCTAAAGAAACATCATAGCCTGTCAAATGTAGCAAAGAATATTGCAGAGCCGAACCGTGACCAGCGGAAAGTATGAAACGATCCCTGTTTGGCCATGCCGGATTCAGCGGGTTGAATTTCAGAAAACGTGTCCACAGCACATAAGCCATGGAGGCTGTTCCCAGTGGCAATCCAGGATGACCCGAATTGGCCTGCTGAACCATGTCTACTGACAACGCTCTAATTGTGTTGATGCATAATTGGTCGGTAAAATCCCCTGAAACGTTCATAATCCTGTCCTTACGTGATAAAAGTGTATCCTTGGAATGATAACCGATCACGTGGCCTTTTCACAATTTATTTGTGTTGAGCAGATCAAACATCCTTTGAGGATCATTTGTGGGCTCCTCGCAGGTGAAATTGGCGCACACATAAATGGTTGGTTTGTTGTTTTTAACACGATAATCTTTCAGATATGGCGCGAGAGAAACCAGTTCCAAAGATCTGTCATCATCATTCTTGACGATTACCACTTTATTGGGCAGGTAAACGCTATCCAGCTTGTCCAGAATTGGTTCAGCGTCTTTTTTTCTATCTCCAACAGCTACAACAATCTCAAAGGCCGGCCCCAGGAGAAAGTCGGTGAAGAGCAGGAACTGAGTGTACGCCGATGGATAGTTTTCCACGACGCCTGCGAAAGCCAGACTCGTCGCAGACACCATCGATTCAAGCTCGGGCGCTCCTGTCAATCTAGAAAGCTTCAACAAGTTCATCGCAGCGACTGAATTGCCTGACGGAGTGGCTCCGTCGTAAATCTCTTTCTGTCTGGTCAGGAGTTCTTCGCCATCGACGGCTGTGAAAAAGAACCCTCCGGAACTTTGATCCCAGAACCTTTTAACAAAGTCAGAATTCAACTCAATAGCCGCCTTAAGATAGTCGGTTTCAAATGTCGCCTCATACAATTCAAGGAGTCCCCATATAAAAAAAGAGTAATCATCGATATGCGCGGATAATGCCGATTCTCCCAGGCGGTAGCGACGCAATAACCTTCCTCTGGAGTCACGCAAGTTGTTGAGAATGAAATCGGCCGAACGTTTTGCCGCGTTGACATAATCCGGATTGCGCAGAACCCTTGATGCCCTGGCCAAAGCTGCGATCATAAGTCCATTCCAGTCAGTAAGGATTTTATCGTCTTTGTGTGGTCGTATTCGCTTCTCCCTGAGTTCGAAGAGTCTCGCCCTTGCCGAGGCCCATATTCGTTCAGCTTCTTCAGGCGTCAAATCAAATTGTTCGGACAAAATGTCGAGTGGTTGCTTAAGATGAAGAATGTTTGCTCCTGTAAGGGTTTGAGTGGCTTCATCCTTGAAATTGCCGAGTCTGAAGACGTTGAACACCGTTTCTACAAAATCAGCCTCTTTGTCAGGCAACGCTTCGTGGATCTGGTCGGAAGTCCAAACGTAAAATTTACCTTCCTCTCCCTCGCTGTCAGCGTCTTCGGCTGAATAGAAACCACCTTCCGGGGAAGTCAAATCCCTCAGAACATATTCAAAGATTTCCTCAACCGTTTTCCTGTAATCCTTTTTTTGGGTAGCCTGATACGCTTCTGTGTAGGCGAGCGCAAGCATGGCCTGATCATAGAGCATCTTTTCGAAATGAGGCGTCAACCACTGGGAATCAGTTGAATAGCGATGGAAGCCAAACCCTACATGATCAAAAATTCCTCCCAACCGCATTTTGTCCAAAGTTTTTGTAGCCATCTCCAATGCCATGCGGTTTCCTGACCTTTTCCAATATCGTAAAAGGAACAGCAGATTGTGCGGTGTAGGGAATTTTGGAGCTGAGCCAAAGCCCCCATGTTGCGAATCGAATTTCTGCAAAAACTGGTCAAAAGCCTTTTCCAATACCCCTGAATCCAACTCCTGGCCACGAGAGTCCCCTGACGCATTGCGTAACGCTGATAGTATTTTATCCGTAGATTCGTAGATTTCCGATCGTTTGTCGCACCATAGCTGTTCAATTCTCTCTGCCAGATCCAACAGTCCAATGCGCCCGTGCTGTGAATATTTTGGGAAATACGTCCCAGCGAAGAACGGTTTCTTGTCGGATGTCATGACTATATTCAGAGGCCAGCCACCTCCGCCTGTGATCATTTGACACACCGTCATGTATATGTGATCAATGTCGGGCCGTTCCTCTCTGTCCACTTTGATGGATACGAAGACTCTATTCATGATCTCAGCTACTTCCGGATCTTCGAACGATTCTTTTTCCATAACGTGACACCAGTGACACGTGGAATACCCTATGGACAGGAATATTGGTTTGTCTTCCGTTTCAGCCTTATTAAAGGCCTCCGGTCCCCAGGGAAGCCAATCGACAGGGTTATATGCGTGCTGCAGAAGATATGGGCTTTTTTCATTGATCAGACGGTTAGGCGTCCTCTTGTCAGGCTCGGTACGGTCTGAAATCTCTCGGTTATAGGATGGATCTGTTGCGTCGGACATGAGGTTGACTCCTGTTTAAAAAAGGGCCCTCAATGGGCATTGCAATTGCTTGAATCCTTTAAATGAACATATGACCAATTAAATGAATGGCAATATGCTCGAGATATCTGATGGAACAAGGTTAGTATATGTTTGCAAAGGAAGTGTGAAAGATCAGCGGGAACGTGTTGTGGTAGTTCAGTTCTGATTCTTGATTGTTCTTGAATAGTAATCTAAAGTGCTTTTGAAAGCCTGTCGGTTTTTTGATCATGTAATCCTTACTTTTCCCAAAGCCTCTTTCGGAGGTGTTCCTGTGCAAGACCAAGAAAAGAGCCGGGATCAACTCATTGCTGAACTCAATGAGACTAGACTTCAAGTGTCGAGTCTCGAGGCAAGCCTCGCCGCTTCATCCAAAAAACTATCCTCTGAAAAAGACGAAAAAGTCAGTTATCTGGAGGCGATTGTCGCTCAAAGTGAGCAGAGGTTTCGCCTACTTTTTGAAAATTCATTGGACGCCGTCGTTATTACCGATACGAAAGGAAAAATACTCGAATGTAACGGGTCCTTTCTGAGGCTTCTCGGTTACTCAACCAGGGAAGAATTGGCTCAGAAAAGAATGGGGGACATTTTTTGTAATCCTGAAGACGGTCTAAAAATGAGACGGGAACTCGAGTCGAAAGGATTTACGGAAAATTATGAAATAAAGCTTCGGGCCAAAAATGGCCACAGTATGGACACTGTTCACGCTATAAGCGTATTCAGAGATTCGAAAGGAGCCACAACAGGATATCAGGGGATCCTTCATGACATTAGCGCAAAAAAGCGTACGGAACAGGAACTGGAGGAAGCGCTCAAATCAACAGCGGCTGAAACTGAGAAACTGCGGTCAATGATTGAAGGCATGGAAGAAGGTATAGCGCTGGCTGACACTTCGGGGATTATCACTGAAGTAAATAGCTGGTTTCTAAAAAGAGCCCGCCTGGATCGTCATCAACTGCTCGGAAAACACATTTGGAATTTCCACCCCGATGATGAAATTTCGACTCGACTTAAGGGTTTATTCTCTGAGTATGGAGACAAAAAGCGCTTAAAACCTCTGACGTTGAATCGGGAAATGTTTGGGTTGCATGTGTGCCTTAGGGTGCAACCGATTTTTGTCAATGGCGCCTTTCAGGGAATCATTCTCAATGTAGTTGACATAACGGACCAGGTAATCGCCCGCATTGCCGCTGAGTGCGCGAATGAGGCCAAAAGCCAGTTTCTTGCGAACATGAGTCACGAGATACGCACGCCTATGAATGGTATCATAGGGATGACGGAATTGGCCCTGGGCACGGAACTTACCAGCGAACAGAAAGAATATCTCGATTCCGTGAAAATTTCAGCCGAGGCCCTGCTTTCGTTGATAAACGACATTCTTGATTTCTCGAAAATGGAAGCCGGCAAATTTGAGTTGATCACCACGGATTTTAGTCTGAGAGATTGTGTGGACAACACGATGAGCACAATGGCGGTCCAGGCTCATAGCAAGAAACTGGAATTGGCCTACGACGTAGTCTCTGATATTCCAGACAATCTCTCAGGTGATCCTGGACGGTTACGTCAGATTCTGGTTAATCTTGTAGGTAATTCGATCAAGTTCACCACCAAAGGCGAAGTGGTGGTTCGAGTGGTCACTGAGATGGAAGGCCACGATTTCATAGAGCTTCATTTCAGTGTTTCAGATACGGGAATTGGAATTCACGAAGACAAGCTGGCCAGCATTTTCAAGGCCTTTGAGCAAGTCGACGGGTCCACTACCAGAGAATTCGGTGGCTCTGGCCTGGGACTGGCGATTTCATCTCAACTTGTTGAGATGATGAATGGTAGAATCTGGGTAGAAAGCGAAAGTGGTCACGGAAGTATCTTCCATTTCACCGCCAGGTTTGGGTTCCCAGCTCAACCGGTTCTTAGAGTCATTCCGAGAGCAAGGGTACCGCTTGACGGTATAAAAGTCCTGGTGGTGGATGATAATGCTACAAACAGAAGGATACTGGAAGAAACCTTGCGATCCTGGGGAATGATACCAACGTCGGTGGCCGAGAGCACGGCAGCCATAGACACAATTATTGCGGCTAATAACAGAGGGGCTCCTTTTTCTTTGGCGCTCCTGGATTTTATGATGCCGGAGATGAATGGTTTTGAGCTGGCGGAAGCTATTAGCTGCCACAAGGGATCCAACCTGGAGAAGATAGTCATGCTGACTTCTGGCGGCCAAAGAGGCGACGCCGCCAAATGTCGGGAACTGGGGATCGCCGCCTATCTGATGAAGCCCATAAAACAGTCTGATTTGCTCGATGCGATTCTGATGACCATGCAAAAAGCGCCGGATTCGGATCTGCCTCACTCTCTGATTACTCGCCATTCCGTTCGTGAAGCGAGAAAACGTCTGGATATACTGGTTGCAGAGGATAACGTTGTCAACCAGAAGCTGGCCGTTAAAATACTTGAGAAAATGGGACACGTTGTGACTGTGGCTTCAAATGGCAAAGACGCGTTGGACATTCTAGAAACAGGCGCGTTCCAGATAGTCTTAATGGATGTGCAAATGCCCGAGATGGATGGTTTTGACGCGACCCGCGCAATTCGCGACAAGGAAAAAATTACCGGCGAGCATATCCCCATTGTAGCCATGACGGCCCACGCCATGGTTGGCGACAGGGAAAAGTGTCTGGACACTGGAATGGATGGCTATATATCGAAGCCAATAAGCTCGAAAGAACTCGAAAAAGTCATTTACGCTGTTCTGAACAGCGTGGAGACTCCCACTCTAAGATTAAAGGGGAGTTGAGATTCCGCCATCTTTTCGGATTTTCCAGTAATGAAGCGCCATCAGAAACGTCAACAAGGCTGGAAGGATAAAAATATGCCAGGCGTAGAGTCGGACCAAGGCTAGATCACCAACTTCAGGGGGACCAAATAAAATCAGAGCAAATTTATTTCCTGCTAAAGGGATCTTTTCAGTCAAGTTTCTGGCAATAGTCCATGCCCAAAGGGCCCGCTCATCCCAGAGTAACAGGTAGCCCGTAAAATCAACCAGGAAAACCAGGACGAGAATCATAACTCCTATAAGCCAGTTCAGGCTGCGAGGCGGCAAAAACGAACCGGTCCAAAATACTCTCGCCATGTGGAGAAGGACGAGAATAACCATAAACTGACCTGCCCAGTAATGCACATTCCTGAAAAAAAAACCGAAAGGAGCATAATATGTAATTCTTTGGACTGACGGGTAAGCGTTGGACACTGACGGCAAATAGAAAAACAGCAGCAAAACCCCGCTGATCACCTCTATCAAAAACATTAACGTAGC
Source organism: uncultured delta proteobacterium (assembly GCA_963846725.1). GTDB lineage: Bacteria > Desulfobacterota > Desulfomonilia > Desulfomonilales > Desulfomonilaceae > CAJBEZ01. The sequence goes on along the minus strand of CAWJXP010000002.1, from coordinate 25,811 downwards.
CAGCCCGCCCAGGCAAAAGGTGAAAGTTAAGCGGGTCGAGGACTCTGGAACGAAACGAGGATGGAAATGCCGGAAAAAGGCCCAAAGGGAGCTTTTATTCATGACGCTCGCATTCCCCCTGTTTTCGGTTGAGAAATCTTGCCTCGTGTCCTTCATTTTGCTGAGGGCTGCTCTTTTATGCCCAAAATTTCGGGGGATTGCTCAATCAAGGCCATACGCGCCAAAGGTTTTGTAGCGGGCCCCCGCAATACACTACCGTGAACATCAAAAGCGCTTCCATGGCAGGGGCACTCGAATTCACTTTTTTCAGGGTTCCATTTGTATCGGCAACCGAGATGAGTGCAACGGTCATTAAGAGCGAATGAATCAGATAGATTTTTCCCTTTGATCACCCATACCTCGGCTTGAGGAACGAAAAACGGCGCGCCCGGCGTCAACGATTTAAATGTCTCCATTGACAACTCTCGATCCTTCTCTGCTCTGGTTTGAAAGAAAACGAATTTCAGAGCCCCCCACGAAGACAAGAGACCTACCGCTCCGCCCAGAAGCATTGTTAAAAATTTTAGGAAAGAGCGCCTGGTCTTGGATTCCGGGATGGAGTCTCGCATAATGATTTTTGAAAAATGGACATGAATCAGTATGGGGGGATAATTGCGGCGCAGCGGTTAGGGAGCGCCGCAACAAAATATTTTGGCTAATCTGCTTTTCCTAACAACCGGTTGTGGGTGGTTTCGGTTTGGATGTTCCAGCCGCTGCTTTCAACGCCGCGTCCGCTTCTGCTTTTGTCTTGAAAGGTCCCTTTACCACGCTTTTTACGTCTGCGGGTTTTTTGTCTGTAACGGCCATTTTCCCAGCCTCTTTAACAACAAAAAACTCGTCGGCCAGAGCCGATGTCGCAAAAGCGAAAGCCGAGAGAGACAATACGACCAAAATTACCCTGAAAGCCTTTTTCATAAATCAAACCTCCTCATATATTAATTGGCTATTCCTAGCACGAAACGGCTTAGGCGCCAAAATTATTTGTCGTATGGGGCCCATCTTTCGGCCAGCCAAGCTAGAACAAAAGCCCCCAGCGCAGCGATTGTAATTATTATCGCCATAGTTTCCATCGATGTTCCAAAGTACTGCCACAGTGTGATCCGCCCCATGTCGGAGCTTTTATAAAAGGATCCCCACAAGGGCATTCCAAAGGCAAAGATATCGATGCCGAAAAGCATGCCGACGAGGAAGACCACACTATCAATTTTCCCGGAAACGACCCCGACAACTGCGGTTCCTGGACAATAGCCTCCCACTAAAAAACCCAGACCAAACAGAACACCACCAACCAACTGCGGCCAGAAATAGGTTTTCAGCAATGAGTAGTCCAACAGCATGGAATAGTCGAAAAGACCTAGCCAGTTCAGAATCACCAGTCCAAGCATAGCCGTTACCAGCGCAGAAAACATCACCCGTAGAACGCGCATGTCCCTGAAATAGAATATGGCCGTGAGATTGCGTGAATCGCCGAATCCAGCTCTCTCGAGAACAAATCCGAACAAGGCGCCAATGCCTACCGCTAAAAAAAGGCTGGTGTGAAAGCCTATAACTTCATTGAGGTAAAGGGGACCAGTCATTGCCATTCCTTTCTCACAAAATAAGCTGCGACAAATGCGGTTGCAAAAACCGTCATCATAAAAACCCAGCTACCCAACACCATGGTCGCTCCACCACTAAGAGCCTGTCCGCTCGTGCATCCCATGGCGAAACGAGTGCCTATTCCACCTACGATCCCGCCTCCGAAGGCGAGAAGCAATCTAAACGTTGCTGGAAAGGTAGCCCCTTTTCCGATTGAAATCTTGAACCTTTTTGCAGTAATGACCGCAATCAGGCCTCCAAAGAATACGCCTATGACTTCAAACACCATCCAGTCAACAAGAGGATAATTTGCTCCCTCTTTATAGAATTCCTTGAAATACGCATTCTTTTCAACAGCCTGAGAATCTACAACATGCGCTGAGACAGCGGCGGTTCTGGCCACCGCTCCAGAGGCCCCAAGGCCCGTACCCATAACGTAGAATGTCAGGAGTAGAACAAGTCCCAATGCAATTCCCGCTATAAACGGGTTCCAATAGCCTTGCGCATAATCTGGTTTGCTCATTTTTCTCTCTTTCCCGAAAATCGGACGCTTGCTTTAAAAAAACCTTAGGGATTTAATTTGAACCCGCAGCTTGAGCCTTAAGAGCGGTTTCCTGCCTGAGTTTTTCGGATACTCCCAAAATGGCCGATGCTGGTTTTTGCGATGTCACATCCGACCACAGTAAAGGTGAGGGATCATTTACCGGCAATTCTCTGGGACAAGTCTGGAGAAAATAACCTGTCAATTGGAATACACCGGCAACCGCCACAGCGATGAACGCTATAATTATAGAGACTATAAGGGCTGATGTTATCATCCGTCCCCTTCTCAAACTCGATTCACTGTGGTTGCTGGAAATAACCTCCTCTGGAGATTCAGACATGTTTTGATCCTGGTCAATAGTGTCTTTCCCCTGGATTGTTTCCGGGGTTGTTTCCTGGCCGTCAGTCTGTGGTTTCATAATCGTCCCCTAGTTTAAAGAAATAATAACTTCTCTTAATGCGATGGCGGCTTCAATTGGCTCCTGAACACATATACCCAGTTGGGAATCGATCACGCGGTTCAGGATGACGTCCAGCCAATCCAGATGATCTATTGAAAACGAAGATACGACATCAAATTTTTCAGTTTCGAGCAAAAAGCCCACAAATTCCAGGATAACCGCAAGATGATCGGGAGAGGAAGATCGCATGGGGTCAAAATCTATCCCAAAACTGCTCAAGGTTTCATGAATGTGGATTGCCGGGTCTCCCCAGGCCAGGCCTGTCATCCCTTTTAGGGGATGCCCATCACGCGCTGTCCAGGACTTATATAAAGACTCTTCCAGCGGGACGATGGCCGCAGGTCCAAAGAAGACTTTCCTCGACAGATTCCAGTCTTCAACAAAAACCGTTGAAGTGAGTTCAAACGGCCTTTGTCTATTATTGGACACTTTGCCAAAAAGATTAAGCAGATAGGCCGCACGTTGCTCGTCCAGATCAATATCGGTCCCAAAGATATCCGACAAAGCATAAGCGATTTCAGCTAGTTCCATGATTGTCGGCTGCATAAATAGTCTCTTTCCGTCAAATGATCTGCGGAGGGGCGCCGGAGAAAATGATGAGCGCTCTCAGGCTCATGCCGCCGATAAGTACGAGGAGGTCCGCTCCGACGACCAACGCTTTCGGCATTTGTCCGTATTCCAGGTATTCAATCACGCTCAATATAAATGGAATAGCTATGCCGAGAATTACGACCAGGCCCCAGAAGTACGGGCTCAGTATTCCAGATATCAACATTGTGGCCGAAATAGCCGCTTCAGTTGATCTGGTCAGGGACATAAAGACTAGGAGCATCAATACCAACGCCTCGACAGACAGGAAGATGACATGTCCCAGCGCAAAATTGGACAAGGTGTTAATTGTCTTTGCGTCAATTATGGCGGCTAGAATCATTGCCGCCGCCAGTCCGGTTGATATTGCGGAGGCCAGGAACAGCACGGGCATCATCGGTGTGTTCCAAAATGGAACTCCATTAACAACCGCAATTAGAACCCCTGTATATGTAGCCGTGGCCACAGCAAACAGGCTTCCACCAATTTCCAGGATCCGGAGATATTTATTCGCAAACTTGCCTATGAAACTAATCTCGTTTAGAGCGGCCGCGTATAGCAGCGCAATGGGTATAAATATCGAAAGGATAATGACACCCCAAGCAATCATGCTTCTTAGATTATTCACCATGTAGATTTGTCGCCAAGGTTCCCACAACCCGGCTTCCAAATCCAGCACAAGACAAATCGTGCCTATAGCTACCAGTGGACCGGACACTAGAGAACCAGCCCTGGCCAAAGCTTTTGACCAGTCTGGCGCCAACAGATCACATGCCACCGCCGCCAGGAATGCCCCGGACCCTGCTCCAGCAAGGAACAGATAAGTTATGATCAGCCAACCCCAAGCGCTTTCTTGCATGATCAGCTCCTTTTATAGAAAATTTTCGGTATCGTGCCCAAATCAGGTCTTAAGGGTTGGGCTCCAGTCTCAGCGATGAATTTAGATATATCGCTCTTTGGGTCATCCAGATCCCCAAAGATACGAACTTGAGTAGGACAAGTGGTCACACAGGCCGGTGTTCCTCCATCCCTGACCAATTCGATACAAAACCGGCATTTTTCAACTATTCCTCGTTGATGATCAATTATCCTCATCTTGTATGGACAGGCTTCCATACAATATTTACAGCCGACACACGTTTTGGGGTTGACCAAAACTACTCCTTCCGGAGATGTGTAAGTAGCTCCCGTTGGGCAAACTCGCTGACACGGAGCGTTCTCGCAGTGATTGCACTGTAACGGTATGAATTCCTTGTCGAACGACGGATATCGACCCCTGTTTCTTGTTCTTGATCCAATTGAACGTCTCTTTTGATTCCAGGCCATTCTGATTCTGGCAAGCGACCCGGCATGAATGACATCCAATGCATTTTGTACTATCTATTGCTATTCCGTAACGTGGCATAGGGGGTTCCTCGCATTCCTTCTCTTGCTTCCCTGAGTCCTAAATCTCCGAAACTTCGGTTTTTCCGGAAAATTCCCGACAGCTCAAGGGATATCCTGTGACTAAATCATGTGGGGGTTTTTTCAACCCGGACAACAATTTCATTGGACATGCAATGCCCCAGCACGGGGTCGAAATAAGTGGGGAGAAAGTCATTGTAAGATAGCCCAAAGCCGAAAGCGGTCCTGAGATTTCTTGAAAAAACTCCATAGCCGCTCGGCAAGAACACGCAATCCTTGTGAATACCTTCTGTTAACATTGCTCGAGCCCTGCCTTTTCCGACTTCATTGCTTATGGTCATACAGTCCCCGTCTTTTATGCCCAATTGCTTAGCTCGATCAGGATGGATCCAGACGCGTGTCATGTCATTCAACAGGGTTATCTCTTTCAGATACTCCTGATTGATAGTACGAGCGTGTGTGTGATGGGCCTGTTTGCCATGAATCAGGCGGAACGAGTGAGGATTCTTTTGATCAGGCTCGACCAATGGTTCTTCCCACTCCGGCATCGCTGGAAGGTTGAGATCTTTCAATGTCGAAGACACGAATTCCAATTTTTCGCTAGGGGTCTTAAAATGTGGTGGCCCCGGCTCCCATTTCCCACCGAGATCGATAACTCCCTCTTTCTTGAGGCGTTCCAGAGTTACTCCCAATGGGGCAAGAGCCGCTCGATTGTATTCTTCGAGCGTAAAATTGAAATAGTCTCCGATTCCTACGTGCTTGGCCAGTTCCGTAAGGATAACCACCATTGGCTTTGTATCGTACAGGGGTTTAATTACTGCTTGTCTAATCGCAACCTGGTGTGAGTCATAGCAGTGATTGGTGTGCACAACGTCATCGCGTTCCAGATAATAAGACTCAGGAAGTATGTAATGAGACAAAGAAGCTGTTTCCGAAAGGACATAATCAAAACTTACCAGTAGATCGAGCTTCTTGTAACCCTCAATGACCCGGGCAGGGTTGGGGCATGTTCTTAATGGGTTGTTGTGATATACAAAACCGGCCTTCAATTTGCCTTCTATGGCTAATTCGGGAATTGCGTGAGTTATACCAAGGCCCACCGGGGTTATGGGATAACGGTCCGGATCACCACTGCCGTCAACCATGGGACCGTCAAGCTCAGGCGTCTTCGGAAATTTCTGTGGGTCCAGTTTTCCCAACTTCACTTTCGGGGGATCGTACATACCCCCGCGTTGATTAAAATTGCCTAGCAATCCATTTACACAGGCGACAGCTCTGACAAGCTGAAAGCTGTTTTTGTACTGGGTTCCCAAGGCTCCATGATATCCACGATGTATAAATGTGCGGGGAGCCGCTTCAGCAAGGTCGTGGGCTAATTTTCTGATGATTTCTTTAGGAACGCCAGTTTTCTGTTCCGCCCATTCCGGGGTGTATTGTTTGGTCTGTTCAGCCCACTCTGTAAAACCTTCCGTATATTGGTTAACGTAGTCTTTTTGATAAAGGTCCTCCTGAATAAGGACGTTAGCCAACGCCAGCATCAGAGCGAGATCGGTGCCAGGCTTTATTTGTACCCAATCGTGAGCGAAAGCGGCTACTTCGCTGAATCGTGGATCAATGGCCACGAAGCGCGCCCCTCGATCTTTGGCTGTTGAAAGGTCTGCCAACTGGCGAAGTCGCAAACCAGCTCCGATGTTCCTACCCAGAAACACGGCAAATCTCGCATGCGCCAGATCGTGTTCAGGTTTAGCAGAACCGGTGGTGACCCACCAGCCGATGTTACGAGGCAAAAAACAGGTGCTGGCGTGAGAAAAAACATTGGGTGAGCCAAGCGCGTTCATGAACCTCTGACATAGGTCCGAGTTCCCTTCGGGGTACTGCAACCAGAACAGAGACTCAGGCCCACTTTTTTCCTTGATGGAGTTAAGTTTGACTCCTATTTCCTTGTATGCCTGTTCCCACGATATTGGTTCGAATTTGTTAGGGCCTACGCGTTTTAGAGGCGATTTGACTCGGTCCTTATTGTAAACTTCGTGGAGAAGAGCATGTCCCTTGGCGCAAACTCTACCTAGATTATTTCCCGCAATCGGAATGCCTTCGGCTTTCCAGACACGGTCGCCACGAGTGTAAACTTTAATTGCGCACCAGTTTCCACAGCCGTCGCACAGTGTCGGAGTAACCTTGACATCCTCCGAAGCTTTTTGATTTGCGGCCCAAGCGTCAAAGTTCAAATAACTTGAAGCCACTAACGAAGCTCCCCCGACAGCGGAGCCGATAAGGAATTTTCTTCGGCTGATCCCGCGTTTTTTCATGACGCCTCCGATAAAGAGAATGTTTCTAAACATTCTTATATATAGATATAAATATATAGTCAATAGTTTTTTGGGGATTGTAAAAATTAAATATTCGCTTCAGATCCCTATGATCTGAAATGATCCCAACCCTTTGGTATGATGGAGATCTTTTCGCCTGAGACTTTCAAAAGAGACATCCCGGGCTCTGAAACAAACTCGCCTATTTCAATTAGGAACCACCCGTCGGTAGCTGCGACTTCGGAGAGTTGATGGAAGTTTTCTTTATCAATTGCGGCAAGCAGGACATAGTCTTCTCCCCCATTGAGGGCCCAATCGAGAGGATTGACAGCCAGGTTCTGAGCGAGATTTTTCAAAGGCTCTGAAACAGGAATTTTGTCCTCAAAAATAATCGCTCCAACTCCCGATTGTTCGCATATGTGGCCAAGATCGGAACTAAGGCCATCTGAAATATCTATGGCAGCGTGACAAAATCCAGACTGAGCAAGTTTTCTACCTTCATGAATATGGGGTCTGGGATTTAGATGAGCTTCAACCAGTCCCGAGATTCGTGTGAGATGGGGACTGAGATTCGCTTTCGAAGAGAAGCCAAACCAGCGGCGGAGTCTCCCATGCACCCAGTTACCGCAATCAAATCACCAGGTCTGGCTCCATCCCGCAAAAGTACTTCTTGAGTTCCCACAAATCCAGTTACAGCCACGTTTATGACCAGATCAGATAAGGAATGGGTTGTGTCACCCCCTATCACGCTCACACCAAATCTGTCTGCAAGGCCAGCCATTCCCCGTGTAAAAATCTTCCAAGCCATTCAATGCCTAGCCTGTCCGGAATGGCCAGACTGACAAAAGCTTCTTTTGGAATCCCACCGCAGGCGGCGATATCGGAAAGGTTCACCGACAACGCCTTTGACCCCAATGTTTGCGCTGACTGCCAATCCAGAAGGAAATGAGTCCTCTCTATTAACAGATCGGTGGTGACAAGAAGATTCGTGTCCTCGCATATCTGAATTACAGCGCAGTCATCTCCAATCCCCTTTACTACTCTACTGTCATGAGTCGTAAGGAGATGGGCTATCCTGTCAATAAAACCAAATTCTCCTAGTTCTGTGAGTTTCATGGAAAACAAATTTTCAAGAATAGAAATGTCAGGAAGCCTGTTTAGGCGTAATCAAAAGTTGACTTCCCTGATTATGGTTTTTGGTTGCGCTCGCTTCGCGTCCCTGACTTTTTCCACCAGACTCATTGTAGACGCTACCGGATCATCCGCCGAAACTATTGCGCTAACTACTGCGACGCAATTTAATCCCGCCTGAATAACTTCAGACGCGTTGTCGAATCCAATGCCCCCTATTCCAACAAGGCAGGATGATGTTAACGAACGCGCCGCTGCCACGCCCTCTGTCCCCCAAGGCATTGAGATGTCTTTTTTGGTGGATGTGAAGAAAACCGGACTAATAGCGAAATAATCAACCAAATCCTGAGCCTCTTTTGTAAGGTCGCGCAGATCATTTACAGACCAACCTATTATTTTATCCGGTCCAAGAAGTTTTCTTGCAATTTCTATCGGTAAATCAGTTTGGCCCAGGTGGACTCCGTCAGCGTCAACAGCAAGCGCCACGTCGAGTCTGTCGTTGATAATCATGGGAATGTCGCGTTGCGCCAGGAAATCCTTAATCTTGAAAGCTTCGGATATGAAATCTCGAGCGCTCAGGTTTTTCTCCCTAAGCTGGACAACTGATATGCCACCAGCAACTGCCGCTTCAACAATCTGGAGATTTGTCCTGCCTCGAGACAAAGCGGTATCAGTAACGAGGTACACATCCCAGGAGTCAACATTCTTCATGCGCTCTCAATCCTTGCGCCAAGCTCTAAGTCCCTGGCGTTAACATTATGTAGCTCATCCAAAACCTGAACCCAGAATGATCCCGGTCCTGCGGCTTTCATAGACGCTTTTTCCGCCACGACCTTGAAAAAGCCGAGCGCTCCAGCGCTCGCAAGAAGGGCGTCCTGTTCAACGGCCAGGAATGCCGCCACTATTACGCTCGCTGCGCATCCTGTTCCTGTTACGCACGAAGTTAGGGGCGATCCGCCTGATATAACAACGGATCTCAAGCCGTCCGTGACAAAGTCCTTAGGGCCGGTTACAGCTACAACAGTTCCGAGCGAGGCGGCTAAAGCTGACGCTGCTTCCATGGCGTCCTCAGTGGTGTTGACAGAATCAACCCCTCGAGCGCCATATCCAGCCTGAGCTATGGACAAGATCTCCGAAGCGTTTCCCCTGATTACCGTCGGAGTCGCAAATCGGGCTATGTTGCATGCGGTGCTAGTCCTTAGCTTGGTTGCGCCGGAGCCCACCGGATCGAGCACGAAAGGTTTTTTCCTTGCTTTGGCCATGTGTGCGGCTGATTCCATGGACTCTATCCACGCGTTGGACAAAGTCCCGATGTTAATAACTAAAGAGTCCGAGATGGCAGATATGTCTTCGATTTCTTCTAAAGCGTGAGCCATTATAGGTGAAGCGCCCATGGCCAAAAGGACATTGGCCGTAGAATTCATGACCACGAAATTGGTAATACTGTGCACTACCGGTCGAGTTTGCCGAATTTGAACCAGCAAAGAGCCTGCCTTTTGAGATATCTCTCTCATCTTGCGTCCACCTCCTCATGTTTCACTAGCACACTAACCATTCAGGCGATCACGTACGTGTAGAACTCTTTGCGTCACCATTGCACGATTGGCGATTTTCATACAATTTTAGACGCTTTTGGTAATATGACCAAAGTGGTCTATATGCGCCGGGAATTGAACCTCTCTGCTCAAAACCACGGATTATTTTCGCTGCGTTGTCAATTTTCTCATCATAAGACATTTGAGACCTGTTCTTTTGATATTCGCGAATTTCAGGATACATCACCATCGGAATGCACCCAGTTGAACAATGTTCAAATACCCTGGAAATCCTGTTATAAACCTCTGAAAATGGTTCCTGTTTGATGTTTCCAAAAGTAACTTCACTTACTTCGCAGGGCTGAACATCTCCGGTGGATGTAATAAAAAGATATTCAAATCTGCATTGACATCCAAGAGCCTGGTCCTTTTCCAGCCAGGTGGACAGACCGCTTATCGGAGGATGGTCGACATATCTGGGATCCGCGTAAAGTTCTTTTTGAAGATTGGCAAGAACTGTGCTGTGCGCCAAAACTCCGTGGCATGCTTCTCTTCCAGAAGGCTTTTTCTCCATCAAACGGATTTCCGCCACGCCTAGATCCTTGGCAAAGTCATAATATTTCTTAAAATTTTCAGGTTCCAAAAGATCCTCGGGCGGTACAAGCGAAAGACAGGTGTACACGCCTGCCTTCTGAAAAGATTCCACAGCCTTGCAGGCGTTATCAAAGGCTTTGGAGAGTTCCTCTGAATCCATTGTGAACTTCAGGGTTGAAATGATCGAGACTCACCCAGGCTCCAAACAGTCCATTGTCTTTTAACTCTCTGGCGCGATCGTCCGTCACACCGTAACCTGTAGTGAACATCCATAGACATGTTTCCGGGTTCACATGTTTGACCAGTCTCAGAAAACGGTCATATCTATACATAGGCTCGCCACCATGCAGAATTATCATAGGCACGCCGGTCGCCTCAACCGCTGTGATGGTTTGCTTTAGGAGTTCTTCATCAAGATCCGTTTTCGTCACTCTACGCGCGTTGGTAGAGCAAAAGGGACAAGAATAGGGACAACAATTGGTGGTAGAAATTGATACGATTCCCGAGGGCATTTCAGTCATGTCAAGGTTGTTTACGTAATTCCTGAGACGTTTGTTGAAGGCCTCCGATGGATATGGAGGGAATGTGCTGTCAAGAATGGTTTTGTCCCCAAACCTCACCATTCTTCTAAATCGAAGAACAGTGTACTCCAGGAAGGACAATTTAACAAAGTTAAACAAGTCGTCATTGATATTAAGGCCCTTTCGCCGTCTAATCGCCACGTTCTCAGGGTCTCTAAGAACTTTTAACGCTGTGGAAAAGATGCTCCCAACCATTTTAAACTTGTCGAGCCCTGTCACATTTGAGGTAATTGTCGTTTCGGCCATAAATAGACTCCGTTTCAGAAAGCTAACGCTCCGAGGGTTTGCGCTAACTGCTTAAGGTTTGGAACATTTTTCCCACGGGAGATAAGAGACTCAATAATATTATATGCTTTTTCGATATCTTCAATAGTGTGATCGCTCATGAGTGTAAGTCTCAGTCTTGCCGAACCCTCATGAACGGATGGGTATCTTATCCCTTGAACAAACAGTCCCTGGCTCAAACAGGCTCTACTTATCTTCATCGTCAGATCGGAATCACCTACGGGGATAGGCTGGATATGGCTCGGGTTTTTCTTGGCTGGGAGAATCTGTTTCAATTTTCCGTCCATGACTTCCACATTTCTTTTTAACAAAGAGCGCCGAAGAGCGCCTTTAGACGACGTTATGATTTCAAGGGATTTGAGCGCAGCCGCTGAGATGGCTGGACTGGAGGCCGTGGTGAAAATGAAAGATCTGGCTCGATTAATCAAGATATCAATTAAATTTCGACTACCCGCGACATAGGCGCCGCTGACTCCCGCTGCCTTTCCTAGCGTGCCCATATGAACATCGGGATCGACTCCAAGCTGCGAGCACAATCCCTCTCCGGATGGACCATAAATCCCTGTGGCGTGAGCTTCATCTACTACCAAAAGCGCGCCGTGTTTTCTGCACAAACCAGACAGTTCCCTCAGCGGAGAATGATCACCATCCATGGAAAACACTGATTCAGTCACCAGGATTTTTCGCCGGAACCCTTCTTTTTTTAACGCGTCCTCCACCATGTTGACGTCCAGATGTTTATAGACAGAAATTGTAGCTCTGGAAAGTCTTGCTCCATCTATGACGCTTGCGTGGTTCAACTCATCTGAAATGATTAGGTCACCAGTATCGGCCAGGGACGTCAAAATACCAATATTGGCCTGATAGCCGCTGCCGAAAACCAACGCGGCTTCGGTTTGTTTCCATTTAGCGATAAATTCTTCAAGGTCACGATGACTACGACAATTGCCGGCTATTAGGCGGGAAGCGGTAGCCCCCACTCCGTGGATTTGCGCAGCCTGAAAGAACGCCTGTAATATTTCGGGGTTACCAGCTAAACTCAAGTAATTGTTGCTGGAAAAGTTCAGAGCACGTTGACCGTCCACTTCAATAAACCTGCCCGGAAAACCTGAAACCTCAGGCATTTTACGGAAAAGCCCTCTTTCATGCAGAGCTTTAATCTCATCGGACAGGCGCCAATTTTTTGAAACTTCTTTAAGCATATCGTGGACTCAAGCGATCTTTATATATATAATAATAAATGAACCTAATCTAAAGAAATCTAAAGCAGTCGTTCGGATAATAACGGAGTCGAAATTGTAGCATGAAGATAAAATTTTGGGGAACCCGTGGCTCCATAGCGTCCCCAGGGCCGGAAACAGTGATATTCGGAGGCAACACCACGTGTGTTGAGATTATCACTAATTCGGGCTGCTCTGCTGTGATTGACGCAGGTACCGGAATAAGAGTTCTCGGTGATTCCTTGCTCAGGCGGTCTGAAACAAGAAAAATTCATCTATTTATGACCCACATTCATTGGGATCATCTGATGGGACTCCCTTTTTTCACTCCTCTTTTTTATTCGGATTTCCACATCGTGGTCAACGGTTGCAAGAAGTGCTTTGAAGGCCTTCGGAAGGTTTTCGGCAGTGACTATATCGATGGGACATGGCCTGTTTGTTTTCAGGATCTGAAAGCAAGAATTGATCCTCCTGGCGATTCGCCTATGGCGATTGTAACTCTGGATGATGTGCTCGTAGAACCGCACCGATTGCAACACCCCCAAGGTGGATTAGGGTTTAAATTTGTTGAGAATGAAAAGAAATTTGTGTTTCTTACCGACAATGAGCTTAGCACTGATGGTTGGGAAGGAACGCGGTTCAAAGATTTTGTGAATTTTTGTCGGGATGTTGATCTTTTGGTTCACGACTGCCAATATTTTCCCGAGGAGTCCAGGAGTCGGCAAGGCTGGGGACATTCGGACACAGACACTGTGGCCAGGTTGGCGGTTGAAGCAGGGGTGAAAAAACTCTTGCTTTTTCACCATGATCCCTGGCGTACGGACCGTGGGATGGAGCGCATAATTGAAAGATGCAGGGAAGCGCTTGACCGACTTGATTCAGGAATCTTGGTGGACGCTGCTCGTGAAGGCTCAACCTTTTCGCTATAAAAGCCCGTGACTCAACGTTTTAATATTGATTTGATTGACCCAATTTGCTCGCACTTAAACAAGAACGCCGCCACTCCATAAATTACCAGACCTACGAGTCCGCACATTCCCAAAATAATCAAGTTCTTCAAGGTCAAACCCTGAGACCAGGACCCAAAATCCATTAGAAAAACCAGGAAAAAACCCATTATAAAGGAGGATGCCGTAATCTTGGCGATTGAGATGACGAATTTTCGAGTCTCAAACCAGTTTATCCTTTTTATAAGGATTACGAAAAGGACCAGAAAATTTAACGCTGCGGCGATAGACGTAGCCAGCGCCAGCCCTCCATGTTTCATAGGCCCCATGAGAAGCAGTCCGGCAGCCAGGTTTACTATCACGGTTCCTAAAGAAATCCACAAAGGGGTCTTGGTGTCTTTCAATGAAAAGAAAGCCTGTGTTACTACTTTGAGCCCGGAGAACGCCCAAAGTCCAACACTGTACCATAATAAGGCATACGCCGTCTCAACGGTGTCTATCCGGGCAAAACGACCATGTTGAAACAACACCGATATGATGGGCTCACGCAGCACTATCAAAGCCACCGAAGAAGGGATTGTGAAAAACGCTATCAGGCGAAGGGAAAATGAAACAGATTCCCCCAAGCCCTTGTAATCGCCTGCAGTTGCGAGCCGGGACATCGATGGAAGAACCGCTGCGCCCAGAGCGATAGCGAACACTCCCAAAGGCAACTCCACCAATCTGTCAGCATAGTAAAGCCAGGAAACGCTACCGGATGGCAACAGTGACGCGAGCATCGTCCCAACTAACACGTTGATCTGGTATACTGCGCCTCCGATCGCAGCCGGGACGAAAAGTCTACCCATCCGTTTCAATGGTGGATATCCAAAATGGAAGTCTGGTTTGAGCGAAAACCCTTCGGATAGCAGAAATGGTATTTGAAGGATTAATTGCAGGATTCCTGCAAGAGTCACAGCCCATGCCAGGGCGTAGTACGGAGCCCATTCCGCTGATTTGGTCAGAATAAGGACTCCACTAATCATGGAAATGTTCAGAAGAATCGGGGCGGCCGCTGGAGCCGCAAATCGGCCAAGACTGTTCAATACTCCAGAAATAAGAGCTACAAGGGAAATAAAGAAAATATACGGAAACATTATTTTGGTTAACTGAATTGTTAAGTCGAGTTTGCTTTGATCGTCGAAAAACCCTGGAGCAATTACACTTACAATTTGTGGGCTGAATAGAATCCCTGAGACGCTAATTAGAAAAAGAACCACACTTGAAAAAGTCACGGCTATCCGTGCGAGCTTTACTCCTTCCTCCCTGCCGTTTTTTTGTAGAGTGTCCACAAAGGTCGGCACAAACGCCGCTGACAGTGCGCCCTCAGCGAACAGGCGACGAAGTAGATTCGGGATTCGAAAAGCTACAAAAAACGCGTCAGCTCCGGGGCCTGCGCCCATAAAGATCGCAATGATCATATCTCTGACGAATCCGGAAACTCGGCTAATACTTGTCCAGAATCCAACTATCCCCGCTGCTTTTGTAATGAGTTTTTTCTCAGCGGCTACGAGGTTTTGATTTGAAGGGGATTTCAAAATGGATAAGGTCTCCGGTGGGGCGATTTGACTCAAGTATCCTTAGACGCACCGTAGGGTCGCGTGATTCCCTGACGCTTCAAATTCCACCAAAGCGCCTACCGGCAAGGTAATGTTGGGCAGAGCATGACCATGGGGGTAATTAGAAATCACCGGAATCTGGCCCTGTTCGGTGTATTCCATTACAATTCGCTCCGCTACTGAACTTGGAGCGTCCGATTCATTCCCTGAAAAATGACCTATTATTACGCCTTGGATGGACCCAAAAATTCCGGCGAGTTTCATCTGGGTGAGCATGCGGTCTATCTTATAAGCTGGTTCATTTACATCTTCAAGAAATAAAACACTATCGGTAAAGTCGGGACAGTACGGGGTTCCCAACAGAGAAACCAAAACAGAAAGGCAACCCCCGAGCAGATAGCCTTTAGTCTTTCCGTTTCGCAATATTTTCAATTCTGAAGATAACTTCCCGATCATATCGAAGCATTCTAAAGGTTCTGTGAGAGCGCGAATCATGAATTCTTCAGAATCTCTATCCAGAACCTCACTGATTTGTCCGGCAAGCATCGGACCGGCAAGTGTCACTAGGGAACAGTGGCGATGAACCGCCATCGATACCGCTGTCAAATCACTCATTCCCATCAGGATCTTAGGGCGCATCTTTATCGCCTCATAATCTATTTCGCGCAGAATGCGCATGGATCCGTATCCACCCCTCGCAAAGAAAATTCCGCTGATGTTCGGATCTGATATCAGATTGTTTAACCCATCCGAACGCTCTTTGTCGGAACCCGCCAGATATTCAAATTGGTTATAAATGTTGGCGCCGAATTTAGTTCTGAACCCCAGTTTTTGAAAAAATTCAATTCCTTTTTCCAGATTGGAAGTATTGACGGGGCCTGAAACTGCCGCAACTCCAATCAAGTCTCCTTTTCTTAAGGGTTTGGGAATTACAGGTTTCACTTTTTCTTTAGCCCCTCTTTTTTGAATTAGTCATTGGTTGTTAACCAGATCTTGGGGTGATATTATTTCCTTTAGAGGAAAAGATGTCAGTAATTTTTCACATTGAAGACGAAAGTTCCGTAAGACTTCTATACAAGGAGGTTTTTGAGGAACACGGGTTCCAGGTAATACAGGCTAGAGACGCGGAAGAAGGCCTGAAAATGCTTAAGGGACACAAACCAGATGTCATAATTCTCGACCTTAAAATGCCTGGAATTGGCGGCAGAGGGTTCCTTGGAAAGATTCAGTCGCATGAAAATCAAGATTCCTTTGATAATTAGCACCGCATATCCTTATTTCGAGTTTGATACATCAATTCCCATCGTTGACGCCTTTATTGTCAAGTCCGGAGATATGACTGAACTTGTTAACAAAGTCAGAGAGCTAGTATCCAAAAGCAAGGCTTAACCTATGTCAACCCGGCACGTGACCCAACTGCCTCAAGCCCTCGCAAACGACTATTCCTGCCGCTGTGGATAAATTAAGACTTCGCGTCTTCTGAAGGTTGATTGGTATCCTCGCTATTCTTTCCGGGAACATATCAAAGAGTTTCTGAGACAAACCCGATGTCTCCGGTCCAAAAAGGATATGGTCCCAAGGCTTGAATTCCAAATTGTAATAGACAACCCCCCGCTTTGATCCGGTGAGAATTATTTGATTGCGATCGACTGATTCAAGATACTTTTCAAGATTTTCCCAGACTACCAGATCGAGCTTTTTCCAATAATCCAGCCCGGCTCTTCGTAAGCTTCTGTCATCAATGTGAAATCCCAGCGGCTTTATCAGATGCAGCCGAGCGTCTACCGCCACGCAAAGGCGACCTATGTTACCAGTATTCGGGGGAATTTCCGGGTTCACCAGGACCACATTGAACATCCGAGTTTTTACAACCTCCCCACAAAACGCCTAAAAAATTTGGAGCATCGCAGAAAATTGTAGGCTGAGCGGTTCAATATGTTGAGCCTTTTTTCCATGGGATCAACCCGCTAATGTCTGAAACACTGAATTTCGAGAAATCCTCGTTGGTTTCCCGATCTCCAACAATAACAAAAGCGTCGTCCTGAGTATGCACGCCGGTAAAGATGTCTTTTTGACACAAGCTACTTGCGTTGATAGACGCTTTAACATCGTAGCCCGGCCTGGGAGTTACGACTATATCAGGGGCAAATTCAAGACACGGGCCTTGATAAATCTCCTCTTTGAATTTTACCTCTGTAAATAGAGACTCATTCGGGCTGACGCCCAACCCCGAAGCCATTGGTCCCAAATCGGATATACGGAACTGGATCAGGTCATTTCTCAGTCTGACCCTGGTTTCGAGAGCTTGACTATCCGAAAGGAACCCAGTCTTGAATCTGGACTTGGAGTTGATGTAAATCCTTGTGGGATCCATAGCAAACGCAAGAGAATTTGGGCTTACGCCTGAAATATCTCGTGCCTCCAAAGAATTCAGGCTCATGTATCCTCTCATCCTTAAAAGGTAGTTCAGATTGACCTGAAGCTTCAAGTCCGTGAATCCGTGGTCAGACAGGATCACTTTGCGAGTTTTGGTGTCAAGCCTCGCTAAAAAGTGGGAGACAAAATCATCTACTCTTCGATAATAGGAAACTGATTCGGAATGATAGGGATGGGTATGGTCTTTCAATGCGTCAAAAAGGAAATGATTCAATCTGTCGGAGCCTGTAACTACAAAAATGAAAATGTCCCAGGGTTCCTGCGCCAGGGTGAAAACCACTTCTTCCAGCGCGCGTAAGGTAGAAAAAAGATCTTCAATTAAAAAGCTCTTGTTCTGACGAGCCTTAACATTGTCAGTGTCGGTTTTGTATCCTTTGGATTTTAGCCAGGGTACCAGAGAAGTTGGATAAACCGCTCTTTCGAATATTGGAGCGACAAAACCTGCTATCAAGACGCCATTGAGTGGTCTGGCCGGATAGGTGAAGGGCAGATTGACCACGACTGTCCGTTTTTCAGGAAACTTGTTCCATATAACAGGCGCCCTAATGTCATCGAATGATGGAAGGGTTAACCTGACTTCGTCTTTGGCTACGTCCGTAAATCCGAAGATACCATGATGACCAGGATCCTTTCCTGTCATAAATGATGTCCATGCCACACTGGAGATGGGCGGCCTGCTGGAATCCATAGGACTAAAGATTCCATCGGCGGCCAATTTCTTCAGGCCGGGCATGACGTCGAGATCAAAGAAGTTCTCCAACAGCGAGAACGGAACGCCATCGAGCCCTACAAAAACTATTTTATTGAACTCTGTCATAGATCAACCAGCAGGGGTTAAAAATCACTGAGCCTTTTTTTCATGTCTTCAAGCAGGGAGTAGGGAAGGGGAGGCCGATCAGGAAACAATCCAAGCTCAACTCCCGGTTTGTTGCCTCCGTGAAAATCAGTTCCACCAGTGATTACCATGTCGAATTTGGAAGCAAGCCTGACGTACATTCTAGTTTGGTCTCTGGTGTGTGTGGGATAATAAGCCTCAATCCCTCTTAATCCCATGTCGATAAGAGAAAGCAGAATTTCCTCAAAGCGTTCTGGATCATTCTGATTAAGTGAGTATGGATGGGCCATTACGGGTATCCCACCTGCGGATGAAATTAATTGTATAGCCTTGTACGCCGGTAGCTTTACTTTGGGAACGTAAGCGCAGGCGCCTTTCCGTAAATATCTGTCGAACGCTTCTTGAATAGTCTTGACGTATCCTTTTCTGAACATCAGGTTGGCCACATGAGGTCTGCCTGGAACGCCTCCAGAAGCCGCCTTTTTCACCTCTTCATCTCTGATGAAAACATTCTGGGCCAAGAGCTTTGACAGGATCTTGGAAATCCTGGAACGTCTCTCAATTCTGAGGAAATTTAAAGATTTCTGGAGATCCGAATTGTCAGGTCGTACAAAAAAACCCAGAACATGAAGGATCCCCAAATCATAATCGGCGCTGATTTCAACCCCTGGAACAATTTCAAGATCGAGGTCCAGATTGCGAACAGCCATCAAGGCAGGCTCTATCCCGTCCAGAGTGTCGTGATCCGTGATGGCGACCGCCCTGAGGCCGATCGTAGCGGCGTAGCTAACCAGCTCTTCAGGGGTCATGGTCCCATCGGACATTGACGTGTGCACGTGCAGGTCTATAGATGGGCCCGGGGCGAAACGCTCAAAGGATTTCAATCGTTTAATAGAAACTCTCCTCAAAACTAAGCTTGTCGCTCAAGAACCTCATCAACCGCGGCTGACAGAACATCCCATATTCGGTCAATCCATTCGAGTGATTCAGGTTTCATGAGCACACTTCTAAGACATGTTACATGATCTTGATCCCAATCAAAATCTTCCCAGTGGCTCTCGAAAAGACTACGGGGCAGATTTGCTTTTGCCAGATGAAGGTTCTTTTGCGCAGCGGAGTCAAAAACAAGGTCGGCAAGAGTGGAAGACTCTGACGCCGAATGCGACTTGACCGCCCAGACCACAATGTCCAACTCTGGCCGGGGCCCTGTCATGAATCTATGATCAGATTCAATCCTGTCAAAAAAATCAACAGCGGCTAAACGGCATTTAAGGAGATCTTTGGCGAATGCGCCTCCCTTGTCCATTGGAAGCATCTCCTGGGTCGCCCATAAAGCCACAGCCGATGATCCGGGCCTTGAACACTCCAGGCTGATTTCTCCCAAGTGAAGTTCGGACGACGTGAAATACGTGTAGGGGGAATCGTGCTTGTAATAGGCGCCTACAGATGGGTCCTTAAAGATGACGCAGCCACAACCATAAGGCTGAAGTCCATGCTTGTGGGGATCGATAACTATAGAATCCGCTTGACCAATCACATCGTACGCCTTACGGGTTTCAGGCGCCAGATCGTCCAACAAAATGAAATAGCCTCCATAAGCCGCATCGACATGGATTCTGAATCCATAAACTCTCTGGAGTTCAAGTATATCAGCTAAAGGGTCTAGTGATCCTGTAGCTGTAGTGCCCAATGTGACGACTACTGTTCCGACATTTCCCTGGTCAAGACGCCTCTTTAAGGCGGAGACGCTCATTCTAGCTTTGTCATCCGCAAGGACCGAATCAAAGGGTATGTTCAAAACAGAACAGATTCTGGAATGAGTATAGTGGGCCTGTTCAGAAGCGAGGATTACCTGGCCCGGTTTCAAGCGGCCGGAAATCCACAACGCTTCCAGATTCGCCATTGTCCCGCCACCACAAAGGTGCCCGATGAAGGAGTTCCACCCAAACATTTTTGCGATCCTGGCTACGGCTTCCTTCTCCATGGCGGAACTTGCGCGACCTCCATCCAGGGCGTGATTATTTGGATTTATCCATAAAGATAATATGTAGGCCAGCCGGGCTATAGGGTGCGGGGGTTTCAGCATTTGACCAATATAGTACGGATGATGATAAGGATAATTGTCCTTCATTCGGGACGCCGCTTGATTAAGGACCTCCCGTATTGATTCAATCTCTATATTTGGCGTAAACTCGGGCAATTCAGTGAATCCCGATTCCAGGATCTTCAAGGCCTCCGGTAGTAGTTCGATGGTTCTGGTTTCCAGCGTCATGGGGATTCCCTTTTAAAAAAGCTCGCGTATCATTTATAGGCTGCCAGACAAAAAGATAAAGACTATTTATAGCTTGCTAGGCGCCCAATAGATTGAAATCCTACGACAATGATTAACAGACGGCCTTGCGCCTGTCAAACAGCGTGACCAGGCTCGGCTTTAAGCGTAGGCCCAGAACAAGATTTGACACTGAAAGGATAGGAATGAATGGAATTGGCTACAATTCAAAAAGTGGTAGCCGAACTTAACGCGGAACTTGTCGGAGCCATGATTTCGAAAATCTTCCAGCCTCTTCCTCGGGAACTTGCTCTTAAACTGTATTTGCCGGGTAGAGGGGAAAAACGACTCATGTTGAGCGCTGATCCGCAAATTGGCAGAATACACATGACAACTCTGAGGATACCCAATCCGCCGAGGCCGCCCCGATTTTGCGCCTTTCTGAGGGCCCACCTCTCAAACGCGAGAATAACGCAGTTTTCATGCCTTAGTGATGACAGGATTGTAACCATTGCATGTGAACTGGGCTCTCGCGACACTAGATTGAAGCGCAACCTAACACTGGAGTTGTTAGGCCGAGACTCCAATATAATTTACATAGACGCTGACAGAAACGTGATTTTGGACTGTCTCCACCATATTCCAGACAAAGCCGATGGAAATAGAGCCGTTTATCCTGGTCTGAACTACCAACTTCCCCCAAAAAAAACATACGAGAGGTCTCCTTCAGCTAGCAAACGTACATCTCTTGAAACGGTTGATCCTATTCCTGGATCAACTACCGTGAGAGCGCTATCGTTGTCGACCGAGTCTGGACAAATCGAAGTTGCTGTGTCTTCTCCGACCAATGTTAGGGTTGACGCTTTTTACAGTAATCTGCTCACCGGCGCGTTAATCCAAAATTTACGACGTGAGGTTTCGCGACCTGTTCGTTCGAAAATCCGTTCACTGGAAACCAGAAGTCGTAAAATTGAGAAAGACATCGAACGGCTCGAAAAATACGCTCAGCAGGGAAAATATGGCGAACTTCTCAAAACAGTTTTGGGTAGTGTTAGAAAAGGCGCTTCAAAAGTCGGCGTGACAGATTGGGAGACTGGTGAGACAGTCGATGTTCCCCTCAATCCCGCCTTGGCTCCAGTGGTCAACATGCGGAAGTTTTTCGCCCTTTCGGCAAAAGGCAAACGTGGAATTCTTACTGCCAAGGATAGGCTGGAACGTACTTTAGAAGAGAAGAAAGCGCTCGAAGATGCGCTATTTTTTGTTGAGGAGGCTCAAACCCAGGAAGAACTGGAATCCTTGTCTTCAGATACAAATGTGAATCGAAAAATGGATCAGGGTTCACCTCAGAGCCAAAAGAAAAAGAGTCCTGTTCAGCGTTCCCAACCACCTTTTCGTGAGTACATCAGTCCATCAGGCCTAAAGGTGCTTGTCGGCAAAAGTTCATCGGGCAACGATTTTATTCTCAGGAACAAAACTCACGAACGGGACACCTGGTTCCACGTCAAGGACGCTCCAGGTTCGCACGTCATCCTGACCTCCAGGTCCATCATGGAGCTTGCTAGCGCTGACTTGCTTTATTGCGCATCACTAGCTGCTCTTCATTCCAGATTGAAGAATTCAGCAAAGGCAGAGGTAATTTACACGGATGTCAAAAATGTGTTGAGAGTAAAAGGAGGGGCTCCGGGGCAGGTCACGCTAAGGAATTACAAAACATTGATCGTTGAACCGGGAGAAGAGCCTGCAAATTAGGCACAAATGCGTATTGGGCCCGCAAGAGGATCTATTTAGGAAATCATGCGGGCCCAGTTGTGACGTGTTTATTTCTTCATGATGTCTTGTCTTGTTACGTTCATTATCCTTATTGCCTTATTCTTACCATCTACAACTTTATAGGCAATCCTGACGACGTCTCCCGGAACAGCCTGTTTACCGATAAGAGCGTCTGACAGGTCGAAAACCATTGTCTTGCCTGTTGGATTGCCATATTTATTCTGAGGAGTGAACTTCGTGTCGTACTCCTCAATGGTTATTACTTTGGTGTTTAGGTCATTGGTTACGGTTTTGCCCTGCTGCCACTTCCGCTGCTATTACGGGAGACGCCAAAAGGATAAGAGTTAGGACGCAACCGATATAATACAAGCAAAGTCTCTTTTTCATTTTTACCTTACCTCGTCATCTGATGCGGCCTGTTAGACCTGATGAGAAGCGGCCTTCTTTTCCCGCAATTCCTTCGCCGCTCCACTAAACATTATCCAACAAATGTAAACACAGATCGCTCCTACCGCTCCCAATATCAGCACTGTCGCCGCCGTATCGATTTTGTACTGCTTCAGAATTATGGAAACCATACACGCTAAGACTGCTAAACCAAAAGCGATTCGGATTCCATATCCCTTGGCGTATTTTGTCGCGACGGTTCCAATCTGCGCTCCAATAGCCGCGCCGGTAAGCATCACGAACACTGCGTAAATTTCGATTCGACCTTTGGCTCCATACGTGAATGTTCCGTAAAGCCCTGAAATCATAACCTCGAAAAGGTCTGTTCCAACCGCGATATGAGTTGGGCATCCAATGAGGTAAACGAGGGCGGGCATACGAATCAAGCCACCACCGATTCCCAGGAACCCGCCAGTATACCTGTGAGGAAACTCACCATAATAGGTAACCAGGCCGAACAGGTAAATCCGGCAGTTTTGAAATGAACCATTGGGGGAATCTTGATCCGATGAAGTGTTTTATACCAGGTGATACCTTCGGCTCCACGCTCTCCAATATCTCCAGCTTTCCTTTTCTTGTCCGCTTTATAGTAATCATAGAAAACCATTAAACAAATTAGGGCCAGGAGCACAACATAGACCCACCGCACAACCGGACCCACTTGGCCTAAACGTTCGAGCCACATGACTATCTGGGCGCCGATTTCAATACCAATGACAGTTCCAATAATCATTATACAGCCGAGCTTATAGTCGACATTTCCAAATTTCGAATGACGAAACGTTGAGATCATCGATTTACCGGCTATATGAGCTATATCCGTCCCGATAGCGAAAGCCATTGGAAAACCCAGGATGTTCAGACCTGGAGTAACCATCCAGGCCCCGCCCATACCAAAGAATCCGCCGATACATCCTACAGAGAAGCCTATCAAAACCAATCCAGGCCAGAATATGTCCACGCCTGAAATCGGCATATACATGGTGTACCATTCCAACATTTTTTCCTCCTATCAGACTCTTTAACTTCGAGACCTGATGACCTACATCAGTGCTCGACGATTTTTCTGGATGTCAGATCGATTCCAACCCGTTTCATGATTTGATCAGTGATTAGACCCAAGGTTACCCCCATGAAAGCGGTTATTATCGTGCACTCAAGCCCGAACCACAGGGGGTTAGTGTTGTAAGAATCCACGAAGTATCTGGCCCACCCGTCACCAACCCTACGACTGTCCGCTACCACTATGAGCATTTCGGCCGGACCACCTGCGGCTCGAACAATCTCTGGCAGGAATACGGTTAATAGTGTTGTTCCTAGAAGAAACATCCATTGAAAGTGTTTTCTCATTATCTAGACCTCCTTGGAGATTTCTGATCACATAGCGTTACGAATGTTTGTGATCTGTCTGCCAAATACGTTGCAACCCTTGTGCCAGGAAATTGTAGAAGTTTTGGAAGCCTAAATCAGATGATATAGAGTGGTTGAGGAAAAAGCGGGTCGGAGAAATCGACAGATTTGAGAGATAGTGTCCGTTTTTTTTACAACGTGTAAAAAACAGAGCCTCGAAGGAATCCTTTTTAACTCGGAGATGACCTCGCAATTATCAACATCTTGCAGCATGCGGGACTCTTTCATAGATCTTTATGAACCCGCGTTTTGAGGCACAATTATTGCTCCGGCTAGACTTGAGGCCAGCTCTCACCCGAATCAAACATGGGTTATCCAAGGAAGGTACAATTTATGGCCAACATCCTGACCAGGGTTATGGAACTAATAAAACCCTTGAGAAGAAAGGATAAGCGACTTGTCAATGATAGAGTGTCCCGTGTTTTCAGGTTTAAGTACGCCTGCTTTAAAGATTTACTCGCTTCTAATTCCGAGATGCTCGACATAATAACTGATATTGAGCAGAAACTTCGTGGCCAAAACATTTTCGGCATGTCCTATGTTAAGACGCAAGTGGCGCGCTGTGTTTTTCACACACTTAGAATGGTGAAAAGTCTGGATGATCTTTCACGTCACAACTATCCGATGCTTTTCCAATCTCTTGACGAAATCAACAATCGGATCAACGAGGAGCTTAACAGAGGTCAGGATCTCCAGATTACGGATTACACTCTGCCCTACTCAGAGATAACCAAAGAAATGGCGGACTGGGTTGGTGGAAAGAACGCAAACCTTGGAGAGTTGAGAAATAGGGTTGGATTAGCCATACCGGAGGGCTTCGCAATTACTACCGTGGCGTGCGGCTATTTTCTCGAATCAAATGATCTCTTGGAAAGGATAACAAGGCTAAGAGTAAATCTTGACCCGGAGGATCCGGGCGCTATTAACACAGCCAGTGAACAAATCCAGGATCTCATATTGAAAGCCCAGGTCCCACAAGAGCTTAAAGACGCTATCATGTCGTCCTATGACGCTTTGGTCACAATGGTCGAAAACCGAGGGGCCATGTCTAAAACTGGAAAATTACGTGTGGCAATGCGTAGCAGCGCCATAGGTGAAGACAGCGCTCTTTCTTTTGCCGGACAATATGTGACTATTTTAAATGTTACCGAAAGCAAAATAATTGAGGCTTATAAGGAGGTTGTGGCAAGTCTGTATAACACCAGGGCCTTAACCTACAGGCTGAATAAAGGAATAAGAGATGAAGACATCTCAATGAGTGTGGCGTGTATCGAGATGATAGATTCCGAAGCCAGTGGGGTCATGTACTCGAGACATCCATTCGATATGGCCAAGGATGAGGTCCTAATCAACGCTGTATGGGGACTGGGGCCGTACGCTGTGGATGGCGTTGTAAACCCGGACAATTATTTTGTGTCAAAGGGCGAAGGTCTTACGATAATAAATAAGTCAATAAGCGCAAAACCCGTTCAATTGAAGTTGAAGGAGGGTGGAGGAGTCGAGGAAGCCGAAGTCGCGGAACCGAAACGAAGCGAGGCTTGTCTCACGGATGGGCAGATAAAGGAACTTTCGGGTTACGCTATCAAGCTTGAAAACCACTACCATTGCCCGCAGGACATCGAATGGGCCCTCGACCGTTCCGGTAGATTGCTGATTCTCCAGGCAAGACCATTACGAATAGAGGATATTGTAGAGAAATCTGGCATCGAGGCGTTTCCAGCCGTAGAAGGCTATGATGTCATACTTGAAGGGGGATCCCCTGCGTTTCCAGGAATTGGATACGGCCTGGCGCACCATGTGAAGACGGATTCGGACCTCCTGAATTTTCCCA
>CAWJXP010000001.1:0-12752 GCA_963846725.1 uncultured delta proteobacterium | reverse complement strand
AGTCCGGAAAGCCCTACCAATTGTAGATCTACTTATTTCTAAAGACCAAAAAACCTTAGGTATCCTCGTGCGCATTCATGAGGACTGGAAGTTTGACCACAACGCAAACAAGGAGATCCTCGCCAAGATTAAAGAAATAGTGAAATCCAACTTACCCAAAGATTCCGATTATCGAATAGTCGGGCAAGCGGAACTTCGTCAGGCCATTCTCAAATACACGCTCAAGACCGCCCTCATCTTCGGCATACTTTGCACTCTAATCTGTCTTGCAGTTACCGGTTACGTTTTCCGGAATGTCACCGTTACAGCCGTGACTATGGGGATACTCGGTCTCTGCGTCCTTTGGGTTCTTGGAATTATGGCCGTCTTGGGAATCCCATTGAACGCCACGACCAGCCTATCGTTCGGATTAATTCTCATCACCACCCTGGAAATGGTCATCCACATGGTTACCAGGTACAACCAGTTCCATCAGGAAGTCCCTGACAGGATCCTGGCTGTAAAACAAACTGTTCGTTATCTGTCGCGACCTTTTTTCATCTGTTCTGCTACAACCGCCGTGGGTTTTGGCTCCTGTATGATTACATCCATCCCGATGGTCTTTCAGTTGGGCCTGGTAATGTCATTGGGTATAAGTTTAGCCTTCTGTCTTGCGATGATCCTTATACCCACCTTCATTATTTCCGTGAAATCCATGGACGTCCCGGTGAAAGATGGTGGAAAAAATGACGGCATGTCCACTCTGCTGAACAGAGTGATGAATTCCATTAAGAATCACTACCGCCTTTACACAGCATCCGGTTTTGTAGTCATCGCAGTTATGCTTTCAGGAATACCGTTCATACGGTCCGATCCACAGATTCTTCATCAGCTAGGAGAGGCTCGTCCTGAAGTAATTGACATAAGATTCGTGGAAGCTAATTTGGCCAGCATACATTCTGTTCAATTGCTTCTCGAAGCAAAGGACGGGGCTTTCAAAAAGGCTTCTATGTGGCAAAAGGTAAGAGAATTGGAAACCCGTCTGCAGGAAATACCCCAAGTTGTTTCCACTGATTCTTTACTGCCATTGCTGGAGTACGTGCGCAACATTGTCAAAAGCGAACATTCAGGCTCCGACGATTTATTGACTAACCCAAAGGTACTTCCACAGGTTTTATTCCTGACCTCGTTCACTTCGGATGGCAAACGTCTCATACGGAAACATGTTGACAATGAATTCAATCGACTGAACATCACGGTCAGGATAAACAACGATCCATCGGTTCCAGTGATGGATACCGTGGGGAGGATCAAATCTACGGCGGAGTCGGTCATGGGCAACGACGCTGCGACTACCGTAACAGGGGAACTAGTGGTGGTCGCTGCCCAGGGTGAGGACCTCATCAGCTCGGAAATTCAATCGATGTTTGTGGCCATCGGTATAATCGCCATATTGATGATGTTTCAAATGGGCACGCCGCTTTTCGGCTTGATAAGCCTCATTCCCAACATCCCTCCAGTTGCTACGGTCTTCGGAATCATGGGCTATATGCGAATACCTCTCGATGGCGTGACAGTCTTTGCCGCTACAGTCGCCATCGGTTTGGCGGTGGACAACACCATTCAATTTGTCGCTCAACTCAAACGGGAAATTAAACTAAATCCCGGTACAGATGTAGAGTCCTGTATGTTCAAAGCATACAGCTTGGCGGCCAAACCCATGGCATCTTGGTCGATTGTGACTCTACTCGGTTTCCTGGCTATGCTGGCTACTCCGTTTCAGGCAGCGGTTTCATTTGGCGTTTCTTGTGGCGTCGGCGGTATTCATGGGAATATTCGGTGATCTGATTTTCATGCAGTCGATGATCCTGACATTCCCATGGATCCGAAAGATAATCCAGCAAGTTGTAGCAAAAGAAAATATCTCTGCGGTGAACGTGGGGACAAAAGCATGAATGGCAGGGTCCATTACTGGATAGTATGTGACGCCGTCGCATACATCAGGGCCCACGGCGATGAATTGCAAAAGCGTGCGTTGCAGACCCTCGAACTATCTTACGGCGAAAAGAAAACCGTCGAAGAAATACCGGCTGGGAAAAGCGCAATAGAGCGACTGGCCGGTTTTGAATCATGGCATACTGATAAGTTTGGCGACTTGTCAATCAGAGTGCCTGTCCTTCCCTGGGAAACGAAGCGTAATGTAACTGGCCTTTGCGGACACATGTTTACGGCGTTCAACCATTTTATCAATCCTCACCCTGATCCGACAAATCCGTGGTCCACCGCCGACGGCTATTCTTACCAGGCCTCCTCAATGCAGGGATTTGACTCATTTGTTGTCAAGGGCATTTCCGACTATCTGCAGGGTCTTGTGGACGAAGATCATTCGCCGGTCTTGAGAAGAATAAGGCCATCCTGGACCAAAGGGGCCCCCGAATGGCGGGATAATTTTGAGCGAGAGATTGTAAACACAACCTTCGCTCCATGGACGGTGCTAGTAAGATTTTACTACACATACTTTCTGAAGAGACAGGAAGAGCCCCTGGAGGTAAATGGACCAAATTCCCACATTACCGGACTTCAGCTCCTTGGGCCTGTTTTTCATGCCATTGCAGACGCATGCTCCCCACAGCATGTAAGACCAGCTTTGGGATTCGGGCATCAGGTCTGGGAAAATTATGTCCAGTCAAGGGTTTACAATCATGAAATTGATGTAAATCCGAATCTTGTACACGAGATTATGTCAAATCCACCTTTCCAGGCTGGATTGACGATAATCGATGGTCCCCTAAAGGGCCGATTCGACGTAGAATCCTTCGTTTACTCCCTGAGCGTGAAAACCGCTGAAACCTTGAGCCGATCAACATCAACATCGTGGTCCGAGCTATGGCAGGCAGGGGAAACTTTCTGGCGTTGGTATTTGACCGGAGAACGAATGTATGATGACGCCACGTATCTGTACAATCAGGCTGTTGCTGGAACCGTTTACTCACTGGTCAGGGCATATCACGATTTAAGAAATCTCGATATCGTAACTTCAAGTAATGGTCTCAAAGATCGTTCAGGGCTACCTCGCTTATCGGTCGTCGGAGATGATGGAATCGCCATGCCTACCAAGAGGATGAATGAACAAGACCTTCCACCTGAAAAGGCAAGGCCAATTCCGTTTGGTCATCCAGAAGATATCCTTGGATTTGCGGCCTCAGGCGCCTCAAAAATAAAAGACTATCTCTCAGAATTCACTTCCCTATTTCCTAAAACGCAGCCTGGTCATAGTCAACGAAAAGATATAGTAGATACCCTGAACCGGTTGGAAGAATCGCTAGTCAGCGAGTATCAGTTCCAAAGCGAAAAAATTGGAAGATCATTTTGTCCACTTAGATCCGTGGAAAAAATCCCTCTTGATTCTGACATTAGCGCCCATTTTGGCATGGGCTCGTTCAGATTGCCATCTTCATCGGAATGTGGTGACCCAGCTTTTCTTTCTGATTACATAAATCAGGTGGAGATCCATTCGGAGATGGCTCACAGGCTGGAGTTAACTCAGGCCATTGCAGCGCTGCGCTTCTACGAGACCAGGAGAGAACTGCCTGAATTGAGGTTAGAGCGAATTAACAAAAGCATAGAGTTACTACGAGGCGCTAGAGACGGAGTCTCTTCCCTCGCTCCGGTAAGATTGGCCGTTAATGCGCTTGAGAGAGCAATCAAAGGAGACCCTACCCTCAAGAAATCGGGCAGTGATTTTATCGAGAGAGCTATCTCAACGGTTAAAGAATTTATAGGTTCATTTTCACGGATTCCGGCTATGGCGATGGCCACTGCTGTAGCCGTAGTCCTCGTGTTGATCTTGATCATGCCATGGGGTGGAAAATTGCCTATTATGGGGCTTAGTGGCGAAAATTGGGATGAATCAGGCTACCCAGTTGTGGCCCAACCAAAAGATCTCACTCCAAAAGCTCCTACCCAGGAGATTCCCGGGCCCAAAGTCGCTATTATATTGTATTTCAAGGGCTTTTCTGGCCCCGTCGGCCAGGACTGGATAAACTCATTGTATGCGAATCTTAATCCTGACGATAAATTGAGGGAAAAATATTCTTTTGTGTCTCCACGGGAAGTGGAACAGGCGGTTAAAGAAGGTAAGGTTTCGACCGAAAAACGGGACGTGACCTTTGAGACGCTCAAAAAGGCTTTGGGGGTAGCAAGAGTGCTTGTTATAGACGTTGTGTCGGCTAAAGAGGATATCAAAGTCGATAGTGAACTGCTAAACCTTGAAAACGGTGAAATCGTGGGTCACAAAACCTTAGGAACATTTAACAAAGATGAACTGCCGTTTGAAATTGATCAAGCATTGCGCCTCCTATCGGGTCCGCAATAGCGACTATTCGGCCTAAGGTCTCGGGAAACCTTCGTTTCATTGGTAATTAAGCGCTTTCAGCGTTTCACAGCCACTGTCCGCCCTACCTCTGGCGGCTTTTGGGGCGGACGCGTATTCTGGACAGTAAGGAGTTGTGATATGTCTTCAAACAGAAAGATGTCCTTGGTTGTTGTCCTCGTGGCGGTATCTCTGTGCTTTTCTGATATCTCAATGGCAATGACAGGAAAGGAAATAGTGGAAAAGGCGCAAAAAAGCCAGGTGGGAGAATCTTTCCGAGCTGCCCTTGACATTGAAACATTTCATGGAGAACAAGAGGGTCTCTCAGCATTCGTTGTGGGTGATGGGGCAGGTCGAAAAAGATAATACCTTGGTTTTTATTGACTTCTCGGAACCGGAGGACTCCAAGGGCGTACGCATCCTCTGTCACTTAAATCCGGCTAAGGATCCGGAAGGTTACATGTATCTTCCCGCAACCGACGAAGTTTTCCAAATTGACGTTAAGGATCCTGCGACTGACATAGGCGGAACCGGACTAACCATGGCTGATTTTCAACCTCTTATTCCTGAAAAAGGAGAAACGGAAACGCTTTTAAGGGAAGAGGATGTCGATGGAATACCCTGCTACGTGGTTGAAATTTCTGGCCTGGATTCCAAAGAAGCTCGTCTTGTTTGGATAACTAAAGATTCTTTTGACTTGGTGAAACTTGAGCAGCGAGCGAGTGATGGAAAGGTTCAGCGGGCCATGCGTGTAGTCGAATTTTTCACAACAAACGAGGGAAAGCGCTACCCCAGACAAGAGGAAATCACGCTCCCGGCAAAGAATATAAAGATCAAGGTTCGGCAGGAAAACGCTGTCTTTGGGATAGTAGTGCCGGACGAGCTTACAAACCCAGCGTCATTCGGCAAATTCAAATGGCAGATATGATTTGCTTAATTCAACGGTTTCATGATCTTTTCCAATCTCTGGAGATCATATCGGTCGATTTCGCTATGTTTTCGTGGGTCTACGTTCAGAGAGGATAACAGGGAACCGGAGATCCGTCCGAAAACCGTTACTGGGGCTTTCGGCAACTTGTCCCTGCGACTTTCCATCAATTCCTTTAATCCCGGAACCGCTTCCAGTGTTTCACTGCCGATAACATTTGTTTGTATTCCAAGAACGGCATTGAGTTCTAGAGTGTCCATTTTCACAGAACTGAGCGCGGCGGTGATAATTTCCTGACCTTTCATTTGAAAGTTGTTGGTAATCAGTTGCCCTGCCCGCACGGCAAAATCCGCCCGCACCTCATTGAATTCAATGAAATCTCCTTTCATTGCTACAGGCCGGGGTTTGATGATATTTGCAAGCAAACTGTGTGACGTGGTAAGAACTGGAACTATACGGTCGCCCTTCACCCTCCCTTTACCCATCGCCAAAGTAAAATTGCCGGTTAGTCCGTCGAAAGATCGAGCATTTTTGAGACTTCCAGACACAAGGAACGAAGACTCTACGTATCCGTTGATTCTTCCCGCCACATCTGAGACTGTGACCAATCGGTCCGAGAATTCCACCTTTCCGCTTATGATGTTGAGGTTCCAGTGCGCCCCTTTGGGGTAGCATTTTAAGGAACTCAGATAGATGCTGCCGGAATTACGGGGGCCACTCTGTGAATTCTCCACTACCAAGGAAGCTTTGAGCATCCCCGAGATCCCCATACGTGACAGGAGTTTGTCATGTGAGACCAACTCTCCCGCATCGGCCGATTTTAGATCCACATTGAGTTTTCCAAAATCGCCATGCCTGTCAAGGACTAAACCTCTTGCCGTCACAGCCAACCCAGGCGCTTTAAGATGGCCAACATCCAGGACCAGACCGTCCGGAGACCACCTACCCACCCCATCAACTTGCGCTTTAGCTTCAGTCGGTTTCATGGGCCGACCTTCTGAACCAAGTTCTAAACCTGTCAAATCGAGCGCCGTTGACCAAACAGCTTTAGTAGAAGTTCCCGAAAACTTGATGGCGAAGGGGGCTCTCCCTTTTACACGGAGTCCACTATTCTCGGCGCTCTTATCTTTGACAAGTGGAATAAAATTGAGAGTAAGATTTCCTTTGCCTTCTAATGAAGCGTCTTTTGAACCAAATTCAGAAACTTGAATCGTGCCCATAAAGGGGCTCATGGTGGCATTAGAGTCCAAATATTTGGGACTATTCACCCAGGACACTTTATTTAGATCCGCCTCAACATCTAAAAGCAACAAATTGGGACTGCCTTTGATCGTCGCTTTAGTCAAAATAGGACCCACAATTTGTCTTTTTTCCGGGCTATAACCGGCCAAGTTCCAGAGACCTTCGGTCGAAACTGAGAGTTCCCCCTTTAGATCCAGAGCACGTTCTCTGGAGAAAGGATTTAACACTTTTCCCGCAATCCATAGAAACCGGGATGCCCCTGACGCTTCAAGACTAATCAAGTTCAATTCTCTGGGTGAAAGCTCAAAACCTGCAGATATCCTGATTGGATCCTTTGGGAGAGGTGAACTGACTGAAAGGACGGCATTCTCGATGGAACCCTTACCTTTCATGCTCCAGTTTCCAATCCCGGTTCTAGTTCCTTCTACGCCAAAACTGACAGCGCCAAGGTTTGTACGGAGCGGCACAACCACTGGCAACCAGTTTCCAATCAAACATAGGGGAATATTGTGTCCGTCACAGAGAAAATGCGCATCCCTGATTCCCTTAAGATCATTGCCTAGTAGGCCATTGGAAATAAGGTTAATCCCCAGTTCCCTCAGGAGATCGAACTGACGCAGTGACGTGAATCCGCCTTTCTGAGTCGGAAAATCGCTCCCACCTCAATTCAGCTCCTACCTCTAGGTTCTTTATGTACCTATAGATGTCATGACAGCCCAAAAACGGTACCAGTATCCTTGGATCCAACGACTCTGAAAACAATTCGAGCGTCCCGATTGACTGTTCCCCAGTAGACAGATCCATCTGAACAAATCCTCGGATCTTCGTTGTCCCTATAGTTTTATTGTCGGAAGTCAAGGTAGTTGTCAAATCCACTGACGTTTTTCCATCGGAAATCTTATGACTCACCTTGCCCCCAATATCATCGAAGCAAATGCTTGTTGCCTTAGAGAGATTCTCTCTCCTGTCGATCAAGCTTATGCGCCCCCTATTCAACTCAATTGTTCGGAACTTCAGGGTAAACCCTTCCAGAAAATGAGGTTGAATACTTTCCTGCCTATTCTGAGCGGTTGTTTCGTGTGATTTGCCACTAACCTCGTCGAGAGTTAACGAGTCTTTGACGGGAGAATCGTGTAAATTTTTAAAAACATCAAGAATTGGTATCTTCAGGGTCTCATCTCTTTCCATAGATAGCCATGTCTGGAAAGAGTCAACGACCACGTCATTAATGAGAAAATCTTGTGTCAGTATCCGTGCTAAAGATGTGGAAAGCGCAATTGATTCAGCGGCAAATATCGCATTTTCATCCCCATCAGTCGCTTCCACTTGACCTAGGCGGATGGCAACACTTAAAGGAAACGAATAGGATATCCGCGATGATTTAATTGTGAAATTCAAACCCGTGGTGTCGCTGAACCGCTTTTCCGCATAACGACGGACGGCGTCTGACTCCGGTAGGAAAAACAGAAACGCTGCCAGCGTAGCGCTTGCTATGACTATTGTTACGGAAACCAGCAGGGTAATCATCCGTCTCATGACGGAAAGCTCCTAAAGACCGTGCCGAAGAATCTGATAAGATCGCAATATATAGCGTTGAATTCCGGAATAAATCATCAAGGCCTATCGAATATGGACATTTTGTCAGATTTACGTCCCCTTTACAACTCTGCCCGACTTCTGGCTTTAGGATTGATGTTCAGAACTGCGGCGAACTGTTGGTGTTTTTTAGCTCTCTTTCATGTATAAAATCACGACAGGGAGCCAGTCATGAATGTCCTAATAATAGGCAATCCAGCAGCCGGAGCCGGAAAGGCAAAACAAAGGGCAAACCGACTGGCAAAAATCCTGCGACATAACGGGCACAAGGTGGAAGTTTTTCTGTCACGGAAACCTGGAGACGCACTGGAACGGGCTTCTTCCATAACCCCTGATATTGAACGGATCGTCATTGTAGGCGGAGATGGCTCAGTTAATGAGGCCCTGAATGGACTAAAAGACCCATCCAAGGTTCCGATCCTTCACATGGGTTGCGGCACAGCCAACATGCTTGCAAAAGAACTTGGGATTCCCAAGACCGCTTCAGGTGTCGCTCGCCTATTGGAAACGGGCGGCATTTCCCGAATTGACATGGGCGTTGCTTCAGGCAGAAGGTTCCTAATGGTCGCAAGTGTCGGATTTGACTCTTTTGTCGCCCAACACGTTAAGGAAACTCGCAGCCACAAGATGGGCTATCTCGGATATATACGGCCTATCATCAAGTCATTTTTCGCCTATTGGCCAAACAACCTTAAAGTGTTTGTCGATGACGCCGAGCCCGTGATTGGACAAATGGTGATGGTACCTGAAGCTTCGCTGCTACGGAGGCATTTTTGTCTTTGCCGATGATGCGCGACTTGACTCAGGTCTTTTTCACATAAGAGTATTTCCTGATGGTACCAGACCATCTCTATTCAAATATTTTGTCGGCGGTCTCACTAGAAGCATTTCACGATTACCAGAGGTGATGAATCTTACGGGAACGCATGTAAGGATAGAAGCTGAGCATGCCGCTCCTGTGCAACTTGATGGGGATCATTACGGGTGGACTCCCTTGGAAATGCAAATCTTGTCCACAATTGGTCCCCGTGGTCGTTCCTCGATAAGCTAGAAGTAAAGACAAAGGCAAATTATTCTTGCCGCTTGGCTCCTTTTGAGTCATTTCGAATTTTGAGGAGACCGGCTGAAACAATTTGTGTCGCATCATGAATCTCGTCTGCCGTAGTAAACTTTCCCACTGAAAACCTAATTGTTCCCATTGCCCATTCCGGCGCTACTCTCATTGCGTCAAGCACTGGAGAAATAATTATTTGATCGCAAGAATGGCAGGCCGAACCTGCGGAAGCCGCCACCGTTCCGCTAATTTCGGCAAGGAGTTCGCCTGCGTTGACTCCCTTGAAACTTACATTGAGGGTGTTAGGCAATCTCTTCTCTGGATGGCCGTTGAGCTGAATGTGCCCAGACGTTTCCATTAGCCCCGAAAAGAGCTTATCCCGCATCTCTCGCATATGGTTGACATTCCGTTTTAAATCCCTGGACGCAATCTCGCACGCTTTTCCAAGCCCCACTATTTCCATAACGTTTTCGGTCCCTGCACGATTTCCCCTTTCATGGCCAGCTCCGTGCATGAATTTTTCTAGGTGGGTTCCCGTTCGGATATAAAGCGCTCCAACTCCTTTAGGCGCATAGAGTTTGTGCCCGGCGATGGAAAGGAGATCGACCCCCAGTTTGTTGACGTCGACGGAAATTTTGCCTGTTGATTGGGCTGCGTCCGTATGAAACACAACTCCACGCTCTCTTGCGATCTTTGAAATCTGTTCGATTGGTTGGATTGTCCCGACTTCGTTGTTTGCGTGCATAATAGTAATCAGAGTGGTTGAAGCAGTTATAGCCTTCTCAAGATCTGAAATGTTTACCATGCCGAGCGAATCAACCGGCAAATAAGTGACGTCAAAATCATGAGCTTCCAAAAACCTACAAACTTCAATAACCGCAGGATGTTCAATCTGAGAAGTTATTATATGATTTCCCTTATCCTGATGACTGAACGCAAAACCTTTAATCGCGTAATTGTTTGATTCCGTCCCCCCGCTGGTAAAGACAATCTCATCGGGATCGCATTTGAGCAGAGACGCCACTTGCTCACGCGCTTTCTCAACAGCTCTTCTTGTCTGCATCCCGTACCAATGGGAACTGGAGGGATTGCCGAAGTGATTTGTCAAGAATGGCGTCATGGCCTTTATCACTTCAGGGTCATGTGGAGTGGTAGCGTTGTAGTCCAAATAAATTGGTTTTTTCATTGGCGTGATTCCGTTCTTACAACCCTTCAGCTTTGTGAGGCTTGAAATTTCAAGATCTATCCTGAAACTTGCATCCAGAGAAACCTATATTGCCCCTTCACCCGCAAGAGATTGGAGTTCTTTTTCAGTGATTCCAAGCCCGGCAAGGATCTCTTTGGTATGCTGACCGAGCGCTGGAGCGGGTTCATCTGCAGGTGGCTCGCTTTCAGAGAGCTTCAACGGGAATCCCAGGGATCTCTTGCCTTCAGGATCGCGGTTTACCATTGATCTCGCCTGTGTCAGAGGAGAATCCGCTGCTTCGTTAAGATTCAAAACCGGTTCGCAGCACGCATCGGTAGTATCCATAAACTCGGTCCATTCATCTCGTGTCTTTGAAGCGAACAGTCTGGTAAGTTCAGTTACAACTTCTGGACCCCCGAATTGAGCGCCAAGCAAATCTTCCCTGCCGACAGCCATGCAGAAATTTTTCCAGAACTTGGACTCCAACGCTCCCAGTGACATGTAACGGCCGTCTGACGTCTTGTAAAGGCCGTAGCAGGGAAAACGGCCGTTCAGCATCATCTTGCCCGGTTCAGGAAACTCCATGCCGGCTTCGACGCCAGCGAAAACCATAGTGGCCATCGAGAACGCCCCGTCATACATGGAGACATCCACGAATTGGCCTTTTCCTGTCCGTTCTCGCTGGATTACGGCGGCAAGTAATCCAGTCAAAGCCATGAGACTGCCGCCAGCCAAGTCAGCGATCTGGACCCCTGGCATTGCGAGGTCTCCATTTCGTGCGCCTGTCATACCTATTATTCCAGCGAGCGCCAGATAATTAAGGTCGTGACCAGCTCTCATTTTGTTTGGCCCTGACTGCCCATAACCACTAATTGAAACATAAATAAGCCGGGGATTGATAGCGGATAGAACATCAAAACCCAGGTCCAGTCGTTCCATTGTTTCTGGTCTAAATCCTTCCACAAGCACATCATAGTTATTCAGAAGTTTCAGAAAAGTCTCTTACCCTCGGGGTGTTTCAGATTCAGAGCCACGCTTTTCTTGTTTCTGTTTACCGCCTCAAAAAAAGGAGAACTTTGTCCATCGCCCATAAGGGCTCTAGCGTAATCTCCCCCGGATGGATTTTCAATCTTGACCACATCAGCGCCTAAAAGCGCCAAGAGCCATGTCATATAAGGTCCAGGCAAATTCATGGTCAAATCAAGAACCTTAAGTCCGGATAGCGCTTGGGACATAGCCTTTAGAACTCCTTTTTTAATGACAAAACTGCGATCTTTATAATTTCGATCACGCCGACAAAGCTATATATCATCCACGGTCAGGTTGCTGTCTTGGGACAACCTTTCGGCAATGTCGCTATAGATCGTATTTGGTAGACCCCTCTACTGAGAGCCACAACCTGGCCATCAAAATCCTTGACCTCGCCGGTAAGTATAAACTCGCTCTTTCCCTTCTCTACCGCTTCGACTGCGATACGCCCAATTTCCTCTTCTGAAAGTGATATTTCAATAGACAAATCCGTGTTTGCGGGCTTCAAAAACTGGATCGTCATTTCTTTCACAACAGGGTAAAATTTAGTTTCATCGAAACTGGTGTAAAACAATGCGCCACCGGGAATCTCGGCTAACGTAAATATTGCCCCGGCGTATACACCACCGATGTGATTTTCATTCCCTTTCAAAGGCGCAAATAATTTTACATTGCCACTCCAGAACCTGGAGTCTCATCCGTTCCAGGAAGCCGACTTTTTCTCGACCAAGGTTTTAACTATTTCAGTTGGCAGGCTCATGAAAGCATATCTTTCTGAAAAATGAGCGTTAGGCCTACCCTATATACGGGGTAGATCCGTGGGGAATTCCTGTTTTAACGGAATAGGTCCCACTGTCCACCCCACAGATCCAATGTCCATATTTCGGCCATCATAGCTCAGTCTGAACATCTGACTGCGCAATCGCATTACGAACTAGCTTTCTGCCTTGACCTTTGCAGCGATGTCCTTCCTTAATTCTGCCTTTAAAATCTTGCCCACTGAATTTCTCGGGATCGCCTGTACAACTTCCAGGCGTTCAGGGAGCTTGTAAACCGCCATCCCCGCTTCTTTCAAAAAGCTAACCAGGCTTTCCAGGGCGAGGTCTTGCCCCTCTTTCGGCACAGCGTATACGCAGGTTCGTTCCCCCAGATCCGGATCGCTCATACCCACTGCGGCAACGTCCTGGATCGCAGGATGGGCAAGAAGCGCGTTCTCAACGTCCAGAGCGCTGACGTTAAAGCCGCCCCTGATTATTATGTCCTTGGCCCGGTCAAAGAATTTAAGATAACGGTCACCCTTTACTTGGAATAGATCGCCGGTACGGAAGAAACCTTCTGAGTCGAACGATTTCTCCCCTAGGTCCGG